>NZ_JACOPX010000018.1 GCF_015461835.1 Pseudomonas neuropathica | reverse complement strand
CTACTGAACATAGGCGAAAATCGAGTCTGAAAAACCTGATTATTGCTCAGGAAGCAGGCACAGCAAGGGGGAGCAAGCTCCCCCTTCAGTTTTTACCGGACACTAGTGACGCTCTGCGTGGGAATGCCTCAACGGACGCTCCGCGTTCGGCTCTGGAAGGGACGCGGAGCGTCCCGGGCTGCATTCCCACGCAGAGCGTGGGAATGATCAGGTTCGAGGCAACTCAATCACAAACCGCGTCCATCCTGCTTCAGATTCGCAATGAATCTGCCCACCATGGGCGCGGACGATCGACTGAGTAATCGCCAGCCCCAACCCTGCATGCTCACTGCTGCCTTCCTGCCGCGCCGGATCGGCCCGATAAAACCGGTCGAACAAGCGTGGCAGCAGCTCCGCAGAAATCCCCTCGCCACTGTTTTCTATTGAAACGCGCACAGCGTTCGGTTGCTCAACGATCCGCAAGCTCACATAGCCCTCAGCCGGGGTAAACCGCAGTGCGTTATCCAGCAAATTCGACAGCGCCCGGCGCAACATGCTGCGATCACCTTCGATCCGCGCATGGCCCTCGCGCGTCAGCTTGACCCCGGCGTCCTCCGCCAGCGGCGCAAAAAACTCCAAAAGCACATCGGTTTCATCCGCCAGCTCCAGCGCTTCACGCTTGGGCATCAGCAAACCGTGATCAGCCTTGGCCAGGTACAACATGTCGTTGACCAGTTGCGCCATCCATTGCAGCTCTTCGAGGTTACTGTGCAGCGCTTCGCGGTAATCCTCGATCGGCCGTGGGCGGGTGAGGGTGACCTGAGTGTGGGTCAGCAGGTTCGACAATGGCGTGCGCAGCTCATGAGCGATGTCGGCGGAAAACGCCGAGAGCCGCTGAAACGAGTCGTCGAGGCGTGCGAGCATGGCGTTGAAGCTGTGGGCCATTTCCGCAAGCTCGGGCGGCATTTGCGCTTCCGGCAGTCGGGCATTCAGCGATTGTGCGGAAATCCCACGGGCGACCGCGCTCATGCGCCGCAACGGGCGCAAGCCGCTGCGGGCCGCCCAGGCGCCGAGCAAGGCAGTGGCCAGCGCCGAGAGACCGACGGTCAGCCAGATCAGGTGCTGCATACGTTGCAGGAAGTGTTGGTGATGGGTAATGTCGAGCAACAAGGACAATTGCGGTGAATCGGCTTTGTCCGGGTAGAGCGGGGCGTTGAGTACGCGATAGTCGCTGCCGTCGTTGCTAACTGTCGACAGGCCGGATTGTTGCGGTAAATCCTTGGGGATTAGCGTCGAACTGTCGTACCAGCGTTGGCCGTCGCCGCCAGTGATGCGTAGCGACAGATCGGCCTGACGACTCAGCTCATCCGCAAGCCGTGCTTCACGTTGGCCGGGTTGAACATCCTGCAAGGCGCGGCGCAGGCCGATCAGCTTGCCGTCCAGTTGTTGCTGGTCGAGTTCGATGAAGTGCGCTTCGCTGGCACGGTTGAACAACACCCCGGCAAACAGCGAAACCACCGCCGTGCAGGCGGCAAACAACAGGGCCAGGCGTGAACTCAGGGACAAACGACGCATCAGGCGCCACGCTCTTCGAGCACGTAACCCATGCCGCGCACTGTGTGGATCAGTTTGTTGGGGAATTCATCGTCGATTTTCAGACGCAAACGGCGGATCGCCACTTCGATGACATTGGTGTCGCTGTCGAAATTCATGTCCCAGACCTGTGAGGCGATCAGCGATTTCGGCAGCACCTCACCCTGACGACGCAGAAGCATTTCCAATAGCGCGAATTCCTTGGCGGTGAGATCAATGCGTTGGCCACTGCGTTCGACCCGACGGCGAATCAGGTCAAGACGCAGATCGGCCAATTGCAGGCTGGTTTCCTGTGGTATAGCGCTGCCGCGACGCAACAGGCTGCGCACCCGCGCCAGCAGTTCGGAGAAGGCGAACGGTTTGACCAGATAGTCGTCGGCGCCCAGTTCCAGGCCATGCACCCTGTCTTCCACGGCGTCTTTGGCCGTCAGAAAAAGTACCGGCGTATCCAGCCCGGCGCTGCGCACCGCTTGCAGAATCTGCCAGCCGTTGCGGCCCGGCAGCATCACGTCGAGGATCAGCAGCGCATAATCACCGCTCAGTGCCAGTTGCTGACCGCTGTTGCCGTCGGCCACCAGTTCCGTATTGAACCCGGCCTCGGTCAGGCCCTGGCGCAGGTATTGGCCGGTTTTCGCTTGGTCTTCGACGATCAACAGTTTCATGGGCGACTCGGTTTTGTTCGGGGTGTAGAAACGAAAGCTTTATACCTTGAGAGCAGGCGACAGGCGCCAACCTGACAAAGTTGTAATCTGCCTGTCAGGTAGATGCCAGCGCCGGCCGGCTAAAGTTTCCCACAGGCTGAACCTTATCTTGTTGGAGAACGACCATGTTTTTACGCCAATCCCTGACGTTGGCTGCCTGTCTGTTGGCGCTGAGTTCGCCAGTGTGGGCCGCGCCAGCTCACACCTACGATTTTGGCCAGCCAGCACCTGCCGCCAATGCCACACGCAGCATTGAAGTGGTGTTGAACGACATGTCGTTCGACCCCAAGGCGATTCAGATCAAGGCCGGTGAGACCGTTCGTTTTGTGCTGGTGAATAAAGGCCAGTTGTTGCACGAATTCAATCTCGGTGACGCAGCGATGCACGCCAAACACCAGCAGGAAATGCTGCAGATGCAGCAAAGCGGCATGCTTACGCCTACCGGTATGAAGGAAATGTCCCACGACATGGCTGGCATGGATCACGCAGCGATGGGCCACGGCATGAAGCACGATGACCCCAATAGCGTGTTGGTCGAGCCGGGCAAAACTGCCGAGCTGACCTGGACCTTCAGCAAGGCGACCAGCCTGGAATTCGCCTGCAATATTCCCGGGCATTATCAGGCGGGCATGGTCGGCAAACTGACGGTCAGTCAGTAAGCACTCAAAGGCGCGGGCAAAGACTGGTAGAATCCGCTGATTCTTCAGTCAGGTTTCCGTCATGCATCCCGCAGCCGAACATTCGCCGCTGGGCAAATCCAGCGAATACATCGCCACATACACGCCGTCCCTGCTGTTCCCGATTCCGCGCACCGCGAAATGGGCCGAACTGGGCCTGACCGCCGAAACCCTGCCGTATAAAGGTGTGGATTTCTGGAACTGCTTCGAGCTGTCGTGGCTGCTGCCGTCGGGCAAGCCGGTGGTGGCGATTGGCGAATTCAGCATCCCGGCGGATTCGCCGAACATCATCGAATCGAAGTCGTTCAAGCTGTATTTGAATTCGTTGAACCAGACGCCGTTTGCCGATGTTGCCGCATTGGAGGCGACGCTGGTCAAGGATTTGTCGGCCGCCGCCGGTAAACCGGTGGGCGTGCGGGTACGCAGCTTGAAGGACGTCGAAGCAGAAGGCGTCGTGGCGCTGCCCGGCGTGTGCATCGATGATCTGGATATCAGTGTCAGCAACTATGAGCATCCGCGCCCGGAATTGCTGCGTTGCGATGATTCGCGGATTGTCGAGGAGACGGTGTATAGCCATCTGCTCAAATCCAATTGCCCGGTGACCAGTCAGCCGGACTGGGGCAGTGTGGTGGTGGAATACCGTGGTTCGGCGCTGGATCATGCGAGTCTGCTGGAATACATCGTCAGCTTCCGCCAGCACTCGGACTTCCATGAGCAGTGTGTGGAGCGGATTTTCCTGGATCTGCAGCGTCTGCTGAAACCAGAAAAACTGACGGTGTTTGCGCGCTACGTGCGTCGCGGTGGATTGGACATCAACCCATATCGCAGCACCGAAAGCGTACAGCTGCCGAACCACCGGCTCGTACGTCAATAAAGATCAACTGTAGGAGTGAGCCTGCTCGCGATAGCGGTGTGTCAGTTAACATCATCGTCAACTGGCTCACCGCTATCGCGAGCAGGCTCACTCCTACAGGGGAACGCATTGCCAAAGTTGAAATGAAAAAGCCCTGCCAGTGATGGCAGGGCTTTTTTGTAAGGCGGGGAATCAGATCCCCATGCTGCCCAGCGCGTTAACGATGTTGCGCAGGGTGCCGGCGATGGCCGGGTGTTCGACTTCGAAGCGTTCAACCGCCAGATTCACGCCATCGGCAATGCTGGCGTCTTGCGTGGCGCTTTCCAGTTGAATTTCGGATTCAATCTGCGCCATCAGCGCACGCAGGTCCTCACGTTCGACTTCCGACAGCGGCGGATTCTGCTCCAGTTGCTCGCGCAGGGCATTCAGTTGTTCTTGCAGTTCTTGGGCGGGCATGGTGTTTTCCTTTTATCAATAGGCACTGGCATTGACCGCAGCCGCGCGCCAAAGGTCTATGGCTGACCTTTAGATTAATCCACTCCCGTCAAACCTGCATGATCCCGATCAGGGCTTTTCGCCTTTGAGCCGGCGCAGGCTGATGTCGGCCAGGCAGGTGTCGAGTTCGCCCAAGTGATCGATGACCGAATGCACGCCCAGCCCGAATAACTGCACGGTGGCCTTGCCACGCAAGTGTTCGCGTTCTTTCTGGCTCAAGGCTTGCCATTCCTGAGGCGCCAGGCCGCAGAGCGAGCCGCAGGAGGCGAGGCCGATGGTCCACAGGCCGGCATTCAGTCCAGCTTCCAGCAGGCGCGGTTCGCCACTGACCAGCACGCAACCGTCCAGGCTGCCGACGTTCAGCGTCATCAATGCTTGCCAACAGGCGTTCGGGGCGGGCCATGGGTTGATTGTTGCCGAATGTTGCGCAGGCGTGATCCACGCCGGCAGCGAGGCCGACAACGCTTGCGCGAGGGGCGGGGGCAATTCATCCAGCCAGGCGCAGGGAATCTGCTGGCGCTGCAGGCTGTGCAGGCTGTCGAGTGCGCCGGGTGTGGGCTCGGCATGCTCGGGCAGGGTGATCGTCTGTTGCCGGGCGCGAGCACCGAAATCCACCAGACAACCGCTGAGTCCGAACAGTACGGCCGTCAGGCTGGGGGCGGCGACGGGCAAGGTTTCGGCGTGTGTCATGGCAACGTCCCTGAAATAACGATCAGGCTAGGGCGTCTCAGTGACAGTTGGATGACAGCGGTGTGAAGGCGACGCGTGAAGCGTCCTACAGACTGCTTCATTGCGCAGACTGTCCAAACGGGCTTTTGCGCTTATACTAGCGACCTGAATACCCGGACCCAGAGGTCCGCGACAGTACCATTCCAAGGAGTTTTTCTATGCGCTGGAGCAATCCGCTCGCTCAGCTTTGTGTATGTGCCGGCCTGTTGCTGGCCCCGTTTGCCTCTCAGGCGGCAACGGAAGAAGACCCTTGGGAAAGCGTCAACCGTCCGATCTTCCAGTTCAACGACTTCGTTGACACCTACGCGCTGAAGCCATTGGCGCAGGGCTATGAGTTCGTTACACCGCAGTTCCTTGAAGACGGCATTCACAACATGTTCCGCAACGTCGGTGACGTCACCAACCTGGCCAACAACATCCTGCAGGCCAAACCGGCTGCCGCTGGCGTCGACACTGCACGTCTGATCTTCAACACCACGTTCGGTCTGCTCGGCTTCTTTGATGTCGGGACCAAAATGGGCCTGAACCGCAGCGATGAAGATTTTGGCCAGACCCTCGGTTACTGGGGCGTCGGCAGCGGTCCGTATGTAATGCTGCCATTGCTCGGCCCAAGCACCCTGCGTGATGCACCGTCGAAATACGTCGACAGCTACACCGGTATGTACCGCTACATCGACGACGTGCCGGCGCGTAATTCGATCTTCGGCCTGAACATCGTCGACACCCGCGCGAGCCTGCTGTCGAGCGAGAAGCTGATCAGCGGCGACAAGTACACCTTCATCCGCAACGCTTACTTGCAGAACCGCGAGTTCAAAGTGAAGGATGGCCAGGTCGAAGACGATTTTTAATCTCGACCGGTAAAAACAAAGGCGACCTCAGGGTCGCCTTTTTTGTGTGCAGCTATTTCATCTTCAGGATGGTCAGACCGAGTTTCTGGCCGCCGTCATCCTGTGCTCGAATCCAGACCACTTCAGTCTCGGCCTCAAGGCCAGTGAGAGCCGCGTGGTCGGAGTCGATGCGTACGCTCAAACGGTCGCCGACCGCGAACTGGCGCGGCGCTTCGACCTGCATGCCGCTGCTGGAGAGGTCGATGCACACCCCTGAAACTTCATCACCTTCATGAATCAACACGACATCGGCATCGACCCGCATGCGGATGAAATCGCGCTTTTCGCTGTAGTCCCGACTGGTTTGACTCATAGGTTCGTCCTTCCATTGGGTTACGGTTTGAGCTGTTCTTATAACTCTCGGTGATTTGACAAGTAAAGTCGTCAAGCGACCATCGGCGCATGCTTGAAACGCTCTGCGGATGGGAGTACCGTCTGCGCCTTAGAAGGGCACCTCTGGTGCAACCGCGTTTGCAGCCAATGCTCGAAAGCGGTGCAGCAGAGAGGCTAGAAAGCGAATCCAGTAGTCTGCGCAGGGCCAAATGCCCCGCCAACTACGCCAACCTAATTCTGGCGCCGTTTGCCCACATGCCAAAAACCAGTGCCACGCTGCTGATAATCGATGATGACGAGGTAGTGCGCGCGAGCCTCGCGGCCTATTTGGAAGACAGTGGTTTCAGCGTCCTGCAGGCCAGCAACGGCCAACAGGGTCTTCAGGTATTCGAGCAAGAACAGCCCGAGTTGGTCATCTGCGATCTGCGCATGCCGCAGATGGGCGGTCTCGAACTGATCCGTCAGGTCACCGAGAGGTCACCGCAGACGCCGGTGATCGTGGTGTCGGGTGCCGGCGTAATGAACGACGCGGTCGAGGCCTTGCGCCTGGGCGCGGCGGATTACCTGATCAAGCCTCTCGAAGATCTGGCTGTGCTCGAGCACTCTGTGCGCCGGGCCCTCGATCGTGCGCGCTTGCTGCTGGAAAACCAGCGCTACCGCGAGAAGCTGGAAAAGGCCAACCGTGAGCTTGAAGCCAGTCTGAACCTGCTCCAGGAAGACCAGAACGCCGGTCGCCAGGTGCAGATGAACATGCTCCCGGAAAGCCCGTGGAGCATTGACGAGTTCAAGTTCGCGCACCAGATCATCCCGTCGCTGTACCTGTCGGGTGATTTTGTCGACTATTTCCGAGTCGACGAGCGCCGGGTCGCGTTTTACCTGGCCGATGTATCCGGGCATGGCGCCTCTTCAGCCTTCGTCACCGTGCTGCTGAAGTTCATGACCACGCGCTTGCTGTTCGAATCCAAGCGCAACGGCACATTGCCGGAATTCAAGCCTTCGGAAGTCCTTGGTCATATCAACCGGGGGCTGATCAGTTGTAAGCTGGGTAAACACGTCACAATGGTCGGTGGAGTCATCGACGAGGAGACCGGTTTGTTGAGCTATAGCATCGGCGGCCATCTGCCGTTGCCTGTGTTGTACACGCCTGACAGTGTTCGTTATCTCGAAGGGCGTGGTCTGCCGGTGGGGCTCTTCAATGAAGCCACCTACGAAGACCACGTGCTTGAGCTGCCGCCGACGTTCAGCCTGACGCTGATGTCGGATGGCATTCTGGATCTTTTGCCAGAACCTACGCTCAAAGAAAAAGAAGCCGCTTTGCCTCAACGGGTGAAGTCGGCGGGCGGCAGCCTGGATGGTCTGCGGCAAGTGTTTGGATTGGCCACGCTAGGGGAGATGCCGGATGATATCGCCCTGTTGGTGTTGAGCAGGAATCTTTAATGAGTACCGGTAGAATCCAGTTCGCCGAGCAGGACGGCACCTTCGTCCTGAAGTTCGTCGGTGAAGTTCGCCTGACCCTGTGTTCGGCGTTGGATGCGACTATTGAGAAAATCTTCACCGCGCTGAATTTCAACGCGATCGTGATCGATTTGACCGAAACCCGCAGCATCGACAGCACGACGTTGGGCCTGTTGGCCAAACTGTCGATCCTGTCGCGGCAGAAGGTCGGCCTGCTGCCGACCGTCGTCACCACCCACGAAGACATCACCCGTCTGCTGCAATCGATGGGTTTCGAGCAGGTGTTCAACATCGTCAACCACCCGGTGCCGTGCCCCGAGTGCCTGGACGACCTGCCTGATCAGGATCAGTCGGAAGAAGTGGTGCGGATCAAGGTGCTTGAAGCGCACAAGATCCTCATGGGCCTGAACGATTCCAATCGTGAAGCATTTCATGACCTGGTGAATGCCCTCGAAAGACACTGAGGGCCTGAAATGTGGGTAGAGCCTGCTGGCCCTATCGCGAGCAGGCTCACTCCTACAGGGTTCTTCATTCGACACACAATCGCGATCAGACCACAGATCCCTTGTAGGAGTGAGCCTGCTCGCGATAGCTCTCGCAAGAACACTGGAATTATCCAGCACCCACAAAAAAGGGCGAATCCACCAGGATTCGCCCTTTTTGCATTTCACCCACTCAAATCACAGCTTGGCCTGCAACAGCGCCTCAAGCTTCTCCTGGTCGCGAGCAAACTGACGGATGCCCTCGGCCAGTTTCTCGGTAGCCATCGCGTCTTCGTTGGACAACCAGCGGAACTGCGCTTCATTGAGGCTCAGACGGGCTTCACCGGCGTTGCCCGGTGCCAGTTTGCGCTCCAGCTTGCCGGTATCGGCCGCCAGCTTGTCGATCAGGTCCGGGCTGATGGTCAGGCGGTCGCAGCCGGCCAGTTGCTCGATCTGATTGAGGTTGCGGAAGCTCGCGCCCATGACCACGGTTTTGTAGTCATTGGACTTGTAGTAGTTGTAGATGCGGGTGACCGACTGCACGCCCGGATCATCAGCGCCGGTGTAGTCGTTGCCGTTGGCCTTCTTGTACCAGTCGTAGATGCGGCCGACGAATGGCGAAATCAGGAACACCCCAGCGTCGGCGCAAGCGGCGGCCTGGGCGAAGGAGAACAGCAGGGTCAGGTTGGTCTGGATGCCTTCCTTCTCCAGCACTTCGGCGGCGCGGATGCCTTCCCAGGTCGAGGCGATCTTGATCAGTACGCGATCACGGCCAATGCCGGCCTTGTCGTACAGCTCGATCAAGCGATGCGCGCGTTTGAGCACGGCGTCCTTGTCGAACGACAGACGCGCATCCACTTCAGTGGAGATACGGCCCGGGATCACTTTGAGAATTTCCTGGCCGACCGCGACGCCGAAACGGTCGCTGGCCAGGCCGACATCGCCCTTGCAGTCGCTGACGCAAGCATTCAGCAGCTCGGCGTAGGCCGGAATGGCTGCCGCTTTGAGCAGCAGGGACGGATTGGTGGTGGCGTCGACCGGTTTGACTCGGGCGATCGCTTCGAAGTCGCCGGTGTCGGCAACAACGGTGGTGAATTGTTTGAGTTGTTCCAGCTTGGAAGTCATGGGCGTGCTCTGTCCTATGGGTCTGATGACATTACCCGAGCGCTGACAGCCACTCAAGGGCGGGTACGTGTATCGATGGCCCCCGCGGCAACAACCTGAAAACGATTGTTTGAAAGGCGGGACGCGGTATCGATGAATACGATGCCAAAACAGCCAACAGGTTCAAAGCAACCGACCTGCGAACAGGCCGGTTGTGCATGCGCTACTGGGCGTTCAACAGGGCTTCGACGGACATACGCGCCGGTTTCGGCTGCCCGTCAGAGGTCAGCAGGCCGAAGTTCTTCTCGCGGTCGTTACTGCCCGAATCACTGTTCTTCCATTCATAAATGGACGTCAGCGGAATATTGAGCTTTTTAACATCGCCAATAAACGTGTTGATCTTGCTCGCTTGTCCTTCAGGCCCACCATTGGAGGCGAGCGCCGAGATGCCCCATTCACTGATGACTCCCGGCAGATGGAAGTTTTGCTGAATAAAGTTTTGCGCATTGCTGATCTGCGTGGCGGTCATGCCGTAGGGGTGGTAGGACACGGCGCTCAGGCATTTGGGGTATTCGCTGACGATGCGGTTCAGCGCCACGGTTGCAGCCGAGCCTGCGCTAGGCGGGCGAGCGAAGCCGTAACCGATCACGGGTGTCGATGGAGGCTGCTCCTGCAGCGCCTTGCACACGCCGCTCATGAACGGCACAAACGTGGTGTCGAAATTGCGCGTCGGCCAGTAGGTTTCCAGGTCCGGCTCATTCCATAGCTCGATCGCCACCAGTTGCGCGCTGTACGACTGTTGCAGCCCCGTCACGGCTTTGGCGAAGCCTTCACCGGCAGTGCTCAGCTCGGCGCTCGAGGTGGCGGGCAACGCCTTGATCGCGCGGACCGTCAGCAACACCGGCAGGCCCGCAGACTGGGCTGCGGCGAAGGCATCGCTGACCTGTTTCTGATAAGCCTTGGCTGTCAGGCTGTCGCTCCACACACCGAAGCGGACAAAACCGAAGCCTGCCGACTTGATCTGCGCGGCGTCGGCGGCCGTGAAGTTCTGGATCTTCACCTGCACGCCGATGTTCTTGGCTGGAAGGTTGGGAAACAGGTCGCTGGCGTGAACCTGAGTCGTAGCCCCTGCCACCATCAACGCCAACGCGCCGAGTCTTTTGAGATGTGTTGTTTTCATGTCTGCTCTCCCGAAGAGAAGTGACAACTGCGAATAAATGATCTCGTTTCTCAATTTTCGAGTGAGGTGATGGCACTTAGTGCGCGAATGTTAGTTTTTGTCGGAAAACAATCACTCGAAAATCACAGTTATTTTTAGTCCGTTAATAGTGGTTGGGGGGCTTTTAAACGCTGTGGTACTTAATGCTTCGGTACTAACAGGGCGAATCTATTTCTGAGTGCAGGAAGATCTTGAGGGTTCATTCAAATGCGCTCGGGATGTTGGCCGTTTGACATTACACAGGAAAGTAAACCTTGTTCAGAAAGATCCTTGTTGTCTGCGTGGGCAATATATGCCGAAGTCCGACGGCAGAATTGTTGTTGCGTAACGCGCTGGGGACATCGGCCATCACGGTGACCTCCGCAGGCCTTGCTGCCCGCGTCGGAGAAGGCGTCGAGGCTTCGGCCCGGCAGGTTCTCGAAGAGCATGGGCACCGCGCCGAAACGTTCAAGGCACGGCAACTGACCGCGGACATCGTCAATGACTCAGACCTGATTCTGGTCATGGAAAAACAGCATGTTAATCAAGTACTGAAGATTGCCTCTCACGCCAGAGGCAAAGTGTTTCTGCTCGGCAAGTGGCAGAGCGAGCGCGAAATACAGGACCCGTATCGTCAAGGCAAGGCCGCTTTTATTCATGCCCATGCATTGATTGAAGATGCTGTTAGTTCATGGGCGCAGCGCCTCGGGCATTGATGAATATTCTTCAGATCAGTGAATGGTAAGAACAGACTTATGCAGTTACCGTCAGTAATCGGCACCCGTGACAACGATCAAGACAGTATTGATCTGCTCGGCATATTTGGCAGCCTGATCGATCAGAAATGGTTGATCGGCGCACTGACCGGGGCCTTTATGGTGACGGGCGTGGCCTATGCGGTTTTGGCCACGCCCGTGTACCTGGCCAATGCGCTGGTGCAGGTCGAGCCGAAAAAGAACGACATGCTCGGGTTTTCCGACCTCAACAGCATGCTCGGTGGGCAATCGCCGTCGGTGACCGAAATCGGCATCATCAAATCCCGCGCGGTGATCGGTAAAACCGTCGACGACCTGCGGCTGGACATCGATGTCACCCCCAACACCTTCCCGATGATTGGCGGCTTTCTCGCCCGGCGTTATCGCGGCGAGACCGAAACCAGCGTTGCTGCGCCGCGTTTCGGTTTGAACAGTTATGCCTGGGGCGGTGAGCGCCTGGAGTTTGCCCGGCTCAATCTGCCTAAAGAGCTGTTGGGCAAGAAACTCACCCTGATCGCTGGCGAACAGAAGCGCTTCCAGTTGCTCGATGACAACGACAACCTGCTGGTCGAAGGCGTCGCCAGCGAAGCTTTTGCGCAGGACGGTGTAGAAGGGCAGATCACCCAGTTGTTGGCCAATCCCGGTACGCGTTTCGAAGTGGTGCGTTACCCGCGAATCGTGACCATTCAGGGTTATCAGGACGCGCTGGATATCTCCGAGCAGGGCAAGGAATCGGGGATTATCAAACTGGCGCTGGCCAGCAGCGACGCCGCTGAAGCAGTGAAGATTCTCAACAAGATCGCCGCGCTGTACGTCGATCAGAACGTACGCCGCACCTCGGCCGAAGCAGCGCAGAGTCTGGCTTTCCTGCAAAGTCAGTTGCCGCAGGTCAAGCGTGATCTGGCCAAGGCCAGCGATGCGCTGAACGCCTATCAGACCCGCGGCAAGACCGTGAACATCTCGCTGGAAACCCAGTCGGTGCTCGGTCAGTCGGTAGCGCTGGAAACGCGGATCTCCGAGCTGAAAATGCAGCAGGCGGAGATGGATCGCAAGTTCACCAAACAGCACCCGGCCTATCGCGCGTTGATGAGCCAGATCGGCGAACTGACCCAGCAACAGAAGTCGCTGGAAGGCAAGGTTGGCGATCTGCCTGCCACGCAACAAGAGCTGCTCAACCTGACCCGCGATGTCGAAGTGGCCTCGCAGATCTACACGCAGTTGCTGAACAAATCCCAAGAGCTGGACATCGTCCGCGCCGGTGCCGTGGGTAACGTGCGTCTGGTCGACGCAGCGGATGTCGACCTGACCAGTCCGGTCAAACCGAAAAAAGCCCTGATCGTTATCATCGCCACCTTCCTCGGTGCTTTTGTCGGCGTGGCGCTGGTGCTGCTGCGCAAATCCCTGAGCCGTGGTCTGGAAGGCCCGGAAGCCATCGAGCAACTCGGTTTGCCGGTGTACGCGTCGATTCCGTACAGCGCCTTGCAGGATGAAGAAGACAACAAAAAAGGCCGCGCCCGCGACGGCGTCGACAAGCCTGCGTACTTGTTGGCCCTGCGCAATCCGACGGATCTGTCGATCGAATCGATCCGCAGCCTGCGCACTTGCCTGCACTTCGCCGGGCTCGATTCGACCAACAACCGCATCATGATTTCCGGGCCGAGCCCACAGGTCGGCAAGACCTTCGTCTCGTCCAACCTCGCCGCGGTCATGGCGTTGAGCGGTCAGCGCGTGGTGCTGATCGATGCCGACATGCGCAAAGGTCACCTGCACAAAACCCTCAACACGCCGATCACCAACGGCTTGTCCGACCTGCTGGTCAAGCGCTGCAGCATCGATCAGGCAATCAACAAGGTCGAAATCGACAACCTGCACTTCATCAGTCGCGGCCAGGTACCGCCCAATCCCTCCGAGCTGTTGATGCACGCCAACTTCCGCGAGCTGCTGGCGGAACTGAGCGAACGCTACGACCTGGTGATCATCGATACGCCGCCGCTGCTGGCGGTGACTGATGCGGCCATCGTTGGCCGTGAAGCCGGGATCAGTCTGATCGTCACGCGCTTCGGAGTGAACCCGGCCAAGGAAATCGAACTGACCATTCGCCGCTTCGCGCAAAACGGCATCGAACTCAAAGGCGCGGTGTTCAACGGCGTCGAGAAGCGCGCGGCCAGTTACTACGGCAATGGCGGCTACGGCTATTACAACTACGAATACGCGTCCGACAAATCCTGACTGTCAGCGACTGTTTTTTCCTGTTTGAAGTGGGTGATTTGTGAAGAAAATACTGCACGTGGCAGAGACGATCAAAGGTGGCGTCGCGACGGTGATCCGGACGATTTCGGCTTCGCCTGAAGGCGATGCGGCGAACTACGAGCTGGTGTACGTGGTGCCGGATGATCAGGCCAAAGAGTTGCACGGTATCGGCGCGCAGCAGATCCGCACCTTTCCCCGCACTGGACGCAATGTGCCGTCGTTGCTGCGTTTCGCCTGGCGTTTGACCCAGGTGATGCTCAAGGAAAAACCCGACGTGGTGCATTTGCACAGCACCTTTTCCGGCGTGATCGGCCGATGCGTATGTGTGCTGTTGCGACCGTGGCGCAAGCCGAAAATCGTCTACTGCCCGCACGCATTTTCGTTCCTGATGGAAAGCTCGCCGACCAAGCAGAAAGCCTATGCATGGATCGAGCGGGTGCTGCAGAAAGTCACCGACGTGATCATCTGCGTGAGCCAGTACGAACTCGACAAAGCCGCGCGCTTCGGTATCGAGCGCAAGCGCATGAAGCTGATCTACAACGGCATTCACCACAAGGATGAAGCGCCGAAAGCGGCCAGTCCCGAGCCGATTCATCTGCTCTTCGTCGGTCGCCTCGATTACCAGAAAGGCTTCGACGTGTTGCTCAAGGCCTTCGCCAACGTGCAGCGCAAAGACTTGAAGCTGACCGTGGTCGGCAGCGCGGTGAACGAGGACGCGGTGGAGTGCCCGCCGATGGACTCTGTTGAATACCTGCCATGGGTCACGCCGAGCGAAGTGCAGGCGCTGTATCAGAAAGCCGATGCGCTGATCGTGCCGAGTCGTTGGGAAGGTTTCGCCATGGTGCCGCTGGAAGGCATGGCTATGGGTTTGCCGGTAATCGCCAGCAACTGCACTTCGCTGCCGGAACTGGTCACCAATGAAGTCTCCGGTTATGTCTTTCCGTCCGGCGATCACCAGGCATTGGCCGACGTGCTGACGATTATCCAGAAACCACGCTTGCTCGACCTCGGCAACGAAGGCCGGAGCATTGTCCGCGAGCGTTTCAGCGCCGCGTTGATGATTCGCCAGACCTACGACCTGTATCGCGCTCCCACTTTTTAAGTAGAACTCAAGCATATGAACGTAACGATTTTGCATGGCTACAGTGCGTCCAACTCCGGTGACGGCTTGCTCGTCGATCTGGCCATTGCCCTGGTGCAGCGCAACTTTGGCGAAGACACGGCGATTAGCGTGGTAGCTTCCGATCCGGATTCTTTCAGCTACTTGCCGCACCCGCGTTTCGACGCGCCGGTGATGGCGGCCAAGGGTCTGGGCCGGGTCAAGCAAGCGGTGTTTCTCAATCAGTCCTACGCCGGGCTGGCGGATCTGTTGAAGAAAACCGATCTGATCGTCGGCGTCGGCGGCGGCTACATGCGCTCGAAAAGTGCTTTCGAACATATCAAGCTGAAACTCGGCCACGCCAAGCAACTGGAAACCGCGATCCTCAGCAAAGTGCCGTCGGTGTACCTGCCGCAAAGCATCGGCCCGTTCCATGGCGAAAGCAGCAAGATCGTCGAGCATTACGCCAGCGCCGACGCGGTATTCGTCCGTGACAACCGCTCTTCGGCCATTTTCGATGCCTGCGCCAATGTCTACCGCGCGCCGGATCTGGCCGTGCAATCGCTGGCGAGCAAAATCCTTCAGCAAGCCAAATTCACCCGCTGCGCATCGTCGCCGGCCACAGTCTGCGTGGTGCTGCGCAAGCCGCCGGAGTGGAGCAAGGAAAAGAAAGTCGCTTACGTGGCCAATCTGAAATTGCTGCTGCAGCGCCTGAAGAACAAAAGCAAAGTGGTTTGCGCCGTACAGAGCGCGGTGCGTGGCAACGATGACGGTGCGTTCTATCGCGAGCTGGGCATTACCGAAGATCTGCTGTCGTTGAAGGCGACGATTGCCAAGTATCAGCCGGACCTGGTGATTTCCGTACGCCTGCACGGCGCTATCGAATCGCTGCTTTCCGGCGTGCCGGCGTACCACATCAGCTACGAACGCAAAGGCTTCGGCGCCTATCAGGACATGGGCGTGGAAGACTGGGTGATCAACGGTGGCGACATCAATGTCGACACCATCATCGACACGGTTTACGCGCCGAATGCGTTGTCGAATTTCGGCAAGCGCCTCACCGACACCTGCCGTGAAATCGAGGCAAAAACCGTGGCCATGGACGAGATCATCAAGGGTGTCGTTCGATGATATTTCGGCTACTGCTTCGCGGCGGAGCCTTGGGCGCGAAGTTTTTGCTGGTGTTGGCGATCACCCATTACCTCGGTTATGAGGCGCTGGGTTTTTACGGCGTGGTGGTCGCGGCGTCGTTGATCGCGTCGAAGTTCTACAGTGTCGGGTTCAGTTCCGAGATCAATCGCTTGATCAGTGTCGGCGGCAGTTCGCGCCGCGTGGTCGACAAGGTGCTGCTGCTGTACCTCGCCGTTGGCGTGGTCTTGTCGGTGGTGACGGTGCTGATTTATTCGCTGTTCCAGCAAGTCGAAGCGAGCGCCGCGCTGATCCTTTGTGTGACGCTGGTGTTGCTCACTGAGCATCTGTCGTTCGAGATCAACTCGTTCGTGTTTTCCGCGCAGAAAGCCACGGCGGGCGCGCTGCTGTTTTTCATCAAGACCGGCCTGTGGGCGGTGTTGGCCGTGGGCGGGATGATGCTCGGATGGGTGTCGGGAATCGCCAGTGTGTTGTGGTTGTGGGTCGCCGCCAACGTGCTGGTGATCATCGCCGGTTACCTGATCGTGGTGAACGTTCATCACGGCCGGGAAGCCGGGACACTGGCCACTGCTACTGTGTGGAAAGCGGGGTTACCGTTTTACCTCGGCACCGGGTTGATCGCGTTGAGTCAGTACGCCGAGCGGTTTCTGATCGCCGACCTCGAACCGTACGCCAAACTGGGTCAATACGTGTACGCGTGGTCAGCGGCCAACACCTTGCAGGCGCTGTCGTATGCGGTAGTGGCGGTGGTCGGGATTCCGCTGTTGGCCAAGCGTTTTCAGGCTGATCAGCAGGCGTTCACGGTCAAGCAGTTGTTTGTCAACAAGTGGGTCATGCGCTCGCTGGTGGTGTCGGCGGCGGTGGCGGTGGCGATCTATGTGTTTTTCAACGTGGTGCTCGATTACGTCGCCACCAGCGTGCCGCGCCCGGACAATGCGATCCTCGGCGTACTGATTTTCTCCTTCGCGTTGCGCGCGATTGGCGACATCGTCTGGGGCGGTTTGATTGCCTCGAAAAACAGTCGTGTATCGCTCGCCAGTGCGGCGATCTGTCTGCTGGTTTCGGTGCCGGTCAGCTATGTGTTGATCAAGCACTATTCGATTTACGGCGCCGCTTGGGGCAATGTCTTCGCGATCATCGTGCAACTGCTGGTGATTGCCGTACTGACCCGCGCAACGGCCGGGAAAAAGGCTGCGTTGTCATGGGCCTGAAACTGCCGTGCATCGAGTTTCGCGGCAAGCGACTCGATTCGTATGTCTCGTTCCTGATCCTCTTCACCGGGCTGTTTCTGTCGGTGGCCATGCCGCTGCTGATTCCCCGTGATCCGGGGCCGGATGCGATGACGTTGTGGTCGTCCTACGCCCGCGCCGACAACTGCAATTTCTGGAACCCGTTCTCGCCGGATCGCTCGTCCTACGAGTGCTCGGCGTTCCTGCTGCGGCCCACCGGGATCAACCTGACCAATGCCTGGGCCTACGGCATGTTCTGCAATTTTTTCCTCACGGCGATTCCGGTGGTGGTGTTCCGGCGCATGCCGTTGGCGATCTTCGGCACCCTGTGCCTGTGGGGGATTGTGCGCTCGTTTTTCCTGGAGAACCTGACCAAGGAAATCATCGTGTCGGTGGCGGTGTTGAGCATTCTGCTCAGCTCGCTGACGCGCAAATATCGCGGCGGGTTTTTTCTCTCGGCGGTGATCTACGGAGTGCTGATCCGGCCTTACTGGATTCTGTTTTCGCTGTCGTGGGTCGGCGTCTGTGTGATGAAAAAGTACGTCTCGCGCACGACGTTCTTTCTGATGCTGTTCCTGTTTTATCTGGCGGTGGCGATGTCGATCCAGCTCGCCCTGGGCTTTCCGGTGTCGTCGATCCGTGCCAGTAACAACGAGTTGCGCACGGCGGGCGAGGAGGGCTCGAAATCGTTGATCGTGTCGTGGCTCAGCGGCAGCGACTTCGTTTCGCAGGCGCTGGACTCGATGATCATCTTCTTCCGCCTGTCGTTCCCGGTGGAGCTGATTCTGCTGTCGGGGCCGGGGCAGGTGATCTTCGTCGCGTTGATGATCATGACCGCGTTGCTGCTGTTCAAAGTCATCACCTCGACCGATTACAAAGGCGCGCCGATCCAGACCAAACCCAAGGAACTGATCGCGATTCCGCTGGCGTTTCTGCTGGTGCAAGGCCTGTTCGAGCCGGACTTCGGCTCCTTCGCCCGGCACTTCTCGATGGTGGTGCCGGTGTTGTTCGTGGGTCTGGGCTTGATGCTGCGAGCGAACAAACCGGTGCAGGTTGAATCAAGAATTCTGAATTGAGGCAGGTGCTTTATGTCGAGCAAGAAAAAGTCCCTGGAGATTGAAACCCTGCGTGGCCTGGCGTGCCTGTTGCTGGTGCTCTATCACGTCATCGGCCCGCTGGGCGGCGGGTTGAAGATCGATATCGGCTCGCCGTTCCGGGTGCTCGCCGATTCGATGGTGTACGTGCGCATGCCGTTGTTCACCTTCATCTCCGGGTACATCTATTCGATCTACAAGATTCGTGGCAATGACTTTTCCGCGTTTTTCAGCGGCAAGGTGCGCCGCTTGATCGTGCCGCTGTTTTGCGTCGGTGTGCCGTTCTCGGTGTTGCAAGCGGTCGGGCCGGGGGTGAACAAGGATGTCGGGGTGATCGACGCGCTGTTGTCGTTCTGGGTGCCGATCAACCACTTCTGGTTCCTGCAGGCGGTGTTCATCATTTTCATGTTCGTCGGGCTGCTGGAGTGGCGCGGGATGTTACGTTCGGCGACGCGTTTGTATGGGCTGTTTGGGTTTGCGGCAGTGTTGTTTCTGCTGCCGCCGTTCAAGTTCGATGCGTTCGGGATCAACGGGGCGATTTATCTGCTGCCGTTTTTTGTCGCGGGGATGATTGGCCAGGAGAACGTCGATGCGCTGAAGCAACGCTTCAAGGTGATCGGGCCGTTGGTGTTTGTGTTGATCTCGCTGACGTTGTTGTATGTGGCGGCGATTGATCGTGAGGCGATTGTTGATCGCCGCAGCCTGATTGGTCTGACCGTGGGTTGCGTGTCCTGTATTGCGCTGCTGTCGAGTGATATGCGCTCTAAGGCGCTGACCTGGCTCGGTGGTTATTCCTATGCGATCTTCCTGTTTCATGTGCTGTTCGCGGCGACGTCGCGGTTGGTGCTGGGGCGGTTGGGGGTGAAGGATGAGAGCTTGCTGGTGCTCGGTGGTTTGACCTTTGGTTTGCTCGGGCCGGTGCTGTTGTCGATGGTTTTCAGTCGGTTCAATTTCACTTCTGTACTGTTCCTTGGGGAGCGTGCGGCGAAGAAGAAACCGGCGGCGCCCATCGTTCCGGTGGTGCAGACGCAAAACAGCTAAAAGCTTCGCGAGCAAGCTCGCTCCCACAGGGATGGTGTGACTTGCAGAGATCCAATGTGGGAGCGAGCTTGCTCGCGAAGGGGCCATTCCAGACTGAAGGAAATTTTGCATGTTGGCAGTAGATGAAGCGCAACCCGTGGCAGCGTCGGTGGTTCAGGTGGGCGATGCGCGCGAGCGTTTCGCACAGTGGCGTGAAGGCAAGGCCGGCAAGGTGTTGTCGGTCTCGGTGATCGGCGACAGCTACAGCGCCGGGCAGGATTTCTACTTGAACAAACTGGTGCAGCGCGTGGCCGGGGAGGTGGGTTTTGCCGGGCCCGGTTACGTCGGTTTCAACCACGGTGCGGCGCTGGGCGGCACGCATTTCAAATACACCCGCAGCAGTGACAAGTATTTCGGCGGCGACTGGAAGGTTTCAGAGTTGGGGCAAGCAAGCCCGGACAGCCGCACAGTGACGGGCCGGCCCGGTGCGTGGTTGCAGGTGGATGCCAATCCTTCGCCGCGCATCGATACGGCGGTCATTCAGGCGAAACTGCTTTATCTGGGTAACGGCGAATCCAGCGAGATCCGCTACCGCTGGACGCCCTCGCAAGACTGGCAGCCGTTGAAGCTTGAAGGTTCGGGCGTTCAGGAAGTCGCGCTGACAGGTCTCTCGGCAGCGAAAGACTGGTCCTTCAAACTGGAAGTGGTGAAGGGCGCGCCGACGTTGTTCGGCTTGTGGATGAGCAACGATCAGAACGGCGTGCGGGTTTCGAAACTGGCGGCCTCCGGTGCGGCCTCTGCGGACTTCTATCACCAGGACCCGCAATGGCAGGTGCAGTGGAAAGCTGCCGTGTCGAAGATCCCCGCTGATGTTTACCTGATCATGCTCGGTGGCAATGACCAAGGCTTCGGCGTGAAGCCTGCGCAGTATCTGCAAAACGTTCAGGGGCTGGTGGGCATGCTGCGCGAGATTCAACCGCAGGCGAGCATCAACCTGATCATGCGTCAGGACACCACACGCTCCAGCGCTTATCCGATGTCAGCGTATGCGCAGGTGCTTGAGCCGTGGGCGCGAGAGCAGCGCCTGGGCTACGCCAATCTGCAATGCGCGTTCGGCCCCGACGTCAAACGCTACGCGGCAGCGATGATCGGCCCGGACAAGATTCATCCGGTGCCGGCCACGGGCGGGAAGGTGATTGCCGATTACTTTTATGGCTGGATCATGGGCGCCAAGGATCGTTGCGACACCCTCCCGAAATAACCACAAAACCCCTGTAGGAGCTGCCGAAGGCTGCGATCTTTTGATGTTGCTGTTAAAAACAAGATCAAAAGATCGCAGCCTTCGGCAGCTCCTACAGGGGAGTGTGTTTATTCGAATTGTTCTATCTGGCCCAGCAGCTCCGAGAGTTTCTGCGGCATCAAGCGCGTATCGCACCGAGTCTCAACGTTGATGATGATCGCCGGGTCGTTGCAGCAAATCCGCACGCGAAAACGCCAGTCACCGAAGATCACCTTCAGACCATCACGGTCATCCATTTCCAGCGCCTGCTCGCCATACAGCTTTTTCAAATGTGCGAGCAGCGGATAGGGATCGCGTAGCGGCCGGCGGATATCACCGGACGCCGGAAATACGCCAATCCGCTCCACCAGCAGAATCGTGCCCAGCCAGGACTCGTTGGCGCTGGGCAACGGTTGATGGCGCGACAGCCAGCTCATCACCCCGAGGTTACCCACCTCGCGTTCAATCTCTACGGAATGTTGTGCAATGTTCATGGTGGCCTCGTTGGGTGAAGGGAGCCGTCTCAGCGGCCCTTGAGATAGACGTTTTCGTAGCAGAAATTGGTCGCCTGCAAGTAACCCTCGGCGTCACCGCAGTCAAAGCGCAGGCCTTTGAATTGGTAGGCCAGCACGCAACCGTTCTGCGCCTGTTTCATCAGCGCGTCGGTGATCTGGATTTCGCCGCCCTTGCCCGGTTGGGTGTCGGCGATCAGGTCGAAAATGTCCGGGGTGAGGATGTAGCGGCCGATGATTGCCAGGTTCGACGGCGCGTCTTGCGGGGCCGGTTTTTCCACCATGTTGTTGACGCGGTAGATGCCGTCGGACATCAGCTCGCCGGCGATCACCCCGTACTTGTGGGTCTGGTCGGCCGGGACTTCCTGGATGGCGACGATCGAGCAGCGGAATTTCTTGTACAGCTCAATCATCTGGGCGAGCACGCCGTCACCTTCGAGGTTCAGGCACAGGTCATCGGCCAGCACCACGGCAAACGGCTCATCGCCGATCAGCGGACGACCGCTGAGAATCGCGTGGCCCAGACCTTTCATTTCCACCTGCCGGGTGTAGGAGAAGGTGCAGGTGTCGATCAGTTCGCGGGTACCGGCGAGGAATTTCTCTTTCTCGGTGCCGCGAATCTGGTGTTCGAGTTCGTAGCTGATGTCGAAATGGTCTTCCAGCGCACGCTTGCCGCGACCGGTGACGATGGCCATGTGTTGCAGGCCGGCGTCCCGCGCTTCTTCAACGGCGTACTCGATCAACGGCTTGTTGACGATCGGCAGCATCTCTTTCGGCATGGCTTTGGTGGCCGGCAAGAAACGCGTGCCATAGCCGGCAGCGGGGAACAAACATTTACGAATCATAAAAGTATCCTGGACAGTCATGGAACACAGGCGACGGATGCGGGCCATAAACAATGGCTGCAAGTTTCAATATTGATTGAAGGCCTACTTTAATACCTGAGTCAGGTTGTTAATGGCAATTAGTTGGGCCGGTAAAACATGACAATGTTATGAGATGTCGGCGAATGCTTTATTGGTTATTTTTAGTCGGTATCGGTTGATAGTGAAGAGCGCACAGGGAGTGCTAATAAGTAGCGGGCAATACAGTGTGACCTGCAAAAATATTTATTGCCAGTCATTGAACTAGTTTTGTTTTCGGTTGTTGTCGCCTGTTTGTGTGAGTTGTGACACATCTTCAATGAAACAGGCTTGACACGCTACTTGTCACTCATCCAAAGACGGATAGCACTATGAAGATTCTGGTAACGGGTGGCGCCGGCTATATCGGCTCGCACACCACACTTGCTCTACTTGAAGCAGGTTATGAAGTTGTCGTACTGGATAACCTTTGTAACAGCAGCGAAGCCGCGTTGCACGCCGTTGAGGGCATTTGCGGCAAGAGTGCCTGGATGATCCGCGGCGATGTCTGTGACCGGGCATTGCTTGACCGGATTTTCCGCGAGCACAACATCGAAGCGGTGCTGCATTTTGCCGGCCTGAAAGCGGTCGGCGAGAGCGTGCGCAAACCGCTCGAGTACTACGAGACCAACGTCAGTGGCAGCATCAATCTGTGTCAGGCGATGGCGGCGGCGGGGGTGTTCCGGCTGGTGTTCAGCTCGTCGGCCACGGTGTATGGCGAGCCCGAGCAGATGCCGATCCGCGAGGACTTTCCCACCGGCAATCCGACCAATCCCTACGGCCAGTCCAAGCTGATCGTCGAGAATGTCCTGCGTGACTTGAGCCTGGCCGAGCCGCGCTGGAGCATCGCCTTGCTGCGCTACTTCAACCCGATCGGCGCCCACGCCAGCGGGAACATGGGCGAAGACCCCAACGGCATCCCGAATAATCTGGTGCCGTACATCAGTCAGGTGGCGGTCGGCAGCCTGCAAGAGTTGTCGATCTTCGGCAACGATTACCCGACGGTCGATGGCACTGGCGTGCGCGATTACATCCACGTCGTCGATCTGGCCGACGGGCATTTGAAGGCGTTGCAGTCGATCTCCGGGCGCACCGGCATTCATACCTGGAACCTCGGCACCGGCGATGGTTACAGCGTGCTGCAAGTGCTCCACGCGTTCGAGCAGGCCTGCGGGCAACCGGTGCCGTACCGGATGATGCCGCGCCGCTCCGGGGATATCGCCGAGAGTTGGGCCGACGCCTCCAAGGCGGCAAAAGAGCTGGGCTGGAAAGCTACGCGCAACTTGCAGGACATGGTCACTGATACTTGGCGCTGGCAATCGAACCATCCCCAAGGCTACTCGCGATGATGGCCATTTAGTCCAATGTTATTTTCAGTCAGGTTGTTAGATAACGTCGGGAAATTACACTGGCAATGCCTTTTGCAAGTCCGTAGATATAAACCTGCCGTTCGACTTTTATCAGTTGGGTAAGACTGTGAAAGAACGACGGATCATGTTCGCGCTTTTTGCGGACTTGAACTCACCACCGCTAACTCAGGCCAGTTTTATAACAGGTCGAATGTTAGAAAGGAGTTGATATGAAAAAAGTGATGGCAGTTGCCCTGTTGACGATGTTGAGCAACTGGGCTGCCGCCGCTGAAGCACCGTTGACAGCGGTAACCAATGTAGGTGGCAACGTGGCGGCTTCTCAAGCGCCCGCAGCCAGTACTGCAATGGTTGCCAGTGCTGTAGCGGCGTCTAACAGCGGTGGCAGTGCCAACGGCGGTACCACCGGTACGACGGGTACCACCGGTACAACCGGCACGCATAACTAACAGGAAGTTCTGTTAGTGCAGTACAGGGTCGCCCGACGCAAGTCGGGTGACTTTGTTTTTGGATTCGCCCTTGAATAGCGTAGTGCCATTATGACTCGTAGTGTTTATCTTTTAATGTTGGCAAGTCTCGCTTTGCAAGGTTGCATGTTTTCCCCCGGTCAATACCTCAGCACCAGTGACATCACCCGCCAGGGTGCCAGCGAAAGCAGCCGGGTCGAGCTGATTCCGATCACGCCCAAGCTGATTGCCATGAATCGCGCCACGCAAAAGCGTGAGTCGCTGCCGCCGGAGCTGCTGGCGACGCCGGCTGAATACCGCATCGGCAACAACGATGTTCTGTACATCACCGTGTGGGATCACCCCGAACTGACGGCACCGTCCGGCGCGCAACAACAGATCGATGCCAACGGCCGTCTGGTGCGCTCCGATGGCACGCTCTATTACCCGTTCATCAAGGAAGTCCAGGCCGCCGGCCGGACCATCCAGCAACTGCGCTCGGACATTGAACAGCGGCTGTCGGCGTTTATCGCCGAGCCGCAGGTGGATGTCGCGGTGTTGCGTTTCGCCAGCCAGAAGGTCGTGGTCACCGGCGCGGTGGCCAAGGCCGGGCCGCAAGCGATTTCCACCAATCCGCTGAGCGTGGTCGAAGCCCTCGGCTCGGCCGGCATCGACACCAACAACGCCGATCTGTCCGGGCTGTTGCTGACGCGCAAGGGGCGTACTTATCCGCTCAATCTCGACTCGCTCAATCAGGCGGATTCCGAGTTGCAGAACGTTTACCTCAAGGGTGGCGATCAGCTGTATCTGCCGTACAACGACAACAAGCGCATCTACGTGATGGGCGAGGTCAACCAGCCGCGTGCGCTGAGTTTCAAGACCGCGACGATGAACCTCACCGACGTGCTCGGTTCGGTTGGCGGCCTGGCCCAGACCACCTCCAATGGCAACGCGGTCTATGTCATTCGGGGCGTGGAAAACCTCGATGTCGAACCGGCCAAGATCTACCAGCTGGAAGCCGAATCACCGACCGCCATGGCCCTCGCTTCGCACTTCGAAGTTCGCCCGCAGGACGTGGTGTATGTCGGGCCTGCCAACGTGACTCGCTGGAACCGTCTGATCAGCCAGTTGGTGCCGTCGGCATCGATTGTCGGCACCGGCGCTTCCGCTGCGAAGAACTGGAGCGAATACAGCAACAACAACGCCAAATAAGGTCCGACTTTGAACATTTTGAAAGTTGGTCTGTGCCTGATGGCGGCCTCGTTGCTGTGCGGCTGTAACCCGCTGATGAGCGCTTCGTTAAATAACCTCAAGGCCGCAGTCGTCGGCCCGGATGAGGTCGATGTGTCGGCGGCCGAAGTGGCGGGGGTCAACTATCCGCAAATGAAACTGACCACGCCTTCCGGCTCCGGGGTGCTGGCGCTGGTGCGCGAGCGTGAAGACCTGCAGTTCTGGGTCGCCTCGGGCAAACAGGTTCTGCTGCTGCGCAATGGCCTTGCCGTGCGCTCCATTGGCCTGGGTCTGGAAGGCGATCTCGATGGCACGCGGTTGGCCGACGACTCGCCGTTCAAACAGGGCCTGCATCACGTTGCCGACGGGTTCACCGCGCGGCGCTGGATCGACCTGTACAAGGGCCAGGAAGTCGGGGTGATCGTCAACAGCCGTTTCTCCCGTCGCTCGGAACAGACCCTGAAGATTCTCGACAAGGAATACACGGTGCTGCGTGTCGATGAACACATTGACGCCCCGGCCATTGGCCTGAGCGCGACCAATCGTTACTGGGTCGACCCGCGCGACGGGTTCATTTTGCAGAGCGAGCAGCAGCTGACGTCGCAGTTGCGCGTCAAGGTTGTGCAACTGACCCCAGATCGCAGGCACCTGCCGTGATGCGCCTGAAAATGTTATCGGCGGGCCTGATGCTGGTCGCGAGTGTGAGTCAGGCGGCCGTCACGGTGTCGGGCGATGTCGCCAATCCTGGGCCGGTCGCGTTGCCAGCGGGCGGGCGCTTGCTCGATGTGATCAGCGAAGCCGTGCCGAATGCCGAGGGCTATTGGCTGGCGGGCGGCTTGCTGCGGCAGTCGCTGATTGAGGCGCAGACACGACTCAAGGTCGGTGTGTTGTTTGATCTGGATGTGCTGCAACGCATGTCGATGCTGTTCGACCGGCCGAGTCGGGCGGCACTGGCGCAGCGCATTGCCGAAGAAGTGCGGCAGATGCCGGTAACGGGGCGGCAGATCGCCGATCTCGATCCGGTAGCGCTGGAAGTCGGCTTCGCGCGCAACATTCGCCTCGACGACGGCGATCGTCTGGTCTATCCGAAGCGCGTCGATGAAGTGCAAGTGCTCGGCGCGGTCGCCGAGCCGTGTCACTTGCCGTATCAGCCGCTGCAGGAGGCCCGCGAGTACCTGCAAGGCTGTTCGATTCTGGACGATGCCGAAGCCGATTACCTGTGGCTGATTCAGCCCAACGGCGTCTCGCGGCGTGTCGGCATCGCCCACTGGAATCGTGAGTCCGGGCAGTTTCCGGTGGCCGGCAGCAAGATTCTGGTGCCGGTGAAAAATGATGATCTTGATCCGCCTCTTCCTGAACTGAATCAGCAGTTGGCCGAATTCATTGCCACGCAGCTGGCCGAGGTGGTTCGTTGAAGTTACGTTTTGCAGCTGTGTTGTTATTGCCCTGCGGTCTGGCTCATGCCGAACCGCGCATTACCCAGAATGACTTCGGTGGCACCGGGCTGTTGCAGACGCCGACGGCGCGCATGGCCCCGGCCGGCGAGCTGAGCGTCAACGCCAACCGCACCGATCCGTACAGTCGCTACAGCGTTTCGTTGCAGCCGTTGGACTGGCTCGAAGGCTCGTTTCGCTACACCGCGATCACCAACCGGCCGTACGGCTCGGAAGCCCTCAGCGGTAGTCAAAGCTATAAGGACAAGGCGGTCGACGTCAAAGTCCGGCTGTGGCAGGAGAGTCACTGGCTGCCCGATGTGGCCCTGGGCTTCCGAGATGTCGGCGGTACCGGTTTGTTCTCCAGTGAGTTTTTCGTCGCCAACAAGCGCTACGACAACTTCGATTTCAGTGCCGGCATTGCCTGGGGTTACCTCGGTAATCGCGGCGACATGGACAACCCGTTGGGCTACGTCAGCGATCGCTTCGATACCCGTCCGGCGCTGGAAGGCACCGGTGACGTCAACTCGGGCTCGTACTTTCGTGGCCGGCCGTCGTTCTTCGGTGGCGTGAGCTATCAGACGCCTTGGGATCGTCTCAGCCTGAAACTCGAATACGAAGGCAACGATTACAAAAACGAACCGAAGGACAACGAGATCAAACAGGACTCGCCGATCAACCTTGGCGCGGTGTTCAAGGTGACCGATTCGGTCGATGTCAGCGCGGCGTGGGAGCGCGGTAATACGGCGATGTTCGGCGTGACTTTCCACACCAATTTCGTCAGCCGCAAAGCGCCGGCCAAGACCTACGATCCCACCCCGGAACCGCTGCCGGCGAAGGCACCGAACACGGCGATGGATCAGGTCAACTGGGCCAACGTCTCGCAGCGTTTGCAGCAGAATGCCGGCTACAAGGTCGAGCGCATCACCCAGCGTGATTCCGAGCTGATCGTCTATGGCGAGCAGCAGCGCTACTTCCATTCGTCCAAGGCTGTCGGGCGGGCGAGCCGGATTCTCGACAACAGCGTTAACGACGACATTGACTGGTTCACCGTGGTCAACAAGCGCTACGACTTGCCGCTGGAAGAAACCAGCTTGCCGCGCCAGACCTTCCGCGAAGTGATCAACAACGAGGAGCCACTGGAATCGCTGCACCGCACCACCGAGATCAACCCGGCGATGCCACACAACGAGAAAACCCTCTACACCGAAGCGCCGCAGCATTTCAGCTATGGCGTGGGTTTGGGCTTCAAACAGAACGTCGGCGGTCCGGATGGCTTGCTCTATCAATTGAGTGCTGATGCCGACGCCGAATATCGCTTCAACCGCAACACCTGGTGGAGCGGTTTGCTCAGCGCCAACCTGGCCAACAACTTCGACAAATTCACCTACGACGCGCCGAGCGGTTTGCCGCGTGTGCGCACGGATTTGCGTCAGTACCTGACCACGTCTAACACGACCATGCCGTTGTTCCAGGTCAGCCATGCCGAGCAGTTGGATAAAGACTGGTATGGCATGGTCTATGGCGGTTATCTGGAGTCGATGTTTGCCGGTGTCGGCGGTGAGGTGTTGTTCCGCCCGACCGGTGAGCGCTGGTCGGTGGGCGCGGATCTGAATTGGGTGCGGCAGCGCGATTTCGATCAGGGTTTTGCCCTGCGTGATTACTCGGTGGTGACCGGGCATGTCACGGCGTATACCGATTTACCGTTCGATACGCTGGCGGCGGTGAGCGTCGGGCGTTATCTGGCCGGGGACTGGGGCGGCACGCTGGACATCTCGCGTGAATTCTTCAATGGCGTGCGCTTTGGTGCGTGGGCGACGATCACCACGGCGGGCAGTGCCGAGTATGGCGAAGGTAGTTTCGACAAAGGCATCTACCTATCGATCCCGTTCGACGAAATGATGAGCATGTCGACCATGCGCCGCGCCAACCTGGTCTGGGCCCCGCTGACCCGTGACGGTGGTGCGCGACTCAATCGCAGCTACCAACTGCACTCGATGACCGATAGCCGGGAAGGGGACATGTTTTATCGGAATTTCGAGAAGATTACCGAGTAAGCGCGGATCTCCCGAACACCCGAAAACCTGTAGGCGTGAGCCTGCTCGCGATAGCGCAAGACCAGTCGACATCCCCGTTGCCTGACCCACTGCTTTCGCGAGCAAGCTCGCTCCCACATTGGCTATTTGTCACACCACAAATCCCAGCCAATCACAAATCCCCTGTAGGAGTGAGCCTGCTCGCGATAGCGCAAGACCAGTCGACATCCCCGTTGCCTGACCCACTGCTTTCGCGAGCAAGCTCGCTCCCACATTGGCTATTTGTCACACCACAAATCCCAAGCCAACCACACATCCCCTGTAGGAGTGAGCCTGCTCGCGATAGCGTCCGACCAGCCGACATCCCCGTTGCCTGACCCACCGCCATCGCGAGCAGGCGAAGGCCTACATTGGCTATTTGTCACACCACAAATCCCGATGCCATCCCGGATCCCTGTGGGAGCGAGCTTGCTCGCGAAGGCATCAGTGCAGTCAGCATCCTGGTTGCCTGACCCACCGCGTTCGCGAGCAGGCTCGTTCACCCGCAATCCAGCTCCACTCCCAAATCCCACGCACAAAAAAGGGGACTTTCGTCCCCTTGCGGTATCCAGCTTCGAACCTCAGTAAATATCCTTCGACAGCAACGTAAACGGTGTCTTCACCAGAATCTTCAGATCCAGCCACAACGACCAGCTGTTGATGTACTGCAGGTCAATCTCGACACGCTTCTGCATCTTGTCGATGGTGTCCGTCTCACCCCGGCAGCCGCTGATCTGGGCCAGCCCGGTGATCCCCGGTTTAATCCGGTGGCGGGCCATGTACGCGAGGATTTTCCCCGAGTAGTAGTTGTTGTGCGCGACAGCATGCGGGCGTGGGCCGACCAGGGCCATATGCCCCTGCAACACGTTGAACAGTTGCGGCAGTTCATCCAGCGAAGTACGGCGAATAAAGCGACCGACTGCGGTGATGCGCGAGTCATTACGGCTGGCCTGCTTCACGTCACGGTCATCGTGAACACGCATCGAGCGGAACTTCCAGACCTTGATCACCTTGCCGTTCCAGCCATGGCGATCCTGTTTGAAAAACACCGGGCCTGGCGAGTTGATCTTCACCGCCAGCGCAATGATCAGCAGGATCGGGCTCAGCGCGATGATCGCCAGAAACGCCACGGTTTTTTCCACCAGACTCTTGCTCAAGGCAGCGGTAGGGCGACTGGTCAGCGGGCTTTCGTTCAAGTAGATCGCCGGCAGGCCGTCCACAACCTTCACCGAGTGATTGAGCAGCGTCAGACTGTTCAAGTCCGGCACCCACACCACGTCGACGTTGGCACCCAGCAAGTCACCATAAATCGCCTCGATTTTCGCTGCTTCACACAACGGCAGCGTGATGTACAAGCGGCGGATGTCATGCGCCTCGATCAGCTCCAGCAACTGTTCCTGATCACCCACTACACGCGGTGCATCCGAACCCAGTGCAGACACATCACCATTGCTGACCAAACCTACCAACGGCAGGTTTTCCAGTTGGCTGAGCTTCTTCGCCAGACCCAACGCCAGTTCGCCAGTGCCGACGATCAGCGTCTTGTGTTCGCTTTTACGCGACCGTTGGTAGTACTTGGAAAACGCATGCAGCGGCGCGTAGAGAAACGCCTGACCGAGGAAGCCATACACCGCCCAGCTCAGAATCACCTGCCGCGAAAACAGCTCATCGGCCTGGCAGACAAAGGCGATGCACGCCAGCGCCGCCATGGTCATCGACCAACCCATGAACAGCCGACCGAGACCGGTCAGGTAGTTGTCACGCTTGCGATAAACACCGCTAAACGTATAAGCCGGCACCGACGCCAGTACCGCCAGCGTTGCACACATCCGGTAGTAGAACGCGACCGTCCCGGTGTGCTGCTCGGCGAGTATGAACAGCAGCGTCACCACAAAGCCTTGTGCCAGCGCCCATTGGCCCCAAAAGGTCAGTCCCTTGAGGCCTGTGCTTCGATTGATACTTAAAGAAAGATCCATACGGTATCCCCAAAAGACGTCCATTCAGGTTTCAACAGTTGAAAACCGAGTTGTTATGCAGACTTATTGTTTTTGTTGTAGCGAGTGTCCTGAGGTAACAACATCGATATGCCGAACTGTCGTCAGTCAATAGACTAAGTTATTGGCTGGAATGGTGTCTGACGAGTTCTAACAAGATGGCACAGTGCCAACTTTTTAATAATTAAATAGAAGGGTGTTAGAAAAGGTCGTGGAGCGAGGGGTGAATAAAGTATGTTGTATTTGTTACTGTTGGAGGGGTGGAGGCAGGGAGTGTTTAATTCAGGGAGGAAGATCAAGCCAAACAGAGTGCTCTTGTTGTTTTTGTAATCGCACTTTTTCTGTTTGTTCTGTTCGTGGAGGTCTTGCGGGTTACGCGACGACTTCCTGAATCAGGCAATAACCGCGATTTCTGACGGCACGAAACAGTCGCTCACCATTACTGGCGCTTTTGAATTTGTCTTGCAGGCGACTCAGGCACATTTCCAGGCCGCGATATTGTTCCGGTTCTCGACCGATGCTGAGAATCAGCTCGTCACGACTGACAACACGCTCTTCATGGCTGAGCATTTTTCTGACCAGTGCTGTTTCCAGACCAGTCAGGCTGATTTCGACATCTTCTTTGACCAGTGCACCCTGAGCCGGGTCGAGATGCCAGGTTTCATTGCCGGGCATATCACCTTCAACGGCAGGTGGCATGTTGCGGGATTCCCCGGTAATGACCGGGACATTCTGGAAAGGATTAGCCGATTGCGCGGCGCGCCATTCGGACTCGAGCGTGGCCACTATTCGCTGAGTATCGTGTTCGATACTGCGCGGGATATTTTTTCGACTGATGCCGGGATATGTGAACTCCATCACCATTGGAGCGGAAGAGGGCGAATCAACCCCTTCAAACGAATTGAAACGTTCACTGGACAGCATGCTCTCTAATTCGCGTTGCGACGTTGTACTGTGAGTCACGACAACAAAATATTTCCTTGGGAGGGTTGTACTAGTTTCCATGTCTCTCTCCTGAATACATACCAAAATTGGCTAAAAGATAAATCGGCAGGCGAGCAATGACTTCCTCGGAAGTAATCGATAGGCAGGGTCTGGGCCCAAGATTGGCCCTCGATAAATTCCACTCGATCTGCTGCTATGTTATGGAGTTTTATTGTTATGGGGCGTGTTGTCGCGCTCATTCAATTGCTTGATTTCAAACAGGCGTGAAGCAGAACGGGAGCTATATGGTTGCATCAGACGATCCTTCGTACGTATGCAAATGGGATGGCTGCCCGAGAGTCAGGCAGTCGATATCAGACCCCGCAGCAGGCGATAGCCATAGCCGCGAATGCTCTGAATCGCGTTTGTACCATACATGTCCTTGATTTTTCCACGCAAGCGACTGATTGACTTCTCCAGCGCTCGAGGGTCGTAGAAATTGGTGTTGAGGCCCATGATGCTGGCGATTTCATCATGACTCAGAATGTGATTACTGGTTTGCGCGAAGGCTTCGAGGATCTTCATTTCGGCAAACGAGATATCGAGTTTCTTGCTGGTGCCCATCAGGCAGATACGCGTCGGATCAAGCGTCAGATCGATATCGCGTTGCCATTCTTCGCTGTTGAAGAACTCGCCCAGCAACTCGGCGCCATCGTCGGAAAGGGTATTGAGCTTGATACAAACATCCGCGCCAGCCAGATAATATTTGATCTTGTTGAAGGCGCCGCGACCGGTGATGACCGCGCAAATGATCGGTTTCAAGTTGTCGCTGCGCAGGTTCTCGACCAGGGCAAGATTGTCTTCGAGCGCCTGAGGGCTGTCGATAACCAAGAAGATCGCTCGATACGAACCAGACTGTTCATTCAACTGATATGAACTAGTGTACGCGCTGGCTTCGAGCGCCATATCAGTGCGTACATGCTGGGCGACTAGCGCTTTGAAATGTTCAGCCACGCCACGGGTACGACCCAGAGTAAGAACACCAGGTTCGTCGTTTGTCGGGCGCGGGCTTCTAGTCGCTAAGTTCGCTGAGAGCATCATGCATTGACTCGAATTAAGTGCTGACATCGGGATGTTAAAGCACCGGTTCTCATCTGTGACTGACAATTGGTAACATTTGCGCGGATTTTAGACGTGTCTCGCGAGTTTTCTAACAATAATTAAGCTTTTCAAGCTTTTAGTTGATTTTCTCGGAGGGGTGAACTACTGCTTAGATGGTGGCGATATGCAATGGTGCCACTATTTTGAGCTTATTGCGATGGCTTTGTCTATGTCCATCTGCCACTGTCTGGCCATCCCTGCATAATGTGATATTGATCACACTTTATTGTCCAGGCAACTTTTTTCTGCAAAAAGGCCTAAATATTTTCCGCGTAGTTCGTCGGCCGACGATTACTAACATGGCTTGAGTGTGTCTTTTAATAAGACGTAATCTTTGTGGCTGATGAACTTTTGCGTTTATGTATGTCAATGGTCTCACTGCAGATACTCAACCCCTGAGTGTTATTACCCGGTCGCTCATCATGAGCGCTCTGACGGAGGATTAATGGATTTCTGGACCCTTTTCCAGGTGTTGATATTAGGTGCGGTAGAAGGCCTGACCGAGTTCTTGCCGATCTCGAGTACCGGCCACCAGATCATCGTCGCCGACTTGCTGGAATTTGGCGGTGAACGCGCCATGGCCTTCAACATCATTATTCAACTGGGTGCCATCCTTGCCGTCGTCTGGGAGTTTCGACCGAAGATCTTCGACATCATCAAAGGCCTGCCCACCGAACGTAATGCCCAACGTTTCACCCTCAACTTGCTGATCGCTTTTCTGCCCGCCGTGGTCTTGGGCGTATTGTTCGCAGACGCCATCCACGAATACCTGTTTAACCCGATCACCGTCGCCGTGGCACTGGTCGTCGGCGGCATCATCATGCTGTGGGCCGAACAGCGCAGCCATGTGATCAGCGTCGAACACGTTGACGACATGCGTTGGTCCCACGCACTGAAAGTCGGTTTCGTACAATGCCTGGCGATGATTCCCGGCACCTCACGCTCCGGCTCGACCATCATCGGCGGCCTGCTCTTCGGCCTGTCGCGCAAAGCCGCCACCGAATTCTCGTTCTTCCTCGCTATGCCCACCATGGTCGGCGCCGCCGTGTACTCCGGCTACAAATACCGCGACCTGTTCCAGCCCAACGACCTGCCAGTCTTCGCCCTTGGCTTTGTCACCGCATTCATCTTCGCGATGATCGCCGTGCGCGGCTTGCTCAAGTTTATTGCCAACCACAGCTACGCCGCGTTCGCTTGGTACCGGATCGCGTTTGGTTTGTTGATTCTGGCAACGTGGCTGTTTGGCTGGGTCAACTGGACCGCCGCAGCGGCCGCCTGATCACTGAGCGCTGATCAATGCCGCAACGGCGAGATCGTTTAACGCCGAATCCGGCGACTCCTGGCGGTAGCGCTGCAAGGCCGAGGTGAAATACGCGGCCTGCAGCATGCCGTCGCTGGCCAGATAGAGTCGCGCGTCTTCCTGCTCCTCGGCGGAGTAAACACGCTTGTGACTGTCGGTTGTTTCCTGGCTAGCCGAAAAAGGTGCGAGAAATAAAGACACCAAGGTGAGCCCGGAAATCTGCGTCACCTCCCACGGCGTATCGGTACGGCCCATGCAAAAGCCATCGCAGTGTGCATAAACGTCGGAAGTGAAGTTGAACAAGGCGAGGAGGGTGAAACGCTTGAAAGCAGAAAAAGTAAACGCGGGCATAAACAAAAGACATCCTGTCAGTACAACAAAACAACGGGCAACGCTCATGCGTCGCCCGCAGACTCAAACCATCAATCAACGACCTTCAAGCAACTCAGCCGCCTGATCCAGCAACGCCAACGGATCCTTGGCCTTGTGAATATCCACCGACAACAACTGACGGAATTTCCGCGCCCCCGGGAACCCCGTGCCCAGGCCCAACACATGCCGCGTGATGTGATGCATCGCACCACCGGCCTGCAAATGCTCGGCTATATAAGGACGCAACTGCGCCAACGCCTCAGCCCGACTGATCACCGGCGCCGAACTGCCGAACAACTGCTGATCCACCTCCGCCAGCAAATACGGATTGTGATAAGCCTCACGCCCCAACATCACACCGTCAAACGTCTGCAAATGCTCATGGCAAGCCTCCATCGTCTTGATCCCGCCATTCAGCACAATCTCCAGCTCCGGAAAATCCGCCTTCAGCTGCGCCGCCACGTCATAACGCAACGGCGGAATGTCACGATTCTCCTTCGGCGACAACCCCTCCAGAATCGCAATCCGCGCATGCACGGTAAAACTGGTGCACCCGGCATCGCGAACAGTGCCGACGAAATCACACAGCTCAGCGTAACTGTCCCGACCGTTGATGCCGATGCGGTGCTTTACCGTCACAGGAATCGACACCGCGTCTTGCATTGCCTTCACACAATCCGCCACCAGTTGCGGATGACCCATCAGGCAGGCGCCGATCATGTTGTTCTGCACACGGTCGCTTGGGCAGCCGACGTTCAGGTTCACCTCGTCGTAACCGTGTTCCTGAGCCATGCGGGCGCAGGCGGCCAGATCCAATGGAACGCTACCGCCTAACTGCAGCGCGAGAGGGTGCTCGGCTTCGTTGTGACGGAGGAAACGTTCGTGATCGCCGTTGAGCAGCGCGCCGGTGGTGACCATTTCGGTGTAGAGCAGGGCGTTCTTCGATAGGAGGCGTAGGAAGAAACGGCAATGGCGGTCGGTCCAATCCATCATTGGAGCGACGGAGAAGCGGCGGGAGAGTGGGGCGGGTTGTAGAGGCATTGGGGGAATCTGGATCAGAGGGGCGAAGGTGGGGGAGTTTATCAGGATTGGGATAGGACGGAGGCCTACGCGTCGTTACTACGTGCTCTTGCTCGCTGATGAGGCGAGACGAATCGACTGAATATTGTGGTCTGGCCCCTATTTGCTGCCAGTCTCGCCTGACGCTACCCCTCTACCGCTGGAGGCCTTGAAAATAGTGGAGCGGGTGAAGGGAATTGAATCCTCGTTATCAGCTTGGGGAGCTGATAACGAGTGCTGCTCTATTTTGCTAGCCAGAAAAAGTAGTAGCCAGTAGAAATAGCAATTACTAACGCGACGATTCCCCCCCAAAAAAAATTCTTCGCTGACGATCTACGGCTAGCAATAACACTTGTTTGTTTGCCAATGAGAAATATATTGCCAGGGTAGAGGTAGCTGATTATTTTTCTAAAAGGAAAGATTGCTGATAGTGATAAAATGATTGGCAGTGCAATCATGTAATTCATTGCGTTGGTCGTGTTTGGTTTTATTGTTCTTGTATCGATTATATAGTTAAGTTTTTCGTGAATGTCGTTGCTAGATAGTATTTTTTGAAGTTTTTCGGTGTCGGTGCTCACGTCCATGCTTCTAAAGAAATATAGCATGATGCTCATTAGTATTATTATGTATGCAAATAATATCGTTTTGGCATTCGCGAATGCGAAACTTGATATTTTTGCAACTTCTTTTTCTATGTATTCTTTCAGCTCGGATGAGAGTAGGTATACGTCGTCTCTGTCTTCACCGGTTACAGTGAATTGCGCTCCATTCTCAGCATCGAAATTTATTTCAAGTATAAGCTGTTTGTCAGCGTATTCGATCGTAATGTTTTTAATTTTTCGCGTGGAGTCGTTGTCTTCAGACAGTACACGATCGATTTCGGCAGTTCTGTAAACTAGGGAGTCTTCTCTAAATACTTCGAATATAATGTCTTTGTGATTCTCTTCGGGAACTCTCTTCTTTATGTCTGCGTAGATTCTTCTGATGCCCTCTTCGTTTAACTCAAATCTTTTTTGAAATTTTCTCAAAACTTTTGCAGACATATTTTGTTCCTGAAGGTTGGTTTTAATTATTCGAGGTTAGTAGAAGATTTTTGTACGGGGTCAGAGGTTGTAGGTGTGATCCCATTGGTTGAACTCTAAAATGTTGTGCAAATAAAAATGGTGGAAATTTGTTGTTTTGAATTTTTCAGACCAATAGCCTAATCGCTGCTGCTGAGTCTGATTCAAGCCATTCCATTCGACAATCAAAATGTGTTTTGATTGTGCATGTGCCGCGATTACATCATTCAAATGCTTGTCTTCGCCAGAGTAACCAAAGACGATGATGCTTTGGGACTCATTAAGGCTGAAGTTTAAATAGTTCCAGTATGTGGACAGCACGTTCGATGCGCCAATTGCAGAGCGTTTATGGCGTACGTGTGCTAACACTATGTGGTCAGAGCCTTCAGGCGAAAAGGGGTTGAGTTCGTGCCTATCTCTTTTTCGCGCCAAACCATTATGGTCGAAGAACAGAGGAGACCCGTGAAGGTGCAGGTAATATCCGAAATTGTTATTGTATCGACGTTCAAGGGCTTCAGAGCTGAAACCCGCGGTTACCATGCCATCGACTAGAACGGTGCCAAAGTAGCCAGCCATTAGGTTTGCATCAAGGAATGCCCCATATAGCAACTTATCATAATTCAACGTGGCTATATGCGATTTTGTCTGACGCACAAATCTAATAAGAGGTTCTAAAAAGTTTTGGGGTAGTCCGCCATTATATAGATGCAGTCTTGTAGCAACTTTATGTATGTAATTTCCGACTGCGATAGGAAATTGCTGACCTTCTTGCGAAAGCCAATGCACATTCATTCTTTGCGACATGTTTATGCTGTTAAGAGTCTTACAGGCTGAAATCACCAAATGGAGAGGGTCGAGTTGGTCTTCTCGTTGGGGGACCATTCCATTACCGCCAATGCATTGGCTGATTAATTCCTTATGGACGTCAGATACGGCGAACGGATCATTCCATACGTCGGCCATTGCATTAGTTAATGAAAAGTGGCGTGGATCAAGCGCCATTCCGAGGCCATTGCCAAAAATCAATGTTTTCCTAGGCATCCTTGCTCTCCTGATCGCGTATGCGATATTTCGGCCATTAGAGGCATTTTGCCATCCAGTGGGGCGCTCATGGAAGCAGAATTCGATAGGTAAAGGAGATAATTGGTACAAAAATGGTGCCGAAGGAGTTTTGACCTACTAGGCTCTAATAAATCCGGGGTTCACAAGATGTACCCCTACAATCCATCATCGCAAGACAGGCCGCACTTGAAAAAGAACGCAATGCTTCCTGCAATTGGAGGCTGTTTTTGGTTCGATCACTAAATTCGTCGAGCTTGTTCTAAACGCAGAAATCTGGATGTGTTTAAACGTAGTCTGTTTTTGCAGTCCTTGGCCTACACCACCTTGCGCCTCCCCCTACACCTAAGACAGAATCCCCCGGCTTGTGCCTCTAGCCCGCAGGTTCTATCGTCCCTACGTCACTGAAAACCAGTGATCGGGTTTGGTAGCCCGTCTCCGTCAGAAGCACAAGACTACTGTCTTGCGACGACGTTTCTCGTCTTCGTTTTATGGTGGTCATGCGCGGGGCGTCTTCGGATGCGCCGGGGTTCCTGACGACCGGTCTACCAACCTGCGTATGGCCTCCACCCTTCGTTTGGTAGCGAGAGTGATGGCTCCTTTTCGTTTATCCGTCAGGAGTTACACCATGTTCAAACCAACACCGAACCCACCAGAAACCGATCCCGCATCCCCCTACGATTCCCTCAACCCCAAAAAACTCCACGAAGCCGCTGAGCGCGCGCTCGATCACTACCTCCTTCCCGCCGGCCACATCATGTCCAGCGTCAACGAGCCCGAGCGCATGTACCTCGCCAACCCCAAGTACGACTCGGAATCCCTATTGGCCAATGCCAGTGAAACGCTGAGCTCCGCCTCGGAAATGCTCAACAACTTCGCCGCAGCACTCGACCCCTCGCACCGCAAAACCGCGCTGGGCATTGCGCAGGTGGTGATGCTGGGGGAGTTGGCGGTGAATCAGGCGTTGGATAACGTTGAGGTGAAGGCGTAAATCAGCTCCCTCCGTGGCGAACGGCTGAGCCGTTGCCACGGAGGGGCTGTTCGCGCTGGGCAAAGCAGCCGGGAGGAGGGCGAGGAAATGGACGCGGTGATGGCTATTTAGTAGCATTTCGCGCCTTTACTCAGGAGTCGCCGCACCATGGAAGCTACATCGTCCCAAGCTTGGTACAACACACGTCCCGCCGTTGTTTTCATGGCCGTTTTTTATTGCTTTGTCGTATTGATTCAGGCCGGCCTGTGGGTGGCTCATGACGGATTTCAACAAGCGCGGGAAGGGGATATTTCGTTTCTGATGCTGCTGAACGTCTGCGTGGTGGCGTTGTTGATGTTTGTTGGCGGCTTGCTGTTGCTGGCGAGAAAGAAGATCAGTTCTCTGTGCTTTGTTCTAGCGTTGATCCTGGGAATTGCCTTCTCTCTGTCGCAGATAAACAGCGGTTCGGTTGTGCATCTGCTCACTCTGCCGATGTTCAAAGAATATGCACTGGTGTTTGGTATCTGGGTCTACAGCCTGCAATTGCGCACGACTGGCTACTTTGCCGCTAAATAACCCCCTCTGCATTGCCCGTAGCGCCCTGTTGGCTCAATAGGCCGGGCGCTTGATTGTCAGCTATTTACGTGAAGAGAATTTATGTCTGTTCCTGATAAGCCGAAGCTGCCGCTGCAAGCATTCGTGATGTCGTGCCTGGTGGCCGGCTGGGGTCTGGTGTATGTCGGTCAGGTGAAGTGGGCGGTGCGTGTTGCCGCTTTGCTGTATCTGGGTGTGATTTTACTCGGTGTCTGCGGGGTGCCTGCCACGCCAGTGGGCCTGTATGTCTTCGCTACGTTTATCGTCCTGGTGAAACTCGGCTCGGCTACGGCAGCTGCGATATCGGTGCGTAGAAACGACCATCCGGTGAACAGCCCCAGCACCCGTTTCCATGTGCTTTACGTGGTGGCGCTGGTCATCCTCACGCTGATTCTTTTGGGGCCATTGCGAGGCCCGACGCTGGGGTTCAAGACTTACTTCATCCCCTCTGGCTCGATGGTTCCGACCCTTTCGATCGGAGACTATATCGTCACCAAAATGCGCATCGACGCGCCGCAGGTGGGCGACATTGTGACTTATCGCTACAACGGCACGGAGGCGGTCAAACGTGTGGCGGCAGTGGGTGGCGATACCTTGTCGATTGTTGACGGTAAGGTCATTCGCAACGGCGAAAACATGGGGCTGTTCTTTGCACCGCCAGATCGCGTGAAGGATCCTCGTTATCTGCAAACGCCGCAGACGGTGGTCGAGAAAGATCATGTTTATCTGCTCGGTGATAACCGCGACAGCAGTAACGACAGCCGCTTTATGGGCCAGGTCGCACTCGAAGACATTACCGGTAAAGTCACCGGAATCTGGTACTCGTCCGATCGATCGAGGATTGGCACAGCCTTTCAGTGAAAACAAAAGCCGTCACCTTAAGGTGACGGCTTTCGTTTGCAGCTCTAACCAAACTGACCCGCCGACTCAACCGCAGATTTCGGCTTCCTCAACCGCGTCAACTGATAAGCAATCCCCAACCAGACAAACCACCCCGGCATGACCATCAGTGCTATCCGCGTATCAGGCCGCAACGCCAGCAACCCCAGCACGAACCCCAAAAACGCCAACGAGAACCAAGCCATCGGCACACCGCCGGGCATCTTGTAAGTCGACTTCGCATGCAGATCCGGACGTTTTTTGCGGTAGGCGATGTAAGACGCAAGGATGGTCGACCAGGTGAAAATCACCAGAATCGCCGACACGGTGGAGACGATGGTGAACGCGGTCATGACTTCCGGCACGATGAACAGCACCAGCACGCCGACCAGCATCAACAGCGTGGTAAACGCCAGGCTCAGCAGTGGCACGCTGTTGCTCGACAGTCGGCGGAATATGCCGGGGGCGTTGTCTTGGTTGGCCAGCCCAAACAGCATGCGGCTCGAGGAGAACACGCCGCTGTTGGCCGATGAGGCCGCTGAGGTCAGGACCACGAAGTTGACGATGCCGGCGGCTGCGGGAAACCCGGCGACGAGGAACAGTTCGACAAAGGGGCTTTTGACTGGAGAAACCTGTTGCCACGAGGTCACGGCAATAATGCAGGTCAGCGCGAGGACGTAGAACAGGATGATCCGCAGCGGAATCGAGTTGATCGCTTTGGGCAGGGTCTTTTCCGGCGAGCGGGTTTCGGCGGCGGCGGTGCCGATCAGCTCGGTGCCGGCGAAGGAGAAGATCGCCATTTGAAATCCGGCGAAGAAGCCGAACAAGCCGTTGGGGAACGCCGCTTGTTTGTCCACCAGGTGACTCAGGGACGCGGTGACGCCACTGGGCGAGACGAAGGAGCTGGCGATCAGCACGGTGCTGACGCCGATCAGGGTCACAACGGCAATGATCTTGATGATCGCGAACCAGAATTCCACCTCACCGAACATCCTGACGGTCAGCACGTTGAGCGCGAACAGGGTCGCCAGCATGCCGACGGCGGGTATCCACGCCGGTACGTCGGGGAACCAGTACTGGAAGAATCCGCCGACCACGACGGCGTCGCCGATCACCGCCACGCTCCAGCTCAGCCAGTACGACCAGCCGAGGAAGAATGCCGCGCGCGGGCCTAGGTAGGCACCGGCGAAGTCGGCGAAGGTTTTGAAGTTGAGGTTGGACAGGAGCATTTCGCCCATGGCGCGCATGACGAAAAACACGAACAGGCCGATGATCATGTAGATGAGAATGATCGACGTCCCGGAGAGGGCGATGATCTTTCCGGAACCCATGAACAGGCCGGTCCCGATGGCGCCGCCCATGGCCATTAACTGGATGTGACGATTGCTGAGCGTGCGCTGCAGCGCGGGCTGTTCAGGCAGCCCGGAAGGGGTCGATTTCATTGCAAAACCTCTTGATTTTATGTTTTTGAGTTTTGGCAGAAAGTAGGTGTCGAGCGTTCTTGTTAGAGGTGCAGCGGCTGATCACAAGGTGAATCGCCCCCTGTGGCTTGGGGGCGGCGGTTAGCGATCAACTGACGGTGCGCAGACGCGAGGCTTTGGCCGGTTGCGGATCCAGCAGTTGGAAGAGGTTTTTGATGTTGGCCGGCGTCGGCACCAGGTGGATGCGCTGGCCGATTTGCTGTGCCTGCGCAAGGTCTTTCAGGTAGCGCAGTGAGGAAAAGTCTTCCAGAGCAAAACCCACCGAATCGAACACCGTCACCTGCGCATCGTTTTCGCGTCCGGCGACTTCGCCCTGGACAATGCGGAAAAACTCGATCACGGGGGAGTCGGCTTCCAGTTGCTGAATGTCGCCCTCAATGCGCGTTTGCGGCTCGAACTCGACGATGACCCGGGCGTTGCGCAGGATGTCGGCGTGCAGTTCGGTTTTACCCGGGCAGTCACCGCCGACCGCATTGATGTGCATGCCGGGCTCGATCATCTCAGGGGTCAGAATGGTTGCGTAGGTTTTATCGGCGGTGACCGTGGTGACGATGTCCGCGCCCTTGACCGCGTCCTTCACCGAGCCGGCCAGAATCACGTCGATGTCCGGGAACGCGGCGAGGTTGTGCTTCAGTTTGACGGAGGCGTCGCGATCGATATCGAAGATGCGGATTTCAGTGATGCCCAACATTTCATGAAAGGCCAGCGCCTGAAATTCACTTTGCGCACCGTTGCCGATCAGGGCCATCGAAGTCGCATCCGGGCGCGCCAGCGACTTCGCGACCAGTGCCGAGGTGGCTGCGGTGCGCACGGCGGTGGTCAAGGTCAGTTCGCTGAGCAACGTCGGATAGCCACTCTGCACATCCGCCAGCAGACCGAAGGCCATGACCGTGAGCAAGTTCTGCTGGCCGTTGTTTGGGTGGCCATTCACGTATTTGAACGAGTACTGCTGGCCGTCGTCGGTGGGCATCAACTCGATCACGCCGTCTGCCGAGTGATTGGCCGTACGCGGCGATTTATCAAACTGCGCCCAGCGTGCGTAGTCCGCTTCGATGTAGCCGGCCATTTCGCGGATGGCCCGGCGGATGCCGACTTGGGTGAACAGGCGTGCAGCATCATCGACATCAATAAAAAACGTCATGGTCTTATTCTCCGATCCAGTCATTGAAGGTTGTAGAGCGCGGGCCGGCTCAGCTGCGTTTGCTCTCGAAACCGTGCAGCACGTTGACGGCATTGATGCCGATCTCATCGACCATGTAGCCGCCCTCCATGACGAACAGGGTCGGGCAGCCGACGCTGGCAATCAGTTCGCCGATGCCAATGAAGTCATCGCTTTCCAGCAGGAAATGGCTGATGGGGTCGTCCTTGAACGTGTCGACACCGAGGGAAATCACCAGCACTTCAGGGGCGAACTGCTGGAGCTTTTTGCAGGCGTGGAGCAGGGCGTTGCGGTAGCTCTCCCACGTGGTGTTTTTCGGCAATGGATAGTTGAGGTTGTAACCCTCGCCGACACCCGCGCCGACTTCGTGGCTGTAGCCCGAGAAGTACGGATAGGACACCGCCGGTTCGCCGTGCAACGAGACGAACATGACGTCGCTGCGCTGGTAAAAAATGTTCTGCGTGCCGTTGCCGTGATGGAAGTCGACGTCCAGCACCGCGACACGTTTCGCGCCCTGAGTGATGGCTTGTTGCGCGGCAATGGCAGCGTTGTTGAGGTAGCAATAACCGCCCATGTATTCGCGCGCGGCGTGATGGCCGGGCGGACGGCACAGGGCGAAGGCACTGTCGTGGCCTTCGTCGATCAATGCCAGGCCAGTGAGGGCGATATCGGCGCTGGTTTTCACCGCCTGCCAGGTCGTCGCGGTGATCGGCGAACCCGCATCCATGGCATAGAAACCCAGCTTGCCATCGATGAACGTCGGCACCTCTTCGCCGGCCAGATCGCGCACCGGCCAGACCAGCGGCAAGGCGTCGTGGGTGCGACCGGTTGCGCTCCATTCGGCCCAGGCAGTTTCGAGAAAACTGACGTAGCGCTCGCTGTGCGCGTTGACGTAGCACGAGCGGTCAAACGCGCGCGGTTCGACGATCTGCCCGAGACCGACCTGTTTGACGCGGTTGTGCACGGTATCGGCCCGACTCGGTTGTTCGAACGAAGGTTTGAGCACGCCGTCTTTCAATTCGGTGCCGTGGTGCAAACGGTGGGAATCACTGAAAACTGTAAACATTCTGCGCATCCGTTATTGTTAGCCAGTGCAAATATTCTGTTCCGGCTTAGCTGCGCTTTCTTTGCTTTGTTTTCGTGGTTTGGTCGATTATTCGGGCGTTTTTACTCAGAAATGGCGGCATGCAGAAAAAAATATCCAAACGCATCAGCCTCGACGAGACCGACCTGGCGATTCTTGAGTTATTGCAGGAGGACGCCAGTATTTCCAACGCTGAACTCAGCGAGCGGCTGTCGCTGAGCCTTACGCCGTGCTGGCGACGGCGCAAGCGCATGGAGGAGGCGGGGGTCATCAAGGGTTATCAGGCCAACCTTGATCGGCGAATGCTCGGGCTGGACATCATGGCGTTCGTGCACATTCGCTTTTCCACCCACGCCGACCACGCGCCGGACGCCTTCGAGGCGGTGATTGCGCAATTGCCGCAGGTGGTGGCCTGCCACAAGATCACCGGCGATGCCGATTATGTGTTGCAGGTGTTGGCGGAGGATCTTGATAGCTACAGCGACTTCATTGAGCAGGTGCTCAGGCGTCAGGTGGGGATTGCCTCCATTCAGTCGAGTCTGGCGTTGCGCGAGGTCAAGACTGGTAGCCGGATTGCGATTCCTAAATCGGGAAAGGACTGAACGGGCAGAGGGGCAATCATCTTTTCAATTTCAACGCGTTGTATGTCGTTGATGCGCCATTGCCACGCAGGGCTGTATTAATTCCAGCCTTTGCAGTGAGCGGTAATCTCTGTCCAGACTTCCCGATAGCTGAATCGCAACCACGCGGTGTGCAGCTTGTGCAGTTGCCGCCGAATCCAGCTGTTCGTGTTTGCGAGCAGCATTTGCTCGATGTCCCTGTTCAACGCATCGGGTTCGAAACCTGTCCAGACCGGCGGGAGTACACATTCCAGGTTCCAGGCGCAGACGATGGCAACTTCGGCATACAGAATGTCTTTAACCTGTTCCGGATCATAGTCTTCGATTTGCCGGGCGATGTAGGGGTAATCGACGCCGGTGTCGACGAAAATATCGGAGAGGGCTGCGCGGATTTTGTATAGATCGGCGTGGCTCAGTTCTCGTCTCAAGCTTGGCCTCCTGGCGTTGAATTGCGCGGACCCGATTGCACGTGGCGGTTCTTGTCTGGTGGTTAGTCGATTCTGAACGCGCGCTGTCGATCAGCAAAGTTTCATCTTGCCGGGTGCGGCGCAGGCCTAGGATGTTCAGACAAGATCGTCGTTGTTCATCCCGAGGGGAATCGTGCCATGCGCCTTAATGTCGTCAAAGTGCTGTTGATTGCTGCTGCAGTATCGGTATTGAGTGCCTGTTCCGGCGCTGGCGGCCTGACCACCACCAGTTGTTTCTCCAGCGACTGTCAGTCGCCGGAGGGGCGCAACGCCAATACGTTGAAGTTCGGCGGCAACAGTATTGGCAACAGCCTCAATCAGTACAGCTCCGGCATGTTGCATGACGATTGAGGATTACTGCGCGGCAGGTACGGCGATCCACTCGCTCAGGGTTTGCTGATACTTGCCGGTGACTTTGCTCAAGTGCAGCCACTGATCGACGTACAGTTTCCAGCTGATGTCATCGCGCGGCAGCAGGTAAGCCTTCTCGCCGTACTGCATGTACTGATGCGGATTCACCGCGCACAAGCCCGGTTTGAGTTTCTGCTGATACAGCGCTTCCGAGGCGTCGGTGATCATCACGTCGGCCTTGTTGTCGAGCAGTTGCTGGAAGATCGTCACGTTGTCGTGCAGGGCCAGTTGCGCTTTGGGCAGGAAGGCGTGGACGAAGGCTTCGTTGGTACCGCCGGCGGGTTCGACCAGGCGCACGCCGGGCTGGTTGATCTGTTCGACCGTCTGGTATTTGCTGACATCGGCGCAGCGCACCAGCGGGATCTTGCCGTCGGTGTCGAGAGTGTTGCTGAAGTAAGCTTTTTTCTGCCGTTCCAGGGTCACAGAAATGCCGCCCATACCGATGTCGCACTTGCCGGCCTGCATGTCCGGCATCAGGGTTTTCCAGGTGGTTTGCACCCATTGCACTTTGACGCCGAGGCTGTCGGCCAGCGAGCGGGCCATGGCGATGTCGATGCCTTCGAAGTCGCCGTCGGGACGTTTGAAGGTGTACGGCTTGTAGTCGCCGGTGGTGCAGACGCGCAACTGGCCTTGTTGCTGGATGCTGTCGAGGTGCGAAGGGGTTTGCTCGGCATGCGCGCCGGCGGACACGGTCAGCAGGCCGCAGAGGATCATCGTGCTTTTTAGTGTTGTCATTGCGATCGGGGCTTCTGAGAAGGGCGGTGGCCCAGTGTAGTGAAAGGCTTTCCCGGGTGTCACCCTGCTTCCGGGCTTAACGTGCCTAGCCACGCCACCAGCGCCACGATCAGCGATGCGATTGCCAGTTCAACGACAACGCTGCGTTTTAGCGCATTTGCCGCGATGACATATTGTCCATTGCGCAACGCTTGCGCCAACGCCGGACCAAGATGAAAGCGGTTCAACGCCGCCAACACCAACATCCCGGCAAACAGTAAAACCTTGATCGCGAGCAGCATCCCGTAAGTGCCGAGCAAGATTTCGTCCAGTCTCGCACCGACGATGAACAGGTAGTTCACCACGCCGGTAATCGACAGCGTCAGCACAATCACTGCACCGATCCACTCAAAACGCCGAACCGCAAACGCCAGCGAACGAATGCGAGCTTCATCGACCGACCCCTGCGCCATCAACACCAGCGCCAGCATCGCACCCAGCCACGCGCCCGCCGCGAGCAGGTGCAGAATGTCGCTGAGAAAATGCCAGAACCGCAGTGTTCCTTCGTCCATCGCCCCGTGTCCGCTCCAGGCCAAAGAGGCGAGGGCAATGGCGCCAGCCATCGATGCGAGCCACGCGCCCGGCCTGATCAACACCACGATCAGCGCGATCATCCGCACTGCCCACGCCAGCCCGACATCGGTTTCCAGCAGCATCATTTGCAGATGCGGCCACAGCGCCGCGAGCGCCGTTTCGCCACTCATGGCGCGGGTCATCAGCACCAATCCTGCCACTGACAACAACGCCCCGATCAATGCCATCCCGCGCAGCATCGGCCGAAAGTGCAGCAGCGTCCCAGCGCTGTACAGCGCAAACAACGCCAGCCCGAACAACAGCAGCAAATCCACATACAACGCAAACCGCAGCACGATGTTGATCAGTTCAGCCATTGCTCACTTCACTTTGAACGTGACGTTGCCGGTGATCGGGTGCGTGTCGGAAGACACTGCGCGCCATTGGACTTGGTAGGTGCCGGCGGGCAGCGGCGCGAGCGGGGTGATCTGCATGCTTTTCGGATCGCTGCCGGCGCTGACTTTGGCTTTCATTGGCATCGGCGAATGGGCCATGCCGGGCATTTCGGTCATGACCAGTTTGGCGCCGGAGAACTGCGTCAACAGGTTCTCGGAAAAATGCAGTTCGATCTTGCCGGGCGCGGCGCCGTCAGCACCTTCGGCGGGAGTCGACGAGAGCAGTTTCGGGTGGGCTTGAGCGAGGCTGCTGAGGAGCAAGCCGCTGGCGAGTACAAGGGTGATTTTCAAGGTGCGCATGCAAGACCTCTGGAGTGTTTTTTAATGGGAATTCAGAACCACATCCGCACGCCGAGGACGAGGCGCGCTTCGCTGCGATCCTCGCTTTCTTCGCGGGCGTAATCGGCGGTGTTGCCGTAGGTACGGTTCCACGTCACGCCGATGTACGGCGCAAATTCGCGGCGGATTTCGTAACGCAGGCGCAGGCCCGCCTCGGTGTTGGCAAGCCCGGAACCGATACCGCGTTGTGCATCGTTCTTGCCGTAGACGTTGATTTCAGCGGTGGGCTGCAGGATCAGGCGATTGGTCAGCAGGATGTCGTAGTCACCCTCGAACCGCAGCGCGCTCTGGCCGCCTTCACCGATAAACGCGGTGGCCTCGGCTTCGAAGTTGTACAGCGCCATGCCCTGCAGGCCGAACGCGGCCCAGGTCTGCGGCGCGCCGGGTTTGAAGTCCTGCCGCACGCCGCTGACCACGTCCCACCACGGAGATATTGCATGGCCCCAGAGCGCCTGAAGCTCGGCATCTTCGGTCTTGCCGTTGCTGCGCTCGCCTTCGGAGCGCAGCCACAGACGATCGATATCGCCACCGATCCAGCCGGACAGATCCCAGGCCAGCGCGCTGCCGTCGTCGGCGTCCTGCCATTCGAGTTTGTCGGCGAGGAAGTACGTGTTGATCGCGCTGTCGTGGACTTGATGACCGCCGGGGCTGGTGAATACGGCGGCGCGGTCGGCGTCGGTCAACTGCGGGATCGGCGTGCGACTTTCGGTCGGGGCGGCGGGCTGCATCATGCCGTCGTCCATGCTTTGCATTGCCGAGTGATCCATGTCGGCCATCTGGCTGTGATCCATGCCCGGCATGTCGCTGGCGGCCATCGCCGAGCTGCCGATCAGCAGCAAGGAAAACGCAGTGAGTCGAGTCATCAGCGGCCCCTTCATGCTTCCACCCGCACTTCGCGGAACATGCCCGTTTCCATGTGGTACAGGAGGTGGCAGTGATAGGCCCAGCGGCCAAGTGCGTCGGCGGTCACGCGATAACTGCGGCGCGTGCCGGGCGGCATATCGATGGTGTGTTTGCGCACCTGGAAGTCGCCGTTTTCGTCTTCCAGATCGCTCCACATGCCGTGCAGGTGAATCGGGTGGGTCATCATGGTGTCGTTGACCAGCACCAGGCGGAGACGCTCGCCGTACTTCAGGCGCAGCGGTTCGGCGTCGGAGAATTTGATGCCGTTGAACGACCAGGCGAATTTCTCCATGTGGCCGGTCAGGTGCAGTTCGACCGTGCGGCTCGGATCGCGGCCATCCGGGTCTTCGAAGGTGCTGCGCAGGTCGGCGTAGGTGAGCACGCGACGGCCGTTGTTGCGCAGGCCGAGGCCGGGGTCGTTGAGTTTGGGTGCGGTGGTCATGGCTTGCATGTCGACCAGCGGATTGTCTTTTTCGCTGTCGGGATGGGATTGCATTGGGCCCATCGCCGAGTGATCCATGCCCGCCATGTCACTCATGTCCATCGAACCGTGATCCATGCCGGCCATGCCCATGTCGTCCATCGTCACCAAGGGTCGCGGGTCCAACGCTGGCACCGGCGCCGACAATCCGGCGCGAGTGGCGAGGGTGCCACGGGCATAACCGCTGCGATCCATGGCCTGGGCAAACAGGGTGTACGCCTCGGCGTCCGGCTCGACGATGACGTCGTAAGTCTCGGCCACCGCGATGCGCAGTTCATCGACGCTGACCGGTTTGACGTGCAAGCCATCCGCCGCGACTACGGTCATTTTCAGTCCGGGAATGCGCACGTCGAAATAGGTCATGGCCGAGCCGTTGATCAGGCGCAGGCGCAATTTTTCGCCGGGGCGGAACAGGCCGGTCCAGTTCGAATCGGGCGCGTGGCCGTTCATCAGGAAGGTGTAGGTGGCGCCACTGACGTCGGCAATGTCGGTAGGATTCATGTTCATTTCTGCCCACATCTTGCGATCGGCCACCGTGGCGCCCCAGCCTTTTTCGCTGACGTCGTTGATGAAATCGCCGACGGTGCGTTTGTGGAAGTTGTAGTAGTCGGATTGTTTTTTCAGGGTCTTCATCAGGCTGGCCGGCTCTTCGTCGCTCCAGTCGCTGAGCATCACCACGAACTCGCGGTCGTACTGGAACGGCTCAGGATCTTTGGCGTCGATCACCAGCGGGCCGTAAACGCCGGCCTGTTCCTGCAAGCCGGAATGGCTGTGATACCAGTAGGTGCCGTTCTGCCGCACCTTGAATTGATAGACGTACACGCCGCCCGGTTCGATGCCGTGAAAGCTCAGGCCCGGCACGCCGTCCATGTTCGCCGGCAGCAGAATGCCGTGCCAGTGAATCGACGTGCTGGCGCTGAGCCGGTTGCGCACACGCAGCGTTACGGTGTCGCCTTCGCGCCAGCGCAGCAAAGGGCCGGGCAGGCTGCCGTTGATGGTCATCGCCGTGCGTGGGCTGCCAGTGAAGTTGGCCGCAGTTTCGCCGATGAACAGCTCGAAGTCGCTGCCGTTCAGTTCATGCAGTTGACCGGGCGCATTCAGCGCCCAGACCGGCGTGCGCCACAGGCCCAGGCCACCAAGCAGACTGCCGGCGGCGAGGCCTTTGACGAAGGTGCGTCGTGAAGGGTTGGAAGGCATGTGCTGGAAATCCCCGTTTGACTCATGACGGGGAGGCTAACCAGCGCCAGCTTTCAGTTGGCTGAGGCGGGGATTACAGTTTTGACAGGTTTAACGCGGCAAACGTCCCGAGATCCATGCACATTCCACCCTCGGACTTCCAGTTGGCAGTGCTCGCTTTGGCTTTGTGTAACAGCGGTAGCCATTCGTGCAGCGCTCCCAGGTTGTTTTTGTAGCCTGGGATATGGCTGGCGCTCACATACTGCATGAACTCGGCTTGCCCGGTAGCCGAGTAGAAGACTGGCTCATTGGCGCCGTCCTCTTCTGCAAAGCAGAACTGCTCGCCATCGTGATAGAAGCTGATGAAGTGTGCATGCTGCGGGATATCGCTCCAGCTCTCCCAACCAAATGCCGGTTGCCCTTGTTCCGTCGACTTCTGCGCCAGAGCCTTTTTGCCTTTGGTGGACATATCGTGAATGTCGACAGTGACAAACCAGCGTTCCGAGCCGAAAGCTTCAGGGTTTTTCATGGCCGCCGCGATCAGCGAGTCTGGCTGTGTGTCTTGCACCTGCCGGAATTTTTGCCGGGCTGCCCAGGCCGCTTCGATTTTTTTGAAGTAGGCACTGTCGACATCGATGGCATCCGACTCAGACCAGCGTTCAGCGAACCAGCGTTTTGCGTCCTGTATCGCTACGGTATCGTCCGTCAGGATGCCGAGTTCAATCCATTGATTGGCTGCCTGACCTTCAATGCCCAAGCCATTGGCTGATGCGTTGGCGCTTCCTGCGATCATTTCGTTTTCGCCAATGTAAGCCTTGGCATGGAGTCGAGGGAGGCTGCGAATGTTCGCTGGATGCAGTTGGAGCAGTTGCCTGACCACTGCGGGGTTCGTCGCCCCTGCAGACAAGTCAAGGAGAATGCGGACGTCTCCTCGGCGTTGATCCAGACCCAGTTCCGTTATGGCGCGTTCGCCCCAAAAGGCGACGGCAATGTCCAATGAACCTTTGACTTCGCGCGCCCATTGAGCGAGTTGTTGCTGGTTTTGAATCAGACGTGTCATCAGTACAACTCTAAGAGGTTAATAGAAGATCTGCCGGGGCTGTCGATCCTAGAGGCCAAGCCCTTCCTGCACGACCTGCAGCAAGTTGTTTTCGGTCAGGGCGATGGCATCCAATTCCTGCCCGGTTTCGACGGTTTGCAACCACCAGTGGCTTTCGTGGTGTTCATCGATGGTTCGCAACAGATAAGTGTTTCTTTCCGGCAGGGTAATCTGCACCCGCCCGGCGCCATCCTCGGTAAACCGCGCAATGGGATCGAATGTCAGGCTTCGATCATTGGCCTCGATCACCAGTTGATCAATTGCGTAGTCATGCGCCTCACCATCCGGTGAAGTTTCGCAAACATGCGTAGGATTTCGCCGAATCCTCAGTCCTACTTCGGTGACGGGCTGCAACCACGCCTCAATACGGTGGTACAAGTCATACACCTGAGCAGGCCAGCAATCGATTTCCAGTGCCGCATCCGCGTGGGTATGCCGGGTTTGTTTGAGTTTGGCGGCGAGTTCGTCTGCTTTACTCATTTTGGTTCCCTTGGTTTGGTGGCTGCCTGTTAATCGTAGACCTTTCAACGGCGTACGGCTTTGCCTTGCGTCATGCGCTTGCAACACAAGCGTGTCGAAATCAGTGCTGGCCAAGTCGGTCAGGATCAAAAACCATGGACGCAGGCGTCCCAAAGGAGTGGGTACATGAAAAAGCTGTTTACAATTTTGGCGGTGATTGCGCTGACGGCCGGTAGCATCGGTTTGAGTTCGGCGCGCCAATCACAGTCCAGCAAGGCCCAGGCGGAATCGGTGGCGGGGGTATTCGATTACTACCTGCTGGCGTTGTCCTGGTCGCCGACCTTTTGTCTGACCCACAAAGATGACTCGCAGTGCACGGGCAAGGGCTACGGCTTTGTGTTGCACGGCTTGTGGCCACAATACGCCAAGGGTGGCTGGCCGGAATCCTGCCCGCCGCTGACCACGCTGAACGCGGCGCAAACCAGCCAGGGCCTGACGCTGTTCCCGACCAAAAAACTGCTCGACCACGAATGGTCCAAACACGGCACCTGCAGCGGCCTCGGCGCGATGGGCTATCTGGACAAAGCGGACAAAGCCGTGGCAGCGGTGAAAATCCCGCAGGAACTGCAACCGTTCAGCAGCTCCTATTACTTCGAAGCCCAGGAAATTGCTGACCTGTTCCGCAAGGCCAACCCGGGGATTCCAGCGGATGGCATCGCCGTCATTTGCAGCGGCCCGGAACTGTCGGAAGTACGCGTGTGCATGAGCAAGGATCTGCAGTTCGGCGCGTGTGGCAAGGGCGTGAAAGCCCAGTGCCGCGCGGGGGATATTCGGGTGCCGCCGTCGCGCTAACCTGAGCGGTTTCCACGTATCAAAAAGGCGCCCGATCGGGCGCCTTTTTTGGTCTGGAGGTTTGAAGTACCCGGCGAACTCCCGCATGCTTGCGCCCCCGAAAGGATGACCACGTTACATTGCAAGGAGCTGTTCATGAGCGGAAAACCCGCCGCCCGCGTTACCGATCCAACCGCCTGTCCATTGCCGGGACATGGCACCAATCCCATAGCCAGTGGCTCGCCGAATGTCAATTTCGACGGTCTGGCGGCTGCGCGAATGACTGATAAATCTGCTTGCGGCAGCCCGATCACCGGCGCTGTTGCGTCGACGGTGTTCATCAATGGCTTGAACGCCGCCACGTTGGACAGCACCGGTGGTCACGGCAATGTCGTCATCGGCGGTTCAGGCACGGTGATCATCGGTGATACGGTGACAGCCGCGCCATTCAGTGGCCTGTTACCGATGCCGGTGCATTTCACTGACAGGTTGAAACTGGTCAATGACGTGACTGGTGAGCCCATGCCTGATCATCCTTACGTTATTCAGCGCGCTGACGGGCGTCTGGAACATGGGGTGTCTGACGCGAACGGATTTACTCACCAAGTCAGCTCGCACCTGCCGGAAACCATCAAGTTGTTTTTGGAGGAGTGAGGCATGGCTGCTGAAACGGTAACGTGCGCGAAGGGCAACAATTACAGGTTGCACAAGGAACATGCGCTGACGGACAAGAAGGATGTCAGTGACAAGCCTGTGCCGGTGGAGAGTACCAAGGCGATTGTGGTTTTTATCGGAGGTGCGGGAGATAAGGAGAGTTATTATTTTTCGGGGCCTTATGAAAACATCCAGGATGCCCGACTCGCATTTGATAGGCGCACCGAGACACTAAAGGGAGAAGGGAAATATAAATCGGAATGGTTGGGTTACAACGAAGTCAGAGGAAAGCAGGACATTCAACGGCACGTGCTAAGCCTTATTCCGTATAAAAGCTGTCCCGTCTATATCGTTGGCCATAGTCTCGGCGGCTGGAATGGTGCGCACCTGTCCAAAATAATGTCGGATTGGGGTTACAAGGTTCAGATGCTGATCACTCTGGATCCTGTGGGTGAAGGGGCTTTGGTGTGGCTGGGCTCAGACATTTATCGTGAACGTCCCGCGCCAGTTTCGGTTGATTGGATCAATATCAAGGCAACACCTTCCAAGAGAGACCCATCAGACGGGGTCGCGGACTTCGGGGAAAAATGGATTATCTCCTGCGGACCGTCACTTAACGTAAATGTCGACACGAATCATGCCAACGCACTGGGATTGCTAAACGCCCCAATCGCTGGTGGTAAGTCTGCAAGTGACTTGCTATTTGATTCAATCATGAAGGAGTTTCCGTGATGTACAGGTTTTTCCTTTGTGTGGTTCTGGCTGTCTGTTCGGGATGTGCAAAGGACCATTTACAGCCTCCGGCAAATTTGAGTTATGTGTCCGTAGATAGGTCGAGTTCCCTTTTATATGTCATAAAATATCAATCCGATGTGGATGTTTTGAACCTGTTTGGCCGAGGCGAAAGGCAAGGGATGGCTTCGGGGACATTGAGGTGCGCGTTAGCGGATGACCACGATTTTTCGGTTGGCAAAGCTATTCAGTTTTCTGCGGTGGGGCTGGTGGATTCTGATATACGCGAAAGCGGCAGCTCCAAATTCTCCTTTTCGACCCGTACATTTATCACTGAAACCTCCCGCGACCGAAGTACGGAGAGAGATCTGTCAGCGGCAGAACTGAACCAACTCCTCGCCAACAAACAACAAATCCCCTGCAAAGTCGTCGTCACCGCCTACGGCTACAAACCCTACTACTCAAACACCATGAACATTCCCGTCGCGGATCTGCTGCGGGAAATCAACAAACCCCGATAACAGAAGCAAGGGGGATTTCAGGCGAATCCCCCGGCATCCACCCCCAACTCCCCACGCAAAAACTCCACCAGACCGCGCTGTAACCCGCTCAACACACCCTCACGACTGACCAACGCCAATTCCGTCGGCGCCAACTCCGGCAGATCCGTACACACCTGATGCTCAGGCAACACCGCCGATACCGGCAGCACCGACACCCCCAGTCCCGAAGCCACCGCTGCTTGAATCCCGGTCAGGCTGTGACTGCCAAACGCCACCCGCCAGGGGCGCTGGGCAACGTCGAGCAAACGAATGGCGCGCTGCCGATACAGGCAGCCTTGCGGAAACAACGCCAACGGCAACACGCCAGCGGACGAATCAAACTCCGCGCCTTTGACCCACACCAACCGCTCCGGCCAGGTCGCCCACGCCGGGCCGCTGTCGGGTTCGCGTTTGATCAGGGCGATGTCGATGTCGCCGGCATCCAGACGCTGGCGCAAATCGAGGCTCATGCCGCTGAGGGTTTCCAGCCGTGCTTGCGGATGGCTGCGGGTGAAGCCGGCGAGGATCAGCGCCATGCGCCGCGCGTCGAAGTCTTCCGGCATGCCGATACGCAGGATTTCCAGGTCGAGGTCGCTGGCCAGCGCCTCGCTGGCTTCAGCGGACAGCGCCAGCAAACGGCGGGCATAGTGGATCAGCAGTTCGCCGTGCTCGGTGACGGCGACATTCAGCCCGGTACGGTCGCGCAGCAGCAGGGCGTGGCCGACCAGCTCTTCGAGTTTGCGCACCTGCTGACTGACCGTCGATTGGGTGCGGTGCACGCGCTCGGCGGCGCGGGTGAAGCTGCCTTCGTCGACCACGCAGACAAAGGTTTTCAGCAATTCCAGGTCCAGCATGGCGGCGCTCTCGATAGTGATTATTCAACTGACGATTGGCTATTTATTTAATTTCACACTATCACCGAGTGCTCATAAGCTGAAGTCCTCACTACGGAGGATTCGACCAATGACACTCATCCACACACCGCGCCCGCAGTGGCTGACCTTCGATTGCTACGGCACTTTGATCCAATGGGACGAAGGCCTCAAAGCTGTAGTCGGCGAAATTCTCAGCGAGAAGGGCGAGCATCAGGTCGATGTCGCTCATCTGATTGAAGTCTATGACCGTCATGAACACCGCCTCGAACAAACCCCGCCGCACCGTTCGTTCCGTGAACTCAGCACCCTTGGTCTGCAAATGGCCCTGGAAGAATCGGGCCTGCCGAGCCTGCTCGAAGACAGCCAGCGCCTGGCCGCCGCGATCCCGAAAATGCCGCCGTTTGCCGAAGTGATCGAGACCCTGCGTGAATTGAAAACCATGGGTTTCAAACTGTGCATCGTCTCCAACACCGACGACGACATCATTGCCGGCAACGTCGCGCAACTCGGCGGCTACATTGACCGGGTGATCACCGCGCAACAGGCCGGTGCCTACAAGCCGGCGCCACGGCTGTTCGACTACGCTCATGAACAGTTGGGCGTCAGTCGCGCAGAGGTGGTGCACATCTGCGCCAGCCCTATGCTTGACCACACGGCCGCGCGGAACATGGGCTTTCGCTGTGTGTGGATCGATCGCGGCACCGGTCGCCAGTTGCTGGCGGACTATCGCCCCGACGCGATCCTCAATACCCTCGATCAAGTGTTGCCGCTGTTCAAATCCCTCGGTTGGTAACGGAGAATCGTCATGGCTCACACCCTGACTGCCAGAGCGCGGGCCTCACGCCCGACAGCGCTGAACCTCGACACAGAAGCGATCATCACTGCGCGCAGCGAGCTGGCGGCGTGCTTTCAACTGGCCGCGTTGCATGGGTTGGAGGAGGGCATCTGCAACCACTTTTCGGCGATGGTGCCGGGGCATGACGATCTGTTTCTGGTCAATCCCTACGGCTATGCCTTCGCCGAAGTGACCGCGCAGAATCTGCTGGTCTGCGACTTCGAGGGCAACGTGGTGGAGGGTGAAGGCCTGCCGGAAGCCACGGCGTTTTACATTCACGCGCGTCTGCATAAACAACTGCCGCGAGTGAAAGTCGCGTTCCACACCCACATGCCTCACGCCACGGCGTTGTGCTTGCTGCAAGGGCCGCCGCTGTTGTGGCTGGGGCAGACGGCGCTGAAGTTCTACGGGCGTACGGCGGTGGACGAGGACTACAACGGCCTGGCGCTGGATGCGTCCGAAGGCGACCGTATCGCCGGGGTCATGGGTGACGCCGACATTCTGTTCCTGAAAAACCACGGCGTGATCGTTGCCGCGCCGACCATCGCCGAAGCCTGGGACGACCTCTATTACCTGGAGCGGGCCGCGCAGGTGCAGTTGCTGGCGATGGCCACGCAACGGGAGTTGAAACCGGTGCCCCACGCCATTGCGCAGCGGGCCTATGAGCAGATGCGCGAGGGCGATGCGCAAAGTGCGCGGGCTCACTTGCACAGTGCGATGCGGCGCCTGGCCCTTCACAACTGACTAACCCTAAAGAGGCAATCGAAAATAAATCGTCGAACAGCGATCATCCAATCTCGTTGCGCGCCGATATACCTGGGCGGGAGCGGGGCGTTTGCCCCGTAGATTCCGGTGGGCTACGCTCACAAACATAAGGGTTTCCCTGCTGGCGCCCTTGTCGTACCAGCCCAGGACTTGCTTTTGCCTATCCCCATTCACGACCCACATCAGGCCCCCGGAGGCACCCTTAAACGCCTGCCGCTACGCAAAGCGGCTGTGCTGTTTATCGTTGCGGTGGGGTTGTGCCTGTCCGGTTTGCTGTACCTGCAACTGGAGCAGTCGCGACGCCAGGATCTGGCGGTGGCAAAAGTCGCGTCGAGCAACCTGACCCGGGCGATGGCCCAGCAGGCCGAGGACACCTTCCTGGCTGCCGATCTGGTGATGACCAGCCTGGTCGACTGGATTCAGGAGGACGGTTACGGCGCCGCGCAGAAGCCGCGTCTGCAGAGAACCTTCGCCCGGCGCGTGCAGCAACTCGATCAGTTGCACGGCATGTTCCTGTTCGATCGTGATGGGCAGTGGGTGATCACCTCATTTACTGATCTGCCCCGTGGCAATGGCGTGGCGGACCGCGAGTATTTCAAATTCCACCAACAGAACGCTTCGACGCTGGCGCACATCGGGCCGGCGATTCGCAGCCGCGAGAACGGCGAGTGGATCATCCCGATTTCCAAACGCCTCAATGATCACGCCGGTAATTTTCAGGGTGTGTTGCTGGCCGGGATCAAGATGTCGTACTTCGACCGCTTCTTCGAGAGCTTCAGCCTCGATGACCAAGGCATCATGTTTCTTGGCTTGAGCGACGGCACTTTGCTTGCCCGCCGTCCGTTTGATGAAAGCCTGATCGGCACGTCGCTGGCGCAAGGACGGATTTATCGCACGTTGCTGCCCGAGGCGGCAGCCGGCACGGCGATGATCAATTCGGTGGTCGATGGTGTTGTGCGTTTGTACGGTTATCGACGCTTGTCGGCGTATCCGTTGGTGGTGTCGTCTGCGACCTCGCGCGACACGATTCTCAAGGGCTGGTACGAGCGTGCGTTCCAGTCGAGTGTGATTGTCGCGCTGGTGATTCTCGGCGTCGGCCTGTTTGGCTGGGTGTTCATTCATCAGGTGCGCGACGGCGAACGGATCGAGAAAAACCTGCGCAAGGCCCAGCGCGCACTGGAGCAGATTGCGACCCACGACAGCCTGACCGGATTGGCCAATCGACGTTTGTTCGAGCGTTCGCTGGAGACCGAATTTGCCCGGGGCGCGCGGCAGGTCAGTCCGGTCAGCCTGATCATGCTCGATATCGATTTCTTCAAACGCTACAACGACGCCTATGGCCACGTCGCCGGGGATCACTGTCTGACCCAGGTTGCTCAGGTGCTGCGGGCGTGCTGTCAGCGCAAATCCGATCTGGCAGTACGTTACGGTGGCGAGGAGTTTGCGGTGCTGTTGCCGGACACCGACATCAACGGCGCGCTGGCAATTGCCGGGCAGATTCGACGCAGCGTGATCGACAAGCACATCACCCATAGCGGCTCGCCGACCGGGTATCTGACGGTGAGTCTGGGCTGCTATTCATTTATCCCGAGCGGCAATGACAGCCTGGAAGTGTTTATCCAGCGCGCCGATGCGGCGCTGTATCAGGCGAAAAATGCCGGGCGCAATCGCGCAGCGGTGTTGTCGCTGGACAGCGGCCTGGCCGAATTGATGCGTTCCGATCGCTGATCCATACGCTGACACAAACCCTGTGGGAGCGAGCTTGCTCGCGAAAGCGCAGTGTCAGGCGATGAAAATGTTGGCTGATCTACCGCCTTCGCGAGCAAGCTCGCTCCCACAGGGATTTTCATCAGGCCAAGGTTATGTGAATACCCAAACAATCAAGGGTCTTCACCACGGATGGCTCTTGTTCGTTCATCCGCCCGTGCCACCGCCCGCACCGCCAGTCCCGCCGCCGGCCGAACCTGTGCCGCCGCCAGCCCCCGAACCCGAGCCGCTCGCGCCACCATTGGTGCCAGTCCCGGAACCCATCCCCGAAGAACCGCTGCCACCGGAAGGCGCCCCCGGCGTGTTATCTGGCGGCGTGGTGGTGCTGGTCGGGCCGCCGGATTTGGTACCGGTGGCGTCAGCGCCATCATTGGCGGCGAAGCTCGCGGTCGATGCCGTGGCCAGCAGCCCGGCGAGTAATAACGAAGTGAGTTTGCGCGTGATCATGATCCGTCTCCACAAAGGGTCTGTACCTGATATTGGTCTGACGCGCAGAACCCTTGGTGCCGGGTAGCTGACGAGCGGTCAGCAGCGAAACCGAGTGGCCTCCTGATCTTCGGCAATATTGGCTATTTGCCGGACCGGGTGTGAGGGCTAACGTAACCACACATTCACTTGCTACCCGGAGCTACCATGCAACCTCGTGCCGATTTCTACACCGCTTCCCCAGACGCCTTGAAAGCGATGATGGCTTTGGAAACGGCGGTGTCCAAACTGCCGCTGGAAAAGACCCTGATCGAACTGGTCAAGCTGCGCGCTTCGCAAATCAACGGCTGCGCGTTCTGCATCGATATGCACACCACCGATGCGATCAAGGGCGGTGAAACCCCGCGTCGGCTGTTCGCGGTCACCGCCTGGCGGGAAGCGCCGTTCTTCAGCGACCGCGAACGCGCCGCGCTGCTGTGGACTGAATCGCTGACCCAACTGAGCCTGACCCACGCACCGGACGAAGATTACGACGTGGTTGCGGCGCAATTCACGCCCAAAGAAATGGTCGACCTGAGCGTGGCGATCAACACCATCAACAGCTGGAATCGTTTGGCGGTGGGCTTCCGTAAAATCCCACAAGCTTAAGCCTCAACGCATAACTCCTGTGGGAGCGAGCTTGCTCGCGAAAGCGATGTATCAGTCACTAAATTGTTGCCTGACACACCGTATTCGCGAGCAAGCTCGCTCCCACAGGTGGCGGTGGATAGTTTCAGATTAGGCATCAATGCCCATCCGCACTCGGCGCCGCCGGTGGTTGCACCTTGCGCATCAAGGGCACCATCGCCGTGGCGATAACGAAGCACGCCCCGATCATCAGAAAGGTATCGCCGTAGGTCTGCGTTTGCGCCTCACGGTAGGTCAGCAACCACAACTGGCGCAGGCTGGCGGTGACGCCGACGTCGCCGCTCTGGCCCAGATTCGCCAGGTTGCCGCCGACCTGAGACAGCCACTGATTCATCGCTTCATTGCTGCTGTTCAGATGTTCGGCCAACCGCGTGAAGTGCAGGTTGGTGCGGTCATTGAGAATGGTCGCGCACGCCGCAATACCAATCGCCCCGCCGAGATTGCGCATCAGGTTGAACAACCCTGACGCATGCTTCAAACGTGCAGGCGCCAACCCACCCAAAGTCAACGTCACCGCTGGTGGCACCGCCAGTTGCTGGGCAATCCCGCGCAACGCTTGCGGCAGCATCAATTGCCCCGCACCCCAGTCGTGGGTGATCGGGCTGAACTCCCACATCGACACCGCGAACAAACCCAGACCGATCATCATGATCCAGCGCAGGTCCATGCGATTGGCCAGAAAGGCGTACAGCGGAATCGCCATGATCTGGAACACGCCAGTGGAGAAAACCGCCAGACCAATGTCCAGCGCGCTGTAGCCGCGTACCCGGCCGAGGAACAGCGGCGTCAGGTAAATCGTCGCGAACAGACCGATGCCGGTGACAAACGAAAAGAAGCAACCGAGGGCGAAATTGCGGTCCTTCAAGGCGCGCAGATCGACGATCGGATTGGCCACGTGCAGGGTGCGGCCAATGAACGCCAATCCTGCCAATCCACTGATCCACGCGGTGGTCAGAATGGTCTGGTCGCTGAACCAGTTCCAGCGCGGGCCTTCTTCGAGGGTGTATTCCAGGCAGCCGAGAAACAGCGCGAGAAACACCATGCTCAGATAGTCCGCGCCTTTGAGCAGCGACAGTTCCGGCTGGTCGATTTTCACCAGCATCGGCACTGCCACGGCAACGAAAATCCCCGGCACCAGGTTGATATAGAACAGCCAGTGCCACGAGGAAATATCAGTGATCCAGCCGCCGATCACCGGCCCCATGGTCGGCGCCAATGACGCGACCGCGCCGATGGTCGCGGCGGCGATTACCCGCTGTTTACCGGTGAAGAAAAAGAACGCCGTGGTGAACACCAGCGGGATCATCGAGCCGCCGAGAAAACCTTGCAGCGCCCGAAAGGCAATCATGCTCTGGATGTTCCAGGCCACGCCGCAGAGCAGGCTGGCGAGGGTGAAACCGACCGCCGACGCGCAGAACAACCAGCGCGTCGAGAACACCCGTGACAACCAGCCCGACAGCGGAATCACGATGATTTCGGCGATCAGATAACTGGTCTGCACCCACGCGGTTTCGTCGGTGCCGGCGGACAGTCCACCGCCGATATCGCGCAGTGACGCCGAGACAATCTGGATGTCGAGCAGCGCGATGAACATGCCGATGCACATGGTTGCGAAGGCGAACACCTTGGTCGCGGTCGCCATGTCCGCCGCGTTGAACGGTTGCGCCGGGGCGGCGAGGGCGGTGCTCATGGTGCGACAGCCACGGCGCTGGTTTCCGGTTGTGCACGGGTGTCGACTTCCGCCGTTACCGACAGGCCCGGGCGCAAGTGCCCGAGTACGCCGTCAGCCGGGTCAAGGAGGATCCGTACTGGCACGCGCTGGACGATTTTGGTGAAGTTGCCGGTGGCGTTTTCCGGTGGCAGTACACTGAATTGCGAACCAGTGGCGGGGGCGAGGCTGTCGAGGCGGCCGTGGAATTCCTGTCCGGAAAGGACGTCGGCGCGGATGCTCACGCGTTGCCCGGGTTTCATCCGCGCCAGTTGGTCTTCCTTGAAATTGGCATCGACCCAAAGGCCGCTGGCCGGCACCACCGACAACTGTTGCGAGCCGGCCTGTGCATAGGCGCCAACCCGTGCGCGGCGATTGCCGATCACGCCATCGACCGGCGCGCGCAGTTCGGTGTAGCCGAGGTTCAGTTGCGCCAGATCGCGTTCGGCGCGGGCTTGTTGAAGGGCGGCGCGGGCCTGTTGTTTTTGCGTATCGATCACCGCCAGTTGGCGTTGCGCGGCGAGCAGTTCGGCCTGGGCGCGGGCACTGAGGGCTTGCGCTGTTTTGAAGGTCGCGTCGGCGCGTTGTGCGCTTTCCACCGACACCGCATTGGTCGTCACCAAGCGTTTGTAGCGCGCGTTGTCATCCCGCGAGCGTGCGGTTTCTGCGCCAGCGGCGTCGATGCCGGCGCGGGCCTGACCGATCACCGCTTGTTGCAGTTGTTCGGTGGCGTCGAGGTTGGCCAGCAGGGCTTCTTCGGCAGCAACGGCGCCTTCGGCTTTGGCGAGGTTGGCGCGATAGTCGCGGGCGTCGAGGCGGATCAGTACATCGCCGGCCTTCACGTGCTGGTTGTCGCTGACCAGCACTTCGTCGATGTAACCGGCGACTTTCGGGCCGATCACCGTGACGTCGCCACCAATATAGGCATCGTCGGTTTCTTCAAGAAAACGCCCGGCACCCCACCAATGCACGGCGTACACACCGGCGAAGATCAGCGCGAGCAATCCGGCGCCCGGAAGCAAAACGCGTTTAAGCAGGGACGGCTTGGTCTTTACCACAACAGGTTCGAGGGTGGGCATGCTGGTCATGGCGGATTACCTGCGTAAGCGGATCGTTATTACGGCTGTAATATGACGCAGGTAATATTTAGTGGCAAATTATTTCTGATGCCAATCGTCAGTTGTTCACTTGAGCCAGTGGCCCGGTGTGCTGCCGGTCATGGTTTTGAAGAAGGCGACGAAAGCGCTGTCGCTGGCAAAACCCGATTCGAACGCGCAGTAACTCAGGCTGCGCCCGGTGGCGAGCAATTCCATTGCGCGCATCAAGCGCCACTGCTGGCGCCATTGCTGATAACTCATGCCGGTTTCGCGCTGGAAGATTCGCCCGATGGTGCGGCTGCTGGCGCCGACCTGCTGCTCCAGCACTTGCAACTCCGGAGGCAGACGTTCAGGCGTTTTCAACAGGGGTGCCAGGCGCTTGTCCTGAGGTAACGGCAGCAGCATCGGTTGCTGCGCCGCTTCAGCGATTTCGCTCAGACACAGGCCGAGCAGGTGGGAGAGTTTGCCTTGCTGCCAATCGCTGGCGAAATCCGCCAGCGCCATCGGTTCCAGCACCGCACGTAACAACGGGCTGACTTCAATCACGCAAACCTGCTGCGGCAGTGCGCTGCACAGTTCGGCGATCAAGTAGATCGAGCGGTAGTCGACGCTCTGTTGCATCACCGCGCGATGGCTGACACCCGGTGGAATCCACGCCGCCCGCGACGGCGGTAGCAGGCACAGTTGCTGCGCCAGGGTAATCCGCGTGCAGCCTTGGCGCGTGTACAGCAGTTGGCCGCGTTGATGACGGTGCAGACCGGAATCGTGATCGCCCAAGGTCGAGGCGATACCGATCACCGGTGCGTCATAGCGATCTGCATCAAACGTTGCGTGGGCGTCGAGCCAAGCCATGGGTTGTCCGGTTTCAGCGATAAATTGGCAGGATCTGGATAATACGCCAGTCAGCGATTCTTAAACTCCTCGGCGGTTTATGAGAGGAGTGATGAAGCATGAACAACAGACATTTCTTGTGGCTGGCGATTGCGCTGCTGATGTTTCCGCAGATCGCGCAAACCCTGTACAGCCCGGCGCTCGGTGATATCGGGAGGGTGTTTAACGTTGGCCCGCAAGCCGCCGCGCAGACGTTGTCGGTGTATTTCCTCGCGTTTGCCGTCGGGGTGGTGGTGTGGGGGCGTTTGTGCGATCGCATCGGTCGACGCCCGACGATGCTCGCGGGCCTGGCAATCTATGCAATTGCCACGCTTGTAGGCCTGCGGGTCAGCAGTTTCAACGGTTTGTTACTGGCGCAGATGTTGGCGGCCTTTGGTGCGGCGGTGGGGTCGGTGGTCACGCAGACCGTGTTGCGTGACCGCTTCAACGGCACAGAACTGGCGCAGGTGTTTTCCCTGGTGGGCATGGCGCTGGCGGCCAGCCCGGCGCTTGGCTTGTTCACGGGGGCCAGTCTGGTTCAGGCCTTCGGTTATCGCGGTGTGCTTGGCGCGTTGCTGTTGCTGGCCACGTTGTTGTGGTTATGGAGTTGCTACACCTTGGCGGAAACCCGGCCAGCGCCGACTGGCCATGTTGCTCTGTTCAAAACGCTTGGGCGCATGTTGCGTGACGCGGATATCTGGCGCTCGGCGCTATGGATCGCCTCATTCAACGTGGCGCTGTTCAGCTATTACAGCCTCGCACCGTTCATTTTTCAGCGATTGGGCGTCAGTGCCAGCGGGTTCGGCTACAGCGGTGTGATCCTCGCGCTGGGCTCAGGTTTTGGAGCATGGCTCAACCGGCGTTTATTGACGGCCGGGTTCAAGGCATTGCAGTTGATTCGCCTCGCGGCTGGCATCGCCTTGCTCGGTGGCGTGGGCGTGTGGTCGCTGCAAGGCGGTGTCGCGTTCGTCCTGCCGATGCTGTTGGTGGTATTGGCGTTCGGCTTGGCGATCCCGAACATTCTCGGTTCGGCCCTCGCCGATTACGCTGATCGGTTGGGCACCGCCGGGGCGTTGCTGGGCTTGATGTATTACCTGCTGATCGGCGCGGGGCTGATGCTCGCCGGCTGGTTTCAGGCCCTCGGGGAAACCCTGATAACGTGCAGCGCCGTGGCCTTGCTGCTGACAATAAAGCCAGGCAAAGCAATTGTTTAAGAAATGTAAGCGTTGTAGGACGCGTCTTGCTTTTGTGTGGGATGGCTCCGACTATCACGATCATTGATGACATGGCATTACGCCATTTTATGATCGCAAGGAAGTTGCGTGCCGTTTCCGTTTCGCGCTGTTTTTCGTCGTTGTTCCACGCGCTGCCCGCTGTTGTCGGCCTTTGTGTTGAGTGTCTGTGCCTCCTCGATTGAAGCTGCCGAACCTGTCGCGCCGGGCCAGGAAGTGCTGCGCCAGCAGCAACAGCAGCAGCGCGATCTGCAACAACTGCAACTTGAGCAAAGAAAGCGGCAACTGGAACGCGGCGCGTTCGGCCCTGCGCCGGTCACTCCGGCCATTCCGCCAACCGTCTCCCCCGATGAACGTTGCTGGCCGTTGAGCGGTGCGCGCATCGGCGGCGTCACGTTGATCGACAGCGACCAGCTCAATGCACGGATCAAGCCGTTGTTGGCGCCGTGCATGGGCGTCGGCCAGATCAATCATCTGCTGGCCACCATTACCGCGAGCTACGTCGACAAGGGTTACATCGCCAGTCGTCCGTATCTGCTCAGCGCACCGGCAGCGGGGCAGTCGCTGGATATCCGCATTGACGAAGGCTACATCGAGTCCATCGAACTGGCGGATCAGAGCTTGCCGGTTTCATTGGGCGGTGCTTTTCCGAACATGCTCGGCGAGCCGCTGAATCTGCGCGATCTGGAGCAGGGACTGGACCAGTTGAATCGTCTGCGCTCGATTGATCTCACCGCCGACATCGCCCCCGGCAGCCAGCCCGGTGCCTCGCGGATCATCCTGCGGTCGCGCACCGCCGCGCATTCGCGCTGGGCCTTGAACGCGGGTATCGACAACCTCGGCAGCGCCAGCACTGGACGTGATCGCGACACCGTCAGCCTGAGCCTCGACAGCCCACTGCAACTCAACGACTTGTTGAGTCTCAGCGCCAGCGACACCCTCAATCAGGGTGACCGCTACAGCCGCAACGCCAGCCTGTATTACGCGATCCCTTACGGCTACTGGACCTACAGCGTGTTCGCCAGCCACGCCGAATATCGTGCGCCGTTCAAACTGCCGAGCGTGACCTTTCACAGCACGGGCATCACCGATCAGGTCAGCCTGCGCGCCGACCGTGTGTTGTGGCGCGACCAGAGCCGTCAGCTCAGCGCCAACCTGCAACTGGCACACAAAGATGTCGACAGCTACTTGCAAGACGTTCGCCTTGGCATTCAAAGCCCGACCCTGACCGTGGCCGAGGCCGGGCTCAATCTGTTCTGGCTCGACCGCGCGGTGTGGAACCTAGACGTCAATTACGCCCAAGGCTTGCGCTGGTTTGGCGCCGACGATGACTCACAACATCAGATCAACAACCTGCCCAAGGCGCAGTTCCGCAAGTACCGCGCCGGCCTCAGCCAATGGCGCAATGGCCAGTTCGGCGCGCAGGCCTGGCAGTGGCAGAGCCAACTCAATGTGCAATACAGCCCGGACCCGTTGCCGGCCATCGAACAGTTGCTCGGCACCGACGACTCGGCGGTGCGCGGCTATCGGGTCAGCAGTGCCTCCGGCGCCAGCGGCGCGATCTGGCGCAACACCTTGCGCCTGCCGCTGCGCAGCGAATGGCCGTTGCAGATCACCCCGCGGGTGGGCCTCGACCATGGCTGGATCAAGGCTGATCACGGTGCGCAGGGGCAACGCCTGAGCGGTGCCAGTGTCGGTCTGAATCTGGGCTGGAAGAACCTGCAAGTGGACGTCGATTACCAGCGCGCCCTCAACACCCCGAATGGTCTGCAGCACGAGCCTGAAACCTGGCTAATGCGCGTGGGCCTGCAAATCTGAACAACGCAGTGAACAAACAGCCGTCGGATCTGAGCGCGTCAGCCACGGCCAAGACTAAACGCGCAACGTGATGCCGTACTCACATGGAGACGTTTTTATGCCAGCACACACCTTTGCATTTCATCTTTCCCCTCGGGGCAAATTGCGCTGGGCGATTGCCAGCCTGTTCTTCGCCGTGCACCTGCCGAGCGCGATGGCCGGCGGCGTCGTGGTCGCACCGGGGCCCGGCGGCACCGCGCAATTGCAGACCCAGGGCGGTGTGCCCATCGTCAACATCGTCGCGCCCAACGGTTCGGGCCTGTCGCACAACCAGTTCCTCGACTACAACGTCGATCGCCAGGGCCTGGTGCTGAACAACGCCTTGCAGGCCGGGCAATCGCAACTGGCCGGGCAACTGGCGGCTAACCCGCAATTGCAAGGGCAGGCGGCGAGCGTGATCCTCAACGAAGTGATCAGTCGCAATCCGTCCGCGATCAACGGTGCGCAGGAAATCTTCGGCCGCGCAGCCGATTATGTGCTGGCCAACCCCAACGGCATCTCGGTCAATGGCGGCAGCTTCATCAACACGCCGAACGCTAATCTGGTGGTCGGTCGCCCGGAATTGAATGACGGCAAACTGCAAAGTCTGAGCAGCCGCGATGCCAGCGGTCAGTTGCAGATTCAGAGCGGTGGCCTGCGCAACGGCGAGGGCTCGATCAACCTCATCGCGCCGCGTATCGACAGCCAGGGCGCGATCACTGCACGCGATCAGTTGAACCTCACGGTGGGACGCAATCAGGTCGATTACGCCAGCGGTCAGGTGAAAGCCGTGGATCCGGCGGGCAACACATCTGATCAACGCATCGACGCCAGCCTGTTCGGCGCGATGCAGGCCGGGCGAATCAATATTGTCAGCACCGCCGAAGGCGCGGGCGTGCGGGTGGGCGCGGTGCAAGTCGCCGGGCGTGACGGCGTGCAGATTCGCTCGGCCGGTGACTTGAGTGTCAGCGGTGAAGCCGTGGCCAACAGCCTCGACGTGACCCGCGCCGGTATCCGCAGTAGTCAGGGCGACGTCGGCTTGCACAGCGGCAAGGATCTGACGTTGGCCGCTGCTGATGTCAGCGCTCGCGACGTCACTGTTGAGGCGAAACGCAACCTGACTTTGTCCACGGTCGAAAGCCGCAAGCTTCAGGAAAAGCGCGAAAACTGGAACAACAGCACCATCGGCATCACCTGGGAAACCTACGACCGTACCCAGACCGATAGCGAATCCCGTCAGCACGGCAGCCAGATCATTGCCAGCCGCGACGTCAAACTTGCCTCCGGCAAAGACACCGAACTGAAAGCCGCCAAGGTCGAAGCCGCGAAGCAACTCGACGTGCAAAGCGCTGGCGATTTGCGCCTGACTGCCGCTACCGAAAGCCACACGCAGACCGATCAAGGCAACCACCGCAAACACCTGTGGAAAGCCGACTGGAACAGCAGCAGCGAAGAACAGCGCAGCGTCACCAGCCAGTTGAAGGCCGGCAATATCGCCCTGCAAACCGCCGCATTGTTGCGCTCCGAAGGCGCCGAGGTGAGCAGCGCCGGCGACCTGAAACTGGCCGGCAAACAAGTGGAAATCAGCACCGCCACACGCACCGATCGCAGTAGCGATAATAGTTACTCCGGTGACCTGGTCGGCGGTGGTTTCTTCGGCAAGACCGGCGATGCCGATAAGGGCAAGACCCAGCATCAGGGCAGCAAGGTCAACGCCAACGGCAAGTTGATCGTCAAGGCTGACGACGTGCGCATCAGCGGCAGCCAGGTGCGTGGCGGCAGCGACGCCAGCGTGATCAGCGACAAGGGTTCGCTGGTGATCGATGGCGTGCAGGACACCTCGCACAGCAACAACCACGACAAGGACAGCAAGTTCTTCGGCATCAGCAAGGACGAGTCGCGGCAGAACAGCAAAGACAGCAGCACCGTGCGCAGCGAACTGGTGTCCGACAGCAACCTCAAGCTCAAGAGCGCCAAGGACATCGAGGTGGCTGGCTCGACGGTCAAGGCTGACGGTGCGCTGACGGCCGACGCGGCAGGCGACGTCAATGTGCATTCGGCGCAGAACACTCACGACAGCACTGACACCACGCACACCCGTGGCTTCGATGCGTACGCCAAAGAGCAGACGCCGGAACAATACCGCGCCGGGATTCACTACGAAGACAAACAGCAAACCGTCACTAGCAACGACGTCACTCAACAAGGTTCCAGCCTCAGCGGCGGCAGTGTGCAGGTGAAGGCGGGCGGTGACGTTACGCTCAAAGGCGCAGAGGTGAAATCCACCGCTGGCGACACGACATTGAGCGGCCAAAACGTGTCGTTGCTGGCCGAAGCTGACAGCCACAAAACCTCCACCGACACCTCCAGCACCGGCGGTGGTTTCTACTACACTGGCGGCCTCGACCGTGCTGGCAGTGGCGTCGATTTCGCCCACAGCACGGCGCAGGATTCCACCAGCAAAACCACCGCGCAAACCAGTAGCGTACAGAGCAGCGGCAGCCTGACGATCAATGCCGACAAACTCGCCACCGAGGGCGCGCAGCTCAAGGCCGGCAATGGTCTGAACGTCGCCGCCAACGCGATCGACAACCGTGCGGCCAGCAACACTGACAGCAGCACGCATAGCGAGAGCAACTGGTCGGCGGACATCGGCGCCAACGTCGAATACAAGGACATCGCCCGGCCGATCGCCGGCGCGGTCAAGGATGTGCTCAACGGCAAGGTGCCGGACAAGGACGCACTGGCCAATCTCGGTCAGCCGAACGTTGGTATCGACGTCGCAGTCGGTCACGGCAGCGCCAGCAAAACCGAGCAGAACAACAACGCAGTGGTCAGCCGTTTTGACGGCGGCACCGTCGATGTGAAAGCCACCGGCACGCTGCACGACCAAGGCACGCAATACAACGCCAGCGCCGGCGAAGTGAACATCAGCGCTGACCAACTGCTTGCCGATGCCGCCAGCAACACACACAACAGCAGCGCTAACGCGGTGGATGCCAAGGTCGATGTGCGCGTCTACACCAAAACCGGTGAAGACGTGAACGTCGCCGGCAGTGGCGCGGGTGGTAGCAGTGCGTCGAGCAAGGACAGTTCCACCGCCGTGGTCGGCGCTTATGCCGGCAGCCAGGGTGTGAACATCAAGGTCGGTGGCGATGCGCAGTTCGAAGGCAGCCGTTTCGATGGCGCGCAGGGCGGTGTGAACATCAACACCGGTGGTGATCTGGCGCTGAATCAAGCCAATGACCGTCAAACCAACAATGACACCAGCCTGCGCGGCAATGGCTCGCTGACGGTCGGCACCTTGCCGGGCACCGATGGCACCAATGTCGACCTCGGCGCCGGTTTCCAGCTCGATCACACCGGCAAGCAGAGCACTGACACCCATGCCCATGTGGCGAGCATCAGCGGCAACGGTCCAGTGCAACTCAGCAGCGGCGGCGATCAAGTCCAACAAGGCAGCAAAATCGACAGCGCTGGCGCCATCGATCTGCACGCTGACGGCAAGCTCGACCTGCAAGCGGCCACCGACACCCACACCGCCAGCGGCAGTAATCTCGGCGGTGGTTTGAAGGGCGGCGGCAGCAAAACCAGCAGCGAGAAGAGCCGTGATCAGGGTGGCAATCTGAGTGGCAATTTCAATATCGGTCGGGTCAACGAGGATTCGAAAACCCTCAGCGGTGGCCAGCTCAACAGCCAGAACGGTATCGCCTTGAGCGGTGACTCGATTCACCTGCAAGGCACGCAAGTCAGCGCGCCGAACGTCAGCATTGATGCGCAGAAGGGCGGTTATGTGCAGGAGTCGGCGCAGTCCACCGACCAGCGCAATAACTGGAATGTCGCGCTCAACGCCGGCGGCAACCTGAGCAGCAAAACCCCGACTGCCAAGGATGAGAAGGCCAGCAGCGATCACGGCTTCAACGCCGGGGCCAAAGCCGGCGTGGATTACTTGCAAGGCAGCACGCAGCAGAACAGCCAGATCAAGGCTGACAGCGTGGTGTTGAACAGCGCCGGTGACGCACGGCTGGCGGGTGCGCGGATTGACGCGAAAACTGTCAGCGGCAAGGTCGCGGGTGATTTGACCGTCGAGAGCCGTCAAGACTCGAGCAACCACGCCAAGGTCGATGTCGATCTGGGCCTGACCGCGAAGAAAAACCCGCCGAGCGACAAGGAGAAACTTGCCGGCACCGATTACAAGCCGACATTGAAAGCGCAGGGTGAGTATGCGCATAAGGACGGCGTGGCGCAGGCCTCCGGGATCAGTGCCAACCAAAGCGTGAATCTCGCGGTCGGCGGCGCCACGCAACTGACCGGTGCGCGGATTTCGGCGACGCAAGGGAAGGTCGATCTGGGTGGTTCGAAGGTCAGCAGTGCTGATCTGAGCAACCGCGATTATGGCGTGAAGGCAGGCCTGGATCTGCCGCATAAAGCCGAGGAAAACGCACCGAAGGTTTCCCTGGAAAACGGCAACCTGAAAGTCGGCCCGGTCACCTTGAGCGGGCATCTGGACACCCAGACCCTGCAAGCCGGGATCGACGAAAAAGGCTAAAACAAACGGTAGTGGATGTGCCAGATCTGCCATCCACCACCGAACAATGTGGGAGCGAGCTTGCTCGCGAAAGCGTCCATTCCGTCAATGCAGTAGGTGACTGGTGAACCGCATTCGCGAGCAAGCTCGCTCCCACGTTGTTTTGCGCCAAGCGTTAAATCTCGCGCATCATGCGCGACCTAAAGATGCCAGGGAGGCAAACAATGAAAACAGCATTCGTCGCTGTACTCGGGGCTCTGTTGATCGCTCAACCAGCCATGTCCTTCGCGGATAACAGCAACGGCAAAAACCTCTATGTGCAGCGCTGCGCTGTGTGCCACGGCGCCGATATCAAAGGAACAGGGCCGCTGGCGCACAAAAGCAATCCGCCCACACCTGACCTGACAACCTCCGCGTTCAAGCAACGACTGCATGAATATCCTGGGGTGATTGTGTCGTCGATCATCCTTCGCCCGAACGGCAACCTGATACCGAAAACGCTGAAGGAAAATGGGGTAAAAATACCGCCGCACGCCTGGAGCGTTAAGGAACTGCGCGATCTGCATGAATACATGAGTGGTGTGATTTCGATAAAACGCTGAGCTGCACAGGTGACCCGGACGGTCGTTCGAGGAATCCATTGCTTCGGCTTAATAGGAAGCATTACTATTCACGCCCCTTTCCTCAGCACGCCGCCAAAACCCCCATGCGTCCCCGCAGACCCGGCTTTTTCGAGCACTACGAAGAGTTGATCGGCACCTGGACTCGTCGCCTGCGCAATCGCGCGCAGGCCGAGGATCTGGCGCACGACACCTTTGTGCGGGTGCTTGAGTCGGATTCGGCGGCGGTGCAGCAGCCACGGGCGTACTTGCACCAGACCGCGCGCAATATCGCGGTCGACGGTTATCGGCGTGAGGATCGGCGCGGCGCTTTGGAGTCGCAGGACATCGATCACACTGAGTCGTCAATCGGCGACCCTGAGCATTACATGCATGCGATCCAGCTGGCCGATTCCATCGAACGGGCGCTCAGCGAGTTGCCGATCAATTGCCGGAAGATTTTTGTCTGGCAGAAGATCGAAGGCCTGACTCAGGCGGAAATCGCCGAACGCCTGGGGCTGTCCAAGAACATGGTCGAAAAGTATATGATCCGCACCCTGCGCCATCTGCGTGATCGCCTCGACGGGTTGCAGTCATGAGCCGCTGCCCCGTTTCATCTTCAGCCCAACAGGACATTCCATGATGGAGACGCGTGCTTGCGCGTGCGGGCAAACAACGGTGCGCGATGACGCGGCTCGCTGGTTTGTGCGTTTGCAGGAGCCGGCCATTGAGGCCGACGAGCAGCAGCGCTTCGACGCCTGGCTGAATGAACATCCGCAGCACCGTGACGAATTCCAGTTGCTGCAGGGCTTGTGGTCGGCCGCCGATTTGCTTTCGGCGCCGCGCCTCAGAGCCCTTGCTGAAACGCCGCCAACACGCCGCGAACGCCGTCCGCTGCTACGTTATGCCGTGGCCGCCAGTGTGCTGGCGGTGGCGCTCGGCCTGGGCTTGTTCAGTGGCTTGAATCATCCGGGCGGTTATCGCGCCGAGTTCGCCACGGCGTTGGGCGAGCGCAAACATGTGGCACTGCCGGACGGTTCGGTGATCGATTTGAACAGCCGCAGCCGCTTGCAGGTGCGCTTTGAACAGGATCGGCGGCTGATCGAGTTAAGTGAAGGTGAGGCGATGTTCAGCGTCGCGCACGACACTTCACGACCGTTCGTGGTCGAGGCCGGTAGCGGCAAGGTCACGGTCACCGGCACGCGTTTCGATGTGCGCCGCGACGTCACGCAAACCCGCGTGGCGGTGGAGCAGGGTACGGTGAAAGTGCAGGGCCGTGATGCGTCGGATGATCAGTTCATCAGCCTGACTGCCGGCCTCGGCACTCATGTCGATGCCCAAGGCCAAGTCGCCGCCGCCTATGCGGTGAACCCGGCGGAACTGACGGCGTGGCGTGGCGGCAAACTGGTGTTCAACAACGCCAGCCTCAGCGAAGTCGCGGCCGAAGTGTCGCGTTATCGTGAGAAGCCGCTGACCGTTGCCAACCCGGACGTGGCCAGTCTGCGCCTGACCAGCGTGTTCAAATCCGACAACACCGATGCCTTGCTCAAAGCCTTGCCGAGCATCCTGCCGGTGGCCGTTCGCACCCTCGCGGATGGCAGTCAGGAAATAATCGCAAAATAAAATTCAGGTTTTTTTCGAGTTCTTCGTCTTCCTGTTCAACTGCAACTGGTTTGCATTAACAGCCGCACACTCTTGCGATCCACAGGACTACGTACGACGTGAAAAACACCCCTGCCAACAACAAAAAATTCCCTTGGCTGCCGCTGGCTCTTGCGCTGGCGGTCAATGCTGGCATGCCACTGGCGTTCGCCGGTGAAGCCATTCATATCCGTGCGCAGCCACTGGGTCAGGCCTTGAGCGAGCTGGGCCAGCAAACATCGCTGCAAGTGTTTTTCAGCCCGGATCTGGTCGCCGGCAAACAGGCCCCGGCGGTCGACGGCGACATCTCCCCGGAGCAGGCGCTGCGCCAATTGCTGCAGGGCAGTGGTCTGGATTATCAGATCAACGAAGGTTCGGTGACGCTGTCGCCTGCCGCAACCTCCACCGCCGGCAATGGCCCGTTGGAACTGGGCGTGACCGACATCAAAGTGGTCGGTGACTGGCTCGGCGATGCCAACGCTGCCGTGGTGCAGAACCACCCCGGCGCGCGCACGGTGATCCGCCGCGAAGCAATGGTTGAACAGGGCGCAATGAACGTCAGTGACGTGCTCAAGCGCGTACCGGGCGTGCAGGTGCAGGACTCCAACGGCACCGGCGGCAGTGACATTTCCCTCAACGTCGGTGTGCGCGGTCTGACCTCGCGTCTGTCGCCGCGCTCCACCGTGTTGATCGATGGTGTGCCGGCGGCGTTCGCTCCCTATGGCCAGCCGCAACTGTCGATGGCGCCGATTTCCTCGGGCAACCTCGACAGCATCGACGTGGTACGCGGCGCCGGTTCGGTGCGTTATGGGCCGCAGAACGTTGGCGGGGTGATCAACTTCGTCACCCGCGCGATCCCGGAAAAAGCCACCGGTGAAATCGGCACCACGCTGGAAACCACCCAGTACGGTGGCTGGAAACACATCGACACCGCGTTTCTCGGCGGCACCGCCGACAACGGCATGGGCGTGGCGTTGCTGTATTCGGGTGTCAACGGTAACGGCTACCGCGAGCGCAACAACGGCAACGACATCGACGACGTGCTGCTCAAGACCCACTGGGCGCCGACCGATCAGGACGATTTCAGCCTCAACTTCCACTACTACGACGCCACGGCCGACATGCCCGGCGGTCTGACACAGAAGCAGTACGACGCCAAACCGTACGACTCGGTGCGGGACTACGACCAATTCACCGGCCGGCGCAAAGACGTGTCGTTCAAGTGGATCCGCCAGATCGACGAGCGCACCCAGGCGGAAATCCTCACCTACTACACCGACAGTTTCCGTGGCAGCACCATTGCCGCCCGCGACCAGAAAACCCTCAGCTCCTATCCGCGTTCGTATTACACCCTGGGCATCGAGCCACGGGTCTCGCGGGTATTCGATGTCGGCCCGACCACGCAGGAAGTCAGTGTCGGTTATCGCTACCTGAAAGAGGCGATGCACGAATCGTCGAGCCGCGTGGCGCTGGTCAACAACCAGCCGGTGCTCACGTCGACCTCCGACGGCCATGTGTTCCAGGACCGCACGGGTGGCACCGAGGCCAACTCGGTCTACCTCGACAACAAAATCGACGTCGGCAACTGGACCATCACCCCGGGCATTCGCTTCGAACACATCAGCACCGACTGGCATGACCGCGCCGTGCTCGACACCGCCGGCAAACCGGTGCAGGCGAAAAACCGCAGCATCGAAAGCAACGAGCCGTTGCCGGCGCTGAGCGTGATGTATCACCTGTCGGACGCCTGGAAACTGTTCGCCAACTACGAAACCTCGTTCGGCAGCCTGCAGTATTTCCAGCTCGGCCAGGGCGGCTCGGGTGATCAGACCGCCAACGGTCTGGAGCCGGAAAAGGCCAAGACCTACGAGATCGGCACGCGCTACAACGATGACGTGTGGGGCGGCGAAGTGACGCTGTTCTACATCGACTTCGACGACGAGCTGCAATACATCAGCAATGACGTGGGCTGGACCAACCTCGGCGCGACCAAGCACCAGGGCATCGAGGCCTCGGTGCATTACGACATGGCGGCGCTGGATCCGCGTCTTGACGGCTTGACCGCCAACGCTGGCTTCACCTACACCCGCGCCACCTATGAAGGCGAGATTCCGGGCTTCAAGGGCCGTGATCTGCCGTTCTATTCGCGTCAGGTGGCGACCGTCGGTTTGCGTTACGACATCAACCGCTGGACTTACAACATCGACGGTTTCGCTCAGTCGAAACAGCGCTCGCCGGGCACCGGTGTCAACGCCGACGGCAGTTTCAACGGCAACTACATCACCGATGGCACGGCAGATGGGCAATATGGCGACATCCCAGGTTACGTGACCTGGAACGTGCGTGGGGGTTATGACTTCGGGCCGCAGGTGTCGAATTTGAAACTGGGCGCCGGGGTGAAGAACATCTTCGACAAGCAGTACTTCACCCGCTCCAGCGACAACAACTCGGGGATGTATGTCGGCGCGCCGAGGACGTTCTTTGTGCAGGCCAGTGTCGGCTTCTAAAGCATAAGATCAAAAGATCGCAGCCTGCGGCAGCTCCTACATTGGAATGCGTTCCTGTAGGAGCTGCCGCAGGCTGCGATCTTTTGCTTCAGACTTTCAGGACTTTGCCGCCGATGGCCACTGCCACCAACAGCACCGCCATCAAGCCAAAGGCAAAGCTCAAACTGCTGGCATGCGCTACAAAGCCGATCACCGCCGGCCCGGCCAGAATCCCTGCATAACCGAGCGTGGTAATGGCCGGCACGGCGATGCTTTCCGGCATCACCGTCTGCTTGCCCACCGCCGTGTACAGCACTGGCACGATGTTCGAGCAACCAGCGCCGACCAACGCGTAACCGACCAGCGCCGCTTCCCAGCTTGGCGCGAATGTCGCCAGAAACAGGCCGGCCGCTGCCAACAGACCACCAAACAAAATGATCCGTGTTGCACCGACCATCCGCACAATCCGGTCACCCATCAAACGTCCGGCCGTCATGGTCAATGCAAACGCCGCATAACCCAGCCCTGCGTACGCCGTGTCGATCCCGCGCTCCTGCGCCAGAAACACCGCGCTCCAGTCCAGCGCCGCGCCTTCGGTGAGAAAGACGATGAAACACATCCCGCCGATAAACAGCACGATGCCGTGGGGGATGGCGAACGCCGGCCCAGAGCTTTCACTGCCGTAAGGCAGCATGTGCGGAACGCACTTGAACAGCGCCGCGATCAATACCACGACCACTACCAACATCGCCGCCAGCGGCGTCAAGCCGAGGCCGAGCAGGGCGCTGACACCCGCCGCGCCGACGATCCCGCCGAGACTGAACAAGCCGTGAAAACCCGACATCATGTTCTTGCCGCTGGCGCGTTCGACGATCACCGCTTGCAGGTTTACGGTCGAATCCACCGTGCCCAGGCCGGCGCCGAACATGAACAGCGTGGCGATCAGCGCCGGTATCGACGACACCGTGGCCAGTAACGGCAGCGCCGCGCAGATCAACAACGTGCCGCCGGTGGCGACGCGCCGACAGCCGAAGCGCGTGGCGAGAATCCCGGCCAGCGGCATCGCCAGAATCGAACCGACCCCCAGGCACAACAAAAGTAACCCCAGCGTGCCTTCATCCAGTCCGGCGCGCGCCTTGGCGTAAGGCACCAAGGGCGCCCACGCGGCGATGCCGAGGCCAGCGATGAAAAAGGCGATGCGCGTGGACATCTGTTGCAGGCGTCCGGGGACGAAAGTGTCTTGGGGGTTGAGGCTGGTCATATCGATCCTTGGCAAAAAACTTCGCGTCCCCGAAGGACAGTGATACGGCGACGAGGTTCGATCGCCGATGCTCGGGGACGTGCAGACGACATCCTACCCTGTGGGAGTGAGCCTGCTCGCGATAGCGGCTTGTCAGTCAATATTTTTTTGCCTGATACACCGCTATCGCGAGCAGGCTCACTCCTACAGGGGATTCGGTTTACAGTGGGATTCTTCGGTAGCAGGGACTCAGGTTGATGACGCAATTCTACGATGCGCGCGGCAATATCTATGGTGTGATTTCGCCCCAGGCACTGCGCGACGCGGGCATTGTTTTGCCCGTCAGCGCCACTGAATGCGCCTCTGCGCGTCACTCTTGGAGCGCAGCGGCAATCAAACTCTGCTGTGACTGGCCCGAAGGCCAACGCCCGACAAACAGCAAATCCCACCGCAGCGACGGCCTGCTGATCGGCCCGTTCCAGACATCGCCGCCATTCGACGTGTTGATCGTCAACACCGACGGCACCCTCGCCGAGCGCAGCGGCAATGGCCTGACGATTTTCTCGCAAGCGCTGACCGAGCAAGGCTTGATGCCGGAGGAGGGCGCGTTGTTGCGCGTGCATCACGACAAGGGTGACGCCGTGGAGACCTCGGTGAAACCGGCCGAAGTCGAAGGCGTTGAAGGTTTCTGGCTTGATCTCGGTCAACCGCGATTCGGACCGGATGCGGTCGCTGCGCAGACGGTTCAAGGCATTGAGTTCAATGCTCGGGACGTAAGCCACGTCCAGCCCTTGGCACAACTTGATCCCGACTGGGCACATAGCCAATTCGTGCGCATTGGCAATCCGCATTGCGTCACGCTGCTGGGTGACGCCGCGGAATTGCCAAGCAATGAGCAGATGCGTGAATCGCCGCTGAGCGAAGGGTTGACCCAAATTGCCTACGCCATACCCGCTGGTGCCGGTGACCCATGCCCGGCCGGCGTCAATCTGCAATGGGCGGTGCTAGAGTCGTCGCAAACAATCCTTGCCCGTGTGTTCGAACGTGGCGAAGGGCCGACGGCCTCATCCGGCACCAGCGCGAGTGCGGTAGCGTGCGCGGCATGGCGGGTGGGTTGGGTTGCCGCAGGAGAAGTGCAAGTGGTCATGCCCGGAGGTACGGCGCCGATTTTGCTCGAAGAAGCGCACGGAGAATTGCTGCGTGTCAGACTGTTCGGTACGGCGCGGTTGATGGACTGAGTTCAAAACCGCCATTGCTGGCTTACCAGCGATGAGGCCCTCAGAGTTAGCCCGTCAGTGAGCCTTGAACAAAGTCACCGACATCACCTGATCACCCTGTACCGTCAACCGCAGCAGTGCCAGTGGCGACGGTTCATCCTCAAAGCATTCAACCAGCACCGATTGCGCCGAACTGGCCTGCACCGCCAGTCGCCCCGCATGTTTCAACTGGCGTTTGACCGCTGCACTGACAGGAATCGGTGCATGCCCGGCGCGCACTTGCTCACAGAAGGACAGCGCGATTTCACGGGGTGTCGGTGCGGGCGGTGAGGTCAGGCCGGCTTCCTCGAACAGTCGATTGAGTTGCTCCGCCGCGCTGACCGCCCGAGGAAACCCCGCGAATGCCGACGCCTGCAACAGCACTTCGGTCATTTCACCGGGCGCCAACCCCGAGGCCAAGCCTGTCTTTAAGTGCACACTCAGCGGCGGGCCGACCATCCCCGAGGCGACGATTGCAGCAAACGACACTGCTTCACGCAAACGCGGATCGAGGCCGGGGCGCGCATGCAAATGCCCGTAAACCACACCCACTGCCAACTCGCCCAGGGCGGGCACGGTGTGAAACAGCGCATCTAGTCGAGCGCCGCCATCGGGTACAAGTCCGGTAAAGATATGTCGGCCTTCGTGGTACAGCGTGGCCATGGGCGAAGGTTTGTTGTTCATGAAAAATCCTCAAGCAAATGAGGATGGCGGCTGATCAACTACGCACGAACTTCAGCATGAAAAAGCGTACATCCGGGAGGGGGACGGCCCGTTGCGATGGCGGCCTTCACACCTTAGCTCAATGTTTGCGGGCGCGAACCTGTTAGTTCTTACAGTTTACGGATGCCCGAATTGCGCTTAAAAGGGGGAGTTCAATCGCAAAGACTCCAGCTGTGTCGATGCCCGATCAGTATTCGCAGGCGAGTACCTTGCCAGCGTGTGCAGGGTGAGCGCCGACAAGTCTTAATCAAAAACGTCCGGCTGTGTCGCTGACATCGCCGCTGGTGAACGAATTGTTCGGGCCGGGTTGCCAGTAGACCGGCGAACCATTCTGTCCGCGCACAACGCATTTCCATTCGAGCGCCTGCTGCCCTGGTACTTCGATGTTCGTGCTCCAGCGATTGCCGGCGGAAGTCAGCGCAATCCCGTGCAGCGGATCCCACGCCCCCAGCTCCAGTGATGAGCCAACGGCGTAAACCCCTTCACCGGATTGCGGGTTAGCATTGTCGCAATGAAGGCTAATGTTGACTGCTGCAGCCTGCACGGGTGTGCTCCAGATGCGAATATCACCGTTGTCCCAGGTCAGCGTCGGTACCCCCATGCCTTCGGGCAATCGTTGCAGGTCGGATTTGAGCGCTATCACCAGCGTGCCACGCGCTCCTGAAGTGGTCCCCACCAGCCCCGAATACTGGGTGTTGAAGCGGATAGGCGAGTCGGCCCGGATAGCAGCATGTTTGCGAAGTTTGATGAGTTGCCGGATCAGCTGGTCGCGCTGCCAATCGTACATATGCGGCCAATAGACCGTCGGCGTTCCGGGGCTGCTGAGGATATAGGCGTAAGCCAGATTGACCAGCGGATCGGGCAGCGCCCAATGATGTTGGCCGCCATTGGCGCCGGGCGAATAGCCGGTGTCATGATTGTCAACGAACGTTACCGCAATCGCACGCCAGGCAGGGTCCGGATTGCCATTCAGGCCGTGGCGCCATTGGGCGATTGAGCCATTTTGCATGCGTTCCTTGAGAGCAAAATCGAACACCGCGCAGTGCGAACGATCAGACCAGTCCTTGAGTACATCCTGCCAACTGGCTGAACGGCGCCAGTCACCTTGCGGATATTCGTCGGGGCCTTTCCAGTTTTCCCCGACGCAGAACTGCTGGCTGCCAAAAGCGTTCATCCAGCGGTCGATTGTCTCCGGGGCGTAACCTCGAACGAAATCGAAGCGCAGGCCCTGGGCACCATAGTTGTCACGCAAATTGATGAATTCGTTCTTGAACGCATTGAAAACCTTGGGGTCGGCGGTATTCAGGTCTGCCGTGCCATCCATGAATGCATCGCCCTCATCACACTGGAGGCAATCATGGCGCCATTCATTGCGCCCTCGGGGAAACATGGACTGGTTGACCCTTTCGTCATTCATGTGATTGGGCACCACGTCGTACACGACTTTGACACCGGCAGTGTTGAGTGCCGCCGCGGCCTGTTTGAGTTGTTGATCGCTGCCATAACGGCTGTTTTTGTCGAAGCCGCTCCAAAAATAGCCCTCGCCACCACCGGATTTGCCAGTCGGTTCGCTCCAGCTGGAGGTGTCAGTCCAGACGGGTGGCAACCAGATCAGCGTGAACCCGTCGCTGCTGATCGTGGACGCGTGTTGTGCAAGAACGGAGTACCACGCTACGGCATTACGGCTGGAATTCCAGTGAAAGCCCTGGAGCATGATTTCTTCGCCGCTGCCATTTCGCATCGTGGCGTTCGTCGCGAAGGTCACACCTAGCGTCAGGCAAAGCCATAAAACCTGGGTGAACAGTAAAAGGCGCTTCATGGTTGTCCTCCTGAATCTGTTGATTCCAGAGGACACTGTGAGTCTGTTCGTAGCGTGTGTCGCCTGTCAGATCTGACAGGTTTGCTCGATTATTTGGCGATAAAAGTCTCGCCAACCATAACCTTGCACACGATCGATCAAGCGTTCTTTATTGAAGAGTGCCAGTCGGCGCCCCAGGGACGCCGATGTCGGGACCTCAGGCAAACTCCACCACCGGCATCTGCCGCTTCATCAACACCTTGCCACCGCGAATCGAATACAGCGGCAAGCCCTGACTGCGGATCACCTCGTAATCGCTGTCCGCCGACAGAATCAGCAGATTCGCCGGACGCCCCTGTTCCAGGCCGTAACGCTCACCCAGGTGCATCGCTTTGGCACTGTTGTCGGTGACCAGATCCAGCGCACTTTGCAGGTTGCGGTAACCGAGCATGTGGCAGATGTGCAGCCCGGCTTCGAGCACTCGCAGAATGTTGCCGTTGCCCAGCGGATACCACGGATCGACGATGGAATCCTGACCGAAACACACGTTCATGCCGGCTTCGAGCAGCTCATTCACGCGGGTCACGCCCCGGCGTTTGGGGAAGTTGTCGAAGCGCCCTTGCAGGTGAATGCTTTCGGTCGGGCACGAGACAAAACTGATCCCGGAATGGCCAAGCAAGCGGAACAGTTTGGCGCAGTAGGCGTTGTCGTAGGAACCCATCGCCGTGGTGTGGCTAGCGGTGACCAACGCGCCCATGTCGCGACTGCGCGCCTCTTCGGCGAGTACTTCAAGGAAGCGTGAGTGCGGGTCGTCGGTTTCGTCGCAATGCACGTCGACCAGGCAACCGGTGCGCTCGGCCAGGTCCATCAGAAACTTCACCGAACTGACGCCCTGATCGCGGGTGTACTCGAAATGCGGAATCCCGCCGACCACGTCCGCGCCCATGCGGATCGCTTCTTCCATCAATTCGCGACCGTTGCGGAACGACTCGATGCCTTCCTGCGGGAACGCGACAATTTGCAGGTCGATAAGGTGACGGCTTTCCTCGCGCACTTCGAGCATGGCTTTGAGCGCGGTGAGTTGCGGGTCGGTAACGTCGATGTGGGTGCGCACGTGCTGGATGCCGTGAGCGGCCAGCGCTTGAATGGTTTTCTTGGCGCGGGTCTTGGTGTCTTCTTCGGTGATGGTGACCTTGCGCTCGCCCCAGCACTCGATGCCTTCGAACAGTGTGCCGCTCATGTTCCAGCGCGGTTCGCCGGCGGTGAGGGTGGCGTCGAGGTGAATGTGTGGTTCGACGAAGGGCGGCACCACCAGATTGCCGCCGGCGTCGAGGTCATCCGGGCCGAGGGTCGGCGCTTCGGTCTGCCGGGCGATGCTGCGGATCAGACCGTCTTCAAGGTGCAACTCGTGCAAACCTTCCTGGTTGCGTAAACGGGCGTTGATGATGTGCATCAGGCGAATCCTTTTTTATAAGTCTTGTAGTGGCGCGGTTGCGCTGCGAGCGCCGAGCACGCCGGTGACGATGACATACGTTAGCGCGGCAGCGGCGATCCCTACCAGCGGCGCGACCCACGGCGAGCTGAACGCGGCAACGGTACCCACCGCATAGGCCCCAAGTCCCGGCCAGTTGAACGCCGGCAACCGTGCGTCGGCCAGGCGCGGATAACGCCCGCGCCAACGGAAGAAGAAGTCCGCCATGATCACCCCGCCAATCGGCGGAATCACCGTGCCGAGCAGAATCAGATACGGCACCAGCATGTCGTACATGCCCAGCAGAGCGAGCAGGGTGCCGATCACCGCGCCAGCGAGGGTCACGGTCTTGCGTCGGCCAGTGCGCAGCAGATTGCAACCGGCGACGGCGAAGTTGTAGATGGTGTTGTCCTGGGTGCTCCAGATGTTCAGCAACAGCATGGCCATCGCGGCCATGGCGAACCCTTGCAACAGCAGCACTTCAACCACGTCCGGCTGTTGGTAGACGATGGCGCCATACGCACCGATCAGCACCATCAGGCCATTGCCGATGAAAAATCCGATCAGGCTGGCCAGTACCGCGACCCGCGCCGAGCGCGAGAAGCGTGTCCAGTTGGTCGCCTGCGTGGCGCCGCTGACGAAGGTGCCGAACACCAGGGTGATTGCCGTCGACCAGTCCAGCGAGCCCGTCGGCACGACGCTGAGCAAGCCGTCGAACCCGCCAACTTTCACCGTCGCCACCCACATCGACAGCAGGAGCAACAACATCATCGCCGGCACGGCGATGTACGAGAGGATTTCCAGCCCGCGATAACCGACGTAGGCCGTGGCGCAGAACAGCAGACCGAACAGCACCATCAGGCCGAGTACCGTGCTTTCTTCGAGATTGAAATATTTACCGATCACCACGGCAGCCGTCGCCGTGCCCCAGGCGTACCAGCCGATCTGGGTGAAACCGAGGATCAGGTCGCTGAGCTTGCTGCCGACTTCGCCGAAGCAGAAGCGGCCCATCAACACCGAGTTGAGGCCACTTTTGAAGGCGATAAAACCCAAGCCCGCCGCATATAGGCCGAGCAGCAGGTTGCCGACGACGATCACCGCCATCATCTCGGCGAAACTGAACGCCACGCCAAGCTTGCCGCCGGCAAACATGGTTGCGGTGAAAAACGTGAAACCGAGCAGCACCATCGCCGTCGAGGCCAGGCCTTTGCGTGCATGCATGGGGACTTCGCTGAGGGGGTAATCGTTGCCTGGATCGTTCTGCGTCATGGGGCGGTCCTTGCTGGAGTGGAGGAGACGCGGGGGAGGGTTGCAGTGGTCGTGCCAAATGCCGGATGGCGCCGGTTATGTATAGACGAGTCGCGTCGGCAAGCGCGAAAACAGTGCACCTGAATACACCGGAGCCCCAATGTAGGAGCTGCCGAAGGCTGCGATCTTTTGCTCTTGTTTTAAAAAGCAAAATCAAAAGATCGCAGCCTTCGGCAGCTCCTACAGGTGGATAGGTGTTGGCTCAGAGGAAGCGCAGCAGGGCGGCGACGATGGCTTCGGGGGCGTCTTCCTGGACGAGGTGTCCGGCGTTGGCAATCGGGTGGAATCGTGACCCCGGGATCATCTGCTGTAACGCGCGGCCACGCTCGATGGGAATCCACTGATCCTGCTCGCCCCAGAGAATCTGTACCGGGCAACGGATCGTCGGGTACAGGCTTTCTGCTTCACGGGTATAGCGCTCATCCATCTGCGCAATCTGCCGATAGAACGCCGCTTGCCCCGGATCGCCCAGCCACGGCTGCAAATAGGGTGCGAGTTCGTCGTCGGGGATATCCCGGTGAATCGCCCCGCGAATATAGGTCGGCACGATGGCGCGCTGAATGTAGTCGGGGATGCCACTAAACGCCGCTTCATGCTGACGCACGTGCTGCACGAATGGCGAACCCCACGGTGTCAGCGCGACCGGATCAATCAGGGTCAGGCTGCGGTAATCCCTGCCGTTGAGCAGATGTGCGCGCAGCACGGTGGCGCCGCCGAAGTCGTGGGCGACGACGTCCGGGCGTTGCAGATTCCAGTGATCGAGCAGTTGCGCCAGCAGTTGATTTTGCACGCCGAGGGAGACGTCGGCGTCGGGTTGCTCGGAGCGCCCGTAGCCCAGCAGATCGAAGTAGTGCACCCGATGCGTGGCGAAAAAGTGCGGTGCGATCCGATGCCACACGTATGACGAAAACGGCGTGCCATGCACGAACACCAGCGGCGGGCCGTCGCCGCGCACGGCGTAGCGGACCTGTCGGCCGTTGAAGTCAAAGACCTGATCCAGCAGCCAGTCTGTCATGGGCCTGTCCTCTTGGCGGGTGGGAGCCAAAAAGCATAGGCGTAAAAAAACAGCCGTGAAGGCTGTTTATTCATTCACTGACACGCCGCTTATCCCTGTGGGAGCAAGCTCGCTCCCACAGGGATAAGCGGTGATTTCTGGATCGGATTATTCACCGCGATAGATGCAACCGCTGGTGCACGTCTCGTGAATACGGATCGCGCTCAGTTCCGGCAGCAACGGCTTCAATTCATTCCAGATGAATTTGGCCAGCACTTCACTGGTCGGGTTCTCCAGACCGGGAATGTCGTTCAGGTAGTTGTGGTCGAGACGCTCGTACAGCGGTTTGAAAATCGCCTTGATCTCGGAGAAATCGCGGATCCAGCCGGTATGCGGATCGAGATCGCCGCTGAGGTGAATCGCCACTTTGAACGAGTGACCGTGCAGACGCCCGCACTTGTGGCCGTCCGGGACGTGCGGCAGGCGGTGGGCGGATTCGAAAGTAAACTCTTTGAAGATTTCCACGGTATTTTCGGCTCTGTTCAGATGGCGTTCGCCGCAGCGATTCGGGCAGGCGGCGAGTTTATCAGCTTGTGTTTGACCGTGCTGACTAAAGGGTCAGCAAGCGCTCGGCGAGGCGACCATTGGCAGTCAGTTCAAGAAATTCATCGCCCAGGCGGCGGCTCTCGTCCATCGCTGCGTGCCAGTATTTCTGCCGGCTCGCTGCATCGCCCATGAAGCGTTTGAAGTCGTTGCGGTCAGGCAATTTGCCGTAGGGCAGGCGCGCCAGATATTCCTTCGACGGCGCGAGCAGCAGCACGTCCTGCAAGCGCTCCACCGAGGCCTTGCGCCATGGCAGGGTCTTGTCGAACCAGCCTGGAATGACCCGGTCGGTGAAGTGCGGATAGAGCACGATGCCGTCACCGCTGTAGGGCAGGTCGAGGTGATAGTCGAGCAGACCGCCGTCGCGGAACGTACCCGCGCCGGCGCCCGGCAAATCCCTTACACCTTCCATGACCATCGGGATCGAACCCGAGGCGAGCAGGGCCTGACGCAGGTTGCTGGCATTCAGGGCGACGAAGCGCGACGGGAAGTCGTTCAGCGCATTCACCGGCGGGGCCAGGCGTGGGTCGTGGACGATCAGGCGTTCGAAGTGTCGCGACAGGCGCGAGCGACCACGCAAGTTGTCGGCGATCACCGAACCCAGCGCCAGACCGAGGCGACCGCGATGGTCATCAGCCAGGCGCCCCTGACTTTTCACCACCATGATGTTCAGGCGGTAATGCGCGTTGTCGAGGATGCTCGCGTCGCGGCCGTCGAGCAGGTCATTGAGCATGCGCTGCGAGCTCTGACTGATCTCGGCCATGGTCACGCCTTTGTTGAAGTTCTGCTCGGCGTACAGATGACCGAGGCGCCGGATGCCTTCGGCGGCGTCCGGCAGGCAAGCGCTGGCGAAACGCCAGGAACCGACCGAGGCGCCGATCAGCGAACGCTCGCGCGGCGCGCTGGGCAGCCATTCACCGAACAGCGCCAGATCCAGCCCTTGAATTCCCAACGCCTTCGGTCCACCGGCGGCGCCGGGCAGGGTGCCGACGTCGGCAGCGTTCAGGCCTTGCGCACGAATGCGCGCCATGGCACGCGGGCCGGCCTTGAGGGTGAGGGCGGGGAATTTGATGTGGATGGCGGTCATACCGGTCTCGATCGTTAGCAAGCGAACAATTATAAGCACATGTTACAAAACCTTGTAGGAGTGAGCCTGCTCGCGATAGCGGTGTGTCATTGAATAATGATCGGTCTGATACACCGCTATCGCGAGCAGGCTCACTCCTACAGGGTTGTGTGTTGAGTCAGAGCAATGATGGCAATTCAGTTTCAGTTAAGTTCATCCCGCTAAGGTGCCCACCGTAAGCAACACATAAAAATATGGAGACACCATGAAAACCCTGACTGCCCTGTCCATTGCCTCGATTATCGGTTTCACTGCCAGCCTCGCCCATGCCCGCGATCTCGGCCCTGACGAAGCCCTGCGTCTGCGCGACGCTGGTACTATCGTCTCCTTCGAGAAGCTCAACGCCGCCGCGTTGGCCAAACACCCGGGTTCGACGATCACTGAAACCGAGCTGGAAGAAGAGTACGGCAAGTACATCTACCAGATCGAAATGCGCGATCCGCAGGGCGTCGATTGGGATCTGGAATTAGACGCGGTGACTGGGCAGGTTCTCAAGGATCATCAGGATAAGTAATGAAGGTTAATGTTCGCGCCACCAGCCGTACGGCATTGGCGCTGGTGATTTTCTGCTCGGCCGCGATGGCGCGCGACCTCGATCAGGACGAGGCCCTGAGTCTGCGTGAGAAGGGCGTGATCCTGCCGCTGGAGCAAGTGCTGCAGCAGGCGCTGGACCGCTATCCCGGCGCAAAACTGCTGGAAGTCGAGCTGGAAGAAAAACACGACGTCTACATTTATGAAGTCGAGTTGCTGACCGTCGAAGGTGTCGCCCGTGAGCTGCACTTGAAGGCCGATACCGGCGAACTTGTGAAAGACAAGGAAGATTGATCGATGCGTTTGCTTTTGGTGGAAGACCACGTACCGCTGGCCGACGAATTGCTCGCCGGCCTGCAACGGCAAGGTTACGCGGTCGATTGGCTGGCGGACGGTCGTGATGCGTTGTATCAGGGCAGTAGCGAGCCCTATGACCTGATCATTCTCGACCTCGGCCTGCCAGGCGTGCCGGGGCTTGAGGTGCTGGCGCAATGGCGTGCCGGCGGTCTGGCGATTCCAGTGCTGATTCTCACGGCGCGCGATTCCTGGGCCGAGCGCATCGAAGGCCTGAAGGCCGGTGCCGACGATTACCTGACCAAACCGTTCCACCCCGAAGAGCTGCAACTGCGCATTCAATCGCTGCTGCGCCGCTCCAAAGGCCAGGCCAATCAGCCGACATTGCAGGCGGCCGGTCTGCATCTGGACGAGGGTCGGCAATGCGTGGTTCGCGATGGCGCCGATATTCAACTGACCGCCGCCGAGTTCCGTCTGCTGCGTTATTTCATGCTGCACCCGGAGCAGATTCTCTCCAAAAGCCACCTCGCCGAACACCTCTACGACGGTGAAACCGAGCGTGATTCCAACGTCCTCGAAGTGCACGTCAACCACCTGCGGCGCAAGCTCGGCAAAAGCGTGATCGAAACCCGTCGCGGCCAGGGTTACCTGTTTGGCGGACAAGCTTCGTGAGGTCGATCCAGCGCCGCTTGAGCCTGGGTCTGATCAGCGTGATGGTGGTCGTCGGTGTGGTGGTGGCGCAAACCAGTCTGTGGTTGTTCGAAGTGGGTTTGCAGCGTTATCTCGAAGCCGGCCTGCGCAACGACAGTGAAAGTTTGCTGGTGGCGCTGGTGCGCGGCCCGCAGGGGCTGCAACTGGATGAAAGACATCTGTCCCCGGCCTATCAGCGGCCGTTTTCCGGGCACTACTTCCGTATCGATTTTGCCGACAGCCACTGGCGTTCACGCTCGTTGTGGGATCAGGACCTGCCGCTGCTCGACCATCCCGGGTTACACAGCAATCTGCAACTGGGGCCGGACGGTCAGCAGTTGCTGGTGCTGCGCTCGGATTATCGGCGCCTGGGCCAGTCGATTTCGATCAGTGTCGCGCAGGATTACACGCCGGTGCGCGAGAGCTTCCAGCGCATGCGCCAGATCGGCCTCGGCCTGGGTCTGGCGGCGTTGTTGTTGATTTTGTTTTTGCAGCGATTGACCGTGCGCCGCGCCTTGAAACCGCTGGAAAAAGCTCGCGAACAGATCGCGCAATTGCAGCAGGGCCAGCGTTCGCAACTGGATGATCAGGTGCCGGTGGAACTCGAGCCGTTGGTGGCGCAGATCAACCATTTGCTCGCGCACACTGAAGACAGCCTCAAGCGTTCACGCAATGCTTTGGGCAATCTCGGGCACGCGTTGAAAACGCCGCTGGCGGTGTTGTTGAGTCTGGCCTCCAGCGAAAAACTCGATGCGCATCCCGAGTTACGCAAGGTGCTCAAGGAACAGTTGGAGCAGGTGCAGCAACGGCTCAACCGCGAGTTGAACCGTGCACGGCTGTCCGGTGATGCGCTGCCGGGTGCGTTGTTTGATTGCGATGCGGAACTGCCGGGATTGTTGGCGACGCTGAACATGATTCACGGCGAGCATCTGGCCTTGAGTTATGTCGCGCCAGCGGGATTGCAACTGCCGTGGGATCGCGAGGATTTGCTCGAACTGCTTGGCAACTTGCTGGACAACGCCTGCAAGTGGGCGGACGCCGAGGTGCGTCTGAGTGTGATTGAACGTACGGATGGATTCGCCCTGAGCGTGGAAGATGACGGCCCGGGGATTCCCGAAGAGCAGCGCACTGAGGTGTTCAGCCGGGGCACGCGGCTGGATGAGCAGACCCACGGGCATGGCCTGGGGCTGGGGATTGTCCGCGATATTGTCGAGACTTGGGGCGGGTTGCTGGTGTTGGGCGAGAGTGAGTGGGGCGGGTTGAAGGTGGTGATCGAGTTGCCTCGGCGGTGAGCCTTTAGAAGCCCCTCACCCTAACCCTCTCCCGGAGGGAGAGGGGACTGACCGCGTTGTTTGTTCGAGGTACGCCGACGTGAGATACCGAGTCGAACTCGGGTTTTGAAAGCCTTCCGGTGACATGAGATACCGAGTCGAACTCGGGTTTTGAAAGCCTTCCGGTGACATGGAAACCGAGTCGAACTCAGGTTTTGAAAGCCTTCCCGTGATCTGCAATACCGAGTCGAACTCAGGTTCTGAATAACATGGAGATCGGCTCCCTTTCCCCCTCGCCCCCTTGGGGGGAGAGGGCTGGGGTGAGGGGGGCATCCAACTGACACCCCGCAACCTTCGCATCACACCCGAAACTGATCCATCAAACTCTGCTGCTGATTCGCCAGGCTATTGAGCGACTGGCTCACCCGCGCCGACTCATTCGCCTGCCCGGACAACGACTCGGTCACATCACGGATCGTCGCCACGTTGTTATTGATCTCCTCGGCCACTGCACTCTGCTCTTCAGCGGCGCTGGCGATCTGCAGGTTCATGTCGCTGATCACCGTCACCGCATCGCCGATCTGACGCAGCGCAGTCACCGCCTGGCCGACTTGTTCGACACTGCCCTGAGCCTGGCGGTGGCTGTTGCCCATCGAACCGACTACATCCTGCGTGCCGGTTTGCAGTTGTTCGATCACCTGACGGGTTTCTTCCACCGACTCTTGCGTGCGGCGGGCGAGGTTGCGGACTTCATCGGCGACCACGGCAAATCCACGTCCGGCTTCACCAGCACGCGCCGCTTCGATCGCGGCGTTGAGCGCGAGCAGGTTGGTTTGTTCTGCGATGGCGCGAATGGTTTCCAGCACCGCGCCGATTTTCTCGCTGTTGGCCGCCAGCCCTTCGACTTGCACCATCGCCGCACTCATGTCGGCAGCGAGGGTGTCGATGCTCGCCGTGGTGCGATCGATCACGGTCAGGCCCTGACGGGTAGCGCGATCAGCATCCTTGGCGGCCTCGGCAGCCTGCGCGGCGCTACGGGCGACGTCTTGTGCAGTGGCGCTCATCTCGTGGGACGCGGTGGCGACCTGATCGACCTGACGGTATTGCTGTTCCATGCCAGCACTGGTCTGGGTGGCGATGGCCGAGGACTGGTCCGCGGTGTTGCGCGCGTCCTGCACCGAGCGTTTTACTTCGGCGATGATCGGCTGCAACTTGTCGAGGAAGCGGTTGAACCAACCGGCCAATTGACCGAGTTCGTCCTTTTTGTCATAGGCCAGACGGCGGGTCAGATCACCTTCGCCGCTGGCGATGTCTTCAAGCATGTGCGCCACACCGAGGATCGGTCTGGTCACACTGCGTGCCATCAGCCACACCAGCAGCAGGCCGATCAACGCGGCCAGCACGCCGAGGCCCAACTCGATCAGCGTGCCCGAGTTGTTGCTCGCGTCCAGTTGTTGCTTGAGCGCTTCGGCACGGCTGACCAGGACTTTTTCCGGCACATCCAGCAGTACGCCCCACGACGGGCCGCCGGGAATCGGCTGGAACGGCGACAGCACTTTCAGCTGGCCGTTGCTGTGCAGGCTGCTGACGCTGGTGCTGGAAGCCAGTTTGCTCAGCAGTTCGGCGCCGCTGACCTTGTCCACGGCATCCAGGCGCTGGCTGAGTTTGCCGGCATCCGGGCTGTGACCGGCGAGCAGGCCGGCGGGGCTGATGATGCTCACGGCGGTCTGGCCGTCATAGAGCTTCTTGCTTGCACCTTGGCTGATCGCTTGCAGGCTGTTGAGGTTGATGTCGACCGACAGCGAGGCGATGACTTTGCCGTTGACCATCAGCGGGAAAACGATGCTGGTCATCAGCACGTTTTGCCCGTCGATCACATAGAAGTACGGTTCGATCACACACGGCTTGAGCGTGGCGCGCGGGCAGGTAAACCAGGCGTTGGCCGCTTGACCGCTGGGACCGGTGCTGGTGTCGGCCATGTCGCTTTCCGGCAGGGCCATCGAGGTGACTTTGCCCGGAGTCGGTTGCGACCAGTACAGGGCGAAACGGCCCTTGTCGTTGCTGCCGAGTTCAGCCTGACCGGCAAACAGTTCATCCTTGCCGTCCAGCGCGTTGGCTTCGAATACCAGCGACAGGCCGAGCAGGTCAGGGTTGGCTTGCAGCGCGGATTTGACCTGACGGGTCATGTCTTCGCGCAGGTCGAAGGCATCGAGGAAACGCTTCTCGGCCTGCTCGCGCAGAAACAGTACCTGCCGCGAGAAGCCGTGACCGTACTGATAGGCGTCCATGAACTGCTGGCGAATGCCGGCCGCCTGCACTTCCCCTTGCGATTCGATGCGCGCCTGCGCCGACTCGGTGAGCATTTCCATGCTCGAAGCTTTCACCAGTTCAGAACTGTGCTCCATGCGATACAGCGAAAGACCTACCAACAGGGTCACGATACCGGCCAGGCAGAGGCCGGCGAGCAGGGTGATTTTCCATTGGATGGAAAGTTGTCTGAGCGACATGGAGACGTCCTTATTCGATAAATATCTGAGACTTTGCACTGTAACGGCCGCAAATCGGCTTTCTTTATCGTTGAAACACAATATGACGGATTGCCGCACCCGAAATCGCCCGCTCGCTTTGACACTGCGGCCACTCTGCGGCACAGTGCGCGCCCTTCTAATAAGACCCTCTTTGCAAATCCGCCGGTATTCCGTTGGCGGACTCATTCTGTCTGGCGATGTGTTTTCCATCGCAGTGTTTTTCGAGGAAGTGAAATGAATGCAGTCATAGCGGCGGTTGGCGTCATGCTGATACTCAGCCTGTCCCGCGTGCACGTGGTGATCGCCCTGATCGTCGGCGCACTGGTCGGCGGCCTGACCGGTGGCCTGGGCATCGATGCCACGCTCAAGGCGTTCAACAGCGGTCTGGGTGGCGGCGCCACGGTGGCGTTGTCCTACGCGTTGCTCGGCGCTTTCGCCGTGGCGATTGCCAAGTCCGGCCTGGCCCACGCCTTGGCCGACAAAGCGCTGGCGATGGTTGACCGTCAACATGCGACCGGCGGTGGCAGCGTCAAATGGCTGCTGATTGGCCTGTTGTGGGTGGTGGCGATTGCCTCGCAGAACATTCTGCCGATCCACATTGCGTTCATTCCGCTCTTGGTGCCGCCGCTTCTTTATGTACTGACCAAGCTGCAACTCGACCGCCGCTTGATCGCCTGTGTCATGACATTCGGTTTGATCACGCCGTACATGTTCCTGCCGGTGGGCTTCGGCAACATCTTCCTCAATGAAATCCTGCTGGCCAACGTTGCCCGTAGCGGTGTCGACATCAGCGGTATCAATGTCACCCACGCCATGGGCATTCCGGCGCTGGGCATGGTCTTCGGCCTGGCGATGGCGTTCATCACGTATCGCAAACGGCGCGTGTACGACCTGGCGAAAATCGAGCAGGTCGAGCAGGTTGCGGTGCAGTACAACCCGTTGAGCCTGATGATTGCCCTCGTGGCGATTGCCGCAGCGTTCATCGTGCAACTGCTGCTGGACTCGATGATTATCGGGGCGCTGGTCGGTTTTCTGATCTTCTCGGTGTCGGGCATTGTGAAATGGCGCGAGACCGATGACCTCTTCACCGAGGGCATGAAGATGATGGCGATGATCGGCTTCATCATGATCGCCGCCTCCGGGTTTGCCGAGGTGATGAAGACTACCGGTGAGGTACAGACCCTGGTCGAGTCGTCGGCGTCGTGGATCAATCACAGCAAGGGCGTCGGCGCGTTGCTGATGTTGCTGGTCGGGTTGCTGGTAACCATGGGCATCGGTTCGTCGTTTTCCACGGTGCCGATTCTGGCGGCGATTTTCGTGCCGCTGTGCGTGCAACTGGGCTTCAGCCCGATCGCTATTGTCTGCATCGTCGGCACCGCCGGTGCGTTGGGCGACGCCGGTTCGCCAGCGTCGGATTCGACCCTCGGCCCGACCTCCGGCCTGAACATCGACGGCCAGCATCACCACATCTGGGACACCGTGGTGCCGACGTTCCTGCATTACAACCTGCCGTTGCTGGCGTTCGGCTGGGTGGCCGCGATGGTCCTCTGAATCTTGCCGATCTCCTGTGGGAGCGAGCTTGCTCGCGAAAGCGGTGTATCAGCGACTTAATGGTTGACTGACACGACGCCTTCGCGAGCAAGCTCGCTCCCACAGGGGAATGGGGTAATCCCTTTGCTCAACTTTTGTAATGACGTGCCGTTAAAGCCTTTAACCACGCCAATAAAACCAAAAGAGTGAGCCCCCACAATGCGCCTGAGCCTCAAGGCTAAAGTCCTCTCCCTCGCCGTTCTCCCGGTGTTGCTCTTTGCCCTGGTCATCAGCCTGACCACGCTGTTCATCCTCCAGGAGCAAGCGCACAAAGAGGTCGAACAGACCCGCGAGCGTCTGCTCGGCGATGCCAAAGCCACTCTGCAAAGCTACGTCGCCGTGGCCATGACCACGATCAAGCCGCTGTACGACGCGGCCGCGCCGGGTGACGTTGAGGCGCGGGCGCAGGCGATCAAGTTGCTTTCGGGGATTCGCTACGGCAAGGACGGCTACTTCTTCGGCTACGACTCCGAGACCGTGCGCCTGTTCAAAGCCAACGACCCCGAAGGCGTGGGCAAAAGCTTCAAGGACAACCGCGACCCGAATGGCGTTTACGTCAACCGTGGCCTGGTCAGTGTGGCGAAGGACGGCACGCACTATCTGCAATACAGCTCGCCGCTGCCGGGCAATGCGCAGGTGTTGGTGCCGAAACTCGGTTACACCGAATACCTCGCCAAGTGGGACATGGCCGTCGGTACGTCGGTCAACCTCGACGGCATCGAAGCGCAAGTGGCGCTGGTCGAAGCGCAGGTGCAGGAACGTATGCAAGGCGTGGTGCTGAGCATCGTCGGCGTGGCGGTGGTGGTGCTGTTGGTGATCGCGGCGGCGGGGATGCTGCTGGCCAATACCATTTTGCGTCCGTTGACCCTGATGAAAGCCAACCTTGACGACATTGCAGCGGGTGAGGGCGACCTTACGCGTCGCCTGAACATCACCAGCCAGGATGAACTTGGCGAACTGGCGGGCTCGTTCAACCGTTTCGTCGACAAGATTCATGGTCTGGTGCGGCAGATCACCGAGATGACCACGCAACTGACCGGTCTGGTGACGCAGGTGTCGGATCAGGCACAGCGTTCGGATCAGGCGATGGAGCGTCAGCGCCATGAGACCGATCAGGTTGCCACGGCGATCAACGAGATGTCTGCCGCCGCGCAGGAAGTGGCCAAGAGCGCGCAGAACGCCGCCGTCGCCGCTCAGCAGACCGACGAAGAAGGCCAGAGCGCCAAACGCGTGGTGGCCGGCAGCATCAAGCAGATTCATGCGCTGGTCGATGACATCCGCAGCAGCGGCGTGTCGCTGGACAGCCTGCAGCAAGACGTGACATCGATTGTCGGCGTACTCGGGGTGATTCGTTCGATCGCCGAGCAGACCAACCTGCTGGCGCTCAACGCCGCGATTGAAGCGGCGCGGGCTGGTGAGGCCGGACGTGGTTTTGCCGTGGTGGCGGATGAGGTGCGGGCGCTGGCCAGCCGTACGCAGATCAGCACGCAGGAAATTCAGGGGATGATCGATCGTTTGCAGGCAGGTACGCAGCAAGCGGTTGAAGCCATGCGTCGTTCCAGTGAGGCGGGCGACGGCACTTCACAGCAGGCCAATCAGGCCGGGGCTTCGCTGGATGCAATGGCCGAGTTGATCGCGACGATCAACTCGATGAACGCGCAGATTGCCAGTGCGGCGGAAGAGCAGACGGCGGTGGCGGAGGAGATCAACCGCAGCGTGCATCAGATTGCGGTGGCGGTGGACAGCGTGGCCGATGAAACGCAGTTGGGCGCGCAGACTTCGCGTAGTTTGGCGGAGCTGGGGCAGCGCCTGGGCAAACTGGTCGGGCAGTTCCGGATCTGACAGCCTGAAAAGCCCCTCACCCTAACCCTCTCCCGGAGGGAGAGGGGACTGATTGGGGGATGCTATGGAACTACGCCGACCTGAAACAGCTTTACTGAATCCATAATCGACTGAATCTTTCCGGTCGATGGATGACGCGAGACACCTCGGTCAGTCCCCTCTCCCTCCGGGAGAGGGCTAGGGTGAGGGGCTTTTGATCTTCAAAGACTCAAGGTCTATCCCAGTAGGGCACTTCACCAAAACATTCGACAAAGAAATCAATTACCGTGCGCACCTTCACCGACAACCTGCGGCTCCCCGGCCACAACACCGCAATCTGCTGCGGCTCCAGGCTGTTCGACACCTGATACTCCCCCAGCACCGGCACCAGCGTGCCGTCGCGCACCGCTTCGCCAATCAGCCATGACGGAAACATCACCAGCCCCAGGCCTTGCTCGGCGGCTTGGGTGAGGGTGTCAGCGTGGTTGCCAGTGATCGGGCCTTTCACCGAGTACGGCGTCCAGTCCTCACCATCACGACGGAAAAACCAGCGCTGTTGGCCGGTCGCGCCTTTGTAGGCAAGGCATTGGTGTTGCGCGAGATCTTCGGGTTTTTGCGGTGTGCCGTGGCGTTTGAGATACGCCGGGCTGGCCGCGACCTGAAAGCGGTGCGGCGCCAGGATCCGTGCCTGCATACTCGAATCGTGCAGCGGGCCGATGCGGAACAACAGGTCGGCGCCTTCTTGCAGCGGGTCGACGTAATGGTCGGTCTGCTGGATATCCAGTTGCAGCTTCGGATATCGCGCGCACAACTTCCCCAGCCACGGCGTCAGATGGCGCTGACCGAATACTACCGGGGCGTTGATGCGCACCAGGCCGGTGGGTTCGCTTTGCTGTTCCTGCAGCGCCTGTTCGGCTTCCTCCAGTTGCACCAGCACCAGTCGCGCATGGTGACCGAGCATGCGTCCGGCTTCGGTCGGCGTCACGGCGCGGGTGTGGCGGTAGAGCAATTGCTGATTCAGCGCCTGTTCCATCAACTGGATCTGCCGGGAAATCGAGGAGGGCGCCACGCCTTCGCGGCGGGCTACCTCGGAAAAACTGCCATGGTCGAGCACGGCCACAAACAACCGCAGTGCCTTGAATCCGAGTTCGTTGAGACCGTGCATGGATCATCCCGCTGTGCGAGTTACGCAAAAGTGTTGTCAGGATGCTCCCATTTATCGCACAGCTTCGCCAGTCGATAATCCGCGCCATCGTTTATGTGAGCGGGATTTGGTTTATGCAGACGTTGGATGAGGTGAGTGTCAGTGCACCGGCGACGAAATCAGGGTTGCGCTTGTTGCTGCTGCCGCTGGTAATTCTCGCGGGCATGGGGTTGTCGGTGGAGGCGGGGTTGCTCGGGCCGTTGGGTGTGCAGGTCGGGCATCTGTGGGCGACTTTGAGCATCTTTGGCGTCGGCTCGGCGATTCTGTTTTTACTGCTGTTGTTCGCCGGTCCGCAAAAAGGCCCGGCACTGACGGATCTGCCGCGCTGGCAGTTGATTGGCGGGTTTCTGGGGCCGATGTATGTAGTGGTGCTGACGTTGGCGACGCCGCATATCGGCATTGCCATGACCATGATCGCGATTTTGTCCGGGCAGGTCGGCAAGAGTGTGTTGATCGACCATTTCGGCTGGTTCGGCGCGACGCGCAAGAAGGTCAATGCCGAGCGGTGGCTGGCGTTGGGGTTGATTGTGGCGGCACTTGTTTTGATTGCGCGGGGGTGAGTGATGAGTCTGGTTATTTTGTTGGCGGTGGTGGTGCTGGCCGGTGCGGTGTTGAGTGTGCAGGCGGCGATCAACGGGCGTTTGGGTGAGAGCGTCGGGGTGTTGCGCAGTAGTTTGCTGACATTCGTTGTCGGTGCGGTGTCGACCGGGTTGTTGATTTTGTTTTTTGAGCCGGCGCATGCGGTGAGTCTTTTGCAGGTGCCGAAGTGGCAGTTGACCGGGGCGCTGTTTGGCGTGGTCTACATGATGGTGATGGTCGGGGCGGTGCCGGTGGTGGGGACGGCTGTGGCGACGGTGGCGGTGATTGTCGGGCAGTTGGGGATGGGGATGTTGATTGATAATTTTGGCTGGCTGGGGAATCCGGCGATTGAGCTTTCTTCTAGTCGAATTTTGGCGATGGGGTGTTTGGGGTTGGCTTTGGTGTTTATGTATCGGAGTTCGCGTCAGGCTGGGTGACCTGGGTGACCTGGGTGACCTGGGTGACCTGGGTTGATCTGGGGTGACCTGGGTTGACCTGGGTTGATCTGGGTTGACCTGGGTTGAGTACATATCCATTGCTGCGGTAACGGCTGCTTAGGGTTTCGCCCTGACGGCGACTCACTTTTTTTACAAACGCCTAAAAAAAGTAAGCAAAAAAACGCTTGCTCCTACGTGCGGCCCGCTCGCTGAGGCTCGGGGTTCCTTCGCTGCGGGATCGATCCGGGCGCAGCGCCTACGGTTTGCTTCGCTGCACCTCCTCTCGCTGTGTTTGGCTGCGCCAAACGGTCGCTGCGCTCCCACGCCCGGATCAATCCCTCCACTCAGCCTTCCGACGTCGCCCGTGGATCAAGATCAAGAGCAGGCGAGCTGACACTCGGCCTATTGAGTGGTGAAGAGCGTGGGGTGTTCGGCGTTTGATTTGCGTTGTTGCTGCCCCTCATCTTAACGCCGCCCGCCCAGCCCTCTCCCGAGGGAGACGGAGCCGATCTGTGGGCTTTTCAAAGCCTGAGTTCACCGCGGTATCGCACGTCGGCGTAACTCTTCCAAACACCACCGCCAGTCCCCTCTCCCTCTGGGAGAGGGCTAGGGTGAGGGGCTCTTGATCTGGCTTGTGATCTTGCTTTGGCTTCGGCTTTTGATCTTTTGCCCCTTCGGCAGGCCGAGCGGAGGTGTTCATCTGGGGGTAGGCGCGCAGCGCCGTGCGGCGCAGCCGCATTCATCGAGAGGAGGTGCAGCGAAGCAAACCGTAGACGCTGCCCCCGGATCGATCCCGCAGCGAGGGAACACTGAGCCTCAGCGAAGTGCCGTACGCCGGGGCAAAGCCTTTTGGTTCCTTTTTGCTGGGCCGGCACTCCGGCGTTTGAAAAAGGGACTCGCTGTAAGAGCGAAACCGCCAGCGGCAACACCCGCAGCAACGGATATGCCCCCAACCCCCAAACCCCCCAAATCTCCGACAGCTTCTACACTGGTTATCACGGCTTACCCTTCAAGCCCCAGACAACCCCCACCCAAGGAGTCTGTCCCATGCCCGATAGAAAATGCGATTGTCCCAACTGCAAATGCACTATCAAGGAAGGCGATCATGCCTACGCCGTCCACGGCAAACACTATTGCTGTGAGGCCTGTGCTCACCACCACAAAAGTGGCGAAGAATGTTCAAACAAAGGCTGCCATTGCGCCCATCCGAAATAACAGCACGCATAAAAAAGTGGAGCCTAATCAGGCTCCACTTCCAGTTTCAGACTTTCATCGTCCATTCGTTCGGTATGCCGCACCGTACCTTGCAGCCGGCGGCCTTCAACCCTGACCACCACGGTTTTCGCCTGGTCGAGGTCTTCCGGCAGCGGTGCCGGCACCCGCAGCGCAAAGCGAAACGGATCATCCTCGACCGCCTCCAGCCCAACGCGGCAGTCCACGCTTTTGGTGATACGCCCGAACAACGTATCAAGGCCATAGTCCAGATGCGCCGGGCTGTTGATGTTGGTCATGGTGCATTCCCCCGAATGATGCCGATCGCCAGGCTGAGCTTAGCTGGTCGGTCGCCACACGACGTTTTCCACGCCGAATTTTTCCGCCATCGGTTTGCTGGTCTTCTGCACCTTCTCACGGCCAAAGCGCGGGATGCGACCGACGCCGGCGTCGCAGCTCGCCCAGTGCCACGCCTCGACATTGTCCATCTTGTCCGAGCGGATAATGAAGGACTTGGGCGTGCCGTGGAGGGTGTATTCGATGACATAGAGTTTTGCGTTGTTCATAAAGCCCGTATTCCTCCCTGTAGTATTAGAGGGATCGCGGCGCACCGGGAAAATTCATTCGGATTGTCCGACGGTCTCTATCGTTGGCGATGCCGTGGCGCACTGGGTACCATGGTTTCCCCGCCAACCCCAATGAATGCTCGCCATGGCCCTTGCCGCACCGCCCGATCTCAGCGATACCGATGTGCCTGTGCAACCGCTGGCACGCACGTATCCGCGCGGCTTGTTTATCGAGCCGCACGAGCATGTCTGGGGGCAGTTGCTGTATGCGATGAGCGGGGTGATGTGGGTCGAGACCCCGCACGAAGCGCTGGTGGTGCCGCCGCAGCGCGCGGTGTGGTTGCCGCCGGGGGTGCCGCACGGGATTCGGGTGGTGTCGGATTTGCAGATGCGCAATATCTACCTGCGTCCGGCGCTGGCGGCGACGCTGGATCAGACGGTGCAGGTGATCGAAGTCGGCGGTTTGCTGCGCGAGTTGATTGTCGGGCTGGTGGAGCAGGGCGACAGTGGTGAACCGGCCTACTACGAGGCGTTGGTCGGGCTGGCCTTGCTGGAACTCAAACGCGCCAGGCGTTCACAGTTGAAGATCCCGATGCCGGATGATTCCGATCGGCGTTTGATGAACCTGTGCCAGGCGGTCATGGCAGCGCCGTCGCTGGAGATTCCGTTCGAGCAGCACGCGGCAAATGCCGGGGCCAGCGTGCGTACGCTGGCGCGGTTGTTCAAGGACAGCCTCGGCATGGGCTTCGCCGAGTGGCGGCGGCAGGTGCAGTTGGCGACGGCGGTGGCGGAACTGATTCAGGGCGTGGCGGTGAGTGTGATTGCCCGGGAGCTCGGCTATTCACCCAGTAGTTTCAGCGACATGTTTCGCCGCGAATTGGGTGTCGCCCCCTCGCAATTCATGACTCACAGCGGATGATCAGACTGGCATTAGACCTGTAGGAGTGAGCCTGCTCGCGATAGCGGTGTGTCTGTTGATGCATCGGTGACTGACAGACTGCTATCGCGAGCAGGCTCACTCCTACAGTGGATTGTGTTGGCTCCAAAGGTTTGTCCGAAATTCAGAAGTCCTTGGCCGATGCCATCCCCGCCGGTTCCCTAAACTCTGCCCATTCCCTTCAAACGGCGGAGTTCCTCCCCATGAACTACCTGATTTCGCTGGCCATTGGTCTGGGCGTCGGCCTGTTGTATGGCGCGCTGGATTTCCGTTCCCCGGCGCCACCGGCCATCGCACTGGTCGGTTTGCTCGGCATGCTTGCCGGTGAACAGTTATGGCCGATGGGCCGGCAACTGGTGACGGGCTGGCTGTCCTGAACTCTTTTTCTCCTTTGGTGGATGTCCCCATGAAAGTACTGCAATTCGATAAAACCGGCGATCTGTCTTCCCTACGCTACGTCGAGGTGCCGACTCCGGTACCCAGCGCTGACGAAGTGCTGGTGCAGATCAAGGCTGCCGGACTGAATCCCAGTGATGTGAAAAACGTCCTGGGCCGTTTCCCCTACACCACGCTGCCACGGATTCCCGGTCGGGATTTTGCCGGTGTCGTTGTCGAAGGCCCGCAGGCCTTGATCGGTCAGGAAGTCTGGGGCACTGGCCGTGAGCTGGGCTTTTTTGCCGACGGTTCCCATGCGCAGTTCGTCAAACTGCCGGCCAATGGCGTGGCGCACAAACCTTCGCACCTGAGTTTCACCCAGGCGGCCAGCCTCGGCGTGCCCTACACAACGGCGTGGGATGCGCTGGAACGCAGTCTGGTGACGGCCGAAACCCGTTTGCTGGTGATCGGCGGCGGTGCGGTGGCCTCGGCGGCATTGGCCCTGGCGAAAGTGCGTGGTGCGCAGTTGCTGGCAGCGGCGCGACGCCCGGAGCAGGTGGCGGAGTTACAGGCGCAGGGTTATCAGACGATCCAGCTGGATAAACCTGAGGACCTCGGCGCGCAGGTCAACGCGGTGTATCGCGGCGGCGCCGATGTGATTTTCGACACCACCGGTTTCTGGTTGCCAGCGTCGGTGGCGGCATTGGCCACGTTCGGACGGATCGCGATCATCGCCGCACCAGTGGACGGGCATGTGCAATTACCGGCATTGGCGCTGTATCGCAAGGGCGGTTCGGTGGTCGGGATCAATTCGTTGTTGTATGGCGTTGAAGCGTGTGCGGCGATGCTCGAGCAGTTCGGGCGGTTCTTCGATGAAGGCTTGTTGCCGTTGCCGCAAGGGTTGGTCGAGGCGCCGTTGGGCGAGGGACTACAGCGTTATGCGGATGTGAATCAGGGCAGCGGCGACAAGGTCATCCTCATCCCCTGACACACCCCAAAACCCCTGTAGGAGTGAGCCTGCTCGCGATCGCGGTGTGTCAGTTTAATCATGAGTGACTGACACACTGCGATCGCGAGCAGGCTCACTCCTACAGTTGATTGGTATTGGGTTCAGGATTGCGGGACGCCGTTTTCCCACGCCGACCAGTTTTTCAGGATGTCCTGCACCAGCGGATTCCCCGCGCGATAGAGGTTCTCCAGCGCCGGCACGAAGCCGCCCTGATCGGCGTACTTGAGCAGGTTGTCCACTTCACTGCCGCCCGGCTCTGGACGATCAAAATCGGACCCGGCACGCACCACGGCCAGACGTTGCACGTCGACCAGACCTTCGCGACTGGCACGCAGCAAAGCCTCATAGGTGGAGTTGTCTTCCTGCTGCGTCGTGCAGTATTCGCCCTTGTTATCGGTCAACAACTTGGTCCAGACCTCGGCCCGTTCGCTCAAGCGCGTGCCGGAGAACCAGGTGTTGCCGGCCAGTGTGTCGCAACGGGTAACCACCGGTGGTTGATTGGCCGGGGCCGACGGGTATTTCAGGCGCCACGCGGCGGATTCCCTGCTTTCGCTCAGTTCGACCTTGTGGCTCAGGGCGAACGCCTTGGCCTGCAGTTTCGGGTTGAGTTCAAAGACTTCGGTCTTGTAGTCCAACGGTGGTTTTTCGTTCGGGCCTTTGGTGTTGATGCCCAGGTAGCCGGTCGGCCAACTCGACGGCGCATCGCGCGAATCGATCTCCCATTGCGTGCCGAACTCCACCAGATAATGCGCCCACGCGGCGGTGCCGATAGTCCCGTGTTTCGGGCTGATGCCGGCGATACCGGCGATCAGGAAGTAACTTTTGCGCAGGTCGAATTTCGGCGACAAGGCCAATGCCAGGGTCGAGGCGGCGGCGTTGGTCTGGCCCATGCCGGTGGTCAGCAGGCACACCTGTTGCGTGTTGCAGCGGATGCTCGGGTACTCGGCGGACAGGCCCGGCACGCGGATTTCCTGCTTCAGCTCCAGGCGATCGATCCAATGCTGCGCCTCGGGGGCGAACATGGTGATCAGCACGACTTTCGGTTGCATCGGTGCTTCGGCGGCCCACGCGGTGGAGGAGAGCAGGGCCGCACCGGCCAGGGTCAAACGCATCATTGCTTGCATGGAAAACTCCTTGATTCAGAACTGATAACCGACGCCGGCGTAGTAACCCCAGCCGTTGGAACGTGCGCGGAAATTGCCGTCGCCAAAATTCAGCTCGCTGCCGTCTTCCCAGTTGCCGCCGTTGTGGAAATAACGGCCGACCAGGGTGAAGCGCAAGTGAGTGAACGAGTAGAGCAAGACGTTGGTCGCCACTGTTGCGTTGGCCGTGCGCGCAGGGTTGTCCTTGTGGATGTCCGAGCCGAAATCGAAGTTGGTGAAACCGATGTAGGTCAGCGACGCGCCGTTGCTGAATTTGTCGATCGGCACGATGTACTTCAGTTGCGCGCGATAGCCGTCCCACGAATATTCGTTGCTCGCACCGTAGTTTTCCCACTGGTAGCGACCGTAGAGGTTGGCCGACAGATTGACCCGCGAATGGGTGTCGATGTCGGTGCCGAAACCGCTGTAGAGGGTGTTGGCGCGGTTCTCTTTGCGGCTGCCGTGGTCGTAGATCCAGTCGAACGCCACATACCATTCCTTGAACGGACCGATGGCCAGGCTGCGGCCGGCGAGGTAGTCGATGGAGATGCGCGGTTCGTGCTCCATGAACACCGGCGAGCCGTGATCCCACACGCCTTTGTCGTGGCTGTTGCCGATGTTGAAGATCTTCGGGATGTCGATGTAGCCGTATAACTCGAACGGGCCTTTGCGGCCGAAGTACTCGTATTCCAGATAGATGTCATCAGCCGGTTGCGGGCCGAAGCTGATGTCCTTGCTGCCGATCAGCATCAGATCCTGGTTGTACCAGTCCGACAGGTACGCGCCTTGTTTCGGCGGGCTGGCTTCGGGGCTGAGGGCTTCGCCCTGGGCGGATTCTTCCTTGGCGACCGGTTGCGCCAGAGCGCTGGGACTGAGAAGTCCGGTAACGCCGGTCAGTAGCAGGGAAACAGCAAACGTGCACGGTAAAGGTGCGCGAAAAGGGCATGCGATGGGCATTCAAAGTCCTTTTTTGCGGATCAGGGCCCGGATTCCGTGGGCTTGTACGGTTTTGTTACGAAAACGCTGGGATTGCCATTGCGCAAACGTTTGCACAAGACGTACCAAAACCTTCAAAGGGCTGAAAATTCTGTCCTTTTTCAGTATTTCCTGATGGATCGGTCAAGCGCGGGTTTGCAGACCCTGCGGTTCCCTGTGGGAGCGAGCTTGCTCGCGAAGGCGGGGTATCAGAAAAGTATCCGCAAGCTGACACAACGCATTCGCGAGCAAGCTCGCTCCCACAGTTTTTAATCTCATTACAGGCAATGAATACGGGCTGAAACGCCGATTCCAGACGCCTCTAGTATTAAAGTATTAACACCATTTAATCCGTGCCCCATTGCCGGGCGTCTACTAGCTTTGACCCCAATAACGCGGTTTTGTGATGACCGTCGCAGTCTTGATTCGCGTGTGGAATAAGCACGTCTCTGCGCGCCCTCAAGGAAGAAATTGGCCACGACAAGGAGCAGCCCGTGGAAGCAAGGTTTGGTGTCGCCCTCGTTTCGCGTTTTTCCCCTCTTTCCCTTGCTGTGCACCTGAGCGTCGCCGGGCTGTTGTTCGGCGGGGTCAGCGCACCTGCGCTGGCCACGTGCTCCACGGCCGGTTCAATCGTGACGTGCACGGGGGTGCCGCCACTGCCACTGGTTCCCAACGACTTTGCCAGTGCCTCTAATAACCTGACGGTCAACGTCAACAGCGGCGCGCAGATGAACGCGACCCTTGGCGGGCATGTCATGGACCTGACGGGGGTCAACATCACCCTGAACAACTCCGGCATTATCGACCCGGCAGTCCTCGGTCTGGTGTCGGTTTTGAGTGGCGGGGCATTCATCGGCAGCGGCGCTACCAGCACGGTCAGCGTGCTCAACAACGCTGGCGCGATTATGCGGGGCACCGGGATGTTACTGGGGCTGAACCTGACGAGCATCGACGGCCTGGCCCTTTCGGTTAACAACGCGGCAACCGGCACCACCAGCATCACCAACAACGGCACCATCACCTCGACAGGACTCTCGATCGGCGGCATCACGTTGGCGGATACCCCGGTGATCGGCGTCTACGGTGGTTCGCAGGTCAACATGACCAACAGCAACACCGGCGTCATCAACGGCCGAATCGCGTTCGAAACGTCGGCGGCGGGCAATACCTTCACAAACGCCGGTGCGATTACCGGCGGTGTGTCGATGGGTGCGGCGAGTACCAACACCTTCACGGCAGTGACGGGCTCCAGCGTCAACGTCGGTGACGGTGTACAGATCAGCGTGAGCCTCGGCGGTTTGATCGGCATCAACCTGACCTTCGCCCCGACCGGTACGGTGGATGGCGGTGCGGGCGGCACCAACAGCCTGATCCTGCAAAACCCGGCTGGCGTCGGCGGCGGTATCACCGGGACTGGCACGGCATCGAGCGCCACCTACATCAACTTCAACAACCTGACCCTCAACAGCGGCACCTGGACCTTGCAGGGGCCATTGGTCAGCGGCGCGACCACACTCAACGGCGGTATCGCGAATTTCAACAACAACGCCACCTTCGGCAGCGGCGTAATCACCTCCAACGGCGGGACTCTGCAGGCCAGCAATGCCGGGTTGAACATCAGCAATCTGATCTCCCTCGGCGCGGGTGGCGTGACCGTGCAAGGCACTAACGCCACCACCCTGAGCGGCGTCATTTCCGGCAGCGGTGGCCTGACCAAGGTCGGTTCCGGGCAACTGAGCCTCAGCGCCGCCAACACCTACCTGGGCAACACCACGCTCAACGGCGGCACCGTGCAGTTGGGCAACAATCTTGCGCTGAGCACCGGCACCCTCAACGTCACCGGCGCGACAACATTGAGCGCACCGGGCACGATCAGCCTGGCCAACGCCATCAGCCTCGGCGGCACCCTGACGGCTGGCGGCACCGGAGCACTGACCCTCGGCGGTTTGATCAGCGGCAGCAGCGGCCTGACCAAAACCGGCAGCGGTAGCCTGACCGTCAGCGGTGCCAATACCGGTTTCACCGGCACCACCACCCTCAGCGCCGGTAGCCTGTTGGTGACCAACAATGATTCGCTGGGCAGTGGCGCGCTGAATACCGCCGCCGGTACCAGTCTGGACAGCACCGCCAACGTCACTCTGGCCAATAACATCGGTATGACCGGTGCGCTCAACGTGCTCGGCAGCAATGCCCTGACACTCGGCGGCGTGTTGTCTGGCACTGGCGGGATTACCAAATCCGGCAGCGCCGGCCTGACCTTGAGCGGCAACAACACCAACAGCGGCAACACGCTGCTCAATGCCGGCAGCCTGTTCGTTGGCAGCAACACCGCGCTGGGGACTGGCGCACTGAATGCGGCGGCGGGTACCACGCTGGATGCGACTGCCGCAGTGACATTGGCCAACGCCGTTGCGCTGGCGGGCGGGGTGACCATCGGCGGCACTCAGGCATTGGGCCTGAGCGGCGTTGTCAGCGGCGTCGGCAACCTGATCAAGAACGGCACCGCCAACCTGACGCTCAGCGGCAACAACACTTTCTCCGGCGGTACCGCGCTCAATGCTGGCACGCTGATTGTTGGCAGCAACACCGCGCTGGGCACTGGCGCCTTGACCACGGCGGCGGGCACTACGCTGGATGCCAGCACCGCAGTGGCGCTGACCAACGCGGTCTCCCTCGGCGGCAACCTCAACGTCGGCGGCAGCGCCAACCTGACCCTCGGCGGCATCGTCAGCGGCAGTGGCGGATTGACCAAAAACGGCGCGGCCAATCTGATTCTCAACGGCGCCAACACCTTCCTCGGTGCCGTCGCGTTGAACGCCGGCACCATCACCGCAGGTGCCAACGCGGCGCTGGGTAGCGGCAACATCACCGTGGGTGGTGTGGCGACGCTCGACAGCAATGCAGCGGTAACGCTGAACAACAACATCATTGTCAACGACACGCTGAGGATTGGCGGCAGCAACGCGCTGACCCTCGGCGGCGTCATCAGTGGCACCAGCCAATTGGTGAAAAACGGCACTGCCAATCTCACCCTCAATGGGGTCAATACTCACAGCGGCGGTGTCGTGCTCGATGCCGGCAGCCTGACCGTCGGCAATGGCGCAGCATTGGGCACTGGTGCTTTGACGGTGGAAGGTGCAGGGACCCTCAACAGCAGCTCTGCCGTGACCCTGAACAATAACGTGATCCTCAACGCCAACCTCACGGCGGGCGGCGCCAACGCACTGGCCCTCGGCGGTGTAATCAGTGGCAGCAATGGCCTGATCAAGACCGGTGCATCGAGCCTCACGCTTACCGGGAATAACACCTACGCCGGCACCACCGCGCTGAATGCCGGTTCGCTGATTGTCGGCTCCAACACTGCCCTCGGTACCGGCACACTGAACGCCTCGAACGGCACCACCCTTGATGCCAGCACTGCGGCAACGCTGGCCAATAACGTCAACCTCGGCGGCACTCTGACCTTGGGTGGCAGCAATGCGCTGACCCTCGGCGGCGTAGTCGCCGGTATCGGTGGGCTGACCAAGAACGGCGCTGCCGACCTGACCCTCAACGGCGCCAATACTTATTTTGGCAACACCGCGTTGAACAGCGGCAAACTGATTGTCGGCAGCAACACCGCGCTGGGTTCCGGTACGTTGAACGCGGCGGCCAACACCACGCTGGACGCCAACACGGCGGTCAGCCTGAACAATGCCGTGGCACTCGCCGGTGCCTTGAATATCGGCGGCACGGCGAATACGACCCTGACCGGTCTGGTCAGCGGCGCTGGCAGTCTGGTGAAGGACGGCGCGGCCAATCTGATTCTCAACGCCGCCAACAACTACCTCGGCGGCACCACGCTGAATGCCGGCACCCTGACTGTCGGCAACAGTTCGGCGCTGGGTTCCGGTGCGCTGACCGTTGCCGGTGCGGCGACACTGGACAGCAACTCGCCGCTGGTCAGCCTCAACAACGCCGTCGCCCTGAATGCGGCGCTGACCGTGGGCGGCACGCAGAATCTGACCCTCGGCGGCGTCACCAGTGGCACCGGTCAACTGATCAAGGACGGCGCGGCCAACCTGACACTTAACGGCAATAACACGTTCAGCGGCGGCACCACGCTCAATGCTGGCACGCTGACTCTGGGCAATGCCAACGGTCTGGGCAGCGGCGCATTAATCGTCGGTGGCGCGGCAACGCTGGATAACAGCGCTTCGTTTGGCATCGGTAACGCGGTTACTTTGAACGCTGGGCTGACCGTGGCCGGCAATAACGATTTGAGCTTGAACGGCATCATCGACGGCGCCGGTAGCCTGACCAAAAACGGTCTGTCTGACCTGGCTCTGGCCGGCAACAACACCTTCACCGGCGCGTTGAATATCGTCTCGGGCAGCGTCACCACGCTCAATACCAACGCGTTGGGTAATACCTCCGGTGTCAACATCAGTGCCGGCGCCGGGCTGAATCTGGGCAGTGACGCCAGCCTCGGCGCGCTGAGCGGCAGCGGCAGTGTGCAACTGACCGGCAGCAACACCCTGACCGTCGGCAGCGGCAACGTCACCAGTACGTTTGACGGTGACCTCAGTGGCAGCGGCGGTCTGGTCAAAGTCGGCACCGGTACCTTGAACCTCAGCGGGATCAGCGGTATCACCGGCAACACTGCGATCAATGGCGGCATCGTCGACCTCAGCGGTTCGCTGGCCAGTGCACAGGTCAACGTCAACACCGGCGGTACGCTGACCGGCACCGGTTCGGCGCTTGGTAGCGTCAACGTCAATAGCGGCGGTCATCTGGCGTTGTCGTCGGGCAACCAGCTGTCCGCCGGTGCGCTGACCCTCGGCGCGGGCAGCAATGTCGATGTGGCGTTGGGCACGCCGTCCACCACTTCACTGATGAACATCGGCGGTAACCTCACCCTCGACGGCAATCTCAACGTCACCGATGCCGGCGGTTTTGGCGTTGGTGTATATCGCCTGTTCAACTACACCGGCGCCCTGACCAACCTCGGTCTGGACGTCGCCAGCGTGCCGGTCGGCTACGGCCTCGGCGATCTGCTGGTGCAAACCGGCGTGGCCAATCAGATCAACATTCAAGTCTCGGCGCCGAACAGCAACATCCGCTACTGGGACGGCAGCCAGACCATTGCCAACGGCGTGGTCGATGGCGGCAGCGGCACGTGGAGTGCGGTCGGTACCAACTGGACCGATGCCAACGGTCTGGTCAATCAACCATGGGCCGGCGACTTCGCGGTGTTTCAGGGCACCGCCGGCACCGTGACGGTGAACGGCACGCAAGCCTTCACCGGCATGCAATTCCTCACCGACGGCTACAACGTGGTCAACGGCGCGGCGGGGCAACTCACGGCGGTCAACGGCACCGGCGGCACGACTTCGTTGCGCGTTGATCCGGGCGTGACGGCGACGATCAATGCCAATATCGATGGCAGCGGCATCCTCAATAAACTCGACGCCGGCACCCTGGTGCTCGGTGGTGCCAACACTTATACCGGCGGCACGCAACTGGACGGCGGCAAGATCATCGTTGGCAGCAATACTGCGCTCGGCACAGGTACGTTGACGGCGAATGCCGGTACGCAACTGGACAGCAACGCAGCGGTGACACTGGCCAACGCGGCGACGCTGAACGGCAACCTGACCATCGTCGGCAGCAATGCACTGACCCTCAACGGCGTGATTGGCGGCACCGGTGGCCTGATCAAAACCGGCACGGCCAACCTGACCCTCGGCGGCAACAACGCCTTCCTTGGCCCGGTAGCCTTGAACGCCGGTGGACTGATTCTGGCGTCGAACTCGGCGCTGGGTTCCGGCACGTTGAACGCAGCGGGCGGCACCACGCTGGATGCCAGCACTGCCGTTTCGCTGAACAACGCGGTCAACCTGGCCGGCAATCTTGGCATCGGCGGCACGGCGGATCTGACTCTGACCGGTACGGTCAACGGCGCCGGCAGCCTGAGCAAAAACGGCGCAGCCAACCTGACCCTCAGCGGCAACAACAACTTCCTCGGCGGCACCACTTTGAACGCTGGCACCTTGACCGCCGGCAGTAACTCAGCGCTGGGTCTGGGCAATCTCACCGTAGCCGGCGCCTCGGCGCTGGACAGCAACAGCGCGCTGAGCCTGGGCAACAACGTCGTGCTCAACGCCAATCTGAGCAACATTGGCAGCAACAACCTGACCGTCGCGGGCGTCGTCAGCGGCGCGGGCGGGCTGATCAAGAACGGCGCGTCGAACCTGACCCTTAACGGCATCAATACTTACTCCGGCGGCACCACACTGAATGCCGGTACGCTGACCCTTGGCACTGGCGGCTCTCTGGGCAGTGGCGCACTGACTGTGGCCGGTGCTTCGACCCTCGACAATTCCGCGCCACTGGTGCTGGCCAACAACCTCAACGTCAACGCGAATCTGGCCGTGGCCGGTAACAACAACCTGACCCTTGGCGGTGTGATTGCCGGCGCCGGTACGCTGAGCAAAAACGGTCTGGCCGACGTGACATTGAGCGGCAGCAACACGTTCAGCGGCACGTTCGATGTGCTCGCTGGCAGCCTGACCACGCTCAGTGGCGGGGCGCTGGGCAACAACGCCACGGTCAATCTCGCTAGCGGCGCAGCGCTCAATCTCGGTGCTTCGGGTAGCCTTGCCAGCCTCACCGGCAGCGGCACTGCGCTGGTCGGCACTGGCAATACGCTGAGCCTCGGTGGCAACAACGTCAGCAGCACGTTTGCCGGCATACTCAGCGGTGATGGCGGGCTGAGCAAACTCGGCACGGGCACCCTGACCCTCAGCGGCATCAGCGACCTGACTGGTGATACCAACGTCAACGCCGGCAGCTTGCAGGTCAACGGTTCGCTGGCCAGCGGCAATGTGCTGGTCAACAACGGCGGCACCCTCGGTGGCAGCGGCACCTTGACCGGTGCCGTGACGGTGGCCGATGGCGGTCATCTGGCGGGCGTCAGCGGCAGTACGCTGAGCGTCAGTTCACTGGTGTTCAACGGCAATTCCAACTTCGACGTCGGTCTCGGCACACCGGTGTCCGGCGGCGGCAATGCGCTGGTCAATGTCGGCGGCAACCTGACTCTCGACGGCACCCTCAACGTCAGTGACATCGGCGGTTTCGGCAGCGGCGTCTATCGCCTGATCAACTACACCGGCGGCCTGACCGACAACGGCATGTTGATCGGCACCGTGCCGGGCAGCGTGACGCCGGGCGATCTGACTCTGCAAACCGCGCTGGCCAATCAGATCAACCTGCTGGTGACTGCACCGGGCGTTACCGTGCAATTCTGGGACGGTAATCAACTGGTGGCCAACGGTTCGGTCGAAGGCGGCAGCGGCACCTGGGGCACCGGCACCACCAACTGGACCGACGTCAACGGCACCACCAACCAGGCCTGGACCAACAACTTCGCGGTGTTCCAGGGCGCGGCCGGCACGGTCATTGTCAACGGCGCACAAACCATCACTGGCATGCAGTTCGTCACCGATGGCTACAGCCTGGTGAACGGCACGGCGGGTTCGCTGAATCTGGTCAACGGTTCGCTGGGCAATGCCACGGTGCGGGTTGACCCGAATGCCACGGCAACCATCGGTGTCGCGCTCAATGGCAGCGGCACGCTGGGCAAATACGACACGGGTACGCTGGTGCTCAACGCAGCCAACGGCTACACCGGCGGCACCGCGCTGAACGGCGGCAAAATCGTGGTCGGCAACAACGCCGCGCTTGGCACGGGTGTGCTGACCGCTGCTGACGGCACGGCGCTGGACAGCAATGCGGCCGTCAGCCTGGGCAACGACGTGGTCGTCAACGGTGGATTGACCGTTGCCGGCTCCAACGCCTTGACCCTCGACGGCGTGGTCAGCGGCAGCGGCAGCCTGATCAAGGCCGGCGCATCGAGCCTGACCCTCAACGGCAGCAACACTTACACCGGTGGTACTCAACTCGCCGGCGGTACGCTGATTCTCGGCAACAACAGTGCACTCAGCAGCGCTGCGCTCAACGTGAGCGGCAATGGCACCCTCGACAGCACCTCGGCGCTGCAACTGGCCAACGCCATCAACCTTGGCGCGCAACTGACCCTCGCCGGCAATCAGAACACCACGCTGATCGGTGCGGTGACCGGCACCGGCAGTCTGCTGAAAAATGGTGCCGGCGATCTCGTCCTCAGTGGCGCCAACACCTACAGCGGCGGCACCACCCTGAACGGCGGCACGACGCGCGGTGACACCAGCAGCCTGCAAGGTGCGATCGTCAACAACGCGACGCTGACCTTCGAACAAAACACCGATGGCAGTTACACCGGCAATCTCACTGGCGCCGGTACGCTGAACAAAACCGGTACCGGTCAATTGCTCCTGACCGGCAACAACACCTTCACCGGCAACACCTCGGTGCAGGCTGGCAACCTGATCGTCAACGGTGTGCTCAACAGCGCCAACGTCAACGTTGCCAGCGGCGCGAGCATCGGCGGTGGCGGTCAGCTCGGTGGCGCTGTGCAACTGGCCGACGGTGCGACGCTGGCCGGTGGCGGCACCGCGACGCCGTTGTCAGTCGGTTCGCTGGCCCTGTCGTCGGGGACCAATCTGGACTTCAGCCTCGGCTCGGCGGCCAGTACGACTACTGTGGTCAACGTCGCCGGCAACCTGACCCTCGATGGCACGCTGAACATCAGCAATGCCGGCGGTTTCGGCACCGGCGTTTATCAACTGTTCCGCTACGGCGGCAGCCTGACCGACAACGGTCTGGTGTATGGCAGCCTGCCGGTGTCGGCGGCCAATCTGACCCTGCAAACCGCTATTGCCAATCAGATCAACCTGCTGGTGCAAGGCACGCCGGGTGAGGTGCAGTTCTGGAACGGTGGCACCACCAATCCGGACGGCAGCATCGGTGGTGGCAGTGGTGTATGGGGCCCCGGCACCAACTGGACCGATCCGAGCGGCACTCAGGCCTTGGCTTCAAATGGTCAGTTCGCGGTGTTCGGTGGTCAGGCGGGTACGGTTACCGTGCAGGGCAGTCAGAATTTCACCGGCCTGCAATTCCTCTCCGGCGGCTACAGCCTGGTTCCGGGGGCTGGCGCTACGCTGACCCCGGTCAATGGCGCGGACGGCAGCCTTGCACCGGTGCGCGTCAACGCCGGCGCGAGTGCGGAAATCTCCGCACCGCTGGTGGGCACTGGCGGGATCGAAAAACTCGATTCCGGCACGCTGGTGCTCAGTGGCGCCAACACCTACAGCGGTGGCACCACCGTCAGCGGCGGTACACTGGTCGGTAACACCACCAGCCTGCAAGGCAATATCCTCAACAACGCTTCGCTGTTCTTCGTGCAGAACTTCAACGGTCAGTTCAATGGATCGTTGCGCGGACTTGGCGCGATGCTCAAACGCGGCACCGGCACCTTGCTGTTGACCGGTGATAATCCGTTCAGCGGCACGGTCGCGGTCGATCAAGGCGTGCTGCAAGTCGGCAGCCGGTCGGCGCGGGCTTCGCTGGGCGGGCAAGTCACCGTGGCCAACGGCGCGGGGTTGAGTGGTAACGGCAGTGTCGGTTCGGTGGTCAACCATGGCGTTGTCGCCTCGGGCTCCGAAGCAGGCATCCTGAGCGTGGCCGGTAACCTGACCAACGCCAGCGATGGTGTGCTGGCGCTGACCGTCAGTTCGCCAACCGCGACACCGCTGGCCGTCGGTGGCACCGCAACGCTGGGCGGCGCTTTGCAAGTGAACTCGCTGGCACCGTTCACCGGCAACACCACGTACTCGCTGATCACCGCAGGCGGGGGCGTGAATGGCACCTTCAGCGCTGCGGACCTGCCGCAATACGCGTTCCTCAACACGGCACTGGTGTATGACGCCAATGCAGTGAACCTGGTGGTCAGCCGCAATGGCAATTCGTTCGCCGATGTCGCCGCCACTGGCAACCAGTTCCGGACTGCTACTGCGCTGTCGAACAATGGCCCGGCGGGCGCGGCGTTGCAGAACGAGATCGTCAACCTCAGTGTCGCCGGTGCGCGCAATGCCTTCGACAGTCTGTCCGGTGAGATCCACGCCAGTACCGCCAGTGCGATCCTTGAGGATTCGCGCTACGTGCGTGACGCGGTCAACGATCGCATGCGCCAGCCGTCGTGCAGCGCGGCGGATGATCCACGCCGTGCCCTGGCGCCAAGTGACAACCAACTGAGCAGCAACGGTTGCCACGGCGAAATGGTTGGCTGGGCGCGTGCTCTTGGTTCGTGGGGTGAGTCGGATGGCGACAGCAACGCGGCGAAACTCGACCGTAACCTCAGCGGCTTCATGCTCGGCACCGACAAGCAACTCGATGACCAGTGGCGCGTGGGCATGGCCGCCGGTTACACCCGCAGCGACCTTGATGCCCATGATCGTCGCTCGGACGCCACCGTCGAAAGCTACCACCTGGCCGCGTACCTCAACTCGCAGTTCGATGCCCTGGCCGTGCGCCTCGGCGCGGCTTACAGCTGGCACGACATCGAGACCAAACGCAACGTTAGCGTCGGCAGCTACAACGACCGCTTGAAAGCCAACTACGACGCGCGCAGTGCGCAGGTGTTCGGTGAAGTCGGTTACACGATTGACGCCGGCGGCATTGCCCTTGAGCCGTTCGCCGGTCTGGCCTACGTCAACTACGACACTGACAAAGCCAAGGAGAAAGGCGGAGCAGGGCGCCTGGAGGCCGATGCCGATCAGGACATCACCTTCTCGACCCTCGGCGTGCGTGCCGGCAAAGTCATCACCCTGGCCAACGGCGGGCAATTCACCCCGCGCGCGGCGCTCGGCTGGCGCCATGCGTTTGGTGACACCAAGCCTGACGCCGATCTGACCTTCATCGACGGCGGCGCCTCGTTCAGCACCCAAGGTGTGCCGATCGCCAAGGACAGCGCCATCGTCGAAGCGGGGGTCGACTTCCAGATCAGCCCGACCGGCAAACTCGGGGTCGGCTACTCGGGCCAACTGTCGAACGACAGCAACGACCATGCGGTGACCATCAGCTTCAGCCTTGGCTTCTGATTTAGGGTCGAAGCACTTTTAGCCGCCCGCGAGGGCGGTTTTTTTTGCCTTGCCTCAAGCTGCTCGTTCCCACGCTCTGCGTGGGAATGCCTCTAGGGACGCTCCGCGTTCCGGCTCCGGAAGGGACGCGGAGCGTCCCGGTCTGCATTCCCACGCGGAGCGTGGGAACGATCAAAAAACTGCTGCCTCGCGCTCTGCTAGAATCGGCCCCATCAACAGCCTGAGACTCCCCCATGAGCGAGCCGATTCGTCTGACCCAATACAGCCACGGCGCCGGTTGCGGCTGCAAGATTTCCCCGCAGGTGCTGGAAGTGATTCTGGCCGGCAGCGGTGCCCAGAACCTGGATCCGAAACTGTGGGTCGGCAATGCCTCGCGCGATGACGCGGCGGTGTACGAAATTGATGCCGAGCGCGGTGTGGTCTCGACCACCGACTTTTTCATGCCGATTGTCGACGATCCGTTCGACTTCGGCCGGATTGCCGCGACCAACGCGATCAGTGACATCTACGCGATGGGCGGTGATCCGCTGATGGCCATCGCGATTCTCGGCTGGCCGGTCAATGTGCTGGCGCCGGAAGTGGCGCGTGAAGTGATTCGCGGTGGCCGTGCCGTGTGCGACGCGGCGGGCATTCCACTGGCAGGCGGGCATTCGATCGATGCGCCAGAGCCGATCTTCGGCCTCGCCGTCACCGGACTGGTGGAAAAGCGCCACATGAAGCGCAACGACACCGCCACCGCCGGTTGCCTGTTGTACCTGACCAAACCGCTGGGCATCGGCATCCTCACCACCGCCGAAAAGAAAGGCAAGCTGCGCGCCGCCGACGTCGGCGTGGCCCGCGACTGGATGTGCACCCTGAACAAACCCGGCAGCCGCTTCGGCAAACTTGCCGGTGTCACGGCGATGACCGACGTCACCGGTTTTGGCCTGCTCGGGCATCTGGTGGAAATGGCCGATGGCAGCCAGCTCACCGCACGCATCGCCTATGACCGCGTACCGCGTCTGGACAGCGTCGAGTATTACCTCGATCAGGGCTGTGTCCCCGGCGGTACGCTGCGCAACTTCGACAGCTATGCGAGCAAGGTCGGCCGTGTGCAGGAGTTGCATAAACGCGTGCTCTGCGACCCGCAAACCAGCGGTGGTCTGCTAATCGCCGTGACGCCTGAAGGCAACGAAGAATTCCTCGCTGTCGCCGCCGAACTGGGTCTGAACCTTGCGCCAATCGGCGAACTGGTTGAGCGACAGACGAACGCAGTCGAGGTGATTTGATGCTCCGCGACTGCACTGACTACCGAGACATTTTCCTCAACGACCGGCCGCTGATGGATGCCCGCGCGCCGATCGAGTTCTCCCACGGTGCGTTCCCCGGGGTAGTCAATCTGCCGCTGATGAACGACGTCGAACGGCAGAAGATCGGCACTTGCTACAAACAACACGGCCAGCAGGCCGCCATCGAGCTGGGCCATCAATTGGTCTCGGGCACGGTGAAAGCCGAGCGCATCCAGGCCTGGGCCGATTTTGCCCGCGCCCATCCTGAGGGTTATCTGTATTGTTTTCGTGGCGGCTTGCGCTCGCAGATCACCCAGCAATGGCTGCGTGACGAGGCCGGCATCGACTATCCGCGCATCGGCGGTGGTTACAAAGCGATGCGCAACTTCCTTATCGACACCCTTGAACAGGCCATCGCGCAATGTGATTTCGTCCTGCTCGGTGGCATGACCGGCACTGGCAAGACCGAAGTGCTGGTGCAGTTGCGCAATGGCCTGGACCTGGAAGGGCACGCCAATCATCGTGGCTCAAGCTTCGGCAAACGCGCCACCGGACAGCCGTCGAACATCGATTTTGAAAACCGCCTGGCCATCGACATTCTCAAGAAACGCGACGCGGGGTTTACGCAGTTCGTGCTGGAGGACGAGAGTCGGGTGGTCGGCAGTTGCGCCTTGCCGCTGCCGCTGTATCAGGGCATGCAGCAGTACCCGATGGTCTGGCTGGAAGACAGTTTTGACGATCGCGTGGAGCGGATTCTGCGTGATTACGTGGTGGATCTGTCTGCGGAATTTACGGCTGTGCACGGTGAAGAGGGCTTCACGTTGTTCTCTGAACGCCTGCTGGAAAGCCTCAACAATGTGCAAAAACGCCTCGGTGGCGAACGTCATCGGCGAATACTGTTGGTGATGGAAGAGGCGTTGATCGAGCAGGGGCGCAGCGGCGCGGTGGATTTGCATCGCGGCTGGATCGAAGGCTTGCTGCGTGAGTACTACGACCCGATGTATGTGTTCCAGCGTGAGAAGAAGGGCGGGCGGATCGAGTTTGCCGGGGAGCGTGGGGCGGTGCTGGAGTATCTTCGCGAGCGGGTGAGCCGGGAGGCTTGAGGTTGTGGCGGCTGGCCTCTTCGCGAGCAAGCTCGCTCCCACATTGGATCTTCATTTAACACAAATGGTATGCCTGACTCCGATCCCTGTGGGAGCGAGCTTGCTCGCGAAGGGGCCCGGTCAGGCCACACAAAACTCAGGTCGGGCAGGTTTCCTTGCCATGATCCAGCCCCTGCTTGTAGCTGTGGCTCTGCAGACTGGCCTTGCCGTTGTGCCAGGTCAGCGTCAGCACGTACAGCGAGTCAAAATCGTTGCCCGCCCAGTCATCGGTGATGTTCTGTTTCTCGCCGACCGCGTTACCCGCCACCTTGTTGATCAGCTCCGGCAGATAGCCGTGGGACCAGGCGGTGTAGATCGTCGAGTTGTGATACTTGTCTTCCAGCAGTTCGCGGGCCAGATCGCTGGTGTCGTTGGCCGAAAATTCGATGTTCACCGGCAGGCCGAGCTTGATCGCGGCGGGGCTGATGGTCATCAGCGGGCGAATGTAGCTGTAGGAATTATCCAGCTCACCTTCCTCGACATTGCGCGTCGGGTTGGCGGCAAACACGTAATCGGCCTTGCCGAATTTCTCCGGCAGCAGCGTCGACAGGTCGATGGCGCGGTTCAGGCCCTGACAGTTGAGCTGGCCGAGGCCACCTTCAGGTTTCTCCGCATGGCGCAGGAACACCAGCGTCTGGGTACCGTCCACCGGTTGCGCGCGGCTTTCGCTGGACTCCAGCGACAGGAACAGCGCACTGACGGCCAGCAGGGAAGGCAGGGCCACATATGCGCGGTGTTTGAAACGTTTGGCGAATCGCATAAGGATCGTCATGAAATAAAAGGTTCTTCAGCAAATTCGGTTAAGGCTGACAAACCTTTACACCGCGGGCTCCCAGCGCCGGGTGTTTTCCCTGTCGTGAACGGCTTCCTCTGCAACAAAGCCATAGCTCAGAGTCCCTTGGGGCCGATTTGGTTCGATCCGTACGAGTGCGTGGCACTTTAGCGGCAAACTTCAACGGCTTGGGCACAGGTTAGCGACAGGATGTTACGGTTCGACGCAGCAGACGTTTTTTTGCGCCGGCTCCTCGAGAATGCATAAAACTCCCTTTTATGTGCGATATCCATGTACCGCACCCGATGCTGCTCAGTCGATTGCAATGGCGCCTGTGTGATAGACGACTATCGCGACGTCTGCCTGGTTTTTCATTGGGCAGCACTCTTAAAAAAAGGATTTTTATGGGCATTGTTCGCAAAACCGCCACCCACTCGCTGTCCAGCCCTGGACTGGCAGACGCAAACCCGTCTCGTAAAAGAAGCAACGGTGTGCTCGCCGACGACGGGCCGGTGAAGAATTCGCGGCTTGATGAGCCGCAAACGCAGGTGGCGGCTGCCAATCAACCTGAAATGTCCACTGCACCTTTCACGGTCTCAGCATTGCCGTCTGCCGGGGTTTTACCTATTCGTCCTGTGGTCGGATCACTTGAACACTATCGCTTGAAATCACCGGCCAGCTTGCCTGCGGCCGATGCCCAGGGCTTGAGGATCTTCAACGGGCGCCAATACGTCGATATTGCTCGCGACGAGATCGTTCAGGTTCGGCAAACAGCAGCAACCGGCGAGTATCGGGCGACATTGGCATCCGAATTGGCAGCTTCCGGGCCGGCGCTGATCTTTGATCCGCAAAACAGGCTGTGGAAGCTCGCCGCTGCTCAGCCTTCCTCTGACTTAGTCAACGTGATTGATATCGATATAGATGAGCTGATTCGCGGCATCAGAAATGAGTCGAACGCAAAAAAACGGATTCATGATGGCAGCGAAGACATGATCGAGCGTGACACGTTGATCGGTGCCACCCTGGTTGCGCGTGGGTTGAAGCAGTTCAAGCCAAAACAAGCAGCACTCATTCGTTCGGAGTTGCGGGCGATCGAAACGGTTTTCTCTGATGCCAATTACGCCATAGGTCAAAATCTGCAAGATGCCGATGCGATTTACACAAGCTTCTTTGGCGCTGATCATCGAGTCGTTGCAGGGCAATTCGCTGAGTCAGTCTCGCGAGGCCTGGCGCTGTCCAGGGAGTATCAGGGCGTGTGGGGGGAGGAAAAATTTATCGGCGTTGATGTCGATAATGACGCCGCCGCCTGGATGTACAAAAGAGATTTTCATGGCCGGTTCTTCATCAACCGAAAGTACATGCGACGTGGAATTTTGAGTATGTCGCTGGGCCATGAAATGTTGCACACCAACAGAGTTGACCGGTTTCAGGCCATCGGGCCCAACGCCGCAGATTTCTTCTATCTGAACAACCATCTGCAAGGTTTGTTGAACCCGGATTTGCCAAGCATTTATGACGTGCCGGAGCGCGGTGTTTCCGAAGCGATCATGCGTGGTGGATTGACGGTCGACTACTTGAAGGCCTTCGGGGACGATCACGAGAGCTTTTTGTTCGGTGTCAGTGATTACCTGGGCGTCGACGACGATCTGGATCTTCATACGGCGGTTGACCTGTTCAATGCCAATTCGCAAATGCGCGCGCACATGGCCGCGAACAATGCTGACAGCGTTGTTTACGCGGCGAAAAGCCTGCAGACGTTGCAGCGCAACAAAATTGAATATGCGTGGCTTGACCGCCTTATCGAGGATTGATGTGGGCGAGCACTGGCCAAAAGATCACAGGCTGCGGCGGCTCTGAATTATGATCTGGCTTTAAATTGTGACTGGATGCTTCCCATGACCGATCTGTCCGCGTTCCCGATCACCCAGAAGTGGCCGGCGCAGTACCCAGACTGGATTCAGCTCTATTCCTTGCCGACGCCCAACGGCGTCAAAGTCTCGATCATGCTCGAAGAGATCGGCCTGCCGTACGAACCGCACAAGGTCGCTTTCGACAGCAATGATCAATTGTCTGCCGAGTTCCTTTCGCTGAACCCGAACAACAAGATCCCGGCAATCCTGGATCCGCATGGCCCCGAAGATCAGCCACTGGCGCTGTTCGAATCCGGTGCGATCCTGATTTATCTGGCCGACAAAAGCGGCCAGTTGCTCGCGCAGGAAGGTGCGCAGCGCTACGAAACCCTCCAGTGGCTGATGTTCCAGATGGGCGGCATCGGTCCGATGTTCGGCCAGCTCGGTTTCTTCAACAAATTCGCTGGCAAGGATTACGAGGACAAGCGCCCGCGTGATCGTTACGTCGATGAAAGCAAACGTCTGCTCAAGGTGCTCGACGGCCGGCTCGAGGGCCGTGACTGGATCATGGGCGAGCGCTATACCATTGCCGATATCGCCACGTTCCCGTGGGTGCGTAACTTGATCGGGTTTTATGAGGCCGGTGATTTGGTCGGGATCAACAACTTCCCGAATGTCACCCGCGTACTGGAACGCTTCCTCGCCCGCCCAGCGGTGGTTCGCGGCCTGACCATTCCCTCCTGACTACATACAAACCCATGTAGGAGTGAGCCTGCTCGCGATAGCGGTGTATCAGTCGATATCAATGTTGACTGACACACCGCTATCGCGAGCAGGCTCACTCCTACAAGGGAATGTGCAAAAACCGGATGATTATTACACCCCCGGTAATGCACTCTTGATTGATCCAGGTTTGTACCGCGCGCCCCGCAAGGCATAAGCTTCGCCCCCTACGACTTTCGTCTCATCTGCCGTTTTCAGGAAAGACCCCCATGTCCAGTCAGTTCCCCGAAGCACGTCCCCGCCGTCTGCGCCGCAATGCGAGCCTGCGCAGCCTGTTCCAGGAAACCGAGTTCAGCCTGAATGATCTGGTGCTGCCGATTTTTGTCGAGGAAGAAATCGATGACTTCGTGCCGATCAAGAGCATGCCCGGGGTGATGCGCATTCCCGAGCGCAAACTGGCCAGCGAAATCGAGCGTTATGCCCGTGCTGGCGTCAAGTCGGTGATGACCTTCGGCGTGTCGCATCATCTGGACAGCAACGGCAGCGACACCTGGCGCGAAGACGGTCTGGTCTCGCGCATGTCGCGCATCGCCAAGGACGCTGTGCCGGAGATGATCGTGATGTCCGACACCTGCTTCTGCGAATACACCGATCACGGCCATTGCGGCGTGATGCACAACCATGAAGTCGACAACGACCAGACCCTGATCAACCTCGGCAAACAGGCTGTAGCCGCTGCTCGCGCCGGTGCCGACGTGATCGCGCCGTCGGCGGCGATGGACGGTCAGGTGCGAGCGATTCGTCAGGCGCTGGATGCCGCCGGTTTCACCCAGATTCCGATCATGGCTTACTCGACCAAGTTCGCTTCGGCACTCTACGGCCCGTTCCGCGAGGCCGGTGGCAGTGCGCTGAAAGGCGACCGCAAAAGCTATCAGATGAACCCGATGAACCGCCGCGAAGCCCTGCGCGAATCGTTGCTCGACGAGCAGGAAGGCGCCGATGCGCTGATGGTCAAACCGGCCGGCGCTTACCTCGACATCATCCGCGACATTCGTGAGGCCTCGAACCTGCCGCTGGCGGCGTATCAGGTCAGTGGCGAGTACGCGATGATCAAGTTCGGCGCGCAGGCCGGGGCAATTGATGAGGATCGCGTGGTGCGTGAAAGCCTGGGCGCGATCAAGCGGGCGGGGGCGGATCTGATCTTCACTTACTTTGCGATGGATCTGGCATTGGCCGGGATCTAAGTAACACCGCAAATCCAAACTGTAGGAGTGAGCCTGCTCGCGATAGCGTAGTGCCAACCGACATCAATGTTGACTGATACGACGCTATTGCGAGCAGGCTCACTCCTACAGGGGATTGTGGTGGGTCAGGGGCAGTTGAAGTAGGGCCGGATGCCGTGATCGCGGAAGTAGCGTTCAATCACTTTCGGATCCGCACTGTTCTCGGCAATCGCCACATAAGTATCCGGGCGCAGCAGATAAAAACCGTTGCGCCCTAATCCCGCCGCTTCAAACGCGGGGCGCCAGTCGAACACATGCAGCGGTAAATGGTGTTCATTGCACCAGGCGATCATTTCGTCGCTGGTGTCGCCGTACACATGCACCTGCCAGCACGGTTGCCTTAGCGGTTCGTAATTGTCCCCCTCACCATCATGCGCCCACGGCAAGCGATCGCCGCCATGCACCTGGCCGGCGGCGCCCTGGCTCAGCGGCATGCCGCGATAGTTGAGGGTGACTTGTGACACGGTGCGAAAAAGGAACTCGCGACTGGCCTCGAACGAAGCCATTTTCGGGATCAGAAACGGTGCCACACGCATGCGCAGCAGATCGGCCATGCGTCCCTCGGCGGTGACAAAACTGAAGACTTTGTCGGTGGTCGACACCAGTCGGCGGGCGAAGGCAATGCGTTCGGTTTCGTAGCTGTCGAGCAGGCTTGGTTCGGCGCCACCGCTGAGCACAGCGGCGAGTTTCCACGCCAGATTGATCGCGTCGCCAATGCCGGTGTTCATGCCCTGACCGCCCGCCGGGCTGTGCACATGCGCGGCATCGCCGAGCAGAAACGCACGACCGCTGCGAAAATGCTCGGCCACGCGGTGATGCACGCGATAGGTCGAGAACCAGTGCACGTCTTCGATATGCACTTTCAGATGTTCGATGGCACGGCTGCTGACGTCGGAGAATTCCAGGCTTTCGGCGCGATCCGCGCGCTCATCACGCACCGTGCCGATCAGCCGCGCGCGGCCTTCGCCGGCCAGGGGAAACACGGCGAGGAAGTCCGCCTCATCCAGATCCAGGTGCAACTCGCCGTTCATCGCCGGGCCGCTGGCCTTGACGTCGGCGACGTAGAAAATCTGCTGATAGGTGCCGCCGGGAAAACCGGTGTCGAGGGTTTTGCGCACCACTGAGCGGGCGCCATCACATCCCGCCAGATAACAGGCCTGGCAGATTTCCTGCTCGCCATCGGGCAGGCGCAAGTGCGCGGTGAGGCCGTCGCCGGTTTCCTCGAAGCTTTCCAGCGTGGTGTCGCGTTCGACCGTGACGCCGTAGTCTTCAAGACGCTCGATCAGCAGCCGTTCGTGTTGATCCTGCGGGAAGATTTCGACGAACGCGTACGGCGTCAGGCCTTCGCCAATGCGGTTCAGTGGCAACTGCGCGACCGGTTTGCCGTTGACCCAGAAATTTGCCGCCGCCACCCGATGGCCGTTGCGCACCACGGTGTCGGCGAGGTCCAGTTGCCGGTACAACTCGAGGGTGCGCGCCTGCACCGCCAGCGCTCGCGACGTGGTACCGGGCGCGGAGGCCTTGTCGATGATCCGCACGCGCACCCCCAGTTTGCTCAGCCACAGGGCCAGCACCAGCCCGGTCGGGCCGGCGCCGATGATCAGAACGTCGCTGCGGTTCATGGGCCTGTCCTCCGTTTGCCGTGCAGCAAGTATGGATCAGCAGGCGAGGCTGGCCAGTTGATCGGCCAGACGGAAAAAGGCTCCGCAGCGGTGAGGCTGTGGGGCCTTTTTCGGGTGTTCGGCGGGAGATTTTGGTAACAGTGAAATTTACCCCCTCACCCCAGCCCTCTCCCCCAAGGGGGCGAGGGGAAAGGGAGCCGATTGGGGGCTTTTCAGAACCTGAGTTCGACTCGATATTTCAGGTCGGTGTAACTTGCAAGAACACCACGGTCAGTCCCCTCTCCCTTTGGGAGAGGGCTTTTCAGCCTTAGAAATCAATAGTGCCGGACAACTTGGCCACCCGCGGCTCACCCTGAGTCAGATACCCACCCTGAGCCGATTCCCAGTACTTCTTGTTCGCCAGATTCTCCACGCCCAGACGCACGGTCACGTCCTTCTCTGACACCTTGAACGCATAACGCGCACCGGCATCGAAACGGTTCCAGGTCGGCAGGCTGAGGTTGTTCGCCGCATCCGCGTATTGACCACCGGTACGCAGCATCCGCGCATTCAGCGCTACACCTTGCAGACCCGGCACATCCCAATCCGCACCAGCGTTGAACTGGAAGGTCGGCACACCGATCGCACGGTTGCCGTCGTTGGCGCCATTGAGGGTGTTCTTCAGTTCGGTGTCCATCAGGGTCAGACCGCTGATCAGGCGCAGACCATTGATCGGTTCGCCGAACACGTTCATTTCCACGCCTTTGTTGATCTGCTCGCCTTCACGCACGTAGGTGCAGGTGGTCGCACTGTCGATTTCGCAGTAACCATCGCTCGGCTGCTCGATGCGATAAACACCGAGGCTGGCGCCGTAAGTGCCCATGTCGACTTTCACCCCGACTTCGGTCTGCTTGGAACGCGCGGGTGCATAGACTTCGTTGCCGTTGGTCACACGGAAACCACCGGAACTGGTCGGCGAGGTCGGGCCCTGGGCCAGGCCTTCGATGTGGTTGGCATAGAACGACACATGGTCCCACGGCTTGAACACCACGCCGTAGACGGGGGTGGTGATCGATTCGTCGTAGCTCGACTTGCGACCGCCGCTGCCCCAACTGGCGTAGTTGTAGCCTTGCACCACCAGTTGCTGACGACGCAGGCCGGCGGTCACCAGCAGGCGATCATCGAAGAAACCAAGGGTGTCAGAGAGTGCGATGCTGCGGTTGAAGGTCTTGCCGACGATGCCGGGATCATTCAAGTCGCCGCCGGCAAAGTTGCCCACCGGCGACGGCGTTTGCACCGGGTGGTAGATGTTGTTGGCGTATTGGGTCAGGTCAAAATCATAGGCGCTGCGCTGTTCGGCCCAGATGCCGGTCAGGCCGAAGTTGAGCTTGTGGCTGACCGAACCGGTGTTGAATTTACCGTTGAGGCCGGCCATCACGCTGGTGTTGTCTTCGTCGTGCGGAATGAACGAGCCGGTGGTGAACGACGCGCCGTTGTTACCGACCAGCGTGGTCGAGTTGTAACGCCCGACTTCGCGGGTGTGCTTGGCGCCACCGGCCGCGTAGGCGGTCCAGTTGTCGTTCAGGTCGTACTCGGCGCGGAGCATGCCGAAAGTGTCTTCGATGTCGGTGTAACCCCACTTCGGCGCGTAGTTGGTGTCGGCCGATGGCGCGTCGGGAATGTGCGTGGTGGTGCCGAGGTTGACCGAGTTGCGGCCACCGTTGACGCGTTCTTTCTGATAGGCGAAGTCGCCGGAAATGCGCAGGGCGTCACCGCGATAATCGAGGCCGATGGCGAACAGTTTCGAGCGCTGGTTTTCGTGATCGATGCCGGTTTCGCCTTCGCGCTGGGACAGGTTGATCCGTGCACCGAAGCGGTTGTCTTCACCGAAGCGCTGGCCAATGTCGAAGTGATGACCGATGCGACCTTCGCTGTTGATGTCGGTGGTGTAACGACGCAGCGGCACGTCGCCGGCGCGTTTCGGTTGCAGGTTGACGCCGCCACCGATGCCGGAACCGGTCGGGGTCACGCCATTGATAAAGGCGTTCGGGCCTTTGAACACTTCCACGCGCTCCAGCGCATCGGTGGAAATGATCTGCCGTGGTAACACGCCGTACAGGCCGTTATAGGAAATGTCGTCGCCGGTCAGCGGCAGGCCGCGGATCATGAAAATCTGCGCCTGGTTAGAGAAACCGGAGGCCTGACGCACCGACGAATCGTTGAGCAATACGTCGGCGACGTCTTCGGCCTGCTGATCCTGAATCAATTGTTCGGTGTAGGAGGCGGCGCTGAACGGCGCGTCCATCATGTCCTGATTACCCAGCACGCCGAGCTGGCCGCCACGGGCGACCTGACCACCCGCGTAAACCGGGGGCAGGGCGTTAGGCGTCGGGGCTTGGGCGTTGACGTTGACGTCGTCCAGCACCAGCGCCTTGTTATCGCCGTCTGCGGCGTGAGCGGTGACAGTCAGGGAGCACAGCAGGGCGAGAAGCGTCGGGCGAAACGGGACGGCGAGTCGAGCTGAAGCGGACATTTAGATACCTGGAGGCGCACGGCCGGTGAGAAAAATAAGGGCGGCGCGGGAACTCCTTGCGCAAATGCGACTCCAGGCACAAATGATAGGATTTCTCAGTAACGTTTTGCAATCAGTTTGTCATCACCCCTTCAATACCCGCATTCCTGTGCAGGAGCCTGCGGCAGCGCCTACACGGATTGTGTATGGTGGTTCTGGCTTACTGGACTGGATGGAGCAACATGCACAACCCTCGATTACCGATCACGCTCGCCGCACTGCTGGTGCTCGCCGGTTGCGCCGGGCAACGCAGCCAGGAACCGGTGCCCCGTGCGCCTGCTGAAGTGAAGGCCGAGATCGTGCGGCTGATGCCGGCCAAGACTGCCGATCGCCAAGGCTGGGCCACCGATATCTACGCCGCGTTTGCCGCGCAGAACATCAGCCCGACCACACAGAATCTGTGCTCGGTGCTGGCCGTTGCCGAGCAGGAATCCACCTTTCAGGCCGATCCCACCGTGCCCGGCCTGGGCAAAATCGCCCGCGACGAAATCGACCGTCGCGCCGCCAAAGTGCACATCCCCAGCCTGTTGGTCAGCGGCGCGCTGCAAGTGCGCTCAACCAACGGCAAGACCTACAGCGAACGCTTGAATGCGGCGCGCAGTGAAAAAGAACTCAGTGGCATATTCGACGACTTCATCGGTCGGGTGCCGATGGGCCGTACGCTGTTCGGCGGTTTTAACCCGGTGCACACCGGCGGGCCGATGCAGGTCAGCATCGAATTTGCCGAACAGCACGCCAAGGATTATCCGTATCCGGTGGACGGCACGATCCGCCACGAGGTGTTCAGCCGCCGTGGTGGCATGTATTTCGGTATTGCCCACTTGCTCGGTTACCCGGTGAGTTATCGCGAGCCGCTTTATCGCTTCGCCGATTTCAACGCTGGGTGGTACGCCAGTCGTAATGCCGCATTTCAAAACGCGGTGAGTCGCGCCTCGGGCATCCCGCTAGCGCTCGATGGCGACCTGATCCGCTACGACTCGATCATGCCCGGCGGTACGGAACTGGCGGTGCGCACCCTCGGCAAGTCATTGGGCATGCGCAATCCGAGTATTCGCGATCAGCTAGAGAAGGGCAAGACCCTGGAGTTCGAAGAGACCAAGCTCTATCAGCGGGTGTTCGAACTGGCGGAGCAAGCGGAGGGGAAAAAGCTGCCGCGCGCGGTGTTGCCGGGGATCGTGCTGCAGAGCCCGAAGATCACCCGCAAACTCACCACAGCGTGGTTCGCCAAGCGCGTGGACGAGCGCTACAAGCGCTGCATGGCCAAGGCCGGATAAATCAGACAGACATAAAAAACCCGGCCAAGGGAGCCGGGTTTCTCTGGGTTGTTGCGCTTACAGCCAAACATCAGGCAACGCGACGTTCGATCAGACGATCCGAACCACCTTCAGCAACGCGGCGTTCGAGCAGACGATCCGAACCACCTTCAGCAACGCGACGTTCGAGCAGACGATCAGCGCCACCTTCAGCAACGCGACGTTCGATCAGACGATCCGAACCACCTTCAGCAACGCGGCGTTCGAGCAGACGATCCGAACCACCTTCAGCAACGCGACGTTCGAGCAGACGATCAGCGCCACCTTCAGCAACGCGGCGTTCGAGCAGACGATCCGAGCCACCTTCAGCAACGCGGCGTTCGAGCAGACGATCCGAACCACCTTCAGCAACGCGACGTTCAAGCAGACGATCCGAACCGCCTTCAGCCAAACGGCTTTCGATCAGTTTGTCCGAGCCGCCTTCGGCGATCATGGTGTGGGCCGGGGTAGCGGCGAAAGCGTTGATAGCGAAGACCGAGAAAGCGATACCGAGAAGAGTTTGGCGTTTCATGATGGTGTGCTCCGGGGTGTTGTTGGTTGGTATGGAGCAGATGTTACGCCCGGGATTTTTTATGAGAACTTCATTGCCGTGATGGTGAACATCGATGCCGATGATGGTAGCCAGGAGCCGCAGAGCAGAGCCTCACAGCACCTTCACAGCGCGCCCGATCGCCTGAATCGGCCCGGTCGGTTTGCCGATCGGCGAGCCATTGGCGCCCTCAAGTGTCAGCTCGAATAGCTGATTGGGTTGCAGCGGCGGTAACTTGTCCAACGGCACCGACAACGCCTGTCCAGGCTTGACCAACCCTAGCGAAACCGGCCCTTGCCAGCCATCAGCCTTGGTCCAGAATTCCAGCGCCTTGTCCGCCGGCACCTCAACCACACCGAGCGGAATCAACTGGATTTCCCGCGAGTTGCTCGCCTGAATCACCCAGCCCGGGGCCTTGTCCTGCGGCGCGACCAGCACCACCAGATAGCTGGGTTTCGGCGTGGTCTGGGTCAGCAGGATCGAACCCAGAATCAACGTGGCAGCCAAACCGGCTGCGCTCAACCCACGCCAGAGCGGCAGCAGATTCCACCATGAAGTCGAAGGTGCTTGCCGCGCCAGTCGCCCGACACTGCGCTCGATGCGCTGCCACAACTGCGCCGAGGGTTGCTGCGGTTCGGCCAGATCCGTCAGCTCCAGCAGACGCCGTTCCCAGGCGTCTACCGCTGCGCGCAATTGTGGATCATTCGGCAAGCGCCGTTGCACCTCGCTGCGCTGTTCGAACGACAGCGTGCCGAGCACATATTCGCCGGCCAGTTCGTCCCGTTCCTGCGCTGATTCGCTGGTCATCCCATGCACTCCCGCAAGGCATTGAGGCTGCGCTTGATCCACGCTTTGACGGTGCCCAGCGGCGTGTCGAGGCGCGCGGCAATCTGCGCGTGGCTGTAGCCGTCGACGTAAGCATGCAGGACGCAACTGCGCCGTTGTGGCTCTAGCTGGTCAAGGCAATGGTGGATGCGCGCCGAATGCGCGTGGGCGTCGAAGCTGGCATCGTCCGCAGCGGTTTCGTGGGCCTCGCTGAACGGCGTTTCCCGGCCGTGATCACGCAGCAGATTCAGCGCCAGATGCCGGGTCACGCTGAACATCCAGCCACGCGCCGAACCGCGCGCCGGATCAAACCCCGCTGCACCGTTCCAGATCTTGATAAAGGCCTCATGAACGATGTCCTCCGCCAGCGCCGTATCGCGCACCAGGCGCTTGGCCACGCCGAGCAGACGCGGACCTTCCTGCACATACAAATCGCGCAGGGCCGAACGCTCGCCACGGGCACAAGCAGCGAGGCGGGCTTCGTAATCGAAAACGGATTCGGCTAAAGGCATGTCGTGCAATCTAGCTCACATTCCGCAAACATCCAGAACACATAATTCCCCTTGTAGGAGTGAGCCTGCTCGCGATAGCGGTGTATCAGCAGCATATTCTTCACTGATACACCGCTATCGCGAGCAGGCTCACTCCTACAGGGGATTTGTGGTGTTCCGGAGATCAGTTCGCCGCCCAGAAAATGTAATCGGCCTGGTACTTCACCACTTCCTGCTTGCCCTTGTTCGCCGTTGTACATTCACTGCCCGGTGCCACGCCGCCCTTGAGCGCGACACGCTGGATGTAACTCACGCCGCTCATCGCGCCTTTACCCTCGGCGGGGTTGGCCTTGACCAGTTGATAGGGCAGGTTGCCAGGAGTCGACGGTGCCACGGCCAGTTGCGTGCCGGTGACTTTCGAACCGTCCTTGGCCTGCCAGGTCGCTGGCGGGCCGAAGTAGGTGCCGACCTGCTTGCCGCTGCGATCATTGAGCACCGCTTTCGGACCGACAAACGTCCACTCGGTCTGCCCGGCCGCGTTGGGCTTGTCGCGGCACTCGTAGGTGATCTCGCCGACGCCAGTGGTTTCCATGGCGATCTTGTGGCCGTCCGGCACTTTGATCGCGTCGGGGTAACTGCTTTGGGCGAAGGTTGTCGAGGACAGGGCGAGCAAACCGGTGAGGCCAATCAGTTGAGTGATGTTCATCAGTGTCATCTCCGAAAAGGGTAAACCGCTGACAGCCGAAGAGGGCTGTTACAGGGACTACCCATGACGGAGGCGTTTGGATGCAGTGACTGAAAAATAAATTTCAAACCCCACCGATCCCCATGTAGGAGTGAGCCTGCTCGCGATGGCGTCGTGTCAGCAAAATCTACGTCACTGGAATACCGCTATCGTGAGCAGGCTCACTCCTACAGGGTGTTGTGTCGGGCTTTAGGCCGGAGGCTTTCAGGAGTTCCTGGGTGTAGGGGTGTTTGGGCACGGCAAAAATCTCGCGCGACGAACCCTGCTCCACCACCTTGCCATCCTTGATCACCATCAAGTCATGCGCCAACGCATGCACCACCGCCAGATCATGGCTGATGAACAAATAGGTCAGCCCATGCCTGATCTGCAATTGCCGCAACAACTCCACCACCTGTTTCTGCACCGTGCGATCCAGCGCCGACGTCGGCTCATCGAGTAGAATCAGCGCCGGTTCCAGCACCAGTGCGCGGGCGATGGAAATGCGCTGGCGCTGGCCGCCGGAAAACTCGTGGGGATAACGATGGCGGCTCTGCGGGTCGAGACCGACTTCCTCCAGCACCCGGATCACCGCCGCTTCCCGCTCAGCCTCAGTGCCGATACCGTGAGTCAGCAAGCCTTCGGCAATGATCTGCTGCACCGACATCCGTGGGCTGAGGCTGCCAAACGGATCCTGAAATACCACTTGAATCTGCCGCCGCAACGGCCGCATCAAACGTTGATTGAGCAAGCTCAGTTGCTTGTTACCAAAACGGATATTGCCCTCGGACTCGACCAGTCGCAGGATCGCCTGACCCAGCGTCGATTTACCCGAACCTGACTCCCCGACAATCCCCAAAGTCTTGCCCCGTTGCAGGGTGAAACTCACGCCGTCCACGGCTTTGATGTAATCCTGCTGGCGACTGAACAACGCTTTGGGCAACGGAAACCAGACCTTCAGATCGTCGACCTCAAGCAGATTGTGATCGTACTCACTAGGCACCGGCGCACCGCTCGGTTCAGCCTCGATCAGCAAGCGACTGTAAGGATGCTGCGGCGCGCGAAACAGCGTTTCGCAATCGGCCTGCTCAACGATCTCGCCTTTACGCATCACGCACACGCGCTGAGCGATACGCCGGACCAGATTGAGGTCATGGCTGATCAGCAACAGCGACATGCCCAACCGTTGCTGCAACTCGATCAGCAGCTCAAGAATCTTCTGCTGCACCGTCACATCCAGCGCCGTGGTCGGCTCATCGGCGATCAACAGTTCCGGCTCGTTGGCCAGCGCCATGGCGATCATCACCCGTTGCCGTTGACCACCGGAAAGTTGATGCGGATAGGCTTTCAAACGCTGCAACGGCTGGCGAATGCCGACCAGTTCCAGCAGCTCCAGAGTCCGTTCGCGGGCAGCGCGGCCCTTGAGGCCTTTGTGAATTTCCAGTACTTCGCTGACTTGCTTTTCCACGGTGTGCAGCGGATTCAGCGAGGTCATCGGCTCCTGGAAAATCATCGCAATGCGGTTGCCGCGCAGGCCGCGCATCTGCTGCTCGCTGGCGTGCAACAAGTCCACGCCGTTGTAGCGAATCGCGCCGCTGCTGCTGACGTTCTTGCCCGGCAATAAACGCAGGATCGAATGTGCGGTCACGGACTTGCCCGAGCCGGATTCACCGACCAGTGCCAGGCACTCGCCGCGGCGGATATCCAGGTTCAAACCGTGCACCACTTCTTGTCCGGCGAAGGCGACGCGCAGGTCGCGGATCTCGATTAAATGGTCTTGCATGTCAGCTCCTAGGATCAAAGGCATCTCGGCACGCTTCACCGATGAAAACCAACAAAGACAGGATCAACGCCAAAGCAAAAAACGCCGTCAGCCCCAGCCACGGCGCTTGCAGATTGCGCTTGGCCTGACCGATCAATTCGCCCAGCGATGCAGTACCCGCCGGCATACCGAAACCAAGAAAATCCAGCGCAGTCAGGGTGGCGATGGCGCCGGTGAGAATGAACGGCAGATAGGTGAGGGTGGAGGTCATCGCGTTGGGCAGGATGTGTCGGCACATCAGTTCGTTGTCGGTCAGGCCCAGTGCCCGCGCAGCTTTGACGTATTCCAGATTGCGTCCGCGCAGAAACTCGGCGCGCACCACATCGACCAGCGCCAGCCAGGAAAACAGCGCCATGATCCCCAGCAACCACCAGAAACTCGGCGAGACGAAGCCGGACAAAATGATCAGCAGGTACAGCACCGGCAACCCCGACCAGATCTCCAGCACGCGCTGCCCAAGCAAGTCGACCCAACCGCCGTAATAACCCTGCAACGCGCCGGCAACGATGCCGATCAATGCACTGATGCCGGTGAGAATCAGCGCAAACAGAATCGATATTCGCGTGCCGAAAATCACCCGCGCCAACACGTCGCGCGCCTGATCGTCGGTGCCCAGCCAGTTGCTGGAAGAGGGCGGACTCGGCGCCGGTTCGCTGAGGTCGTAATTGACTGTGTCGTAGCTGAACGGAATCGGCGGAAACAGCATCCAGCCGCCCTGATCCTCAATCAGCTTGTGTACGTAACTGCTGGCGTAATCCGGTTGAAACGGTAGCTCGCCGCCGAAATCGGTTTCCAGGTAATCACTGAGGATCGGGAAGTAAAAGGCGTCGTGATAACGGATCACCAGCGGTTTGTCGTTGGCGATCAATTCACCGCCCAGACAAATCAGGCACAGACCGATAAACAGCCACAACGACCAGCGCCCACGGCGGTTGGCCTTGAACTGCGCGACACGGCGCTGACCAAGAGGGGAAAGAGTGAACATCAGGCAGTCCTCGCCGAGAAGTCGATGCGCGGGTCGAGCAGGGTGTAGCAGAGGTCGCCGATCAGCTTGATCAACAGGCCGAACAGGGTGAACAGGAACAACGCACCGAACACCACCGGATAGTCGCGCGACACTGCCGCCTCGTAGCTCATGCGCCCCAGACCGTCGAGGTTGAAGATGGTTTCGATCAATAAGGATCCGGCGAAAAACACCTCGATCAGCGCCGACGGCACACCGGCCACCACCAACAGCATCGCGTTGCGAAACACGTGGCCGTAGAGCACGCGCCTCTCCGTCAGGCCCTTGGCCCGCGCGGTGATCACATACTGGCGGCTGATCTCGTTGAGGAAGCTGTTCTTGGTCAGGATCGTCAACGTGGCGAAACCGCCAATCACCAGCGCCGTCACCGGCAACACCAGGTGCCAGAGGTAGTCGCCGACCTTGCCCAACGTGCTCAGGCTGTCGAAGTTATCCGAGACCAGCCCCTGCACCGGAAACCAGTTGACGTAGCTGCCGCCGGCAAACACCACGATCAGCAAAATCGCGAAGAGGAACGCCGGCATCGCGTAGCCGATGATGATCGCCGTGCTGCTCCAGACATCGAAGGCGCTGCCGTTCTTGATCGCTTTGCGAATGCCCAGAGGGATCGAAATCAGGTAGGTGATCAGCGTCGCCCATAAACCCAGCGACAGCGACACCGGCAGCTTCTGCACAATCAGATCGGTGACCTTGGCGCCGCGAAAGAAGCTGCTGCCCAGATCCAGCTGCGCATAGTTTTTCAGCATCAGCCACAAGCGTTCGTGCATCGGTTTGTCGAAGCCGTAATGGTGTTTGATCTCCTCGATCAGCGCCGGATCGAGGCCTCGGCTGCTGCGCCCGGCGCCGCCAACCGCAGCGACCTCGCCACCACCGCCCATGCTGTGCCCGCCGAAGCCTTGCAAGCGTGCGATGGCTTGCTCCACCGGGCCACCCGGCGCGGCCTGCACGATGAGAAAATTGACCACCAGAATGCACAGCAGCGTCGGGATGATCAGCAGTAAACGTCGACTCAGATAACGCAGCATGTCACTGGCCCCCCGCAAGCTGGCTGTGCATTTGTTGCGTGGTCAGCGCCTTGGCCGATACCTCCCACCAGGTGTTGAGGCCTTCGTCGTAGGCCGGTTGCACGGCCGGCATGCCGAAGCGGTTCTGATACACCGTCGGCGTGCCTTTGGAGTAATAGTTGGGAATCATGTAGTAACCCCATTGCAGCACCCGGTCGAGGGCGCGGGCGTAATGCACCATGGCTTCGCGGGTGTTGGCCTGGACCAGTCCGTCGATCAGTTGATCGACCGCCGGATTGGCCAGCACCATCGAGTTCGAGCTGCCGACTTGCGTGGCACTTTGCGAGGCGTACAGGCTGTACAACTCGCGGCCGGGGGAGACGATCGGATCGCCGCTGCGCGGGAAACTGGTGACGATCATGTCGTAGTCGCGGGCGTTGAGGCGGTTGACGTACTGCGCCGAATCGATGCGGCGCAAATTCAGGGTGATGCCGATCTGCGCGAGGGTGCGTTTGAACGGCAACAGCATGCGATCGAAGCCGCCCTGACCGTCGAGAAAGGTGAACTCCAGCGGCTCGCCGTCAGCGTTGACCAGGTGATTGTGTTGCGGCGTCCAGCCCGCCTCGGCGAGCAGCTGCAACGCTTGCAGTTGCTTGTCGCGGATGTAGCCGCTGCCGTCGGTTTTCGGCGCTTCATAGACCGTGGTGAATACCTCGTCAGGGATCTGCCCGCGCAGCGGCTCGAGGATCTTCAATTCTTCGGCGTCGGGCAGGGCGGTGGCAGCCATTTCACTCTTCGGCCAGAAGCTGTTCTGGCGCACGTAGAAGCCGCGCATCATCTGTTTGTTGGTCCACTCGAAATCCCACAGCAGGCTGATCGCCTGACGCACGCGGCGATCCTGGAAGATCGGGTTTTGCAGGTTGAACACGAAGCCCTGAGCGGCGGTGGGTTTCTCCGGGGCGAGGATCGACTGCTGCAAGCGGCCGTCGCGCAATGCCGGGCTGTCATAGCCGACCACGTAACCGGACGAGGAAAACTCGCGGTTGTAGTCGAACGCGCCGGCCTGCAGCAGTTGGCGGGCGACGTCGGTGTCGCCGTAGAAATTCACCGTGAGGGTGTCGAAGTTGTACATCCCGCGACTGACCGGCAGGTCTTTGCCCCACCAGTCCGGATCACGTTGAAAACTGATGCTGCGCCCGGCGTCGACCTTGCTCACCCGGTACGGGCCGCTGCCCAGCGGTGGCTCGAAACCGCCGCCATTGGCGAAGTCGCGGGTTTTCCACCAGTGCTCAGGCACGATGCGCATCGTCGCCAGATCCAGCGCCAAGGTGCGGTTGAGGTTGTTCTTGAAGGTGAAGCGCACCTGCCGTGGGCCTTCGATGAGCACGTCCTGCACATCGGCGTATTGCTGGCGATAACTCAGGCTGCCCTTGGTCATCAGCAGGTTGAAGGTGTAGCGCACGTCTTCGGCAGTGATCGGCGTGCCGTCGGCGAAACGTGCTTTTGGATTGAGGGTGAAGCGCACCCAGAGTCCATCGGGATCGCGCTCGATCTGCTGCGCGACCAATGCGTAAACGGTGTAGGGCTCGTCCAGCGAACGGAACGCCAACGGCGAGTACACCCAGTCATTGACCTGCACCACGGAAATGCCCTGATCGGCATACGGGCTGATGTAGTTGTACTGGCCGATCTCCATCGACGCGCGACTGAGCGAACCGCCCTTGGGCGCGTTGGGATCGACGAAATCGAAATGCTGGAAGTTCGCCGGATACTTCGGCGCCTCGCCGTACACCGTCAGCGCATAACTGCCAGCGGCCAGCGCCGAGGTGCCGGTGCACAGCAGCGCACTGCCCAAAAGCAGGCCAGCCATGTTGCGCAAAAAACTCATGAAGTCACTCCTTAATTCCTGAATGCACACAGGTCAAAACTGTAGGAGTGAGCCTGCTCGCGATGAGGCCAAGTCAGACCCTGCAAGGTTGACTGAAAAAACGCTATCGCGAGCAGGCTCACTCCTACAGGAGGTGTGGTGCTCTCAGTTAGAAGTGGTAAGTCATGCGCGCAAACAACGTACGGCCCAGCGGGTCGGTGTAGCGCGGGTCATAGCCGCTCTGGAAGTTGTAGGCCTGGTTGGAGAACGGCGGGTTGCGGTCAAACACGTTCTTCATCCCGGCATCGACATCCAGCACCTTGTTGAAGGTGTAGCCGGCCGACAGGTCCCACACCGAATACGACGCCACGCGTGCGTGGGTGTCGCGGTCGTAGTCGTTGTAACCGGTGGTGAAGCGGTTGGTCAGTGCCGCCCGCGCCGCGCCGAAGGTCCAGCTGCCGGTGAGGTTGTGCTTCCAGCGCGCGATCACGCCGTCACCCTGGAAGTCGCCGACCTTATCGGTGAACGGGCCTTTGATGGTGCTCTGGAAGTCGTACTCGTCAACATAGGTGCCTTGCAGGCCCAGACCGAACTGACCGTACGGCGTGTTCGGGAAGCGGTAATCCAGTGACACATCGACGCCGTTGGTTTCGACGATGCCGAGGTTGGCGTTGCCGGTGACGATGTAGTTGAGCGTGCCGTCGGCGTTGCGCACGAAGCGATCCGGGTAGGAACCGGCCTGATCAAACACGGTGGATTCCGGGAACGGCTGGATCTGGTTGGAGATGTGGATCCACCAGAAATCCAGACCCACCGAGAGGTTGTTGATCGGCTGATAGACGAAGCCGAGGGTCACGTTGCGCGCCTTCTCCGGGGCCAGGTCTTCGTTGCCGCCAATCTGGTTGAGGAACTGCTGACCGCAATCGCGGCCGCCGTTGCCGCCCGGTTGCACCACGCCGCCGGTACACAGCACCGGATCGTTGTAGTAGCCCTGGGTGTAGGTGATGCTGCGCGGCGAATACAGTTCGTACAGCGACGGCGCACGGAAGCCTTCACTGTAGGCGCCGCGTACCACCAGCTCTTTCAATGGCTGATATCGGAACGAGTATTTCGGGTTGGTGGTGCTGCCGAAGTCGCTGTATTTGTCGTGACGCACGGCGGCGGACAGTTCGAGGCTGTCGAGCACCGGCACGTTGATTTCGGCGTAGGCGGCTTTCACGCTGCGGTCGCCCTCGACACTGCCGGCCGGGTCGATGCCGAGGCTCTGGATATCGCCGGCGAACGACTCGAAGTCCTGATGGAATTTCTCTTTGCGGTATTCGCCGCCCAGTGCCAGACCGGACGGGCCAGCGCCGAACCAGTCGCCGATTTCGCGGCTGATACGACCATCGAAACCGGCTACACGGCCCACCGCAGTGGAATAGGCGCCGTGATACGCCGCGTTATCAATGTACTGCTGACCGGCGGCGGACTGCGGGCCGAACGGGTTGAGCAAACCGCTGGCCAGTCCGTTGATCATCGCTTGATCGCTGACATACCCACTGGTGACGCTGGAGACGATTTTGTTCTGGTTGTACGACGCGCCGACGTTGTAATCCCAACCGCCGACCAGGCCATCGAAACTGAGCAAAAAGCGCTGGCTGGTGTTCTGGTCTTTCGATTCGCGCGGGCCCGCAGCGGTTTCGCGCCAGTTCACATCGACCGGTTGGGTCGGGTCGAGGGCGAAATCGGTCGGCGCCGGGGTGATGCCGTTGCCGGGGTAGTAGGGCGACGAGCCGTCGAGGCTCAGGCCGGTCAGTGGCGCCGGGCCGACCGCCGTGGCGTTGTTGTTGCGCGACCAGAAGTATTCGAGATTGACGTTGTGATCGTCGCCGAGTTTGCCGGTGGTCTTGCCGAAGAACGAAGTCTTCTCGGTCTGTGGCACCAGGTCGATGAATTCACGGGTGCTGAAGCGGCACAAGCCGTCGCGGGCGATCAGGTTGGGGCCGTTGCAATTGCTGTTGGCCAACGGGTTGGTGGCGTTGCCGTTCTGGCTGTAGTTGCCGGGGAACGCAGTGCCGGAGGTCTGATCGAGGCCGCGACCGGGGGCGTAGTCGGTAGCGAAGGAGCGGTCGTTGGCGTCGAGGTTCTGCTGCTTGTTGTAGTTGAACACGCCGAGGACGTTGAAGCGGTCTTCTTCCAGATCGCCGTAGCCCCAACTGGCGCTCATGTCTTTGGTTTGGCCGCCGCCGCTGTGGGTCGGGGTTTCGCCGCCGAGGGTCAGTTGGCCGTCGGTCAGGGATTTCTTGGTGATGAAGTTGATCACGCCGCCGATGGCGTCGGTGCCGTACAAGGCCGAGGCGCCGTCACGCAGGACTTCCACGCGCTCAATGGCGGCAAACGGGATCATGTTCAGATCCACCGCGCCGCCGGCCGAGTTGGTCCCGGACAAGGCGTTGTTGGCCAGGCGTCGACCGTTGAGCAGCACCAGCGTCTTGTTCGCACCGATGCCGCGCATGTCGGCGAACGAGGCACCGCCGGTGGCTGCGCCCACGGAGCCGGCGCTGTTGTTGATCGACTGGCTGCCGGTGATGCGCTGGACCAGTTCGGCGGTGGTGGTCACGCCCTGTTTGCGCAGCTCATCGGCCTTGAGAATGGTGATCGGCACCGCCGTTTCCGCATCGACCCGGCGAATCGCCGAACCGGTCACTTCCACCCGTTGCAGTTGCGTGGTCGGCGCAACTACCGCCGCAGCTGCCGGGACGTTAGCGTTGTCGTCCTCGGCCGCCTGCACAGTCCCGGCGCCCATCCCCATGGCCACCAGATACAACGGAACAAAACGGTGGCGAGAAATCGTTGCCACCAAGGGTTTGAGCGTGAAGCGTGGAGTGTTCATCAGCATGGTTATTTCCGACTTTTTAGACGTTATCGAATTGGCCTTGTGAGCCCCTCATTGCTCCGCTATCGGTGATACCGCGTGCGGAAAACCACTTTCTTCAAGCAAGCCGATCCCCTCCGAAGACGCGTGGCGTTTTTTCGGTCGGCCGTTTACGACGGGATTTGGTCAGCGGTGCCGGACGCGTGTTTTCAGTACGCGGCCGCCACCGCACTCAGTGGGTGGTCATCACCGAAATCTTGGTAATGCCCGAGCGTTCGATCGACGCCATGGCTTTCGCCACCTGGCCGTAATTGACGGCGGAGTCGGCCTGCAACTGCACGCGCACTTCGCTGTCCTTGGCCTTGACCTCCTTGAGGCTGGCCTCCAGCGATTCCGGGGCCAGCTCGGTTTTCGCCAGATAGAACTTGCCGTCCTGATCGACGCTGACCACCACCGGGTCTTTCTTTTCGGCGGGGGCGACGGCGTCGGTTTTTGGCAGGTTGACCTTGATTGCGTTGGTCATCAGCGGCGCGGTGACGATGAACACCACCAGCAGCACGAGCATCACGTCGACCAGCGGCGTGACGTTCATTTCGCTGAGCACTTCATCGCTGTCTTGAGTGGAAAAGGACATCAGCTGGCCTCCCGCACGGCGGCTGTGGTTTTGCTGGCGATGGCCTGACGGCTGATGGAAAACGCACTGCGCGAGGCGAGGGCGTCGAAATCGTGGGCGAAGTCATCCATGTCTGCCGAGGCGAGTTTCAAACGGCGCAGGAAGAAGTTGTAAATCAGCACCGCCGGCACCGCGACGGCGATACCGACGCCGGTGGCGATCAGCGCGTGACCGATCGGCCCGGCGACCGCTTCAAGGCTGGCCGAGCCTGTTTCGCCGATGCTTTTCAGGGCTTCCATGATTCCCCACACGGTGCCGAACAGACCAATGAACGGCGCGGTGCTGCCAATACTGGCGAGGATCGCCTGGCCGTTTTCCAGGGAGCGGCGTTCCTTCTGGATCTGCTGGCGCAGGTTGCGTTCCAGGCGATCCGAACGGTTGATGGTGTGCGCCAATTGCTGGGTGGTACGCGGCGAATCTTCCACCAGCAGCGCTTCGAAACCGCTGCTGGCGATACGCGCCAGCGAGCCCGGATACTGGCTGGCGTGTTCGGCGGCGGTGAGCAGATCCGGCGCGCCCCAGAAGGCTTTGCTGAATTGTTTATTTTGCGCTTTCTGCCGCAGGTACTGCGCCGACTTGACCAGCAGGATCGCCCAGCTGACCACGGAAAACAGCACCAGACCCCAGAGCACGCCGGGGACAATCATCGAAGACAAATCGTTCATGGTGACACCTCGCTTGCGTTATTCGGTTGTGCGTTGATTGAGCGTTCGGTTATTGCGGCAATTTGAAATCGATGGTCTGGGTGGCGAAGCCGTCGATCGGCGTATCACCGCGTTTGGCCGGAATAAATTTCCAGTTCTTCACGGCGGCGACGGCGGCGTCATCCAGTTGCGGCTTGCCGCTGGATTTGGTCACCGTCACCGTGCCGGCGCGACCGTTGGCGAGTACCTGAATGCGCAGCACCACGCTGCCCTCCCAGTTGCGCCGCAGTGCCAGCGACGGGTATTCCGGCGGCGGGTTGCCAAGGCTGGCGAGACCGGAAATCGCTGCCGACTCCTTGACCGGACCCGGCGCGGCGGCAGGAGCCGGTGGCGCGCTCGGGGTGGCCGGGGCAGCAGGCGCGGCAGGTTGTGCCGGAGCGGGCGGCGCTTTCGGTGGCTCGACCTTTTTCACCGGTTTCGGCTTCTCGACCGGTTTCGGTTTTTCGATCGGTTTGGGTTTCTCCACCGGTTTCGGCGGTGGCTTGACCGCGTCCTCGTCTTCCACCGGTTGCTCCGGTTCAGGAGGCGGTGGCGGAGGAGGCGGTGGTGGCGGTTCCGGGGTCGGCGGTGCCGGTGGCGTCGGGCTGGTCAGCTCGACGGTCATTTCCGGAATCTGCGGTGGCGTTGGCAATGGCTCTGTTTTGGACTGCTGGAGAAACCACCAGGCGCCGCCATGTATCAGCGCCGACACAGCGACCAGCAACACCATTTGCTGTTTATTCAGACCGCCGGGTTGCGAAGTGTTGGCTTTAAACGCCGGCCTGCCCGGAGGCGGCGGAATTGGCGCTTCCCGCAACGACCCCGGCAGGGTTCTGTGCTTTACCGCATCGTTCATTAAAGCTCCCTCGGGTTGATGAAGGGCAATAAGGTGCCGTCCGAACATCCAGGAGATGTTCGAGTGGGTGGGTGCAACTTTCTTCAAGGTGAGCAGAAGCCGATAGTTGAACTATCCGGTTAACAAGGCTTGTGCAAACTTACTGGCTTGGCGTCATCGACTTCGAGTGTTCATTGGCCATTCCCTGGTTGTTCTTCTATTGCGTAAGACAACGGTCGGTGTCTCATGCTTGTTACACATAGCAACCGCTGTGCCACATGTTGCTGAAATGTAGAGTGCGTATTTCATGAGTGTTACCCATGTCGCATTTATATAAGTTTTACCCTTGTCGTGGTTTTTCCATGGCGCGCAGATTGCCGTTACTCCGGGCGAGGGAGCTTTTTCACAGGCGAGTCAGGCTGTGCGCCATATCACGCTGATCGGCGGGATAGAGCGGCGGCTTGGCTGGCGGCCAGGGCACTTGCTGGTGCGCGGCGGACTGAATTGGTGCGGGTCAATGTTTTAGCGGCTCACGGGGCATGTTCCTTGTTGTTGTTTAAATAAAATCACTGTTTTAAGTATTGAGTAGTTCAAACTCGTGGAGCAGTTTTGGTGCACTTGTAATGGCGCTGAAAGTTATTGTTCGACAATCCTGCTGTCATTCAATGCACACTGCGTTTGTGCAATAACTGCTCGAGTGTTATTTAAAAAATAAATAGCACGCTGCCGTCGGCCAATAACTCATTGGCGAACGCAGTGCGCTGTCGAGGTGTCAGGTAATAAAGTAAGTGTGAAGGCAGCCGGGACTGTTCGGATGAACTCGGCGGCGAACGGATAAATGCAAAGAGGCTGTGATGCGGCAGAGCGTTTGAAGATTCACGCGGTGAACTCCTTGTTGCCAGCTCGGATACGCGAACTTTTGGTTCGGTATCGCACCTTACAAGAACGCGGATAGCGTTCGATGATTGCTCTTGGTGCGGGATGGGCACCGCCAGCGCTGTTTTGCGAGGTTTGAATTCGCAAGTCGCGAGTGCATGGGAAAACCGTGCCAAAACCGATACACAGACAGATTATTTCTACATCCACGCTACAGCCATCTACCCTGTGGCAATGGCTTTTTCGGGGGGATTGGATATGTACCAGCTCTATGGGCACAGAAATTCAGGCGCGGCGGCCATCGAAGCGGCGCTGGAACTGTGCCAGATCGCTTACCGTTTCATTGATGTCGAAGCCAGCACCGAAGCTGCCGAGGCGTTGGCGCAGCTCAATCCACTCAAGCAGATACCGACCTTGCAACTGCCCGACGGCAGCGCCATCACCGAGAGCGCGGCGATCCTGATTCATCTGGGCCTGACATTTCCCAAGTCTGGTTTGCTGCCTGCCAAAGCGGAGGACCGCGACCAGGCGATTCGCGGTCTGGTCTATATCGTCAGCAACTGCTACGCGGCGATTGGCGTCATCGATTATCCGGAGCGCTGGCTGCTGATGCCCGACGAAGCCTCGCGGCAGAATCTGGTGGCCGGCGCGCGCGAGCGTTTGCACTGGAGTTGGGAGGTCTTTGCCGATCAGTTTTCCGCCGAGCTTTATCTGGATGACGAAACGCCGGGGGCGCTGGATGTGCTGGCGGCGGTGGTGACACGCTGGGCGGGCAGTCGCGAGCATTTGCGCCAGACGCGACCGGGGTTTTATGCGTGGTTGCAGCGGATTGACCGGCATCCGGTGCTGGCGCCGGTCTTCGCCCGGCATTGGCCTGCCTGAGCACCAAAGAACCCTGTGGGAGCGAGCTTGCTCCGGGCGGCGTTCCGACGATAGCGGTCTGTCAGTCACCTTGTTTTTAGCTGACAAACCGCTATCGTCGGAACGCCGCCCGGAGCAGGCTCACTCCTACAGGGGGGGCGGCGGTGTCTTTGGGATTTATTCCCCGCGAATGTACTGCTCCAGCTGTTTGATCAGCTCCGCCTGTTCGGCAATTGCTTCCTTGACCAGGTCACCGATCGACAGCAAGCCGATCAGCTTGCCGTTCTCGACCACCGGCAAGTGGCGCAGGCGTTTGTCCGACATGATGCCCAGGCAGGTGTCGACGGTTTGGTGGGTGTCGACGGTGATCACGTTCGCCACCATGATGTCGCGCACCGGCGTGCCCACGGATGAGCGGCCATGCAGCACCAGTTTGCGTGCGTAATCGCGTTCGCTGATGATGCCGACCACTTTATCGTCTTCCACCACCAACAAGGCGCCGACGTTTTTCTCGGCCATCTTCATCAGCGCTTCGAGCACCATGTGATCAGGCTTGATCTGGTGCACTTCCTGATTTTTCTGATCTTTGAGCTTGAGCAGTTGGGCGACGGTCTTCATGGCGGTTACTCAGGTGTTGTCGTTGTTATCCAAGCATCGTAGACGCAAGCGCGCAGGGCAAGGTGGCAAAGCGGCAGATAACACGCAAAAAACGTCATTCGCCGGTTTTTTCCGTGGTTGACGCCGATTTATCGCCAGGGTCATCCGGTGCAATGCCGCGTAGAATGCCCCTCTGTTTCAATTCCTGAGGTTGCAGTGGTGGATTTACCGCAGGGCTTCGTCCTGACCCGGCATTGGCGCGATACCCCGGCCGGCACTGAAGTCGAGTTCTGGCTGGCGACTGACGCCGGGCCGCGCCGTGTGCGTTTGCCGCATCAGCCGTCGGTGGCGTTTATTCCCGCCGAGCAGCGCGCAGCGGCCGAACGTCTGCTGCACGACGAAAAGAATGTCGAACTGCGCCCGCTGGCCCTGCAGGATTTCGAGCATCGCCCGGTACTGGGTCTGTATTGTCAGCAACACGGCCAATTGATGCGCCTGGAAACCGCGCTCAACCGCAACGGGGTCGACGTCTTCGAAGCCGATGTGCGCCCGCCGGAACGCTATCTAATGGAGCGCTTTATCACCGCACCGGTGCGGTTCAGCGGCACGCCCGATGTCGACGGCGTGTTGCTCAACGCCCAGCTCAAACCTGACCCCGATTACCGACCGAAGCTGCGCCTGGTCTCGCTGGACATCGAGACCACCGAAACCGGCGAGCTGTACTCCATCGCCCTCGAAGGTTGCGGCGAACGTCAGGTCTACATGCTCGGTGCGCCGAACGGCGACGCCAGCATCGTCGATTTTGACCTCGAATACTGCGACTCACGCACGGTCATCCTGAAAAAACTCAACGACTGGTTCGCCCGCCACGACCCTGACGCGATCATCGGCTGGAACGTCGTGCAGTTCGACCTGCGCATCCTCCACGAACACGCGCGGCGCCTCGGCGTGCCGCTGAAGATCGGCCGTGGCGGCGAAGAAATGCAATGGCGCGAACACGGCAGCCGCAATCACTACTTCGCCTCGGCGGCGGGACGGCTGATCATCGACGGCATCGAGTCCCTGCGTTCAGCGACCTGGAGTTTCCCGTCGTTCAGTCTGGAAAACGTCGCCCAGACCCTGCTCGGCGAAGGCAAGTCCATCGACAACCCGTACCAGCGCATGGACGAAATCAACCGCATGTTCGCCGAGGACAAGCCGGCGCTGGCCAAGTACAACCTCAAGGACTGTGAACTGGTCACGCGAATCTTCGCCAAAACCGAACTGCTGACCTTTTTGCTGGAGCGCGCCAGTGTCACCGGATTGCCGGCGGATAGAAGCGGCGGCTCGGTGGCAGCGTTCACGCATTTGTACATGCCGTTGATGCACCGACAGGGCTTTGTCGCGCCGAACCTCGGCACCAATCCGCCGCAGGCCAGCCCCGGCGGATTTGTCATGGACTCGCAACCGGGCTTGTACGAATCGGTGCTGGTACTTGATTACAAGAGCCTGTATCCGTCGATCATCCGCACCTTTCTGATTGACCCGGTGGGCCTTATTGAAGGCCTGCAACACCCGGACGATGCCGACTCCGTGCCGGGCTTCCGAGGTGCGCGGTTCTCGCGTACCCGGCATTGCTTGCCGTCGATTGTCTCGCGCGTTGCCGAGGGCCGCGAGACCGCTAAGCGCGAACACAACGCACCGCTGTCGCAAGCGCTGAAAATCATCATGAACGCCTTCTACGGCGTGCTCGGTTCCAGTGGTTGCCGCTTCTTCGATACGCGGTTGGCGTCATCGATCACCCTGCGCGGTCACGAGATCATGCTGCGCACGCGCAAGCTGATCGAAGAGCAGGGCCACGCGGTGATCTACGGTGACACCGATTCCACGTTTGTCTGGCTGCGTCGCCCCCATGGGCAGGAAGAGGCAGCGAACATTGGTCATGCGCTGGTCAAGCACGTCAACGATTGGTGGCGCGCGCATGTGCGTGAAGAATATGGGCTGGAAAGCGCCCTCGAACTGCAATTCGAAATTCACTACAAACGCTTTCTGATGCCGACCATTCGCGGCGCGGAGGAGGGCAGCAAAAAACGTTATGCCGGCCTCGTCACCCGCGCCGACGGCAGCGATGAAATGGTCTACAAAGGCCTGGAAACCGTGCGTACCGACTGGTCGCTGCTGGCCCGGCAATTCCAGCAGGAACTCTACGAGCGGATTTTCCAGCGCAAGCCCTATCAGGATTACGTGCGCGACTACGTGCGCAAAACCCTTGCCGGCGAATTCGATGATCGGCTGGTTTACCGCAAACGCCTGCGCCGCACCCTCGACGATTACGAACGCAACGTACCGCCGCATGTGCGTGCGGCGCGGCTGGCCGACGACTACAACGCGCAGCACGGGCGCCCGCGCCAATACCAGAATGGCGGCTGGATCAGCTACGTCATCACCCTGGCAGGTCCCGAGCCGCTGGAGGTGCGCCGTGCGGCCATCGACTACGACCACTACATCACCCGGCAGCTGCAACCGGTGGCGGACGCGATTCTGCCGTTTGTCGACGACGATTTCTCAACCCTGATCGGGGGGCAACTGGGCCTGTTTTGAGTCGAGCAGTTGCAGCGTCCACTCATCAAGAATGCCGTGGAAGTAGCGTTCCAGCGCTTGGGTGAACACGCTGTCTTCCGCGGAAAATTGAGCGAACAGCGTCATCGAGGAATGAAATTTCAGGTCATCGGGATGGCCGAAAATCTCCGCGATCGAGCGCTGTTTCACCTTCAGCACTAACTGCGTGCAGGTACGCAGGCGCGCGCCGAGCAGCTCGTGGGCCAGATAGGCCCGGGCTTCCTCGGCTGAACCGATGGCGAAGCGCCGGGACATTTCACTGCCGCCCAGGCCGGCGAACTGCGGAAAGACAAACCACATCCAGTGGCTGCGTTTGCGGCCATCATCAAGTTCGCGTTGCACGCGCTCGAACACCGGGTCCTGGGCCTGGACAAAACGTTGCAGGTTAAACGGGTCGTACTGATCAGTGCTTCTCATCGCGAAGCCCTCGCCAGTCGGCGGCTCAGACCATGGCCAGCCGCTGCTTGCGTTGTGGCGCTTTAAAAACCTGGTCCAGCGCCGCCAGATCCCCGGCCTCCAGTTGCAGTTGCGCGGCTTGTGCATTGAGTTGCACGTGTTCCGGTCGCACAGCCTTGGGAATCGCAATCACACCATCCTGACGCAGAATCCACGCCAGCGAAACCTGCGCGGGGGTTACGCCATGACGAGCGGCAATTTCATTCAGCACCGGTTCAGCCAGCATCGCGCCGCCCTGGCCGATCGGACAGTAGGCCATCAGCGGCATCCGCTGGTGTTGGCACCATGGCAGCAGATCGAATTCGATACCGCGCTCTTCGAGGTTGTAGAGCACCTGATTGGTCGCGCAGGCGGAACTGGAGAGTTCTTCGAGGTCGTCGACATCGAAATTCGACACACCCCAACGGCCGATCTTGCCGTCCTCGCGCAGGCGTTCGAAGGCCTCGACGGTTTCTTCCAGTGGATACTGACCGCGCCAGTGCAACAGATAGAGGTCGATGTAATCGGTATCGAGTCGGCGCAGACTGCGCTCGCAGGCTTGCGGGATGCCTTTGCGGCTGGCGTTGTGCGGGTAGACCTTGCTGACCAGAAACACCTGATCGCGCAGGCCGGCAATGGCTTCGCCAACGACCGATTCGGCGCCGCCCTCGGCGTACATTTCCGCCGTGTCGATCAGGGTCATGCCCAGCTCGATACCGCTGCGCAGTGCTGCCACTTCACGCTTGTGCGCCGAGCGGTCTTCACCCATGCGCCAGGTGCCCTGGCCAATGATCGGAACCTGGACGCCGGCCAGTTCGAGGGTACGCATGCAAACCTCCTTGCTGAATGTGTCGATACCTTTTAGTGGGCAGCAGGATAGCGCAGGGGTTCAAAAAGCAAAGTGATCGCGGCCTTCGGCAGCGCTTTCCTTATGGATACCGGTTTCCCATGTAGGAGCTGCCGAAGGCTGCGATCTTTTGATCTGGCGCTCTTCTTTATCCATCCACGTGCAAGTGCGCAAGAAGTTGCGCAGTGATTTGCCTGTTTTCACCCGGGTAAGTCTCTACAGGCCGCGTAGCTCTTGGCCTCCAGCCAAGTGCGCAACTTCTTGCACACCACTGCGCAAGAAGTTGCGCACGTTCCCTTGTTTTTCATTGGCTTAGTCACAGGAAAAAATCAGTCGATGAGCTCCGGGCCTTTGTCTGTATGGGTTGTATAAAAGCTGGCATGAAGTTTGATGGCGCATGGCCATCCTTTTCGGGCAATGGTGCCTGAGAGGTATGTCTTTCAAGCAAGGAGAGCACCCCATGGCAACACCAGCGTACATGTCGGTTACCGGCGAAAAACAAGGCCTGATCACTGCAGGCGCTTTCACCGCTGACTCCGTAGGCAACACCTACCAGGAAGGCCACGAAGACCAGGTCATGGTTCAGGCTTTCACCCACGACGTGATCATCCCGCGTGACCCGCAATCCGGTCAGCCAACCGGTCAGCGCGTGCACAAGCCAGTTGTGATCACCAAGGTCTACGACAAGGCTTCGCCGCTGCTGCAAGCGGCGCTGACTTCCGGCGAGCGCATGAGCGAAATCGTTATCCAGTGGTACCGCACTTCGGCGCAAGGCACCCAAGAGCACTACTACACCACCAAACTGGAAGACGCGATCATCGTCGCCATCAACAACAAAATGCACAACTGCCAGGACCCTGGCAACGCGCACTTCACCCACCTGGAAGAAGTGCAGTTCACCTACCGTAAAATCACCTGGACCCACGAAGTATCCGGTACTTCGGGTTCCGATGACTGGCGTGCTCCAGTCGTTTAATCGCGGCTGACAGTTGTACCGCCCCGGCCGGCATCGCTGGTCGGGGCGCACTCACTTTTAAAGAATTTTTGCCAATAGCCCCTTGAGGGGCTGTTGCGCGTCGCAGCACTGCGCGAGGGACAAGGGAATGTTCTCACCGGCCAACCAGCCTCATTTCAATCTGACCGTCGATGGCATCGACAGCGACTTTCAAGTGCTGTCGTTCACCGGTCGTGAGGCCCTCAATACGCCGTTCGAATTCGAGCTGGAACTGGTCAGCGAAAAGGCCT
>NZ_JACOPX010000017.1:166129-167688 GCF_015461835.1 Pseudomonas neuropathica | reverse complement strand
ATCCGGACGCCATTTTCGGCACCGGTGACGGTCTCAAACGGGAAATCAAATACGACATCAATGACGAAGTCTGGAACTGGGCAGACCGCCACTCCAAACGCACTTACATCGATGTGGACGCGGGCGGCTGGCGACTGGATGCACCGATCATCAAGGAAGCCCTCAACGGCTTCATTACCATCAGGGATTTGAACAAGCAGCCGGTCACGATTCAGATCCATGTCAGCAGCCAATATTTCGCTGTGGGCGACAGCGTGAAAATGACCTTCATCGGCACACCGCCGGATAACGCTGAACCGCTCATCTGCAGCGAAACCCGCGACATCGACAACGTCCCTTCAGTGCTGGAAATCGAAGTGCCCTATGAGTTGATCAGGGCCATCGCTCAGGGGCGCGCCGATGCGTCTTATATTCTCTACAAAAAGGACGGCGGCGACCCGCTGTATTCCAAGCGCACCTTTGCCAGCGTAGTGGGCGACGTCAACATGCTCCCCGAGCCGAGCATCCGCGAACTGCTCGGCGACACCCTCGAACCGGACGAGCTCTACGCTACGGTCGACGTGCGCTACGCGATGAAAAATGGCGATCTGATCTGCCTGAGATGGTTTGGCACCAAGTCCGATGGCGGCGACCATCCGCATGAGGTTCCGCATATCGTCAGCAACAACGAAGCCAAGGAAGGCCTGGTCACGTTCGACATCAACGCCGAGCACATCAAGGTCCTTGAAAACGGCACGCTCGACCTGTCTTACGTGGTCGCAAACGATACACCTGGCCTCCTCGACATCAGAGAGTCCGAGCGGCTGCTGGCCAAAGTTGAAAAGGTTCGGGCGACACTGCCGGCCCCTGAAGTGGAAGAGGCCGATCCGCCGGGGGATGTGCTGGATCCGTCCAAGGTGTTCGATAGGGTGCATGTGTGGATCAGCGAGGCGAAGCCCCTGAAGGGGGATGTTCTTACCTATTACTGGCGCAGTCCCAACCCCTTCGCCAGCACCAGTGACTGGCTGCCCATCACCACCGTGACCGAAGGCCAACCTGTACGTTTTCCGGTGGACGGAAAATTCGTGACGGCCAATATCGGAAATAGCGTGAAGGTGCTCTATACCGTGTGGCGGGCCGCCACGCAGCGCAATGAATACTCTGCAGCGTTAGATTTACGGGTGGCTGGGTGGATATCGCCCACCCTCACCGACATCACCGACTCCAAAGGCACAGTCGCGCCCGGCGGGATTACCTTTGACACCAGCGTCACCGTCACCGGCAAGGCCAGTCCCGGCCAGACCGTACAGCTCTACGACGGCAACACAGCGCTGACGCCAGTCGTGCCAGTCGATGCCAATGGCGACTGGAGCAGGGTGATCAGTGGACTGAGTCTCGCCGCGCACCCCATCAAGGCCAAAGCGCTCTATGGTGCACAACCGGAGTCGGCAGTGCGCAGCTTTACCGTCGCGCAAACCGTGACCCCCACCATCGTCAACATCACCGACTCCAAGGGCACCGTTGCACCGAACGGCACGACCTTCGATACCAGCGTCACCGTCACCGGCAAGGCCAGTCCC
>NZ_JACOPX010000017.1:0-166031 GCF_015461835.1 Pseudomonas neuropathica | reverse complement strand
TCGATACCAGCGTCACCGTCACCGGCAAGGCCAGTCCCGGCCAGACCGTACAGCTCTACGACGGCAACACAGCGCTGACGCCAGTCGTGCCAGTCGATGCCAATGGCGACTGGAGCAGAGTGATCAGCGGATTGAGCCCGGTCGCGCACCCTATCAAGGCCAAAGCGCTCTATGGTGCGCAACCGGAGTCAGCAGTGCGCAGCTTTACTGCAGAGAGGTGGACGGATTCCGTTACCGATTTTACGAACGGCACGTCAGGTAACTGGACCAAAGGGCCAGCAGGTTATCAAGGGCGAGTGACCAGTGGTGTGTTTCACAATGACACTCCCGGCGCTTCAGGTCACTCGGGCTTACTATTCAGTCAATCATTTCGATTTGTGGTCGGGCATACCTACACATTCAGTTATCGAGTCCGAAACGTCAGCCCTCAGCCGACTAACATGCCCCCTATTTTTTCCGTCAGGTTTTCAACAGGCCAAGCAATCTTGCCGGTGTACAGTGTTCCCCGGACCGGCCAGTGGTATCCCCAAACAGGAAACTTTTCGGTGACACAGAGCACGAACCACACGATTCAAATAATAAGCCATCAGGATCGAGGAGGCGGTGGTGGGACTGATGGTGGCAACGATTATCAAATCGATGACATTGTTGTTCGACTGGTTCGCTGAGCCTCTTGGAGGGTCGCCGCTACGGCAGTTCTCCCGGCCTGGAACGCAGACCTGATGATTCGCAAGGAACTGCCAGCCCTGCTTGTCAGTCGCATGAACAGGCACTCAGGATTCAGAGGAGTAACCGTGTCCAGCGATCCCAAGCGTCATGTTGTCGACGCGCCCGTCATTCATCGGCTCAGGGTGCTGACGGTCAACACCCACAAAGGTTTCACCGCGCTCAATCGGCGCTTCATCCTGCCGGAACTGCGCGAAGCGGTGCGCAGCACCTCGGCCGATCTGGTGTTTCTGCAAGAAGTGGTGGGTGAACACGAGCGGCATTCGAGCCGTTACAACGAATGGCCGCAAACCTCGCAATACGAGTTTCTCGCCGACAGTATGTGGAGCGATTTCGCCTACGGGCGCAACGCCGTCTACCCCGACGGCCACCACGGCAATGCGCTGCTGTCGAAATACCCGATCCGTGAGTACCGCAACCTCGATGTGTCGATCACCGGCCCCGAACGCCGTGGTCTGCTGCATTGCGTGCTTGATGTGCCGGGGCATGCCGAAGTCCACGCGATCTGCGTGCATTTGAGTCTGCTTGAAAGCCATCGGCAATTGCAGTTGCAACTGCTCTGCCAGTTGCTGGAATCCCTACCCGACGATGCCCCGGTGATCATCGCGGGCGACTTCAACGACTGGCAGTTACAGGGCAACGCCGCCCTCGCCCGCCGCGACTACCTGCACGAAGCCTTTGAGCGTCACCACGGGCGCCCGGCCAAGACTTACCCGGCGCGGTTCCCGTTGCTGCGACTGGACCGGATCTACCTGCGCAATGCCAGCAGCCATGACCCACGGATTCTCGGCAACAAGCCGTGGACACATCTGTCGGATCATCTGCCACTGGCGGTCGAAGTGCACCTGTAGCTGCAATAGTGACAGCAATGCAGGACGCGATAGATCAGCTCATACGACGATTCAACGTTGCCGACAGACCTTCTGTCGGTAACTGAATGCCTCTGAGTCGGGGCTTTCGCTGCGTTTTTCCATGCAAACAACCACTTACTTATGTGCAGAAAAACAAACGCTTGCAAACCCTGTTTTACCACTACCGCTCATCGTTCAATTTCTTGACGGGCACGCTCGACTCTTCTTATCTCAACCTTAACTACCCCCGGAATCACAACCCGGGACGAGCCTTCGGACACTCGCGAAATCGAGCGGCCACGGTTCGCCCCGCTCCATTCGGTCGCCCCTCGTTCGGGGTAGGAGAGACGCCACACAGAGAGAATGCATGCGCCTGCAAGGTAGACCTCCATGAAAACGCCCATCACCCCACACGAGATCAAAATCACTTTCTGCACAGTGTCGAGCTCTATCTTGCTGTGCTCATCCATGGAGGCGCAGGCCGGTTCTGCGGCGGATGAAACCACCCCGTGGTATCGCGCGGATGTGCCGGTCATGACACTGCCCGTGACCGTCATTACCCCCGGCCCGCAACGCTTGAGTCCACGCCCGGACTTGCAGGGGGCGAACCTGATCACCGAAGACCTCGCCCCGTCAGCCTGGGATGAGTTGTACGGCAGAAGCGCCCGGCAGGCACAAACCGATGTGCTGTCGTCGGGTTACGCAACACCCGGCAGCGGCGACTTCAAAGGCCCAGCCGTACTGACTCTGCAAAGTGGCAGTCATACCCAGACCATCGGCCTGATCGGCGGCCTCAACCAGATTCAAGCCAATGCCAATGGCCTGCTCACCAGCCGCGCCCTGGCAGACCCGAACAGCGACACCCTCAACCTGCAAGGCCAAAGCCTTGGCGCCTATTACAGCCTGAGCGGAGCCCAGGGCTGGCACGTGGATTTATCCGCCAGTGGCGGCCGGGTCAGCGGTTTCAGTCGTAACGAACAGGGCGCACGGCAAGCCACCGAGGGCAGCGCACTGACGCTGTCAGTAGAAGGCGGTTATCCGATTGGCCTGAGTGAAAACTGGGTGGTCGAACCGCAGGCGCAATTGATCAATCAACGCATCACCCTCGACACGCCCTACGCCGGTTCAGGCAATGCCTCGTCCTCCGATCTCACGGCCTGGAGTGGCCGCGTCGGTGCACGTTTGAAAGGCAGTTACGATTTGAATGGCCTGCCGGTCGAACCCTATGTGCGCACCAACCTCTGGCACACGGTGTACACCGGCAATACCGTGACACTGGATCAGGTCGACAAGATCAGCAGCAGCCGCAAGTCATCGACCGTCGAATTGGGCTTGGGCCTGGTGGCACGGGTGACGCCGGCGGTGAGTCTGTATGTCAGTGCCGATTACAGTAGCGATGTCGATGACAATGATTTGAACGGGATCATTGGCAGCCTTGGGGTGCGGATGCGTTGGTAGCGTTTGGCTTGGCGGCGATAGTGTTTGTGCTGACGCCATCGCGAGCAGGCTCACTCCTACAAGGGGAACGCATTCCAAATGTAGGAGTGAGCCTGCTCGCGATGGCAGCAACTCGGTACTGGATCAGCCTTCCGGTTTGAGGATCAACACCGCCAATGGCGGCAGATTCAGCTCCAGCGACAACGACTGGCCATGGCTCGGCACTTCCTCGGTAAACGCCCCGCCGCCATTGCCGTAATTGGAACCGGCATAGGTGTCGGCATCGCTATTGAGCAATTCAGTCCAGCGCCCGGCAAACGGCACACCCACGCGATACGCCTGACGCGGCACCGGCGTGAAGTTGGCCACCACCAGCACCGGTTTACCCTCCTTGCTCCAGCGCAACCAGGCATAAACACTGTTGATCGCATCGTCGCCGATCAACCACTGGAAACCCTGCGGCGCGTCGTCCTGATCGTGCAGCGCCGGCTCTTCGCGATACAGCCGATTGAGATCGCCGACCAGTTTCTGCACGCCCTTGTGCTCGGAGTACTGCAGCAGATACCAATCCAGTTGCTGATCGTGATTCCACTCGCGCCACTGGCCAAACTCGCAGCCCATGAACAACAGTTTCTTGCCCGGGTGCGTCCACATGAAACTCAGATACGCGCGCAGGTTGGCGAATTTCTGCCAGCGGTCGCCGGGCATCTTGTCGATCAGCGAATGCTTGCCGTGCACCACTTCGTCGTGGGAGATCGGCAGGATGAACCGCTCGGACCAGGCGTAGACCAGACCAAAACTCAACTCGTTGTGATGGTGCGCGCGGTACACCGGATCCTGCTGAATGTAATGCAGCGAATCGTGCATCCAGCCCATGTTCCATTTGTAGGCAAAACCCAGTCCGCCCTGCTGCGTACTTTGGCTGACACCGGGCCACGCCGTGGATTCTTCGGCGATCACCAGCGCACCCGGAGCTTCCAGTTCGACCACATCGTTCAAATGCCGCAAGAAGTCGATGGCCTCCAGATTTTCCCGACCGCCATGGCGGTTCGGCACCCATTCGCCAGCCTTGCGCGAATAGTCACGATAGAGCATCGAAGCCACCGCATCGACGCGCAAACCATCGACATGAAAATGTTTCAACCAATGCAGCCCGGAAGCCAGCATGTAGCCATGCACTTCGGTGCGGCCGAGGTTGTAGATCAGCGTGTCCCAATCCTGATGAAACCCTTCCAGCGGGTTGCCGTATTCGTACAGCGCGGTGCCGTCGAACTGGGCGAGACCGTGAGTATCGGTGGGAAAATGCGCCGGCACCCAGTCGAGGATCACACCGATCTCGGCCCGGTGGCAGGCGTCGACGAATTCAGCGAACTGCGCCGGCGAGCCGTACCGCGCACTCGGGGCGAATTGCGAGAGCAATTGATAGCCCCAGGAGCCACCAAACGGGTGCTCCATGATCGGCATCAGTTCGATGTGGGTGAAACCCAGTTCCTTGACGTAGGGAATCAAGCGTTCGGCGAGTTCCGGCCAAGTGTACTGGCGGGCGACTTCGCCGAGATCATCCAGTTCGCACTGCCATGAACCGGCGTGCAGTTCGTAGATCGACAGCGGCGCCGAATGTTTCTGCCGGTCGCGTCGGCTGCTCATCCACTCCTGATCCTGCCAGTCGATTTGTAGCGGTTCAGCGACTTTCGAGGCGGTGTCCGGCGGCAGACTGGTGGCCAGCGCCATCGGGTCAGCCTTGAGCGGCAGAATGCCGTGGGCGCCGAGAATTTCGTATTTGTACAACTCGCCCGCTTGCAGGCGCGGTATGAACAACTCCCAGACCCCGGACGGATGACGCAAGCGCATGGGATGGCGACGCCCGTCCCAGACGTTGAAGTCGCCGACCACCGACACGCGCCGGGCATTTGGCGCCCACACGGCGAAGCGCACGCCGTCGACGCCATCCACTGTTTTCATCTGCGCGCCGAGACAGGCGCTGAGGTCACGGTGATTGCCTTCGGCGAACAGATACAAGTCCATTTCGCCGAGTAACTGGCCAAAGCTATAAGGATCCTCGGCAACCTGTTCGCCGCCGGCCCAGCGCGTGCGCAACTGATACGGCCGCGCCTGATCGAAATGGCCGACAAACAACCCCGGCGTTTCGGTCTGCTCCAGCGGACCGCGTTCTTCACCGCTGTCCTTGTCCAGCACCACGACACTCAGCGCTCCGGGCAGATAAGCGCGAATGAACTGCCCGCCAGCGCCATCGCCGTGCGGACCAAGAATCGAAAAAGGGTCGTGATGTTCAGCGCGGACCAAGGCATCAATATCTTTTGCCGAGGGCAGCAATGTTTCTTTAACCGCACCCTGTTCCTTGTTCGAGAAACTCATGACTACTCTCCACCAAGATCGGAAAAGGGTTTAAGCCCCGTCAATAACCCATACAAACCGTGCAACGGCACGGGCAGCCACGTGGGGCGATTTTCGGCTTCATAGGCCACTTCATAGGCCGCCTTCTCCAGGCCGAACAACGCCAGCGCGGCGTCGGCACCTTCAGGATCTTGCCAGGCATGATCAAGACTAGCTGCCGCGCGGCGATATGCCTGAACAAATGCCTCGCGGGCCTCACGCAGATAGCGCTCGGCAACCAGACGCCGCGCCGTCTCAGACTCGGCGCTGTGGTCAACGTTGTGCACGTTGATGGTCATCGCTGCCGCGTAATCGAACGAGCGCAGCACGCCGCTGACATCTTTGTACGGACTGTGTTTGCCACGGCGCTCGCCCAGTGGCCGCGCCGGTTCACCCTCGAAGTCGATCAGGTAGGCATCGCCCTTGATCACCAGCACCTGACCCAAATGCAGATCGCCGTGGACGCGAATGCGCAAACCGCCGACGGCTTTTTTTGCCAGATCCTGTACGTGCGTGAGGATGGTTTTCTTCTCGTCGATCAGGCGTTTGACCAGTTTCTGATCCACCGCATTGAGTTCGCCCTGATGCTGCTTGAGCAGTTTCAGCGCGTGTTCGACCTGCGCCACAACATCCTTGCCGGTGGCCTGCATGTCCTTGGCCGTCGACACCTGTGGGGCGAAGTCGGCATTGTCGGTGGGCGCGGCGAGCACCTTGTGCATCTCGCCCAGACGCTGACCGAGCATGCCAGCAAAATCCTTCAGCTCACCGAGGGCGTTGTAATGCTGTTCCTGTTCGGACATGGCATCGGCCAGCTCATCGCGCAGCGCCCTTTCAAGGTTGTTCTGCGTCCATTCCCAGGCGTCGCCCTGATTGCTCAGATAGCCTTGGGCGATCATCAGCAAATTGTCTTCGCCCTTGGCATCGCGGCGAATCACCGAGCCGAGCAGCGGAGAGATATTGGCAAATCCGGCCTCGGTCAGGTAAGCGCTCATCTCCAGCTCCGGGTGTACGCCAGAAGCGACTTTGCGTATCAGCTTAAGCACCAGGCTATTGCCGATCACCACCGAACTGTTCGATTGCTCGGCAGACAGATAACGCACTTCCGACTCGGTACCGAGGCCGAGCGTTTCCAGATACGGCGTCGGTGCAAAACGGATTTCACCGTCGCTCGACTCCAGCACCGTGTTGTTCTGCATGCCTTGCAGCACCGCACGAATAAACGTTTCAAGGCTGAACGCGTCAGTAATCAAGCCGACCTGTCGCACTCGGCGTACACGGGACAAGGCCAATTGCTGCGGCAGCGCCGGGCCAACTTGGTCTTCGGCAATAAAGCCGAACGGCAGTTGATAACGACTGGTCTGCCCGCCACTGGTGACTTCGATTTCGCTGAGCAGCACCGGATGCTGCGCATCGCCGAAACGCACGCCGTACGCCAGATGCACCTTGTCGATGGCCGCGTCCTTGCCGGCGAACCAGCGGCGATTCTGCAGCCAGCTCGGCAGAATGTTTTGCTCCAGCGATGTGCGCGACGGCGCTTCGAGCAATTCCTCCATGCGTTTTTTCAGTACCAGCGTGGTGAAGTCCGGCAGGCTCTGCGCCGGCTCCACGTGCCAGCTCGGCATCTGGTTTTCCGCCGCCAGGGCAAACCAATAGAAACCGTACGGCGCAAGGGTCAGGAGAAAACTCAACTGACCAATCGGCGGGAAGGCATTACCGCCGAGCATCTCCACCGGCACCATGCCGACGTACGCCGACAGGTCCAGCTCCACCGCTTGCGCACTGCGCGAAACGTTGGCCACACAGAGGATGATTTCGTGCTTGCCATCGGCATCGGTGAATTCGCGCGTGTAGGCCAACACGCGACGGTTGTTCGGCGAGAGCATTTTCAACGTGCCACGGCCGAACGCCTTGGATTGTTTGCGCACAGCGAGCAAGCGTCGGGTCCAGTTGAGCAGCGAATGCGGATCGCCGGACTGGGTTTCGACGTTAACCGACAGATAGCCGTATTGCGGGTCCATGATCGGCGGCAGCACCAGGCTGGCCGGATCGGCACGGGAGAAGCCGCCGTTGCGGTCAATCGACCACTGCATCGGCGTACGCACGCCATCGCGGTCGCCAAGGTAGATGTTGTCGCCCATGCCGATCTCGTCGCCGTAATACAAGGTCGGCGTGCCCGGCATCGACAGCAGCAGGCTGTTGAGCAATTCGATGCGGCGGCGATCGCGTTCCATCAACGGCGCCAGACGACGGCGGATGCCGAGGTTGATCCGCGCGCGACGGTCAGCGGCGTAGTAGTTCCATAGATAATCACGTTCTTTGTCGGTGACCATCTCCAGCGTCAGCTCATCGTGGTTGCGCAGGAAAATCGCCCATTGGCAGTTGGCGGGAATTTCCGGGGTCTGGCGAAGAATGTCGGTGATCGGGAAGCGATCTTCCTGGGCCAGCGCCATGTACATGCGCGGCATCAGCGGGAAGTGGAACGCCATGTGGCATTCATCACCGTTAAGGCCTGCCGCATCGGTATCACCGAAGTACAGCTGAGTGTCTTCGGGCCATTGGTTGGCCTCGGCGAGCAGCATGCGATCGGGGTAATTGGCGTCGATCTCGGCGCGGATCTGCTTGAGGACGTCGTGGGTTTCCGGCAGGTTTTCGTTATTGGTGCCATCACGCTCGATCAGGTACGGAATCGCGTCGAGACGCAGGCCATCGATGCCCATGTCCAGCCAGTAGCGCATCACCGAGAGCACGGCTTTCATCACTTGCGGATTGTCGAAATTCAGATCCGGTTGGTGCGAATAGAAACGGTGCCAGAAGTACTGGCCGGCGACCGGGTCCCAGGTCCAGTTGGATTTTTCCGTATCGAGGAAAATGATTCGCGTGCCGTCGTATTTCTGATCGTCATCCGACCACACGTAAAAGTCCCGCGCCGCCGAGCCGGGCTTGGCCTTGCGCGCACGCTGAAACCACGGGTGCTGGTCGGAGGTGTGGTTGATGACCAGTTCGGTGATCACCCGCAAGCCACGCTTGTGCGCCTCGGCGATAAAGCGCTTGGCGTCGGCCATGGTCCCGTAATCGCTGTGCACGCCACGGTATTCGGCAATGTCATAGCCATCGTCGCGACGTGGCGAGGGATAGAAAGGCAACAGCCAGATGGTGTTGACGCCAAGATCGGCGATGTAATCGAGTTTGGCGATCAGGCCGGGAAAGTCACCGATCCCGTCGTTGTTGGAGTCGAAAAACGATTTGACGTGAACTTGATAGATCACCGCATCCTTGTACCAGAGCGGGTCTTTGATAAAGGTGGCTGCCTTGGGTTTCTTCGCCATGTGAAACTCCTGAAAAATTCTTTCTGCACATAATCTGATTGTGCTGATTCCTCTGTAGGAGCTGCCGAAGGCTGCGATCTTTGATCTTGCTTTTAAACATCAAAGGCAAAAGATCGCAGCCTTCGGCAGCTCCTACAGGGAGTTGTGCAATGCCTTAGGCGGTGGTAATCCGCCAAATGCCGAACGGCTGATACGCCGGGTCGATGCGCATGAACTGATACTTGCCGTGCCAGTCCCAGCGATGCCCGTTCATCAAGTCTTCGCCATGGGTCGTCGCATCATCGGGCAGGCCCAATTCCCACAGCGGCAATTCGAAATTCGCTTCCTGCACGTTGTGCGGATCAAGACTGACCGCGACCAGAATGAAGTTGCTGCCGTCGACACTGCGCTTGCCGAAATACAGAATGTTGTCGTTCCAGGCGTTGTAGACCTTCAGGCCAAGATGCGTGTGCAGCGCCGGGTTCTGCCGGCGGATGCGGTTGAGCTGGGCGATTTCGGCAATGATGTTGCCCGGCGCGGTGAAGTCGCGGACGCGGATCTCGTACTTCTCCGAGTCGAGGTATTCCTCTTTGCCCGGCACCGGCGCCGACTCGCACAGCTCGAACCCCGAATACATGCCCCACAAGCCGGAACCCATGGTCGCCAGCGCCGCACGAATCAGAAAGCCCGGACGCCCGGATTCGTGCAGGAATGCAGGGTTGATGTCCGGCGTGTTAACGAAGAAATTCGGCCGGTAGCATTCGCGCCACGGCGATTCATTCAGCTCAGTGAAATACGTCGCCAGCTCAGCCTTGCTGTTGCGCCAGGTGAAATAGGTGTAGCTCTGCGTGTAACCGACCTTGCCCAGCCGCGCCATCATTGCCGGCGTGGTGAAGGCTTCGGCGAGGAAGATCACTTCCGGGTATAGCGCCCGAACATCGGCGATCAGCCATTGCCAGAACGGCAGTGGTTTGGTGTGCGGATTGTCGACGCGAAAGATCTTCACGCCCTCTTCGACCCAGCCAATAACGATGTCGCGCAACTCGACCCACAGGCTCGGAATCGCGTCGGGCGCATAGAAGTCGACGTTGACGATGTCCTGATATTTCTTCGGCGGATTCTCCGCGTATTTGATCGTGCCGTCGGGCCGCCAGTTGAACCAGCCCGGATGCTGTTTGAGCCACGGGTGATCCTGAGAACACTGAATGGCAAAATCGAGGGCGATTTCCAGACCGTGATCGGCAGCAGCGGCCACCAGTCGGCGGAAGTCGTCGCGGGTGCCGAGTTGCGAGTGAATCGCCTCGTGACCGCCCTCCTCACTGCCGATGGCATAAGGGCTGCCCGGATCATCGGGCCCGGCGGTCAGGGAATTGTTGCGGCCCTTGCGGTGGGCGCGGCCGATCGGGTGGATCGGCGTGAAATACAGCACGTCGAAACCCATGTCCTGAATCATCGGCAGGCGCGAGTGCACGTCGTTAAAGGTACCGTGGCGGTGGGGATCGTCGGTGATCGAGCGCGGAAACAGTTCGTACCAACTGGCAAATTCGGCCAGTTCGCGTTCGACGTCTACCGAATATTCCGGACTGACGCTCAGGTAGGCGCGGTGATCGGCCTCAGCCATCAACTGCGCACTGCGCGAGTGCAGGAACAGCGCGACCTGCTCGGTTTCGAGCAGCCCGGACAATTCGTGGTGCAACGCGGCGAGCTGCTCGCTGAGCTGACCTTCGCTGCGCTCGGCGGCCTGTTGCACCATGCTCCGGCCTTCCTGTAACTCCAGCGAAACCGGTACGGCGGCGCTGTGTTTTTTCTCCAGTTCATACTGGAAACTGGCGAAGTGATCGATCCACGCCTCGATGCAATAGAGGAAGCGCCCTTGATGCTCAGGGCGGAACAAGCCTTGCCAGCCATTGTTGCCCTGATCGGCCATGACCTCGCTTTGCCAGGTCTCCTCGCCTTCCTCGCGCCAGCGGATGCGCACCGCGAGTTTGTCGTGACCGTCGGCAAATACCTTGCTGGTGACCACCACCTCACGGCCGGCAATCGACTTCACGGCGAACTGCCCGCCCTCGAGGGTCGGCATGGTGTTTTCGATGGCAATGCGCGGCAGCAGCAACGCCTGCGACAGCGGCATGTGCGGGTTGTAGCTCAGTTCAGAAGGTCTTTCAGCAGTCATTGAGCATCTCTCCTTAACGCCCCAAGGACGCTCTTGTGCCGGATCAGTGTTCACAACGAAGCACCTGCCCCGAAATGAACTCACTTAGGTTCCGAGCGACCGGCGCCGGGAAAAGTTCAGATGAAATTGGCGTGTCAGAAAAGCGGATCGAATTGCGTGCAGGGTGGTCAATCCACTTAAGCACTTCTCACGCCATGTGCCACACGGAGGTCATCAGATGAATATCCCGATCCCGGCCGAAACGCCTGATCCGAACATCGACAAACCCACGCTGCCCGAGACCGAGCCGCAACCGGTTCCCGAGCAGGAGCCACCTGGCACCACGCCACCGCCCAAAGAAGAACCACCAACGACGATGCCACCAGTCATTGTCTAACTGATCGTTCCCACGCTCCGCGTGGGAATGCAGCCCGGGACGCTCCGCGTCCCAAAGCGGACGCGGAGCGTCCATTGAGGCATTCCCACGCAGAGCGTGGGAACGATCAACGTGGCAACGATCAGTCAGTGATCATCAGTCTTCTGCTCTTCTTTTTCGAAAAGCTTAACGATCCGTGGCATCACGCTGAAAATCCCCAGCGCCAGAAAAGTACTGAGCAGCGCCGTTGCTTCCCTGCCCAATCCCGCCGCGACACCAATGGCTGCCGTCATCCACAGCCCGGCAGCCGTGGTCAGGCCTTTGACATGGCCCTCATCTCCTTCCTTGTTTTTCAGGATAGTCCCGGCACCGAGAAAGCCGATCCCGGCAATCACCCCTTGCACTACGCGGCTCATCGCATCGGATTCCGCCCCCGATGTCTGCGGCACCAGTACAAACAGCGCAGCCCCCAGCGCCACCAACATATGCGTGCGCACCCCGGCAGCCTTGCCCTTGTGTTCGCGCTCGAATCCGAGAATGCCGCCCAGAATGGCGGCCATCAGCAGGCGCACGGTGATGCGCGTCAATTGCGAAGCATCGCCGACGTCGGCGAATTCCGCTTGCAGGGTTTGCCACACTTCGTGCCACCACGCGTCCATCGTGCAGTCCTTGTTATTGGCTGGATAGACGATGGACAGCGGCGACCATTAATCAGTTGCGCAGAACCATCGGCGAAGCGCGCGCCCTAACCTTTCAGACACCCCAGAAAAAGGACTGCCCTCATGCCCGTTCGAGTCGATGAATCCAACCCCGAACAGAAAGTGTGTTTTTTCACCGTTGAACATGGCGAGGAAATTCGCATTTGCGACACCCTGGAAGTCATGACGGATAGCGAAAAATCCATGTCGTTCGTGGAAATAGAAGGCCGGCGCGTGTACATCACCGAGGCAGAAGCCGACGAATTGACCGTTGCAGGCGCCAAGGATGGTCGCAAGCACTTGAAGGCTGACGAGAGTGGTTCGGTGATTTGACTGACCTTGATCAACACCCCGCGCAAACGCCTGATATAGGCGTTTGCGCCTTTGCCTGCGGGCTGCTTCAAGTTGTCGCAGGCGTTGCGCAAAATCTCATCTGATCCGCTTTTTATTGAAATAACTGAGTCTGTTATGCAAACAGATCGACGCTCATAGTGCTCTGGCCTGATGGAGGCTGATGAGCGAATAACCATGAGCGAACAAATCCCCGTCCGAACCGTAGAAGCATCCCCGACTATTGCTCCTCATATAAAGAAGGTGCCCGCACGCCCAATGAAGGCGACGGCCAAGTCCAGCGACAACCAGATCCACACCCGCAGCTTCACCGGCCTGTTCCGCACCTTGCGCATGAGCGGCGCGGGATTTCTGTTCGTGCTGTTTTTCGGCACCGTGTGGCTGAACTGGGGCGGACGTCAGGCGGTGCTCTGGGATCTGTCCGAAAGTAAATTCCACATCTTTGGCGCGACGTTTTGGCCGCAGGACTTCATCCTGCTGTCGGCGCTGCTGATCATCGCTGCGTTCGGTCTGTTCGCCATCACCGTGTTTGCCGGTCGGGTCTGGTGCGGTTACACCTGCCCGCAAAGTTCGTGGACGTGGATCTTCATGTGGTGCGAGAAGATCACCGAAGGCGAACGCAACCAACGCATCAAACTGCAAGCCGCGCCGTGGAGCCTGAACAAACTGGCGCGACGCGCGGCCAAGCACACCCTGTGGCTGGCGATCAGCGTGTTGACCGGCCTGACCTTCGTCGGTTACTTCACGCCGATCCGGCCACTGGCTGAAGAACTGCTGACCCTGCAAATTGGCGGCGTCAGTCTGTTCTGGGTGCTGTTTTTCACCGCCGCCACCTACATCAACGCCGGTTGGCTGCGTGAGGCGGTGTGCATGCACATGTGCCCGTATGCGCGGTTCCAGAGCGTGATGTTCGACAAGGACACCCTGGCGATTTCCTACGACGTGGCCCGTGGCGAAAACCGTGGCCCGCGCAAACGCGACGTGAAACCGCTCGAGGCTGGCCTGGGTGATTGCATCGACTGCCAGTTATGCGTGCAGGTTTGTCCGACCGGCATCGACATCCGCGACGGCTTGCAGATGGAGTGCATCGGCTGCGCCGCCTGCATCGACGCCTGTGACTCGATCATGGACAAGATGAACTACCCGCGCGGCTTGATCCGCTACAGTTCCGAGCGCGAACTGCAGGGTGGCAAGACCCACCTGCTGCGCCCGCGCCTGATCGGTTACACCGTGGTGCTGGTGGCGATGATCGGCGCATTGGCATTGGCGTTGATCGAGCGGCCGATGGTCTCGCTGGACGTGACCAAGGATCGCGGGTTGTTCCGCGAGAATGGTCAGGGCCAGATTGAAAACATCTACACCCTCAAAGTCATCAACAAGACCCAGCAGCGCCAGGACTACAACCTGAGTCTGGTGGATGGCGACGGCTTCCAGTTGCAGGGCAAGACTGAACTGAGCCTGGCGCCGGGGGAAATTGTCGACGTGCCGGTGTCGGTGGCGATGACCACGGAACGCCCGGCCAGCAGTTCGCAGACCTTGAGTTTCAAGATTGCCGACAGCGATGAGCCTGAGGTTTACAGCGTGGCGAAGAGCAGGTTTGTTGCGCCGATGAATCGCTGAGCCGTTAGAATCCGCTCCCTCACCCCAGCCCTCTCCCGGAGGGAGAGGGAGCCGACCGAGGTGTCTGTCGCTATACATCGACCTGACAGACCGAATCGATTATGGATTGAGCAAAACATTTTCAGGCCGAATCGATCATGGATTCAGCAAAGCAATTTCAGGCCGAGTCGATCATGGATTCAGCAAAGCACTTTCAGGCCGAGTCGATTACGGATTCAGCAAAGCACTTTCAGGCCGAGTCGATCATGGATTCAGCAAAGCACTTTCAGGCCGAGTCGATTACGGATTCAGCAAAGCACTTTCAGGTCGGCGTAGTTCACAAGCATCCCCCAATCAGTCCCCTCTCCCTCTGGGAGAGGGCTAGGGTGAGGGGCAGTTCTCCTGACACACCTCATCATCAACCAGCACCAAGGCTCCTCGATGAAACGCTACGAAAAATTCGCCGACGACATCGCTGAACTGATCCGCTCCGGCGTCCTCGGCCCCGGCCAGCGCGTGCCCTCGGTGCGTTACGCCAGCCAGACCTACGGGGTCAGCCCGTCCACGGTATTCCAGGCCTATTACCTGCTCGAACGCCGTGGCCTGATCCGCGCACGGCCGCGCTCCGGCTATTTCGTCAATACCCACGCGCCGAGCCCGTTCTCGGAGCCGGTGATCAGCAGCCACGTCAACGACTCCACCGAAGTCGACGTCAGCGAACTGGTGTTCTCGGTCCTCGATTCGATCAAGGACCCGAGTACCGTGCCGTTCGGTTCGGCGTTCCCCAGCCCGACCCTGTTCCCGTTGCAGCGCCTGTCGCGTTCGCTGGCCAGCGCGGCCCGCGAGATGGACCCGCGCATGGTCGTCACCGACATGTCGCCGGGCAATCCGCAACTGCGCCGGCAGATAGCCCTGCGCTACATGGTCGGCGGCCTGATGCTGCCGATGGAAGAGCTGCTGATCACCAACGGCGCCCTCGAAGCGCTGAACCTGTGCCTGCAAGCCGTCACCGAACCGGGCGATCTGGTGGCCATCGAAGCCCCGGCGTTCTACGCCAGCCTGCAAGTGCTCGAACGGCTGAAACTCAAAGCCGTGGAAATTCCCGTGCACCCGCGCGACGGCATCGACCTCGGCGTGCTCGCGCAAACCCTCGAACGTCACCCGATCAAGGCCTGCTGGTGCATGACCAGTTTCCAGAACCCGATGGGCGCGACCATGCCCGAGGCAAAGAAACAGGAACTGGTCGAACTGCTGCGCCGCCATCAGGTGCCGCTGATCGAAGACGACGTTTACGCCGAACTCTATTACGGCCAACAAGCACCGAAACCGGCCAAGGCGTTCGACACGGAAGGTCTGGTGATGCACTGCGGTTCATTCGCCAAAAGCCTCGCCCCCGGCTACCGCATCGGCTGGGTTGCTGCCGGACGCTACGCGCAGAAGATCGAACGACTGAAACTGATGACCTCGCTGTGTGCTTCGATGCCAGCGCAAGCGGCGATTGCCGACTACCTGCAACACGGCGGTTATGACCGGCACCTGCGCAAACTGCGTTACGCACTGGAAGAACAGCAGAGCGCGATGCTCGCTGCGATTGCCCGTTACTTCCCGGCGCAGACGCGGGTCAGCCAACCGGCGGGCGGCTACTTCTTGTGGCTGGAACTGCCACCGCAGATGGATTCGCTGAAGTTGTTTCAGATGGCACTGGCGCAAGGCATCAGCATTGCGCCGGGGCCGATTTTCTCGCCGACGCAGCGCTTCAGGAATTGTATTCGGTTGAATTACGGCAGTCCGTGGACCGAAGACTCGGAAAAGGCTATGGAGACGTTGGGGCGGATTGTGCGGTCGTTCTGACAGATCGATGGTGTTTATTTAGGCCTCTTCGCGAGCAAGCTCGCTCCCACATGGGTTCTGTGACATTCACACATCCAATGTGGGAGCGAGCTTGCTCGCGAAGGGGGCGGTGCTATCGAAATAAATCCAAGCGCTTAACGCCCACCTCCCAAATCAACAAACGTCCCGGTCGCATACGAAGCCTTGTCCGACAACAACCAGACAATCGCCTCCGCCACTTCATCCGGGCGCCCGCCACGGGCCATTGGAATCGCCGACTCGAGCTTGCTGACCCGATCCGGGTCGCCGCTCAATGCGTGGAAATCGGTATAGATGTAACCCGGGCGCACCGCGTTCACCCGAATCCCCTCGCCCGCCACTTCCTTGGACAAACCGATAGTGAAGGTGTCGAGCGCGCCTTTGGACGCGGCGTAATCGACGTATTCGTTTGGCGAACCGAGACGCGCGGCCACCGACGACACGTTGACGATGCTGCCACCTTGCCCGCCGTGCTTGGGCGACATGCGCAGGATCGCGTGCTTGGCGCAGAGAATCGGCGCCAGAACGTTGGTTTTCATGATTTTGAGGATGCGGAACTCGGACATTTCGTCGACCCGCGATTTATGTCCGACAGTGCCGGCGTTGTTCACCAGCGCGGTGACCCGGCCCAACTCGGTGTCGACCCGATGGAACAATGCGATCACTTCGTCTTCGATGCTGACGTCGGCACGCACGGCGATGGCCTGGGCGCCCAATGCGCGAACTTGCTCCAGCACGCTTTGCGCGGCTTGCTCATCCGACTGATAGTTGATGCAGATCCGATAACCTTGCTCGGCAGCCAACAACGCCGTAGCGGCGCCAATCCCGCGCCCGCCCCCGGTGATCACAATGACTTTATCCATGCTGCCCTTTCCCCCAAATGCACACGTAACAGTCGGGGGGAAGAATAACCGCCATTGGCGGGTTTTGCATGGAGTCTGTGTCTGGGCAGACGCCTTCGCGAGCAAGCTCGCTCCCACAGGGTTCGGTGTTGTTCACACAGCCAATGCGGGAGCGAGCATGCTCGCGAAGAACGATAACGCGGTCGATCAGACCGCCGCTGACTGCTCACTGCGCGCAATATCCTGCATGAATTTTTCCGCCGGCATCGGATGCCCGAGCAGATAACCCTGCAACGAGTCACAGCCCAGTTCAGTCAGAAACGCCTGCTGCACACCGGTCTCGACACCTTCAGCGACAATGCGCAAACCCAGTGCCTGCCCCAACGCGACAATCGCCGAGACAATCGCCGCATCGTCGCTGTCATGCTCCAGATCGCGCACAAAACCGCGATCAATCTTCAGCTCGTTGGCCGGCAACCGCTTGAGGTACATCAGGCTGGAATAACCGGTGCCGAAATCATCGATCGACAGGTCGACGCCCATGTCCGACAGTTCCTGCAACACCATCATGCTCGCATCGGCATCGCTCATGGCCGTGGTTTCGGTGATTTCCAGGGTCAGGCTATTGGCCGGCAAGTGGTGAGTGGCCAACGCCTTGGCCACGCTGCGCACCAGTCCCGTGTGGCAGAACTGCAACGCCGACAGGTTCACCGCGATACGCCAATCGGTGTAACCGAGCACGTACCATTCGCGCATCTGGCGACAGGCTTCGTTGAGCACCCAGTCGCCGATCGGGATGATCAGCCCGGATTTTTCGGCCAGGTCAATGAACTTGTCCGGCATCAGCATGCCGTGGATCGGGTGCTCCCAGCGCAACAGCGCTTCAGCCCCGACCGGACGGCCGTTGGCGGCGTCGAACTTGGGTTGGTAATGCAAGCTGAACTGACTGTGTTCCAGCGCCGCGCGCAGGTCCTGCAACAACTGCAACTGCTTGCGCGCGTTGTTGTTCATCGACGCATCGAAAAAGCTGTAACCGTTTTTGCCGCCGCCCTTGGCGTGGTACATCGCCGCATCGGCGTTCATCAGCAATTCCTGCGCGGTCTGGCCATTGCCCGGATACAGGGCAATGCCGACGCTGGCGGAGATCTGCAAGTCATGCTCGGCAACGCGGAATGATTGTGCGATCAGACCGACCTGACGTGCCGCCAGTCCCAGCGCATCATTGGGTTCGCTGAGGCGCACCAGTAACACGAATTCATCGCCACCAATCCGCGCCAGTGTGTCGAGGCTGCGCAAGTCCTCACGCAGGCGCACGCCGACTTCGCGCAACAACTGATCCCCCATGTGATGGCCGAACGCATCATTAACCGGTTTGAAGCCGTCCAGATCGATGAACATCAAGGCAAAGCAGCCGCCCTGCTCGTTGACCTTTTTCATCGCCTGATTGATCCGGTCGTCGAGCAACATGCGATTCGGCAGGCCGGTCAGGGTGTCGTGCAGCGCCAACTGCGTAAGTTCACGGTTGGCGACGGTCAACGAATGCGCCAGATCGGCAGTGCGCGCTTCAAGCCGTGCGTCGAGGATCGAGGTGAGCAAGGCAATCGACAGCACCGCCAGCGTGGTGATCAGTACCAGGCTATCGAGGCCGCTGCCCTTCAAACCGTTGACGGTGGCACCGCAGAAACTGCCGTCTGGAAATTGCGCGGCGGCCATGCCGGTGTAATGCATGCCGACAATGGCGATGCCCATGATGACCGCTGCGCCGCCGCGAATCAGGCGCACATACGGCGAGTGCTGACGCAGGCGAAAGGCAATCCACAGTGCCGCTGCCGATGCGCCGACCGCAATCAGCAACGAAGCGCCGAACAGCGTCGGGTCGTAGTCGATCCCCGGCGTCATGCGCATCGCCGCCATGCCGGTGTAATGCATGGCACTGATCCCGGCGCCCATGATCAGCGCACCGAAGGCCAGTTGCAGAACCGGCAGTTTCGGCTGGCTGACCAGCCACAACGCGAACCCGCAGGACAACACGGCAATCAACAGTGAAAGCGCGGTCAGGGCGATGTCATAGCCCAGGTCGATCGGCAGTTTGAAGGCGAGCATGCCAATGAAATGCATCGACCAGACGCCGATGCCCATGGCAAACGCACCACCGGCGGTCCAGAAATGCACCGCCCGGCCCTTGGCCGTGGCAATGCGACCGGTGAGGTCGAGCGCAGTGTAGGAAGCGAGAATCGCCACGCACAACGAAATAAAAACCAGGGTGGAGGAATAACTACCGATGAGCATGGGATTTCTCGTGGCCACCCAACGCGGACTGCGTCCATTCTCGGTCGGGCAAATGCGGCGATTGTACTGATTACGCAGAAGAACGCACTGACAAAGTAAGCAATTGGCCATCAAGCCGATGAAACGCTTGTTCGATCGTCCGACAAGGCTCTGGCGCAGCGTTCACAGCTTTGCTCAAAACTGAAACACATACCCGTAGGAGCTGCCGGAGGCTGCGATCTTTTGATCTTGTCGTTAACAGCAAAATCAAAAGATCGCAGCCTCCGGCAGCTCCTACAAGGGGCATGGAATCAGTTGGAGTTGCTCACGTCCAGTTGCCCATCCCAACCGCCGCCCAGCGCGGCAATCAGCTGCACGCTGGCAATCAAGCGGCTTTGCAGGATGTTCAGCACGTTGCGCTCATTGCTCAACGCTGTCGCTTGCACCACCACCACATCGATGTAGGCAATCAACCCAGCCTTATACTGATTTTCCGTCAGGCGCAGGGAGTCGCGGGCCGCATCGAGCGCTTCCTGGCGCACCGCCGCTTCGTCTTCGTACACCTTCAACTGCACCAGATAGTTTTCCACTTCGCGGAAACCGTCGAGTACGGTCTGGCGGTACTTGGCCACGGTCTGGTCGTACACCGCTTCAGTGCGGTCGACTTCTGCCGAACGAATGCCGCCATCGAAAATCGGCAACGACAGTTTCGGCCCGACCGACCAGAAACGGTTCGGCAGGCTGACCAGGTTCTGCGAGGTACTGCTGCTGTAACCGCCGCTCAGGCTCAGGCTCAGGTCCGGGTAATACGCCGCTTTGGCCACGCCGATATTGGCGTTGGCGGCAATCACCGAACGCTCCGCCGAAGCGATGTCCGGACGCCGCTCAAGCAACTGCGAGGGCAGACTCAACGGCACCTGCGGCAGCTTTGGAATGGTCTGCACTTCGGCAATGTTGAAATCCGCCGGCGCTTGCCCGGTCAGCACGGCAATCGCATTTTCAAACTGCGCGCGCTGCCAGATCAGATCGACCAGATCAGCCTGGGTGCTTTTCAGTTGCGTCTGCGCCTGCGCTACCGCATCGCGCCCGGAAACGCCGGCGCGGTACTGGTTCTGGGTCATTTTCAGCGAGCGTTCGTAAGCGGCAACCGTGGCTTCGAGTAGACGTTTTTGCTGATCGATCACGCGCAGTTGCAGGTAGTTCTGCACCAGCTCCGACTGCTGGCTCAGGCGCATGGCCGCCAGATCGGCAAAACTGGCCTGGGCGCTGGCCTCATCGGCTTCCAGTCCACGGCGCAGCTTGCCCCAGACATCGGCTTCCCAACTGACGCCCAGCTCGGCGTTATAGGTGTCGCGGATGCCGCTGGAGGAACTGCTCAGGCTCGAACTGCTGCTGCCGGTGCCTTGGCTGGAGCGGGTCTTGCCCAAGCTCAAGTCAACGCTGGGATAGAACGCTCCGCGAGCACTGCGCACCAAGGCCTGAGCCTGACGGTACTGGGCTTCCGACTGCGCGACGGTCTGGTTGGAATTGTTGAGTTTTTCGATCAGCCCGTTGAGCTGCTGATCGCCGTACAACTCCCACCAGGCGCCACGGGCCAGCGAATCGCTCGGGTTGGCCTGGGTCCAGCCAGCGGCTTCCTTGTACTGGGTGATTTCAGCGGTTTGCGGACGTTGATAGTCCGGGCCGACGGCGCAGGCACTGAGCATCGCCACGCACAGTGACAGGCTCAGCAAGCGCGAGCCCCGAACAGTGGCCAGATTGATAAGCGAACGGTCAGTCATAGCGGAGTTTCCAGAGCGGCGTCAGTACGCACGCCACGCCATTTGTTGAAACGATGGCGCAGCTTGTCGAGATAGAGGTAAACCACAGGTGTGGTGTAAAGCGTCAGCACCTGACTGAAGATCAGCCCGCCGATGATGGTCAGGCCCAGCGGCTGGCGCATTTCCGCGCCCTCGGCCCGGCCGAGCAGCAATGGCAAGGCACCGAGAATCGCCGCCAGCGTAGTCATCAGAATCGGCCGTAGCCGTTGCAGACAGGCGCTGCGGATCGATTCCAGCGGCGACAGGCCCTGATGCCGTTCCAGTTGCAGCGCAAGGTCGATCATCAGAATGGCGTTTTTCTTCACCACGCCAATCAGCAGGAACAGCCCGAGCAGCGAGATCAGGCTGAACTCGCCGCCCAGCGCATAGATCGACAGCAACGCGCCGACACCGGCCGACGGCAGGGTCGACAGAATCGTCAGCGGATGGATGTAGCTTTCATACAGCACGCCCAGCACCAGATACACCGCCAGCAACGCGCCGAGAATCATGAACGGCTGGCTCTTCTGCGTCGCGGCGAAGGCATCGGCAGTGCCGGCCATTTTCGCGATGACATCTTCCGGCAGGCCGAGCTTGGCAATCGCCCGCTCGATTGCGGCACTGCCCTGCTCCACCGTCACGCCTTCGGCCATGTCGAAGGAAATGTCTTCGGAGGCGAACTGGCCTTCGTGGCTGACGCGGTCGTCTTCCAGGCTGTTTTCGTAATGAGCGAACGTCGACAGCGGCACCCGCGCACCGTCAGCGGTGATCACCTGCACTTGCTTGAGCGTCACCGGATCCTGGGCGTATTTCGGATTGACCTCCATCACCACCTGATACTGGTTGAGGCTGTCGTAGATCGTCGAGATCTGCCGCTGGCTGTAGGCGTTGTTCAGCACAGCGGTGACCATGTTCATGTCGACACCGAGGCGTTTGGCCTGGTCACGGTCGACAATCAGCGTCACTTGTTGCGCCCCGGCGCCTTCGCGGGCATCGATGGCGGTCAGTTCGGGCAGGGCTCGCAATGCCGCGACCACTTTCGGGAACCATTTACGCAACTCGCCGAGGTCGGCGCTTTGCAGGATGTAGCTGTATTGCGAACTGGTCTGCTCGCGACCGCCGCCAAATTGCAGATCCTGGTCGGCCATCAGCATCAACTGCGCACCGGGCACTTTGGGCATTTCCTTACGCAGACGCTCGATGACTTTCTGCGCCGACAGTTGCCGCTCCTTGATCGGTTTTAGACGCACAATCATGAACGCGTTGTTGGTGCCGTTGCTGCCGCCGATGAACCCGGCGACACTTTCCACGGCTTCGTCCTTGAGCACTGCGCGGCGGAAGATTTCCATTTTCGGCTGCATCACGCTGAACGACAGGCCGTCGTCGCCGCGCACAAAACCGATCAACTGGCCGGTGTCCTGCTGCGGCATGAAGGTTTTTGGCACCACCACGTACAGCGCGACGTTGACACCGACGGTGATCAGCAGGCTGAGCAAGGTCAGGCGCCGGTGACACAACACCCAATCGAGGCTGGTGGCGTACTTGCCGACCATCCAGTCGTTGGTGCGGCGGCTCCAGCGTTGCAGGCGATTTTCCTGCCCCGGCGTGTGCGGCTTGAGCCAACGGGCGCAAAGCATCGGCGTCAACGTCAGCGAAACCACCAGCGACACGACGATGGCTGCGGCCAAGGTGATGGAAAACTCACGAAACAGGCTCTCGACGATGCCGCCCATAAACAGAATGGACAGGAACACTGCGACCAGCGAGACGTTCATCGACAGCAAGGTGAACCCGACTTCCTTGGCCCCGAGGTACGCGGCCTGCATCGGTTTGACGCCTTCGTCGATGTGCCTAGAGATGTTCTCCAGCACCACAATGGCGTCGTCGACCACCAATCCTGTAGCAAGGATCAGCGCCATCAGCGACAGATTGTTCAGCGAGAAGCCGTAGAGGTACATCACCGCAAAGGTGCCGACCAGCGACACCGGCACGGCCAATGTCGGAATCAGCGAGGCGCGGAAATTACCGAGGAACAGGAACACCACCAGAATCACCAGCGCCACGGCAATCAGCAAGGTCATCTCAGCTTCATGCAGCGTCGCCTTGATCACCGGCGAGCGGTCCATGGCCAGATTCAGCTTTACGCTGGCCGGCAACACCGCTTGCAAGGCCGGCAATTGCGCCTTGATCTCGTTGACCGTCTCGATGATGTTGGCGCCAGCCTGGCGGTTGATCACCAGCAACACCGCCGCGTCATCGTTGAAGAAACCACTGTTGTAGCGGTCTTCGACGCCGTCGCTGACCTTGGCCACGTCCTTGAGGCGCAGCGCGGCGCCGTCGGCGTAGTGGATGATCAGTGACTCGTAATCCTTGGCTTTCTCCAACTGGTCATTGGCCTGGATCTGCCACAGGCGTTGACCGTCCTCGACCGAACCCTTCGGCCGGCGCACGTTGGCATCGGCGATGGTCTTGCGCACATCGTCGAGCGCCACGCCGTACTGGTTCAGCGCCTGTGGTTCGAGTTCGATGCGCACCGCCGGTAGCGAACTGCCGCCGATCTGCACTTCGCCGACACCCTGCACTTGCGACAGGCTCTGCGAAAGAATCGTCGAGGCCAGATCGTAAAGCTGACCTTTTTCCAGCACATCGGAGGTCAGCGACAGCACCATGATTGGCGCCTGCGATGGGTTGACCTTCTTGTAGGTGGGCATGCTGCGCATGCCGCTCGGCAGCAGATTGCGCGAAGCGTTGATCGCTGCCTGCACTTCCCGCGCGGCACCGTTGATGTCGCGGTCGAGATCAAATTGCAAAATGACCCGGGTCGAACCCTGACTGGAGCGGCTGCTCATGGTGTTGACGCCGGCGATTGCGCCGAATGAGCGCTCCAGCGGTGTGGCCACGGTGGACGCCATGACCTCCGGGCTCGCGCCCGGCAGACTGGCCTGCACGACGATCACCGGGAAGTCCATCTGCGGCAGCGGCGAAACCGGCAGCAGGCCGAAGCTGACACCGCCGAGCAGCATGATCGCCAGGCTCAGCAGCATTGTGGCGACCGGGCGCTTGATGAAAGGACCGGAGAGGTTCATTGACCACGATCCTCTGCTCCACCGCCCAACCCTGTGGGAGCGAGCTTGCTCGCGAAGAGGCCGGCACATCCAACATCGTTAGTGACTGACTGACCGCTTTCGCGAGCAAGCTCGCTCCCACAGGTTATGTGGTGATGCAAAGTCATACCGACACCTCTTCGGCATCCGCATTGGTCTTGCCAAAGCGCCGGCCGAGGCGGTCGAAATACAGGTAGATCACCGGCGTGGTGAACAGCGTCAGCACCTGGCTTACCAGCAGACCGCCGACCATCACCAGACCCAGCGGCTGACGCAATTCAGCGCCGGAACCGGTCGCGAGCATCAACGGCACCGCACCAAACAGCGCCGCCAGGGTGGTCATCAGAATTGGCCGGAAGCGCAACAACGCCGCCTGATAGATCGCCTGTTCCGGCGCCATGCCTTGCGTGCGCTCAGCATCGAGGGCGAAGTCGATCATCATGATCGCGTTCTTCTTGACGATACCGATCAGCAAGATGATGCCGATGATCGCGATCATGCCCAGGTCATTGCCGCTGAGCAGCAGCGCCAGCAAGGCACCGACGGCCGCCGACGGCAAGGTCGAGAGAATGGTGATCGGGTGAATGTAACTTTCGTACAACACGCCGAGCACGATGTACATGGTCACCACGGCCGCCAGAATCAGCAGCAAGGTGCTCGACAGCGAAGCCTGGAACGCTTCGGCCGCGCCCTGGAACTGGGTCTGCACGCCGACAGGCATGCCGATGTCTTTCTGCACCTGCTCGATGATGTCGACCGCATGCCCCAGCGCCACACCGGGCGCGAGGTTGAACGACATCATTACCGCCGGGAACTGGCCGATATGGGTGATCGCCAGTTGCGCCTGACGCTCCTCGATATGGGCCAGACTCGACAGGCGTACCTGTGCGTCATCGGTGGTCTTGACGTGAATCTGGTCCAGCGCCTGCGGGCCGATCTTCTCTCCGGCCTGGGCTTGCAGCACCACGCGGTACTGGCTGGCCTGGGTGTAAATGGTCGAGATCTGCCGCTGGCCGAAAGCGTCATAGAGCGCATCGGTGATATTCGCCACCGAGACGCCAAGGCGTGAGGCGGCATCGCGGTCGATCACCAGATAGACCTGTAAACCCTTGTCCTGCAAATCACTGGCAACGTCGGTCAATTCCGGACGTTGTGCCAGCGCTTCGACCAGTCGCCCGCTCCACTGGCTGAGCAGTTCGGAATCCGGCGAGGACATGCTGAACTGATACTGGGTCCGGCTGACACGGTCTTCGATGGTCAGGTCCTGCACCGGCTGCATGAACAGGCGGATGCCGACCAGTTTGTCCAATTGCGGTTGCAGGCGCGCAATCACTTCAGTGGCGCTTAGATCGCGATCGCCATGGGGCTTGAGGTTGATCAGCAAGCGGCCGCTGTTGAGCGTGGCGTTATCGCCGTCGACACCGATGTAGGACGACAGGCTCTGCACCGCCGGATCTTGCAGAATGATTTTCGCCAGTTCCTGCTGACGCTCGCCCATCGCGGCGAAGGAGATCGACTGCGGCGCTTCGGAGATGCCCTGAATCACCCCGGTGTCCTGCACCGGGAAGAAGCCTTTCGGCACGACCATGTAAAGGAATACGGTCAACCCCAGCGTAGCGATGGCCACCAGCAAGGTCAGAGGCTGGTGTTTGAGCACCCAGCGCAGCATCCGCCCGTACTCGGCAATCATCCAGTCAATCACCGCGCCACTGGCCCGATAGAAACGGCCCTGCTCGTGTTCTTCCGGTTCGCGTTTGAGCAGACGCGCGCACATCATCGGCGTCAGGGTCAGCGAGACCACCAGCGAAATCAGGATCGCCACGGCCAGGGTGATGGCAAACTCGCGGAACAGCCGCCCGACCACGTCGGCCATGAACAACAGCGGGATCAGTACCGCGATCAGCGACAGGGTCAGGGAAATCAGGGTGAAACCGATCTGCTTGGCGCCTTTGAGCGCGGCCTGCATCGGGCTGTCGCCTTCTTCGATAAAGCGCGCGATGTTCTCAAGCATGACGATGGCGTCGTCGACCACGAAGCCGGTGGCAATGGTCAGCGCCATCAAGGTCAGGTTGTTGACCGAGAAGCCGGCCAGATACATCACGCCGAAAGTACCGATCAGCGACAGAGGCACCGCCACCGACGGAATGATCGTGGCACTGGCGCGCCGCAGGAACAGAAACGTCACCATCACCACCAGGGCGATGGCGATCAGCAATTCGTGTTGCACGTCAGTGACCGAGGCGCGGATGGTCTGCGTGCGATCCGTCAGCACCGTCACTTCGAGGCCGGCCGGCAGGTTGTCGGTAATGCTCGGCAGCAGTGCCTTGATACGGTCGACCACCTCGATGACGTTGGCACCCGGCTGACGCTGGATGTTCAGCAATACCGCCTGATTCTGGTTGGCCCACGCAGCGAGACGTTCGTTCTCGGCGCCATCGACAATTTCCGCCACGTCCTTGAGCCGCAACGGCGCGCCGTTCTTGTAGGCGAGGATCAGGTTGGCGTAATCCTTGGGCGAGGTCAGTTGGTCGTTGGCGTCGAGCATCGACACCCGCGTCGGGCCGTCAAAGTTACCCTTCGGCTGGTTGACGTTGGAAGCACTGATCAAGGTGCGCACGTCCGCCAAGTTCAGGCTGTTGGCCGCCAACGCTTCCGGGTTGACCTTGATGCGCACGGCCTGACGCTGACCGCCGGCAATGCTGACCATGCCGACGCCGCTGATCTGGGCGATTTTCTGCGCCATGCGCGTATCGACCAGGTCATTGAGTTTGGGCAGCAACATGGTTTTCGAGGTGATGGCCAGAGTCAGCACCGGGGTGTCCGCCGGGTTGACCTTGTTGTACACCGGCGGCGCCGGCAAATCGGTGGGCAGCAGATTGGTCGCGGCGTTGATCGCGGCCTGCACCTGCTGCTCGGCGACGTCCATGTTGATGTCGAGGCTGAAGCGCAGGGTCAGCACCGAAGCACCACCGGAACTGGTCGAGGCCATTTGCGTGAGGCCCGGCATCTGCCCGAACTGGCGCTCGAGCGGTGCGGTGACAGCACTGGTCATCACGTCCGGGCTGGCGCCGGGATACAGGGTCATGACGCGGATGGTCGGGTAATCGACTTGTGGCAGCGCAGAAACTGGCAGCAAGCGATAAGCGATCAGGCCGGCCAGGACAATGGCCAGCATGCTCAGGGTGGTGGCTACCGGTCGGAGGATGAACAGCCGCGAAATGTTCATGCGCCCTTCTTGGCCTTGTCGGTGACAGCAGCGTCAGTCGGGGTGGCAGCAGATTTGCCTTGCAGGTGTTCAGTTGGAGTGGTCGGCACTTGGTTGCTGTCGTTGACCACTTCCACTTCGCTGCCTTCCTTCAGACGGTCGGTGCCTTCCAGCACCACGCGGTCGCCGGCGGCCAGGCCTTCGGTGACCACAGTGTTTTCGCCATCACTGGCGCCGATCTTCAATTGGCGAATGGTGACTTTCTTGTCGCCATCCAGTGCATAGACGAAGGTGCCGTTGGTGCCGAACTGGATGGCCGCCGACGGTGCCAGCACCACGCCCTTCAGCGTGTCAGCGAGCAAGTGAACGTTGACGAACTGGTTGGGGAACAGCGCCTGATCGCGGTTATCGTAGCGGGCCTTGAACTTCAGGGTGCCGGTGGCAACGTCGATCTGGTTGTCGAGGCTTTGCAGAACGCCGGTGGCTTGCAGTTTGCTGTCGCCGCGGTCCCACGCCTCGGCCGGAAGCTTGGCGCCGCTGCGATAGCGGGCGAGCACGGTTTCCAGGCTGTTTTCCGGCAAGGTGAAAGCCACACTGATCGGTTGCGTCTGGGTGATCACCGCGAGGAACGTGGTGTCATTGGCGGTGACGAGGTTGCCGACGTCGACCTGGCGCAGACCGACACGGCCGGCAATCGGCGCGCGGATCTTGGTGAATTCGAGATTGAGCTTGGCGTCGTTGACCGCGGCCTGATTGGTCTTGACCGTGCCCAGATACTGACCGACCAGCGCTTCGGCGGTGTCCAGCGTCTGTTTGGCGATGCTGTCCTCTTTGTACAAACCGCGATAACGCTCGACATCGACCTGAGCGTTTTTCAGTTGCGCCTGATTCTGCAGCAACGTGCCTTCGGCTTGCAGCAACGCGTTCTGGTACGGGCGCGGGTCGATCTCGGCCAGCAGGTCACCGGCCTTGACCATCTGCCCTTCTTCGAAATTGATCTTGACCAGTTCGCCGCCCACCCGGCTGCGCACATTGATGGTGTTGAGCGCGGTCACCGTGCCCAGCGCCTTGTAGTACAGCGGGAAGTCGCCAGTAACCGCCGGCGCCACGCGCACCGGAATCGGCCCGGTGCCGCCACCGAAGCCCGGCCGCATCATCCCCGAACGCCCGGTGTGCCCGGCCGCCGCTTTGTCGGCGCCCTCTTTGTGGGCTGAACCGGCGGGCCAGAATTTCCAGCACAGGACGGCGATCACCAACAAGACCAGCAGGCTGATCAGCCAGCGACGGGAGTTACGAGGGGACGATTGCATGGAGTCATTAACCATTGGGCGCGTGGGCTTCTTTTACGGGAGGCTGAACGATAAGCACTGGTGGGGAAATAGCAAAGCAGCTTTACCGGCAATTTACCTTCAACTTACGTTTCAAGGTGTGAGGCAAAACACTGATACACAAATGAAAACGGCCTGGACAGGGCCAGGCCGTTAACAATTGTAAAAGCGCTTACTTGAGAACGGACAGCGCCGCTTCGTAGTTAGGCTCTTCTGCGATTTCCTTGACCAGTTCGCTATGCAGGACGTTGTCGTTTTCGTCCAGCACCACCACGGCGCGAGCGGTCAGGCCTTTCAGTGGGCCGTCAGCAATGGCCACGCCGTAGTTCTCGATGAACTCGGCACCGCGCAGAGTCGACAGGTTCTGTACGTTTTCCAGACCTTCAGCGCCGCAGAAACGCGCTTGGGCGAACGGCAGGTCAGCGGAGATGCACAGCACCACGGTGTTAGCCACTTCGCTGGCCTGAGCGTTGAACTTGCGTACCGAAGTGGCGCAGGTCGGGGTGTCAACGCTTGGGAAAATGTTCAGCACTTTGCGCTTGCCGGCAAAGTCTTTCAGGGTGACGTCGGACAGATTGCCGGCAACCAGAGAAAAGGCTGGCGCCTTGGAACCGGCTTGTGGCAACTGGCCGTTGACTTGAACCGGATTGCCTTTGAGGGTGACTTGAGCCATGACTTGAGTCCTTCTGATGTTTTGATTGGAAAGCATGCAAGAGGCCGAAGTTAACCACGAAATGGTCCGACGACCTATGCCCTGTTTGGAAATTGTTGGGTGCCCGCGCGAAAAATTGTATACAAAACTAGCGCAATTCCCCTGTAGGAGTGAGCCTGCTCGCGATAGCGGTCTTTCATATACGCAAATGTTGACTGACACACCGCTATCGCGAGCAGGCTCACTCCTACAATGGATCTGCGGTGTGAAAAATTCTCCGCACTTTTACCAGAGACCCTGTCGATTCAAGTGTGGCTCGTTCGACTAAACAACGAATCCCCACAATCCACGGAGTAAACGCCATGCGATTCATGATCCTTGTAAAAGCCAGCGCCGATTCGGAAGCCGGCATCATGCCCAGCGAAGAGCTGATCACCGCGATGGGCAACTTCAACGAAGAACTGGTCAAGGCCGGCATCCTGATCGATTGCGATGGCCTGCACCCGAGCAGCAAAGGCGCTCGCGTGCATTTCTCCGGTGACAAACGCACGGTTATCGACGGGCCGTTCATCGAGACCAAAGAACTGGTGGCGGGCTACTGGATCTGGGAAGTGAAATCAAAAGAAGAAGCCATCGAATGGGTCAAGCGTTGCCCTAACCCCATGTCAGGCGATTCTGATATTGAAATCCGCCAGATATTTTCTGCCGAAGACTTCGGCGCCGAATTCACCCCCGAAGCACGTGCGCAGGAAGAACGCGTTCGCGAACAGGCCAAGAAAAACAGCTAAACCGGACATCACATGTAGGAGCTGCCGAAGGCTGCGATCTTTTGATTCTGATCGTTCCCACGCTCTGCGTGGGAACGCCTCAAGGGACGCTCCGCGTTCCAGCTTGCGAATTTGACGCAGAGCGTCAAGGGCTGCATTCCCACGCAGAGCGTGGGAACGATCATTCAACAGAGATCAGTCATTGAGTTCGACGTGATCGAGGGCTTGGTTGACGGCCAGTTCGCCCAGCATGACGACCTGTGCGATGCCCAATGCGGTCTTGCGGTGCGAGGTTTCCAGCGAGGCGGCGAAGTTGATCAGCATTTCGCTGGCCGAGCCAAGGGTTTCGCTGGCGTTGGCTAGCAGGGATTCGGTGTTGTACCTGGGATTGGCGAGGTACATGGGTTCCGGCTCGTTGGCGCTGGACATGATGTGGGCGGAGGGGTTGAGGTAGAAATCGAGGGCGCGGTCGGCGGCTTCGTGGAGTTTTTTACTGTCGACCGAGGCGTAGGGGGATGTGCTGTCGGCGTCTGATTCTGGGGGATTGGGTGTTGGTTTTTTCATGGTGTAACTCCGCTGAAAGTTGGAGCTGTCCCATTCGGTTTCCGGACGAAGAGGTGGCAGCTGTACGCAGGTTGGAAACCCGGGCAGCGGCGACCCGGTCGACCCGAAGGTCTCCCGCGCACAGCCGCCATAACGGAGTGCACACATTCGAAGTGCGCAAGGATACGTTATGAAAGGCGTGTACGCGCCACTAATACCCGTCGGGGTTTCCAGTCCCGGTCGCTGATTTGGCAGCGACGAACACAGGCTAGAGACCCGACGTCCGACGGACAACCTGAAAACCTTGTGGGAACGTTCCGCAAATTCGAAACAACGTTTAAACATCCCGAATTGAAATACGCATAGGTAGGAGTTGCCGAGAGCTCAACCCGCGACCGGACGATTCTCTGATTTTGATCCACAAAACCAAGATCAAAAGATCGCAGCCTCGTTTCACTCGACAGCTCCTACACCGTAAGCAATTGAATAGTTGGTACACAATCACCTGTGAACCCGTACACAAAACCAAAGAATTAATCCATTCGGCTGGCTAACCCCCGATTAGCTGCTAGCGTCATTCAGACGTGTCCTACAGGCTTGATAAGAAAGGGATTACGCCGTAACGGCCGAGAAGTGCCGAGTTATCCATAAGCCACCAAGGAATCGGGGATGATGGTCAATCGAGTGGGGAAGGCTCTTTTTCTGGCGAGTTCGCTGGCGGCTGCGTGTGGCGCGCAGGCGGACAACGCCGAGGACTCCAACAAAAGCAACAACCCGTTGAACGTGGCGCCCGGCGCCAATCTGCAGGACTACTACACTCCGAAACTCTACGACAGCAACGCGCACACCAATGACGTGTTGCTGCGCGGCACCCTGCCGATCGCGCCGAACGATTTCATCGGCGTGCCGCAACTGGTCCGCGCCACGCTGCCGATCAGCACCCGCCCCGATCCGCACAACGGTTACAGCACCGGCATCGGCGATCTGAACCTGTTCGATATCTTCATTCTGAAAACCGAAGGCGTGCAGTTGGGCATAGGCCCGTTGATCACTGCGCCGACCGCCGAACAGGACGAACTCGGTACCGGCAAATGGCAAGGCGGCCTCGCCGCCGTGGCTATCGACGCCTCGCCGCGCGGTCTGCTTGGCGCGCTGGTGCAGTACCAGAGTTCGTTTGCCGGCGACAACGACCGCGCCCATGTCGAGAGCGCAACCATGCAGCCGTTCATCATCCATAACCTGGAAAAAGGCTGGTACCTGCGCTCCACGGGCACCTGGACTTTCGACCTGAAAAACGACACGCACTACATCCCGCTCGGTCTGGGTGTCGGCAAAGCCTGGAAGTCCGGCAGCAACATCCTCAACGCTTTCGTCGAGCCGCAGTGGACGGTCGACCGCAAGGGCGACGGGCTGCCGCAGTTCGTGGTGTACACGGGCATCAATGTGACATTCGGCAAATAAGGAAAACGCCATGCACGCTGTTTTCAAAGCCACCGGATACGGCCTGATGACCATGTTTGTCAGCTGTGGCGTCGGCGCCCAGCAGCCCAACTGCCCGCCGACACCACACGGCTCGGCACAGGGGATTTTTCGCCTTGATATACCGAAACCGGAAGTCGCCAGTGGTGAATGGAAAATGCCGTTGCTCAATACGCTCAATTCAAACCAATAAGCGGAGCCTTTAATGATCAAGCCCAACGTTGTGCGCCCGCTGTTGGCGCTGTGCATGATCGGCAGTCCTCTGCTTTACGCAGCAGAGGGCGGTGTCGGCCGCCCGATCACCGGCCAGCAGGTATTTGCCAACGCCGGGATCGTCCCGCCCGAGCCGGGTTGGGTCATGTCGCTCACCAGCATCTGGTACGACGGCTCGCTCAAGGGCAGTAGCGGAGCACCGATTTCCGGCGCAGTCAGCGGCGGGATCGACATGAAAGTCTCCTACACCATGGCCAACTTCACTCATGTCTGGGACACCGGCAAGGGCCGCTGGAATTACGCCTCGGCTGTGGGCATTCCCGTGCAATACACCGACATCAAAGCCAGCATCACCGGCCCGCGCGGACGGACGTTGGGTGACAGTGACTCAGGTACGCAATTCGCCGACGCGTTGATCACGCCGATTGCCGCCGGCTACCACTTCGATGAGCTGAACCACATCTCGTTTTCGCTGCCGATCTACGTGCCAACCGGCGCCTACAACAAGGATCGCCTGGCCAACCCGGGGCAGAACAACTACACCTTCATGCCGACCGTGGCGTTCACCCACCTGGATGGCAAGGGTGGCGAACTCACGCTGTCCAGCGGTCTTGAGTTCTATACCGAGAACGACGCCACCGACTATCGCAACGGCAACATCTTCACCCTCGACGCGCTGTGGACCCATGGTTTTGGCGATGGCTGGAGCGCGGGTATTGCGGCCGGCTACATCCAGCAACTCACCGATGACAAAGGCCAGACCGCCGACACGTTCAGTGGCTATCGCGGACGCTCGGTGGGCGCCGGCCCGGTGATCGGCTGGGCCGGTAAATTCGCCGATGCGCAAGCCAACATCAGTGCGCGCTGGGTGCCGGAGTTCGACACCAAGAACCGCCCTGAAGGCAACGGCTTCAGCGTCAATCTGACCCTGGCCTTTTTCTAGACCGGACACAAAGGACTGCCCCATGACTGCGCTTACCGACCTCAACGCCCTGCAAGCCAGCATCGCCGAAGCCGTACTCGGGCAGGATCAGGTGATCCGCCAGATCCTCCTCGGCCTGTTGGCCAACGGTCACTTGTTGCTGGAAAGTCTGCCGGGGCTGGCCAAGACCCGCACGGTCAAGGCGCTGGCCAAACACCTCGACGCGAAGATGAGCCGCATCCAGTTCACCCCGGATCTGTTGCCCTCGGACATTACGGGTGCCGAGGTGCTGCATCAGGTCGAAGGCAAGAATGAAATCCGCTTCCAGCCGGGGCCGTTGTTCGGCAATTTGATCCTCGCCGACGAGATCAACCGCGCGCCGGCCAAGGTGCAGGCGGCACTGCTCGAAGCCATGGAAGAACGCCAGATTACGGTGGCCGGCAACAGCCATGCCCTGCCCGACCTGTTTATTGTGGTGGCAACGCAAAACCCGATCGAACAGGAAGGCACCTATCCGCTGCCGGAAGCGCAGATGGACCGCTTCCTGATGAAAGTCCTGCTCGATTACCCGAGCGCCGAAAACGAAAGCCAGGTGCTGCGCCTGCTGCGCAACGAAGAGTTCGCGCAGGGCGCCAGCACTGCATCTGCCAAGGGTTTCAGCCTGACGCAGGAGGTGATCTTCGCCGCGCGTAAAGAAGTCAGCGCCGTGCACGTGTCTCCGGCCATCGACAGCTACCTGATCGACCTGATCAACGCCACCCGCCACCCCGCCGATTACGACGAAGACCTCGCGCGCTGGATTGCCATCGGCGCCAGTCCACGCGGCGGCATTGGCCTGGACCGTTGCGCCCGCGCCGACGCGTGGCTGCAGGGTCAGGACTTTGTCTCGCCGGACAACGTGCGCGCGGTGGTGCACCCGGTGCTGCGCCATCGCCTGCAATTGAGCTATGACGCGGTGGCCGACGGCGTCAGTGCTGATCAGGTACTTGACCGGATTCTCGACAAAGTGGCGATTCCGGCATGAACGACGAAGGTCTGGTCTACGTCTCTCTCGCGCAATTGATGGCGCTGGAGTTCAAGGCCCGTGACCTGAGTTTTCTCGCCCGTCAGCCTCGGGGCAGCATCCTCGCCGGCAACCATGCTTCACGCCTGCGCGGACGTGGCCTGAATTTCGATGAGTTGCGCCGCTATCAGCCGGGCGATGATTTGCGTCACCTCGACTGGCGCGCCTCGCTGCGCACCGGCAAACCGGTGGTGCGCACCTTCACTGAAGAGCGCGACCGCCCGGCGTTGATCGTCGTCGATCAGCGCATGTCGATGTTCTTCGGCTCGCAACGCAGCTTCAAATCGGCCCTCGGCGCCGAACTCGCGGCACTGGCGGCGTGGATGGTGTTCAACGCCGGCGATCGGGTCGGCGGGCTGGTGTTCAACGATCAGCGCATCGACAGCATTGCGCCGCTGCGCAGCCGCAAACGCGTGGAAGCCTTGCTCAGCCGTATCGCCGAACAGAATCAGGCACTGAGCGCGGCCAACCCGGACGCTGAAGACGAGGACCAACTGGACAAGGTCTTGCAGCGTTGCCTTGCTCTGGCCGGGCACGACCATTTGATCTGCATCGTCAGCGACTTCGCCGGGGCTGGCGAGCGCACCTTGCAACTGATGCGGCAATTGTCGGCGCACAACGATGTGATTGCGCTGCAGGTCTACGACCCCTTGGCGATGAAACTGCCGAACAACGGTCGGCTGCTGGTGACCCAGGGCGAGTTGCAGGTGGAACTGGCCATCGAGAAGCGCAACGTGCATCAGCCGCTGGGGGACTTCCTCAGCGGACGGCTCAAGGATGTCGCCACCCTGCTGCGCCGCAGTCAGGTGCCGCTGATGATGTTCAGCACTGCCGAAGAGGCCCATGCGCAACTGCGTGCCGAGCTGGGCAAAAGCGCCGGAGCACGGCGATGAACCCGAATGTCCCGAGCATTGAACAGCTCAAAGAGCTGGGCCTGCCCGAGCCGGTCAGTTATGCGCCGCAGACGTGGGGATGGTGGGTGTTGCTCGCCCTGCTGATATTGGCCGCGTTGTTGATCGGCATTCGGCGCTATCTACAATGGCGCAGAGACGCTTATCGGCGCGAAGGCCTGGCGCGTCTGGCGCAATTGCGCAGCCGCAGTGATGACCTCAATGCCTTGCGCGAACTGCCGGAGCTGCTCAAACGCGTCGCCCTATCGATGCCGACAAAATCCCGACATTGGAATACAACCCCTGTAGGAGTGAGCCTGCTCGCGATAGCGTCATCGCATTCAACACATTCATCGACTGATCGGACGCCATCGCGAGCAGGCTCACTCCTACAAGGAGCTGCGGCGTTGGGAAGGGACGATTGGCAAATGTTCTTGCAGCGCCACTGCAAAAAGCCGCTCCCGGCAGACTTCAGCGCCCAACTCGCACAACTCGCCTACGCCCCCGACGACACCTTGCGCGCCCTCCCCGCGCCGCAACGTCAGGCGCTGTTCGACACCTGCCAATCGTGGATGGAGCATCACCATGTGGCAGCTTGATTACCCCTGGCTGTTGCTCCTCCTGCCATTACCTTGGCTGGCTTACCGCTATTTGCCTGCCTACAACGAGGCCCGCAGCGCCGTGCGCGTGCCGTTTTTTGCGGCCATGAGCAGGGCCGTCGGTGAGGCACCGGGCATCGTCGGCAGCCGACGCAATCATTGGCAACTGCTGCTGAATATCCTCGTCTGGGCGCTGATTGTGCTGGCCGTCGCGCGCCCGGTGTTCGTGGAAAAACCCATAGAAAAGCATCAACCGGTGCGCGACCTGATGCTCGCCATCGACCTCTCGCAGTCGATGGAAACCGAAGATTTCACCAACGCCAACGGCGAGAAAATCAATCGTCTCGCCGCCGTCAAAGAGGTGGTGCAAGGCTTCATCGACAAACGTAAGGATGACCGTCTCGGTCTGATCGTGTTTGGCACCGGCGCCTACCCGCAGGCGCCGCTGACCCTCGATCACGCCAGCCTCTCGCTGCTGCTGGCCGACACCGGTATCGGCATGGCCGGCCCGAATACCGCGATCGGCGATGCCATCGGTTTGAGCCTGAAGCTGCTCGATCAGGCCCATGAGCAGGAAAAGGTGCTAATCCTGCTCACCGATGGCAACGACACCAGCAGTGCAATCACCCCGGATCACGCCGCAGAAATGGCCGCCAACAAAGGCGTGATCATTCACACCATCGGTATCGGCGACCCGAGCGCGTCCGGCGAGGCCAAGGTCAACCTGTCGGCGCTGGAACAGATCGCGAAAACCACCGGCGGCCAGTTCTTCCGCGCCGAAGACCGCAACGCACTGGATCAGGTCTACAGCACCCTTGATCGCCTCACCCCGCACCAGGTGAAAACCCTCAGCCATCAACCGCAACGCGAGTTGTTCTACTGGCCGCTGGGCGCGGCGGTTGCGCTGTTGGGGCTGTATCATCTCGGCGCGTTGCTGCGTGTGCGTCTGGCGTTTGTCCGTCAGCGGCAGGAGGCCTGAGATGGAGATCAACCTCAGTGACTTGCACTTCCTGCGTCCGCTATGGCTGCTCCTCGCGCTGTTCGGCGCCCTGCTGCCGCTGCTCTGGCGGCGTGGTCGCGACCTGCAACGACGGCTGCGCGGCAATATCGCCGAGCACCTGTTGCCGCACTTACTCATCACTCCTCAAGACCATCAGCGCCTGCGCCCGGTGCACCTGCTGTGCGCGCTGTTGATCCTCGGCGCAGTCGCGGCCGCCGGGCCGACCTGGGAACAGGATCGACCGGACTTCCTTGAAAATCGTGCGCCGCTGATTGTCGCCGTGGACCTGTCGCCATCGATGGACGCCAGCGATGTGCAACCGAGCCGACTGGAAGCGGCGAAACACAAACTGCATGATCTGATTCAGCGCCGCGCCGGCGCGCGCACCGCACTGATCGCCTACGCCGGCAGCGCCCATCTGGTATTGCCGCCGACCGATGATCCGGCGCTGCTCGACACCTTCATTCAAGCCTTGGGCAGCGGATTGATCGACAAACCGGGCAAAGACGTCGGCGCGGTGATCGATCAGGCGAAACGCTTGCTCAACGCGGAAAAAACACCCGGCAGCCTGCTGTTGATCACCGACGGCGCCGACACCACACAACTCGACGGTCTCGCCAAACGGGTGGGCGACAGTCCGTTACAAGTGCTGGTATTGGCTGTCGGCAATGAGGACGGCGGCATCATCCATGATGCCAACGGCCAGCCACGCACCGATGCCAACGGACGCCCGGCACTGGGCCGTTTCGATCAGGCGGCGCTCAAGCAACTCGCCTCGACGCTGGATGCGCCGCTCGGCAGCCTGACCCTCAATGACGACGATCTGGACTGGATCGAACTGCACGCCCAGCAGCATTTTCAGAGTGCCAGCGCCGAACAGCGCGAGTTGCACTGGAAGGATGCCGGTTATTGGTTGTGCTGGCCGCTGCTGCTGTTGGCGCTGTTCAACGTGCGCAAGGGCTGGAGCGTGAACTGGATGCCTGCGCTTGCACTGGCGATTGGCCTGGGTTGGCCCGCCGCGCCGGCGCAGGCCAATGCGCTGACCGATGCTTTCTTCACCCGCGATCAGCAAGGTCGCTGGGCCTTTGAACATGAGCATCTACCGCAAGCCGCTGCACTGTTTGTCGACCCATACTGGAAAGGTGTCGCGGCGTATCACGCGGCCGATTACGACCTCGCGCTGGCAACTTTCGCGCGGCTCGACACGCCGCAGGCGTATTTCTTTCTGGGCAATATTTACGTGCGCCGCTTCAAGTTCGATGAAGCCATCGCCGCGTATACCCAGGCCTTGAAGCTGCAACCGCAGTTCCCCGAAGCCACGGCCAATCTGGCGCTGGCGCAAGCGCTGCTCAAGGACACCGAAAGCGCCGAGAAAAACGCCCCGGAGACCAAACCCGACGAAGTGAAATTCGACAAGGCGCCGGGTAAGGGTCAGAGCAAGAAAGTCGAGACCGAGCAGGCTGCGTCCGATGCTTTGTGGCTGCAGAACCTCACCACCTCGCCAGCGAAGTTTCTCAGGCAGAAGTTCAGCTTGCAGGATCAGCAGGAGGCCAGGCCATGAACCGAGTCGTGGCCATCGCGAACAGGCTCACTCCTACATTGGTTTTGTGTGCGCCAATAATCCCCTGTAGGAGTGAGCCTGCTCGCGATAAGGCCAGCACATGCGCCCGAACACTCAGCACCTTACTCATCAGTGGCCTGTTCACACTCCAGGCCTTTGCCACCGAACCCCAACTCAAAGTCCAGGCCCACCTGCAACCCGCCGAAGGCGCCATGGTCGGTGGCCTGATCGAACTGCAAATCGATGTCCTCACCGACACCTGGTTCACCAGCGCTGCCACCCTGCCCGACCTGAAACTCGACGGCGCCCTGGTCATGCCCCCAGACGGTCAGGCCCAGCACCTCAATCAAACCATCGACGGCCAGGCCTTCAGCGGTTTGCGCTACAGCTATCTGATTACCCCGAACGTCGCACGCACGTTTGAAATCCCGGCCCTGACCGTACGCGCCACACCCGGTCAGGCCACCGGAGAAGTCAGCGCGCAAAGCCAACCCGTGCAATTCAGCGCCGCCCAGCCACCGGGTTTCGAACCCGGGGAAACGCCGTTGGTGGCCAGCGGTTTGCGTTTCACCCAGACCGTTACAAACTCGGCGACACCTTTAAAAGTCGGCGACAGCATCACCCGGCAATTGACTCTGCAAGCAGACGGCGCACTGGCCATGGCCCTGCCGATTCCAGCGCTCGGTGATATTCCCGGTCTGAGCCGCTATGCGAAAACCCCGCAAGTCACCGCTCTGGACGACGGTCGTGGCGATATCCTTGGTGGTCAGCGCATCGACAGCGTCACCTATCGCATCGACAAGGCCGGCCCGCACACGCTGCCGGCGATTGCAGTGAAATGGTGGGACACCAGCACTCGCCAATCACGTACCGCGCAAGTCCCGGCAGTAACGTTCGAGGCTGCGGCCAGCAGCGCCTACAAACCGGTCTTCTCGATCAGCGAAGACCTCAAGCAACTGGGCCAGAATCGCCTGCATTTTTCCACGCATTGGCTTTGGTGGCTGAGCTTGTTCGCGGCAGTCGTCGGCGCCGCTTATCTGTTGCGTCCTGCACTCAGCCGCGCCAGAAAAAACTGGCAAGCGCGCCGGCAGGCGCAACAACGGGCGTGGCAGCAGTCCGCTGACTTCGCCTGGCAACAAATCGATGCACAACTGCAAGCCCGCCCTCCTCAATTGAGCGCGCTGTACCTGTGGCTGCGCCGAAGTCGGCTGGGGCTGAAACTGGTCGATGCCGGCCCGCGCCTGCAAGGGCTGTTACGCGGGATTTACGGTCGTCAGCCAAGCACCGAGCAAACACTCGTTCAACTGCGCGAATCATTGACTACGCTTCACAGTCAGGCCGAACAGCAGCACGCAAAACCGGCCCCGGCCTTGCGCCCGCTCAACCCCGTTCACGAGAAGGATTTCCCATGACGACTGCGCTACTGCACCGCCAACGTTTCGGGCTCGCCCTGCTGTTCAGTCTGGCCCTGCCGCTGCTGGCCCAGGCCAACGAGCCGCTGCCCTCGTGGAATGACGGCCCGGCGAAGAAGAACATTATCGAGTTCGTGCAGGCGGTGACCGACCAGACCAGCAAGGACTTCGTCAAACCAGGCGACCGCATCGCCGTGTTCGACAACGACGGTACTTTGTGGAGTGAACAACCGGCGTATTTCGAATTGCTCTTCGCCTTCGACGAGGTCAAGCGCACCGCCGCACAGCACCCGGAATGGAAGACCACCCAGCCGTTCAAGGCGGTGCTGGAAAACGATCACAAAGCCTTGGCCGCGTCCGGCATGGACGGCCTGCTGAAAATCGTCGGCGCGACTCATACCGGCATGACCACCGAAGCCTTCGATGACTACGCCAAAACCTGGCTCAGTCAGGCGCGGCATCCAAGGACCGGCAAGCCGTACACCGAGATGATCTTCCAGCCGATGCTGGAAATGCTCGATTACCTGCGCAAACAGGACTTCAAGACCTACATCGTTTCCGGCGGCGACACCGGGTTCATGCGCGCCTTCGCCGAGAAGGTCTACGGCATCCCGCCGGAACAGGTGATCGGCACCACGTTCATCACTTCATTTCAATACAAGGACGGCAAGGCCTCGATCGTGCGCACAGCGAAACTGGCGCATAACGACGATGGCCCCGGCAAACCGGAAAGCATCGACGCGGTGATCGGCAAACGGCCGATCCTCGCCTTCGGCAACTCCGACGGCGACCTGCAGATGCTGCAGTGGACCGCCGCCGGTTCCGGCAGACGTTTCATGGGCCTGGTGCACCACACCGACGCCAAGCGCGAATGGGCCTATGACCGCCAATCCGATATCGGCCGGCTCGACAAAGCCCTCGATGAAGCAAATTCCCGTGGTTGGACCGTGGTCGACATGGCGTCCGAATGGCGCCGGATCTACCCGTTCGAATCGCCGGCAACCGGGCAGGTGCAATAAAAAAGCGTGATGCAGGACTGCAATAAACGTTAGTCGCAATAAACGACCCCCGCGAAAAGGAGCAAGTCAGATGACTCGCATACGCAAGTGGCTACCCAAGCTCGCCTTAGTGGCGACTTCGGTCATGGCGCTGTCGGCAACGGCCACAGCGGCTGAGAAACCCAACATTCTGGTGATCTTCGGCGATGACATCGGCCAGACCAATATCAGCGCCTATTCGATGGGCGTGGTTGGCTACAAGACCCCGAACATCGACCGCATCGCCAAAGAAGGCATGATGTTCACCGATTACTATGCGGAGAACAGTTGCACGGCCGGCCGTTCATCGTTCATCACGGGCCAGACGCCGTTGCGCACCGGCCTGTCGAAAGTCGGTATGCCTGGCGTACCGGTCGGCCTCCAGCCCCGCGATGTAACCATCGCCCAGGCACTGAAAGCCCAAGGCTATGCAACGGGCCAGTTTGGTAAAAACCACCTCGGCGATAAAGATGAATACCTGCCGACCAACCATGGTTTCGACGAGTTCTTCGGCAACCTCTATCACCTCAATGCCGAAGAAGAGCCGGAGCGTCCGTACTGGCCCAAGAACGACGCCGAGTTCGTCAAGGCTGCCTCTCCGCGTGGCGTGATTCACAGTTTCGCCGATGGCAAGATCGAAGACACCGGCGCACTGACCAAAAAACGCATGGAGACCATCGACGACGAAACCACTGCCGCCGCTCAGGCGTTCATCGAGAAGCAATCGAAGGCGAACAAACCCTTCTTCGTCTGGATGAACACCACCCGCATGCACGCCTTCACCCACGTGCGCGAATCGATGCAAGGTCAAAGCGGCATGGTCGGCAACGAGTATGCCGACGGCATGCTTGAGCATGACGGCGACGTCGGCAAACTGCTCAAGACGCTCGATGATCTGAAGATCACCGACAACACCATCGTGGTCTACACCACCGACAACGGCCCTAACCAATGGTCGTGGCCGGACGCGGCAACCACGCCGTTCCGCAACGAGAAGAACTCCAACTGGGAAGGCGCTTACCGGGTTCCAGCGATGATCCGCTGGCCGGGCAAGATCAAACCAGGTGAAGTGTCCACTCAGATGGTCTCCGGGCTGGACTGGTTCCCGACCTTGCTTGCCGCTGTGGGCGATACCGACATCAAGGATCGGCTGCTCAAAGGTACTGACCTGGGCGGGAAAAACTTCAAGGTGCATCTGGACGGTTTCAACCAACTGGATTACCTGACCGGTAAAACCGACAAGAGTGCGCGTGACGAGTTCTATTACTTCAACGATGACGGCGTGCTGGTTGGCATGCGCTTCAACGATTGGAAAATCGTCTTCTGCGAACAACGTGCCCCTGGCGGCTTGCAGGTGTGGAGCGAACCATTCGTGTGCCTGCGTGTGCCGAAAATGTTCAACCTGCGCATGGACCCGTATGAACGTGCCGATGTCGTGTCAGACCAATACTACGATTGGCTGACCAAAAACGACTACCTGATCTTCGACGGTACTCGGCGTTCTGCGAAGTTCCTGCAGACCTTCGTCGACTATCCACCAAGTCAGCGTCCGGCGAGCTTCAGCATCGACCAGATTCGTGAGGACGTGGATCGCCGCATCGAAGAGAAAATGAAAAAAGCCCAGTAGGACCGCTGGACTGCCGTTCGCCCTCACCGGCGAACGGCCCTGTTTTTTTTGACTTGGGACCGTGTCGGCTTCTTCGCGAGCAGGCTCGCTCCCACAGCGGATTTGTGGCGTACACAAGTCCAGTGTGGGAGCAAGCTTGCTCGCGAAGGGTCCAGCACCGTCACAGTGACTCTTGAATTAAGGCCTTCGCATGTCCTCACGTATCGCCAGCAAGCCATCGGCCATACCCGCCTCACATACCGCCGCTCCCGCGCTGCTGATCCCCGCCCTGCTGCTGTGCATCTCCGGCGCAGCGGCGCTGGTCTATCAAGTGCTGTGGATCAAGCAACTGTCGCTGGTGGTCGGCGTCGAGGTGTACGCGATCACCACCGGTATCAGCGCGTTTTTCGCAGGCCTGGCGATCGGTGGCTGGCTGTTCGGGCGGTGGGCAGACCGTGTGCAGCAGCCGGTTCTGCTGTATGCCGGGCTGGAAGTGCTGGTGGCGATTCTCGGCGTCGGCGCGACCGTGACCATGAGTCTGGCGGCCAGTCCGTTTGCCTGGCTGCAAGAGCATGTCGGCCTGCTCGCGTGGATATTGCCGTTTGCATTGGTCGGCCTGCCGGCGGTGTTGATGGGCGGCACCCTGCCGGTGCTGGTGCGTTCGCTCGCCGCCGATCCGGGCAAGGCTGGCGGTCAGTTGTATGCGGCCAATACCTTGGGGGCGATTGTCGGCACCCTGCTCGCCGCATTCGTGTTGATCGCCAGCCTTGGTGTGCGTGGCAGCGCGTTGTTCGCGGCGATGCTCAATCTGTTGGCCGCCATCGGTGCGTTGTGGCTGGCCCGGCAGCATCCGGTGCCAGTGGCAACCCTCACTAAACATCATGCGGAAAAAGCCCCGGATCGCAGCGCGCTGTGGCTGTATTCCATCGCTGGCGGCGTAGCACTGGGTTATGAAGTGGTCTGGTCGCAATCGATCGTGCAGTTCATGAGCACGCGCACCTACGCGTTTGCCGTGGTGCTGGCGACGTATCTGACCGGGCTGTTTATCGGCAGCGCCCTGCTCGCCCGCCGGGTCGAACGCATCCGTGATCCGTGGGGCGTGTTTGGTTTGCTGATTGCCGGCGCCGGGTTGGTCGCGTTGCTGGAAATCGCCCTGCTCGGGCGCTGGTTGGTGATCGCGCAAAGTCAGGCGGAAATGTGGTTGTTGAGTCTGGGCGCCAGTGAGCTGGCCGGCATGAGCGCGCGCTTTGCGGTGGCGGCATTTAGCATCGTGTTTGTGCCGACGCTGTTGCTCGGCGCGGCGTTTCCACTGGCGCTGCGTCTGAGTGTCGGTCAGGAACGTGTCGGTCGTGATGTCGGCGCCGTGGTGGCGTTCAATACCTTGGGCGGGATTGTCGGGGTGATGCTCTGCGGCTTCCTGCTGATTCCGTTGCTGGGGCTGGTGCGCACCTTGGGCTTGCTGGCGATTATCGCCGCCGGCATCGGCTATTTCGCCGTGCGCAAAGGTCATCACGTGAAGAAAGGCCGGCGTCAGGCCGTGGTCACCCTCGGTTTGCTCGCGGTTGCGTTTGCCGTGTTTACCCCGGTCGACAAACTCGCCAGCCTGCTGCCCGGTGCGCGCAACGGCAGCCTGTCGTTCTATGAAGAAGGACGGGGCGGCACCGTGGCCGTGGTTGCCCAAGGACGCGGCGAGAACACCTTCCACCGTTTGTACATTCAAGGCGTTTCGAACACCGGCGATGCCATGCCGTCGCTGCGCTACATGCGCATTCAGGCGCTGTTGCCGCTGCTGATTCACAACGGTGAACCGCACTCGACGCTGGTGATCGGCTTCGGCACCGGCATCACTGCTGGCGCCCTGCTGCGCTACCCGGGGCTGGAACATCGGGTGGTCGCCGAGTTGCTGCCGTCAGTGGTCAAAGCCGCGCCGCTGTTCAAGGGCAACTTCAACGCCGCCAGCGATCCCGGCGTCGATGTGCGACTGCGTGACGGGCGCCAGGAACTGCTGCGCAGCGCACAAACCTACGACCTGATCACCCTCGAACCGCCACCGCCCTCTGCGGCCGGCGTGGTCAACCTGTATTCGCGGGACTTCTATCAGTTGGCGGCGAGTCGCCTGGAAAAACAGGGCATCGTCGCGCAGTGGCTGCCGTTGCCGACGCAGAACATCGACGACTCGCGCTCGCTGGTGCGCAGTTTCCTCGACGTGTTCCCGTACGCCTCGCTGTGGACCAGCGAGTTCCACGAGATGCTTCTGGTCGGTTCGCTGCAGCCAATGGAACTGGATGCCGCGAAAATCACCGCGCGCTTCCAGCAGGACAGCGTACGCAGCACCTTGCAGGATGTCGGCATCGGTTCAGCGGCTGCCCTGCTCGCAACGTGGGTCACCGATCGCGCCGGGCTTGAAAGCTTTGCCGCCGATGCACCTGCGGTGACCGACGATCAGCCGCGCATCGAGTACGCGCCGTGGGTGCGCAGCAAGGAAATCACGCGGGTGTTGCCGGCACTGTTGGACCTTTATCAGCCGCCGCCACTGGTGAATGCCGATGCCGGTTTCAACGAGCGTATGGAAAGCCATCGCCAGCGCCTGATGCAGTTCTATCGCGCCAGCCTGCATGCCTATGACGCCGACCGCGATGCCTGGGCGCGGGATATCGGCGAGGTAATGCGCGGCGATGGCGGCAACCCGTATTTCCGCTGGTTCGTCGGCAAATGAGTAGAGGCTGAGGACTTTTCGACGCGAAACAGGTAGGGTGCGCAAAATCAAAGTGCCATCACTGGATCGCGTCGCAGGTTTTCATGGAGTTGTACACGCAATGAGTTGCTGGACCGTCCTTGGCCTCACGGCCGACGCCGATACGCGCAGTATCAAACGCCAATACGCTGCCCTGCTGAAAAAGACCCGTCCGGACGAAGACGCCGAGGGCTTCCAGCGCCTGCGTGACGCCTACGAGCAAGCCCTGAATTACAAGGAATGGGCGCAGGCCAACGAAGATAACGAAGCGCCGGACGACAGCTGGGATTTGACCGGACTGACCGTGGTCGAAGTCGATGCCTTGCAACAGGCGACGCGCTCGCTGCACGGCACCAGCCTTGCGCAGTTACAGCAGCGCCATGCCCTCGCCGTTGAGCAGGGTTGCGCGCATATCCTCGAAGAGACCCTGCTGCAGCATTGCATCGAGAACCCGCAAACATCAGCGCCGATGGTCGATTGGGCGGTGCAGACCTATCACTGGTTCAGTGCCTGGCAACGGCTGGAACTGGATGAGGAATCCATCGAACACTTGCTTGATAAGCAGCGGGAACGCATTACTCGACCGCTGCATGATGCCCTCGAACGTGAGGACAGTGCGGCCTTTTTGCAGGCCTACGCACAGTGCAGCCAATACCTATGGCTCGACGCTGAAGTACACCGGCTTTGGTTCAACCTGTTCCTGAGTCGATTGCTACTGGACAGCGAATACTGGTCCTGCGCTGTTTTCGAGCAGGTTTGTGCGGGCCAGGGCTGGCATTCCGGTCCGGCCAACCGTTGCCCGAAAGATGAATGGAAGCGTCTGGTCGCGCGCCATGAGGCACCGATTTTTATCGCGCAGCAACGTCAACTCGCCGAAGAACCGCCCGCCAGCGCCGAACACCGCGCCGCGCGCCTGTTGCTCGGCACCGGCCCGTTCAGCCAGCGTCGCGCACTGGCCCGGCGCCTGCGTGAGAAAGATTGGGAGCATTGCCGACATTTGAGTTCGGCGCTGTATGCCAATCATCCAAAGGTTTGCGCAGAGTTGCCCGGTGGCACCGCGTTTTTCTGGCGTGATTGGGAACTGAAACGCGGTGAATGGCCGACCTACGTTGGCGTGGTGCTGGCCTGCCTGATCGGTGCGTTTACTCATTTCATTCCACTGGGGCTGCGTGTGACCGGGTTGATCAATATCGTCATGACCTCGACGATCGTGTTTGGCGTGATCGCTGCGGGCATCAACTGGCTGACTCACGAACTGGCGCACACCCATTGGCTGCTGGACGACCGCCTCAGCGCGCGGTTGTGGCCTGGGTTCGTCAAGGGCGCTGCACCGTTCGGCATACTGCGTGACCTTATTCCATGCGCATTGATGATGGCCGGGCTCAGCTGGTTTTTCGGCCCCATCGCTGGCGTCGTCTATGCCGCGACACTGGCCTGCGTGGGTTTGATCCGTCGCCGTCAGGTCAAACCACACACGTCCTGGGAAAAGACCAACCTGCCGGTGAAAATCGGCCTGACGCTACTCGGGGTTGTCGCCCTGGTGCTGGTTCTGGGCGTGTTCAAAGTGGCCGCCAGCCAAGGCACGGTCAATCGCAATCAGGGGCTGCAACCCTGGGCGGAGCGTTTGTGTAGCCGGTTGCCGGCGAGTTCTTTCGATTGCGGCGCTCCGGCCACCCGTGAACAGTGGTATCCGGCGGAGGCACGACCATGACCTCAAGACCCATGTTTGTCAGCGGCGTAGTGGTCGTTCTGGTGGTGATGGGGCTGTCGAGCGCGACCCGGCCGTTCCTGAAGCTCGATCTGTGGCTTGATCAGCGCGAATCCCCCGTGACCGCGCAGGCCAACGCGTTGAGCCCGATCATCGCCTGCGTCAACCGCGTCGATGTGCACTGGCGCAACGCCTACGACAAAAACGAACATCAGCGGCCAACCAGTGATGCATACGGAAAGTATATTTCCGAGCCACAGGATTTCGATAACAGCGATGCGTTCACTGTGCGTGACATCCAGGAGGACACCTGCCTGCGGGATATCAACGAAAAGCTCGAGCTGCTGGCCTACCAGCCAGCGCTGTCGCAGAAAGTCCGTGACTACGCGCAAGCATTGAAGTGGGCATCGGTGATTTCTCCACCGACTCGACTCGATAAAAGTGCGAGCTTCTTTGTCGTCCCGTTCAACCAGACACCACAGCTGCTTGCGCAAATTCAGGCCGCCAGCAATGCCTATATCAGCGCATCGACTGCCTTGAGAGAAGAACTGCTGCCACTGGACGTCGCGCAGCGCCTCGCACAGCTCACGCTTCTTGAAGCACGCGTAGGCAAGGAGATCCACTGGTCGCTGCTGGCGTACATGATTCAGGCCCGGGAGACACTGGAACTGCTGGAAGACGGGATGAAACACCGCACCCTGACCGCGCAAGCCGTGGCCGACACCAGCGCCGATCTGCAACAGGCGTGGAATCGCGGTGGGCCTTTTATCGGTCCGCGTGAGCCTGGTTTCCGTAACAAAGACGATGATGCGCGCGAGCTGTGGCGCCACATCCGTGAGCCTGCGCAGCACTATCTCGACGCGCTGAACACCCTGCACAAGGACTGGCAGGAACACGCCGAACCGCAACGCTTGAGCGACGACTTCTACGCCGTCACTCGCGGTTACGACGCCTTGCTCAGCCATTACAACCGTCAGGCACGCGCCAACTTCTAAGGGTGTGCACAGGCCGGACCGTCCTCGCGGACAATCCGGCCAGGCGCACTTATTTGGCAGCCTTGAGCTTCAGATACGACTGACGCATGTCCGAAGCCCAGCCATCGATCACCGGTTTGACGTCATTCGCCGTCATCGCCTGCGAGTCATTTTCCAACGGTTTGCCGGTGCCTTTGCGCACTACTTGCGAGATAACCTTGTTGTTCGCGCCATCAAGGAACACCGCTTCGGTGGCCAATGTCGTTTCCTGATCGCGAATACCGCTGGCCGTGCTGACCGCTGCTGCTACCAGGGCAATCGGAATCACCTCATACGCGTGCAGGCCTTCGGTCTTGCTGCTCACGGCGGTGATCGCCGCACGCACCACGATCACGCCCGGGCCGGGGCCAGTGGCCAACGGCAAGTCCTTGCCGATCTCACGCTTGAGCGCCTGATCGTAGTAGGAAGTGATGCCATTGAGGGTCTGCTGGGAGATCTTCGCGGTCGGTTGCGGTTTTGGATAGAGCTGAGTCGGTTCGATGTACACACTGGTGAACTTTTTGATGTCAACCTTCGGATCAATCCAGCGCATCACCTCGGCACCGGACGGGGATTTGGCCTCTTTGAGCTGGCTGTAGTCTTTGAGGAAGCCGGAGTACTCTTTCGGGTCGACGGTTTTGCTGGAACAACCCACCATTGCGACGGTGGCAATGCACAGAGTGCCCATCATCACTGCTAGCTTCATGCTGTAACTCCTGTCAGAAGGCCAAAAACTTTGCCTGGGGGAGTTACAGGTATAGCTAAAACCTCAGTAATTGCGATTGCAAAGCACAAAATTCACACAATCCTGCGCGACGGATCACAAGGTCATTTGACAGACGCCGGTCATCCGGCAAAGCTGCATCAAGCTTGAACGCACGCCAGACGGCAAATGCACCTGGACTACGGAAGTCGCAATGCCCAAGCATAAAAACAAAACCGCACAGCCTGTCCCTGATTCGCCTCGATCTGCAATTACCAAATACGTGTTCCCGATCACCATCGGAGTGCTGCTCGCCGCCGTCGCGGGCATCGGCTGGTTTCTCTTCAGCCCTGCTGCGGTGCCGGTGAAACCTGCGCCGGTCAGCGCCCCCGTTGCCGCCCCTGCCAAGCCGCAAGCCGTGCTCGCCAGCAAACCGGCGACGATGGTCGATGAGCAACAATGCCAGGGCTGCCACACCGAACAGGTCAAGGACTGGCAAGGTTCGCATCACCAATTGGCGATGCAGCCGGCGAACGCCGAGACCCTGCTCGGCGACTTCAACAACGTCACCTTCAAAGCCGAAAACGAGACCACGCGATTCTTGCGCAAGGGCGATGAGTTCTGGGTCAACACGCCCGGCATCGATGGCAAGAATACTGATTTCAAAGTCGCCTACACCTTCGGCATCGCACCGTTGCAGCAGTATCTGATCGAGGTTGGCGAAGGCCGGTTGCAAGCGCTTGGCGTGGCTTGGGATACCGAGAAAAACCGCTGGTTTCACCTCTACCCCGGCCAGGGCGTGAACTTCAAGAACCCGCTGCACTGGAGCAAGCCGAGCCAGAACGCCAACTTCATGTGCGTCGAGTGCCACACCACCGGGTTCAAGCGTAATTTCGATGCGGCGAGCAATACCTTCAACAGTCAGTGGAACAGCCTCGGCGTCGGTTGTCAGGCTTGCCATGGTCCGGCGTCGAATCACTTGGAGTGGACGCAGAAAAAAGGCGATCTGATTCATCAGGGTTTCGATGTCGATCTCAAGGACAAGAACGCCACCGTCGAGATCGAAACCTGCGCCCGTTGCCACGCGCGTCGTGCGCCTTTGGGCGATGGCTATACCGTCGGCAAGCGTTTGATGGACGATTACCTGCCGAGCCCCCTCACCCGCGAACTGTATGCGCTGGACGGCAAGATCAAGGATGAGGTGTTCGAATACGGCTCGTTCCTGCAGAGCAAAATGTTCGACAAGGGCGTGCGTTGCAGCAACTGCCACAACCCACACAGCAGCGAACTGAAAGCGCCGGGCAACGCGGTGTGCCTGCAATGCCACAACACCGCTGGCAAGACTTCGGTCGAAGGTGTCGACGGCAAGGGCCTGCAAGCGAAGAACTACGATTCCATCGAGCACACCCGTCACACCCCGGGCCAGCCCGGTTCGCAGTGCGTCGATTGCCATATGCCGGGCAAGTTCTACATGGGCAACGACTTCCGCCATGACCACAGCTTCAGCATTCCCAACCCTGAGCGTGCGCAGAAACTCGGCACGTCGGACGCTTGCCTGACGTGTCATCAGGGCAAGGCTGGCGACAAGGTCACCGCGCAGTTCAAGTTGTGGAGCGCCTCCTCTGCACCGCAGGCACCGCGTTATGACGAAAGCCTGTGGCTGATCCGCAATGGCCAGCCAGGGGCTGCTGATGCGCTGTACGAGCAGTTGCAGCGCAGCAATCTGCCGGCGATTCAACGCGCGACCTTGCTCGCGGAGTTGCCGCTGTACCCGAGCGAACAGGCCTTGAAGCTGGCCACCCAGGACCTGAAGAATCCGGCGCCGCAAGTGCGTGAAAGTGCCGTGCGGGCGATCAGTGCATTCTTGCCGCCGCCGGAGCGCGCGCCGCTGTTGGCGCCGTTGCTGGGCGATCCGGTGAAAGCCGTGCGCATCGTTGCCGCGCGGGACCTGTTGAGTGTGGCGCGCAATAACGGACTTGGCGCGGCGCAAGCCAACTGGGATGCAGCGATTGCCGAGTACGAAACGGTACAGAAGAGTCTGCTGGAGCGTGCCGAGGCCAATCTGAATCTGGCGATGTTGTATCAGGCCAGTGGCCGAGGTTCGGAAGTCGAAGGTTTGCTGCGCTCGGCACTCAAACGCGATCCGGATTTCTACCCGGCACTGGTGACGCTGGTGCAATGGCTGGAAGCCAATGGTCGTGGCCAGGAAGCGCAGACCCTGCTGGATGACAGCCTCAAGCAGCATCCGGATGCAGCACTGTTGCAGCACACCCGTGGCTTGTCGCTGATCCGCGCCGGCAAGACCACTGAAGCCATGTCACCGCTGAAGAAAGCCGCGCAACTGGAGCCGCAGAACGCGCAGTACGGTTATGTGCTGGCGGTGGCACTGCATGAAAGCGGCAAGGTCAGTGAGGCGTGCGCGGTGCTGGAAGGTTTGCTCAAAGTACAACCGGCGAACCGCAACGCGCGGTTATCGCTGATTCAGTGGTATCTCGACAGTGGGCAGGAGCCGAAGGCGCAGGTGCTGTTGCAGGGATGGAAGAAGATGAACATGGGGGATCCGGCGCTTAAGTGATTGGCTGGAGATTGTTGGCCCCTCACCCTAGCCCTCTCCCAGAGGGAGAGGGGACCGACCGAGTTGTCTGGCGAGTTACACCGACCTAAAAAACCGAGTCGACTATGGATTCAAGGCCGATCGTTCAGGTCGGTGTATCTCTCAAATATCCCACAGTCAGTCCCCTCTCCCTCCGGGAGAGGGTTAGGGTGAGGGGCTTTTCAGGGGTTCACCCCGTTACCAGGACGAAGTCTCACCACTGCGCAACGCCATCTCCCGCCGACTGTTGATGTGCATCGCCTTGATCAAGGACACCGTGCCCACCAGCAAAATCGCCGCGCCCAACAGGAAGTCGATGTTGTACAGCTGGAAGTCCTGCACCGGACCGATCAGCAGCACCCGCACGATCGCGGCACCCAGCAGCGTGGCAAGGAAGTCGATCCCCGGTTCATTGCGGTAAAACACCAGCAGTAACGGCAGGCACAACACCAGCAGCAGCAACAACACAACAACCTTGAACGAGCCTTTGCGCTCAACGCTGAACGCGCATTCGTGCGGCCCGTAAGCCTTGTAATCCTCGTCGCGGATCATCGAGGTTTTCTCGTTGATGTAGTCGACGCGGTTGTATTTCTGGATCGGCGTGAAGGTGTTGGACATCTCCATCAATGTGGTGATGTTCTTGAAGCGCAGGTCGATGCGCTCGCTGCCCTTGAGGTAATAGAGCACCGGTTTATAGCCGTAGCGGTAGGTGTCGAAAGGGAATTCGGTGACCTGACCCTGGACACCGATCGGGCGCGGTTCGAGTTCGGCGTAAGCGCTTTTGTTGGTGGCCGACAGGTTGCGGCTCAGCGGCTGCACCTTGACCTGCTCAAGAAAGATCGGCGTGACGCCGTAGGACCATTGCAACGGCTCCAGACGCAAACGCAGTTCATTGCGAGCGAGGTCGTAGCGGTTGAAGGTGCGTTCGGAAACCACCAGAGAACCACTGAGCATGAACTCGCCGCGCAGGTTATTGGTGACGCGCAAGGTCAGCTGGTCCTTGCCCAGCAACGCCGATTCTGTGGTCGGTGGCGTGCCGCACCACGCGGTGCTTTCGCCGACACCGCCAAGCTGGCCGTCGCGGTTTTCCTTGAATACGTAAAAATAACTAGCCCACAGCGTCACCATCAAAAGCAACGCTGTAAGGCCGAGGATTTTTTTGCCCGGACTCACTGATCAGACTCCCTTCTTCGGTTCCATCGTCCAGCCGAAAACCCGCTGGCGACGGCGACTCTACCAAAAGGCCACCACTGACCCAAGGAAAAATCCCCGATTGGCCAAGGTTCTAGGGGTTTCCCCGGTGGCAGAAGCAAGATCAAAAGATCGCAGCCTTCGGCAGCTCCTACAGTTGACCTCATGTAGGAGCTGCCGAAGGCTGCGATCTTTTCAACCGTCAACGCCGACGGAAAAGCGGGCGCGGCTCGATCACCGAACACCCATACAACACGCTCATCCCGGCCAACCCCTTCAGTGCATCCTCGGCGGATTTGTCCTCACGCACCGCAAAGCTGTCGAACCCGCACTGGCGCATATGGCTAAGCTGATCACGCAACACGTCGCCAATCGCGCGCAACTCCCCTGCCCAACCGAACCGGCTGCGCAGCAAATACGCCTGACTGTAAGCACGCCCGTCGCGAAAGCTCGGGAAATCCAGGGCGATCAGTGGCAACGAGGCCAACCACGGCACCAGGCTTTCAACCTCATCGTCCGGGCCAAGCCACACCGCATGAGTCGACGGCGACTCAAGCCAGTGCGCCAGCGGCAACATCAGCAAACCTGCAGGCCTTGGCGTCGACGGCTCACGCACCAGCGTCCACGGATCGTCCGTCACCATTCGCGCGACACCCTGCTCCAGCCGCAACAGATTATTCATACCGCCGCCTCCAGCGTCTTCGGATAGACCCGCTCCTTGAACGGCTCCAGGCCGATCCGCGCGACGGTGTCGACAAACAGTTCCTCGTGCTCGCGATAGCGCACAAACGTGCCGATGATCCGCTCGATCACCTGCGGCACTTCCGCGGCACTGAACGACGGGCCGATGACTTTGCCCAAAGCGCTGTTTTTTCCCTGGGCGCCGCCGAGGGTGATCTGATACCACTCGCTGCCGTTCTTATCGACGCCGAGGATGCCGATATTGCCGATGTGGTGATGGCCGCAGGCGTTCATGCAGCCAGAGATGTTCAGGCTGATATCGCCCAGATCATGCAGGTAATCGAGGTTGTCGAAGCGCGCCTGAATCGCCTGGGCGATCGGGATCGACTTGGCGTTGGCCAGTGCACAGAAATCGCCACCGGGGCAGGCAATGATATCGGTGAGCAGGCCGACGTTGGCGCTGCCCAGATCGTGTTTGCACGCCAATTGCCACAGCGCGTAGAGGTCGCTTTTCGCCACGTCGGGGAGGACGATGTTCTGCTCATGGGCAATACGGATCTCGCCAAAACCGAAACGCTGCGACCAGTCGGCGACTGCGAGCATCTGCGCGCCGGTGACATCCCCCGGTGGCGAAGCCATGCCCGGTTTGGTCGACAGCACCACACTGGTGTAACCCGGCACCTTGTGCGGCTGCACATTGCGCGCAACCCAACGGGCGAACGCCGGGCTTTCGGCCAGGCGCGTGCCGAAGTCCAGATCGGTGTCGGCCAGGGTGTGATAGACCGGCGGCACGAAGGCACTGGCGACCCGTTGGTATTCGGCCTCGGTCAACTGCGCCGGGCCGTCCTTGAGGTGTTGCCATTCCTCTTCGACTTCCTTGGCGAACGCCTCGATGCCCAGCGCCTTGACCAGAATCTTGATCCGCGCCTTGTACTTGTTATCGCGCCGGCCATGACGGTTGTACACCCGCAAAACGGCCTCGACGTACGACAGCAAATGCTCCCACGGCAAGCCTTCGCGGATCTGCAAACCGAGAATCGGCGTGCGCCCCAGACCTCCGCCGACGATCACTCGCAGGAGCATCTGCCCGTCGCGTCCGGGGTAAAGGTACAGGCCGATGTCGTGCATCATGATCGCCGCGCGATCCTGCTTCGCCGAACAGATGGCGATCTTGAATTTGCGTGGCAAAAACAGGAATTCCGGGTTGATCGTCGACCACTGCCGCAGGATCTCGGCCAGCGGGCGCGGGTCGATCAGTTCATCTGCCGCCACCCCGGCGAACGCCTCGGTGGTGATGTTGCGCACACAGTTGCCGGACGTCTGGATCGCATGCATGTTGACCTGCGCCAAGCGTTCGAGGATGTCCGGCACCTCGGCCAGTTCGATCCAGTTGAACTGCATGTTTTGCCGCGTGGTGAAGTGGCCGTAGCCACGATCGTAGTCGCTGGCGATGCTCGCCAGCGTGCGCATCTGTTCGGCGCTCAAGGTGCCGTAGGGAATCGCCACCCGCAGCATGTAGGCGTGCTTCTGCATGTACAGGCCGTTTTGCAGACGCAGCGGCAGAAACTCCTCTTCGCTCAGTTCCCCGGCCATGAAGCGTTCGACCTGATCGCGAAATTGCGCAACACGCTCGAACACCAGCGCCCGGTCGTAATCATCGTATTGATACATGCCACTGCCACCTCATCAGGACGCACACAATTCCTGTAGGCCTTCGCCTGCTCGCGATAGCGGTGTGTCAGGCAACTGAGATGTTGACTGACACACCGCTATCGCGAGCAGGCGAAGGCCTACAGATTTTCCCAGACTATGGCCGAACAGCGCAGCACGTTACAGATTCACCTGAGGCGATAAAAACCATATCAGCACGCGGCAGAACGCCGCAGTCAGCCCTTCAATCTGATCCGCACAAATCAAAGATTCCTGAGCCTGTTTTGTTTCTGACGGGGTTTCTACAGTGCAGCTCATGCCAGACCGGGTGGCCTGGCAAGACTTTGCAACCGTGGATGAATTGACCATGAGCACAGCAACAATCGGACAGGCTTACAACTACAAGGTCGTCCGCCAATTCGTCATTGCCACAATTTTCTGGGGTGTGGTGGGCATGGCGATGGGCGTGTTGATCGCCTCGCAACTGGTATGGCCAGAGATGAATCTGGACCTGCCGTGGACCACATTCGGCCGTCTCAGACCGCTGCACACCAGCCTGGTAATTTTCGGTTTCGCCGGCAGCGCGCAATTCGCCGCCAGTTACTACGCGGTGCAGCGCACCTGCCAGGTGCGGCTGTATTCAGACAAACTCGCCGCGTTCACCTTCTGGGGCTGGCAATCGGTGATCGTGATCATGCTGGTCACCCTGCCGCTGGGCTACACCACCACTAAGGAATACGCCGAGATCGAGTTCTCCGGCGCGGTGTGGATGGCCGTGGTCTGGGTCGCTTACGCGATCGTGTTTTTCACCACCGTGGTGCAGCGCAAGACCAAACATATCTACGTTGGCAACTGGTTTTTCGGCGCGTTCATTCTGGTAATCGCCATGCTGCATGTGGTCAATCACCTGTCGATTCCGGTGGACTGGTTCAAATCCTATCCGGTGTACTCCGGCGCCACCGATGCGATGGTGCAGTGGTGGTACGGGCACAACGCGGTGGGCTTCTTCCTGACCACCGGGTTCCTCGGGATGATGTATTACTTCGTGCCGAAACAGGTCAATCGGCCGGTGTATTCGTACCGGTTGTCGATCGTGCATTTCTGGGCGCTGATCACCCTGTACATCTGGGCCGGCCCGCATCATTTGCACTACACCGCACTGCCGGACTGGGCGCAGTCGCTGGGCATGGCCATGTCGCTGATCCTGCTGGCGCCAAGCTGGGGCGGGATGATCAACGGCATGATGACCTTGTCCGGTGCCTGGCATAAGTTGCGCACCGACCCGATCCTGCGCTTCCTGGTGTTGTCGCTGGCGTTCTACGGCATGTCGACCTTCGAAGGGCCAATGATGGCGATCAAAACCGTCAACGCCCTCTCCCACTACACCGACTGGACCATCGGCCACGTCCACGCCGGCGCGTTGGGCTGGGTGGCAATGATCACCTTCGGCGCGACCTATCACATGGTGCCGAAAGTCTTCGGCCGCGAGCAGATGTACAGCACGCCGCTGATCAACCTGCACTTCTGGCTGGCGACCATTGGCACGGTGTTGTACATCGCCTCGATGTGGGTCAACGGCATCACCCAGGGCTTGATGTGGCGGGCGATCAACGAGGACGGCACGCTGACCTATTCGTTTGTCGAGGCGCTGCAGGCCAGTCACCCGGGGTTCATCGTGCGCTTTGCCGGCGGGGTGTTCTTCCTCACGGGCATGTTGCTGATGGCCTATAACGTGTGGCGTACGGTGCGGGTGGCGGACGTGGCGCTAGCCCACCGTGAAGCGCAGATCGCCTGAGGCAGGGAGCCCAACGTGATGGAGATTTTCTTTGATGTGCTGGGCGTGGTGTTTCTGTGGCTGGCGGTGGAGTACTGCTTGCGGCGGGAGACGGCGGACAGTCTGGATGAGGCGAGCATGGTGCCGTTTGCCGATGACCCCGAGGTGGCTCGGCGGGTGGAGCAGGCCACGGGGAAAGCCGTGAAAACAGTGGCGCCGGAGGTGGCGAAGCCGGGGTGGATGAATCTTGATATGTGAGGGGTATCTGTCGGGCTGCCCTCACCCTAGCCCTCTCCCAGAGGGAGAGGGGACTGACCGAGTGGTTTGTTCGAGTTACGCCGATCTGAAATATCGAGTCGAACTCAGGTTTTGAACAACACTCGGTCTGCTCCCTTTCCCCCTCGCCCCCTTGGGGGAGAGGGCTGGGGTGAGGGGGTAGCTCTTGATCTTAACTACGATCGCGAGGAATCAGACTCTGCAACTGCTGGGCAAGGAAATTGGCGTCGAAGGCAAACGTATCCGGATCCTTCAAACCATTGGTCTTGCGCCACTGCCACGTGCCGTCCGACAATCCGACCAGCGAAATGCTGCCATAACGCGCCGCCGTCAGCCCCATCACCGCCAATGAAATCTGCCCGCCACTGCCCATCACATCCGGCACGAACTCCACCGGTTTGCCGGCAATCACAATGCTCAGCTTCTCGGTCTTGAAGGTCGAGGTCTCCACCGGTGTGCTCGGCCCGAACGCGACATAGGCCTCGCGACTCACCTCCAGCAGATTCGGCGCCTGCACGGGTTCCAGCCATTGCTGAATCTCCCCGAACAGCGCGGTAATTCTCGTGGCCCAAGCGGCCGATTGCGTCTCGAACAGTTGCTTCTTGTGCGCTTCGCTCTCGGCGTAATGACGAAGCATCTCGCCCAGTTGTTGTACGTCGTCCATAGCGGTGTTCCTCGGAAAAGGACCTGCAAAGGTCGATAGTGGCAGATACCAGCCCCGGCGTACGTTTAACCTGCACCAGGCCCGATGAAGCACCATGACACTTGCGTGAAAGATCAGCAGTACAGTCATTAGTTGCTGGCATCGACGCCTGAACAAAAGGAAACTCCGGGCAGACCTGAACACTCGACATTGTCATTTGCCTGAGGACATCCAATGCGCACCATCGGCCTGATCGGCGGCATGAGCTGGGAATCCAGCGCCGAATACTATCGACTCATCAATCAGCAAGTCCGTGACCGTCTCGGCCCGCTGCGCTCGGCGCAGTTGCTGATGCACAGCGTCGACTTCGGCCCCGTCGAGCAGGCCCAACACGCCGGGCGCTGGGACGATGCCGCAGCGATTCTGGTGGACGCCGCGCGCAGGCTCGAAGCCGGTGGCGCCGAATGCGTCGTGCTGTGTACCAACACCATGCACAAGGTCGCCGAACAGATACAGGCAGCGATCAGCATTCCGTTTCTGCACATTGCCGAACCGGCCGCTCAGGCGGCTCTGGACATTGATGCCCGCACCGTCGGCCTGCTCGGCACGGCATTCACGATGGAACAGGACTTTCTCAAGCAACGTTTGATTGCCCAGGGTTTGACGGTATTGGTGCCGGACGAAGCCGAGCGCAAGGACGTGCACCGGATCATCTACGACGAACTCTGTGTCGGCGTGATCAGCGATCAGTCGCGAAAAATCTATCAGCGGGTGATCGAATCCCTCACCGCACGCGGCGCGCAGGCGATCATTCTCGGCTGCACGGAAATCGGCATGTTGATCAAACCCGAACACAGCGCCCTGCCCCTGCTCGACACCACCGAACTGCATGCTCAGTCGGCGGTGGCGTTCGCATTGGGCGACTGAGTCAGGGTTTCGGGCGATTGCGCAGACGGGCCATGCTCAGGGTGTCGACCCATTGCCCGTCGCGCACGGCGTAATCACGAAACAGGCCTTCGTCCTCGAAACCGAATTTGCGGTAGAGCGCGATGGCCGCTTCGTTATCGGCATACACCGAGAGTTCGACGCGGTGCAGATTCATCCAGTTGTCGGCGACGTCCAGCGCCGCCGCCAACAGCTTCGACCCCACGCCTTTGCCCTGCCACGCGACCGCGACCCCCATGCCGATGCTGCCGGCGTGGCTGCGACGAACCCGCGAATAGTTTTCCAGCCCCAGATGGCCGATGACCTGGCCCTGATGCAGCGCGACCAGCTTCAACACCCGTTCATTTTCCGCCAGCAGCCGTTGGCGCCAGACGTCGACGGACTGAAACGGCATCTGCAACACCTGCCGGGTGACAGCCCGTTCGTTGTAGAGCGCAGTGACAGCCTCGAGGTGCGATTCGCTGAAGCGTTCGATGTGAATGGCGGCGTTGTGATCGGGCATGGCGGATCCTTCCTGGATCGATGTTTGGCTGACCACTCTAAACCGCACGCAACCCGTCTGGCGAGAGCGAAAATGGCAGGAGTGAACACGCTTGCGAGAGCGATTTTTCAGTCGCCGGCTCATTAAATGACAAGAACATGTGACCGCCTCACTCCCTTACCATCCGTCGGATTTCGGCCCGCACCTGTCAGATCTGACAGGTGCGCAAATCCTTTTAAAGCGCTTTGATTGTTCCTGTCCAAACACAATGCAGGAGCTTGAACATGACGACTAACAATGAGCCGCAAACATCTGCCGTCGCACTAACGCTAACGTCGACCAAAGTTTTGCCCAACGGTATCGAAGTTCGCCAGCTAGAAGCCACATCAGAAAAAGCCGTTGTCATAGGCGATACCAGAGCCAACGGCTCGGGCGCAGAATCGGAAGCAAGATCACTGACCGGGGTTCCCGAACTCGTAGTGGACGTCTCCCCGATCAAATTATATTGGATAACACTGTCGATCGCTGGCACCGGATTACCGTGGACACCGACCGGCGCAATACCTTCTCTATCCCGGACGGTCAGAAAAGCTACAGGTGGTACACCCCCTATCACCTACACATCATCCAGGCCTGAAATTGCAACGGTCAATGGTAATGGCGACATCAGAGGACTCCTCACAGGTACTGCCACGATCACGGTTCAGGATTCAGTGGGTCAAACCAAGGTGATCGATATTACAGTCGACAACCCGAGACGCAGGGTGCTTTGGAATAAAACGCAGATGACCCATGCACAGGCCCTGGCATGGGCAAAAACAAACCCCGGATTTAACCCGTTCTTCCGCGCATCAAACACAATAGACGATTATGACGGATACGAGGATATTCATAATTTTTATGCGGGATTCGAGCCTAACCCTGCTGGATGCGATGGTGTTACGACAAGACAAATCATATGGTATCTCCTGGATGGGTCGATGTGGGGCGGTTGCGTTTCGCCGTCAACTTTGGGCACTTGCATTATTACCGTCCCCGACTGAAAACGCTGGCTGGACGAAGACGCCCCCTGAGAGATCTCCGATTTTTCGTGAACAAAATCAACAAGCTGGAATATTTGAAGAGACCTGCATGAGAAGGTACTGGACGGCGGATCCCGTTGCGGGTTTGAGGCTGGATCTGAGAATTCTACCTTGCGCCCTTTCATTCAGGTTTCGCAGCGGTTGATCGGGCGGTTTCGCTAGCAGGTTAGCTCCTACAGTTTTCCAGGGTGCTCACAAAATCCGGACTCATTACAAATCCCTGTGCGAGCTGGCTTGCCAGCGATGGCGGCGGATCAGTTGATATCAATACCGGTGGCCAGACCGCTTTCGCGAGCACGCTCGCTCCCACAGGAAAATGCGTCAGGACTGAAACCATTCGTGGCGCTCGGAGAAAGTGTGATGAATGAGGTCCGTGAGGGTCAGCACTTCGGCCACATTCTGTGACTCGGCGTTCACCGCCAGCCAAGCCTGCAATTGCATGGGTTCCTCGAACAACCCCGGCAGTGCGATCAGACCACGATCAAACCGGCTCATGTACGCCGGCAACAACCCTATGCACGCGCTGCAACGGATCATCTCCAGCATCAATTCATAAGACTGCATCTGCACCACCCCGGCCAACCGCTGTTCAACCAACTCATTCCACGGACGAAAGCTGTCGATCTGTCGATCATGCTGCCATTGCACGAGCATGAAGTCGGCGAGGTCGTCGGGGGTGTCCGGGCGGGCGGTGACGCGGGAGTAGCGTTTGGCGATGTGTGGCAGGTAGTCAAGGCGCGCCAGCGCTTGCGGGTCGCTGGTGGCGAAGGTCGGGCCGGGGTGTGGGGTTTCGCCGTGGGCGAGCCAGAGGACGATGTCGGCGCTGACCGCACGCAGCGACAGTTCGCTGTCCAGCGCGATGATTTCCAGGCGCACGCTGGCGTTGCGCCGCAGCAGTGCAATCAGGTCGCGGCCGAGGATGTCGTGGAGGATCGATTCGGCGACGGCGAGGCGGATCAATGGTTGCTCGATCACCGGCAGTTTGCGTTCGTTGGCCAGCGCTATCAGTTTGGCCTGTAACTGTTGACCTTCGCGGGTGAGGCTTAGGGCGCTGCCCTGAAAGCTGAACAGGGTGTGTTGCAGTTCTTGTTCGAGCTGGGCCAGTTGTTTGCGCAGCAAGGTCGAGCGCACGTTGAGGCTGCGCGCGGCTTGCATGAAGCAGCCGCAGCGGGCGCTGACGAGGAAGTATTGGGCGACGTCGGCGTCAATCGTCGCGGCGTGTGCGAGCCACGGTTCGCTGTGGTCGTGCGGCCAGTGGTAATCGTGGTTGCCCTGTCGTCCTGCGGGTTCGGTGAATGACATCGATGACTCCCTGTCGATCTTTGTAGTTGTCTTAACGCAGTTCCCTGTAGGAGTGAGCCTGCTCGCGATAGCGGTGTGTCAGTGGACATTTCTTAACCTGACACACCGCTATCGCGAGCAGGCTCACTCCTACAGGGGATTTGTGGTGAAACTGGGATCAGCGTTTTTCCTCGAGGACTTTGTTGAGTTCAGCGCCGTCGATGCTCAGCGTCGCGGTGGTGAGCATGCCGTCAAGATACGCCTGGGCGATTTGTTCCTGGCGTTGCGCACGCAGGGCCTGGGTCAGTTGATCGCGCAGTTCGTCGAGGGTCGCCAGACGCGCCGGTTGTTGCTCGGTGAGTTTGATCACGTGGAACCCGGCGGCGCTCTGGACGGGATCAGAAACCGCGCCAACCTTGAGTCGCGCCACTGCACCACGCACTTCCGGCACCAGTTGCTGCAACGGTTGCAGACCGGTATCGCCACCACGTTCAGCGGTGACGCGATCCTGCGAATATTGTGTCGCCAGTGCAGCAAATTCTGCCGGCGTCGCCTGCGCTTTTTTGCTCAATTCAAGCGCCTGCTTGCGCACCGATTCAAGATTCTGCGGATCATTTACGCCGAGGAAAATCTGACTGACCCGATACAACGCCGGGGTCTGCCAGTTGGCTTTGCCCGCGTCATAAGCCTGCTGCAGTTCAGCGGCACTCGGGTAATCCGCCGGCACCTGGCTGACCGAACGCAAGTAATCACGGAAGACGATCTGCTCAGTCGCCGCCCGGGTCTGCCGCGCAACCTCGGGACGCTGCGCCCAGCCCTGCGCATCGGCCTGCTCGAGCACCGCTTTCTCGGCCAGACGCGTGCGAATCCAGCGCTCCAGCGCCTCACGATTGCCGCGCAGTTGTTCGCGGGTTTCCGCTGGCACCGTCGCCAGCAACGTCTGTAGTTCCGCAGGGGTTACCTGCTGATTACCCAACCGCGCCACCGCCGGCCCCGTTGCAACCGCCGTCACGGACGACGATTGCTGGGCGGCGACCGGGTCACTGCCCGGCCGCACCACCAGCGCCACGGCCACCACCAACAACGCCACCGCTGCGGCGCTGATCACCATGGCAGGCTTTTTCACAGCGCGACTTCCTCTTGCTCGGCGACAGCCGCTTTAGAAGTGGATGCTTGCGCTGCCTGAGTGAAGTCACGCAGATAAACGATAAATTCCTGCAACAGGCGATCCCACAATTCCAGGTTGCCGCGCAGGTGATCGTTGCTCACGCCCGCCGCCACGACCACATCCATTTCCATCACCAGAAACTCGCCCTGCAACGACAACCGCGCAAAACGACGGCTGGCGTTCCACTGCTCGGCCACACCCTGTGGCAACTCACCCTGCACCCGCAGCGCACAGCTGAAAGTGAAATCGACGTAGCTACCCTGCTCCACCGCCGGATTACCAAAACGCACCGCGTAGCCGATACCCTGACTGGCGCTGAGCAACTGGACGATGCCGTTCTGCTCGGTTTCGTTGACGCGATAACCGGCGGCTTGCAGGACTTCGGTCAGGGATTTTGGCGATACGTGGCTGATCAATTGAGTCATTGTTTCTTCCTTGTTTGTCAGTGCGTGAGCGCAGCTTGCGGCGCGTCGAATTGAGTCTTGTAGAGGTCGTCGCCAAACCCCTGGGCCAGTTCATCGAACTTGACCCGGGCACTGCCCGCGAAGGGCTGGCGGATCTTCATCACCTCGGCCACGTCGATGTTTTCGTAGGCAGTGAGGATCTGCTTGGCGACGCCGTACATCTGCTGATTCTTGACTGAACATTGCTGCACTTGTGTGTCACGTTCAGCCAATTGCGCTTGAAGCTTAGACCGTTCTGCTTCTTTGGCACGGGCCAGCACCAGCAACTCGTCATAGGCCTTTTTGAACTTGCCGGTCTGCTCGGCGCTGGCCGCCACTTGCGCCTGCGCCTGGCTGTGCAGGCTCTGTTGCTGCCCGGCCAATTGCTCGGCGAGGCCTTTGGCCTTGGCCAGTTCAGCGCTCAATTGCTTGATTTGCGCCTGCGCAGCCTTGGCTTCGCTTTGCGCCGCCAGTTGCGCGGCGCTGGCCTGGGCCTGCTGACTTTGCAGGGCCTGCAACTGTTGCGTGGTGCTGCGCAATTGCGTGCGCAGGCGTTCTTCCATGCCTTCGGCATTCGCCCCGGTGGCAATCAACATGCCGAGCCCCAGCCATAAAAAGCGGATTTTCATCACCCTCTCCCGGCGCCTTAGAAGCGCGTGTTGATCTCAAGCTGCAAGACGTCGATGTCGAACGGCGCGCCGTACACCGCTTCGGTGCTCATCCAGCGACCGGTGGCGTAAACGTTCTTCGCCAGTCCGTAGTTGCCGCCGATGAAATAACCCTTGGCGTTGGTGCCGCCGAGGTGGAACGACGAGTCGTTGAAGCCATCAGGCAAGGCATCCGGCTGGATGTATTTGTAGCCAGCGAACATGTTCCAGTCGCCCTGCTTTTTCAGGTCAAGGGCGCTGCCGAGGGTGAATTGCACCATCCACGCGTTGGCGCCGCTTTCGATGTCGCCGTTGCTGTCGAGGTTGTTGACGATCTGCCCGGCCGAACGCTTGCGCATGTCGCCTTCGTCGTACGCGAGGTTGTGGATGTAGTTGCCCTGGCTGCGCAGTTTGAAATCTTCTGGCAGGTCGGCATCCCACACCACGTTCAGATCGAGCAGATTGAATTCCGAAGCAAGGCCAACAAACTGAGGCTGCGGCGTGGTCGTCGGGTTGAGCGGGTTCGGCGTGATGTCGCGCAGCAGGAACACGCTGTTGCCCTTTTGCATGAACGCTGCGCGACTGCCATCGCTGTCGCAACCTGGCGCGCCGGCCCACGGTTCGCAAGGGCTGGAACGCTGGCCTTGAATGTCGTCGAAGCGGTAGTACGCCAGTGCGCCTTTCAAACGGTTGTTGCTGTTGATCGCCCACTTGGCGCCGATCTGCGCACCGTACAGCCACTTGTTGTCGCTCTCTTCCTTGTCGAAGCCGTTGCTGCTGGCGGTGTCGTTGGTGTAATCCACCGGGAACGCGCCGACGGTGCCGAACACGCCCCAATCGCGATTGAGTTTGTGGTCGAAAATCGCCGCCACGCCGTCGAAGTTCAAGTCGTTGGAATAGAGCATGTCGGTGGACATGAACGGATTGGCGAAGCGCCCGCCGGTCAGGGTCAATTCATCCGTAGGCTTCCAGTTCAGGTAACCCTGATCGAGCCAGATGTCCTTTTTGGCGAAGCCGCCGCCGAGGCTTTGCGTGGTCGATACCGGGTTGTTGTCCGAGCCGGTGCCGATGCGAATGCCGGCAGTCCATTGCGGCGAGATCTCCGCTTTCATGCCCAGTCGCGCACGGATGCGGAACTGGTTGGTGCGGTCTTCGCGGGTGTTGAGCAGCGGCGGCAAATTGGTGCTGCTGTTCGGGTTTACGTCGTACGGGCCGTTGTTGTTGAGCTTGGCAAAGTCGACGATCTCGTTGCTGTTGCTGTCCGAGTAGTAGCGCGATTCGTCACGCAGACGAATGTCGCCGTCGAAACTGATGCGCGCCGCCCATTCCGGGAAGCTGTTGGGCGCGGCCCAGTTTTCCTGTTTGGCGGTGGCCATGACTTCGGCTTTGACCTGGTCGCGGATCTGGTCGCGCACCGCGGCCGGCACGTATTGCACACGCACGTCACCCGGCGCAGCGACCGGCCCGGCCGCGACTGCGGTTGATGCGGCGGCCTGTTTGGCCTGCGCCGCTTCGTTCTGCGCCTGAGCGATCAGCGCATCAGCCTTGTCCTGTTTCAGAATGCCCTGCTCGACCAGCAAGCGGATCAGATTGATCGTGGCGTTCTCCGAGGGCGCAGGCGCTGCCACGGCCTGACCGACCAGGGTCGCAATGACCATGCCGACCGCCAGGGACAATCGATTCACGTTGGAAATCATCTGCACACAACTCCTTTTGGCAAAGCGTAAATAAGTGAATTAACCCGGACGCCGCCCTTGCAGGGACAGGCGCACAGGCAAGGTGATGGAGGCCGGTGGCCGTTCGCTGAGGGCCGGCGCACCGCGTAACGCGGCCAGCACTTGCGTATCAATTTCGGGGTTACCGCTGGACTTGATCAGCTCGACCCGGGTGATCTCGCCAACGCTGCTCAGCCAGACATCGGCCTGCAGCGAGAACGCGAGGTTGCGCAGCTCGGGGTTCTCGCGCAGCAAGCGCTGGAAGGTGAACGCCAGAAACTGGCTGTACGTCCCCGTGCCCAAGCGCCCGCCGCCGTTACCGGCCATGCCGCCGCCCTTGCCCGCGCCGATGTTGAATGCGTCGTTGCCGGACTGCGCATCGCCGTCCATTTGCATTGGGTTGGCCAGATCGTCCGCCGGCGATGGCGGCGCCTCTTCCTCAGGCTTGACCTCTTCCGGTTCCGGCGTTGGCTCGGGCTCGACGACTTTCTCTTCCACCGGGGTTTCCGGTTCCGGCGGTTTCTCCGGCGGTGGTGGTGGCGGCGGTGGCAACGGAATGATCGTCGGCACCTTCGGCGCTTCGCGGCGGATGCCGCTCATGTCGTTGGCCCACTGCCACAGAAACCACGCGGCGAGCGCGCCGATCAGCAAGCCAGCGCCCCACTTCGCATAACGCAGCGCTGGTTTTTTTACCGGCAGCGGCTCGATCGGGAGTTGTGCGGTCATGACTCAGCCCTGACTCGGTTTGCCGGTCACAAGACCGACCTGGGACAGTTCGAGCCGGCGCAACAGATCCAGCACTTCGATGACTTTCTGGTATTGCACGGTCGCGTCGCCGCGCACGATTACCGGGAAATCCGGGCTCTGCGCTTTCTCGATGCGCAAGCGTTCTTCCAGTTCGGCCAGGGTCACCGGATAAGCATCGAGGAACACCTGGCCGCCGTCGTTGACCGAGATCGCCTTGGTCTTGGCCTCGGACAGCGACACCGAAGCGCTGGCCTTGGGCAGGTTGATCTGGATTCCGGAAACCTGCGCGGTGGCGGTGAGGATGAACATCACCAGCACCACCATCAGCACGTCGACCAGGGGCGTGATGTTGATGCTGTCCACCGCGGCATCGTCATCATCGTCGTGGGAGGCATTTACAGAAGCCATGTCGGTGCTCCTCAGGCCGGTACGGAGTGGTTGGCGTGATGGCCGCGATGCGACGCTTCACTGAACTGGCTCTCGCCGTGCATCTCCGCCAGACGGGTGATGAACTCGTCGACGAACACGCGCATGTCGGCGCTGACTTCTTTGTTGCGGGTGATCAGGCGGTTGTAGCCAAACAACGCCGGGATCGCGACGAACAGGCCCATGGCGGTGGCGAGCAAAGCAGCAGCCATACCGGGAGCGATGGCGTTGATGTTGACGTCGCCGGCCATCGCCGTGCCGAGGAACACCACCATGATCCCCAGCACGGTGCCGAGCAGGCCGATGTACGGGCCGCCGGCGATGGCGTTGGACAGGGTCGAGAGTTTCGAACTCAATTGCTGGTTTTCGCGGGTACGCACACCGTCCATGGAGCAGCGGATGGCTTCGATGGTGGCCGCTGACACCGACGAGGTATCGGCGCCCTGCTCGCGACGGGTGCGGATCTCTTTGACCGCCACCAGGTACAGGCGCCATAGCGAAGAATGCTGCAGGCGTTGGGCGAGTTGCGCGTCGTCGGCGAACATCTCCAGACGCGTGCCGACCTTGGCGAACTGCACGCGGAAGTCTTCGTTGGCGGCAGTGACGCGGCTGAGGCTGCGGTTCTTGCGCAGCATGATGATCCACGACTGGAGCATCATCAGCACCAGCACGGCGATGATCACCCAGGCGTCGATCGGCACCGCGTTGAGCAGGAAACCGAGGCTGCCGAAACCGAAACCGGACTGTTCTTCGTCGACACCGTAAGCCACCAGTTTCGACTCGGCACCTTGCGAAGTCGCGTCGGCCAGCAACAGCGCTGCCGGGCGTGAAACCTTCGACAGGCGCAATTCATCGATAGCACCCACGAACGGCTGGAACGGACCTTCGTGCACGTCAGCGCCGATGGCCATGACCGAGTTGAAGGCCGGCATCGCCTGGGCCAGCGTCGCGCCTTCGCGGCCATTGATGTACAGGGTCACTTTGGCGCCTTCGGCGGTCAGCGCGACGTGTTGCCATTGGCCTGGATTCAGCGCTTGCGTGGCGACGGCACGTTGGCCGTCGATTTCCACGAACGGCACGCCTTGGTTTGCACCGATCAGCAGGCTGTAGGCGCCTTCGCGACGGGCGAGAATCAGTTGCTCGCCATTGGCCTGATCCAGACGCAGCCAGGCACTGAAGGTGAACGCACTGCCAGCGTTGTGTTGCAGCGAAGGACTGGCCGGCAGCAACAGCGGCTGACCGCTGAACTGCAAGGCGCGCCCGACTACGCCGTCAATCGCCGCGCCGGTGGCGCTTTGCGCGGTGTTGCCGTAGGCCGTGGTGTCTTTGGCCGGGGTGCCGGTGGCGCCATCGAAGTGATACAGCGCGGTGTAATTCGGATCAAACGTCAGTTGGCCGTTGCCGGTCGCCGGCGCCTTCTGATTGCCGTAATACATCCAGATGTCCTGGCGCTGAGCGCCCTCGACATTCGGCACATCAACCCAGATCAGCGCCATGCCCATCAGCGCGTCGAAGCTTTCGATCTGGTGGTTGAGCACGGTCTTGTCGTCGGCGGCGACGAAGCGCAGGTCCGAGCCGTCCTCTTTCACGCCGTCGAAGGCGAAGTTGCCGGTGTGCAGGCGCACCAGCAGCGCGGTGCGGCCGAGGGCCTGATTGATCGCTGCACCTTGTGGCGTGGTGTCGACGGCGATCTGTTTGCGGTAGTGCCAGTCGTCCTGCCACCAGGCCTGAGCCGTGGCCGGGAGCACGAAGCCCAGGCAGATAAACAACGAAAGAATGAGGCGCTGCATGAACGTGCTCCTTGTCAGAAAGTGGCTTGAAGGTTGAAGTGCAGGCGCGATTCCTGTTTCGAGGTGTTCGGCCCTTCGAGTAGCGGGTAGCCCCAGTCGAGGCTGCCGGACAGCCATTTGCTCAGGCTGGCGCGGGTGCCGAGGCCGACGCTGGCCAAGGCGTAATTGGCGTCCTGGTCCGGCAGTTCGTCGCGCAGGTAAAGTTGTGCGCCTTCGGCAAAGGCGTAGAAGCGCCAGTCCTGCATCCATGTACCGGCGTACTTGGCCAGCGATGGCGTGCGCAGTTCCTGGCTGAGCAGCAAGCCGTCATCAGCGGTGCGTTCGGCGGCCAGATAGCCGCGCACCGAAGTCGCGCCGCCGGCGGAGAATTGCTCATTGGAAACCAGTGGCCCGGACGCCAACTGGAAAGCGGCTTTGCTTGCGCTCTGCCAGTCGCTGTCGAAGGTCCAGGTGTAATTCGTGTCGCCCTTGAGCACGGCGAAACTCGGTTTGGCGCGGTAGCGTTTGTAGTCGAAATCTTCGTCGGAACTGCCGTAGCCGAAAATGCTGCGGGTCGCGGCAACCAGACTCAGACCCAGGCCGAGCTGGCTTTTTTCGCTGTAGCGATAGCCGTTGTAGGCGAAGGTGAACGGTGCGTATTGCAAAGGGACTTTGTCGCTCTCGCCGGACAGGGTCAGGCGTTCGTCGAAGTCCTTGAAGTCGATGCCGGCGGACAGCGAATTCGACCAGTTGCCGCTGGAGGGCAGCGTGTAGATCGCCGAGACGCCATAGGAGTGGCCCTTGCCGAGCACGTTGCTGCCGCCGATGGTGGCGACGTTGCTGTCGGACTGGTAACCGGAGAACTGCACGCTCCAGCGATCGGTCAGCGGCGCGGTGTAGGAACCCGACCAGACCTTGGCGTTGTCGGTTTCCTGCGGCGCAGTGAAGAACGTCAGGTTGACGCTATGGCCGAGTTGCCAGAGGTTGTTGTAGCCGAGGCTGGTGACGGTGCGCAGCTTTTCGGTGTCGGCGCTGTAATCGTTGTTGAGGCCAACACTGGCGGTCCACGGGTTCTGGTCTTCGACCTGCAAATCGACGTCCATGGTGCCGGGGCGCTGACCTTCGCGCACCAGCGGCATCACTTGCCGGCCCGGGGTTTTGTTGAGCTGCGCCAGTTCGCCCTGGACCTTGGCGAAGTCAGGCACCTCGCCTTCTTTGAGCGCCGGGACGTCGTCGCGGATGTCCAGCGGCGAATAGTGTTTGGCGCCGACCACACGCACCCGGCCGACCTTGGTTTCGCTGACTTGCAGGTAGACGATGCCGTCGGCGACGGCTTGTTCCGGCAACTCGACGAACACCGATTGATAACCGCGCTCCTGATAAGCCTTCTGCAATGCGTCCCGAGCACCTTCGATATCCGTGAGGGCTTTTTGCGGGCCGAGAAACGGGTACACCGCCTCTTCAATCGCGCGTGCATCGAGCACGGTGTTGCCGCGAACGAAGTATTCGTTGACGTCGACCAGACGCTGGGCTGCTGCGTTGCTGGCAGCCTCTTCGGCCAATGCCGGCTGCACGCCCGCCGTCACCAGCAGCCAGCCCCACAGCGCCAGCCGTGACTTGAAAATCGGTTCCACACTACCCCCTGAATTCGCGATGACCTGTTGGCGTTTCGAACGCCGCGTGTATGGCGTCAATTGCTGGCTGTCGAGGCGCAGGCGTGTTTGCCCAGCCACGTGTGCAAAAGCGCGAAGTTCAAGGAGAACTCGGGCATTTGCAGCAACGCGCCGCAGAACACTTCGCCGATGATTTTTTGAATGAGCAGCACCGCACGGGGCTCGTTGAGCAACGTGGCGATGTCGCGACTGAGGGCGTTGAAGCTCCAGACTTTCTGGTTCAGGCCCAGGCCAACGAACCAGCGGAACAGCAGGTTGTAATTGAGCTGTTCATACAGTTGCTGTTCGCTGGGCACCGAATACAGCAGTTGCAGGAGCAGGATGTGCATCACCGTTTGCGCGGGAATCAACATGCCCGGCTCGGCATTGAGGTCGTGCAGGAGTTCGCGGTGGGCCTCGAACAAGTCGTCGATCTGCGGGCGCAGCAACACCAGCGAATGGCCCGGCGGAATGTAGCTGGAGACCTCTTTCAAGGCGCCCTGCCAGTCATCCTGCGAGACGATCCAGACCCACGGCGCGCCGTAGCGATACACCGAAACCGGCTTCTTGCGCGCGGCCTCGACGATCTTCGACAGGCGTTGATCGAGTTCCTGCATGCCCACTTTCGAGTAGCGTTCCATAGTCCCCATTGCCTCACTCCCGGCGTCCCGCCTCGGCTTGTGAAAAGCGCCCCATTGGGCCCCTCAAGCGCGTTACATAGGCATGACCGGACTGGCGATGTGCTACCGAACTTTTGTCATAAAAGCTTCATTACCGGGGGTGGGCAGGCGGGTGTTTTCAGGCATACATAAAAAAATGTGGGAGCGAGCCTGCTCGCGAAGGCGGTGTGTCCGTTGCCATCTAACTGGCAGGCCCTGTAAGGTGCGATCAGCAATAACCGCTGCTCAATTTCATTTCCAAATTAAACTATCACTTTCAAAAGCAAAATAATTTAATGCAGCGCCATCTGCACTTACGACGACTGTCCAGTATGGCGCTACCACCCTGCTTAACTCGTCAGAACTTTTAAAACGACTGTCTTCGACGACAGGACTATAGTTCTTTCAAATCAAACGTTCCGAAAATCCTGACATTTACAGGACCCTGCGGGGGTGGACTGCCGACTAAACGCCCCTTGACATCAATCTCGCCCGAGGCTTGCCGGGGTGAGTCCTGATACTTTACTTTGACAGAACCACTTTCGGGGACGAACTCATAACTATGCCATTCGGAATAATCATGGTATGCAAAACGTTTCAGTTCTTTGACATCGTATTTCGCGATGGCCGTTTTATTGGGGAACTCTATAAAAAGGAACCTTGTCGGCGGCATGTTTCCCGGAGGATCGTCTCTGACCCCAACCTCAAAACCGTCACCCTGTTCCGAAAGATAGATATCAAGCTGTTCGATCTTGCCGTACCCTTCCACTTCTACTTCAAATTTACCCGTAGCTGTTGACTTGGTTTTAACAAGTTTTTTGTAATCGCTGCTCATCGTTCTTCACCTCATTCGACAAAGTATTTTTTACAGCGCAATTTTATTTAAGATCACACTGTCGAATTTATTAATATCCCTAGGCGTGACAAGTTGTCCACTGTCAAACCTGACAGTTGACAAATCAGAAACCGTCTATATGCAGAAAAGAATTAATTCATGAATAAACTGCCCAAACCTCGACAATCCTGCCACCCCGCACCGCCAACAAATCCCCAAACTGCAACAGCACTGCTTCAGTCTGCGTCGGGCGCAGGAAGACTTGATCTTCTATCGTCAGGCCGACGGCGTTGGAGCCATTGACCATCTCTTGATTGGAGCTGCGTCCGTAGACGCTGTTGCTCTGTAAACCCTGGGGAGATTCGAACTCGGCCATCCAGTTACCGCCGTAGATGAAATAGGTCTGGCGCTGATTCTGGTCCCACCACGAAAACATCTTCGACTTGTCATCCAGCGCCGGAATATTCACCGCACCGGTGCTCTTTAAAACAGGCGTGGCGATGTAAGTCGCGGGCACATGCTCGGTCAGCGACGGCAAATCGTAGTGCGTCGGTTTGAGCATCGCCGTGCCCACGGAAACCTCGGTACTCAGTTTCTCGTTTTCGTGAATGCGGTAACTGGGGCTGCCAGCAGTGTTCAGGCACAAACCGTCATGCCACAACGCGGGAAAATGCTGCCGGGTGAAATCGACGCAACGCTGATAAATCACCATGACCTTGGCGAACAGTTCCTCCGGTGAGCCGAGAATCCCCGGCACGCCCATGCCCACGAACGGGTCGTAACCCATGAACCCGGCAAATTCCAGATGCTGCGGGTTGGCGCTGATCAGCGTGAGCATCTGCCCAACGACATTCACATCACTGACCCCGCCACGATGCAGACCGACGTCCAGTTCGATGTTGATGCGCATCCGCGTGCCCAAACCCTGCGCCAGCGCAAGGTATTGCTGCAAACGCTCCGGCCCGTCGAGCAGCCATTGCAGTTGCTTTTCGGGATCGAACGGACCTTTGTGGGTTTGGTAGAACAGCTCTGTCGAACGCACCGGCAATGGCTTGCCGAGCAGGATGTCGGACTTTGGAAAAACCTGCGCATCGTGATTGAGAAACGGCTGATGAAACGACATCAGCCTCTGCGTTCCGGCACGCTGTGCGATGTAGCTCAAAAGTCCCGGTGCTGGCAGCGACTTCTCCACCAGACGCAATTGTTTGCCGCCGCGCTTGACCGACTGCATCACCACATCAATGTTGTGATCGAGCCGATCCAGGTCGATCAGCAGCACCGGGCGCATAGGCCCCTTTTCCTTCAATTCCTGGTTCAGCGCCCGGAAGTATTCGCTGTACGGCGCGCCGCGATCGCCCGGGCGCAACCACGCGCCGACACCGACCAACAGAGCACCGACACCCAACGTACCGAGCAGAAATTTGCGCCGATCAATGGCCATCAGCTCACCCCCAATATCGACGCCAGATGCGCATTGAGAAAGCGTCCGCTCGGATCAAGCGCCTGACGCACGTCGACAAACTCGCGCCAGCGCGGATACAGCGGTTGCAGGTTCTTCGCGTTGAGCGTGTGCAACTTGCCCCAGTGTGGCCGGCCGTTGTACTTCCAGAAAATCGGTTCGACCGCCGCGAAGAAGTTGTGATGATCCATCTGATAATGCTGGTGTACCGAGATCGAACAGCTGTCGCGGCCCTCGAACATACTCAGCGGAATGTCGTCAGCCTTGACGTAGCGGTACTCGATGGGAAACCAGGTGCGCAGATCCTTATCCTGAATCAGCTTGAGAATCTCACGCAGGCACGCCGGGCCGTGTTCGGCGGGCACCGAGTATTCCATTTCGTTGAACCGCACCGTTCGCACATTGGCGTAAATGTCGAACGAGTCGCCGACGCGATCATCGAAACTGGCCAGATGCCGCAGGCTGTTGAGCAGCGTGCGGCGCAGGTCGGGGAAGTCGCTGCCGTACTTGTCGATCTTCTCGATCAGGGTGACGAACGCGTTGCCGCCCTCTTCTTCCGGGCTGATCGGCGGCGTCGCCGGGTCGTCGGTTTCGTTGAGGGCGATGGACAAGGCGTAGTCGGAATGCGTGACGACGAGCATTTCCCAGTGTTGGTTTTCACTTGTGTTCTTTTCGAGGTCCTCGAGCAACTCTTCGGTCTTGGCGATCCATTGGCGTTCGCGCAAGCGGTATGCCGGGCGGTTTTGCAGGCGAATTTTCGTGGCGACACCGAGCGCACCGAGGGAGACGCGGGCGGCGTTGAACACCTCGGGATGGCGCTGGCTGTCGCAGTCCAGCACCTCGCCATTGGCCGTGACCAATTGCAGGCCGCAGACATGCGCCGAGTAGGACTGGAAGTTCTTACCGGTGCCGTGGGTCGAAGTGGCAATGGCTCCAGCAAGGGTCTGGTAATCGATGTCAGCCATGTTTTGCAGGGCCTGGCCGATGTCTTTCAGCGGTACGCCCATGCGTGACATCGGTGTGCCGGCGGCAAACTCGGCTTGCAGGGTGTTCGCATCGTGATCAAGCAGACCGTTGAAATAGCTCAGCGACAACAGCGTGCCGTCGGTGGGCACCAATGCACTAAAAGAATGCGCCGAGCCGACCGGGCGAATCTTGCCCTGTGCCTGTTTGATGACGGCTGTCAGTTCATCGAGATTCTTTGGCGCCAGTCGCGCCGCCGGCAGGCAACTCTGCCCGCCCGACCAGTTGCGCCACGGAATCAGCCGTGGCGCGCGCAGCAATTGACCCAACGCCGGATGACTCGCCAACGCACTGAACGCGCCGACGATGCTTGCCCGTTGCAACAACTGACGCCGTGTCAGATCCATCGTCATGCCGGGCACCTTATTGTGGGAGCGGCTGGTCGGCCATGAAGCCGATCAATTGCAGGAATTGTTCTTCCGAGCACTCGACGCACTGGCCCATCGGCGGCATGCCGTTATAGCCGTTGATGGCGTGATCGAGCAGCGTGTCGGTGCCCTGCTGGATGCGCGGCTCCCAGGCTTTGCGATCACCGGTGAGTGGTGCGTTGGCGGCGGGATTGGCGTGGCAGAGCTGGCAGCTGTTGGCGTAGATCTGCGCCAGTGCCGGGTCTTTGGGGATGGCGTTGCTGGTGACTGAGGGCTTCGGGTCTTCGCCGCAGCCAGGCAGAGCCATGACCAACGCCAGTATTAGAGTGAGTCGGATTGCCCGCATAACGGCCTCGCTTATTGTTGTGTTCACACCTTAAGGCAGCGGCTGCAACGGGTTGAGGGCATTGCCGGACAGTGAGGGGGGCAAACGGGGCCAGCTCTCCCCCCCCGATGCTCGTTCCCACGCAGAGCGTGGGAACGATCATCAAGCCAGTCCGCTCTGCTGTGCGCCTTTGCGTGACATTCGGGTGACATTTGCGGGTTTAAATTCCGGCGCATTCAGGCGTATAACCTGTGAAGGCTTTTTGATCTGCATACGGACATCAACACGGGGTAGCGACATGACCACAGCAAACATCCTTGGCAACCTGTTCCCTTCTGTCGGCGACATCCCGGAAAAATACCGCCTCGACGCTCAGGTCGAGCAACGCGAATACCTGGTCGACGGCCAGTTGCGCCGCTGGGACGGCCCGCTCGCCACGGTGCGCAGTCCGGTTTATCTGAAGGGCGACAACGGCGACGAACAAGTCATCCTCGGCAGCACGCCATTGCTCGACGCCGACACCGCGCTCACTGCCCTCGACGCCGCCGTGCGTGCCTATGACCGGGGCCAGGGCCTGTGGCCGACCATGCGCGTGGCCGAACGCATCCAGCACGTCGAAGCCTTCCTCGGCCGCATGCGTCAGCAACGTGACGCAGTGGTGAAGCTGCTGATGTGGGAAATCGGCAAGAACCTCAAGGACTCGGAAAAAGAGTTCGACCGCACCTGCGACTACATCGTCGACACCATCAATGCGCTCAAGGAACTCGACCGCCGTTCCAGCCGTTTCGAGCTGGAACAGGACACCCTCGGGCAGATCCGCCGCGTACCGCTCGGCGTCGCCCTGTGCATGGGCCCTTACAACTATCCGCTGAACGAAACCTTCACTACGCTGATTCCGGCGCTGATCATGGGCAACACCGTGGTGTTCAAACCGGCCAAGCTCGGCGTGCTGCTGATCCGTCCGCTGCTCGAAGCGTTCCGCGACAGCTTCCCCACCGGCGTTATCAACGTCATCTACGGCAGCGGCCGCGAAACCGTCAGCGCGCTGATGGCCAGCGGCAAGATCGACATCTTCGCCTTCATCGGCACCAACAAAGCCGCCAGCGACCTGAAAAAACTCCACCCAAAACCACACCGTTTGCGCGCGGCGCTGGGCCTGGATGCGAAAAATCCGGGCATCGTCTTGCCGGAAGTCGATCTCGACAATGCCGTCAGCGAGGCTGTCACCGGTTCGCTGTCGTTCAACGGCCAGCGCTGCACCGCACTGAAAATCCTCTTTGTCCACGAAGACGTGGTCGACAGCTTTATCGAGAAATTCAACGCCAAACTGGCCACACTGAAGCCGGGCATGCCGTGGGACAGCGGCGTGTCGCTGACGCCGCTGCCGGAGTCGGGCAAGGTCGATTATCTGCACGGCCTGGTGGCGGATGCGCGCAGTAAAGGCGCCGAAGTGGTCAACCCCAATGGCGGCGAATCGCGCGAATCGTTCTTCTACCCGGCAGTGCTGTACCCGGTGAACCCGCAGATGCGCGTCTATCAGGAGGAGCAGTTCGGCCCGGTGGTGCCGATCGTGCCGTACCGTCACCTCGATACCGTGATCGATTACGTGCTGGAGTCGGACTTCGGCCAGCAACTGAGCATCTTCGGCACCAACCCGGTGGCGGTCGGTCGTCTGGTCGACACCTTTGCCAACCAGGTCGGGCGGATCAACCTCAACGCGCAGTGCCAGCGCGGCCCGGACACTTACCCGTTCAATGGTCGCAAGAACTCGGCGGAAGGTACGCTCTCGGTACACGATGCATTACGGGTGTTCTCGATCCGTACGCTGGTGGCGACCAAGTTCCAGGACAGCAACAAGGATCTGATCAGCGAGATCATTCGCGGGCGTGATTCGAGCTTCCTGACCACCGATTACATCTTCTGATCCGCTGTCACGCGGATCGTGAATAAGCAAGAAGGCGACCGCATGCGGCTCTGATCCAAAGTCGCCAAGCGCCCGGCAAATCAGTGTCTACACTGATCCCAGCACTGTGCTGGATGCCGGGAGCTTGACCATGCTGGATTACTTTGCGCTAGGGGTTTTGGTGTTTGCCGGGCTCGTGCTGTTTTACGGGATCATCGTGTTGCACGACATTCCCTATGAAATTGCCGTCCATCGAAACCATCCGCATCAGGATGCAATCCATGCCACTGGCTGGGTCAGTCTGTTCACACTGCATGCGCTCTGGCCTTTCCTGTGGATCTGGGCGATGGCCTATCGAGAAGATCGCGGCTGGGGCTTCGGTGACGGTAAATCCGTGCAAAACCATGTCGTTCGCCTGGAGCAACAGGTGGTCGAACTGCAAGGACGCCTCGAGCGACTCGAAGCGCTGAATGCCACTGCTCCCCACAACGGGGAGGGCTGAACACCATGGATTTGCTCCTTATCCTGACTTATGCCGCGATCTGCGTCGCAGTGTTCAAGATCTTCCGTATCCCGCTGAACAAATGGACGGTGCCCACCGCCGTACTGGGCGGCATCCTGATGATCGGCGCCTTGATTTTCACCATGAACTACAACCACCCCTACTCCGAGGTGGCGCGCACTTACTTCGTTTCCGTGCCGGTCATCCCCATCGTCAGCGGCCAGGTGATCGACGTGCCGGTGAAGGGGAACGAACCGCTGGAAAAAGGCGATGTGTTGTTTCGCATCGACCCCACACCGTTTGAAAACCGGGTGAAGTCGCTTAAGGCGCAACTGATCGCCGCCAAGGGTGATCGCTACCGCATCACCGAATTGATCCGGCGCAACTTCGGTACCCAGCGTGAACTGGACGCCGCCATCGCCCGCACCGACGATCTGCAGGCGCAACTCGACAACGCTCAGTTCGAGCTGGACAACACCACCGTTCGCGCGCCAAGCAAAGGCTTCGTCACCCATGTTTCGCTACGGCCGGGAATGATGGCGAGCAAGTTGCCGCTGCGTCCGTCGATGGTGTTCATTCCAGAAGAGGGCCAATACTTTGCCGCGTGGATGCGCCAGAACAGCCTGCTGCGCCTGACCGTCGGCGATGAAGCAGAAGTCGCGTTCGATGGCATTCCCGGCAAGGTGTTCGCCGGCCGGGTAAAAAACGTCATCGGGGTGATTGCCGAAGGTCAGGTGCAACCCTCCGGCACGCTGATCGGCTACACCGATTCGCCGCCGGCCGGGCGTGTGCCGGTGATCATCGAAATCACCGATCCGGCCTTCGCTCAATACAGCAAGATGATGCCGGGCGGTGCTTACGGGCAGGCCGCGTTGTACAGTCAGCACTTCCATCACATTGGCACGATGCGCAAAATCCTCCTGCGTATGGCAGCATGGATGAATTACATTTTTCCTTTCCATTGACCTGAAACCCAATCACGAGAGGCCCGCACTGAGTACTTACAGCACCCATCGACTTCCGCCCTTGCTGCGCCGTGTCCTGCGTCCGTTGCTTGATCCTTATCGACGTTACCGGCAAGCGCGGCTGATCCATGCGGTGCGCGTTGCCCTCGGCTTGCTGGCGACGATCCTGCTGACCACCGGCATCAATCTGCCCCACGGTGAATGGGCCTCGGTGACCATGCTGGTGGTGATCGGTGGTTTACAGCACCACGGCAACATCGGCAAAAAAGCCGCCGAACGCGCCACCGGCACGTTGATCGGTGCTGGCGTCGGTTTGCTGCTGGTGGCGCAACAGGCGTGGCTCGGCATGCCGTGGCTGACGTATTTTGCGATGGCGGTGGTCTGTGGGTTCTTCTCTTATCACGCGATTGGCAAGGGGGGTTATACGGCCCTGCTCTCAGCGATCACCGTGTTCATTGTCGCCGGGCATGGCGACAACCCGATCACCGATGGCTTATGGCGCGGGGTCGATATCTTGATTGGTATTGCGCTGGCGCTGGCCTTCTCGTTCGCCCTGCCGCTTTACGCGGTGTATTCGTGGCGCTACAACCTTGCCGATGCCCTGCGCGACTGCGCCACGGTGTATGGGCGAATCATCGGCGGCCAACCCGTCAGCGCTGACGAGCATTTGAAGCTGATGGGGCGACTCGGCGCAGTGATGGTGCAATTGCGCTCGCTGATGCCGTCGGTGTCCAAGGAAGTGAAGATTTCCATGACCGAACTTGATGCCATCCAGCGCAACCTGCGCATGTGCATCAGCACACTGGAAATTCTCGGCAACACGCGACCGGATGCCAATGACCCAGAGGCCATGGCTCACCTGCAATCAGCGTTGAAAACCGAGCATCGGCAGATTCGCGTGCAACTGATCGGCATGGCCCGGGCGTTGAAAACCGGCGCATCGCAGCGTCTGGACAGGCCGGTGGAGTTACCGGAGGCAAACCTCGACGCGCCGGTTTACAGCGCGCTGGATGGCTATCGTTTGTTGACCCGGCAACTGGCGGCGAACGTTGCCGAGATGCGCCAGCGCCTGGCGAAAACCGCACCGCGCTGGAACATCTGAGGGTTACTGCGCAGCCAGCCGCCGGGACTTCAGGCCCCAGCCTTGTTGCATACCGGCGGCGGCCAACAGAATCGCCGCCACGCCGAGCCATTGCAGAATTTCCAGACGATGACCGAACGCGAACCAGTCGACGAAGATCGCCGCAATCGGGTAGATAAACGACAGCGCGCCGGTCAATGCGGTCGGCAATTTCTGGATGGCGCCATACAGCAGCACATACATCAGACCGGTGTGAACGATGCCCAATGTGACCAGGCTGGCCCAGGCACTCGGCGCTTGCGGCAATGCGCTGAAATGCGCAAATGGCGCCAGCAACAGAACCCCGGTGCAGACCTGAATCAGCGCGATCAAATGCGGTGGCGTGCCGGTCAGGCGCTTGATGATCAACGCGGCAATCGCATAGAGAAACGCCGCACCCAAGGCCAGCGCAATGCCCATCAGATAGTCATTGCCGCTTTCACTCTGGGTACCATGGGCACTGACAATCGCCAACATGCCCATGAACGAAATCGCCAGCCAGAACAGCTTTTGCAAGGTGATTTTCTCGCCGAGAAACAGCGCCGCCAAACCGACCAGCATGAACGGCTGCACGTTGTACACCGCCGTGCCGATGGCAATCGAAGCCCTTGAATAGGAGGCAAACAACAACACCCAGTTACCGACAATCGCCAGCCCGCTGAGCACCGCGAGCAGGAAGGTGGTACGGGTCAGAATGCCCGGGCGCAGGAAACCGAATACCGCGCAGATCAACAGCAAGGTGCCGGCGCCGAACACGCAGCGCCAGAACACCACGTCCAGCACCGGCTGGCCGGATACCAGCACGAACCAGCCGATCGTCCCGGATATGAGCATGGCGGCAGTCATTTCGAATGAGCCGCGCCGCAGGGTCTTGTCCATCATCAATCTCCTCAACAATTGAACAAAGTATGCCAAGGCGTCCCGGCGGCGCTCCAGAGCAAAAAGCAGGCTAAACTCGCTATCTGCCTTTTTTATCGCGGGTGGTTTTCGTCAATCACCTAATACTGGAGATTTTTATGACTGACGATATTGACCAGATCCTCATCGGCGCATTGATGGAGGATTCGCGGCGTTCGCTCAAGGCGCTGGCGCAGATCAGCGGCTTGTCGTCGCCGAGTGTGGGCGAACGCTTGCGCCGGCTGGAGGAACGCGGTGTGCTCAGGGGCTACACCGTGGAAATCGATCCGAAGTTTTTTGGCTATCAGTTGCAGGCAATCGTCCGGGTTCGGCCGCTGCCGGGACAACTGCAGGAGGTGGAGCGGCAGATTCTGGCGATTCCCGAGTTCACCGAGTGCGACAAGGTCACCGGCGAGGACTGCTTCATCGCTCGCCTGCATGTGCGCTCGATGGAACAACTGGACACCCTGCTCGACCGCCTCAATACCCTTGCGGAAACCAATACTGCGATCGTCAAGAAGACGCCGGTCAAGCGCCGTTTGCCACCGATGGCCTAAGTGCTTTTTCAACACGTTTGACGTAGATTGAGGTTTTTCCGACGAAGGATTGGCGGTATGAAGGTTCAGGCAATGATGCTGAGCGCATTGGTGTTGAGTGGTTGCGGGACAGTGCAAACGGTCATGCGCGACGACCAGGTCGCCGTGGACGATTTGAGATCGAACAAATCCTATTGCGGGGCGGTGCCGAGAATCTACAGCGGCGTGATGTATGACTTCTGCAGTCTGCATGCGCCGATAGACCAAGGTAACAAGTACAATGCCGCCCTGCCCGGCTGGGCGATTGATGCTGTGGCGTCCGGGGTGCTCGACACGTTGTTGTTGCCTTACACCATTTACAAACAGCAGACTGATGGCAGCATCCTGATCAACTGAAAAAAGCCTGCGCACACCGAAACGTGCGCAGGCTTTTCGCTGCTTACTCCAGCAGTTGCTGCAGGCTCGGGTCACGAATGACTTTCTGCAATGGCTTCGGCGTGGCGTTGTTGGTGGAATTGAGCATTTTCAGTTTCACGTCCGACGCTTTGCTGCACGCGTTCTTGCCGTCAGCGTAGATGCCGCTCATGTCGCATTTCCACTCGAAGTAATTCACCAGACCACCGGACAACTGCAGGCTGTAGTCAGTGCTTTGAGTGCCCGGCGTGAAAGCATGGCCGGCCGGAATGTTCTGGAACCACTTCATCCATTCAGGCGAACCCGGCTTCGGCGCATTGGCCTGGAACGTTGGATTCATGATCGCCACTTGCGGCGTTTCGGCGGTCGCATGACAGCTCAGGCAGGAACTGTTGGGGTTGTCCACCGGACCATTGAGGCGACCGTTCCAGCCCAGATGAGTGGGTGGCAACTCCTGGGTCTTGGCGTTGATCGCGGTCTGTTGCAACGCGGGGTTGATCTTGGTCTGCGTCGGTTGCGGGTTGGTGAAGTCGTTGCCGATTTCTTCCGGATCGTTGCCCCACATGATCCCTACCGGGACGAGGTTGTCCCAGCCAGGCTTGCCGGTTTTCGCGCCGTTGTACTGAAAGGTGCCGAAGATCCAGCCGGTGGCGCTCATGCGCTTATCGCGCACGGCGATGTCCATCTGGATCAAGGCGACATCCTTGACCTTGCGATTGGCCGAGGTGAACGTCTCGGTGACGTAGCCCTTCCACAACACCGGGTTCACCAGGAACGGCACGGTGCTGCGATCGATATCGGCGAACAGAGCTTTGCAGACTACGGTGCCGTCGGGGAAGCTGTTGGGCGCCGATGTGTATTTCGGATCAGGGTTGTTCGGGTCTTTCCAGACCTCTCCGATGGTATAGGCACCGATGTCGTTATAGATGCCCACCGCGTATGTCTGGCCAGTAGCGGTCTGCGTGGGGGCGAGTTGCTTGACCTGGATCTGCGCCTCTTTGGTCAGGCCGTGAATCCCTTCGCGTCCCAGCGGGCCGTAGTGCTGCCACGGCATGTGATACCACTGACGTTTTTTATTGTTCTGCACGTACCAATCAGCCTCGACGTTGCCTTCAAGGCAATAGGTTTTGACTTCCTCCATGTACGCACGCCAAGTCTCAAAATTGTTATCTGGCTTGGTCGGTAGATTCTTGAAAAAACCGGGGAGTGGTACTTTCGGCGCTGTTGCCGGGTAATTCTGGCTCAACTCAAACAGTGGGCCTGTGTATTGGCTGGAAGGTGGTTGATAACCGAAGTCAGGATAGACGCCGGCGAGGGTTGACGCGCTGAACAGCGCGGTGGTGACGGCCAGTACAGCCAGTTTTCCTTGGGGCTGGTTCATCGATGATCTCCTTGATTGGGACAACGCCTGCAATGGCAGGGCCTCCATTATTTTTTTCTGGTATCAGGGCCCCGGTCGTTCGCCGGGATACGGTCACGGTGCATGGCATTTGGCGTGGTTCACCTCCCGGTTTTCACTGGACGAACGAATACAGTCGCTCTCGACCAAAAGGCCTGGCGATCAACAGCAAGGGAAGTGAATGCGAGGGACGCAGGAATTAAACGAGGGGTGCTGGTTACCGACTCCTGTCGATCAGGCTACTGCTCTTCCTTGGTAATTAGGTGTAGGTGATTTCCAAAAAGACGCCACTATTTTCAGATCATTTTGTAAGTAAAAGGCCACTACGCTTTTCGGCGAGCAACAAAAAACCCGCCGAAGCGGGTTTTTTGTTGAAACGACTAACGATCAGTCGTCGCGGCTCATGATGCCGAAGATCTGCAACAGGCTGATGAACAGGTTGTAGATCGATACATACAGGCTGATGGTCGCCATGATGTAGTTGCGCTCACCACCGTGGATGATGGCGCTGGTCTGGAACAGGATGCACACCGAAGAGAACAGCACGAAACCTGCGCTGATCGCCAGTTGCAGGCCGCTGATCTGGAAGAAGAAGCTCGCCAGCGTTGCACCCAGCAACACGAAGAAACCAGCGGTGATGAAACCGCCGAGGAAGCTCATGTCCTTGCGGGTAATCAGCACGTAGGCCGACAGACCACCAAACACCAGCGCAGTCATCGCGAACGCCGAGCTGACCACTTCAGCGCCGCCCTGCATGCCCAGGTAACGGTTGAGGATCGGGCCGAGCAGGAAACCCATGAAACCGGTCAGCGCAAAAGCGGACACCAGGCCCCAAGCGGAGTCACGGAGTTTGTTGGTGAGGAAGAACAGCCCGTAGAAGCCGATCAGCACCACGAAAATGTTCGGGTAGCCAACGCGCATCTGCTGAGCAACGAAAGCCATGACGCCGCTGAATGCGAGGGTCAGAGCCAGTAGGCCGTAAGTGTTGCGCAGGACGCGGCTAACCTCTAGCTGCTCAGCCTGCACGCTGTTATTAACTGCGTAATCCTGTTCGCGCATGGCGACACTCCTGTTGGTTTGAAACGTTCAGTCGCAAAGATCATAACAGACGCTCTGTAACAAGCCATGCAGAGAGTTTGACAGTGTGTTTCATTCAGGTATTATGGCGCCCGCAACGCAACGGAGGTGTGGCCGAGTGGTTTAAGGCAACGGTCTTGAAAACCGTCGACTGTAACAGGTCCATGAGTTCGAATCCCATCGCCTCCGCCATATTTGATACGACGAAGCCCTGATTATTCAGGGCTTTGTCGTTTCTGAAACTCGCAGCTCTTGGCCATCCCTCTCTTGATCGTTTCCGCATCTTTTCGGTCATTTCCGCAACCCTACTCTTCCGACATCACTTGTTCGACCTTGACATGATGGGAGATGTGGCCGTCTTCAACAGGCAACTTTCGGCCAAAAGCGATCGGTGAGGTACTGCGCGAGTCCAATCCGCTGCAACTGCCGCGCCTGATCGACGGCCAATAAGGGGGTTCACAGATGGCGGCGTCCTGATTTGACGCCGCCTCAGGTCATTACACGACCACGTTCAACAGCAACACCACAATCAAACCGACTACGGCGACGATCGATTGCACTACCGAAATAGTCTTGGTGGCTTCGCCCATCGTCATGCCAAAGGATTCCTTCACCATCCAGAAACCTGCATGGTTGGCGTAGTTAAAGAACAGCGAGCCGCAGCCAATGGACAAGGCCAGCAGCGGCAGGTTGAGGCTGGGATCAGCACCGGCAAGCGGCGCCAGCAAGCCGGCAGCCCCCACGATACCTACCGTGGCGGAACCGGTAGACACCGAGAGCAACATGGCGATCAACCAACCGAGGATCAGCGGGGGGAACGCCGACTGCTGAGTCAGGTGCACAATCGCATCGCCCACCTTGGCGCTGGTCAGCAGTTCCTGAAAGGCACCGCCGCCGGCGATGATCATGATGATCGAGGCGATTGGCTTGAGGCTCTTGCCCAGCGATTCTCGCAATTGCCCCGCATCGCCGCCGCGCGCGAGTACCAGACTGGCCCCGGCGAACAGCACGCCCAGCAGCATCGCTATCAGCGGATTGCCGAGGAAACCGGCAATTTTCAGCAGCGCATTGTCCTTGGCCAATACCATCTCGGCGACGGCATGGACCAGCATCAGGATCGCCGGCAGCAAGGCTGCCAGCACGCCAAGGTATACGCTAGGGCCTGGTTTATCGTCGGCTTTTTCAGCCAGGGTGAACTGATCCAGCAACACCTGATCGGGCCGAGTGCTCATGCGCGGGGAAATGAATGCGCCATAAAGTGGGCCGCCTAAAATCATGGCCGGGATAGCCGCCAGGAAACCATAGAGCATGGTCGGCCCGACTGAGGTTTTCAGCGCGGCGATGGCCGTCAATGGGCCAGGATGCGGCGGGACCATACCGTGCATGGCGGCCAGTGCGGCAATCACCGGAACGCCCACATAGACATACGCTGAACCCTTGAAGCGTGCCTGACTTTCCAGCTTGCGCGCCACGCTGAAGATCAGCGGCAGCATGATCACCAGGCCGACCTCGAAAAACATCGGAATGCCAATCACAAACGCGACCATCATCATCGCCCACGGAATCATCCGATCCGATGTGCGCTTGAGGATGACCGCAGCAATCTGCTCGGTGACGCCGGCGTCAGCAAGAATTTTGCCGAGCATCGCCCCCAGCGCGATGACCACCCCCACTGCCCCCAGTGTCTTGCCGGCGCCGGTGATCAAGTGGGAGACGATGCCATCTGGCTCCATACCGGTTGCAAAGCCTACGCCGACGGAAACTACCAGCAAAGCCAGCAGCGGGTGCATTTTGAGGCGCGAGACGATCAGCGCTACCAGCACCAGGACGCTGATCAATGCGGTCAGTAACAGATCTATATCTAAGGGAGTCATGAAAGGTTCTCGATTGGGCTGGTGCCCAAATTCTTGTATGTGGGTGAGATGAATGGCATCTGCAACGGCTAAGTTTCAGCGTTCGACGTTCTAAAAACCGAATAACCTTCGAGGCGCTTGCACCAGCAGCGAGTCGCTGGCTTGCGCCGAAAGTTCCAAGGCTTGCAACTGGTCGACGACGGTGGCGAAACCGATGCTTTGCTCATGCTGCGTATGCGGCCAGTCGCTGCCCCATACCAACTGGCGGAGACCGAAGCTTTGTTCCAGCAGCGGTAATGCCCTTCGAGCGCAATCGATGTTCTGTTGTGGCGTACCTCCCAAACGATAGATGCCCGAGACCTTGATCCAGATCCGACCTTTCGATCCGGCCTCAAGCAACTCGCCAAACCCTGGCTGATCGAGACCCGCATTCGCGTCCGGCCGCCCAAAGTGATCGATTACCAACTTCACGCCGAACGGCGTCAATTGCTGGATCAGGCCCGGCAGATCCTTGACTTCCCGGTGCAACTCCACATGCCAGTCGAGATCAGCGATATCGCTGAAAAACCCTTGCCAGGCACTGTCACGAAAATCAGGTAACGCCTTGCCGATCAGGTTCAAGCGCACGCCGACCACGCCCAGTCGAGCCATGTCATTCAAAGTAGAACGACTGACGCTTGGCTCCAGCACCACCACACCGCGCAACTGCTGCGGCGCTTGCTTCAACGCCGCCAACAGGTAGCTATTGTCGGTGCCAAGGAAACTTGGTTGCACCAATACACCGTGACTCAGACCATGCGTTTGCAAATGCTCAAGGTACTGGTCGAGCGTGGCGTCGTACTCAGGGGTGTAGCGCCGTGCACCGATCAGATGCAGATCACGGTTGAACACATGGGCATGGGAGTCGATGCCGGTGATCGACTTAGGGCGGGTATCTGACATGGGTTTTATCTACTGAAGGTTAGGATCATCACGCCCGAGCGCGTTGATTGCCGCTGATACCGGCCGAAACGGAGGTGACATTGGCTTCAAGGTCACTGCCCCGGGTTTCAGGCAGGCAAAGTGCGGCAAGCACCGCCACGCCGTAGGCGATCCCGGCATCGATACCAATCGCCGAACCCAGCGACATGGAGTCACTCATGTGCCCGACCAGGAATGGAAATACAGCGGACAGCACTCGGCCAAAGTTGTAGCAAAAGCCAACGCCGGCACCGCGTACATCGGCAGGGTAAAGTTCGTTGAAGAGCGCTCCCAGACTGGCCGGAATACCGGCGGCGAAGAACCCCAATGGGAACCCCAGGAACAACATCTGCGTATTGGTCAGCGGCAAAAATACGTAGCACTGCACCGTGACCACGCAGCACAAGGCAAACAGCACAATGTTTTTACGACGGCCAATGCGATCGATCAAATAGCCGCTGGCCACACAACCACACCAGAAGGCGAAGATGATCACCGCCAGATACCCGCCCGAGTTCAGCACAGAGAGATTGCGCTCGGTCTTGAGGAAGGTCGGCAACCAGGTCATTACCGCGTGATAGCCACCGTGCGCGCCCAGTCCCAGCAGCCCGCCAAACAGGGTCACACGAATCAGTTCCGGGCGAAAAATGCCGGCGAGCGACTTGAAGAAACTCTGCGGGATCGCGTTGTCTTTTTGCAGACGCTGGAAGCTGTCCGGCTCCTCGACGTTTCGGCGTACCCAGATGATCAGCAACGACGGCAGCAACCCGACAAGGAACATCACCCGCCAGGCCATGTCTTGTGGCACAAAGGTGTAGATCAGCGTGAACACCCCGACCGCCAGGCCCCAACCCACCGCCCAGGCACTTTGCACAGTGCCCATGACCTTGCCGCGATACTGCGGATTGATCGTCTCGGCCATCAACACCGCGCCGGCCGCCCACTCCCCGCCGATCCCGAAACCCTGCAGCGCTTTGACGATCAACAGCTGATTGAAGCCGGTGACAAAGGCCGAGAGAAAGGTGAAGAACGAGAACCACAAAATCATCCACTGCAACGTGCGCACACGGCCATAGCGGTCAGACAGCGTCCCACCGACCCAGCCACCGAGTGCCGAGGTGACGAGGGTAACGCCGCTGATCAATCCGGCATCGCCCTTTGTCAGCGCGAACGCGGCGATCAGCGCCGGAATCGCCAGACCGAACATTTGTACTTCCAACGCGTCGAGCGACCATCCGCCGAAGCAGGCCCAAAACGTTTTGCGCTCCCGAGGAGTGACTTGGCGATACCAGCTGAACATGATTCTTATCCTTATAGGTGTTACGCAAGGCAGCCGACAGCCAACCGCACCGCGACAGGGTCAGCTTTGGCAAACAAACAGAAATCGGGCGGCGATCTAGCCGCCGCAGAACGCTCCGCTACGCAGGCAGACGTCAGCGAATATCCACGCTGTAGCGGAAGTGCTCGGCGTGGCCGCGCGAGCGACGCCATTCCAGCGGGCTACCCGCGTAATCGCGGGCCAGACGCTCGATCACGATCACCGGGCTGTTGACCGCTACCTGGAGCAATCGGGCATGCACGTCATTCACCGATTCAGCGGTCAGCGTTTCTTCGGCCGATGCAACAACCTGTCCGCACACTTCTTCGTAGATCGGATACAGCAGCGGCCCTTCGCGACTGAGGTCGATCTCCAGCAGCGCCTGAAACCGCTGGCGGGGCAACCAGATTTCCTCGGCGAGTACCGGCTTAACATCGAGCAGACGCACACGGACAATACGAATGACCGGCGCATCGGCGGGCAACCCCAGTGCTTGCGCTACGGCCGAAGGTGCGGCAACGGGCTCGATCGAGAGGATGCGACTCTCCGGGACCTGGCGCTCACCGGAAACAGTCTGGAATCGGAAGAAACGGAACAATGAGGATTGAAACTGCGCCCGGCGAATGAACGTCCCTCGCCCTTGCTGACGCTCCAGAATGCCCTCACTGACCAACGCATCAATCGCCTTGCGCACCGTGCCGGTGGACAGTTGGTATTCCGCAGAAAGCGCCGCTTCAGTAGGTATCGCCTCCCCCGGACGCCAGCGATTCTTGGCGATCTGCTCAGCCAATTGGTCACGCAGGCGTTGATACAGCGGCAGTCGGGCATCACTGGATAAAGAATTCATCGACTTTATTCACCTTGTTATCTAGTCATCTATATGAATCTTGCGACGAGTATTTGCCCAGATAACTTGCCTGTCAAGGAGGGGCTTTTCGTCCTGCTGACGAATGGCTGCCCCACTGCCCTTCTCATAGACATGCGGGTTTTCGCCGGCAATGTCAGATTCTGGCCGAATGCGGACGGTCAGGAGTGACAGCTATCGGCCAAAAGCAGTCGCTCAGGAGAGACCGTTTTCGACCCATAACTGACATTGGCGACAGGCAGAAAACGGCCAAAAAGCAGCCACTCCGTGCGCCTACAAATGCAGGGTCGATTCACAAATTTTCGAGAGTAAATTCGACATGGATAAACTCTCGTGTCGCGCTATGGTTCATTGATGCTCGATTCGGCTACCCATTGAGGCAGAGGAATGGATTTCACTCATAGCTTCATGCAGGTTTGGGATGCTCTTCGCTGGCTTATCCCGCCTTTGTTGCTAATCGGTCTACTGAAATCGCGCTGGGCCAAAGGTCACATGGGCGAGCTCCTAGTACGGCTGGTTGCCAGATGTCGGCTGGACAACCGGACTTACCGTCGCATGCACAACATCACACTGAATACGATCGATGGCACCACCCAAATTGACCATGTATTCCTGTCTCCCTACGGCATCTTCGTTGTGGAGACCAAGAACAAAAGTGGCTGGATATTCGGTAGCGAAAGGCAATCGCAGTGGACACAGAAGTTATATAAAAATACATACACGTTCCAAAACCCACTGCGGCAGAACCACAAACATCTCAAGGCTCTGCAGACCACTCTCGGCGTAGAACCGGAACATCTGCACTCGGTTGTCACTTTTGTTGGCGCAAGCACCTTCAAATCTGAGATGCCCGCCAATGTCACCCAGGGTAGTGGCTTCATTCGTTACATAAAGTCATTCAAGCAGCCGGTATTCACTGAGGCTGAAGTAGAAGCGCTTGTGCAAGCTCTGCGAAGCAGCCGGCGCCCGCCAGGTCTGGCCACCCACCGTGAACATGTGCAAAACCTCAAGCGCCGCAATGATCCAACAGCCGAGCGCAAGTGCCCAAAATGCGGCAGTGCATTGCTCATTCGCACCGTGAAGTCCGGCCCGAATGCGGGGAAACGGTTCTGGGGCTGTTCGGCGTTTCCCAAGTGCCGAGTGACGCAGAGGCTCTAGTGGATGCATGAAAATGGGGCGGCAGGCATGGCCGGTTTCGGCCAAGAGCAGCCATTGAGTCCAACAACTGCAACAAAATTTGACTATTCTCTGTGTTTTCAGGGAATTTAGAGCAGAATCAGCTTAACGGCGCTTGAATACGACAACAGCAAACTTGTACCCAAGCGCCGAAAGAAACTACCACTTCAAAGAAATACCTTGAATCTTGAAATCAAATTGCTGATTTAAATTTTTGGCTAACTTCTTCTAGCGAGTTATGCAGTTCAACTCTAGTATCATCTAGACCCTCAACGACATCTGCCAAGATACTTTTACACTCCGAGTAGTTCGCGGAAAGTTCTTTTTTGCGACGAGAACTGAGCCCCTCAGCGGTATAATTTGAAAATACTGAGTTCGCTGCCTCAGCAAGCCGATAATAATTAATACTTCTAATATCGCCGGCCTTTATCGCCTTCTGCATGGCCTTCAAACCAGTGTAATCCTCACGTTCCTGAGAGCAAACTTTCCATAACGCGTCAAGTACGCTGATAGATAGATCCTTAAGCTCCTGCTTAAGCGCGCCGTGGCTTTTCCTAAATGCCTTTGATACATCATCATATGCACCGGCTAGGAGTTCCAATTGTCGTGCGGCAGACCCGACCAGATAGGAAAGCAGAAGTTTAGCTTCGGCCGATCTTCTAAACCACTTCGTACTACTTAGCTTTCCATCAATTATTGCAAGCCGACAAACATCTACGAGTTCGGATTTGTTACCTACCCGAGCCTCAACTTGAAACCAAAGATCAAATAATAATTCTTTTCTTTGCCCATGCAAATATGCATCTTTGAAAGCACTTCGTACGGAATTTATTTCGGCCCCAGGATCAAAAGACTCTATCTGCGCTATCGCCAATAAAAGATCTGGGTTGTTTTTGTACTGCTGCTTTCGCAACAACGACTTGATGGTCGCGCGAGCCTTTAAAAAATCCTGCTCTTTAAGTAAGGCGACAGATTGACGAATTGCTTCTCCGACTGACACCTGACTACTCTGAGAAGCGTTGGCTCTTAAGGCCTGCGCTCTGCCTTTTACATACCCAAGATAGCGATCAGCATTAGTCACAACCTCATCTTTGAGTGACAAAGTCAAATTCACGATAGATTGAGAGCATTTGAAGCGAGGTTCCGATTCAATAAATGACGCAGATTGCAGAAGAAATAGTCGCCCCAGCTCTAAAATAGCATCTTCAATTAGCAGTTGCTCCAATTCCGTATAGTGCCGAAGTTCAGCTAGGGAACAAGAGCCAATAAAAGAGATCGTAAGTAGAATCTTCCTTGCTTCAGGACTTAACTGATGGATTTCTCGGCGAAGAGCCGCACTCCGAACCGCTTCACCCTTTTTGCCTTGCCACTCAGCTATCGCTTTCTCTATAGAGTATCCAACACGGCATAAGCGGAGGATAGATTCAGTAAATAAGGGCGATCCTTCAGACGCCTCTTCTAACTTCCTTATGGACTTCGAAGTAATACCTTCAAACCCCATAGATGATTTCAGCTCATCGATATAATTAACATACTCCTCTCCCGACAAGCCAGGTACTTCTATCGCGGTATCAGATGAATAGCTTACATTCGAGCGCGTGGTTAGTAATATTTTTGAATTACTCCCACCGATCTCACGAGCAGTTTCCATGATTCTCTTCTGCTCATCCACGTCAGTTGAATCAACATCATCAACTACAATAAACGACGGATAGGTTTGCAAATTCTGCCTGGCGATTCTTTTTAGCTGATTGACAGAAACATCCTCCAGCTCGGAATCTATAGTCCCTGTTTTTTGACAAATAGCAACTAAAAGAGTTTCAAGGTTAGAATAATGAGTTTCCGGAGTACCAATAAACCCATCCATGCCTGCCTTAAACTGCTGAGTCTTGGCGGTCAACCAAATTATTTGATCGAACAGTGGAGCTCCAGTTGACGCTATCAATTGACAAAATTCATAAGCAATAGAAGTTTTACCTTTCCCCCCTTCCCCAGCCAAAACCTTCGCGTATTGAAACTCATCAGACAACCAAGCCCACAGTTTTTGAATTATTTCTACGCGCCCAACAAAATTTGGACAAACAAAATTTCGATCGGGAAGGTTATGATCAAGAAGATTTATTTTCTTAACAAATCGCCCCTCCAACAGCGCAAGTAAATCACGGCCGCTTGTCAGGAACTCAAAATCAGCATGAGTTACGGCTTGTTTACACTCATCTCCGGAGCGATACAGCGTTGCCCCCTCGCTAAATATCTGTTTATTTTTTGCATCATCTGCCCTTTTACTAGCAGATATCGTATGTAGCTGCTCTGGCCTCTTAGGCACATGAAGTAGCCCTATGACGACCGAAGGAGAACCATATGAAATCTCAATGATACTTATATCTAGACGACGACCAAAATACTTATCAAGTTGCCCCTTGAGTTTCTGTACGTTCAATCCGTTTGGCTCGACCCCTACAAGCTCAAATCTCTGATCTTTCTCTACCTCCTTCACACCGTAAACGATGTAGCCACCGTAGGTATTATAGAAGCTTGCAATGGAACGGACGGTCTTTGAGTAATCATGCGCGCTATCTTCATAAGCTTCCTTATAATCCCAAAGCTCACATTCGATCGGTACGGGGATAAAGTTAGGAATTATAAGATTCAAAACCGATTCAGACAAAGTCCCCGCCATAACCTTGGTATAAACTTCCTTTTTTAGCTCCGTTACATTCATGCTTATTCCTTGTACAGGCTGATAGGGATATAACTACCTAGAGTAACTATTAATAATGCTTCTCTGATATAAGGCTAGGGAACTTATCCTTTTCCTTACCCCGTTGCACGCTCACCGATACGGGCCGTAGAGGCGTAACGCTACTATGCATAAATCCACCTCTGCCACTGTAATTTCATCCATGCTGGATGCTTGGACAGGGAGAGGACATTTGGTTAACTGCTCTAGTTCTCTGAAACGTCTCTGATTCCCTAATACTTTTGAACGATTCCGTTTTGACCACAAACGGCCACATATGAATGACCGCTTCTGGCCGTTCTCTGCCGATCATGGTTACAACGCGTGCTGGTCAAACCCGATGCAATCGGTGGTCAGATCGAATGCAAATGACTGGTCAAGTCGAATGCAAACGGGTGGTCAAGTGGAGTGCAATTCCGCAGGCTGCCATTCTGGAGCTTTCGAACTGGGTTGAGCAGCTAGGGTCAGATGACGTCGCGGACAATGTACATGGAGCGCTGGACACCATCGACCGGAGTGAGGAATTCATCAAGAGATACTCGCCGTACTCATAGCGCCGACTAAACACATGCTTGTCATTAGCCGGGAGTGTGCTTTCGGCTAGGAGCGTAAGAAAAATGCCCCCTCTTCACTGAAGGGGGCAGATCTGAATGTTGTGATGCGTGGCGCTCAAGTCAGTGAGGATTCGCGTAACACGGAATCAAATCCAGCGACGTCTCGCACAGACAAGAAGAACGTGTCATTTCCAGTATAGAAACTGCGTTGGTAGCTTCATCGTCGGCGCCCACTGCTCCGGAACATTTTCAATTGCTGTTTTAAGGACATCGAACTTCACCGTATGGAAGGTCCCATCCTTAGGGTCGATAAAGGTGACATCAGGATTCGGTGCGCCTAACGTCGATATGCTCGTAACCACGATGATGTGACCGAACCAACTGGCGGCACCTTCCTTTAGCACGATACCCGCCCATACGGGCCCTTTCGTTAGCATAGTCTGCCACTGCGCCAGCGTCGGGTTGTTTGGCGGGTTGACAGTCAGACCTAACGCACCTGCAAATCTATTAACATCATCCCCTGGCAACCCCTGATACTCGCAATTTTCACCGGGTACGACCGCCTGTACACGTGTTACGAAATCCGCCCCTGCGGCTTGTGCAGCAGATAACTCCGTGTACGGGATTCCATCCCTCGCGGACAACATCATTGCCGCGCTGGCTGCCCAGCATGTACAGGGGCTCATCTGCTGTACTGGCATGGCGGCGCCGGAATACGCCACCGACGCGAACCCTAACGAGCTCAAGGCCGTAACGGCTGACGCAACGCGTAGTGCCGTGAAAATCATCATGTCTGGTCCTTATTTTGGTTAAAAACCTACGTGGATTCCGCCGAGATTTACTGAAACATGTCCATCACCGATCTTGACGCCTGCGATTGGCGTACTGACGCTTACGCCGCTACTTCCAACAGTTATGTTTGGTGTTGCTACATTGAGACCCGCCGCCAATCCCCCTGCTGCTGCCACGGCAAGGTCCTCCGCAGCTCGACCGGCCTGGCTTAGGCCCGTGGTCAACTCGTTATTAAGTTTTTCCAGTGCCTTGCCGCCCTCGCGCAACAAACTCTCGGTAAGCGCGATGGTCCCATTGGTAACGTCCAGATGAACGTTGATGACTTGCGCCACAACCGAGTTCGGGCCGATGTCCTGACCCAATACGTTCTTGGAAAACTTTCTCAGTTCATTGCCATCACCGAAGCACTTTCCTTCTGCAAATTTATAACCCTTACAGTTCATATATTCCTTCAGCGTCAATTGCCCACCGACACACGCAGCGTAGCCAGGGCCGGTCGTAGCCGTAACCGCACATGACAGCGCGATTTGCTGCTCCGGCGTGAGGCCTGGCGTCACCGCGCAAATTGCAGTTCCTCGCGGATCACCACCAGAGCTGGCTGCACACCGAAGAACTAAACCGGCATCTCCACTCACGTTTTGAAATGCCGCGCACGCCAACCCTTTCTTGTAGTCGCCGCCGCTTTGCACCATGCAACTCAGAGCAGCTCGTGTGCTTGGATCAGCGTTTTCCTGCGCCATGCAAAGGCTAATGGTCATTGCGTCACCGCCGGCATCGATGCACTCTTTGGCTTTCAAGAGCTTCGCCACGTTCGGGTCCGAAACGCATGAACTGATCTGCTTCGCACTAGTCACTTTCATCGCACAGTTGAGCGCTTTCGCCGTCGCGGGATCCATGGCTTTTTGTGCAGCGCACATCATGCGCTGCGTTCCATCCTCCCCGGCCTTGAGTAGGCACTGCGCAATCTGCGCTTCCTTGGAGTTGGCGCCCAAAGCGATGTCCAAACATTCGGTGATAACGCTGTCTCTCTTGGCTCCGACCATCGTTTGGGCGCAACCGAGAACGTCTTTAACCTTTTGGTCTGGGAACTGGGCCTGGCTCAAGCACGTCACCATAGACGCAGCATCGGATCGGTTTGCATTCGCACAATTGAAAGCAGCTTTCTGGTAAGCGGGGAATTGTATATTTGCGTTAATGAGACGCGGCAGGTCTGCGCTGACAGCCAACTTCTTCACATTCAGACGCTCGGCTAGTAGCGCGACATTGAAATTCATTTTGTCTCCAAACACCGGCCTGCACAGGTCCCCCTTCAGGCAATCGTCGAGCGACTTTTCGTCAATGATTTTGTAGCCAGAACACGATGCGATATCAGTTACTTTAGTTTTGCCCTGGAACTTCGCGCACTCCAGTATCCGTACGCGCGCAAGCTCGTCACTGACATTGAGCGCCTGATCGGATTTTCCCCATGCCATACGCACGGCAGCATTTGGGGAAGACAACACGTCGGCCATACGCACAATATCGTTGGAACTGAGCCCTGCGAGCGCAGCGGTCACCGGCTGTATCAGTTCACTTTTGGCTGCGCGAGCTTTTGCACGCAGCTCCTCAACGCGTCGACTGAGATTGGCTTGGACATCGCTGCTAGAAAGAGTGATTGCGGTTGGCAGTGTGGGCAGAGTCAGTTTCGCATCAAAAGCACCGACCTCACCTGTAATCGCGACCATGCTCCAGTCTTTTATCTTGTCGAGGCGCTGTGCGCGCTCATAAAGGTCTGCAATTTTCTGGAATCGCTCTAAACCCCTTGCCTTGCTGAAAGGGCACTCGGGTGAGCCGATTACGCATGGAGTACTAGTTAGTCCAATGGAGACTACAGGGATTGCCATATTCTTCACGGCGTGACACACCGCTAACTTTTGAACCACCGCCTGCTGGAACAGGGCGAAGGCTGATTGTGTTGATGCCTTTGCAGCCTCTTGGCGACGCTTCATTTCAGCGTTACGCGCACCAATGTCCGCAGGCAAGGATAGCAGCATGTCTGAAGAAGATTGGACATAGGAGTCGAGCAGCGTACGCAGCCCCTTTACGTCCTCAGAGAACCCTACGCTGCACTCTTCCAGTGCCTCACGAGCATCTGAGTCGGTTGGCGTTACGGTAACCATAGCTACAACCAAGCGGTAGCCAACGTTTCGATTCTGTTTGTCAGTACCAACGGACACGATGCCCAAAGTACCCGTGTTCGCAATCGTCATTGTCGGGCCCTGCACCAACTCCGCTATTGGCACCTTTTTCTGCTGATCCAGCTGCTGCGACATCAGAGCCATGTTAATTCCAGGTACATCAATTGAATTTATAAAACCAGCTGAAGAACTTTGGCTAGCAAACATTAGAAGTGCGCCGACAGAAAAACCGAGTGCCCTATCGCGAAAGTTCATATCTTCTCTCCCCACGTTACGCGCTGACCTATAGATACAGCGTCCGCTCCCCGGAGATACCGTATGTCGACCCAAACTACGTCCTCTGACGAGAAGTGGGTCAATGCCTACAACTTGGTTTTTTCTGGGGCGATTAGTTAATAATCTATAGTCGACATTCTGGAAAAAACTAGTGCGCTGAAGAATTGAGCATTGATTGAATTGCCCCTGGTTCTGTAGACACAAATGACTGGCTGCTATTGGCCGAAAGCAGCCGTTCGCTAAAGCCTGTCGCCTCCCTCGCCACTCCGCCGCGCCCTGATAACTGTATATAAATACAGCGCACAGCAAGACGCTCCCGTGGACTCTTCCGACATCGAAAACACTTACATACTGGCTTCGCTGCCCGACGCCCCTCGAAAGCTTCCGGAAGCAGCCGGAAGCAGCTCAGGCTATACGAAAATGAATTCGAGGAACTGAACCGGCAGCTTCTCCAAGAACGGGAACGAATATTTAAATTGGTTGAGATGCACACCGAAGATGTTCTTCATCGGGATGGGGATGGCAACTTTGCGTGAATAGGCAGCAAAAAACGCCCTGCTCCGCCGCTCGGTCTTTTGAACGCTAACATCGTGGGCATGATCGATGATTTTCGTTAAGCAGGCACAAGCCAAACTCAGAGAGTTGCTCTGTGATGCAGGAGAGGCACATCGCCAACTCGGAATGAGACGGTCAGTCGCATACCGAGGCAATGGGTCCAAAAATGAGATCAGGTAATCAACTGATCACTGCGCCTTTCGGGCCGCTTGCAATCAGCGCAGCACCGCAGGCGGTTTTCATGCCGTCGAGGGCGATGGGCGTGCCATCGACGGTGTAGGTGCTGCTGCCCTCAGCAATCGGGAAAATCCCCTTGCACAACGGGCAACTGACCTTGTGACCGACACCGGCAATCGGCTTGCCGTTAAGATCGGTCTGAGAAAAGGCTTCGAGCACCTTGCCACCGTGGGTGGTGGAGTCGCCCAAGCGAATGGCGTCTTTCATGTTGTCACTCCTTTGACTAGTAAGTTGGATGCCGCTACTCGGCCATCCAGACGTCTTCATACCCGCCAGTGTCGATAATGAATTTTGCGCCGGTGGGCAGGCACAGATAATTCACCACTTGCGGCAGTATTTCGTCTAAATGGTGAGCATGAAGGGGCTTGTAGAAATCATGCGCTTTTGAATACTCACCGCAGTGTATGAACCAACTCACAGTCCCTCCTTCGGGCAGCTCAACTCTGCTGCCATAAATAGGGGACCGGCCTAGAGTCTGCAGGGCTACGGCAACCATGACCTCAGGCGCAAGCACCGCCATTCCGTACTTCTCACAAATATTTATCTGAAGTTGATTCGGACGAAACTCAATACGTTCGTTCACAGCAGCTCCCGAAAAATTCATTGCAACCCTAACTCGCCGGTTTACTGGCGAGAACCTCTAGCTATCTAGCCACCAATTAAGCAGAGTTTCGTCCTCTACATCATCGATATTTTTGTAGATGTTAGCGTAGTACCATTGAACCCCGGTCTGTTCATGGAAGGTATTAAAAAATTTTGCAATCCTATCCATTCCATTTCTTGCGGGAATGGCTAATGACAAATTCCCTCTATATACGCCGTCCAAGGTACCGTTGAGCTCGTTCGCGACATCCGCCTCAAGTGTCTTAAGCCGCTCTGGCGAAATGTGTTTGGAGTAGATATGGATACAAAAATTGCCCCCTCTCTTCAAGACCTCAGCGTGTGTTTGAGGATTTTTCAATGAAACTATATCTCCTCTTGCTAGATTCAAAGCCAAGCCAGGGGAAAACAGAAGCTCATACGTATGCTCATCAATTTTGCGAGCCGGCAGCTCTTCAAATACCGGACCTTTTGAGTTTTTTCCGGCATACACACGAATAATTACTGTTGATTGCTCATCGAGCATAGGGTACTCCAGAACTTCCACGCTCAACACACGAAACCCCTTGTTTGAGATGGCCACCTTTTTACTGGGAACAGACTACGCTTCATTAATTATACAAGCGCAGCCCACCTCCGAAAACTTTCTTTATCCCGACCTGTCTCCATGATCCAATTTAGGGTTACTCAATCAATTAGCTAGTAGTGGTAAAGAGGCCAATGACAGACACTCACCTATACGAGATGAATCAATATGTGAGTGCTGCAGACAAGCATCCTCATATGCAATATTTTCCCCATCAGCAATATCAGACAAATATTTGTCGATCGCGAAAAAATCACAATCTGAGGGAATATCCACTGCAAACAGCGACATTTCCTGACTAACTGAACACGAAGCACCCAACTGATGAAGATGAGCGATTATTTTACTTTTCTCTTCAGTATCACTGGCAAAAACTCTGACAGTCGAATGGCCACCCCGTTTTGCGACACGCACAGCTATCATCTCATCGCCACTGGACTTTACCTGCACGAAATCTCCCTTACTCACGCCATAAACGTAATAGGGAGTATTGTCTAAGATATAGGTGCCATCACCGACATAGACGCCCCAAATCGACTCAGCGGATACAGGAGGATAATCATCCTCGTCAGGCGTTAGCTCAAAGACAATCTTGTGAAAAATATCGTTCATATTTTATACGCTCAAGGTGGGGAGCCGCCTAGACGGTTGAGTGTTTTGTAATCCGGCTTGATTGAATCTGAAGCTTCGCGATTACAACGGCGACATAGAATCTGGGTATTACCCTCATCGTTTGCACCTCCCAATGAATCAGGTTGGATATGATCGAATTGTCGTTCATTCGGTGGCGGAGTTACACCCCTCTGGCTCTTTTGACCAGGAACTACTGTGACCAAGCACTTCTCACATGATTCCACTCCGTGAAATTGCTTGTTCTCGATAGCTACCTTGGTTTTCACCGACTTAGGAATACGCGCTAGACCTAATGGGTCGATCCATTGCACGGGATTTGGTGCATATTCGTAGGCGTTCAATCCCCCTGCGAGACCGATCGGATCTTGATTTATAAAACGTCCGACCAAAGGATCGTAATAACGATATCTATTGTAATGCAGGCCTGTCTCATGATCGTGATACTGCCCCTGGAACCGTATCGGGTTCATCACATCATGCTGCCGCGCCCACTCCGAACGCTGCTCCGTCACCTGTCCCCAAGCCTTGTATTGCGCGGTCCAGGCCATGTTGCCTTGCGAGTCCGTCAATTCCTGCGGCGTGCCGAGGTGATCACATTGGTACCAGGCCAGCGCATCAAACGGTAATGCCGTTGCCTTGTGATTCCACACAGGATCTTCATCAAGGCTGTATTCACCGCTGTAATCCGGCAAACCGATCAGCTCGATTGGCGCATGCCGTACAGCCTGAGCGATCGGGACGAAGGTGTCTGGCTCGAAGACATAATGAACCGTGCGACCCGGCTCACCATCGCTCTGCTCCGGGCTGCTTTCCCAAGCGAGATTGTCGCCATCCCAACCGTACAAGGTGAAGCCGCAGCCGAGTTCGCGCTGTTTACGAGCGTGCTCGTTTTTGTTCCAAAGGGAACCTGCTTCCGGACGCTGCTTGTAGTGCGCACGAGAGTTTTTGTGCAGGCGACGTCCCAGAGCGTCGTAGGCGAAATCTACGCTCAGACGCGGGTCTTCAAAATGCACCAATCGATCAAACAGATCCCAACGCAGATCGCTGCGTTGGCCGTTGTGCCAGCGCTGGATCTGGTTGCCGCGTTCGTCGTAGTCGTAATGCGTGCCGACATATTCGCGCAGCAGATTGTCGACCAGTTTGCTGCGCTGTGGCGTCAGACCCAGTGGTCGGCGAATTTCTGTCTCCTTGTCGTCGAGCAGGTTGCCGGCCGGGTCGAAGGCAAAGGTTTCCACGCCTTGACGAGTCACGGCGCTGAGCAGTCGACCAACAGGATCGTAGCGATAGGCGAGTGGGCCGCGGCGGCTGTCGTTGATGTTAGTCAGTTGACCGGCCGCGTCGTAGGAGTATTCGCGTTTGAGCAGCGTGGATTTGTCGTCCCTGCGTCCCAGCAATTGCTCCTGCAAGCGACCAACCGGATCCCAGCTTTGGGTTTGCACCAGGTGGTTGCCTTGATGGCGGGCGACTTCGCGGTGCAGGTCGTCGCGCTCGTAGCCAACCAGTTCATGATCGTCCAGTCGTAGACCCAGCAAGTGGCCACTGCCGTAGGTCAACCAACTGACACGGTGGCCATCTGGACGGGTCGTGGCAATACACTGGTTTAGTACGTCGTATTCGTGCCGCCAGACCGCGACCATCGGGCTGTCCAACCCCAGATAGTGTTGGTGCTCGCGCAGAATATTTCCTGCCGGATCATAAAACCATTGCAGGCGGCTGTCGGCGTTGTTGGCCAGCACCATGTTGCCGTTGCCATCGTAGGCGAAGGTTTCGCTTTGCGACTGGTCACCCAAGGTGGCGCGACGCTCGGTCAAGCGGCCCATCGGGTCGAAGCTCAACGAGATTACGCGTTGGCCATTGATCGATTGGGCCAGGCGACCCGTCAGAGGGTCGTACTGATAACGCGTGCTGCGCCCGTCAAAGCCGCGTTCTTCCAGCAGGCGTCCGACCGGATCGTAGTGAAAGTGCGCGCGTTGTTCGTTTTCGTTTTCCAGGGCCGTCAGCCGTCCGAGACGGTCCCAACGATAGCGCAGTGTTTGTTCCGCGGCGTCGACACGCTCGGTGATCAAACCGGCAGCGCTGTAGCTCCACGTGGTGCAGCGATCGAGACCGTCGGCATACGTCAATAACCGACCTTCGGCGTCGTGTTCGAAGCGCTCTTCGGTCTTGTCCGGGTGCTTGATCAACACCAGTTGGCCGGCCTTGTATTCGTATTCGGTGGCGTTGCCGGCGGCGTCGGTGAAGCAGATCATCTGCCCGAGTTCGTTGTAGTCCCAGGCGCTGGTTTTGCCCGAGCAATCGACGTACTCGACCAGTTGCCCGGCGTCGTTGTAGTCGAGGGTTTTTTCGTTGCCGTTGGCGTCCTTGATCGCGGTGGGCTGGCCGGATTTGTTGTAGGCGTATTCGGTTTTGTTGCCCAGCGGATCGAGCGCTTCGACCAGGTTGCCTTGGTCGTCATAGGCGCGCTGCCATTGCCCGCCCTCGGCGTCGCTGATCTTGATCAGCAGGTCCTGATCGTCGTAGGCGTAATGCATCACCGTGTGATCGGCGCGGATGTGTTCGAGCAGGTTGCTGCGTTCATCGTAGCTGTAGCGATCGGTGCTGCCGTCGGCATTGACGCGGCGCACGATGTTTTTGGCCTCGTCGCGGAAGAACCATTCCGAACGCTCATCGACGTAACGAATGCGATAGGTGTAGCCAAGGATGTCGTAGTAGTGCCAGGTCTCGTTGCCGAGCGCGTCGGTGACGTAGGTCAGACGGATGTTTTCGTCCCACTCCAGACGCGTGTCGAAGCTGCCGTCGTCGGCCCATTCGTGGATGGCTTTGGCCTTGGCGCCCGAACCGTCCCACTGCAGATTCATGCCGCGGCCGGTGCGGTCGGTGTAGCGGGTGATCAGGTGATGCTGGAACTGATACGACCAGACTGCGCCGTTCTCGTCTTGCGCCTGAGTCAGGTCGCCATAGGCGTCGTATTGGTATGCGCAAAGTTGTCGCAACGGTTCGCCGTCAACGATCTGCCAGAGGCCGATAAACCGGCCGTGATTGTCGATCATTGTGCCGAGGTGCAAGTGCACCTTGCTGGTGTCGTTTTCCTGATAGGTGATCAGATCCGAGAGCACCGATTGTTCGCCGTGCCGATGCTCGTAATGCAGCATGATCCCGGCGCCGTTGCGCAGCGAAATGTTGGTCAGTACATAGCGCTGGCCACGGCGGACGTAGGTTTCCTTGCGTTCGAAACCGTGGCACAGCAATAGCTGATCTTCGCTGGCACGAACGAGGGTGATATTTTCGATGGCGTCGTAATGAAACAGACCGACTTTGGGCAGCGAATAGCTGTGGTCACGGCCGTCGGCGCCGTAGAAGGTCAGGCCATCGTCCACGCAGTCGAAACGCGTAGTGAACTCGCTGATCCAACGGGCGCCGAGTTCGCTCTGATCGTAGGCGTCGAGGCGTGAGTTGTAAGTTCGGGTCCACTCGATCGGGAAGGGGCCGGGCAGGCTGAAATCGGTATGGCTGAAGCTTTCCGAACCCAAGGCGAAATTGATGCTGAAGTTCGTGGCACATTCACAAGGGCCTTTCTTTGGATTGGGCGCGCCTTTCGCCGGTGCCTGTTGGCCGTGGGCGGCCAACTGCCCCTCAGATGCCGTACGCTTCGCCTGTCCGGTCTTCTCCGGATGGACGGCGGCGTTCTGGCCATGGGCATTGCGCTTGCGCCACAACGTCACGGCGCTGGAAAGAATCAGCAGCAACCAACCGATGGAGTTCTGAACGGACTCATCGTCCAGCTTGCTCAACTGGGTGCGCAGCTCAGGACCCATCGCCCGCAGTTTCGCGGTTTCCGTGGCAACCCGCTTCTTCACCTCATCGGGCAGCAGGTGATCGGCCGCACTGTTGGCCAAGCCTTTGCCTGCGGCCTTATAAGCGCTGCACGCGGCGCCGAAGATGTTGCCGAACGATGCAAGGGGATCATTCTTGAATTGATCGACCGCCGCACTCGCTTGTGCGCCAGCCGCGTTTAGGTCGCCCTTGGCATCAAGCTTGCCATTGGCCACCGTCTCGAGGCCTTTGGCAATCTCGTTGACAACGTCTTCACCCAGCTTGCCGGCGTCCGCCAGAATGCCCGGCAGCTTGCCTTTGGCCTGTTCAACAAAATCATCCAGCGTGCCGATAATCGAGGCGTTCAGGTGACCTACCAGCACCTCGATCACGGAGGTGCTGAGCAACAACTTGCTGCTGGCCCTCATCTCCTGACGCACCAGAAACAGCGTCGGACGCAGGGTCATCCGGGCTGCCGCCATCGCCGGTGGCAGCGGCAAAACACCGATCAGGTTGATGCCCAGACTGGCCCACGCGAGCAGGTCGCGCTTCTGTGCGTTCGACAGCGTGACGATGTCACCCAGCGCATCGACCAGCGCCATGATGTTGCCCACCACGGGTAACGCGCCGGCGACGTTCTTGATCCGGTCGAGGGTGACCACCCCGCCACTGGCCGATTGCAGCCAGGCATCGAAGGTCGCCGCACCGCTGGCGACGTCCTGAATGTCGATGGCATTCAGGGGAACAATGGCAACCTGAGGTTTCCACAAACCATAACAAATCCTAAGCAAGGGATATCCTCAGCATTCGCTCAATACGACGCCAAAGTCATCGCTAGACACCTGAGCCGCCTCGTTAAGCCGTTGGCGCAGCGCAGCGGTCAGTTGCCGCTCCACCTCCCATGGATCCGACAACGCGGCCAGCTGCGGCGCCAATTGCGGCGACAGGCTCATCAGCGATTGATTGAGCGAACGCGCGGTTTCATACGCGGCCTTCTGCACAAAGCTGACTTCCACCAGCTCCCCCTGCGCCTTGCGAAACTCCATCTCCGCCATTCGCGCCAGGTAATGCTCGCGATGCGCTCGTGCTTTCTGAAAGTCCGGAGTCTGCCCCTGAACAGGGTCAACGGGCGGCGGCGCAGCCATGTTAGTCGGCTCGGATTTGGCTGCGACGTGACTGTACACATCACGCTGAAGCCGGTCCTGTTGGTGGCGAGCAGCGACGGCAGCCTTACTTGGGTCGGCGGTATCGCGGATCAACGCTTCGGTGGCCAGCACGTCGACCTGCTTACCATTGGGCGACAGGACCAGCCGCCCGTTTTCCTTAAGCCAGGTGATGTAGCTCGGTGATCGGCCGATGTGCGCAGCGAAGGCGCTCTTTGACAGGTACGTAGCTGTGCTCATAAGCCCTCCTTTTCAGCGGCTTTTCAATGAATCCTTTCAAGATTTCAGTGGATTGAAATTTCAGTAAGCTGGCAGACCTCCCACTAACACGATCCCGCGGGTTTCCGACCCCGTACCCTTCGAAAGTCCCCAGGGGCCCCGGCGGTTTTCTGCCCTGCCCGGTCTGTCGAGCCGGCATCCGAGTGCTATGACCTGCCCCCATCCCGTTGGAAAGACGGACATCCCTGCGAAGGTTTCAGCTAGAGAGAATCCGCGAGTTCGATAACCCGTGTAGGGGGCGGCCGTCGGGGAGAACCTAGAAAAATTGCCTCTCACTGCCCTGCCCCCCCTAGGTGCGGTCAGTCGATGCCGACTCGGAAACGCCCAATCGTTTGGCGGCCCAGCGTTCGTAAAGTCCTATGGCGACATCCGCGCCGGCCATTGCGGTCAGGCAACCCAGGGCGCCCGCCGTCCAGATCGAAAGGCCAGCGCCGAACAGCAACATCATCGCTGACACGCCGCACACGATGCAGGCACCGGAGCGAAGTGCGAGGCGGCGCAGTAACGCCCAGCCTCGTGCCCCATCCTTGTCAGCGCGCCACATCTCGCCGGACACGCCGCCAACCAATGACAGGACAATCACCAACCAGAGCGGCATCTCTGCCAGTGCCTGTTGCTCGTTCGTCATTGCCCTGCCCCTTAAACAAAAAGACCCGGCGCAATGGCCGGGTCAGGTGGTGGGTGGCCTGCCGCGCTTTTCGGTCGCACCCATCGAAGATGGCCCCTTTTTACAGGTCGATTCTGGTGGCAGCAAGACCGTTTTAATGCCATCCGGTGAATGTGTGGATGACGCCCGGTGAACGGCTGGCGAATGTCGGTGAATATCTATCCCGGCTGTCTTTTGCTTTTCCTGCGTCCCATGCGTCCCACCTCTTCAAAACTAGGTGGGACGTCCGAAAGCCCCGCAGATTGGGGCTTTGCCCCACCGTCCTACTTTTATCTCTCTTTTCTCGTGTATAGAGAGAATATTTAAAAACACGCGTGCGCGTGAACACGCGCATTGATGCCCGCTACGCATACACGGGCGGGAGGCATGAAAAAGGTGGGACGGTGGGACAGCCCAACAACGACGGGGCCTGCGCCCGTCCCACCACCGCAAAAAGCGGTGGGACGGAGGCAGGCCGGTGGGACGGCGTGAGCCAGAGGGATGCCCACGATCAAGCCGCTTCCCCCAGGAGGAAGTGCTCGACCACGATGTGAGCGTCATGCAGGCGCTGGTAGTAGAGGTTGCGTGTGCAGCCACTGCGTGCCAGACGTGCAGCGAGAGGTGCGTCGGGCTGGAAGTAATGCACCTTGACGACCGTCATCAACTCGGGATCGAGGCGTTTCTTGACGATGCGCTCGATGTCCAGGGAGGCTTCCAGTGGCACCCTGCTCCCGCGCCTGCCGCGCACAAGCTGACCACCGCTCTCCATCATCATGGCGACCATGTTGCCGCCCGAGTAACCAGCGGCCACCTCATCGCTGTGCAGCTCCTGCGCCCATTGCTTGAACTGCTGCGCGAGCCACTTCATCACCCGCACGTCATCAATGTCGGCCCACTCGCCGGTACCACCGCCATAGGGCGCCGCACGCAGTTTGACGATCTTCGAGCTGAAGGCGCAGTAGCTGATCACCCCGGCCCAGCGTTCGTCGTTGGCCAGGATCAATTCGACGTTCTGCATGTGCGCGATCAGGGCGCCGCTCTCGCTGCGGGCGAGTTGATCTTTCCAACCACCAGCAGCGGGTGGGCGCACCACAGCGAGGACTTGTCGACGCACTGCGTCGAGACCTTCGGCGACGTGCAGGTCGTTGAAGTCAGTCCACTTGTCGTGGCGCTCGACCGAGAAGATCGGCGCAACAACCTGGGCACCGACGATCAGCGCGGCGTTGCTGGCCTTCTCTTCGCCCGGGTTCCAGGCATCGCCGTTGGGCTTGGTGGTTTTCCAGTCGTCATCGCGGCAGATAATCAGCGGGCATGGCCCCGAGCTTGTTGAGAGCAGCGACGATGGATCTGCACTCCGCTAGTCCCGCAGTTCGTCTCCCGGCTTCGTAATTGCTTATACGTGCTTGGGTCCACCCCAAAGCGACTACTAAATCCCGCTGCTTGACGCCTGCCTTCTCTCGATGGTGAGCAATTAAGTTCATAACGTTCTCCAATAATCCGACGCCATCTTAATCACGATACGCAGACATTTCAACACGCAAAGTGATGATAAAGAATTTCAGTGCGTGGTAAAAAAAGCACATGAACACATTAGGCTTACGAATCAAGCAATACCGCAAAGCTAAAGGCATGAGCCAGCAAGCTCTTGCATACGCTTGCGGGTGGGAATCGCAATCTCGCATAGGAAACTATGAGAAAGGCGCTCGCCAACCCAACCTTCAAGATCTAGAGAAAATCTCGGCAGCGCTTGGGGTGTCCTTCCCCGACTTAGTAGCAGGACGAGACCGCTCAGAAATTGAGTCATATCCCGACGTCATCCAAGGCCGAGTGCGATCCGAAGATCGCTTGGTCGCGCAATACGGACGCTCGCGAGATAAGGGGCAACCTGTTAGTAGCAATATCGGCTGGGCTAAGGATGGAAAAGTACCGGTGTTAGGAAACGCTCAATTAGGAAATGAAGGTTTTTTCGAGGCGCTTGATTTCCCGCCTGGACACGGCGATGGCTACTTAAATATTCATAGCGACGACCCCGATGCATATGGTCTGCGAGTTACTGGCGACAGCATGATGCCGCGCATAAAAAACGGCGAATTCGTACTCATAGAGCCCAACAAAAATTTCTACAGCGGAGATGAGGTTATGGTTCGTACGTCCTCGGGGCGGACCATGATCAAAGAATTTATTTACCTGCGTGATGGGATGTACAGGCTGGATAGCGTCAATACAGATCACGAGAGCATCCACTTACCAGAACAAGAGGTCGAAGAAATTCACCTCGTAGGCGGGATTCTCAAATCATCACGGTTTCTTCATAGCGCCGCCACGCCATAAGCACAATATGTGTTGACACGAATAAGCACGTTGCGTGATATTTGCCTCACTCTTTACCACAGAGCGAGGCAATACCTATGCGCACCACCGCAACCTTGCATGTCCATCCGGCATGCGTCAGCAATCGCAAACTGATCGAACAGCTGCAGCTCGCCACGGGCTGTCTGGTCATCATTCATAACAGCAAACCCAAGCTTGTCGCCAAGACCTGCCAGCCCTCTCCTATCGATCCAAACGGTGGAGGGAACGCGGCATGATCAAGTACAAGATCGACAACCGCACCCTGCAGTTGCTCAACGCCCAGGTCAACCTGACCGAGACCTTCAACCATGTCCTGCGCACAGCACCGAAGCGTGAATGTCTGGCATTCCGTCTCAAGGCTGAACGCGGCACCGTGGAAAGCACTTTTGTAGTGGAACTGGGCAGCGAACGCCACACGCTGACTCTGCAGAACGACAAGAGGATGCACCTCAAACTGGCCGACTTTATCGAAGAGATTGCCAACGGCCCGTTCGACACGAGCAACTCCAGCGACCTGGTGCATCTCCCACATACCGATCGTCAATACGGCCGCTTTGAAGTCCAGGACAAGCAGCGCGTGTTCGAACTGGTGCACACCGGCGGCGTGCTGAGCCTCGACATGGGCCTCGAACTTCCCCTGCATGTGGCCCTGCATCGCACTCATACGCGCCGCGGCGTCACCGCCATCTTGAGCATTGGCAACAAGAATCCGCATACGCGCTGCTTCACCCTGTACGACCCCGATGCCGAGATCTGCGCAAGGCTCATTGAGTCCATCAACCACCTTGCTGCAGCGGCCACTCCTGCTGCGCATGCTGCTTGAGGGACCTTTATGGAACGCACCCTCGCCCAAGCAGCCGCTCAACTCGGCCTCACTCGCCCCAAACTGATCGCTCTCATGCGGGAAAAAGGTTTGCTCAAGGGAAACCTGCCGACGGACCCGAAGCGCTACAAAGCGTACCTGCGGGTCAAGGACAGCCCCTGGTACGACGAGAAGTACGGCCTGCAATACAGTCAGTCGACCCGGGTCAAGCAAGCCGGCCTCCGCTGGCTGGCCGAGCAGTTGGACATTGATCTTCCTGCCATCCCGGCAGATCGCCGTGACTTGGCCTAGGAAGTACGCCCGCCAGATCGTTGCCATGCGAACACGCGAGGAGCGCAACGCCGCGCTCCTCGAAGTGCCCGAACATCTGCGCGAGCTGACCAGACGCCACTGCCTGAACGCCTGGAACCACCCGGCACGACAACAACGCAAGGAGGCTCGACAAGGCCATGAGTAACGCTGCACAGAATCCGCTTCGCCTGCATCCGGCGCCCGAATCGGCCACCGTCGAACTGCTGTATCGAATCTTCGGTGACGTCCTGATCCCACTGGAAAAAGTCCGCGAGCAGTACTTTCGCAATCTCAACGAGCAATCGTTCGTGACGGAGATCAACAGCGGCCGCATCCAGCTTCCCATAACCACGCTGGACACCAGCCGCAAGGCCCTCAAATACGCCCACATCCGGCACGTCGCCTCACTGATCGATATCCGCGCCTACAAAGCCGACGAGAGCATGCAACGCCAACAGGGCGAACCCATACAAGCAGAAGCGAATTTAGAAAGGAATAAACATGGAAATTCATAGCGAAACTCTTGCCGAGGACGAGCTGGTCGCAATTACCGGATATCAACGACCTTCATTGCAACTGGACTGGCTCAATCGAAATGGCTGGAAATACGTACTTACAGGTGCAAGACGACCCGTTGTTGGTCGCGTGTACGCACGAATGAAACTGTCCGGTGTGAAGCCTTCATCTGACAATATTGCGGCTGAAGCCTGGTCGCTAGATCTTTCACGCGTGGGGTGAAAATGCGACCAAGAAAGGCTGCAAATCGGGATCTGCCACCTCGAATGATCAGGCGGGTTAGGTCAATGAAAAACGGCTCAGAGTGGGTCGGGTACTACTACGACGGGAGAGATGATCAGGGGAAGAGGAAGGAAATTCCGTTGGGTGGCGACTTGGATGTCGCCAAGGCGGAATGGGCAAAACTCGATTGCAAGCCAATTCCGCAAAATAACACCCTTCTGGGAAAAGTTTTCGACCGATACGAAGCTGAGATCATTCCGGCGAAAAAACCTAGAACCCAAAAGGACAACTTGCTTTCACTGACGCAACTCAGGAAAGCATTCAGTGAAGCGCCCATCAATGCGGTGACACCACAGGTGATAGCCCAGTACCGCGACAAACGGACCGGGAAGGTTCGGGCGAATCGCGAGATCTCACTGCTCTCGCACATCTATAACATTGCCAGGGAATGGGGTATCACTGACAAGGAGAACCCAGCCTCCGGTGTGCGCAAGAACAAAGAGACACCACGTGACTTTTACGCTGATGCCACGATCTGGAATGCCGTCTACGGTGTTGCCGTGCCAGAACTCAAAGACGCCATGGACCTGGCCTATCTTACGGGCCAACGCCCTGCTGATGTCCTATCCATGCGCGCTACGGATATCACCGACAGCTTTCTGCAGGTTGCCCAGGGCAAGACCTCGAAAAAGCTCCGCATCCGGCTCGATGCCGGCGAGATCATTAACGGTTTGGGTGAGCTGATAGAAAAGCTGCTCGCACAGCGGAAGGCGCGCGCAGTGCGAAACCCGTACTTGATCATTACGGAGGATGGTCGCCGCGTGACCGCGCCAATGCTTCGCCTACGGTTCGACGATGCACGCAATGTTGCTATCGCGAAAGCTCTAGAGGACGAAGATGCGCAACTCGCTTCAAGCATCCGACAGTTCCAGTTCAGGGATATCCGGCCGAAGGCAGCCAGTGAGATTGACGATCTTGGTCATGCCAGCCGACTGCTTGGGCATACCGATAAACGCATAACAGAAACAGTTTATCGACGCGTCGGCGAGATCGTGAAACCCACACGATGAACCCAACATAATCGGTCAAATTCGCTCAGGAGTGCTCTAACCGCTCACCTAGAACTTAAGAGCTGCTCTCCGCGACATGCAGCTCTCGGCCAATAGCTCCCAGTTGTATCCGGCAGCAACCGGCCAGAAGCGGACGTTTGAGGAGAGCGGTAGCTTCCAGCCAAAAGCATTCACTCGGCTGGATCTTTCGACCCTTTATGGTCCCCCGGGTCTGCGAGATAAAGCCATTTCTTAGCGTCCGAGTGAGGCTGCCCATAATAGAGACTTCTACCCGCACAGTGAATAACGCGAACAGCTTGAACCGTCTATTATGATTCATTCCCGACTCTTCGCTGCCACTCTAAACCAAATAACGGCTGCCTACGCATTGTCTTGCAGAACCCATCAAGGCCTGGATAAATGTTTGCTGCATTGATATTCATCTGGTTTAGCTTTTTTAGGCCGCTGTAGCGTAGTTTTTTTGGGATAATGTACTTGACGATATCAGGGTTGCCTATCTGGTAATCTTTAACTATTTCTTCATGCGAATGCTTCAATGTGTTTGTAGCCACAAACAACCCTTGCTGAGAAAGCAGGCGATGATTAGAAAATGTTGGCTCAAAGGCAAAAAGACACGGATCATCAGATGCATTTTCACCTTCGAGAACTCTTGAGTAAATTTCGAGGCGATTTTTACCAAAGTATTCGTCATCATCATTTTTTATAGCGTGATGATTTACGCAATAAACTGCAGCACTACCTTCACCTGCCTCAAGAGCAAAAAACAATGCAATATAGGGAGAGAACGTAAAGTCAAGAAGCCTAGTGGGTGCCCCATGATGCTGCATTAACGATAACCAACTTAGACGATCAGCTTCTTTGGGTAGCGATGATAGATAAATATGTGCGTTGCACATAAAACGATCGATCATTACTCGCTCATGCTCCAACCTGTTCATGCGTTTTTCTGTTCTTGCATATGCCTTATGAATTGTTTGGGCCTCTTCAAACGCGCGATGTAACGAGCTTTCCAACTTCCAAGAAGCATCTATTTGGCCACGGTAAATCCATTTTCTATAATGTTTTCGTGAGACAGCATTGTCGTACTCACCCCAGCTCTTTAGAGTTATAATTTTCATGATTTTTATTTACTCAAAACTATAATTAGACAAAACATTTTGGCGTAATTTTTTTCGTCACTTGTGTCTGATAACGATCCTTGCTCATGGTTAATTCCTTGATCGACTTGAGTGGTTTTCATCACCATTCAAACGTAGAACATCATTGCCAATTCTGCAACAACTCTAGACTCCTCGACTTCGGGTCTTTTTGGATTTACAATTACTCCCCCCATCTTTATTCCGCTGCGGAAGCTAGGAAAACGTTTCCGCGCCCCGTGATTACTTTGCACCAGAATGTTGGCGATTTCCGATTCTCATTGTCGATGGTCATCATATACCCGCCGCCGGGAAACTCCTGATAATCCACTGTATTTCCATAGAGATCCATGCCCTGTTTCGCCAGCGAGAGCTTTATGGAATTATTAGTCTGAATGTTAGAGTCGCTTTCAATAGATATTGCGTCATATACCTTAGGTGTAACCAAGACACCCACATACATAACAAGTGAGCGGCTTTCACCTGGCTCTAATACCAATGGAAGTTTGACAGTTTTTTGATCGATGGTCATTATTCCACCATCGATTCCACTGTATGAGGTAAAGTCTGGTGATGGGCCAGTACTAATCGAGTACTGCATTAAAGAAAGTTTTTGGTTTCCAGTGTTTGAGAGACTGACTTCCCAAGGAATCTGTACGACACGTCCGAGAGATCCTAAGTTATGAGAAGCTATACGGATCGCGCCGTCAACGTACGGGTTTAGACGGACGGTCAAATCTTCTTTTTGTAATATTTGAAATTGTCGTTTCTGCTCATCAAGGGCGGAGTTTTGTTGAATATAGGCCACAAGGATCGTGCATATAGCAACAGCTAAAGATACTATTGCCATGACTCGAGCAAATCTGTCGCTGTTTGTGTTTTCGGTCATTGTGGCTGCTTCTATTAGTGTAGGGGAAATGGGCGGGGGAATCTATTTTTATAACAAAGGGGGATCAACAAAGGTGCGTATCCAGGACAAAAATTTTATTCATTCAGAATGCCCGAAACGGCGATGAAGCGTATGTGCTATCGCGGAGCAAGTAATTAGCACTCTTATCTCGCGTACGACAAAAGCCTGCAAAGCGGGCTTTTCTTGTGTACATCATCAGGCCAATTCCAACGACTGCTAGTGGCTGTTTTCTGCCTGTCGCGACCGGCGGAAAGCGATCATTCATGAGCGGCATCTTGCGACCAAGAGAAAATTTTTACCAAGAGTTTGACTTTGTTAATCCGATGAAAATGGCTCGTTACGTCGAATGGAAATTGGTGGATAAGTCCGTGCAATTACGCAGCAGGCTCAATTACGCTTCTCACACCGCGACCTCATAAGTTCAGTAATAACTTTTGAAGTGTATTTACCCCTAAGCTTAGCGACAAACAATGGTTCAATATCTTGAGCAAATCCTATGAGACCTTGCAAATGTGCAATCGATTTGCGGTCGAGTTGGCCTTGTATAAAATGATGAATCATTGCGCTGATCAATCGCTTTCTGTCACGACCGATAGTCACATTTCCATCGTTGCTTAGTACTAGTCCGGTAACTCGACGTTGGTTCTTTTTAGAGGCGTGAAGCGTTTTATTCGCATTGAGCAATAGCCCAGGCTCAGGTAATTCTTTGAGAGCACCCCGAAGAAATTCCTCAACAAGAAAAGTTTTGCCCTTTTCATTGGAGGAAAATGTTAAATCATCTGCATATCGTGAGTAGGTAATGTCACGCTCGAAGCACCACTGACTTACGACCGAGTCAAAGTTGAACATGACTGCATTAGATAGCATTGGCGAAGATGGAGCGCCAATACTTAGCGCCAACCGCCCTGTTACTTTATCGCGAATGCAACTCATCCTAGCCATGTCGGCGATGCTTCTTTCAGATAACTGCCCCTGAAATGCTCTAGATAACAGAGTCTGTATGTTGAATTCAGTTATCGATCCGAAAAAATTAACAAAATCAAATTTTGATATATATGAGCTACCAACATGCCGCTCAGCATTATCTTTAATGCTTGCTCCTTGCTTATACGCTGCTGCGCACTCATGCACCGGTAACTTGCAAAACCAAAAATTCATCATAAAATTTTGGATGATTTTAGTTTCTTTAGCAGGCTGAGCGATCGGCCTAATACCACCGTTTTTCTTAGGTATAGTATAGCGCTTGTAAGCATATGGAGCCCTGACTAGCAATCGAACGACTTCGTGTTCTGAAATCATAAATTCAGCTGAAAGGTGTTCACGAAAATTATACTCGCTCATTTCGCAACCCCTAACTTTGCTTGTTCAATAGCCCTATTGCGATTTCTTTCGGATGTTGCTGCTTTGTAATAATTGACGCATTCTACTTTCAGTCTCAATGTATCAACCATGCCTCCCGCTTTGAGAGCGAAGCGGAGCGTATGAAAAGATTCTTTACCACAAGCGTAAAATTTTGAATCACCGTAGCCGCCGATCTTCTTAATAAACTCAAACTCTTGCAATAAGAATATTTTTCGCCGCACATCATCACGATGAATATCTTTACCTAGCCCTTTAATCGCCTCGACAATTTCGCTTTCTTTAAGAGCAACAAAAATCCTAATCAGCTCATATATTAGAACGACAATATGAATATTGTTGCCAAGAGACAAGCTTTGTGTTTTTTTCAGAGCATTAAGTTCTTCTGCAATATCGTCCATAACGCCAGTAACAACATGCTCTGGAATCTCAAGCGGATACTTTGGGTTCCAAGGATAAACCTTGACGCCGCTTCCATGCCGTTCGTCTATATGCCTAAGAATTCCAAGATTAATAAAAGACTTATCGTCCGCATATTCCTCAGGTACAAATACAATGAGTTTTTTTTGAAAGTCTGGTAACTGCGAAAAAGCACCAAGCTCAGCAATGGAACCGTCGCTCTCAACGGCAATTGCAATGAGTGAGCAGATGCTCGCAAGATCTGCCTCAAAATCCATCAGGTTTCGATAGACCCCATCTTCATGCCACGACTTAATCTCTTCTGGCCGAAAAATATGGGGTGCCTTCATCATACTGAGCGCTTTGCGCTTCAAAGCATCACGAAGAGAATGGACGGGAGGATCCTCTGCATCGGCATGTTCTTTTTCAGGGACATAACCCCCGCAGAGTAGAACAATCGGATTCTTGGAGAAGTAAATTTTACTCTCGTCCAAGTCCACATCAGCAAGAATATGTCGCGGATCCATGCGAAAAAGGGCTCTTTACCAAGGTTCAGCCGCAGACAAGATCTGTGGACCGGAGCGACGAAGGAGCGTAGGGCCGCAGATCTTGTCTGCGGAATAAAACAACGCAATGCAATTGAGTCTGGCGAAACGCCTGACTAAGCCTTCAACGACTAGTATCTGGCTTTAAACGCGTAAAGAGGCCTCATTTCTAGGGCAGAACGCCAGCATTGTCAATTGTAATTTTCAAGTCTCATACCCCTAAATGCTCTGTTCCCGAGTGAAATTTGTAATGGGTATTCAAGGATATGAGCCGATCCCCTGGACGGAATCGGCAGACCAACGCGAGGGGTGCTTTGGGTTTGCATCTGGCCTTCTTTATCGTCTGCTATTGGCCGATTGCTGCCCGCTACGACAGGCAGAAATCGGTCAGAAGCAGAAATATAAAGAGTCTTCTAGACTTGGGGCGATTCAGTCCGGCATAGCACACTTACCAGAACTCTCATTTTTTGTAGTCTACGTACAGGGTAGTTGAGAGTGGATTTTTGCCGATCTCGTAATCAGGATTCAGTGTCGCGAGGTTGTGAGCGGCGATGCCAACACCGGCCACCAGACCTACGGCAAGCGCTCCTAGCGCCACTGGTGCACCGACAATGCTCGCTCCGGCAAAACCTGCAACCCCCCCCATCGAGAGGTTGCGAGCCATCATATAAATCCTGACAGACATGCCTTCTGATTCAATAGCGTTCTCCAGCCACGTCAGAGTGTTTGAGTACCTGTTGAATTCGCCGCACTCAAGAACAAAACTCTCATGTGACTTTATTTTATTTAAGACAAAATCATTAGTCACATCTTCAATTTTATAAACATTAACATCCATGACGCTTTCTCCAGGTTAACACTCCAGCTCGCTATCGGCAGAGCCCAGCAAAACTTTAGGGCTAGCTTTTAAGTACTGCATGAATGGTTTATGAACTAGTCACTAAGAACGATGAATATGTTGAATCACTCCCGATTCTTTAGAGCATTGAATGACTGCTTTTGGCCGTTTCCTGCCTGTCACGACTGACCAGGTTGGCTGCAAAAATCCCACTTCAGATGAAAGTCGCTTTCCATCAAGCGCAGTCTCTCGATTGCAGCTATGAAGTTTAGGGCGATCATGAGCCTACCCAGAACGCCAAATAACCGGCCAAATTCGTTTCCGCAAATAAGTGTCCACCCCTTGATTTCAGAGGCCTCCAGAGCATTAATGAATACTGCCTAGCGGAAACGAATACAACTTAAGGTATTGAAATATAAGGATTAATCTTCGGACTTGAAAACCGTCGACTGTAACAGGTCCATGAGTTCGAATCCCATCGCCTCCGCCATCTTAAGTACGACAAAGCCCTGATTATTCAGGGCTTTGTCGTTTCTACGGTTCACGAAAGCTTCCGCCCTTCTCATCGCGCTCCATGACTGATCGCACGATGCACCAGACGTGTTTTCAGCCCCGCACCCGCTATCACTCCGCCGAACGCCGCATCTCCTCCCGTGTAGGCATGCTCCAATCCGAGGCGCGCCTTTCATAAATAGAGTCGGGCTTCTGCTCTTCGTAGCTGAACATCAACAAGTAAAGCCCCAGCGCCACTGCAGCCAATAGTGCCCTGCCGATCGGATTGGCATCCTTCGGCAGTCCACCGGGGCCGATTGCTACCCAGCCTCCGCGAAGGTAAGCAAACACGGCTTGGGTAAACCACGCTTGCGCCCCTACACATGTCCAAAACTGACTCCACCCGCCCGTAAAGCACCAGAACGCGTTTACCAATGACGCGATCACCATGACCGCCAGGATCAAATAACGAAAACGTTTGAGAGCGCTCAGAATGCGGCTGTCCTGCTCCATATCTGCCCTGTTTTCACTTCAGGAAAAAAGATCCGATTATACCGTCGAGACTGCAAATATCGGCCAGCCGCCGGCAAACAGCTCGTTAAAATTGCAGTCACTCAACCGGCGTTTTTTTCTAGTACTCGACCAACATGATCGTCATTACTTGCGCGGGGGCAAGGAGCAAGACCTGATCCTCGCCAGCGTATTCAACCCGCCCCAGCGCGGGGACGAGCGGCACAAGCTCAACGCCAACCTGGAATCACGCTGGAAGTGTTCGAGCAGCATCAGGATATCTGGCGGGTTTGCTGGTGGCGCTTTTGGCCTCAGCCGCAGGCACACAAGGAGTGATCCTGATTCTAGCCGTGCTGACTATGCTGTTGGGCGCCGCAGCGGTATGGTGTTTTGCTGTCAGCAGAGGAACCCTGAATGCCGAAGAAACCACCGGCCCCTGAACACAAAGCCACCGCCGCAGACATCGAGCGTTCGATCCAGGCGTTAAACAAAATGGCCGAGCGCCTCTGGGGCGAAGGTCGAGAGGCCGAGGCCAAAGCCCTGCTCGATGCGCTCGATGCGTTGAACCGGGCGCTGGACAGAATCAGGATTGGCGAGAGTCGTCGGGTTATGACGCTTCACTGAGAAGCCGTGCCTAGAACCAACGTTATGAATCAGCTATGCCCAATTGGCAGGGCCAAGGATGAAGACAGATGCGCGCGATAAAAACTTTCTTCGGCATTTTGTTGCTGCTATTCGGTTTCGAATTCACCTACGAAAAACCCCGCCGAGTCTTCACGGCAGGGTTTGTCCGATTTTGCATGGTGGTCGCTTTTGCAGAATTGCTGATACTCCATATGATTTATAACGGCCCGGCGCGTTAGCTCTACGGTTTGAGAATCAGCAACGGCTCGCCCTTTTTGACGATGTAAGTCGCCAACTCCGAACCCTTGTCCGCACCTACGTTTTTGGCGACATGCGCCACCCCTTGCGGAATAAACAACGAATCCCCCGCTTTCAACGTCACCGGCGCCCTGCCCTCCAGTTGATATTCAAACGTGCCGCTGATCACGTAAGCGACCTCGACACCCGGGTGCGCATGCCGGGGCGAGGTCACGCCCGGTTCGAAATCGACTCGCGCCTGAATCACTTCGCGTTCGGCAGCACCGAGGTCCTCGCGCACCAGGTCGGTCCGGCTCAAGCCTTGTTGCCAGCTCTTGGCTGGCGCGTCAGCCGCGTGGACGATGCCGATCATTGAAGCGAGTAGCGCAGCGCTGGCCAGTAACAGTGGACGATGCATGATGTTGCCCTCTCAAACGCAGTGGTGGTGTAACCGCTACTTTGGGAGTCGCGTGTATGGCTGATGTGTCGTAAACCCCGGGTTTATTGTTCGCGTGTGTCTGCGCGGCAACTTGATACACGCTTATACAAAGGTGTCCTTGCCGGGTGACAGTGCCAACAGCCATGTCCGGAACGCGATGATCTTCTTCGCTTCCGCCGTTTCATGGGGCGCTACCAGATAAAAACCCAGTTCATCTTGCAAGCGCAGATCGAACGGAGCCACCAGACGGCCGGCCCGCAGATCGTCCTCGACATAGGTTGATCGGCCAATACACACGCCCTGCCCGTCGACAGCGGCCTGTACCGCCATCAGCGCCAGATCGAAGGTCAGGCGCGGGCCTTCGGCGAGTTGCGGCGGTTGACCGGCGGCACGCAGCCAGGCGCTCCAGTCACCGGCCGTCGCGCCACTGACTTGCAGCAATGCGTGATTGGCCAGGTCTGCAGGCGTTCGCAACGTCTTCGCCAATGCCGGACTGCATACCGGGAAAATGTCATCGGACATCAAAAAATCGCCACGCAGCCCCTTCCAGTCGCCGCGCCCATAACGGATCGCCGCATCAATCGTGCCCTTGCGAAAGTCGACCAGCTCAGTGGCCGCACTGATTCGCACATCAATAGCGGGAAACGCCTGCTGAAAGGACGGCAAACGCGGCAACAGCCACTTCGATGCAAACGACACCAGCGTACTGATCGTCAGCACGCTCTTATCGCGAGACGCGAGCAACTGCTCAGTCGAATAGCGCAGCTCATGAAACGCTGCACGCACACCCGGCAAATAGGCGTGCCCGTCCTCGCTCAGCACCAATCCCTCGTTGAGCCGCAAAAACAGAGGCGCGCCCAGCTCGGCTTCGAGTCGGCGGATCTGGTGACTGACAGCGGTCTGGGTGACATTGAGTTCTTCGGCAGCCTTGGTGAAGCTCATGTGCCTGGCGACCGCTTCAAAGGCGCGCAAGCCGTTCAGCGAGGGAAGTCGGACCGTCATGGTTCTGAGTGCTCATGAGATTTTGTCATACGCTAGCACCGTAAATGACCTTTGCGAAAGCCGCTTCAGCAATGGAATCTGGCGCCCTCGCTCAGCAAGGAAGTGCCATGAAACTGTATTTTGCGCCCATGACCTGTTCGCTTTCCCCGCATATTGTGCTGCGGGAACTGGGTTTGCCGTTCGAACTGGTTCGCGTCAACAACCAGAGCAAACGCACTGCCGATGGCCATGACTTTCGTGAGATCAATCCGAAGGGCTACGTTGCAGCGCTGGTTCTGGATAACAGCGAGGTACTGACGGAAGGGCCGGCGATCCTGCAGTTTCTGCTCGATCAGGTGCCCGGCAACACGCTGGCGCCACCCTTGGCTTCATGGGAGCGCACGCGCTTGCAGGAACATCTGAACTTCATCAGTACGGAAATTCACGGTGGCAGTGCACCGCTGTTCAATGCGCAGATCCCGGAATCGGTCAAAACGATTTTCCGCCACACACTGTTCAAGCGCCTCGACTACCTGAATCAGCAACTGTCGGCTCGGGACTATCTGATGGGCAACTTCGGCGTCGCCGATGCTTATCTGTTTACGGTATTGAGGTGGCTGCCGACCTTCGCCATCGACATACAAGACTGGCCGGCACTTGCCAGCTACATGCAGCGCATCGGCGCCCGCCCCTGCGTTCTTGCAGCCATCGCGGCGGAAGCCGCGACGCAGCCTGTCTGACCGGCCTCTGTAGCCATGGAACGGGCCATGTCGACGCTGTATCTGTAAACTGCGGCCCTCTTCACTCGCTCAATCAAAGGATCAGCATGGCTAACCAAGACATCACCTTCACTCCGGATCCGGACGCCGACTCGATTTCTTCGGACGTCGCTACGTTCAACGGCATCATGGTTTCTACCCAGATTCCAACCCGTGCCGACGGCAGCCTGGAATTGGGCGATATCACCGCGCAAAGCGAATGCACCCTGCAAGCGCTGAAAGTTGCGCTGGAAGGTGCCGGCAGTTCGATGGATCGGGTCATGCACCTGACCATCTACCTGACCGACATGGCTGACCGCGCGGCATTCAACGAGGTTTACCAGCGCTACTTCGCCAAGCCTTGGCCGGTGCGTGCGGCAGTGGGCGTTGCTTCGCTGGCGGTTGAGGGCATGCGCGTGGAAGTGACTGCGATGGCGGCCAAGGCCTGACTTCGCACCACCAAACCCTGTGGGAGCGAGCCTGCTCGCGAAGGCTTCCGTTCAGGCGCCATTGATACTGAATGTGCTGGCCCCTTCGCGAGCAGGCTCGCTCCTACCGGGGGTTGTGCAGTCTCAGCTGCCATCGGGCAGCACGGGCGTGCCGGGCGCGCGTTTCACGGGTAGAATGCGCGCCTAACCGTGACAGCCTGACTAAAAAAACTATGTCCTTGCCCAAGCATCATCTGGAATTGCTCAGCCCTGCCCGCGATGTCGCCATCGCCCGTGAGGCGATCCTGCACGGCGCTGACGCCGTGTACATCGGCGGCCCGAGCTTCGGCGCGCGCCACAACGCCTGTAACGAAGTCGGCGAAATCGCCGAGCTGGTGGAATTTGCCCGCAAGTATCACGCGCGAATTTTCACCACCATCAACACCATCCTGCACGACAACGAACTGGAGCCGGCCCGCAAGCTGATCCATCAGTTGTATGACGCTGGCGTCGATGCGCTGATCGTTCAGGATCTGGGCGTGATGGAGCTGGACATTCCGCCGATCGAACTGCACGCCTCGACCCAGACCGACATCCGCACCCTTGAGCGGGCGAAGTTCCTCGATCAGGCCGGTTTCTCGCAACTGGTATTGGCCCGCGAGCTGAACCTGCAGGAAATCCGCGCGATTGCCGACGAAACCGACGCTGCCATCGAATTTTTCATTCATGGCGCGTTGTGCGTGGCCTTCTCCGGCCAGTGCAATATTTCCCACGCGCAGACCGGGCGCAGCGCCAACCGTGGCGACTGCTCGCAGGCGTGCCGTTTGCCGTACACCCTCAAAGATGAAAAGGGTGGCGTGATCGCCTACGAAAAACACCTGCTGTCGATGAAAGACAACAACCAGAGCGCCAACATTCGTGCTCTGGTCGAGGCTGGCGTGCGTTCGTTCAAGATCGAAGGTCGCTACAAGGACATGGGCTATGTGAAGAACATCACCGCCTATTACCGCCAGCGCCTCGACGACGTGCTCGAAGACCGCCCGGACCTGGCCCGCGCGTCCAGCGGCCGCACCGCGCACTTCTTCCTGCCTGACCCGGAAAAGACCTTCCACCGTGGCAGCACCGACTACTTCGTCACCGATCGCAAGATCGACATCGGTGCATTCGATTCGCCGACCTTCACCGGTTTGCCAGTGGGCACGGTCGAGAAAGTCGGCAAACGTGACATGCAGGTCGTGACCCACGAGCCGCTGTCCAACGGTGATGGCCTCAACGTACTGGTCAAACGCGAAGTGGTCGGTTTCCGCGCCAACATCGCCGAAGCCAAAGGCGAGTTCGAAGAAGACGGCGAGAAGCGCTACCGCTACCGCGTCGAACCGAACGAAATGCCGGAAGGCCTGTTCAAGCTGCGCCCGAACCACCCGCTCAATCGCAACCTCGATCACAACTGGCAACAGGCGCTGCAGAAGACGTCTTCGGAGCGTCGCGTGGCCCTGAGCTGGGTCGCTCGTCTGCGTGAAGAGCAGCTGGAAGTCACCGCCACCAGCGAAGAAGGCATCAGCGCCAGCGTCACCCTCGCCGGTCCGTTCGGCGTGGCCAACAAGCCTGAACAAGCGCTGGAGCAATTGCGCGATCTGCTCGGCCAACTTGGCACCACGCAGTACCACGCCACCGACATCAAGCTGGATGCGCCACAGGCGTTCTTCATCCCCAACTCGCAGCTCAAAGCCCTGCGCCGTGAAGTGATCGAGAACCTGACCGCCGCACGCGTCGCGGCCCATCCGCGTGGCGGCCGTAAAGCCGAAACCAGCCCGCCGCCGGTGTACCCCGATTCGCACCTGACCTTCCTCGCCAACGTCTACAACCAGAAGGCGCGAGACTTCTACCACCGTCACGGCGTGAAGCTGATCGACGCTGCGTACGAGGCTCACGAAGAGCCGGGCGAAGTGCCGGTGATGATCACCAAGCACTGCCTGCGCTTCTCTTTCAACCTGTGCCCGAAACAGGCGAAAGGCGTGACCGGCGTGCGCACCAAAGTCGCGCCGATGCAGTTGATCCACGGCGATGAAGTGCTGACACTGAAGTTCGATTGCAAGCCGTGTGAAATGCACATCATCGGCAAGATGAAAGGCCACATCCTCAACCTGCCGCAACCGGGCAGCGTGGTTGGCCACATCAGCCCGGAAGACCTGATGAAAACCATTCCGCGCGCACCGCACTGAGTGGATGGCGAGTACGGTGCTACGGCGCCGTACTCGCCCGCCCTTCTGCGCAAATGCCAAATCGCAGGCATAAAAAAACGCCAACTTCTTGCGAAGTTGGCGTTTTTTCGAATATGGCAGGGGCGGCTGGATTCGAACCAACGCATGGCAGGATCAAAACCTGCTGCCTTACCGCTTGGCGACGCCCCTACTGCTCTTTCCAGCTACTCCGTTAGTTTCGCTGTGAGAACGGGGCGCAATTTACCAAGGTTTTTTTGCTTTGGGAAGCGCGAAGTGAAATATTTTTTGTTTTAAAACAGCGACTTAATATTTTGGCCTGAATCAGGTCCAGGGTGAGTCGGTTTAACCGCCGTGTATCACACTGTGTACGACCCCCACCGCGACACATCGACTTTCAACAAAGCCGTTCTTCGACACAGGCCAGATACGTCTCCGCGCTCAAATGCACTCAAGGTTTCAGGTGTTCATTCAGAACCCTTGGCCAAAGGCTCGCAAAGGAGACGTCACCATGAAAATGGCACTGCACACCCGCAAAACCGCATTCGGCTTGTCTATTCTGGCTGTGGCGCTGTTCGGCGCCTTTGGCAGCGCTCAGGCGCAAACGACTGAACCGGCCGCCGTCAGCTATTCCGCGCCCTCGCCCTTCGGCCCGCTCAAGCATGTGAAGGCCGGCGTGCTTGACGTCGCCTATGCCGAAACCGGCCCCGCGAATGGCCCGGTGGTGATCCTGTTGCACGGCTGGCCCTACGACATTCACAGCTACGATGAAGTCGCGCCGCTGCTCGCGGCCAAGGGTTATCGGGTTTTGATGCCCTATGCGCGCGGTTATGGCGATACGCAGTTCCTCTCCAAGGACACCCTGCGCAACGGTCAACCAGCGGCGCTGGCCAGTGACGTCATCGACTTCATGGACGCGTTGAAAATCAAGCAGGCGGTGCTCGGTGGTTATGACTGGGGCGCGCGTTCGGCGGACATCGTTTCGGCGCTGTGGCCGGAACGGGTGAAGGCACTGGTTTCGGTCAGCGGTTATCTGATCGGCAATCAGGCCGCCGGGCAAAACCCGCTGCCGCCCAAGGCTGAATTGCAGTGGTGGTATCAGTTCTACTTTGCGACTGACCGCGGTCGCGCCGGGTACGAGAAGAACACCCACGACTTCGCCAAATTGATCTGGCAGACCGCTTCACCGCAATGGAAATTCGACGACGCCACGTTCGACCGCAGCGCCAAAGCGCTGGAGAATCCCGATCACGTTGATATCACCGTGTTCAACTACCGCTGGCGCCTCGGCTTGGTCCAAGGCGAAGAGAAGTACGCAGCGCTGGAGCAGAAACTCGCCACCGCGCCGTCGATCAGCGTGCCGACCATTACCATTGAAGGCGACGCCAACGGTGCGCCGCACCCGGCGCCGGAGGATTACGCCAAGCGCTTTACCGGCAAGTATCAGTTCCGTTTGATCAATGGCGGGATTGGCCACAACCTGCCGCAGGAAGATCCGCAGGCGTTTGCCAAAGCGGTGATTGATGCGGATCACCTGTAGAAACAAAAAGGCAGTCAGCCGCAATGGCTGACTGCTTGATTATTTGAGGGTGGGATTGAGGCTTGAGGGATGGTCACGTTTTGCAGATGCTTTGCCTGAACGGACGCCATCGCGAGCAGGCGAACGCCTACAGGGGGAACGCATTTCAAATGTAGGAGTGAGCCTGCTCGCGATCACGCCCGACCAGACACCCTCAACCCCGACTAACGTGCGCGATCACTCGGTTGGCACAACCAGATCCAACGCTTTGTTCACCGCCAATTCCCCCAACATGACCACTTGCGCAATGCCCAGCAGGGTATGTCGGTTTGCGCCCTCCAGCATCCCGGCAAAATTACCGAGCATGACCGACGCGGACGCCAACGACCCGCAAGCATTGGTCAGCAACGACTCGATGTCTGCTTGCGGGTTGGCCATGAACAGAGCGTTGGGCGTATAGGGTTCGGCCATGATCGCGGCAGGCAACAGGTAATGGTCAAGCGCACGCTCAGCCGCTTCGTGGAGCTTTCTTGAATTGGGCGAGGCGTACGGCGATACCAGGTCAGTGACCGGTGGTTCGGGTGGCTGGGACATCAGCTGAAACTCCAGACAAGAACCGTTTGCGGTTCTTTGATAGAAGGCGTGAAGCGCCGCGATTACGGACGCTTCTGTGCAAATGAGGGGGCACGCCCCCTCACCCATCTGCATCGCGACTAGTGCGGCAAGCGCTGGTTGTCCAGAACTCGGCCGACCACCAGCTCGCTGAGCATGATCACCTGTTGCAGGATCAGCATCTTTTTGCGCTGTGAAGGGTCAATCGAATCGGCGAGATCTCGGGCCATGTCAGTGGCGGAGGACAAGGTTTCAGTGGCTTCGACGAGCAGGGTTTCGTTATCCACTGTGGGGTCGATGAGGTAGATCTTGCCGGTTTTGCGGGTGGGTATTGAGGTCTTCAGCGCTGAGGGGTTGAGGTAGAAGTTGATCGCGCGGTCGGAGGCCTCTTTGATGTTTTGAGGTTCGAGTGCGGCGTCGTAGGGGATTGGATCGGTTTCTGGCGGGTTTGGCGTGATTTTGAACATAAGGACTCTTTGTCTTGAAAGTATTGAAGAGCCGTCACTTTCGCTACCAAACGAAGGGTGGCGGCCACACGTGGGTTGGTAGACCGGTCAAGACAGAGTAAACCCCGGCGCCCCCGAAAGGGCCCCACGCATGGCCACCATATAAAACCGAGTCCCAAAAAAGAGACCGCATAAGGTGATGCAATACGGGCTGTCAAGAAACGGGCTACCAAACCCGATCACTGTTTTGCAGTGACAGGGAAACGATACAGCCCGCCTCAAGGCGCGTAAGCCGGCGGATTCTGGCGTACGCGTAGGCAACGGCGCAAGGTGTTGTAGCCGTTATGGCGTAACAGTGCGTGTAAGTTAAACGTGTGCGCGAAATGGTGTGTAAGCAGCCTGCATACCCTTGTCCCGGGATGCCTTGGCAAAGAGCTGGGCCAAATAGCGTTATTTCCATCGGTTCATATTAAGTGCGGACCTGATAAAGCATAGCGGCTTGCCTCTGCCATCAAGTCATCGCACATAGGATTCGCCTTGAGGACGTGTGCAGCCGGGTCGATTATCGACAAACCCAGCGATGTCTCTTCTGTGGCGCAAGTCCAGACCTCTCCCATAGGCCCGACAATTTGGCTCTCACCTCGGAACGTCGCCTCTGCGCCCGCATACATTTCCGCGCCAGTACGATTGGCACAGATAAGCGGAGTGGCGTTTTCCATTGCGCGAATGCGTGCAAGCCGGGTTGTCCAAGGCCCACCATAATTGGCTGGACAACACAGTAACTGCGCACCCTGGCGCACCAACAGGCGAGCGGCTTCTGGCATCCAGAGGTCGAAACAGGTAAGAACGCCGAAACGGCAGATTCCGTCATCGAAACACGCTAATGAATCGCCTGGGGTGAAGATGAGCTTTTCTATACGAGACAGGTGGCACTTGCGCTGTTTTCCCAGCCAGCGCCCTCGCGATACGACAATCGCCGTATTGTAGATTTGATCGCCGTCACGCTCGGCGATGCCCGCAATCAGCGTTGCATTCTTGTCTGCCGACAGCTGCAGTAAAAACTGCGCCGTTGGCCCATCGAGCGCCGATTCAGCATGAAGAAACAATGCCTCACGCGACTCGTGAAAATAACCAATGGTGCAAAGCTCGGGCATTACCAGGAGATCAAATTGTTCCGAGTCAACGGCATCGCGAATTTTAGTGAAGTTTGCTGCTGGGTCGCCAAATGAAACCGGGTACTGCAAAAAAGCGGTCAGCATGAATTCTTCCAACCATTATGGGGAGGGATCTGGGCCCGGAATTATCGTCCCTTGGGCGGCGTCAAGTCTGGACTATTTCTTTACCGGATCTCAGGCAGCCACCCGCGCCGCATCAGATCAGTCAACCGTAAACAACATCGACCTGGACATACCGAAGTGAACTCGGGCTGGTAACGGTTTGGGTTATTTGACCAGGCGTTTTTCTTTGGAAGGTCTGTAGCCGAAATATGAGCTGTAGCACTTGCTGAAATGACTCGGCGAGACGAACCCGCAAGCCACCAGCACTTCCACTTGTGACAGCTCAGTGTGCTGCAGCAAGCGCCGCGCTTCGGTGATGCGCAATTCCAGGTAATAGCGTTGTGGCGTGGTGCCCAGTTGTTCCTTGAACAAGCGCTCCAACTGGCGACGAGAACGGCCGGCATACACCGCCAGTTGCTCCAGCTCCAGCGGCTCTTCCAGATTGGCATCCATCAGCTTCACCACTTCACGCAGCGGCGCACTGACGCAGATGTTCTCGTCTGGTTTGATGCGCCGGTAACGCGATTCCTCGAAGGCGAGGATGTCTTCGATCCCTTCGACCAGGGCTTTGCCGTGCAGGCTCTTGATCCAGTCCAATGCCATGTGGAAAGCGCCGGACGGACTCGATGCCGTGAGCCGGTCGCGGTCGATCACGTAAGGCTCGCTGCTGACAAGGGTGGTTTTGGCGATTTCAGTCAGCGCCGGGCGATGTTCCGGGTGGATCGCGCAGCGATAGCCGTCGAGCAATCCGGCGCGGCCGAGGAACCACGAACCGTTCCACAACCCGGCGAGGCTGATGCCCCGCTCCGCTGCAACCTGAAGCAAATGAATAAACTCCTCACTCGCCCGCAACTCGGTGCGATACCCGCCACACACCACCAGCAGATCCAGTTGCTGAAGCGCGGCTGAATCCAGACGTGCGTCAGGGCGGATGACCAGCCCCAGATCACTGATCACTTCGCCGTCATCCAAGCCAAACGTGCGCGACGAAAACAACCCCGGACGCAATAGGTTGGTAGTGACAACGGTGTCCAGCGCCTGGGTAAACGCCGGTAGCGAAAAGTGTTCGAGCAGCAGAAAGCCGGTGCGGGTCAAGCGCGAGTCTTCCGCGCCTTGCTCATTCAGATAGCGGAGGTTTTTCCCCTTCATGCCTCCGCTGAATTGGCGTCGTTCGATCAAGTTGTGGTCCATCGGTCATGTTGTTGTGCGCCGATAGTTGGCTTGATCCGCTCAAGAGTCAATCACGCCTGTGGTTGATGGCTGGTGACGCAGTGAATTCCACCGCCACCGGCGGCGATGGCATCGATGTTGAGCTGGACGATTTCGCGCTGCGGATACAACTGCGAGAGCAGATCGAAGGCCTCCTTGTCGGCCGCTTTGTCGCCAAACTCCGGAGCGATGATCGCGCCGTTGATGACGAAGTAATTGATGTAACCGGCGGCGAAGTCCGGGTTGTCCTTGTTGAACTTGCTTTTGCGCGGTTTCAGCGGCGGCGACATCGTGTGGATCTGTAATTTGCGACCGTCAGCATCGGTGGCGTTCTTGAGGATTTCCAAGTGCGCCAGGGTGACCTTGTGATCGTAGGATTCAGGGTCGGTGTCGAGGTTGGCGATGACCACGCCGGGCTTGATGAAGCGCGCATAGAAATCGACGTGAGCGTCAGTGATGTCCTTGCCCTTAATGCCCGGCAGCCAGATGATTTTGCGCAGGCCCAGGCGTTCCTTCAGTTCAGCTTCGACATCGGCCTTGCTCCAGTCCGGATTGCGGTTGCTGTTGATCCAGCTGCTTTCGGTCATGATCCCGGTGCCGTGACCGTCGACCTCGATGCCCCCGCCCTCGCCCACCAGATCGGTGCGGATGTACGTGGCTTGCGCGTCGTCGGCGACCAGTGCGGCGATCTTCGCGTCTTTGCTGTGCCGCTGTTTGCCGCCCCAACCATTGAAATTGAAATCAACCGCGCCGAGACCACCCTTGTCGTCGATGACGAAATTGGCGCCGATGTCGCGCATCCAGATGTCGTCGAGCGCGGCGGTGACGTAAGTGATGTTCTGTGTGCCGCAGAATTCTTCGGCGATGCTGCGCTCATTTTTACGGCAGAACACCGTGACGGGTTCAAACCGGGCAATGGCGCGGGCGATGCGGCCGAGGGCTTCCTGGACGTCTTCGGTGAAGTCTTCCCAGATCGCATCCTGCGCGCCGAAAGCGATGTAGGCGCGCTCATGTTTATCGCCCTCGTCGGGCATGAACCAGCGGCCTTGCGCGGCAGCCAGGACTTTGCCCGGCGAAAGGCCCAGGCCTGTAACCGCAGCGCTGACAGCGGCGACCACCGAGGCCTGTTTGATGAAATCGCGACGAGTCGTCATGTGGGCTTCCTGTCTTCCAGTGAAGGGCCGACGCGTACGCCGGCCATTGATCATTTGCCAGTGGCAGTCTTGAATTTGGTCCAGGTGCGCATGCGCGCGCGCATGTCGGCCTGAGGGATGTCTTTGCCTGGTATCAATCGAGCATAGGTCGCCTCGTCGAGGTAGATATCCGGGTTGTCACGCATGCTGGCATCGACATTCGCCCGCGCCTTGGCGTTGGAGGTCGGATAACCGGTGAAATTGCTGATCGCTGCCATGTTCTCGGGGCGCATGACGAAGTTGATAAACGCGTAGGCGTATTCCGGGTGTTTCGCGTCGACCGGAATGGCCATGGTGTCCATCCACACCGTGGTGCCTTCACGCGGCACGCGATACTGAAACTTGGTGTGCTTACCGGCACTGTCCGAAGTGCGCTGGGCCTGGGTCATGTCGCCGCTGTAGCCGAGTGACAGGCACAGGTTGCCATTGACCAGATCGGTCACCGGTTGCGACTGGAACTTGCGGATGTATGGCCGCAGCTTCATCAACAGTTCACTGGCGGCGGCCAGATCCTCGGCTTTGGCGCTGCGCGGATCGCGACCGAGGTAATTGAGCACCACCGCCAATGCCTCATCCGGCGAGTCGATCATCGAGATGCCGCAATCGGCAAACTTCGCCGCCAGCTCCGGTTTGAACAGCATGTCGAGGCTGTTGACCGGCGCGTCGGCCCTGCGCTGTTTGATCTGTTCTTCGTTGTAGGTCAGGCCGATGGTGCCCCAGGTATAGGGCACCGTGGCTTTGCTGGAATGCTCGTAATGGCTGCGCAGTTTCTGCAAACCGGGTTCGATATCGGCCAGTTCGGTCAGCTTCGTTTGATCCAGCGGCATCAGGCTGCCGGCGCGCATCAAGCGTTCGGCGACGGTGTCGCCGGGGAAGATCAGGTCGTAGCCACTGCCGCCCGAAAGCATCTTCGCCTCCAGTGTTTCGCTGCCGTCCATGACGTCGTAGATCACCTTGATCCCGGTTTCGGCAGTAAAACGACTCAAGGTGTCTTCGGCAAAATAATCCGCCCAGTTGTACAGCCGCAGGGTTTTGTCTTCGGCGTGCAGCGACGGTATTAAGCAGATCAACGTCAGACCGATCGCGCCGCGCAAGCGTTTGTGGTGGATAGCCATATCAAACCCCTTGAGTGTTCCAGCGTGCGTGAAGTTGGCGACCGTCCTGACTGAGAAGCGGCCCGTACATGTCCGGACGACGATCGCGGTAGATGCCCCAGCTCAAACGCTCTTCGCGCATCGCCGCCAGATCGACGCAGTGCAGCAACACGCCAGTGCTGTCGCGGTCAGCGCTGGCGAGCAATTGGCCCTTGTGATCGCTGATGAACGACGAGCCATAGAAGCTCATTTGCAGGCTCGGATCGGTAGTCGCGACCTCTCGCCCGACCCGGTTCGCCGCCACCACCGGCAGCAGATTGGCAGCAGCGTGGCCGCGCATGGTCATCTGCCAATGGTCGCGGGAATCCAGCGCCGCGCAGCCCGGCTCGGAGCCGATCGCAGTTGGATACAGAAGTACTTCGGCGCCCATCAACGCCAGGCAGCGGGCGGTCTCGGGGAACCACTGATCCCAGCAGATCCCGACGCCTAGGCGGCCAAACGCGGTGTCCCAGACTTTGAAACCGGTGTCGCCGGGGCTGAAATACTCCTTCTCCTGATAGCCGATGGCGTTGGGGATATGGGTCTTGCGATACACACCCAGCAAGCGCCCGTCGGCATCGGCCACGCTCAGCGAGTTGAAGTAGGCGTTGCCGGCCTTTTCGAACCAGCTCAGCGGCAATACCACGCCCAACTCGCGGGCCAGTGCGGCGAAGCGCGCGAGCACATGGCTGTCGCGATACTCCTCGGCCAGGGCCATGTGTTGGTGGCTTTGTTCGATGCAGAAATACGGCGTGGCGAACAGCTCCTGCAACAGGATCACGTGCGCGCCCTGCTTCGCCGCGTCGCGCACTAGCTGCTCGGCGCGATCAAGGTTGCTCGGTAAATCCCAGGTGCACGGCATCTGGGTGGTGGCGAGGGTCAGCGTTGTCATGGTTTCAACCCCTCACTGGCCAGGCCGGCTGCTGTTGCGTGATGCAGTGCACGCCGCCGCCACCATGGGCCAGATGATTGATCCGCACCGGCACCACTTCGCGGCCGGGGAAGGTTTGCTCCAATACTTTGGCGGCGACGTGATCCGCCTCGATACCGTAGGCCGGCATGATGATCGCGCTATTGGCGATGTAGAAATTGGTGTACGAGGCACAGAACACTTCGGCGTCGGTGTCGACCGCGTCGGTGGCCTCGAACAATTCGATCAGCTCGAATTTACGTCCCTGCGCGTCGGTCGCCAGTTCCAGTGCACGGCGATTTTCCCGCGCCACTTCGGCGTATACCGACGACTTGTCGTGGGTTGCGTCAACCAACAAGACGCCAGGCCGGGCAAAGGCGCAGACGCCATCGACGTGGCCATCGGTCATGTCGCCGGTGACGTAATCCGGATCGCCCGGCAGCCAAATGGTTTTCTTGACGCCGAGCAAACGGCTGAAGATCTCTTCCATCTCCGCTTTGCCAATGCCGGGGTTGCGATTGGGGTTGAGCAGCACCGATTCAGTGGTGATCAGCGTGCCTTCGCCGTCGACATGAATCGCCCCGCCTTCATTACTCAGCGGCGTGCCGAAGCATTCCAGGCCAAGGTGATTGAGCGCACGGCGAGCCAGGCTTTCATCCAGTTCATGCGCCGACTTGCCACCCCAGGCGTTGAAGCGCCAGCTGACACCGGCCAGGCCTTGCTGCGGATGGCAAACAAAGGTCGGGCCTGAGTCGCGGCACCAGCTGTCATTCACGGCCAGCGCAATCAGCTCGATGTTCGGCCCGCACAATGCCTTGGCGCTGGCGACGGCGGACGGATCGACCACCAGTTTCACCGGTTCGAAGCGGGCGATGGCGTTGGCCACGCGCGCAAAATCTTCCTGCACTTGCGCCAGGGTCACACCCCAGCCCGACTCCCACAGCGCTTTGTTGTGCGGCCAGACCATCCACGTTGCGGCGTGGGTAGCCCACTCTGCCGGCATCATCCAGACGCTGTTTTTATTATCGTTGTGCTGCATGATAAGCCTCGTTAGTTAAGCCAATGTGTTCACGCCGCCAATGCTACGGACGCGAAAACAGGCAAACAAACGATGGATTTAGCGCACAACTGATTAGAGGAACTTATCGATATGCTCAAGCACTGGCCGCCGCTCAGCTCCCTGCGCGGCTTTGAAGCCGCCGCCCGGCTGGGCAGTTTTCACAAGGCTGCCGACGAGTTGAACCTCACTCAATCGGCGATCAGTCAGCAGATTCGCAGCCTTGAGGCTTACCTTGAGCAGCCGTTGTTTTTTCGCAGCGGTCGCAGCGTCGCGTTAACCGATGCCGGGCACGATTTGCTCAGCACCACGCAAGCGATGTTGCAGCAATTGGCAGTGGGGATTCGGCGCCTGGGGCAGTATCAGAAACCCAATCAACTGGTGCTCAACACGACGCCGGCGTTTGCCCGGCATTGGTTGTTGCCAAGATTGGCGGACTTTCGCGATCAGCATCCCGACGTGGATCTGTGGATCTACAGTACCGACGAGGTGCCGGATATGGCCACGCAGACCATCGACATCGCGATTCGCGACGATATCAGCGCGCAGGCTGAGTGCAGTTTCAAAGTGCTGCAAAGCGATCGACTTTATCCGGCGTGCCATCCGCGCCTGCTGAACACGCCGGCAGCGCAACGCAGCACCTTGCATGGCGAGCGGGAAATGGACTGGAGCCATTGGGCGGTCGAGGCCGGTATCGATGTCGGCCAGCAGGCTCAGGGGTTGAATTTTTCCGACCCGGGGCTGCTACTGGACGCGGCTTGCGCGGGGCTTGGGATTGCGCTGGTGAGTCAGTTGCTAAGCCGTCAGGCGCGCGCTGACGGCTTGTTGCAACCGCTGGTCGAGGCGACTATTCGCGGGCCAAACTGGGCACTGCTGACCCACCGCGACAGTGAAAATGACCCCATGGCCAGGTCTTTTATCGATTGGTTATCCGCCAACCTGAGCCTTGGCTCAAACGGCCGAGAAAACCCCGGCGCCTAAACGTCCCTCGAGACGCCCGCACAGCACGTAGTGCTGATAGCCGCTGGAGAACGATCCCTGGGAAATCGCGATCCTGACATCGTCATTCAATCGAAGGTACTGGGCTTCATCAAAGTTTTCTGCGCTGACTTCGCCCGCACGCCCGAGACGCTCGCTGTCCACCGTGAGACCTTGGCTGGCGAAGTGCTCGAAATCGATGATGCGATTCACCGCGTGCCGCTCCAGCACACCCTGATTGGGATGCATCGAGTAGATATGCAGGCCTTTATTGGCGCAGCGGTCGCACATGTCGACACAGTTTTTCTGCGTCGATTTACGCCGCGTCAGTTCTTCAAGCGGCATGTCGAGGTACTTGCCAACCTGATACTCGGTCTGATTGAAGATCGTGCAGCAAAGCACCGTGTTGCCATTGCAGTCGATGACCAGCCAGTCATCCTTGAGCGTGCACGCCATCTTGGGAAATTGCTGGATGACGTTGACGAGATCGTCGTACGGCGGCAATGCGAGGCGTTTCAGGGTGTCAATGTCCGTAGCCGTGACAGACGGGTCACGCTCGACAATGGCCAGTGTCTTCTCCAGCGGCATCATCACCGAATACCCGGTGGTGAAGATGAAGCCAAGACGCTCACTGAACGCGCGCATCAGTGATTCTTCTTCGATGTTATCCAGGTAGCGGTGATAGTAAACATCTACACGGGTCCTCAGACCCAAGCGCTGTTTGATCTCCTGCAGGGCGATCATGTTTTGTTTTACAACTTCGATATCGCCGCCGACATGGCCCTTTTCGTAGGTCTCCTGGTAAAAACCCGAGAGCGAAATACGGAAGTAACTCGGCTCGGCCATCAGGGCCTTTTCCATATTCTTGGCGAGATTAAGGTTGGTGCTGATACCGCTGCCCATACCGGCAGCGTTAATGATCTCGATAAATTCGCCAATTTTTGGATGAATCAGCGGCTCGGTCCAGTTATAGAGGTAGATCGTGTCGACGCCCTCTGTCTTGGCCTTGTCGACAATCTGCTTGAACATGTCGAGCTGCATGGCTTTTTTGAAATTGAGATTTTCCGAGTTGCCCATTGGGCAAGACGGGCAGCTCAGATTGCACGCACCGACGATATCGATGTACATATTCATGCGGGTGAAGCTCCTTGACTTGAAAGCCACGCATCTCATCACTGCAGTCTTTCAAGTCGCCTGATTGTGTTGGTTTTTTGACGGCACTGGCACACCGGCTAGCAATAACTGCACCACAATGCTTCTACGCCATTAACTCAACGACCCAATCGATAAACACGCGCAATTTCAGGCTGACATGCCGGTTCGGCGGATAAGCAATGTAAAGCGGCATCGGCGCGAGTTTCCAGTCTTCGAACAGCGGCACCAGCTCGCCACGCGCTTGATGGGCGGCAGACATGTACTTGGGCAGCCACAGCACGCCCATGCCCGCCAGGCCTGCCGCGAGGTAGGCGTTGCCGTCATCGACTGCCAATACGTGCCGTCCCTTGATCTGCAGGTTTTCAGTGGCGTTGTGCAAGGCATATGGCACCGGTTTGCCGGTGCGTGCCCAGAGAAAACCGACCACGCGATGGTGGCTGTCTTCCAGGTCTCTCGGGTGCGCGGGAATGCCCGCGCGCGCCAGGTATTGCGGTGCGGCAAACACTCCCAACTGCAGATCGGCGACCTTGCGTGCCATCAGCGACAGGTCCATGAGTTCGCCGCCGCGCACCACGCAATCGACGTTCTCATCAATGATGTCGACAATACGGTCACTGACGCCCATGTCGATCTGGATATCCGGATAACGCGCGTGAAACTCAGGCAGCGCCGGCACCAGAATCAACCGTGCGAGCGGACTCGGGACGTCCACTCGCAGCCGGCCCGAAGGTGATGCCGCCGCGCCGGGCAGGCTGGTTTCGGCATCATCGAGGTCGGCGAGCAAGCGGATCACGCGTTGGTAATACGCCGCGCCATCGGCGGTGACATTGACCTTGCGCGTGGTGCGATTGAGCAACTTGACCCGCAGGCGCGCCTCCAGTTGCTGAACCAGTTGGGTCACGGTGGTCTTGCTCATGTGCAAGGTTTCCGCCGCTTTGGTGAAACTCCCCGCCTCGACCACTCGGGCGAAGGCCTGCATTGCGTCAAAACGGTCCAAGGTGTGCCCTCGATTGTTTGGATTTCACAAACAGTGAACGCCAAGCTTGCGCGTTTATCGCTGGCCTGCAAATACCTACAGTGGCTCCATCAACTCAAATGAAGGAGACACTTCCATGACTCAGCGCGATGTTGTTTTTCCATCCGCACGCCGCACGCTTTACGAACGCCACCGTTACTCGCCCGCCATTCGCTCCAACGGTTTTCTGTTTGTCTCGGGACAGGTCGGCAGCACCGAGGACGGCACGCCAGAGCCAGACCTGAAGAACCAGGTGCGTCAGGCGTTCACTAACCTCAATGCAATCCTTGAAGAAGCCGGTGCCAGCTTCGATGACGTGGTGGATGTCACCGTATTCATCGTTGATCCCCAGTCGAAATTCGAGACGATCTGGAATGTGGTGCTGACCGAGTTCTGGGGCGAGGCGCCGCATCCGACGGTGACGGCGGTTGGTGTGACCTGGCTGTATGGGTTTGATTTCGAGATCAAGGTGATTGCCAGGTTGCCGTAAATATCCGGACACACCCATTCGTTTGCCATTTCAGAGGTCGTCTGTTTGCATGCTGCCCCACATCAGCATTCAGATCAGGGAGAGGATCGATGAACATTTTGGTGGTGGGTGCCAGTAAAGGCTTGGGCCGAGCTTTTATCGAAGGTTTGGGTAACGCGGGAGACACGCTGATTGGTGTGTCCCGCACGCGTCCCGAAGGTTTGGTGTGCAAGGCAGAGCATCCAGTACGCTGGGTGGAAACCGATCTGATGAACCCGGCCAAAGCCGCGCACGCCATCGAGCATGCGGTCGTCGACGATGGGCTGGATACGCTGATCTATAACCTCGGCATCTGGGAAGAGTCGGCTTTCGATCCAGCCTATGACTTTCTCGACAGTCCGGACGAAGAATTGCAAGCCATCGTCAGTTGCAACATCAGCGCAACAATCCTGTTGATCAAACGCCTGCTTCCCCTTTTGCTGAAAAGCCCCCATCCCAGAATCATCCTCACCGGATCAACCTCGGGCCTGCCACAAAGCGGGCGTCCGGAAGTCGCCTTCGGCGCCTCCAAATTCGCCCTGCGCGGGATTGCCGATACGCTGCGCGAAGGCTACCGACAGCAGCGTCTGGCGGTGACTTGCCTGAATCTGGGGTATCTCAACACCGAGGATCGGCTGAGCACGCCGCGAGATCTGGCTGCGCAGCGTGGCGAGGGTCAGCTGATTCCAGTTCACGATGTCGTTCAGGTGGTGCGCATGATTCTGAGTCTGTCTTCGGCCAGCTACGTCAAGGAACTCACCCTGCCGGCAATACTCGATGAACGCTTTTGACCGTTCCTGCCCTGATGGCGCTGGCCTTTACGCGTGCGAATACGTATAACCTCGCCGATTCGGCTACCCTCACGTAGCGCGCTGGTTCAGCTCTTCACACTTTTTGACGCTCACGAAACGGAGAATTCCATGCTCAAACGAACACTGGCACTGACCGCCGGCCTGGCCCTGTCGTTTTCTACCTTGATGGTGCACGCCGCTGACGTTTTGCGGGTCAGCGCGATTCCCGATGAAGCGCCGACCGAACTGCTACGCAAGTTCGAACCGCTGGGCGCTTATCTGGAACAGCAACTGGGCATGAAGGTGCAGTTCGTGCCGGTGGCCGACTACCCGGCAGTGGTTGAAGCGCTCGCGACCGATCGCCTCGACATGGCCTGGCTCGGCGGTTTCACGTTCGTGCAGGCGCGCTTGAAGACCGACGCAACCACGCCAGTCATTCCGTTGGTGCAGCGCGAACAGGATGCGCAGTTCACCAGCAAATTCATCACCGCTGACCCCAATGTACATAGCCTCGCCGACCTGAAGGGCAAGACCTTCGCTTTCGGTTCGGTGTCGTCGACTTCCGGCAGCCTGATGCCGCGTTACTTCATGCTGAAAAACGACAACATCAAGCCTGAGGGCTATTTCAGCCGTGTCGCCTACTCCGGCGCCCACGACGCCACCGTGGCCTGGGTGCAGGCTGGCAAGGTTGACGCCGGTGTGCTGAACGCCAGTGTCTGGCAGAAACTGGTCGACGCCGGCAAGGTCGACACCAACAAGGTCAAAGTCTTCGCCACCACCCCGACCTATTTCGATTACAACTGGACCGTTCGCGGCACCCTCGACCCGACACTGGCCGCGAAGATCAAAAAAGCCTTCCTTGATCTGGACCCGGCCAACCCTGAGCAGAAGAAGATTCTTGATCTGCAAGCAGCCAGCCGCTTCATCGACACCAAGCCCGAGAACTACAAGGGCATCGAGGAAGCCGCCCGCGCCGCCGAACTGCTGAAATGACCCTACGCCTCAAACAAGGCAGCCTTCGCCACGCCAATGGAGTCGACGCCCTGCGCGGTGTCGACTTGCAGATTGGCGTTGGTGAACAGGTCGCCATCATTGGCCCGTCCGGGGCCGGTAAGTCGAGTTTGCTCAACCTGCTGGCCACCGCCCTGCGGCCCAGCAGTGGCGAGATTGAAGTGCTCGGCGAACGCGCCTGGCACTTGTCCGCCCGCCTGCGTCAGCGTCTACGCGCGCGAATCGGTCTGGTGCATCAGGCGCCGCCACTGCCACCGCGTCAGCGTGTGGTGACGGCGGTGCTGGCCGGCAAGCTCGGCCAATGGAGTCTGGGTAAAAGTCTTTTGAATTTGTTGCATCCGCTGGATGTGGCCGGTGCGCGCGCGGCGTTGGCGCGACTGGACCTGGGCGACAAATTATTTGCGCATTGCCAGCAATTGTCTGGCGGCCAGTTGCAACGCGTCGGTATCGCCCGCGTGTTGTATCAGGCGCCGGAAATCCTCTTGGCCGACGAACCGGTGTCAGCCATGGACCCGGTCATGGCCGGGCACACGCTGTCGATCCTCTCGCGGCATGCTCGCGAACATAACGTAACGCTGGTGGCGAGCCTGCATGCGGTGGATCTGGCGCTGTCGCACTTCCCGCGAATCATCGGTCTGCGCGACGGGCAGATTCTGTTCGACAGCCCTTCTGATCGCGTCACCCCGCAAATGCTCGACGCGCTTTACGCCAATGAAAAACTGCAATCACCGACCGCTGCGGTGGCGCCTCTGACTGTGCAGATTCCACGATGCTGAAAGGCGATTCACGCGATCCCGCTGCATGGCCGCGTCTGCTGCTGACGTTGCTGGCGATTGCTTTGCTGTGGCCGGGCATTCAGCTCAGCGAGCTGAATCTGGGCGTGTTGCTGCCCGACAGCCAGAATGAAATGGGCCGTTTTGTCGCGCAATTCTGGCCACCGGCGCACGACGAAGCGTTTCTGCAGTTACTGTTCAAAGCCACCCTGCAAACTCTGGCCATCGCCACCGCCGGCATGGCTTTGGCGCTGGTGTTGGCGATACCGGCGGGCCTGGTCGCCAGTCGTGCGCTGTCGCTGTCTGCCGCGTCACGCGGTGGCGTGCCGAGCCGACTGGGGCGTCTGTTGCGCTGGCCGGTGCGCGGACTGTTGATTTTCCTGCGCAGCGTGCCGGAAATCGTCTGGGCGCTGCTGTTTGTGCGCGCCGTAGGGTTGGGGCCGGCGGCCGGTGTGCTGGCCATCGCCATTACCTACAGCGGCATGCTCGGCAAGGTCTATGCGGAGATTTTTGAATCGACCGATCAGCGTCCGGCGCACGCACTGTTGCAGGCTGGCAGCGGCCGTCTGGCGGCGTTTGCTTACGGCACGTTGCCCAACGTCGGGTCAGAACTGCTCTCGTACACGGTCTATCGCTGGGAATGCGCGATCCGCGCGTCAGTGGTGATGGGGTTTGTCGGCGCCGGCGGCCTGGGTCAGCAGATCGACCTGTCGATCCGCATGTTCGCCGGCGGTGAGGTCGCCAGTATCCTGCTGTGCTTCCTGGTGTTGGTATTGGCCGCCGACCAACTCAGCCGCTTGCTGCGCTGGAGGCTGACATGAATCGTCTGATCAACTTGCTGCTGATCGCCGGCATCGCGCTGGCTGTCATCGCGTCCTTCTCTTATCTGGGACTGGATCTGGGCGAAGTGGGCAGCGCCACCAGCCTCAAGCAGATGGGCGCGTATGTGCAGCGTTTTCTCAGCCCGGACTTGAGCGCGGATTACCTGAAAGCCATCTTGCACGGTTCGATGGAAACTCTGGCGATGTCGGCCCTCGGCACCCTGCTCGCTGCCGTGTTCGGCATCGTTCTCGCCCTGCCCGCCGCCGGACGGTTCGGCTGGCCGCTGCAAAGCGCCTCGCGCCTGCTGCTCAATGCCTTGCGGGCGATTCCGGAACTGGTCTGGGCCGCGCTGATGGTGCTCGCCGCCGGCCTCGGCCCGAACGCCGGCACCCTCGCCCTCGCCTTGCACACCACTGGGGTGCTCGGTCGCTTGTTCGCCGAAGCCTTGGAAAACACGCCACCGCAACCGGCCGAAGCCATTCGTTTACAGGGCGGCAATCCGCTCCTCGCCTTTTGCTACGGCACCCTGCCGAACCTTGCGCCGCAACTGCTCGCCTATGTTCTGTACCGCTGGGAAAACAACATCCGCATGGCCAGCGTGCTCGGCTTTGTCGGCGCTGGCGGATTGGGGCAGATGCTTTATGTGAGCCTCAGCCTGTTTCAGGAAGCGCAAGCCAGCACGGTGATTCTGGCGATGCTGGTGCTGGTGTTTGTGGTCGACTGGTTGAGTGCGTGGAGCCGCCAGCGCTGGGTCAAGGCCTAGTACGCAGGCTGGCGAGTGGATATCTGGCAGAAGCTGATTATGCTTCAGGAAAGCTTGCACATTTGCGCGATGGCGGCACTGTGCAAGCTTCCCGCAACAGCGCTTCCGGCATATGCCACAAGGCCAGAGTGAGACGAGCAATAACGGGGGACTCCGGCCTACAACAATAAGCACGACGGAGAACACCCATGGCCACAACCTACACAACGTCCACCGGCAGTCCACCGCGCAGCGGCGGCATCACCAAGGAAGAGCGCAAGGTCATCTTCGCTTCGTCCCTTGGCACGGTTTTCGAGTGGTACGACTTTTATCTCTACGGTTCACTGGCGGCGATCATCGCCAAGCATTTCTTTGCCGGTGTCAACGAAACCACTGCGTTTATCTTCGCCCTGCTCGCCTTCGCCGCCGGGTTTGCCGTGCGGCCGTTCGGTGCCATTGTGTTCGGCCGCCTCGGCGACATGATCGGGCGCAAGCACACGTTCCTGATCACCATCGTGATCATGGGCGTATCGACGGCGATTGTCGGCTTGTTGCCCGGCTACGCGACCATTGGTGTTGCCGCGCCGGTCATCCTCATCACTCTGCGCTTGCTCCAAGGCCTGGCGTTGGGCGGCGAGTATGGCGGCGCCGCGACCTACGTGGCCGAACACGCGCCGCGCAACAAGCGCGGCTTCTTTACCTCGTGGATTCAAACCACCGCGACCCTCGGCCTGTTTCTGTCGCTGCTGGTGATCCTCGCCTGCCGTACGGCGCTGGGCACTGAAGCCTTCGAAGCGTGGGGCTGGCGGATTCCGTTTCTGCTGTCGATCCTGCTGCTGATCGTCTCGGTGTACATCCGCTTGCAGTTGAGCGAGTCACCGGTGTTCCAGAAAATGAAAGCTGAAGGCAAGGCGTCGAAAGCGCCGCTGACCGAATCCTTCGCGCGCTGGGACAACCTCAAAGTGGTGATCATGTCATTGCTTGGCGGCACGGCCGGGCAAGCGGTGGTCTGGTACACCGGGCAGTTCTACGCGTTGTTCTTCCTGCTGCAGACGCTGAAGATCGACCCGCAGACCGCCAACCTGTTGATCGCCGGTTCGCTGCTGATCGGCACGCCGTTCTTCGTGATTTTCGGCAGCCTCTCCGACCGGATCGGGCGCAAGCCGATCATCATGGCTGGGTGCATTCTGGCCGCGTTGACCTACTTCCCGATCTTCCACGCGCTGACCCAGTACGGTAACCCTGATGTGTTTATCGCCCAGGAGAAGAATCCGGTCAAAGTGATCGCCAACCCTGAGCAGTGCTCGTTCCAGTTCGACCCGGTCGGCAAGGCCAAATTCACCAGTTCCTGCGACCTGGCGAAGACCCTGCTGGCAAAACGGGCGATCCCGTATGAGAACGTGATTGCCGAGCCGGGCACCGTCGCGCAAGTGCGCATCGGCGACAAAGTGGTCGAAAGTTTCGAAGGCAGCGCCCTGCCGGCCGCCGACTTCAAGACGCGTAACGATGCGTTTACTGCAACCCTCGGCACCGCGCTCAAGGAGGCCGGTTATCCGGAGAAAGCCGACCCGGCGAAAACCAATTACCCGATGGTGCTGCTCCTGCTGACCGTGCTGGTGATCTACGTGACCATGGTCTACGGCCCGATCGCGGCGTGGCTGGTCGAACTGTTCCCGACCCGCATCCGCTACACCTCGATGTCGTTGCCGTATCACATCGGTAACGGCTGGTTTGGTGGCTTCCTGCCGACGGTGGCGTTTGCCATGGTCGCCGCGACCGGGGATATCTACTACGGCTTGTGGTATCCGATCGTGATCGCGGTGATGACGGCGGTACTCGGCACATTCTTCCTGCCGGAAACCAAGGATCGCGACATTCTCAAGGACTGACACTGATTACCGTGCAGGAGCTGCCAAAGGCTGCGATCTTTTGATCTTTTTTTGAATATCAAGATCAATAGATCGCAGCCAGCGGCAGCTCCTACAAGGGAGTCAGCGAGCTCAGAGCGTCACGCCCGCCCATGGGCAGAAAACGCCGGTCGAGCTTGTAGAGCAGCGCCATGCTCACGTCCATATCGTTAAGCGCGCGATGGGCACACACCGCTTTTTCGTCGGCGGCCTTGGCGCGCTCGCAGTCGAAGCTGGCCGCGTGGCTGGCCCCGCCGATCATCAAAACAGACACACCGAGCACAGCTGGAAAGAGGTTTTTCGAGGACATGGCGTCAGGTATCCGGACAGTCGTGGATTGAATCGGTTTGGGCCATCGTATGGCGTATAAGTTTCTGCGCACCGCTCATCCCGGCGCCCCGCAAAAATATCGAACGCCCACCGCAACGTCACCTCCAATGTTTACATCACTGGAGGTCAGCACCATGAATAGCGATGACAGCAAAACCCCGAACGCCCCGCCCACCGACACCTCCGGTAAACCGGTGAATGTGGTCGAGCGCGATCTTGAAGACCGGGACGACGACACCGAAGCCGTGGACGAGGTGATCACGCCTTCATCCACCCGCGTGAAGGAACAGGACGCCGAGACGCTACAGCGCAAGATCGATGAGATAGAGCGCAAAGTGGCTGATGGTAATTAGTGTTTTGCAGGCGATCGCAAAAATCTACGGGATCTACCCCAACCCCAGCCCTCTCCCCCAAGGGGGCGAGGGGGAAAGGGAGCCGTTTTGTGTGCTTTTCACGATCTGAGTTCGACGCGCAATTGCACATCGCTAACTTGCATGAACACCCCGGTCAGTTCCCCCACCGTCCGGGAGAGGGGGAATGGGAGCCGATCTGTGTGCTTTTTGAATCTTCAGTTCACCCCGGTATTTCAAGTCGGCGTAACTTGCATGAACACCCCGGTCAGTCCCCTCTCCCCCTGGGAGAGGGCTAGGGTGAGGGCTTCTTCGCCATATTGAGTTTCACGGCCGCCCGAATCAGCGCAATCAACGCTTTCTCATCAATCCGGTCACCCTCGTGGAAATCAATCGCCCGTCGCGTATTGCCCTCAAGACTGGCATTGAACAACCCCGCCGGATCGTCCAGTGACGCACCCTTGGCGAAGGTCATTTTCACCGCAGCCTTGTACGTCTCGCCGGTGCTGATAATTCCATTGTGCGACCACGTCGGCACACCCCGCCACTTCCATTCCTCAACCACTTCGGGATCAGCCTTGTGCATGATCGCGCGGATCTGCGCCAGCGTTTCACTGCGCCAGTCACCCAGCTCGGCGATGCGTTGATCAATCAGAACGGAAGCGGATTCGGTGCCCTCGGTTTTATTCATCGCAGGATTCTCGACTCCAGCCTGCACAAACCACGCCTCACCGAAGCCCTGCGCACCGGTTTGATCTTCGGCGTGATCGAAGCCATCACGCCTATCATCGGCTGGTTGATCGGCCAGGCAGCGACTCGCTGGGTGGCTGAATGGGACCACTGGATCGCCTTCACCCTGCTGCTGGTTCTCGGCCTGCACATGATCTACAACGGTCTGAAACACGAAGAAGAAGAGGAAGAAAAACCCGGTTCGCACTCCTTCCTGATTCTCGCCGTTACCGCGTTTGCCACCAGCATCGATGCCCTCGCGGTCGGCGTCGGCCTGGCGTTTGTCGACGTGAACATCTGGATCGCGGCAGCGGCGATCGGTCTGGCGACCATGACCATGGTGACTATTGGCGTGATGCTCGGCCGAGTGCTCGGTGCTGTGGTTGGCAAGCGTGCGGAAATCGTCGGGGGCGTGGTGTTGATGATTGTCGGTGCGACAATTCTGTATGAGCACCTGTCGGTCTGATTCAAGCGGAGGTCAGCGTCGCCAGCGCCAAGGCATTGCCCAATGCCGCGCCGCCGGCGGTGTTGTCGAATATGCACCAGGTCGCAGCACTTGCTGCGGCCGCTGATTGCAGAGCTTGTGCGAGGTTTAGCAGATAAGTGGAATCGTAGGCGCTGTGGTAAATGCGTGGTGAGCCGTGCAGGCGCCAATACTGGGTTCCCGTCCAACCGGCTGGCGAAACATCACGGCGGATGCGCGAAGGATCGACTGCTGCTTGTGCGATCTGATGAGTCATTAACATCGACTCAGCGCTGACCCACGATTCATGCCTTGGCTCAAGCACCACCGCGCCGGAGAAGCGCTCGCGCAATGTCGTGAAAAAGGTTTCGGCGCTGGCGGCGTCAAACGCCAGCGAAGGTGGTAACTGCACCAGCAAGCAGCCCAAGTGTTCGCCCAGACCGCCGCATTCAGCCAGAAACCTGTCCAGCGCCGCCTCGCAACCTGCCAGGCGTAATTCATGGGTGATGTGTTTGGGCATTTTCACCGAAAAACGGAAGTCCTCCGGTACGCCATCGGCCCAACGCTCGTAGGTTTGCCGACGATGCGGACGGTAGAACGAGCTGTTGATTTCCACGCCATTGAGTCGCGCGGCGTAGCGCTGCAAATGCGTGCCCTCTACCGGAAATACCGGCCAGTGCTCGCGTCCCAGACTCCAGCCTGCACAGCCGATGAAAATCAAAAGCACACCTCCGGGTTTGTCCTGCCTGATCGTTCCTACGCTCTGCGTAGGAACGATCAAACCTGTGCGTTAACCGGTTATTTTTTCCCGGGTAATACGGCGCCGAGTACTTGTTTGGCGGTTTGCACGATCACCCCGGCTTCATCCGGATCGCCCTTGAGCAACGTCGTGGCGAATTTCTTCGCCTGCTCAAGCTTGATGTGCGGCGGCAAGGGCGGCACGTTCGGGTCGGTCTTGAACTCGATCACCACTGGCACTTCCGAGGCCAGTGCCTTTTCCCACGCAGCGGCGACGTCTTCTTCGCGATCAACAAAGATGCCTTTCAGGCCAATGGAAATGGCGAACAAGTGGTAAGGCACGTCCGGGATACTTTGCGACGCTTCGAACTTCGGATCGCCCTCCATCACCCGCTGTTCCCAAGTGACCTGATTGAGATCCTCGTTGTTGAACACCGCGCAGATCCATTTCGGACTCGCCCACTGCCGCCAGTATTTGGCGACGGTGATCAGTTCAGCCATGTTGTTCATCTGCATCGCGCCATCGCCCACCAACGCAATGACCGAACGCTCGGGATAAGCAAACTTCGCGGCAATCGCGTAAGGCACAGCGGCGCCCATGGACGCCAGGCCACCGGACAACGAGCACTGCATGCCACGGCGGATTTTCAGATCACGGGCAAACCAGTTGGCGCAGGAGCCGGAGTCGCTGGTGACGATGGCCTCATCGGGCAAGCGCGGCGACAGCTCATAGACCACCCGCTGCGGGTTGACCGGGTCGGCTTTGGCCATGGCGCGTCTTTCGAGGGTTTTCTCCCAACTGCTGCGCCAACCTTCGATTTTCTTGCGCCACTTGTTGGAGGTTTTCTGTTCGAGCAGTGGCAATAACGCGGCGAGGGTTTCCGCCGAGTCGCCGACCAGGTTGACCTCCATCGGATAACGCAGGCTGAGCATGTCCGGCTGCAAATCGATCTGCACACCGCGCGCCTGACCTTCCTTGGGCAGAAATTCCGAGTAGGGAAAACCCGAGCCGATCATCAGCAAAGTGTCGCATTCGTTCATCAGTTTGTAGCTCGGTTCAGTGCCGAGCAGGCCGATGCTGCCGGTGACCCAAGGCAGATCGTCAGGCAACACGGCTTTGCCCAGAAGCGCCTTGGCGACGCCGGCACCGAGTTTTTCCGCCACGGCGATGACTTGATCGGTCGCCTGCAATGCCCCGGCGCCAACCAGAATGGCGACCTTCTCTCCCGCATTCAAAACATCGGCGGCACGCTGCAGATCTTCGTCATAAGGCAGTACTTTGGGTTTCGTGTAACCCACCCCGGAATGCGCGGTGCCATGGGCGCGCGCCGGAGCTTCGTACTTCAGCTCCTGCAAATCGTTAGGCAGAATCAACGCGGTTACCCGGCGTTCGCCCACCGCAGTGCGCACTGCGCGATCAAGCAGATGACGCACCTGCGAAGGCGCCGACGCCTGCTGTACAAATGCCCCGGCGACATCCTTGAACATCGACACCAGATCCAGCTCTTGCTGATAGTGGCTGCCCAATGCGGTGCGTGCCTGTTGACCGACGATGGCGAGCACCGGCATGTGGTCCATGCGCGCGTCATAGAGGCCGGTGATCAGGTGCGAGGCGCCCGGGCCGGACGTAGCGATGCACACACCCAGCTCGCCGGTGAACTTCGCGTGTGCCGAGGCCATGAACGCGGCCATTTCTTCATGCCGCGCCTGAACGAATTCGATTTTGCCCTTGGCCCGACTGAGCGCGCCGAACACGCCGTTAATGCCGTCGCCCGGATAACCAAAAATTCGCGTAACGCCCCATTCACTGAGCCGCTCAACCAGAAAATCTCCCACTGTCATCGTCATCTCGACCCTCGTCTTTCTCCGCTGCATGGAGCTGCCCCGGCAGAACATCCGCCGGGAGGTGTAAGGGTCTGGACAGTTGGGTTGTTGGCGAAGTTTCGATTGGTTTCCTCAGGCCAATCCTTGTTTGTTCTTCTAAGTCCCCTACAAGACCTGTCGATCGGTGATGAGGCCTGCTCGCGAAGGCGCCAGAACAGCCACTGCTGAGGCGGGGCCTTTCAACGATGCGGATGCACCGTCCATGCGACCAGTTTGATCACGATCGGCCGCACGACCAGGATGCACAGGAACGCCACCGGCATCGCCAGCTTATAGGCGTGCAAGGCATTACTCAGGTAGTCGTTATCAATGCCCGAATTGGCGGCGGTGATCACCAACGACATCAGGAACGCCATGATCGTCGCCATGTACAACGCAAACACATAAGGCGTGGCGCGCGGCGACAGCTTGCGTCGGCCAAGGATCAGGGCGTCGGAGCTTGTTGGTTGATTCATAAGGCGTTTCCATCCATTGACAGGGAGACCGCACGTTAGCAAAGCCGGTCTGCCGCAACTAGACGCTCAGTCGCAGGTACTTTATAAAGCAGAACTTACGAATCAACCCTGAACGGGACGATGGATGAATCTGTTAGCGGCGATTGCCAGTTTTATCAAAGTGGTCGAAGCCGGCTCGATTGTCGGCGCCGCCAAGACCCTCGGTGTCAGTGCGGCAGCGGTCAGCCAGACGCTTAATCGACTGGAAGCGCACCTCGGTGTACGGCTGTTGCAACGCACCACGCGCAGCATGGCACTGACCGAAAACGGCGCGGTGTATTTCGAGAAAGTCCGCCGCATTGCGGCGGATCTGGAATCGGCGCAAAGCTCGATCAGCAGCGATAAAACCGAGTTGCAGGGCCGGCTGAGCATCGCCTCGACATCTGCCTTCGGCCGCCACGTACTGGCGTCGCTGATTGCGGGTTTCGGCGCACTGCACCCGCGCCTGCTCATCGAACTGTCGACCACCAACGGCAAGATCAACCACATCCCGGACGGCATCGATCTGAGCCTGCGGATCAAGCCGCAACTGGAGGACGGTATCGTCGCGCGCAAGATCGTATCGCTGCCCTTCATCATGTGCGCCGCGCCGGCCTATCTTCAGCGCGCCGGGTGGCCGCAATCGCCGGATGATTTGCAAAACCATGCCTGCCTGGCCTTTCGTTATCCCCTGGACGGGCGTTTTCTGCGCTGGAGTTTTATCCGCGACGGCCAGCGTTTCGACGCCAATATCAACGCCACCGCCATCAGTGATGACATTGATGCACTGGCGCAAATGGCGGTTCACGGTGCCGGGATCACACGACTGGCGGAGTTTGTTGCAGCGCCTTTCCTGGCGAGTGGGCAACTGGTGCCGCTGTTTGAACACAGCGTCGTCCAGCCAATGGACATCTACGCCTGCGTGCAAGAACGTGCGGCGATGACGCCGAAGGTCAAAGCCTTTCTGGATTATCTGACAGCGCATCTGGCCACGCGCTGGCCGATGGAAAATGTTTAAGATTCTGGGTTCAAAGAGGCTCGCTGAAGCGCGCGAAATCGGGCAAAGTCCACCTCGCCCAATCGGCCCATCACGGAAGATAACAACAATGAAAAAAACGCTCGGTGCCCTGCTACTGATCTGCTTGAGCAGCCACGCCTTCGCTGACGCCCAACCCGTTGGTTTCCAGTACGCCACGCTGGCCGATCCGCGCAATGAGCGCCCGCTGGAAATGGTCGTCTGGTACCCAGGTGCGCCCACCTCTGCGACGCCACAATTGTTCGGCGACAACCCGGTATTCGTCGGCGCCCCTGCGGTGCTCAACGCCCCGGCCGCCAAGGGCGAGCATCCACTGGTAGTGCTGTCCCACGGCAATGGCGGGAGCTGGATCAACCAGACGTGGCTGGCCAGTGCACTGGCCCATCAAGGTTACATCGTCGCGGCGGTCAACCACCCCGGCACCACCAGCCGTGATCGCAGCCCGCAAGCCGCAGCGCAGTTGTGGCAGCGCCCCGTTGACCTCAGCCGGGCCATTGATGCGGTGACGGCGCAACCGGAAAAATTCGGCGCGGTGACGAAGGATCGCATTGCCATAGTTGGCCATTCGCTCGGCGGCTGGACGGTCCTCGAGGCCGGCGGCGCGCGCTTTGACCCCGAGCGTTTTGCCGAAGACTGCAAGGTCCACACGCAGCTCGCCAGTTGCACCGCTTACCAACAAATGAACACTGCAAACACCGCGCAAGCGAAAGCTCAATTGGCCGCCGACTGGCGTGACAAGCGCGTCACTGCCGTGGTTTCACTGGATCTGGGCCTGTCGCGCGGGATGACCGACGCCAGCCTCGCGGCCTACCCCGTGCCGATCCTGGTGATCGCTGCCGGCGTGCCGTCGAAAGAACTGCCCGCTGAACTGGAGTCCGTCGACCTCGCCAAACGTCTGCCAACAACCTCATCGCGTTATGTCGAGATCAGCGACGCCAGTCACTTCAGTTTCATGGCAATCTGCAAACCTGGCGCCGTGGCCATGCTCGACGAGGATGTACCGGGCGACAGCATCATCTGCACCGATGGCGACGGCGGTCGTCCGCGTGCGGTCATTCAGCAACAGGTGATTTCCCTGATCAGCGGGTTTCTGGCGCCGTCACCTGACCGTTTGAAACCAGCCATCACTTACCAGGAACCCCAATAACAATGCTCACGCCCTCCCCTCAGACCTTCCGGGGCAGTTGCCTGTGCGGCGCGGTGAAATATCAGATCCGCTCACGGCCCAAAGCGCTTTCGCACTGCCACTGCAGCCAATGCCGCAAAAGCCACGGCGCGGCATTCGCCAGCTATGGCAGCGTACTGCGCCAGAACCTGGAACTGTTGGAGGGCGCTGATCAGGTCAAGTCGTATCAGTCCTCTGAGTCGGTGCAGCGCCAGTTCTGCTCGCACTGCGGCTCGTCGCTGTTCTGGACGCGTGATGCGGGTGAGCACAGGGAATGGATCTCGGTAGCGCTGGGCACGCTGGACACGACGTTCACCACGGAAAAACAGCAACACGTGGAAGTAACATCGAAGGCGCCGTGGTTTGAAATCAAGGATCAATGGCCGCAGCGTTGAGACTGAACGATTCATTCATTCGACATCCTTTGGACGCAGAGATCAGATGAACCTCTCATTAAAAGCAGCCTTGCCTGCTGCTGTCGTGGCCACCCTGACTGTCGTCGCGCTGCAAATGTTTCTGTACGACGCCGAAATAACCCTGGCTCAGGCATCATCAGGCACTGTGCCTGTTCAGTTGATAGCTGAAATGCTCCTGACCATCGCACTTCATCTGTTCGTCCTCCTGATGATCCCGGTGCTTCTGATCGTCTACAGGAAGTACATCGCTGCTTATGCAGTGCTTGCTCTGGCCCTGTCTGCCTACTGCCAGATCACCACAGGGTTGAGTACGATGGGGCCGATGATCGCGGTTATTGCTTTCTCGATCCTGGGTTTTTATGGCCTCAAAAAAGCCAGCGAATGGATCCGCTACATTCGCGCAAAATGAACGTCAACCGGGTGGGCACTCCTCGCATAGCCATCATCCCGCGTAGTGCTAACCCTTCTGCTTAACTGGTTCATTGCAGTTCTTCTCTTCAGGAGGCCAGCAATGAAATCTGTAAAACTGCTCCCCATCATGCTCGTGGCCAGTAGTCTGTTCGGCTGCGCGACGTCCTCCAGTCCCGGTACCAATGTGCCGCTGACTGCCACCCGGCAAAACAGCGGGCAAATCGGCAACGTCACGCTCGCTGACTGGGGCAAGGACACCGGATTCAGCTTCTTCATCAGCGGCGCGCCCAGCGGTGCTTCCCTGCCGTTGCGTCTTTACGCATTCGTCTACAAAGGTAGCTGCGCGCAGCCCGGGCCGGTGGCGTACGCGATGAACGACAAGGTCACCACCGAGCGCCAACCGGTGCGCGGCTGGGCCTTTTCACGTAGCGCTCCGGTGAGCCTGTCGACGTTGCTGACCGGCGAGTACGCCATCGTCGTGCGTACGGCCGCAACCGATGGCAACGTGGATATTTTTTGTGGCGACATCCGGCAGGCAGACAAGATGAATGACACAGCAGGTCAATCGCTGACCAAACCACCGTCGAGTTGACGACTGCAAACACTCATCGCTGCAGTCAGCCACACTCGGAAGGTTGTGCTGTTGGCGCAGTTCTCAAACGGGCGCGGCGATAGCAGGCAGTAGGTCGAGCCGTCCTGGATAAAACCGAATGGTGCGGTCAATTGCCCGGACTCCCGCTCACTTTGCACCCTCAGAAAAGACGCCACGCCGATGCCTTGGCCGGCCAGTGCCGCCTGGATGCACAGATTGGTCTGGCAGCATGTTTGTTACTTCCGGGGATCGGTAAGACTTGAATGCAGCGGGCAATCGGCCCATCGCCCTCTGGAATACACAACGGGTTCTGTGGTGTCCTGTCTATTCTCAACAGGTATTTTTTCCACTTGCCAACGAAGAGGCCCCTTAGATGAGCAAAGCGCCGTACGTTCCGCCCCAGGTCTGGAAAAACGAAGCCCCGTCCGGTGGCCAGTTCGCCAGCATCAACCGGCCGATTGCCGGGCCGACCCATGACAAGACCTTGCCGGTCGGCAAGCATCCGTTGCAGCTCTACTCGCTGGCCACGCCCAACGGCGTCAAAGTGACGATTATGCTGGAGGAGCTGTTAGCACTGGGGCACAGCGCTGCCGAATACGATGCGTGGCTGATCCGCATTGGCGAGGGTGACCAGTTCTCCAGCGGCTTTGTCGAGATCAACCCCAATTCGAAAATCCCGGCGCTACTGGATCGTAGCGTTGAGCCGCCGATTCGTGTGTTCGAATCCGGTTCGATCCTGCTGTACCTGGCGGAAAAATTCGGCGCATTCCTGCCGAAAGATCCGGCGGGCCGCACCGAAACCTTGAACTGGCTGTTCTGGCAGATGGGCTCGGCGCCCTATCTGGGCGGCGGTTTCGGGCACTTCTATGCCTATGCGCCGGAGAAGATGGAGTACCCGATCAACCGCTTCACCATGGAAGCCAAGCGGCAACTGGACGTGCTCGACCGGCGTCTGGCCGAAAGCACCTATCTGGCCGGCGACAGCTACACCATCGCTGACATCGCAGTCTGGCCCTGGTACGGGCAATTGGTGCGCAACAACGTTTATTCGGCGGCCGAGTTTCTCGCCGCTCACGAGTACACCCATTTACAGCGCTGGGCCGAGGACATCGCCCAGCGGCCGGCGGTCGTTCGTGGGCAACGCGTCAATCGCACCTGGGGTGATGAGACAACCCAAGTACCCGAGCGTCACCAGGCTGAAGATTTGAACTGACAGCCCTTTCATCACGTTCAGCAGCGGGCCGATCACAAGCGTTTGTGATCGGCCCGTTTGGCTTCTATCTCGCCCCCGAAAAACCACGACTCTGCGCCAACCCACGCCGTAGAGCGCCCGACCGATTGTGAAAAATTCGTTAACTAACTGAGCCGTACGCCTTTCTTCACTTCGAATGATCTGACAGACTAATGCGAATAATTCCTACACGCACTCGCACTGGATTCGTTTTCGTATCATTTTGGGGAAGCAGATTGATGTCGTTTCGCACCATTCACCGCCGCTCAAACCGTTCACCAAACCTGTTGGCACTCGCCATTTGCATGGCCAGCATCACACCGGCGCTGGCCGATGAGGCAACACCTGCCACGTCTGAAACAGCCGCGCCGGCCACGCTGGAACTGGACGCGACGGAGATCGGCGCAACTCAGATGAGCAGCACCACCGAAGACACCCAGTCCTACACCACCGGCCCGATGCGGACGGCGACCAAGCTGTCGCTGACCATGCGCGAAACACCCCAAGCGGTAACGGTGATCACCCGTCAGCGCATGGACGACCAGAACATGACCAGCATCAACGACGTGGTGAAAGGCACGCCGGGACTGTTCCTCAGTCAGGCCAGCGGCCCGGGTCGGCAGACTTACAGTTCACGCGGTTTCGACATCGACACCATCATGTACGACGGCCTGCCGAGCTCCTATTCGCCGTTCTCGATGGCGGTGCAACCGAACCTGGCAATGTTCGACCGCGTCGAAATTGTCCGTGGCGCGACCGGCCTGGTCACCGGTGCCGGCAACCCTTCGGCGGCGATCAACCTTGTGCGCAAACGCCCGACGGCCGATCAGCGTGTAACCCTCACCGGCGCCGCCGGCAGTTGGGATGACTACCGTGGCGAGATCGACGCCTCCAGCCCGTTGAACGAAAGCGGCACCCTGCGTGGTCGAGTGGTCAGTTCCTATCAGGGCGCCGACAGCTTCCGCGACAAGGAAGAAAACGACCATGGCCTGTTCTACGCTATCGGTGAAGCCGACCTTAGCGACAGCACCACCGCGACCCTCGGCTTCTCGCGTCAGAACGAACAGACCAACTATTTCTGGGGTGGCCTGCCGATCGGCACCAACGGCCACCACCTCGACCTGCCCCGCTCCACCTACCCGGGCACCGACTGGGAAAACCGCAAGCTGCAGATCGATACTGTGTTCGGCGAAGTCGAGCATCGTTTCGACAACGACTGGAAACTGCACGTCGCCGGCTCGTCCTCGACCCTCGACGGCGAGTTCTCCGGGACTTACCTGTCGCGTTACGCCGGCCCGCTGGAAACCACGGCCTATCAATCCCATCACACCGACAAGCAGCGCTCGCTCGACGTGTTCGCCAGTGGCCCGTTCGAAGCGTTCGGCCGCAGCCACGAACTGGTGGTCGGCGCCAGCAACCGCGTGTATGACGCGACCACCAAGGAATACGATCCGTACACCACGGCCTGGCCGATTGGCGCGCCCAAGCCTGATTTCGTACGGGACGGCAAAACCCGCAACGTCACCACTCAGGACGCGGTGTACCTGACCACTCGCCTGAGCCTGGCCGATCCGCTGACGCTGATCCTCGGCGGCCGTCTCGACTGGTACGACTACGATGACCGCACGGCCGATGGCGACTACAAAGTCACGCGTAACCTGACCCGATATGCCGGCCTGATCTACAAACTCGACGACCATCATTCGGTGTACGCCAGCTACACCGACATCTTCACCCCACAAACCCAGAAGGACCTCGGCGGTAAGGTGCTCGAACCTATCGTCGGCGAAAACTACGAGGTCGGCATCAAGGGCGAGTACTTCGACGGCGCCCTCAACGCCAGTCTGGCGGTGTTCCAGATGGACCAGACCGGTCGTGCCACCCAGGCCGACAATCAGTTCGGTTGCCCGGTCCTGACCTGCTACGACTCGTCGGGCAAGGTACGCAGCCAGGGCGTGGACATGGAACTGCAAGGCGCGCTGACCGACAACTGGCAGGTCGGCGCTGGCTATACCTATACCCGCGCGCACTACATCAAGGACGAAAACCCGGCCAACAACAATCAACGTTTCGAAACCGACACGCCAGAGCATCTGTTCAAGGTGTCCACCGTCTATCGCTTCCAGGGTCCGCTGCAACACCTGCGCGTGGGCGGCAACGTTTACTGGCAAAGCCGCATGTACAACGACGTCGCTCTGGCCAATAACGGCAGCTACCGCCTTGAACAGGGCGGCTACGCGGTCACCGACCTGATGGCCGGGTACGAGGTCAACAAACACCTGGATCTGCAAGTCAACGCGAACAATATCTTTGATCGCGTCTACTACTCCGCCATCGGTTCCAATGTCACGTGGGGCTCCAACGACAACTACGGCAACCCGCGCAGCTATATGCTGACGGCCAAGTACAAGTTCTGAGTCGCTGACCTTCTAATCAGCAACAAACAAGGGCGCCGGGGAAAGCCACGGCGCCCTTGTACTTTCTGGCCTCTTCATTAGTCATGAGCAGCAATAACCGTTAGTCTCTGAACGAACTCTTCACAAAGCATCGCGCCATGACCAATCCGGCCTTTACCCCTGACATTGACGCGATCCGCAGCATTGACGCGGTGCCAGTCATCCTGAGCATGGTCAAACACCTCACCGGCATGCGTTTCGCCGCAGTCGCGCGGGTCACTGAAAGTAACTGGGTGGCATGCGCCGTCGATGACTCCATTGATTTCGGGCTCAAACCCGGTGGCGAGCTGGTACTTGAATCGACCATCTGCCACGAGATCCGCCAGCACCGGCAGCCGGTGATCTTCGGGCACGCCAGTGCACACCCGGTCTTTTCGTTGCACCACACGCCGAAAACCTACGGGCTGGAAAGCTACATTTCCATTCCCATCGTCAAAGCCAATGGCGATTTCTTCGGCACGCTGTGCGCCATCGACTCGGTCCCGGCCAATATCGACGAACCGGCCATTACCAAAACACTGACCCTGTTCGCTCAATTGATCGCCATGAACCTGGACACGCAACGTCATCTGGAAGCGACCCAGATCGAGCTGAACAACGCCAATGAACTCGGACGCCTGCGCGAGCAATTCATCGCCGTTCTCGGCCACGACTTGCGCACACCACTGAGCGCGGTGCGCATGAGCGCTGACTTGCTGGAAAGCAAAACCGAAGACAAACGTTCGCTCAACCTGATTGCGGCGATTCGCAACAGCTCGGTGCGCATGGGCGTGTTGATCGAAAACATCCTCGACTTCGCCCGAGGACGTCTGGGCGGCGGGATTCCGGTGCAGCGCAAGTTGGTGGATGACCTGCAGCACACCTTGCAACTGACCCTTGCCGAGGTTCAGGCGTCCCATCCGCAAGCGAATTTCATCCATGAACTGGATGTGCCGGCAGGCGTCTATTGCGATGCGCTGCGCATCAGCCAGTTGCTGTCCAATCTGCTGGGTAACGCGGTCACCCACGGCTCGAACAGCACACCGATCATCCTCAAAGCCTGTGCGGAAAACGACGAGATCGTGATTTCCCTGACCAACCAGGGCACGCCGATTTCAGCGCAGCTGATGCCCTTGCTGTTCGAACCCTTCTCCCGCGCCGAAGCCGGGCAACGTTGCGAGGGCTTGGGACTGGGGCTTTACATCGCCTCGCAGATAGCGATGGCACACAACGGCACGTTGAGCGTTACCTCAAGCGCCGAGTCGGGAACCTGCTTTGTGGCGAGATTCCCGGCCCGGTTCAAATGGGTCTAAGCCGTCTGCCGACGCATCGTCAGAATCGCCGCGCCAAACCCGATAAACGTAGACCCGACCACCCGGCTGACCCAACGGGACAGCGCCGGACGAGTCAACACACCCTTGGCCCGCGAGGCCAGCGCGGCATAAACGCTCAGTGACGACACCGACAACGCCATGAAGATCGAAGTCAGGATCAGAAACTGCGGCAAGAGCGCGGCGCCCTGATCAATGAACTGCGGAAACAACGCAGTAAAAAACATCGTTGCCTTGGGATTGGTCACCGCCGTCAGAAACGCCGACTTGTACAACTTGCCGCGGGTCGGCCGCACCTTGCTCGCCTCCCCCTCGACTCCCTCAGGCAGCATCGGGCCTTTCTTGAACAGCTGCTTGACGCCGAGATAGAACAGATACCCGGCACCGATGATCTTCACTGCATTGAACAGCAGTTCCGAACTGGCCAACAACGCCCCCAACCCCAACATCGCCGCCGCCGACAGACAGAACAAGCCACTGGCGTTACCCAATGACGACCAGATCGTGCTGCGCTGCCCATGCGCGAGACTGTTATTGATCGCCATCAACGTCGCCGGCCCCGGACTGGCGATGGCAATCGCCGCAACCAGAGTGAAGGTCAATATCGAGTGAGAATCCATTTTCGCTGCTCGTATGATTGAAGTTGCCGCATGTTACAACAACCGGCTGCATAGCCCAGATCAAAAGCCCCTCACCCTAGCCCTCTCCCGGAGGGAGAGGGAACTGACCGAGGTGACTACCAGAGTTACGCCGACGTGAAATACCGAGCTGGACTCAAACACAGAAACCAAAAAACCGAACACGCCCGCGCTTCTCACCACTCAACAGGATGAGCGTTAGCTCGGCTGCAGCTTTTGATCTTGATCCACGGGCGACGTCGGAAGGCTGAGTGGAGGGATTGATCGGGGCGTGGGAGCGCAGCGACCGTTTGGCGCAGCCAAACACAGCGAGAGGAGGTGCAGCGAAGCAAACCGTAGACGCTGCGCCCGGATCGATCCCGGAGCGAAGGAACCCCGAGCCCCAGCGAGCGGGCCGCACGCAGGAGCAAGCCTTTTGGGTTACCTTTTCGGCGTTTGGAAAAGGTGACCCGCCGTAAGGGCGGAACCCTAAGCCGCCATCACCGCAGCAACGGATATTCACAAAGAACACCCCGAGCATGGTCGGCCCAAAGGCCGCCAAGCTCAAAAAACAGCCAAAAAAAAGCCCCACAACCCCATAAAGGCGCGAGGCAAAAAATTGGTTGGTTGCGGCCAACCAAAGGAGCTCAGTCAAATACGTACAAAAACCAAAATCAGATGCAATCCTGCGCCGCCCGCTCAAAACTCGAAGGCAAAAGATTCGAAGCCAGCAAATGGCGCTCATAGATAAACACCTTGCCGCCATTACCGGCCTTGTAAGCCTCCAGCACGTTGTCAGCAGAAATCTTGCTCGGCACCACAATCCGATAACTACGCTGAGTCTGCGAAACCGTCGGGTTCAACGCACTGCCCTGCAACTTCGGCACAACACAATCGGCGTACTGCGCAGGCGTCTTGCTGGTCTGCAGCGTCAGGCTCGGATTGTTCGGCGCCGAAGCGCAACCGGCGAGCAGCAAAGAGGCAACGGCCAGAGCGGGCACAAATAAAAGACGCATCGGTGTCATCCTGAAAATAAAGGTTCGGTTCAACCGGCAACGGTTCAGCCTCACGGAGCCGCCGTCGCCATTTATGTTTTAAGTGATCAGCTCGACGCCACCAGCGCCTTGAGCGACACATCGAATTGCTTCAACGCGTTGAGTTGCAGGTCACGCTGCTTGCCGATCTGTGCAGCGATGGCCGGTGCCGCCTGGTTATGCACCCAGACCGAAGGCAACTGTTTCTCGACGGCGCCTTCTGCCTTGCCGATGTATTGCAGGTCGGCGTCGTAGAAGCGTGCGGTAAAACGCGCTTCAACCAGACTGTTCTGCTGCGTCAGCAAGCGGTTGAAGGTATCGAGCTTCACCACCACGTCCGGATGCGCCTGTACCAGGGCATCAAGGTTGTCGTAAACGGTCACCGACAAGAACTGTTGTTGCAGCGAACTCACCAGCCAGTCGATGGCCAGTTCCGGATCGGAACTGTCAACGAACGCTTCACGAATCCGCGAATCCAGCGCGTCTTTCGCGCCGTTGACCGCCATGTCGTGGTAACGCTCAAGGTATTGCAGGTTGTCCAGGGTGTTCTCGCTGAGCAACACACCCACGGTTTGCGAATGTTGCAACGTGGCGCTGCTGCCCGTGATGGTCTGGAAGTGACACGACCCGGCGTCGGCTGCGTAAGTCGGAGCTGTGAACAGTGCGCCGCCTGCCAGCAGGGCGACCAAAGCCAGTCGGGTCATAGTCTTCATCGCGCAGATTCCTTGAGCGGCGTGTTCGATGGAAGCGATTTTCCGCCGAATGCCGACAAAGCAGAACTTGCGTTTCGTGATGGTCACTATTACTTCTAGCAATAGTTGCGCAACGTGCAGACTGATACACACTCAACCACAACTAGAAAACATGAAATGAGGAGTTCGCCTTGAGAACGTTTGACCTGATCCGTGACGCCGTTCTGCCCGATTTCCGCGAGCGCGTGGCCGAGTATCTGGTTCAGTACGAAAGCGTATTGCTGAACAAAGACATTACTGACCCGCAGCTCATCAAAGACACCGCCAACCAGTTGCGCGGCTACCTGCGCGGGCTTAACACCACCCGGGTGCTGGGCATGGCCGATTGGGAAGAGCTGGATCGCCGAGTTGTCGGCACCTGGCTTGAGCCCAAGCCATGACCGACCGGCACGGCGGTCAGGGTGGCGGCGAGCGACCGCGCCCTCCCCGCTGCCAGCGGTCTGCGCGGCAACACGCCCTCTGCGAAAAAACCGCCCGAACGCTTACAATCGCCGGTCTAATCGCCAATCAGACAGGCTCATCCAGAAATGCCGCTCGACCCACCTACGATGCTGACCCTTTCCATCGCCCTCGCAGCCGCCGCAGCGCTGTACCTGGCGATCGAATGGCGCAGCATTCGTGAGCCTTCGCTGCTGTTCTGGAGCGCCGGTTTTGCCACCATCACCGTCGGCTCCACCCTGGCCCTGCTGCGTAGCAGCGGCTTTTTGCTGATCGGCATCTGGTTCGCCAACGGCCTGCTGGTGACCGCGCATTTCCTGTTTCTGCTCGGTGTGGCGCGCTTCACCCAGATACGCTTGTCGACGGCCTGGTACCTGATCTTTGTCACCTGGCTGGTCTTGCTGCTGTTGCCGGAGGGGCCGCTGTGGTCGAAGGTCATGCTGGCGGCCAATTCGTTGCTGGTGGCGCTGTCGACCCTCAAGGCCAGCTCGCTGCTGCGCCCCCATGGCAAATCGTTGAGCGTCGGCGCGGTGCAGTTGCGCTATGTGCTGCTCGGTCACGGTATTTTCTACGTGGCCAAAGCGCTGACTGTGGTGATCCCCGGCACGCTGATCGATCTGGCGGCGTTTCGCGGCGAGATCATTCAGATTTCCCTGGTCGAGGGTGCGATGGCAATCATGTTGATCGCCCTGTCGATGACCGGCACCGAGCGTTATCGCCGGGAAAAACAGATCGCCCGCCTCGCCGAGCGCGACCCGCTGACCGCCCTGTACAACCGCCGCGCCCTGGAAAAACGCGCGCCGCGCCTGTTCGAACACGTTTCGCCGGCGCATCCCGGCGCCTTGCTGCTGATCGACATCGACAACTTCAAACTGGTCAACGACCAATACGGCCACACCGCCGGCGATCGTTTGCTGATTACCTTGAGCGAGATGATCCGCTCGGTGCTGCCGCGCAATGCGCTGACCGCACGCCTGGGCGGTGACGAGTTTGTCATTTTGCTCAGCAGCACCTCGGGTGAGCGCGTCATGGAACTGGGCAACGCGTTGCGTGAGCAGTTTCTGAGCATGACCTCCCAGACATTCCCCACCACCGCTGCGGTGACCCTGAGCATTGGCGCCAGCCTGTTCGACAAGCCGCCCGCGCACCTGACGGCGCTGATCGAACAAGGCGACGCCGCCCTATACGAATCGAAACGCGGCGGACGCAATCGTCTGCGCCTGACCGGACTCACCCCTCCAGGATAATAAAAACCATGTCCAGCCTCGCTCCCCCTTTGCAAGACCTCGCCGCACCCGAAGGCGTTTGCTACGGCTGCGGTGGCCGCAACCCGCACGGTCTGCACGTCAAAAGCCGCTGGCACGAAGACGGCGTTCACGTGATCGCCGAACACCTGCCGGACGCCAAGTACTGCGGCTGGCCGGACCTGGTCTACGGCGGTTTGATTGCGATGCTGGTCGACTGCCATTCCAACTGGACGGCGATGGCGTATCACTACCGCGCCGAAAACCGCGAACCCGGCAGCCTGCCGCGCATCGACTGCGTTACTGGCAACCTCGGCATCAAATTCATCAAACCGACACCGATGGGCGTGCCGCTGGTTTTACGGGCGAAAGTCGAGGGTGAGGTTGGGCGCAAGACGCGGGTGATTTGCGAGGTGTATGCGGGGGAAGTGCTGACGGCCGTGGGCGATTCGGTGTTTGTGCGTGTCGATACCGGGCAATTGGCCGACGCGGCACACGGGCGATAAACCTGGCGAGCCTGCCTGGCTTGTCGAACCGTTACCGGCAGGCCCTGGCGACTGTTCAACTGACCACAGCCCCTTTGGGGCCGCTGGCAATCAGGGCGGCGCCACAAGCGGTTTTCATGCCGTCCAACGCCACAGGCGTGCCATCAACGGTGTAAGTGCTACTGCCCTCGGCGATGGGGAAAACCCCTTTGCACAGAGGGCAGCTTACCTTGTGTCCGACACCGGCAATGGGCTTGCCATTGAGATCGGTTCGAAAGAATGCTTCAAGGACCGTGCCACCATGTGTGGTGGAGTCACCCAAGCGAATCGCGTCTTTCACAGCATCACTCCTTTGCCGTTCAATCAGGCCCGACGGTCTGACCTTCGCCCCCTCACTCTTCAATCTCCCAAGCCAATCCCGGGTCCGCTGTGCCGTGTTCGCAAAAATACAGCAACGCTTTCCGGGCACTTTCTTTGTCGACAACCTGGTTTTTCGGGTAACTCCCGGACTGCCCACCGACGACGACATCAACCGTCTCATCGCTTGATGCATCAGGAGTGGTCAGTGTGTACAGCTTCTCGTCGACGTTGACCGCGATAAACACAACATAGCGATGGTCGTTCCCCCCGCCCACGCTCATGTAGTTTTCGTCATCGAGCAAAAACAGTGTCGAACTGAACGCCTTTCCATCCAGTCGATCCAGAGTTGCGAGTACCTTTGCGCGGTCGGGACTCAAGTGCTCTCGCTCTTTGAAAGCCGCGCCGCTTGCTTCGTCTTCTATGATTTTTTCCAGCTTCATGATCACTACTTCGTTGGTGTGTAAGTTCGGCTGCCACTGGGTGAATGCACGGTAATATTACATCCCAGATTTCGAGCCAGTGAACGAATTCCCCCTGCGCCCGGCAACCCGCAAGCCTTGCACGGATCGCGGTCGACCCACATTTCGGCACTTTCGGCTTTACCTGCCATGCCCGCATTCACGGCATGTTGCACCGCTTCAGCCTCCGCGTGGGTTTTGGTTTGCGCATTTACCCGGTCGAGGGTAATCGCCGTCTTGGGATTCTGGTCACCTGAGTTTATACCCTCGAAACTCTGACCATTGACCCTCAATAAAGACAATGTCGATGTGTCATTGGCAGAACCTGCGACGGGTAGACCCAAGGCTTTCCTGCGGTCAGCCAGTCGCTGCCGTGGATCACAGGTTTCCAGGCCCAGCGGATCGATCCAGCCCGTCGGGTTTGGTGCATAGGCATAAAGATTCAAGCCACCGGCATAGCTGATCGGGTCTTTGCTGATGAAACGACCGACCTGCGGATCGTAGTACCTGTAGCGGTTGTAATGCAGGCCCGTCTCATGGTCATGGTACTGCCCCTGAAAACGCAGTGGATTCGTCAGCCCTTGTTGCCTGGCCCAATCTGAACGCTGTTCCTGAACTTGGCCCCACGCCTTGTATTGCGCACTCCAGACGATTTCACCTCGCTGGTCAGTCAGTTCCTGTGGCGTGCCCAAGTGATCGCACTGATACCAGCTCAACTCATCGATCGGTTGGGCCTTGGGTGCGTGGCTCCACAACGGATCATCGTCCAGTCGATATTCGTCGCTGTAGTCGGGCTGCTCCGACAGTTTGATTGCCTGATGCCGCAGTGCCTGAGCGACAGGCACAAAGGTGCCAGGCTCGTACACGTAATGCACGGTACGACCATAGTCACCATCCACCTGTGCCAGGCTACTTTCCCAGGCTAGAACGTCACCGTCCCAACCATATATCGTGAAGCCGCAACCCGACTCGCGCTGCTTGCGTGCATATTCGTGATGGTTCCATTGAGAGCCGGCTTCAGGGTGCTGTTTAAAGTGCGCACGGGAGTGTTTGTAAATCCTGCGGCCCAGCGCATCGTAGGCGTAATCGACCTCCAGACGGGCATCGTCAAAATGCACCAGACGGTCGAACAGATCCCAGCGCAGCCGGCTGTAACTGCCGTTATGCCAGCGCTGGATCAGGTTGCCCCGCTCGTCATACTCATAATGAGTGCCGGCGTACTCGCGCAGCAGGTTATCCAGAAGCTTGCTGCGGGCCGGGTCCTGATCCAGCGGGCGTCGGGTTTGCCGGGCCGTTTCGTCGAGCAGATTGCCAGCCGGGTCGAAGGCGAAGGTTTCCACACCCAGGCGACTGCTCGCCTGAAGCAGACGACCGATCGGATCGTATTGATAAGCCAACGTCCCTCGGCGGGTATCGTGAATACCGCGCAACTGACCTGCCGCATCGTACTGATACTCGCGTTTGAGCACAGTGCGCTTATCGTCGGCGCGTCCCAGCAACTGCTCCTGCAAACGTCCGGCGGGGTCCCACTGCTGGGTTTGCAACAGATGATTGCCCTGATGCCGCGCAACTTCACGATGCAGGTCGTCGCGCTCGAAACCGATAAGGTCATGTTCATCGAGGCGCATGCCCAACAGATGACCGCTGCCGTAAGTCAGCCAACTGACCCGATGACCGTCCGGACGCAGCGTGGCCACTCGCTGATTGAGCGCATCGTATTCATGTCGCCAGATCGCGACCGAGGGTTTTTCCAACCCCAGAAAATGCTGATGTTCGCGCAGCAGGTTGCCAGCCGGGTCATGGAACCACTGCAAGCGGCTCTGATCGTTACTGGCCAGCACCAGGTTGCCGTTACCATCGTAGGCGAAGGTTTCCGCTTGCGACTCGCTGCCCAGCGTCGCCAAACGGCTGATCATCCGGTTCATCGGGTCGAACTGGAATTCGGTGAGGCGCTCGCCGTCGCGAATGGAGGCCAATCGCCCGGTCTCGGTGTCATAGCGATAGTGTTTGCTGCGCCCATCGAAGCCGGTTTCATGGAGCAAGCGCCCCACCGGATCGTACTCGAACTGCACCCGCTGCTGGTTCTCGTTTTCCAAGGCGGTCAGCCGCCCCAGTCGGTCCCAGCGATAGCGCAACGTCTGCTCCGTGGCATCCACTCGCTCGGCCACCAGCCCCGCAGCCGTGTAACGCCAGGAGGTGCAGCGGTCCAGCCCGTCGACATGGGCCAGTAAACGACCTTCAGCATCGTAAGTGAAACGTTCTTCGGTTTTATCCGGATGCCTGATCAGCACCCGCTGGCCGGCACGGTATTGGTACTCGGTGCTTTGCCCGGCGGCGTCGGTGAAGCAAATCAACTGCCCAAGACTGTTGTACTCCCAGGTACTGGACTTGCCGGAGCAGTCGGTATATTTCGTCAGTTGACCGGCATCGTTGTATTCAAGTTTCTTCTCGGCGCCGTTGGCGTCCTTGATCGCTTTGAGCAGGCCTGCCGAGGTGTAGGCGTATTCGGTCTGGTTGCCCAATGGGTCAATGGCTTTCTCCAGATTGCCGTGAGCATCATAGTCGCGCAGCCAGAGCCCGCCTTCGGCGTCACTGATCTTGATCAACTGATCTTGATCGTCATACGCAAAATGCACGACGGTGTCGTCGGCACGAATATGCTCAAGCACATTGCCCCGTTCGTCATAACTGAAGCGGTCGATGCTGCCGTCGGTGTGCACATGGCGCACGACGTTTTTCGCCTCATCGCGAAACAGCCATTCCGAGCGTTCATCCGGGTGCCGAATGCGATAGGTGTAGCCAAGGATGTCGTAGTAGTGCCAGGTCTCGTTGCCATGGGCATCAGTGACATACGTCAGGCGGATGTTTTCGTCCCACTCCAGCCGGGTATCGAAACTGCCGTCATCCGCCCATTCGCGGACGGCTTTGGCATCAGCGCCCTGACCTTGCCATTGCAGGTTCATCCCGCGCCCGGTGCGATCGGTGTAACGCGTGACCAGATGGTGCTGGTATTGATAATTCCAGGCCGCGCCGTTTTCATCCTGAGCCTGGATCAGATCACCGCTGGCGTCGTAGCGATAGGCACACAATTGACGCGTGGGTGCACCGTCGCGAATTTCCCAGAGACCGATCAGGTGCCCTTGCGCGTCGAGCAGGGTGCCGAGCTGCAAGTGGACGTTGCTGATTTCGCCTTCGTAGGTAATCAGATCCGACAACACCGCCTCGTCGTCATGACGGTGTTCGTAGTGAAGCATGACCCCGGCACCGCTGCGCAGGACGATACCGATCAGCACGTAACGCTGACCGCGGCGCACGTAGGTTTCCTTGCGCTCGACACCGCTGCACAGCACCAGCCGGTTTTCGTCGACCCGCACCAGCGTCAGGCTTTCAACCGGGTCGTAATGGGCCTCACCGACTTTGGGCAGTGGGTAGTTGTGGCTACGTCCATCTGCCGCGTGAAACACCAGGCCGTCATCGACGCGATCGAAACGGGTGGTGAATTCGGTAATCCAGCGAGCGCCCATGTCCCCTTTGTCATAGGCCTCCAGGCGCGAGTAATACGTGCGCGTCCAGTTGATCGGGAACGGGCCCGGCAGGCTGAAATCAGTGTGACGGAAAGTCTCCGAGCCCGTCGAGAAACTGATGCTGTGCGCGGTAATCGGGCACACCACGTTTTTTCTGCAATTAGGGTCGGCTTTCGCCCCGGCTTGCTTGGACTGCATCTCAAGCTGACCTTCCCCGGCCTTGCGCTTGGCCTGGGTGGTGCCGCCGGGTTTGACGTTCGTACTCTGACCATGCGCCTTGCGCTTACGCCAGGTGACCACGGCGCCACCGAGCATCTGCAACAGCCAGCCGATGGAGTGTTGAACACCCGGATCGCTGAGCTTCTTCAGCTGTGTTCGCAACTCTACGCCCAAAGTCCGCAGCATGGACGTATTGCTGAGCACCAATGCCTTGGCTTTTTCCGGCAGCAGGTTTTTCGCTGCGCTGTTGGCTACGCCTTTGCCGGCGGCCTTGTAGGCACTGAACGCTGCACCGAAGATGTTGCCGATGGCCGCTTTGGGGTCATGCAGTAACTGGCTGCGTGCCGCCGTGATCTTTGAACCCGCAGCGTTGAGGTCGCCCTTGGCATCGAGTTTGCCATTGACGACGGTTTCCAGCCCCTTGGCAATCTCGTTCACCGCGCTCTGGCCCAGTTTGCCAGCGTCGTCGAGAATGCCAGCGAGTTTGGGCTGGGCCTGTTTTACGAAGTCATCGATCGTGCCGACAATGGTCGCGTTCAAATGCCCGATCAACACTTCGATCAGCGAATCACCCAGAAGCATCTTCGCGCTGTTACGCAGTTCCTGGCGCACCAGGCCCAATGTCGGACGCAGCGTCATGCGTGCCGATGCCATGGTTGGAGGGGCCGGCAGTACGCCAATCAGGTTGATCCCCAGGCTGACCCAGTCCAGCACTTGGCGCTGCTTGCTTTTGGCCAGGGTCACGATGTCGCCAAGGGCGTCGACCAGCGCCATGATGTTACCCACCACCGGCAAGGCACCGGCAACGTTCTTCACACGGTCGAGCGTGACAACCCCGCCACTGATCGACTGCAGCCAGGCATCGAATTTAGCGGCGCCGCGACCGACGTCTTGAATATCGATGGTGTTGAGCGGAACGACAGCAACCTGGGGTTCACGTTTTTTATCGGGCGCAGGAGTCGGAGTAGTCATGACATGAACTCATCTGGCAGCAAGCTTGAGGCCGGACTCAGGCCGGGCGTTTGAATCACGATTTTGGGCAACGAAACGGCAGGCAAACTCGGCAACTTGCCGTTCTTGCTCGCGGCGCCGAGGATGCTCGACGCACTCGGCAACGCCGCACTCGCCAGCTTCGGCAACCCCGCCACCCCGCCCTGCACCACACCTTTCACTTGCTGCGCCGTTTGCATCGCACTCATCCCTGTCTGCGCCATGTCCTTGCCCTTCTCCAACATGTCCCAACTCTTGCTCGGCAACACCTGCGCGACCATCGCCTGCACCTGACTCGGCACGTCTTCGGCACCCGGTGGATTCAACGGCCATTCCGGCTTGCCGATGTAACTGCCATCGCTCCAGGTGTCCGCCGGATCCTTGCCGAACAGCACACGCGCCGGCCCCGGTGCAGCGCCGGCGACGCTGGCGAAACCCTTGCCGTCGAGCTTGCCTTTGATACTTTTGCCCAGCGCATCGATGACTTCGTAATCGCCCTCTTTGATGCCCTGACGCCCGGCGTATTGGTTGAACAATTCCAGGTTGCCCTTGCCCGGTTTCGGCGGCTCCGGGAACACCCCGGCGAGACTTTTCGCGCCGGTGTAGGCGAAGTTCGCCGCGTGCGCGGTGTACGGGCCGCTGGTGGCGTGGGTGATGCCGCCGGCGTTGTAGGTGGTGGCGCTGCCGCCGCCCTGAATCACCAGTTCGGTTTTCGCGGTGATGGTGATGCGGTCGGCGTTGGCGGTGATGTTGAGTTTGGCCAGCAAGTTGATGCTGTCCTTCAACGCACGCACGTCGATGTCGCCGGAGGCCGCGACCAGCCGCCAGCCCATGCTTTGCACGAACAGGCGCATGCCGCGACTGGCACTGGCCAGCAAGCGTTTGCCGATCGACAGGCTGGTGTGGCCGGTGCTGCTCAGCGCCAGGTGTTCGCCGGTGGCAATATGGCTGGAGCGCGGTGTCGTCAGGGCGATGCCGGCCGGGCTGGCGAGGACCAGATGCGGTTCGGTGAACTCGGGGAATTCGTTGGCGGTGAGGTTGGCAGGACCAGAGCCGAGCACACCTTGATGCTGGGCGTGCAGCGCTTTGGCGACGTCGTCCTGATCGCCCGCCTCTTGGGCTTGCAACTCTTTGGCTTGCACCGCGAAACCGTCTTGCTGATCGCTGGCGGTGGCGAGGCGTTCAGCGGTTTCCGGCAAGTCTTTGTGGTGCTTGGATTCGTTCGGACGCGGCTCGGTGGTGATGAGCAGACCAGCCGCCGCACGCACCGCACCGTGGCGGTCGGTTCTCAACTCAAAACCTTCGCCGCGCGGCTGACCACCGCTCGGGCGCGGATGGGTCAGGTAACCAAGGTTGATCGCACTCGCACCGTGATCACTGCGCAGCGCGATGCTGATCTCGCTGGTGGTGTCGTCGATGCGCAGTTCGTTGGCGCGGCTGCCCTTGTATTCCTTGCTCTTGACCGTTGCTAGCGTCTTGAAATCCGGCAGTTTGTACGGCGGCAGATTGGCGCCGTGGTACAGGCAACCGGTGATCAGCGGCTGATCGGGATCGCCTTCGAGAAAGGTGATCAACACCTCCATGCCGACCCGCGGAATGTTGATCGAGCCAAAGGTTTCTGCGGCCCAGCTCGACGCGACACGCATCCAGCAACTGGTCATGTCGTCGTGCTTGCCTTCGCGGTCCCAGAAGAACTGCACCTTCACCCGGCCGTATTGGTCGCAATAAATCTCTTCGCCTTCAGGGCCGCAGACCACCGCGCTCTGGGTGCCGAGGACTTTCGGTTTCGGGTGATTGAGCGGCGGACGGTACGGCACATCCCACGGGATCGCGCTGAAGCGGTTGCGGTAGCCCTGGTGGAAATCGTCCTTGAGGTCGGTGGTGTCGCTGGTCACCGACTCTTCCAGCACCTGCGGTTGCTTGCCTTCGTGGAAGATTTCGGTGAGCAGCCACAAATCATTCCACGTCGGGTTGGCGTGGTCGGTCAGGGCGAGGAAATGCCCGCTGACGAGGATCGGCTGATCGCTGTTGCCCTCGGCCAGAC
>NZ_JACOPX010000016.1 GCF_015461835.1 Pseudomonas neuropathica | reverse complement strand
TTGCAGCCACTGTTTAGGCAGGCTTGAAAGCGGCGCCAAACGCGTTTCAAGCCTGTAAAGGTGTAAACGATGTCCCCGGTCTAATTTGTAAAGGATGTACCGGTCTCTACAGTGAGGGGCTTTTGATTCGATCAGTAGCCTTCGGATCCGTAATCGACGGTGAAGGCGAATCCAGTCACGCGTTCCACACCGGTTTCCAACCGCCCATCCGGCAACAACCGCAACCAGCGATACCCAGGCGCCTGCTCCCCCACCCTGAAATCCTCACTCCCCGGCTCAAACTGAATGCACGTCGAAGGCGAAGCCATTAACCGTACGCCGTTGCGATCGCAGTCGATCTCCTGATGCACATGCCCCCACAACACCGCCCGGGCCTGCGGAAAACGATCCAGCACTTCGAAAAATGCCTCGGGATTGCGCAAACCGATCGGCTCCATCCACGCACAACCAATCGACACCGGATGATGGTGAAAGCACACCAGGTGATGGCGCTCCGGCGCTTCGCTCAGCGAACGGACCAGCAGTTGCAATTGATCGTCCTGCAGGAACCCCGGCACCGAACCCGGCACCGCCGAATCCAGCAAAGTCACCCGCCAGTTGCCGATATCGACCACTGGCTCCAGCAGCGGACTTTGCACGGCGGCCTGGGCCATGATCATCGGCTCATCATGATTACCGGGAATCCAGCGCGCCGGGGCAGTGATTTGGGCGCTCATCTGGCGAAACTGCTGGTACGACTCCAGCGTGCCGTCTTGCGAGATATCACCGGTGGCCAGGATCAGATCGATCTGCGGCTGTTGTTCCAGCACCAACTCGATGACCTTTTGCAGGCTTTCACGGGTGTTCATGCCCAGCAGCGTGCCGTCCGTTTCAGCAAACAGATGGCTGTCGGACAACTGCACCAGCAGCGCCGTATCGGCGGTGGTCAACGTGGATACGCTCGGCAAGGCGCTCTCCCAGGGCAAAAGCACGGAATCGATCAAGTGCGGCAATTATGCTGGGGGATCAGGGAAAGAGGAAACCGCCGAACCGGACGCAGTTCACAACTAGCGTACGACTTCGTACTCATGCCCCAACGCCAGACAGTGACTCAACCATTCCCCCAGGAACAGATTGAGCTGAGCCTTTTCATCCGGCTGATGCATCGCGGCGTTCGGGTAAGGATAGATGCCGCGAAAGCGTCGTGCATGTTCGGCGCTGACCACTTCGGCCATGCGCGCGTCGTGATAGACCTGCACTTCGAGCTGCGGCACCGGCAGCCACGGCAGGCTGTGTTCCTGGCGCACTTGCAAGGTGGTGGTGTACGGGCAGGTTTGCAGCACTTCGAGGGCCAGCACGCCGAGCATCTGCTCGCCCTGGGTCACGGCGATGCGCCGCGCCTCAGGCTCGTTGCGCATGTCTGGCACTAGTCGCATCAGGCGCGCGTAGTTGGCCTCGCAGGCGGCTTGCAGCCCCACGAGGTCGACTCGATAGCGATCGCGCAATTTGTTTACGACCATAACCCCCTCACTTCGGCGCGGTTCAGCGCCAGCCACTGCAAAGCGATGATGCTCGCCGCATTGGCAATGCGTCCGTCACGGACGGCCTGCAAGGCATCTTCAAAGGCCCAGACCGTGACGCGGATATCTTCTGCCTCTTCTTCCAGGCCATGCAGGCCGCCAACGCCGTCAGTGCTGCAACGCCCCAGATACAAATGCACGAACTCGTTGCTGCCGCCCGGCGACGGGAAATATTTGGTCATCGGCCACAAGGCCTTGATGTCCAGCCCAGCTTCCTCCTGCGCCTCGCGGTGAGCAACTTCTTCCGGTTGTTCATCCTTGTCGATCAGACCAGCGACCAATTCGACCAGCCACGGATTGTCGGTCTTGCCCATGGCGCCGACGCGGAACTGCTCGATCAACACCACTTCGTCGCGCTGTGGATCGTAGGGCAGCATGCACACGGCATCGTGACGCACAAACACTTCACGGTTGATCTCGCGGCTCATGCCACCGGCGAACAATTCATGGCGCAGGTGCAAACGATCGAGTTTGTAAAAACCCTCGTAGCAGCGCTCGCGTCGCACGACGTCGACAGTGGTCGGAATGGCGTTGGCAAAATCAGTCATGAGCATCCTCTTTACTGCAGATCCATTACGAGGTTGCTGTTGGTGACTGGCAACCTCGACTTCGCGCCATCCTAACGCGCCCGAACGGTTTGATGCAGCCCCTTTACCGTCAGCGGGATGGACGGTGGAGGCGAAACCCACTCTAATTAGCTTAGTGGCGAACTGACTGCTTCTGCGAGAGTCGAAGCGGATATCTTTTTGCCTTCCCCTGCTTTCGAAAGGACGCCCATGTCGCTTTTCAAAATTGCCTCCGTGGCCGCCATCGCCCTGACCCTCGGCGCGTGCGCAAGCCTGTTCCAGCCCAACTACCGCACACCGCTGGAAACCACCCGCGATGCATCGGAACAACTGAAACCGGGCTGTTCCAACCCGGATTGCCCGCTGGTGAACATCGACACCCTGCGCTTCCCGGCCGAACCTGCGCTGGACGGCATCATCGAAACACGCCTGCTGCAAATGACCCGCACCGAGAAAAACGCCCCGGTAGCGCCAACCCTGGCGGCTTATCGCGATCAGTTTCTGGCCAGCGCCGGCCCGCGCAACAGCAGCTACCTGCAAGCAAAAGTACGCGAGCAGCATGACGGCTTGGTGATCATCGAACTCTCAAGCTACCTCGACACCGGCGGCGCCCATGGCACCCCGGGTCGCGGTTTCATCAACTATTCGCGCCAGCAGCACAAGGTGCTGAACCTGTCCGACATGTTGATGCCGGGTCAGGAAGAGGCGTTCTGGAAAGCGGCGCAGGTCGCGCACAACAGCTGGTTGATCAGCACCAAGCTCGATCAGGAGCCTGAGTTCGTGGCGAACTGGCCGTTCGTGAAAACCCCAAACGTGGCGCTGACTTATGGTGGTGTGATCCTCAAGTACGACGTGACCACCATTGCGCCTTACGCGCTGGGCCACGTCGAACTGAAGATTCCTTATCCGCGTCTGAACGGCATTCTCAAGCCCGAGCTGTTTCCCGGCCGTAACTGAAAGCCCGGCCCAGCACTAGCTGCAACAGCCCTGCCAGGACCAGCGCCGGCAGGGTTGCGCCGACATCCGGATACAGATTCGCCAGCAAGTGGTAGGTGCTCACGCCACCCAGCCACGCCAACAACGCCGGCCAGCGCAATGCGGCTGACGCGACCTGAGCACTGCGCTTGCGCAGGATGAAGTGATCGACCAGCACCACGCCGAACAGCGGCGCAAACACCGAACCGATCAGCAACAGGAAATTCTGGTACTGCGCCAACGGCGCCAGCAGTGCGATCAGCGTGCAGATCACGCCGATGGCCAAGGCCAGATGTTCGACTTTCAGGCGCAACAGAATCCCGCTGGAAACCGCCGCCGAGTGAATGTCGGCGAAGGCATTTTCCGACTCATCGAGCAGAATCAGCAGCAGCGGAATGCCCAGACCGGCACCGGCCAATGCCAGCAGCAGCGCATTGACTTCACCGCTTGGCGCGAAGGCCAGGGTGTAGGCAACGCCGAGGCTCATCAGCCAGAAGTTGCCGATGAAGAAACCGACCGCAGTACCGCCGAAAACATTCTTCGCCCGCTTGCCGAAACGCGAGTAGTCGGCGATCAGCGGCAGCCATGACAGCGGCATTGCAATCGCAATGTCGAAGCCCACGGCGAACGGCATCGAACCGTCACCGGCGCGCGACCAGAGATCGTCCAGATCGGCTTTGGCGAACAGGTTCCAGGTCAGCCAGAGGCACGCCGCCAGTAACAGCCAGATGCCCCACTTGCGCAGAATCTGCCGGACGAAAGTCAGCGGCCCGCTGACCGCGAGCAAGGTCGCCAGCGCGCCGAAAAACAGCGTCCACAACAGCGGGTTCGACCACAGCGAACCTTCGCTGAACGCGCGGGTACCGAGCAGGCTGGCCGCATCGCGCATGACGATAATTTCGAACGAGCCCCAACCGATCAGTTGCAGCAGATTGAGCAACGCCGGCAGGCTCGCGCCTTTGCTGCCCAGGCTCAGTTTCAGCGCGGCCATCGACGACAGGCCGGTATCGCTGCCGATCACGCCGACGGCGGCCAGCAACAGTACGCCGACCAGCGTGCCGAGGAAAATCGCCAGCAGTGAACCGGACAAGCCCAGGCCAGACGCGAGTAATGCGCCGGTCTGCAAAACCATCAGGCCGATGCCGAGGGAGAACCACAGGGAAAACAGATCGCGACCGCCGAACACACGCTTGTCGGCGGGTACGGCGAGGTCGGGAGAATAGGTGCTGGGTTGAATGCTCAAGGGTGTTATCTCGGAGGAGTATTTTTTTCATTGAAATCTCAGGTGTCTGTTCTGACGCCTTCGCGAGCAAGCTCGCTCCCACAGTTGAAATGCATTCCAATGTGGGAGCGAGCTTGCTCGCGAAGGGTCCATCACAGGCACCATCAATGTCAGGTCAGATCAAACCTTTTTGTACAGCTGACTGCCTTCCTTCTTGAACCGCTCGGCCTGTTCCGCCAGGCCTTGGGCGACGTCCACGTCGACCGCGTCGATCCGCTGGTTGGCCGCGTATTCGCGGACTTCCTGAGTGATCTTCATCGAGCAGAATTTCGGCCCGCACATCGAACAGAAGTGCGCGACCTTGGCCGAATCCTTCGGCAGGGTTTCATCGTGATACGAACGCGCAGTGTCCGGGTCCAGACCGAGGTTGAACTGGTCTTCCCAACGGAACTCAAAGCGCGCCTTGCTCAAGGCGTTGTCGCGAATCTGTGCGCCAGGATGTCCTTTGGCCAAGTCCGCTGCGTGGGCGGCGATCTTGTAGGTGATGATCCCGGTCTTCACGTCATCCTTGTTCGGCAGGCCCAGGTGTTCTTTTGGCGTCACGTAGCAAAGCATCGCGCAACCGAACCAGCCGATCATTGCCGCACCGATACCCGAGGTGATGTGGTCGTAGCCCGGCGCGATGTCGGTGGTCAGTGGGCCGAGGGTGTAGAACGGCGCCTCGTCGCAGCACTCCAGCTGCTTGTCCATGTTCTCCTTGATCAACTGCATCGGCACGTGGCCCGGGCCTTCGATCATGGTTTGCACGTCGTGCTTCCAGGCGATCTTGGTCAGTTCGCCGAGGGTTTCCAGTTCGCCGAATTGCGCGGCATCGTTGGCGTCGGCAATCGAACCCGGACGCAAGCCATCACCCAGCGAGAAGCTGACGTCATAGGCTTTCATGATTTCGCAGATTTCTTCGAAATGCGTGTAGGCGAAGTTTTCCTTGTGATGCGCCAGGCACCACTTGGCCATGATCGAACCACCACGGGAAACGATACCGGTCACACGTTTGGCGGTCAGCGGCACGTAGCGCAGCAACACGCCGGCGTGAATGGTGAAGTAGTCGACGCCCTGCTCGGCCTGCTCGATCAGCGTGTCGCGGAACAGCTCCCAGGTCAGGTCTTCGGCCGCGCCGCCGACTTTTTCCAGCGCCTGATAGATCGGCACCGTGCCGATCGGCACCGGCGAATTGCGGATGATCCACTCGCGGGTTTCGTGAATGTGCTTGCCGGTGGACAAGTCCATGATGTTGTCCGCGCCCCAGCGAATGCCCCAGGTCAGTTTCGCCACTTCTTCTTCGATGGACGAACCCAGCGCGCTGTTGCCGATATTGCCGTTGATCTTCACCAGGAAGTTACGGCCGATGATCATCGGTTCCAGTTCGGTGTGGTTGATGTTGGCCGGAATGATTGCGCGGCCACGGGCGATCTCTTCACGGACGAATTCAGGGGTGATGATTTTCGGCACGCTGGCGCCGAAGCTGTGCCCCGGGTGTTGCTGATCCAGCAGGCCGGCGGCGCGGGCCACCTCAAGCTTCATGTTTTCGCGGATGGCGACGAATTCCATCTCGGGCGTGATGATGCCCTGACGCGCGTAGTGCATCTGCGTGACATTGCCACCGGCCTTGGCGCGGCGCGGGTTGTTGACGTGGGCAAAACGCAGTTTGGTCAATTCCGGATCAGCGAGGCGCTCGCGACCGAAGTTGGAACTCAGGCCCGCCAGGCGCTCGGTGTCGCCACGGTCATCGATCCACGCCGAACGCACGTCGGCCAGGCCTTTGCGCACGTCGATCACCACGTTCGGATCGGTGTACGGACCTGAGGTGTCGTACACGGTGACCGGCGCGTTGATTTCGCCGCCGAAATCGGTCGGCGTCACGTCGAGGGTGATTTCGCGCATCGGCACGCGGATGTCCGGGCGCGAGCCCTGAACGTAGACTTTTTGCGAACGGGTGAACGGTTTGACCGATTGTTCATCGACCTTGGCCGAGTCACTCAGGTTGATCGCGTTTTTTGATTTTGTCGTCATCACGGGCTCTCCAGACAGCATCCAGGCAGTGGATTGTCGGAGCAGAACCTGAAAGGCACGGACGCACCAGGACCGGTGCTGTGCCTCGTCGTCGAGCGTTCGATTGTCGAACAATTTCCCGGACGAAGCACAAGAGGACTCGCCGGGTGACGAGAAATCTTGTTCCCTACGCAGGCGCTAACCTGATCAGGTTCAACGGGATCCGAAATTATTCGATCTCAGCCTCATAGCAAGGCACCCCGACAAGAACCCGGCCAGTCTAGACACAACCGGCAAAGAACGCCAACACCGCAGCAAACACCATGATGAATGGCATAAATACAGGGGCTTGGCCGATTGTTGTGAGGCAAATGCACAACTACACTCGCTTTGCCCCGCCACGCCTTGACGCTGTGGGGCCTGCGCCTTACCTTTGGCGCCCGGATTACTTCCATAATATTAATGCTAGGGATCGCCTCATGCTGCGCAAACTCTCACTGGCTCTTGCCGTGTCTTGTGCGTCCAACGCAATGGCCTGGGCAGCAGAAGCGCCCTTGTCGACCAAAACCGATCTGGTCAGCGTCTATCAGGAGGCGGTCGACAACAACGCCGACCTCGCCGCCGCCCGCGCGCAGTACGGCGCACAGAAAGAAGTGGTGCCACAAGCCCGCGCCGGTCTGCTGCCGAACCTGTCAGGCGGTGCTGAAGTGGCCAATGTGCGGACGTCGATCGATCAGCCCTCGGCCACTGCCAACCGCAGCGCTCACTCCTACCAGGCGACTCTGGCCCAGCCGTTGTTCCGCGCCGATCGCTGGTTCCAGTACCAGGCGGCCAAGGACGTCAACGAGCAAGCAGCGCTGCAACTGTCGGCGACCGAACAGAACCTGATCCTGCAATCGGCCGAAAGCTATTTCAACGTGCTGCGCAGCCAGGACAACCTCGCCTCGACCAAAGCTGAAGAGGCCGCGTTCAAGCGCCAGCTCGATCAGTCCAACGAACGCTTCGATGTCGGCCTGTCGGACAAGACCGATGTGCTGCAATCGCAAGCCAGCTACGACACCGCACGGGCCAACCGCATCGTTGCCCAGCGTCAGGTCGATGATGCCTTCGAAGCGCTGATCACCCTGACCAACCGCCAGTACAACTCGATTCAGGGCATCGTCCACACGCTGCCGATCCTGCCGCCAGCGCCGAACGACGCCAAGGCGTGGGTTGATACCGCGGCGAAACAGAACCTCAATCTGCTGGCGAGCAACTTCGCCGTCAGCTCCGCCGAGCAGACCCTCAAGCAGCGCAAAGCCGGCCACTTGCCGACCCTCGATGCCGTAGCCAAATACGAAAAAGGCGACAACGACGCCCTCGGCTTTTCCAACCCGAACGCCTTTGGCGTGCCGTACCGTGACAATGTCGAGCAGAGCACGGTCGGCCTGCAACTGAACATCCCGATCTACAGCGGCGGGCTGACCAGCTCGCAAGTGCGCCAGTCTTATGAGCAACTGAATCAGAGCGAACAGCAGCGCGAATCCTTGCGTCGGCAGATCGTCGAGAACACCCGCAACCTGCACCGCGCGGTGAACACCGACGTCGAGCAGGTGCAGGCGCGTCGCCAGTCGATCATTTCCAACCAGAGTGCGGTGGAAGCCACGGAAATCGGTTATCAGGTCGGTACGCGCAACATCGTCGACGTGCTCGATGCGCAGCGCCAGCTGTACACCTCGGTGCGCAACTACAACAACACGCGTTATGACTACATCCTCGACAACCTGCGCTTGAAGCAGGCGGCGGGAACGTTGAATCCGGGGGATCTGGAAGATCTGCGGCGTTATCTGAAAGCCGACTACAACCCGGACAAGGACTTCCTGCCGCCGGATCTGGCCAAAGCGGCCGAAGCGCAGCTCAAGGCCCGGCCTTAAGCCTTAAAAACAAAAGATCGCAGCGTGCCGCAGCGCCTACAGGAAAATACATTCCAATGTAGGAGCTGCGGCACGCTGCGATCTTTTTGCTTTACTTGATCAGTCGGCCCAAACCATCCAGCAAACGCTGCAATGCGCCTTGATTACGGCGCATCACCGCCAGCCCGGCGTCGGCCATACGCTGCGCATCGCGCGGCAGCTCAAACAGCCGCTGCACTTCCACCGCCAGCCCTTCGGCATCATCGACCTCGGCCAACGCTCCGGCTTCGCGCAATTGCGCGGCGATGTCGAGGAAGTTGAACAGGTGCGGGCCGCTGATCACCGGTTTGGCCAAGGCTGCCGGCTCCAGCAGATTGTGCCCACCATTGGCCACCAGGCTGCCGCCGACAAACGCGCTGTCCGCCAAGGCATAGAGAAACAGCAACTCGCCCATGGTGTCGCCGAGCAGCACGCTCGTCTGCGCATCGACATTTGAGCCGGTCGACCGCCGCACCGTGGTAAAGCCTTCGCGCTGGCACAGTTCGAACACCGAGTTGAAACGTTCCGGGTGACGCGGCACCAGAATCAGCAACGCATCCGGGTGATTGGTCAGCAAGCGGCGATGGGCGTCAAGGATCACTTCGTCCTCGCCTTCATGGGTGCTGGCGGCAATCCACACCGGACGCTCCAGCGCCTGCCACTGGCCACGCAAGTCAGCGGCACGTTGCAGCAGTTGCAGGTCGATGGTCAGGTCGAACTTGATCGAGCCGGTGACCTCGACGGTTTCCGGGCGTGCACCGAGATCGCGGAAGCGCTGGGCTTCGGCTTCGGTCTGTACGGCGAACAAACTCATTTCGGCGAGCATCGGCGCGGTGAGTTTGCTAAAGCGGCCATAGCCGCGCGCCGAACGCTCGGACAAACGTCCATTGGCCAGCGCCACCGGAATACCGCGCTTGGCGCACTGATGAATGTGGTTGGGCCACAGCTCGGTTTCCATGATCACCGCAAGCTTGGGCTGAACGCGATCAAGAAAACGCGCCGCCGCACACGGCAAGTCGTAGGGCAGATAGCAATGCTGGATGCGCGGCTCATTGGCGAACAGCGCCTGAATCCGCTCCGAACCGGTCGGGGTCATGCAGGTCACGGTGATCGGCAGTTGTGGATAACGTTGTAGCAACGCACGGATCATCGGCGCCGCAGCAATGCTTTCGCCCACCGACACTGCGTGCACCCAGATGCCGCCGGGTTGCAGCGTCGGCATCCCGTAGGAGAAACGTTCGCCAATTCGCTTGGCATACGCCGGCGCCTTGCGCGCCCGCAGCCATAGCCGAATCGCCACCAATGGCAGTCCCAGGTAAAACAGCGCGGTGTACAGAGTTCTATTCATGGCGGCGGAGTTTATCGACTTTTGTCGCCGATCGCCCGCAAGTGCACGGCAAAACGTTCCGCCAGCCAACGCGCGGCCGGGCCGAGCGGTTCGTCGCGGCGCCAGACCAGTTCCACCACCAGTGCCGGCGGGGTCCATTCGCTGTCGAGTTCGACCATCAAGCCCTGATAGGCCGAGTACTGCACCACATGCCGGGGCAACCAGGCCCAGCCGAGGTCGCGCACCAGCCATTCGGACATCACGTAAAAACTGTCGGCGCGCCATACCTGCGGGCTGGCCGGCTCGTTGCCGGGATAGACACTGGTTTGCGTCGACATCAACAATTGCCGGTGCTGCGCCAGTTGCTGGCAGGTCACGTAAGACTGCTTCGCCAGCGGATGATTGATGCCGCAGACCGTGACCATTTCGACGCTGCCGAGTACCCGGCGCTCCAGCGCTTCGGGGATTTCATCGTGATAGAACAACAGGCCGAGGTCGGCACGACGCTCGACCAGTTTGCGTGCGACTTCGCCTTGCGCGGCGCTGGTCAGTTGCACTTCAAGACTGGGAAACTGCTCGGCCAGTTCACCGAAACTTTCCACCAGCGCCTGATAGGGCATCGCCTCATCCTGAGCCACGCGCAGTTGTGCTTCCTGGCCGCGCAGCATCGCCATCGCCCGACCGTTTAGGCGCTCGCATTGACGCAGGACTTCACGTGCCTCTTCCAACAGCGCTTCGCCCGCCTCGGTGAGCGTTGGCTGACGGCCGCTGCTACGCTCGAACAGGCTGACGCCCAGGTCATCTTCGAGCATGGCAATCGCGCTGCTGATCGCCGACTGCGCTTTACGCTGCTGGCGCGCCACGGCGGAAAACGAGCGGTGTTCGGCGACGTCGACAAACACCCGCAGTTGATCCAGATTCCACTGCATGCTGATTCACCAACCCATCTCTGTAGTAGATAGGTAATGACTTTACCCCATCTGGCGAATCACTAGAATGCCGCCTCAGCAAGCAACGTTTCACATTGAGGATTTGAACCATGAACGCCTACGCCTACCTGGCCATTGCCATCTGCGCCGAAGTGATTGCCACCGTGTCGATGAAAGCCGTCAAAGGCATCAGCACGCCGCTGCCGTTGGTGCTGGTTATCGTCGGCTACGCGATTGCGTTCTGGATGCTGACGCTGGTGGTGCGCACCGTTCCGGTCGGCGTGGCCTACGCGGTTTGGGCAGGAATGGGGATTGTGATGGTCAGCGTCGCGGCGCTGTTTATCTACGGGCAGAAACTGGATATCCCGGCGATGCTCGGGATGGCGTTGATCGTGCTGGGTGTCGTGGTGATCCAGCTGTTCTCCAAGACTGCCGGCCACTAACGACAAACACATTCCCTTGTAGGAGTGAGCCTGCTCGCGATAGCGGTCTTTCATTCAACACTTGTGTCGTCTGGTACACCGTCGCGAGCAGGCTCACTCCTACAGATTTGCGTTCAACCTGTTGATCATCGACAAATCCGCCCCTTTCCCGAGTCTGTATACTGCGCCCTCGTCTTGAACACTGAGGTCGCTGCATGCCATCCGTTATTTCCACCGACGTTCTGATTGTCGGCGCTGGTGTCGCCGGCCTCTGGCTGAATGCGCGTCTGCGCCGCCAGGGTTTTTCGACCGTGCTGGTGGAAAGCGCCAGCCTCGGCGGCGGGCAGAGTGTGAAGTCCCAAGGCATCATCCACGGCGGCGCCAAGTACGCGTTGCACGGCGCGCTGACTGGCGCCTCGGAAGCCATCGCCGACATGCCACGCCGCTGGCGTGAAGCGCTGGCCGGCAGTGGCGAGCTGGATCTGTCCGGCGTGCGCCTGCTGTCCGAGGCCCATTACCTGTGGTCGCCGGGTACTCTGGCGGGCAACCTCACCAGTTTCTTCGCCAGTAAGGCCGTGCGCGGCCGGGTCGACCAGGTCAAGGGCGAGCAATTGCCGCCGGCCCTGCAAGACAAACGCTTCAAGGGCAAGGTGTATCGCCTTGCCGAACTGGTGGTCGACGTACCGAGCCTGATCCAGCGCCTGGCCGATCTGGCCGGCGATGGCCTGCTCGCCGGGCAAACTATCGAGCCACTGCTGGAGGCCGGCGTGCTGGTCGGCCTGAAAGTCGATGGTCGCGAAATCCGCGCGCAACGCATTGTCCTCAGCGCCGGTGCCGGTACTGCCCAACTGCTCGAAGACCTCGGTTTGAGCCAGCCGGCCATGCAACGCCGCCCGCTGCACATGATCATCGCCAAAGGCCCAGGTCTGAAGCCGCTGTACGCCCACTGCCTGGGCGGCGGCACCAAACCGCGCATCACTGTGACCACGCATCCAGCCGCTGACGGCCAGTGGGTCTGGTACATGGGCGGCGACATCGCCGAAAGCGAAGGTGTGAACCGCGAGCCGGCCGAGCAGATTGCCACCGCGCAGAAAGAGATCGCGCAGTTGTTACCGTGGATCGACCTCAGCACTACGCAATGGGCGACCCTGCGGGTTGACCGTGCCGAGCCACTGCAAACCGGGCTGACGCGCCCGGACAACGCCTTCCTTGCCGAGCAAGGCCGCTTGCTGGTCGGCTGGCCGACCAAACTGGCGCTGGCACCGGACTTCGCTGACCGGGTGATCGCCGCACTGGAGCGCGACGGTATCCAGCCGCAAACCAGCGAGCCTTTACCGGCCCTGCCGAAACCACCGATGGGCATTCCCGCCTGGGAGCAACTGCTGCCATGACCATTGCCAGCCTGCATGACTTTCATCGCCCGCTGGGCAGCACCGGCCTGACGGTTTCGCCACTGGGCCTGGGCACGGTCAAACTCGGCCGTGACCAAGGGGTGAAATACCCCAACGGTTTTCAGATCCCCGGCGACGATGAAGCGCGGATGCTGCTGCGTCAGGCGCGGGAATTGGGCATCAACCTGATCGACACCGCCCCGGCCTACGGTCGCAGCGAAGAACGCCTTGGCCCGTTGCTACGCGGCCAACGACAAGACTGGGTGATCGTCAGCAAGGTCGGCGAAGAGTTTGCCGATGGCTTGTCGCACCACGACTTCAGCGCCGCGCACACGCGCATGTCCGTTGAGCGCAGCCTGCAACGTCTTGAAACCGATTTTATCGACCTGGTGCTGGTGCACTCCGACGGCAACGACATGGCGATCCTTGAGCACACTGAGGTGTACGCGACACTCGCGGCGCTCAAGGCCGAGGGCAAGATTCGCGGCTTCGGCTTCTCTGGCAAAACCGTCGAAGGTGGCTTGAAAGCTCTGGAGCAAGGCGACTGCGCGATGGTCACCTACAATCTGAACGAACAAAACGAGAAGGCTGTCATTGACTATGCTGCTGCCCACGGCAAAGCCATTCTGGTGAAAAAAGCCCTGGCCAGCGGTCACGTATGCCTCAGCCCGGGCGTGGACCCGGTGCGCGCCAGCTTCGAATTGCTGTTCGCGCAACCAGGCGTGGCCAGTGCTATTGTCGGGACGATCAATCCGCTGCACCTCGCCCACAACGTTGCGACCGTTGCCCAGGTCCTACGTGGTCACTGACGCCGCTTCGCGGCCTTAAGCAGGAGCCGATATGCCGCGCACGCTCATCAGAAAGAACCCGAGCAACTTCAAGACCCTGCCGTTGTACGTCGAAGCCACCCCCGAAGGTCTGACCTACCAGAGCGTCGGCATGCCGCTGAACTTTGCGCAGACCTTGCAGCGGCGTAAACCGGTGAGCGTGGCTGACACCGAGCGCTTCTCGCTGGAACTGGCCAACCTCGGGGTTTCCGTGCGCCTGACCCTGCATTGGCAGAATCGCGATTACTGGGTGCTGGTGCGCCAGCGCCGTCAGGATCGTGGCGACGTCGTGCTCAAATTGATTTCCGGTTACGTGCCGGCGCATGAACTGAATATTCCGCTACACACGGCCATTCAGGAAATTGCCGAAGAGTGTTTGCTGGAAACACCGGAAGGCTGGCTCGGTGGACGTTTCAACGACACCTGGCTGCCGGCGCCCTACTCCGCTGCACTGCATTATCGCGAAGCGCTGCCGTTTCGCCTGACCCCGTTGTCCGGCTCAGCGCGACCGATACGTAGCGCCAATCTGCAATTGCTCGAACGCCCACGGGCCTACGTGCATCTGCCGACCGCATCGCTGCAATTGATCTACGACTTGCGTCTGGATGTGCCCAAGGAAGCCAAGTCCCTGAGCCTGTTCCACGTCGACGAACGCCTGGAGGGTGATCAACTGGTGGCCCGACTCGACCGCAAACGGCCCGACCTGTACTTGATGCCACTCAAGGACGGCGCGCCATTGGCAGAGTTGTACACGCTCAAGCGCGACAAACTGGTACCGGCCAGCACCCGGGGTCTTTATCTGGCCGAGAGCTTTGCCACACAAACCGGCTGGGTTGTGCGCGAAGAGCGGATTCGCTGGAAGGACTGGTTGGTGCAGCAGGGCCTGCAACCGGCGAAAGCCCCGCGTCAGGGACTCAAGCAACTGAGTATCAAGGCGCTGCGACTGGTCGGTCTGGGCAAGAAAACCGGCAAATAACGGTTTAGCGGCGACGGTCCCACCAGGTACGCAACCCGGCGAAGAAATGAAAGTAGCGGTTTTCGCGCTTGCCCATGCCACGCTTGGGCGAGAACGATTCTTCGGCAAATGCACCGGTAATGCGCACCCGCGATGCCTGCGTCGGCAGCGTGCAGATTTTGGCATCGACCTGCTGCAGGGCATATTTGAGCAAGCGTTCGGAATGCAGCTTTCTGCCCGTTGCCTTGCAGAAATCGAAAATGCGCTCGATCCGCTTGCCGTACGCGACATACGTGTCGCGCCCGCACACGGCAAAACGGTCGTTCAAACCGCCCCACCATTGCCAGTCAGGAATATAAGCGTTGTGCTGGCGCACCTCAGGATGAGCGAAGATATAGCCAGGCAATGCGCTGTGAAAGAAATTGTCCGGACGCACGAACACGACGAAATCCGGTTTGAAGGATTCGATCATGGTGGTCACGGTGTGCAATGAGTTGAGCTGATAGATCAAATTGCGCAACGACGCATAGTCATCGGCCCAGGTGTCACCCTGAGCTTTGACCTGCTCGAAATCCCAGCGCTCCAGAACGCCCTCGGTCGAGGTAAGCGCGCCGGTCATCGATTCGAAAGGCTGGTAGTTGTCCGCCGCCAATTCGCCTTTCTCGCCGGATCGCGAGTTCTGCACCTCATCAATCTTGTACAGATGGTAGAAGCACTTTACGTCGCTGCCTGCAGGCAACTGCGCCAGCACATTCTGCTCGATGGAGGGGAAACAGATCGGCGAATTTCTCGGTATCCCGAAAAAAGCCACGGCAATTTTCAACACTCAACAGCACCTTTTGAAAGTAGTTCGGGCCTGCTGGCAACCGGACAGACGATGTCGCTTACTTCTGTCGAAACAGTTTTTGCCACCAGCGACGGGGTTGCAGCGGCACCACGATGATGTCCGACTTTTGCAGCCAGTCACGCTCATAGTCCCAGGCATGGCCGCCCCACAGTTTTCCTGCTTCGTTGGAAAACCCCAGGGTCATGAGCTGATAGTCATAACCGGCATGAGCGCGCAACCAGTCGAACAACACCAGCGTGTTGAAACCGGTAGAAGGCCCAACGTAGCGCTTGCCACCCGGGCGATCGACCGGGTAGTTCCACAGTGGCGGCAGTGGAATGCGATCCCAATACATGGCCACGCGTGGCAGGGGACACATTGGTGCGGCGCAGCCCACCAGCATGCTGAAACAACGTTCGCTCGCCTGCTCGAACATTTGCTGTACCGGCGGCGCGTAAGGCAGACCAAAAAAATACGCGTCCGGCGCGTTGTAGCCATGCACAAAGACATTGACGCTCTGCTTGTTGAGCAGCGCCGCTTTGATGCAGGTATTGAAGCTGACGACGACGTCATCGACGCCAATGTTCAGCGCCTGAAAGTCCGCCGCGGTGATGGCCGGGTTGTTGGCAATCAACACGACCCGGGGCGCGCGGTTCAGACAGTCGAGAAGCTCTGCGGGCAATGCCCCGAGAACGGACTGATCACCACCAGGCAGCGCATCCAGCGCCATGTGCTCGCCGGGTTGCGACGATAGATGATCCTTCATTCAGACTGGCACCTTCATCCCGTAACGCAGCTTCACCCAGAATCGCGTGAACGCCGAGGGCGGCTGCCATGGTCGCATCTCACGCTGGATTTCCGTGGCCAGTGCCTGACCGACACGGGCAAAGGAATAACGGCTTTGCGCGAACTCCTGGCCATTGCGGGCGATGCGCTCTGCCAGTTCCGGGTCGCTCTGCAGCAGCTGGATCTTTTCCACCGCTTCATCTTCGCTGCGGTAGAACACGGTGTTGTGCATGTCTTCAAAGCCGAGCAGACGGTCTTCTTCGCCCTGACTCCAGGCCAGCAGCACACAACCGCAGGCCATGGCTTCGTAGTTCTTGATCATGAACTCGTTCATGCCGATGTCGGCGCTGACGAAAATCCTGATGCGATTGAGCGTCTGCAGGTATTCCGCACCCGACTTGGTACGGGTCACCAGCATCCCGGTTCGCTGCGAGAGCGACTCGAGCATGGCTTTGCGCTCGGCATATTCGGTGCTTTTCAAGCTGCCAAGAAAACCGATGGGAATGTCCCGCTCGACGCCGGTATTGTGCAACATCTGCTCGTCATAACCTTTGGAGACGAACACCGTATCGATGCCTTCAGCAAGCATCTTGCGCGCGACCACGGCACCGGACACCAGCGCCCGGCAACTCGGCAGGCGACGGTAGAGCCGTGAATACACGCCGCGGTATTTACTCGCTGGCATGTAGTTCTGGTAGGCGTCGTGTTCGAGGAAGACCAGCCCGGGGATGCATTTGAGCACCTGCAGTTGCGTGGCCAGACGCTTGACCCGGGAGAAAATCACCACGCGATCGAAGGTCTGGTAATCGACCGAGGCCAGAAACGACCCCAGATTCAACTGCTGTTTTTTGCTCAAACGATAGATGAAACACTCATCACAGTTCTGCTGCACGATGTCGTAGAGCCGGTCGAGAATGACCCGCTGCTCGTCCATCACCAGGAGCATGACTTTCATAGGTTAATTGACCACGCGACGTAGGCAGGCAAGCGCATCGGATTCAAAGCTGCCTACATCAACGGAAACGGTAAAATCCCCAAGGCAAAATCCGTTCACACGCAGTACACAACGGTAAAAATTCATCTGATCAACGACTGCGGATCTTCTCGACAATCGCAGTTGTCGAGCTGTTTTCCACCAGTCCCAGCACCTTTACGGTACCGCCATAAGCAGTGACGATATCAGCGCCGACTACCTGATCGATGCCGTAATCGCCGCCCTTGACCAGCACGTCCGGTTTGACCTCACGCAGCAGGTTCTCCGGGGTGCCTTCAGGGAAACTGATCACCCAGTCCACAGCGCCGAGGCCGGCGAGAACCGCCATGCGTCGGTCAACACTGTTGATCGGGCGACCCGGGCCTTTGAGACGGCTGACCGAGGCATCATCGTTGACCGCGACAATCAGCCGGTCGCCCTGTGCCCGCGCCTGCTCCAGGTAGGTCACATGGCCGGCGTGGAGGATGTCGAAGCAGCCGTTGGTGAAGACGATCTTCTCGTTGTGCGCACGGGCATCGGCCACGGCGAGCAGCAACTGCTCCAGACCCAGGACACCCCGTTCAGAACCCTCCTCACGCTGAATGGCGCGACGCAGTTCCGGGGCGCTGATGGCGGCCGTACCGAGTTTGCCGACCACGATGCCGGCGGCCAGGTTGGCCAGTGCAACGGCGTGGGGCAGGTCTTCACCGGCGGCAATCGCTGCCGCCAGGGTGGAGATCACCGTGTCACCGGCACCGGTGACATCGAACACTTCACGGGCACGGGCCGGCAGGTGCAGCGCCGGCTGATCCGGACGCAGCAGGGTCATGCCATGTTCGCCGCGCGTTACCAGCAGCGCACCGAGTTCGAGGTCGTGCATCAGGGCGGCGCCCTTGCTCACCAGCTCATGCTCATCGACGCAACCGCCGACGATGGCTTCGAATTCGCTGAGATTGGGGGTGATCAGGCTGGCGCCGCGATAAATCGAGAAGTCCTTGCCCTTTGGATCGGCCAGCACCGGAATGTTCTTCGCGCGGGCGGCCTGGATCAGCGCCTGATGGTTTTTCAGGGCGCCTTTGCCGTAATCGGAGAGCACCAGCACCTTGATGCCTTCGAGCAGGTCGTCGACCTGCGAACCAAGGGCCAGGGCGTCGGTGGCGAACGGCTCTTCAAAGTCGATACGCAGCAGTTGCTGGTGCCGGCTCATGACCCGCAGCTTGACGATGGTTGGCTGGTGCGCGATGCGCTGGAACAGAGCGCGTACGCCCGCGCCTTTGAGACTGTTGCTCAGGCTGTCGGCGGCTTCGTCATCGCCGGTCACACCGACCAGCGACGCCGGCGCACCCAGCGCGGCAATGTTCAAGGCAACGTTCGCGGCACCGCCCGGACGGTCTTCGATCTGCTCGACCTTAACGACCGGCACCGGCGCCTCAGGGGAAATCCGTGAGGTTCCGCCATGCCAGTAACGGTCGAGCATGACATCGCCGACTACCAAGACCGGGGCTTGATCGAAACGCGGCATGGACAACTTCATGGAGCAACCCACATACAAAATGAACAGGGGCGCGATATTAACACAGGGTAAAGCGCCGTCCGCCTCAATCTGAAAGGTCGCGCACCCAGAACAACTCGTGACGCCGGACCGCCTTGCGGAAAAACTCGTTACTGCCCGTTTCAGGCCAGCGACGGCCGGCCAGAGCCTGCTGGATCCTGCGGCGCAATTGCCGTTTGAACGCCTGTCCGCCCTGCAGATCGTGCTCCATGGCCAGCGCCATGGCTTTGTCCAGTTGCACGTCAGCCGACAGCAGCGGACTCCACAGGCGATCAGCCGGTAGCGGCTCGATGGCGGGAGGCAGCGCAACACCCGCACCGGCAGGCCCCATCGGCCAGCGATCATTGTCGTGCAGGTGATTGGCGTACAGCAGCAGGGTCGCCGGTTTCCAGCTACTGCGTTCGATAGCCTCAAGCAGCGCTTGGGTCGACGCTACATGATCACTGTGGGGATCGAGTTCAGGATGCGGTGTAACGACCACTTCCGGGCGATAGTGCTCAAGCAGGGCCGTCAGATCACCCAGCAGGTTTTGCCAGGTCGGCTGCCCGTCAACGTCGGCGGGCAGGGTCAACGGGTTATGCTGGCGCACACTGCGAATATCGTTTTCCTGCGATTCCCGGGAGCCGAACGCCTGGGTCGGCGCTTTGGCCATCGACGGCAGTTGCAGGCAGTAATAGCCCAATTGCACACAACGCTCGGCAGGCACGCCCCCCCACAGCGGAATCACCAGGCTGTCCCAACTGCGCAAGCGGCCCTTCAATCGAGCGGCTGCGGCTTGATCAAGGCCCAGCCGTTGAAAGTCTTCAGCCTCGATCTCACCCTGGGTCAGGGTGACGATGCTGACGTTTTCGCATCGACTGTACAGACCGAAGGCGGCGAGTTCTGCATCATCGGCATGGGGCGCGATGATCATGACCCGCTGGCGGCTGTAGTCCGGATTGGCCATGACCCACAACACGCCCGTCGCAGCGGGTACGCAATATCGGCCACGCAGCGTCAGAGTTCCTTGCGCCAGTGCATCACCCTGCCCCGACAGATTGAGGAAACGCCGCCCTCTGACGCCCCGTTCCAGATCCTGACGATCATCGCCCACCTCAACATAGGGATCGAGCCAGCGCCCCAGCCAGGTGGACTTCACTTCGAGTTCGAGTACCAATGTCTCGCCCAGCGCCAGCGGTTCGCTCAGGCCTACCACGCCACCCTCAAGACTCACGGCCTGCCGCGCGGTTTGCGGCGGAAAGTCGTATCGATAGTCGTCGGTAGGCCGGTAGAACAAATGGTCGGCAAACCAGGCCTCGTGAGCGACCCAGGCCAGCACCAGCAACAGCGGCACCAGCCACCACGCGATCAGCACGCCGATCAGCAACAGCACCAGCACAAAGGCGATCAGGAACAGACGCTTGTTGCGCCGATGGGCCTTGAGAAGCTGTTGCTTGCGAGCGCTCATGAATTCAGACCTTGTAGACCGGCACCGTGTGGCACCAGCGATCCTTGTACTCTCGATCGGCACGACCGAATGAATAACGCAGAGGTTTGCCCAGCGCTTGCGCGTGCGCCCAGGCCTCTTGGGTATTGACGAAGCTCAGCACACTGCCGGGGCTGAACTCGCGGCTCTGCGGGTCGACACCACCGTTGATGTATTCCAGCGAAACCCATTGCGGGGCCTCGACGCGGTACAGCACCTGAATGGCCACGGGTGCCGATTCGAGCATCACCACCGAACCGGTCATGAACTCGCGCAGCAAGGTAAAGACCTCAACCAACCCGGCCTTGCCCGGCACCTCGAAGCCCCAGCGACGCTGGAACAAATCGCCGTAAGCGGCAGCCTGTTCCTGCGGCGTAAAGTCGGACATCGGCACCAGCGATCCGCCCGCCTCTTCCAGCAGCCGCTGTTCGCGACGCTGGTTGTAGCGGAATTTCTTCGAATACTCTTCCGGCAACCGGGCCAGCGCCAGGCCCTCAGGCTGTGGCTTCAGCGTGCTGATCTGCCCGGCATTGAGCTGGGACACATAAGCCACGCGCTGGCGCAGCGGCACGATGACGTCTGGCGCGATCGGCAGAATGATTTCCGCATTGCCCATGTCCAGCAAGCCACGCTTGCCCTCGCGCTTGAGCACTTCCTTGGACAAGGCAACATGCCGCCCCCAGCAAGGGATGGCGGCCAGCACATCACCGCCAACGACCCAGCCCAGGTAGCGCAACTCGATGCCAAGGAACGTCGACAAGCGCTCGACGACTTCGGGGTGCGTAGCAAAGCTGCCACCGAAACGTTGCCAGGCGCGGGCGTAGCTGTCCCGGTCGATTTCGGTCCAGCCACGCTCGCGAAAGCTGCGAAACATCGTCAGCATACGTCGGTCGCGTGCGCCGGCTGAGGCTCGTCACCCTCTTCAAACTCTTTGGCGTGCAGACGGGCGTAATAACCGTTTTGTTCGAGCAATTGTGCGTGAGAGCCGCGCTCGACAATGCGCCCTTCGTCCATGACCAGAATCAGGTCGGCTTTCTCGATGGTGCTCAAACGGTGGGCGATCACCAGGGTCGTGCGGTTCTTCACCACATGATCCAGGGCGGCCTGAATATGCCGCTCCGATTCGGTATCGAGCGCGGAAGTGGCCTCGTCGAGAATCAGCAGCGGTGCATCCTTGAGCAACGCCCGGGCAATGGCGATGCGCTGACGCTGGCCGCCGGACAGCAGCACGCCGTTTTCGCCGACCATGGTTTCGTAGCCTTGCGGCATCTTGATGATGAACTCATCGGCATAGGCTTCGGTGGCCGCTCGCTTGACCTCATCGAACGGTGCGCCAGCCAGATCGCCGTAAGCGATGTTGTTGGTCACCGTATCGTTGAACAGCGTGACCTGCTGGGTCACCAGAGCAATCTGCCGACGCAGGCTGCGCAAGGTGAAGTCCTGCACCTGCACGCCATCGAGCAGGATCTGGCCCTGCGCATGATCATGCTGATAGAAGCGCGGAATCAGGCTGGCCAGGGTCGACTTGCCACTGCCCGAACGTCCCACCAAAGCGACCATTTGCCCCGGCTCGACGACGAAGCTGATGTCGTTGAGTACCGCTTTATCGGTGTCAGGGTAGTGGAAGCTCAGATTGCGCACTTCCAGACGGCCTTCGAGACGGTCTTGCTCGACCGTGCCCTGATCCACTTCCGCCGGTTCATCCAGTTGCTCGAAAATACTTTCGGCACCAGCGACACCTTTCTGAATCGTCGAGCTGACCTCCGACAACTGACGGATCGGCTTGGGCAACAAGCCAGCCATGGTGATGTAAGCCACCAGATCGCCCGGCGAAGCGTCGCCGCGAAGGTACAGGACGAGGAACATGACCACCGCCATGGCGCTGTAAGTCACCAGTTGCAGCATCGGCGTGTAAACCGCGCCGGTCTTGGTCATCGTCAACTGCTTGTCGGTGTTGCTCTGGCTGGCATCGCGAAAGCGATCCTTTTCGTACTGCTCGCCGCCAAAACTACGCACGACGCGATAGCCGTGAATGGTCTCGGACGCGACGTGCGTGACGTTGCCCATCGAGACCTGGATCTTCTTGCTTTGCTTGCGGAATTTTTTGCTGGTGCTGTTCACCATCAAACCGATCAACGGCAGGATGGCGACCATCACCAGCGTGAGCTTCCAGTTCATCCACAACAGTGTGCAGAACAGGAAAATCACGGTCATGCCTTCACGGATGACGACTTTGATTGCATCCGTTGCCGCGCCGGTGACCATGGTCACGTTGAAGGTGATCCGGGAAATCAGGTGGCCGGAATTGTTCTTGTCGAAGAAGCGATTGGGCAACTCCAGCAATTTATTGAACAACACCACCCGCAGGTCATGCACCAGGCCCAGGGAAACCCGCGCCAGGAAGAAGTTGCCCAGGTAAGAACCCACGCCCTGCCACAACGCGATGAAGACGATCATCAGTGGCACGGTTTCGAGCAACTGCAGCTTGCCCAGGTAAGGGTTGCCCGGAAACAGACTGGCTTCAGGATTGGCCAGACCGTCGACAAAGTATTTGAGGATGTAAGCGAGCATCGGCTGAGTCGATGCGAAGATCAGAAACCCGACGATGCTGAGAAGGAAAAGGCCGGCATAAGGCCGCACGTAAGCCAAAAGGCGGAAATAGATCGCCAGCGTGGACTGGGCTTTCGGTTCAGGACTGCTCATGGTGATCCGCGCAATTCAGTGAGGCGCCGATGATATCACACGCGTTTTTGCCCCGATAAACATGACTTCAAGCCAGCCTTCGACCAAGTCGGTTAAGATACCCCGCTAATGATGGGGAGCCCGATATGCAATCGATTGATCACAGCACTTACGAGGCACTGCGCGAGGGTGCACACGTATTGGAAGCCGACGGTTCCGGCGACAAGGTGCTCAGATTGGCCGATGGACGCATCCTCAAGCTGTTCCGCCGCAAGCGGCTGCTCAGTTCGGCGCTGTTCTACCCCTATGCGCAGCGCTTTGCCGACAATACCCGGGCCCTCGAACAACGCGGCATCCTCTGCCCCAAAGTCATCGCGGTCTACCGCATCCCGAGCATCGAACGTGACTGCGTGTATTACAGCCCGCTGGAAGGCAATACAGTGCGTCAGCTACAAGGCACTGACGAAGAGGCTGACACACTGAGATTCCAGCTAGGCGGGTACTTCGCCCTGCTGCACGACAAAGGTGTGTACTTTCGATCACTGCACTTTGGCAACGTCGTGCAGACCCCGGACAAGCGTTTGGGCCTGATCGATATTGCCGACCTGCGCTGCCAGAAGCACGCGCTCAGTGACAGTAAACGCCTGCGCAACTTCGCGCATTTGCTGCGCTACAAGGAAGACCGCCAATGGCTGCTCGGCCAGGACGCCGGCGACACGTTTATCGAGGGCTATCGGCAGGCACTGCCGAGCAACCGGCAAGCGCCGCTGATCTCTCGCCTGCGTCCGCTGCTCGGTTAAACCTTAGCGGCCGATGACCACTACAGTGGCACCTTTGCGATTGGCGAAATGCTCAAGGATGCGCAGTTTGTGCGCCACCAGCCACTCATTCAGCCAAGGCTCGTCACCCTTGGCCTCGATGAGGAAATATTGATAGTCGCCAGCATGCGCTGCCGACATCGCTTCCTCTGCGGTCCATACCGGTATCACATAGCCACGACCGGCGTAATAGCTGATCCGCCCATCCTCGAAATACGCCTTCGCACCTGGCTCGACATGGGCCGACAACCAGCGCCCGGCCTCGACGTAATGGGTTTTGCCGGCGCCGGTGGAGATGACGTTCGACAGCATCACCAGCAGCCCCAGAGCCACCAGCCACTTGCCGCACCGCGGGAACTCGCGAACGAACGCCGCCAGACCCATCGCCAGCGCGGGCACAAACAACAGATTCAGAAAACTCAGGTAGCGCGTATTCATGAACTGTTGCTTGATGAAAAACAGCACCAGCACGACCAGATACAGCAACGCCGCCCAGGCGAAAGGGCGATAGTCGCGCCAGTAGACACCTAGCACCCCCCAGTTGCGCCGCAGAATGAACGGGACAGCAAATGGCCCCATCAACTTCACGAAACTGATGGTCATGGTCGCCAGGATGCCGAAGAAAATGATCCGCCCGGCTTCATCCTGGGAGTACTTGTTGATGAGCGAATTGGCAAACTGATCGCACAGCATCTGAAAGGACGCAAACACGCTGTGCGGGGCAATCATGTCCAGATACAGCATCACTCGCGCCGACATGAGTACACCGGTGACCGAAACGGCCAGCAGCCCCAAAACCGGCAGCAGCGAAAACTGGGCAAACTGCATCCGTCGGCCAGATGAGCACAGGTTGGGCAACTGCCACAGAGCCAACGCCGGCACCAGCAATAAGGCCTCCAGCCGAAACAAGGCTGCTGCGACGATTGCCAGGTGGATGAATGCCGCGCGCAACCAGCCGCCACGGGCTTGCCAGCGCAGCGCGAGCCAGAGCGTCAGTGTGCAGAAGAACCAGAAACCGCATTCACGGATGATGTCGTTTCGGAAGGCATTCACCGCCGGCATGGCCAATACCACCAGGCACGCCCAACGGGTAACCTGCGCAGATCGCTGACGAACGCAGTCGACCATCAACGCGCTGGTGCCGGCAAAAAAGAGTGCACACCAAAGATAGGCACTCAGCTCCAGCGGCAAATGCAACACAGTGTGAGTAGCAGCCAGCAGAAAAGAAAACCACGGCCAGTCGAAAGCAGCCCAGGCCACATTCGGCCCGTGCTCGGTGACCTGTTGCGCAATATCGATGTACAGCGCGGCATCACGTCCCACTGTCGCAGTGCCCAGGACGGCTATCAGCGACAACAGCGCGCTGCCCACAAACGCCAGCCAGACCGGGTATTTATCGATGATTCTGGAGACTCGAGTTGCCACGCTACCGCCCGTACCTTTCACCCAGCCACCTCACCGACATCCGTTACAAGGTACGCGCACATCACCGCGACCCGCTTACCGAAACAGCAACCGCAAAGCCTTGCGGGTGTATGACCAGCGTGAAAACGTCCGCCAGTCTGCACGCAAAGCCTGGAAATAGAACGACCTGGCCAGCTTGTACTCGCCATGGGAATAACAGTCGCGAAACAGCGACAAACAGCGTTGTGCCAGAAACGCCTGGCGCAGATCACACATTTCTTCGGGCATTCTTCGGCTGGAAAACACTTCGCTGACGACCTGCTCCGTGCCGGCAGCAAGACTCTGGCGCAAATCATGGCGCATGCTGTCGGCGTGCTTGTGGATCAGCGCCAAAGGCTTGTCCAGAACGGTGCAGGGGTAGCGCGCCAGCACTTGGGCAAACACTGGCAGGTCCTCGACGTTGCGCAAATGTTCCGGGTAATTGCCCAGAGCGAACACCTCGCGGTGCATCGCGCAGGCACCGTTGGAAATCGACACCGTCTTGTTCAGCAGATAACCCTGCAGGCGCTGGCGGGGCGTCACAGGCAAAGGCCTGGCCGCCTGCAAGCTGCGGCGCCCGTCAGCAAACACTGACCAGTGCGCACCGATCACCATAAGGGTCTGCGGATGACTGGCAATGTGCTGCGCAAGCGCAGCCAATGCACCGGGAGCCATTTCATCGTCAGAGTCGAGAAACACCAGATATCGCCCGGTTGTCTCTTCCAGCCCCCGATTGCGTACCGACGACAATCCGCCGTTGCTTTTACGCAGCGCGCGAAAACGCCCGCCATGTTTGAGCAGGAGTTGTTCGACCACCTCAGGCGTATCGTCCGTCGACCCATCGTCGATGACCAGCAGATCCGCCGTCGTTTCATCCAACTGCGCCAACACCGACTCCACTGCACGTGGCAGGGTTCGCGCATAGTTGTAAACCGGAATGACGACGCTGATCAGTGTTTCAGTCAAGTTCGTATCCTTTCACACCCTCTTTTACGACCAGAATATCTTCCATGATCAGGTATTCCAGATCCGAACCGAAAAACATGTTCAGCGCGTCGGTCGGCGAGCAAATCATCGGTTCGCCACGACGGTTGAGCGAGGTGTTCAGCGATACGCCGTTACCGGTCAGGTTTTCCAGCGCCTTCATCATGTCGTAGTAGCGCGGGTTGTATTCACGCTTGAGGACCTGGGCACGAGAAGTGCCATCTTCGTGAACGACTTCCGGCACACGGGTCTTCCACTCGTCCGCCACTTCGAAAGTGAATGTCATGAACGGCGCCGGATGATCGATCTTGATCATCTGTGGCGCAACGGTGTCGAGCATCGACGGGCAGAAAGGCCTCCAGCGCTCGCGGAACTTGATCTGATGGTTGATGCGGTCGGCCACGCCGGCCACGCTCGGGCAACCAATGATCGATCGACCGCCCAATGCACGCGGACCGAACTCCATACGTCCCTGGAACCAGGCCACCGGATTACCATCAACCATGATTTTGGCGATCTGTTCCGGCATGTTATCGAGCTTGCGCCACGCCGGCTTGTTCTCGTGACGGGCGCAGGCGGCGATCACGTCCTCGTTGCTGTACGACGGGCCGAGGTAGACGTGTTCCATCTTTTCTACCGGCACGCCACGGGCGTGGGACACATAGGCTGCTGCGCCGACCGCCGTACCGGCATCGCCGGACGCCGGTTGCACGAACAGCTCCTTGATATCGTCGCGGGCAATGATTTTCTGGTTCAGTTTGACGTTCAGCGCACAGCCACCGGCGAAGGCCAGTTTGCCGGTTTCCTTGAGCACGTCACCCAAGTAGTGATCAATCATCTGCAGCGCCAGTTTCTCGAACAGCGCTTGCATGCTCGCGGCGTAGTGAATGTACGGTTCGTCAGCAATATCGCCTTCGCGCTTCGGCCCCAGCCACTCGATCAGCTTAGGCGAGAAGTAGAAGCCTTTACCCTTCTCTTTATAGCGGCGCAGGCCGATAACGTTGGCGTAGTCGGTGTTGATCACCAGTTCACCGTTTTCGAACGAGGCCAGACGCGAGAAATCGTACTTGCTGGCATCGCCGTACGGCGCCATGCCCATGACCTTGAACTCACCGTCGAGCATCTCGAAGCCGAGGAACTCGGTGATCGCGCCATACAGGCCGCCGAGGGAGTCCGGATCGAAGAATTCCTTGATCTTGTGGATCTTGCCGTTTTCACCGTAGCCAAAGAAGGTCGTGGCGTACTCGCCCTTGCCGTCGATACCGAGGATCGCGGTTTTTTCTTTGAAACCAGAGCAGTGGTAGGCGCTGGAGGCGTGAGCCAAGTGGTGCTCGACTGGTTCGATCTTGATCTTCTTCGGATCAAAACCCAATTGCTCCAGGCACCAGACAATCTTGTTGCGGTAGCGCTTGTAGCGGCGGTTGCCCATCAGGATCGCATCCAGGGCGCGATCCGGCGCGTACCAGTAACGCTTGGCGTAGTGCCAGCGCGCCTTGCCGAACAGGCTGATCGGAGCGAACGGGATCGCAACTACGTCAACGTCGGACGGCTTGATGCCGGCCTGCTCAAGACAGAACTTCGCCGATTCGTAGGGCATGCGGTTCTTTGCATGCTTATCGCGTACGAAGCGCTCTTCTTCAGCCGCCGCCACCAGCTTGCCGTCGATGTACAAGGCTGCTGAAGGGTCATGGCTAAGGGCGCCGGACAGGCCAAGAATCGTCAATGCCACAGGGGTCTAGCCTCTTTAGTCTGCGTGCAGGCGCGATGCGCCTTGAAAATTGATGTGCCCCCGCACAGGGCGAGTGACAGCTAAAGGGCGGGATTATAGCGTAAACGAGTAGGGAATTACCCTGTGCGATTGCCCTCTGGGTGAATGGTCTGGAGAAACCTTACCCTGCTACTCAATAACTGCCCTTGCGCCAGTAAATACCAAGATTACCGTCGGTGAGCTGACGATAAACCGTATAGGGCAACGCTACTGTATCGACTACTCCCGACAATGGCAGATCCAGCAACACGAATGGCACCAGAAAACCGCTGGGATCCGGCGGCGCGTTCAACACGCAGAAATCAAAGGCCAGACCGCTGTAAATCCGCGGAATGGACTGGCAATAGGTTTTTTGTTTGCGCATGTCCCGCGCCACGTCGGCATCGTCCTGCAAGACAGTCATGGCGCTGCCACAGCCAGCCAGAATCCATGAAAATACACCCAGCGTTGCAGCCTGTTTAATGGTCAAAATTCGCCCTCCAAGGTCGTTGGGCAAATTAGCATCGGGACTGAACAGGGCACAGTTCATGGCTTCTGGAGAAGCTGTAGGACAAGTCGCTGAATCTTGTCCTCTACTGCTGGTTTGTCTCAGGCCACGCTGGAAATATCTTTCGGCAACCGTAGATCAATAATCTGATACAGCGCGCTGCTTTCGGGCCAGTTGCGCATGAATCGCGCACGGTCACGGGCATAGGCCGGCGCGAAACTGCCGACAGATCCATGCTGGCACATCGAGTCCAGATCGATCAGCGCCCAGCGATCCTGCTGCCAGAACAGATTGTGTCCCTTGAAGTCGCCATGGCTGATCCGCTCGTCAATCAATCTGGCGAACAACTGATCCAGCGCCTGCAACTCCGCTTCCGGCGCTTCACCGCTTTCAACGTAAGGCGCAAAGCGCTCGATGATATCCGGCCCCGGCAAGAACTCGGTCACCAGATACGCACGGCTGCGCAGCCACAAAAAGCGCTTCTCCAGCACAGCCAGCGGTTTGGGTGTGGCGATACCGAGGAACGCCAGGCGATTGCCTTCGCGCCACGAATGCCAGGCGCGACTCGGACGCCAGAAACGCTTGAGCCAATGGGCAAAGCCCTTGATGTTGTAGCGCTTGATCACCAGCGTGCGCGCACCGGCCTGAACCTTGCCAACGCTCGCCGCACCACCGGTCTTGTACAGGTGACCCTGATCAAGCAACGCATCGGCCTGCGCCAGCACCGGCAACATGGCTGATTCTTCTTCACGACGAATCGCGCGCAGAGCGAACGCGCCACGCTGCACACTGAACAGCGTGCACTCGCGACCGACCTTGATCAGGAAGTCTTTCAAACGCCAGCGCCGCACTTTGTCGATCTGTTTCTGCAAGGCCTCCAGCGGCAACGCGTGCTCGCTGTTGCTCAACAGGTAATACACCAGCAGTTCTTCAGTGAACGGTTCCAGCGCCTTGGGTAACTGGGCGAAAAACACCCCGAGATTTTCCAGGACTTTTTGTCGCGACAACGGCTGGCCGGCGGTTTCTGCGCAAATCCCGGCACCGTCAATCAGGTACAACTGGCCGCCGTGGCGCAGCAGATTGTCCAGGTGCAGGTCTTCCTGCCAGAGCCCTTTGCCGTGCAACTGGCCAATGGCACCCAGCGCCTCGGCCAACACCGCCGATTGTTCATCGGCCAGCACCGGCAGCGACTCGACTTTCGCCCAGGCATCGCCAAGGCTTTCGGCACCTTCAAGGAAGTCGAACAGCAGCCAGCCACCTTCGCCATTTTTCAACCCGTCGGCCAACAGCAACGGTGTTGTCATGCCCTGCGCGGCCAGCAAGCGCACGCCTTCCAGCTCGCGCTGAAAATGCCGGGCAGCTTTGCCGCCGACCAGCAATTTGGCCAACACCGGACGCCCACGCCAGACACCGGCACCAACGTAACGCTGTCCCGGCAACACCCGCAGCAGACTCAGCAATTGCAGATCCGCACTGCCGGCGGCATCGGCCAGGGTCACCGTCAGCGGCAGTTGCGGGGTTCGCCCGACACTAGCCAGCTCGGACAATTGCATCAGCGGGTCTCCTTGTGGCTGCGACGCGCGGTCAGCCGGGCGAGCCAGCTGTCCAGCAGCGCGCTGTCAGTGGGCTGATCGAGATAAGCCGCGAGCAATTCACGCAGTTGCGCCTCGTTCCATTCCGGTGCGCGACGTTGCAGCGGCTCCAGATCCTTGATCCGGTCGCGCATGCCAAACAACAACGGCCGGGTCTTTTCCAGATCGATCAATTGCGCCTGATACCCGTCACCGGTGGCTCGCAGAAAAATATGTTTGGGATAGAAGCAGCCGTGCACCTGACGCACGCCGTGCAGATGCCGCGCGAGCAATCCGCAAGCCTTGAGAATGGCTGAATGCTGCGCGGTACTGAGCTGCGCCCAACGCTGCAACAGCGATTCCAGATCACTCCAGCCATCGAGTGCCCGAGTCAGCAGGATGGCACGGACTTCGCCGTTGACCTTACGCTCACCGAAAAACGCTGCTTGCAGCGCCGGGATACCGAGCTTGCGATAGCGACTGATATTGCGAAACTCGCGGGCAAAGCTTGGCTCGCCGAAAGGCGCATGCAAGGTCCGCGTCAGGTAGTTGCTCTGGCGCTTGAGGTAATAACCCTGCCCCTCCAGGTCCAGACGGAAGACGCTGCTCCAACCGCCACGGGCGGTATTGGGTTCGTCCACGGCCTCAAGCTGCTTCGCCCAAAGTGCGTCAAAAGTGCCGAGACCATGGCGCTCAAGCAGTGCGCGGTCTTCAGCGGCGAGAAAATCAGTCATTCGCGTCCCTCGAAAAATCTCACCACGTGCCGAATCCGTTTCTTGTCGGCGCTATCAAGCCGATCGCACTGGCGGTATTGCTTGTAGAAGCGCAGGCGTTGGGTATTGGACAGGTGGTATTTGGCGAGTTTATCGAGACAGGCCAGATCCTTGGTGATCCGATACTTGAGCCAGAAGCCGCGCCAGAACTCGCCGTTAGGACAATCGATCAGAAATATCCGCGCCTGATCATCGATCAACAGGTTGCGCCATTTCAGATCGTTATGGGTAAATCGGTGATCATGCATCGTCCGGGTATAGCCGGCCAATTGCCGACTGACGCCGTCAACCCAGGCGCGATCCTTGAGTTTCGGATCCTTGCGCTCGGCGAGCGCCGAAAGGTCTTCGGTGTCGGGCAGTTCACGGGTAATCATGGCGCCACGATCATACGCCGCGCCACGTCGTTCCAGCCCCCAGGCCACCACTTCAGCGGTGGGAATGCCCCACTTGGCGAAGCGCTTGAGGTTCTGCCATTCCATCTTCACCCGCGGCTTGCCGAGATAACGGCGCAAGCCTTTACCGGCACCGACATAGCGTTTGACGTAATAATTGACGCCGTTGCGCTGCACGCGAATCACTTCCGACAGCGGATCACGGGTCAGGCGTTCGCCCTGCAACGCAAATACCGCTTCGAGACTGCCGAAGTCTTCGGCGAGCTCGCTGTATTGCGGCTCGAGAGTCCAACCCGCCATCAGAGCGCATCCCCGTAACGCTGTTTACGCGCGTAGAGTTTGTTGGCCTTGCCTTCCAGCCAGCTCAGCAACGGCGCTTCTTCAGCCAGGATCTGGCGCAGCGGTTGCTGGAAATAGCCTTTGAGGAAACGCAGTTTGTCGCGGCGGGTCAGGCCGATGTCCAGCGCGGAAAAGTACAACGCCGCCAGATCTTTATTGCGCCAGCGCTGCGTGATTTTCGTGCGGGTCTGGGCACGGTGCAGATCGATCACCGAGAGTTTGAAGTCGTCCGGCGTCACCGGTTTATCGGTGTGCAGCAGGAAGTGGCAGATGTAGCAGTCGCGATGGTTGACGCCGGCTCGGTGCATCATGCCGGTCATGCGTGCGACTTCGGCGATCAGCGCGCGCTTGAGCTTGGGCTCGGGCGGCTGCTTGACCCAATCGATGCTGAAGTCTTCAAGGCTGACGGTCGGCGCCAGTTCTTCGGTGACGATGAACGAGTGCTGATCTGCCGGGTTGCTGCCCTTCTCGCCGTACGCGACGGCAGTCATGGTCGGCACGCCGACCTCCTGCAAACGCTGAATGGCTGTCCACTCCTGACCCGCGCCGAGTACCGGCAGCTTGGCGGTCAGCAGGTTCTTGAAGATTTCGCCCCAGCCGATGCCACGGTGGATCTTGACAAAAAATCCGTTGCCGTCGACTTCCGTGCGCAGTGTCCGGCGTGCTTCCAGCTCGCGGTATACCTCGCCCTGCAAGCCTTCGACCTCGGCGAACGGATCGCGCCCGGCCCAAAGGCTTTTGAACGGTTCAGCCAGCATCAACTTCATTAAGCGTGCTCCGCCAGAATCACATCGGCCGCGTGCTGCGGCATGCTGTAGAGGTCGGCCGTCTCGGCGAAGGCCAGACCATTGCGGCTCCAGGCCGCGCGTGCGGCGTCGTCATGCAACATTTCAGTCAAGTATTGCGTCAGTTGCGCCTGATCGAACGGTTCGTCCAGCACTCGCCCGGCATCCGCCTCGGCAATGTAATGAGCGTAACCGCAGACCGCGCTGACCAGCACCGGCAAACCGGCGACCAGCGCTTCAAGCAACACGGTACCGGTGTTTTCGTTGTAGGCCGGGTGGATCAACAGGTCGGCGCCGAGCAGGAAACGCGGGATATCACTGCGCCCCTTGAGGAACGTTACGTTATCGCCCAGACCCAAAGTTGCGCTCTGCATCTGGAATAATTTGGGGTCATCCTGGCCGATTACAAACAGCCGGGTGCGTTTCTTCAGTTCGGCAGGTAATGCAGCCAGCGCTTTCAGGCTGCGATCGACGCCTTTGGTCTTGAACCCGGAGCCGATCTGCACCAGCAGCAGTTCGTCGTCCTTGAGATTGAATTCAGCGCGGAAACCGGCGCGAATTTCGTCAGCATCTGCCGGACGGCGACGATCCTGGGCAATGCCCGGCGGCAGCAGGTGAAAGCGCTCAAGCGGCGTGTCGTAATGCTTGATGAACAGCGGCTGCTGCACTTCGGAAATCATCAGCACTTCGGTCTTCGCGTCTTTGGCGAACACCGCGCGCTCGTACTCGGCGAAGTGGCGATAGCGACCCCAACGGCGGTACAGCGAATTGCGCAAGTTCTGCGCCTTGTCTTCGAAGCAGCCATCGGCGGCGTAGTAGACGTCCAGCCCCGGCATCTTGTTGAACCCGATCAGACGATCGACCGGGCGCTTGGCCAAATCGGCTGCCATCCACGCGCTGAGTTTTTCGTTGCGACGGTGGTTGAAGAATGCCTTGACCGGCGCCACCAGCACTTCGAAACCGGGCGGCACGTCGCCTTCCCAGATCAGCGTGTAGACGCGAATCTGGTGACCGCGCTTCTGGCATTCAAGGGCGATGCGCATGAAGTCGCGCTGCAAGCCACCGAACGGGAAATATTTGTACAGGACGAATGCCAATTGCATCAGCGCAGCTCCTCAGCCATTAACAACGTGCTCAGTCGGCTGGCGACACGCTCGGGGTTCAGACGCGTGAAGCACAGCGGCTGTTCACGCTTCAGGTCAAACTGACGGGCATCCTGCGCGGTCGGTTGATAGGTACATTTCTTTTGCAGGCATGGCGCGCACGGGAAGTCGCTGGCCAGGTGAATCTGCAGCTTGCCGTAAGCGCCGGTCAGACCCGGGTTGGTCGGACCGAACAGAGAGATGGTCGGCACGTCCAGCGCGGCGGCCAAGTGGCCGAGACCGGTGTCCACCGCGACGCAGGCTTGCGCACCGGCGAGGACTTTGCCGACGCCGGCGAGATTGAGCTTCGGCAGCACTTCGGCGTGTTTGAAACCGGCGGCGATGCGCTCGGCGCGGGCCTTTTCCTGCGGATTGCCCCACGGCAGTTTGACGCCGACGCCGAGGTAGCCGACGCGCTCGGTCAGTTCACGCCAATAACTTTCCGGCCAGTGTTTGGTGTCCCAGGTGGTGCCATGCAGGAACACCACAAAGGCATTTTTGCGCGGCAGTTCGACCAGACGCTCGACGTTGAGACCGTAATCGCCCAAGCCTTTCGGCAAGTCGTAGCCGAGAGCGATGGCGAACAGTTGGCGCACGCGCTCGACGGCGTGCTGACCACGGGCCACGGCCAGTTTGCGGTCATAGAAACGCGAAGCCATCGGCTCGCGCGCCGAACCTTTATCGAGGCCGGCTACCGGCGCTTTGACGTAGCGGGTCAGCCAGGCGCTTTTCAGCAGGCCTTGAGCGTCGATCACCAAGTCGTATTTATTGGCGCGCACGCTTTGCTTGAAGCGTTTCCACTCGCCGCTGGTGATGGTTTTCCAGAGGTTTTTGCGCCAGCGACGGATCGCCACCGGAATCACCTTGCCAACGGCTGGGTGCCAGGTCGGGATCTCGGCGAAACCTTCTTCCACCACCCAGTCGAACTTGATTCCGGGAATGGCCCGTGCGGCGTCGGTCAGCGCCGGCAACGCATGAATCACGTCACCCAGCGATGAAGTCTTGATCAGCAGTACCCGCAACTTAATGAACCTCGACCACAGAGCCCTGCAACTTCTGCAAGGCATCGTTGACCGCGTCCGGCATCAGCTGGCGCAGGCAGTTGTAATGGCCGAAGCGGCAGGTGCGGTCGAAGCACGGGCTGCAATCGAGGCCCAGACGAACCACTTCGACATGCTCGGCCAGCGGCGGGGTAAAGCCCGGCGAAGTCGAACCGTAGACCGCCACCAGTGGACGGTTCAGCGCAGCGGCAACGTGCATCAGGCCGGAGTCGTTGGAGACCACCGCGTCGGCGCAGGACATCAGGTCGATGGCCTCGGCCAGCGAAGTGCCGCCGCTGAGGTTGACCGACTCTTCACGCAGGCCAGGAATCAGTCGAGCGCGGATATCTTCACCGACCGCATGATCGTTCTTCGAACCGAACAGCCACACCTGCCAGCCTTCACGAATGCGCGCTTCGGCGACTTTGGCGTAGTGCTCGGACGGCCAGCGCTTGGACTCGCCAAACTCGGCGCCAGGGCACAGGGCCAACACCGGACGGTCGAGGGTCAGGCCGAACTTGGCCAACGCTGCTTCGCGAGTGACCGGGTCGATTTGCAGGCTTGGGCGCGGATAAGGCTTCGGCAGCTCGGCGTTCGGCTCATAGGCCAAAGCCATGAACCGCTCGATCATCAACGGATAGCGTTGTTTGTCGAGGGTGCGTACATCGTTGAGCAGGCCGTAGCGGAATTCGCCGCGCCAGCCGGTGCGTTTCGCAATGCCGGCGAAAAACGGCACCAGCGCCGACTTCAGCGAGTTGGGCAGCAGGATCGCCTGATCGTACTGACCACGCAGGGATTTGCCGATGCGCCGACGCGTCGCCAATTCCAGCGCGCCGTGGCCGAGCGGGAAGCTCAAGGCCTTGCGCACTTCGGGCATGCGCTCAAGGATCGGCCGGCTCCACTCTGGGGCCAGGACGTCGATTTCGCATTGCGGATGGCGCTGTTTGAGACACTGAAACAGTGTCTGTGCCATCACCATGTCACCGACCCAACTGGGCCCAACGATCAGAATATTCATGTGGTTTCCAAAAACGAACCGGGGAGGCATTTACGCCTCCCCGCCTCGAGAATCACTGAGGGAGCGGCACTGCTGGCGATGGGTCATTACCTTCAACATGACTGTCGACTGTCACTCCGCTATCGCGAGCAGGCTCGCTCCCACATGGTTTTGCATCTGCTCACATATCTGCGACTCACCGCAGATCTATTGTAGGAGTGAGCCTGCTCGCGATGGGGTCGTTACATTCAACATTGATGTTGTCTGACACTTCGCTATCGCGAGCAGGCTCACTCCTACAGGGTTTTGCATTCGTTCACACATCTGTGTTTCAGCTTAGCCCCATCTCTTTCCAGATCCGTAAAACCTGTCGCCGTTCTTCGACAAACTGGTCACCTGCAATCACCCCGGCGTCCTTCTGCAACGCCTGCCGGTGAGCGGCGGAGCGGTAGGCTTTATAGGCCTCGCGCAACAGGCTGGCATCTTCGGCAGGCATCAGCCCTTCGTGTTCCAGCTCTTCCAGAATGCGGATGTTATCGGTCCAGCGCAGCAGTGGCGGGTGGCTTTGCGACCACGCCAGAGCCGCGTATTGCACCATAAATTCAATATCGACGATACCTCCGGCGTCCTGCTTGAGGTCGAAGGGCGCCGTGGCGTCGAAGGCATTTGCCGCCGTACCGGCCGCGGTGCTCTTGGTGCCGAGGTTATCGCGCATCTTCGCGCGCATCTCACTGACTTCCTGTTGCAACTTGGCCAGATCGCGCGCCTTGCCCAAGACCTGCGCGCGGACTCTCTCGAACGCCTGGCCGACATCCTGACTGCCGACCAGCACCCGAGCCCGCACCAACGCCTGATGTTCCCAGGTCCAGGCTTCATTTTCCTGATAGCGCGCAAATGCCCCCAGCGAACTGACCAACAGCCCCGAAGCACCGGAAGGCCGCAGACGCATGTCCACTTCATAGAGCTGACCGGAGTTGGTCTGCGCCGTCAGCAGGTGAATGATCCGCTGCCCCAGGCGCGTGAAGAACTGCGCGCCATCAATCGACTTCGGCCCGTCGGTTTCGGCCTGCGGATCGCCGTCGTGAATAAACACCAGGTCCAGATCCGAACCATGCCCCAGTTCCAGGCCGCCGACTTTGCCATAACCGACAATGATGAAGCCGGGATCGCACAAGGTGCCGTCGGTGCGCAGCGGCGTGCCGTACTTGGCCACCGTCTGGCGCCAGGCCAGGGCCAGCACTTGCTCGAGAATCGCCTCGGCCAGCCAGGTCAGGTAATCGCTGACTTTCATCAGCGGCAGGCTGCCGGCGATTTCCGACGCCGCCACGCGCAAGCGGTGCGCCAATTTGAAATGGCGCAAGGCTTCCATTTGTTGTTCGAGGTCGTCTTCGGGAATCCGCGTCAGGCGCTCGCGCAACTCAGCCGCCAGTTCCGGCGCCAAGGGCGGCTTGAACAAACGACCTTCGTTCAGCAACTCATCAAGCAGCAGCGGGAAACGCGTAATTTGCTCAGCGATCCACGGGCTCGCGGCGCACAACGTCAGCAAGCGCCGCAGTGCACCGGGGTTTTCCGTCAGCAAGACCAGATACGCCGAACGCCGGGCCACCGCCTCCACCAGCGGCAATACCCGCTCAAGCACCAGATCCGGGTTGGCGTGTTCCACAGCCTGTGCGAGCAGACGCGGAATAAAGGCATCCAGACGCTCACGCCCCAACCGCTGCATCGCGCGCAATTGCGGGCTGCTGCGCAATCCGGCCAGCGCTTTCAGGGCTTTGCTCGCATCAGCAAACCCGCCCTCCTCCAACTGCCGGCACGCCGCCTCTTCGTCTTGCGCCTCTTCCCATAGCGGCAGCCATTCACCGCCGACCACCACTTCACTTTCGGCGTTTTCATCCTCGTCGGGATCGGCAATCACCTGGGCGAAGTGCCAGGCCACGCGGCCGCGCCAGAACATCAGCTTCTCGTGGAAGGCGTCCCAATCGGCAAAACCGAGCATAAACGCAATGCGCGCCTGATCCTGCGCGCCATCCGGCAGCATCTGGGTCTGGCGGTCGGCGATCGCCTGAATGGCGTGTTCGGTGTAACGCAGAAATTCGTAGCCCTCGCGCAATTCGCCGATCACCGCTGGCGGCAGATAACCCTGCCCTTCCAGCGTGCTCAGCACCTTTAATAGAGGACGCTGTTGCAGGCTCAGATCGCGGCCGCCGTGAATCAACTGAAAAGCCTGCGCGATGAATTCGACCTCGCGGATGCCGCCAGAGCCGAGCTTGATGTTGTCGGCCATGCCCTTGCGCCGCACTTCCTGCTGGATCAACTGCTTCATGGTGCGCAACGCTTCGATCGCCGAGAAGTCCAGATAACGCCGGTAAACGAACGGTCGCAGCATGTCGAGCAACTGCGCACCCGCCACCTGATCGCCGGCCACCACCCGCGCCTTGATCATCGCGTAGCGTTCCCAGTCCCGGCCCTGATCCTGGTAATACTGCTCCAGCGCATTGAAGCTCAGCACCAGCGCGCCGGACGAACCGTAAGGGCGCAGGCGCATGTCGACGCGAAACACGAAGCCGTCGACCGTCATCGGATCCAGCGCCTTGATCAGGCGCTGGCCGAGCCGGATGAAGAATTCCTGATTATCCAGCGAGCGCTTCACGCCAACGGTCTCGCCGCCCTCGGGGTAGGCGAAAATCAAATCGATGTCGGAAGACAGGTTCAACTCGACCGCGCCGAGCTTGCCCATGCCGAGGATGACCATCTGCTGAGGCTCACCGCTGCGGCGGCCGGTCGGCGTGCCGAACTGTTCGCAATGGCGGCTGTACAACCATTGATAGGCCTGGTCGATGGTGGCGTCGGCCATGTCCGAGAGATCCCGGCAGCTCTGTACCAGATCGGCCTGGCGGGTGAGATCGCGCCAGATGATCCGCACTTGATGACGGGCGCGCTGGCGGCGCAGGGCGCGACCGAGTTCATCTTCATTCTGGGCAGCGTTCACCGCAGCGGCAATCTGCGCACACAATTCACCCGGCGCGAAGGCCCGGTCGAGTTCGCCGGACTGCACCAGTGTGAGCAACATCAAAGGGTCACGAACGCTCTGTTCAATGACGAATTCGCTGGCGGCGGTGACGCGGGCGAATTGCGCCCAGCGCTCTGGCGTCCAGCTCGCCAGGCCGTGATCGTCTTCCAGCGCGGCGACGGCCGTACGGAACGACTGCTCCGATCGAGTGACCAACGGCAGGAGAATGGCGGGCAGTTCGGCAAGCACGGGCAGGGTCATGGTCTATCCTTGATCGGCGTGTAAATGGCCGCTTGTAGTGATTGGTGAAAAGCCGCTACCCGGAAGACTGTCGAACAAAAGTTAGAAATAGCTGAAATTTCTTTCTCGTTGGCAGCGAACATCAAAGTTTCACCTTTTTCGGATGGTAAAAGACCAACCTTAACGATTATTCTCACAACGCAGCCGGAGGCCACAAGCCATTCTTCTGTAGTTTTACTACTCGTCTATACATTCGAAAGGCTGAAATGCCGGAAGATTTGTAGTAAAACTACACGCCGCCGGAACAACCTATCGGCAATCCAAGAATTTTAAATCGTCTGCCCACAAGGCCAGTCGCAAACTCAGGCAACCGATTCTGGAAGCCTTTCCGCCCTGGAGCAAGCCATGCAAGACCTCGATCCCGTCGAAACCCAGGAATGGCTGGACGCCCTGGAATCGGTTCTCGACAAAGAAGGCGAAGACCGTGCTCACTATCTGATGACCCGTATGGGCGAACTCGCGACCCGCAGCGGCTCGCAGCTCCCTTACGCCATCACCACGCCTTACCGCAACACCATCCCGGTAACCCACGAAGCACGCATGCCTGGCGACCTGTTCATGGAACGCCGCATTCGCTCGCTGGTACGCTGGAACGCGATGGCCATGGTAATGCGTACGAACCTGAAAGATTCTGACCTGGGTGGTCACATCTCCAGCTTCGCTTCCAGTGCGACCCTGTATGACATCGGCTTCAACTACTTCTTCCAGGCCCCGACCGACGAACACGGCGGCGACCTGATCTACTTCCAGGGCCACACTTCGCCAGGCGTTTACGCCCGTGCGTTCATGGAAGGCCGCATCACCGAAGACCAGATGAACAACTTCCGCCAGGAAGTCGACGGTCAGGGCCTGTCGTCCTACCCGCACCCTTGGCTGATGCCTGACTTCTGGCAGTTCCCGACCGTATCCATGGGTCTGGGTCCGATCCAGGCGATCTACCAGGCACGCTTCATGAAGTACCTGGAACACCGCGGTTTCATCCAGCCGGGCAAACAGAAAGTCTGGTGCTTCCTGGGCGACGGCGAGTGCGACGAGCCGGAATCCCTGGGCGCGATCTCCCTGGCCGGCCGCGAGAAGCTGGACAACCTGATCTTCGTCATCAACTGCAACCTGCAGCGCCTCGACGGCCCGGTTCGCGGCAATGGCAAGATCATCCAGGAACTCGAAGGCGTGTTCCGCGGTGCTCAGTGGAACGTGACCAAAGTCATCTGGGGCCGTTTCTGGGACCCACTGCTGGCCAAAGACGTCGACGGTATCCTGCAACGTCGCATGGACGAAGTCATCGACGGCGAGTACCAGAACTACAAAGCCAAAGACGGCGCGTTCGTCCGTGAACACTTCTTCAACACGCCAGAACTCAAGGCGATGGTTGCTGATCTGTCCGACGACGAGATCTGGAAACTCAACCGTGGCGGCCACGACCCGTACAAGGTCTATGCGGCTTACCACGAAGCGGTCAACCACAAAGAACAACCAACCGTTATCCTGGCCAAGACCATCAAGGGTTATGGCACCGGTGCCGGCGAAGCGAAAAACACTGCGCACAACACCAAGAAAGTCGACGTCGACAGCCTGAAGTTGTTCCGCGATCGTTTCGACATCCCGGTCAAGGACGAAGAGCTGGAGAACCTGCCGTTCTTCAAGCCAGAGCCAAACAGCGCCGAAGCCCGCTACCTCAGTGAGCGTCGTACTGCACTGGGCGGTTTCGTGCCTCAGCGCCGCGCACAAAGCTTCAGCGTACCGACGCCGGACCTGGACACCCTCAAGGCCATCCTTGACGGCTCCGGCGACCGTGAAATTTCCACCACCATGGCCTTCGTGCGAATCCTCGCGCAACTGGTCAAGGACAAGGAAATCGGCCCGCGCATCGTTCCGATCATCCCGGACGAAGCCCGTACCTTCGGTATGGAAGGCATGTTCCGTCAGCTCGGCATCTACTCGTCCGTCGGTCAGCTCTACGAGCCAGTCGATAAAGACCAGGTGATGTTCTACAAGGAAGACCAGAAAGGTCAGATCCTTGAAGAAGGCATCAACGAAGCAGGCGCCATGAGCTCCTTCATCGCTGCCGGTACTTCGTACTCCAGCCACAACCAGCCGATGCTGCCGTTCTACATCTTCTACTCGATGTTCGGCTTCCAGCGTATTGGCGACCTGGCCTGGGCCGCTGGCGACAGCCGTACCCGTGGCTTCCTGATCGGCGGCACCGCCGGCCGGACCACCCTGAACGGTGAAGGCCTGCAACACGAAGATGGTCACAGCCACCTGCTGGCCGCGACCATCCCGAACTGCCGCACCTACGATCCAACCTACGGCTACGAGCTGGCGGTGATCATTCAGGACGGCATGAAGAAGATGACCGAAGAGCAACAGGACATCTTCTACTACATCACCGTGATGAACGAGTCGTACCAGCAGCCAGCCATGCCGGCCGGTGCCGAAGAAGGCATCAAGAAAGGCATGTACCTGCTCGAAGAAGACACCCGCGATGCGGCGCACCACGTCCAGCTGATGGGCTCCGGCACCATCCTGCGTGAAGTCCGTGAAGCGGCGAAGATCCTGCGTGAAGAGTTCAACGTCGGCGCTGACGTGTGGAGCGTTACCAGCTTCAACGAACTGCGTCGCGACGGCCTGGCCGTAGAGCGCAGCAACCGTCTCAAGCCTGGCCAGAAGCCTAAGCTGAGCTACGTCGAAGAGTGCCTGAACGGCCGTAAAGGTCCGGTCATCGCGTCTACCGACTACATGAAACTGTTCGCCGAGCAGATCCGTCAGTGGGTACCGTCCAAGGAATTCAAAGTCCTCGGCACCGATGGTTTCGGCCGCAGCGACAGCCGCAAGAAACTGCGTCATTTCTTCGAAGTTGACCGTCATTTCGTGGTGTTGGCAGCCCTGGAAGCACTGGCTGACCGTGGTGATATCGAACCTAAAGTCGTGGCTGAAGCCATCGTCAAGTTCGGCATCGACCCGGAAAAACGCAACCCACTGGACTGCTGAGGAGACATTTTGTGAGCGAACTCATTCGCGTACCTGACATCGGCAGCGGTGAAGGTGAAGTAATTGAACTGTTTGTGAAGGTCGGCGACCGTATCGAAGCCGACCAGAGCATCCTGACCCTGGAATCGGACAAGGCCAGCATGGAAGTGCCGGCCCCGAAAGCCGGCGTCATCAAGAGCCTGAAAGTGAAGCTGGGCGACCGTCTGAAAGAAGGCGACGAACTGCTTGAGCTGGAAGTCGAGGGCGCCGCTGAAGCGGCCCCTGCTCCTGCCGCTGCGCCGGCTGCAAAAGCGGAGGCCAAACCGGCTGCAGCGCCTGCTGCCGCTGCACCAGCCGCTGCCCCTGCTGCCGCTTCGGTTCAGCAAGTGCACGTGCCGGATATCGGCTCTTCGGGCAAGGCACAGATCATCGAGATCCAGGTCAAGGTCGGCGACACCGTCGAAGCTGATCAATCTTTGATCACTCTGGAATCCGACAAGGCGAGCATGGAAATCCCGTCGCCTGCCGCTGGCGTGGTTAAAGCCATCAGCGTCAAGCTCAACGACGAAGTCGGCACTGGCGACCTGATTCTGGATCTGGAAGTGGCGGGTGCTGCGGCCCCTGCTGCTGCCGCTCCGGCCCAGGCTGCTGCACCGGCCGCTGCCGCTGCGCCTGCTCCGGCAGCCGCGCCAGCAGCACCGGTGGTTGACAGCGTTCAGGACATCCACGTTCCGGACATCGGCTCGGCCGGCAAAGCCAAGATCATCGAAGTGTTGGTCAAGGCTGGCGACAGCGTTGAAGCCGACCAGTCGCTGATCACCCTGGAATCCGACAAGGCGAGCATGGAAATCCCATCGCCTGCCGCTGGCGTGGTGGAAAGCGTTTCCATCAAGCTGGATGACGAAGTCGGTACCGGCGACCTGATTCTGAAGCTGAAAGTCAAAGGCGCAGCGCCTGCTGCTGCCCCGGCTCCAGCTGCCGCCGCTGCTGCTCCGAGCGCTCCAGCACCTGCCGCTCCGGCTGCCGCTGCTCCTGCACCTGCTGCCGCTCCAGCCGCCGCACCGGCCAAGCCAGGCGCGAAAGTTCACGCCGGCCCTGCCGTGCGTCAACTGGCCCGTGAGTTCGGCGTCGAGCTGAACGCTGTCGGCGCCAGCGGCCCGCACGGTCGTATCTTGAAAGAAGACGTGCAGGTTTACGTCAAAGCGATGATGCAGAAGGCCAAGGAAGCACCGGCCGCTGCTGCTGGCGCAACCGGTGGCGCGGGCATCCCGCCGATTCCGGTCGTCGATTTCAGCCGTTTCGGCGAAATCGAAGAAGTGCCGATGACTCGCCTGATGCAAATCGGCGCGTCGAGCCTGCACCGCAGCTGGCTGAACATCCCGCACGTGACTCAGTTCGATTCGGCTGATATCACCGAGCTGGAAGCCTTCCGCGTTGCACAGAAAGCCGTTGCAGAGAAGGCTGGCGTCAAGCTGACCATCCTGCCGCTGCTGCTCAAGTCGTGCGCGCACATGCTCAAGGAGCTGCCGGACTTCAACAGTTCGCTGGCACCAAGCGGCAAAGCGATCATCCGCAAGAAATACGTGAACATCGGCTTCGCCGTCGACACCCCGGATGGCCTGCTGGTACCGGTCATCAAGAATGTCGACCAGAAGAGCCTGCTGCAACTGGCAGCCGAAGCCGCTGCGCTGGCCGCCAAAGCCCGCGACAAGAAGCTCACCGCTGACGATATGCAGGGCGCCTGCTTCACCATTTCCAGCCTCGGCCACATTGGCGGCACCGGCTTCACGCCGATCGTCAACGCGCCGGAAGTGGCGATCCTCGGTGTTTCCAAGGCAACCATCCAGCCAGTCTGGGACGGCAAAGCCTTCCAGCCGAAACTGATGCTGCCGCTGTCGCTGTCCTACGATCACCGTGTGATCAACGGCGCCGCTGCCGCACGCTTCACCCAGCGTCTGGGCAGCCTGCTGGCGGACATCCGCACGATCCTGCTGTAACTCGATCGGCCCTCCGGCAACGGAGGGCCGATTGCTGCACCCTTTCGAGCGCCACACGCTCGTACCTCAACCCCGTCAGTTTGGCGGGGCTTTTTTTTGCCTGAAGAAACACCTCCCTCGTCTTTTCCCACACGTCGCGCTGACATCGGCCACAACTCCGGTCGACTTGGCACCGATCTTTTTTATTCGATACGCAACTAACCTAGGCGCAACCAATTCAACTAATAAAACTTATTGGAACCCTGTTAATTCAAGTTAATTCGAATGGATTCGACATGTTAAAACCAACTATCGGCCCAATTACCGGCCACGTTACAACTGATCATGCGCGCATCTTCATGCGTGGCGATCGTCAGAACAACTCGCCGGTATTTGCCGGGATCCGTTATCGCGCTTCCAGCACACAACATTGGTCCAAAGGTAACTTTGCGCAACTGAGCGAATTACGCGACATGTCACATGTGTTCGCCCTCAACAACTTGAGTGCCGACACCGAATATGAATATCAGACCGGCTGGTTCAGCCCGATGAATCCGGTGCATACGCCAGACAGCGTTGCCGAGTTGCCGTTGCAATGGCCGCGGGAAATCTATCGCCTGCGCACCCGCTCCAGCAAAGCCCTGCACCCCAGAGCCTACATCGTCGGCTCCTGCCGCTACTTGCGCATGACCGCTGGCATAGCCTCCCTGCCGCAACTGGGTGACCGGATCTTTGCATCCATCAATCAGGTCATCGAGGGCATACAACCCCCGATCAGCGCGGTATTGATGACCGGCGATCAAATTTACGTGGACGACTTGAACTTGGTCGCACCGGATCGCGAATACAAAGACATCCTCAACAAGTACCGCGCCGCGTTTTCCCAATCCAACATTCAACGGTTGATGTCTGGCACTTCGACTTACATGATTCTCGATGATCACGAAATCGAAGATAACTGGCCTGCCAATGCCAGCAAGTCCGACGGCGACTTGTACCGTAACGCAATGGCTGCCTATGAGTTGTATCAGGCCAGTCATAGCCCGGTACATCCGCTGACAACTAACGGTGAAATAGATCACTCGACACTTGAGCACTACTGGTATCAATTCAGCGACGGCGATATCGAATGGTTTGTCACCGATAGCCGCACCCGTCGCAACTTGTCAGCCGACGACCGACGCATCCTCGACGAGGCACAGGAACAGGCCCTGCTCAAATGGCTGAGCCACAGCACGGCGCGGGTCAAGTTCGTGGTCACCAGCGTGATGTTCTATCCCGATCGCAAACGCCACGGCGATGACGCCTGGAAAGCCTTTCCCGAACAACGCCTGCGCCTGCTGGAAACCATCCGCACCCGGCGAATCAAGAATGTCGTGTTCATTTCCGGGGACGTGCATGGCTCGCTGACGGCTCGTTTGACACACAGCGAAGACCCGGACTTCGAAATCCACACGGTGGTGTCCTCGCCGCTGTGCAACAGCAAACTGCTGCCATATGCCAAAGCGTCCACGTTCATCCTGGATCAGCCGCTGGTGCGCACGGCGGCGGGCGATTATCGGCATGAACTGACCAGCACAGTGGTGAGTGAAGACAATTTTGCCCACTTGGTGGTCGAGGCTGATCAGCTTGTGGTCAATTACCATGATCGGGATGGAAAACGGCTGCAGTCGATCGCCATAAAGCTGCGCTAAGCCTTAAAGATCGCAGCCTTCGGCAGCGCCTACAGAGGGCGCATTCCCCTGTAGACACTGCCCAAGGCTGCGATCTTTTACTCTTTTCAACGACGTGCTGGAGAAATGCCCGACGCAGCCGACATATTCTTATAGCACTTGGCCTTCATGTCTCTTGTCAGTCAGTGCCGCAATGATGCAACCTTGCCGCAGGCAACAGTAAAGAGGGCGAGAGCCCAGCGCGTTCAGCATATTTCCAAGCGAGTTCCCTTCATGAAGAGCCAACCCGATGCCGCCAGCCGTATGGCGGCCGAGGTAGTGACGCAGTTGCCTGTGCCCTCGCGGCTCGGCATGCTGCGTTTCGAGCGCTTGAATGAAGCCAGTTGGGCGATGCTGTTTCTCGATCCCAACTGTGAACGCCAGTTCGGCCAGCCGGCCGTTGAGCTTTGCGCCCTGGTCGGTTCACCTTACGCCAGCCTGATGGAGCCCGAAGCGCGCTATCAACTGCACGACGCGATCCAGCAGCAACTGCGCGACAGCCCGCATTATCTGGTGCGCTATACCCTGCACACCGCCGCAGGCAAGCTGAACATCCTCGAATTGGGCGAAGCGTATAAACAGCACAATCGTCATCTGCTGCGCGGCTATCTATTGGCGGTCGATGATGTGTTCGACGAAGTGCCGCAGGTGCCCTGCGTCGACCTCGAAACCCAGAATTCGCGCCTGCAAATCGCCCTTGAACTGAATCAACGCGCCCAGCAGGAACAACTGCAGCACCTGGAACGCGTGCGCGCCCAGCAGGACCTGATTCTGCTGCTCGCGCGCCAGCGCTACAGCACGCACAACTCGTTGCAGGAAGCCGCCGAGCTGATCACCCGCTGCGCCTGCGATATCTATGAAATCGACTGCGCCAGCTTGTGGAACCTCGAAGGCCAGCATCTGGTGCCGATCTCCGCGTACCATCGCGCGAACCAGGAATACCTGCTCCCGGACGTGATCGACATCAGTGGCTTCCCCGATTACATGGACGCCCTGCACGGCAGTCGCGCCATTGATGCAAACAACGCGATGCGCGACCCGCGGACCCGGGAGATGGCCGAAGCCCTGCGCCCGCGCGACGTCAACGCCATGCTTGACGCCAGTATTCGCGTCGACGGGCAAGTGGTCGGCGTGCTGTGCCTGGAACAGACCGGCGTCACCCGCGCCTGGCAGTCCGATGAAATCGCCTTTGCCGGCGAGCTGGCGGACCAGTTCGCGCAAGTCATCAACAACCACAACCGCCGCACGGCCACCAGCGCCCTGCACCTGTTCCAGCGTGCAGTCGAGCAAAGCGCCAACGCGTTTTTGCTGGTCAATTGCGATGGCGTGGTCGAGTACGTCAACCCGAGCTTCACCGCGATCACCCAATACACCACCGAAGAAGTCCACGGCCAGCGTCTGTCCGAGCTGCCGGCGCTGGAAAACCTCAGTGAACTGTTGTTCGACGCGCCCTCGGCGCTGGCCAAGAGCAACAGTTGGCAGGGCGAATTCAAAAGCCGCCGCAAGAACCTCGAACCGTACTGGGGTCAGCTGTCGATCTCCAAAGTCTACGGTGACAACCGTGAGCTGACGCATTACATCGGCATCTACGAAGACATCACCCAGACCAAACTGGCGCAGCAGCGCATTGAGCGGCTGGCCTACACCGACAACCTGACCAACCTCGGCAACCGCCCGGCGTTTATCCGCAATCTGGACGAACGCTTCGCCCGCGACAGCGACACGCCGATCAGCCTGTTGCTGGTCGACATCGACAATTTCAAGCGGATCAACGACAGCCTCGGTCACCAGACCGGCGACAAGCTGCTGATCAGTCTGGCCCGGCGTCTGCGCAACAGCCTGAGCCCAAGTGGCAGCCTCGCGCGGTTCGCCAGTAACGAGTTTGCCGTGCTGCTCGACGACACCGACCTGGCGACCGGTCAGCAGATCGCCAACCAATTGCTGGCGACCCTCGACAAGCCAATGTTCGTCGACAACCAGTTGATCAGCGTCACCGGCTCGGTCGGCCTGGCGTGCGCGCCGCTGCACGGTCGCGACCCGCAAACGCTGATGCGCAACGCCGGTCTGGCGCTGCACAAAGCCAAAGCCAACGGCAAACATCAGGTGCAAGTCTTCACCGAAGCACTGAACGCCGAGGCCAGTTACAAACTGTTCGTCGAGAACAACCTGCGCCGCGCCCTGACGCAGAACGAGCTGGACGTGTTCTACCAGCCCAAGCTGTGCCTGCGCAGCGGACGCTTGCTGGGCATGGAAGCGCTGTTACGCTGGAATCACCCGGAACGCGGCATGATCCGCCCGGACCAGTTCATCAGCGTCGCCGAAGAAACCGGCCTGATCATTCCGATCGGCAAGTGGATTGCCCGCCAGGCCTGCCGCATGAGCAAAGCGCTGACCGCCGCCGGCATGGGTAATCTGCAAGTGGCGATCAACCTCTCGCCGAAACAGTTCTCCGACCCGGATCTGGTCGCCTCCATCGCCAACATCCTCAAGGAAGAAGCGCTGCCGGCCAATCTGCTCGAACTGGAACTGACCGAAGGCCTGCTGCTGGAAGCCACCGAAGACACGCACTTGCAGCTCGACCAGCTCAAGCGCCTCGGGTTGACGCTAGCCATGGATGACTTCGGCACCGGGTATTCATCGCTGAGTTATTTGAAGAAATTCCCGATCGACATCATCAAGATCGATCGCAGCTTCATCCATGAAATCCCCGATAACCAGGACGACATGGAAATCACCTCGGCGGTGATCGCCATGGCGCACAACCTGAAACTCAAGGTTGTGGCTGAAGGCATCGAAACTGCCGAGCAACTGGCGTTCCTGCGTCGACACCGTTGCGACGTCGGCCAGGGATACCTGTTCGACCGGCCGATCCCGGGCGGCGAGCTGATCCAGGCTCTCAAGCGCTATCCGCGCGGCCCGCTCTGCCTCTAACCCCGCTACCCCATTCTCGCCATAACATGCCGCCCCCTGTAGGAGCTGCCGAAGGCTGCGATCTTTTGATCTGGTTTTTAAAAAGCAAAATCAAAAGATCGCAGCCTTCGGCAGCTCCTACATTGGGTAGTGATTAACTCGGCATCATTCGGCACACTGGCGGTCTGACTTTTTACATCCAACCTGACTGAGAGGAACGATCATGGTTCTGCGCTCGGAAATTCTGGTGAACAAAAACGTGCTCCCGACCAAAGAACAAGCTCTGCCCGGCCGCGAAACCGCGATGACCCTGCCTGAAAAGCACTTCGTGTTTGAAGAAACCCCGCTGCTTGGCCCGTTTTTCCAGGACGTCGATTTTGCGATCTTCGGTCTGGGCTGCTTCTGGGGCGCCGAGCGCCGCTTCTGGCAGCGTGAAGGCGTGGTCAGCACGGTCGTCGGTTATGCCGGTGGCTTCACGCCGAATCCGACCTACGAAGAAGTCTGCTCGGGCCTGACCGGCCACGCTGAAGTGGTGCTGGTGGTGTATGACAAGGCCAAAGTCAGCTATGAAGAGCTGCTGGCGATGTTCTGGGAACTGCACAACCCGACACAGGGCATGCGCCAGGGCAATGACATCGGCACCCAGTACCGCTCGGTGATCTACGCGACCTCGCCTGAGCATCTGGACGCAGCGCTGAAGAGCAAGGCTGTGTATCAGGCGGAACTGTCGAAGGCGGGTCTGGGCGAAATCAGCACCGAGATCGATCAGGCGCCGACCGTGTTCTTCGCCGAGGCGTATCACCAGCAGTATCTGGCGAAGAACCCTGAGGGTTATTGCGGGATTGGCGGCACCGGCGTGTGCATGCCAGCGAGCCTGGCGGGTAATTAAACCCTGAAAGCAAAAGATCGCAGCCTTCGGCAGCTCCTACAGGAGATCAGTGATCGTCCGCACATTGGTGGACGACACCGAACCGTGTAGGAGCTGCCGCAGGCTGCGATCTTTTGATCTTGCCGTTGATCAGCTCTCGGCAATCAACCAATCCATCTGCCAGCCACCCTGGGTCTGCCCCAGTTTCTTCGACAACCACGGCAGCAGCTCACGCAATTCTTCCTCCAGACCCCACGGCGGATTGGCAATCGCCATGCCCGAACCGTTCAGGCTGTTCGGCGTATCCAGCGGATGCACCAGCAGTTCCACACGCAGCAACTTCGGCGCACCGGTGCCGGCCAGATCCTGATAGAACCGCCGCAACGCACGCTGATCCTTCACCGGATACCAGATCGCCGCCACGGTTTGGCGCATGCGGCCAATCGCCTCTTTCAACGACGCCGCGCAACGCTGCATCTCATCGAGCTGTTCGAACGGCGGATCAATCAGCATCACTGCACGCTTCTCCTGCACCGGCAACATCGCACGCGCCACGTGCCAGCCCTCGCCCAGATGCACTTTTACCCGGCGATCACCGGCCATGTTGTCCTTGAGCAGCACACCGTCTTCGGGGTGTTTCTCGTTGAGCATCACCCGGTCCTGCGGGCGAGTCAGGCGCCGCGCCAGCTCCGGCGAACCCGGGTAGTAGCGCAGCTGGCCATCCGGGTTCATCTCGTGCAACACCTTCATGTAGTCGGCGGTCAGCGCCGGCAGATCCGGCTGATCCCACAAGCGCGCGATGCCTTCCAGGTACTCACCGGTACGGTTGGCCTGATCGCCCTGCAAGTCATACAGACCGATGCCGGCGTGCGTGTCGAGATAGGCAAACGGCTGCTCCTTGCGCGACATCAGGGCGATGAGGCGGGTCAAGGTCAGGTGTTTGAACACATCGGCGTGATTGCCGGCATGGAAGGCGTGACGATAATTCATGATTGCTCCTGCGAAGGGCGCAAAGTTTACCTTTTACCGGGCGGCAAGTCAGGGGTTGGCGGCTGAGCGGACAAAAGCCTTTCCCTCACCCTAACCCTCTCCCGGAGGGAGAGGGGACTGAAGGTGGTGATCTTGCGGGTTACATCGACCTGAAAGATCAGCGTGATCTCAGGCTTGGCCAAGCGAAGATCAGCGCGGAAGTCGCAGGTCGGCGCACATCACCCAGGCACCTCGGTCAGTCCCCCGAAAGAACACCACCCTCCAGGCTTGGCCAAGCCAAGTTCACCGCTTAAGTCGCAAGCCGGCGTAGATCACCCAGACAACTCGGTCAGTCCCCTCTCCCTCTGGGAGAGGGCTAGGGTGAGGGGCTTTGCTTTTATGGCGTTAAACTGGCTAACCATGAACGACAGGAAGTCAAAACTCATGCGATATCTGATCATCTGTTTACTCAGCCTTCTTAGCCCATACCTCGCCCTTGCCGACGAAACCCACATTGAACAGGCACGCCAGACACTAAAGAACTACGGCCTGAGCCACTGCATTCTGAAGCCATTCAAAGAACGCTCCGCGCTGGAAAAAGACATTGCACTGTCCGCCAATGCCTATTCGTTCATGGGCAAAGGCATGCATACCATTCTGCAAAATGAAGACACGCTGCAGGTGCTGCACGATCCCTATGAAGAAACCCGAAACTACGTGTTGACGGCTTACGAGCAGACACCTTCAAACAGCAAATACTCGAATGAAAAAGTAGTGTTTCCTGGGTGCCTGCAGGTCTACAACTCCGAAGCGTTCAACAGTTTTATCAAAACTCAGGATGCGTACATTTCCGACCGACGCGTTGATATCCATTAACGTCAAAAGATCGCAGCCTTCGGCAGCTCATACAAGGTAAACACCAATCCCGTGTAGGAGCTGCCGAAGGCTGCGATCTTTTGATCTTTTTCAGGCGGGCATGCTGCGCAGGCGCCTGCCGATGACATCGAGCACATCGCAGCCGTCACGCAGAGGGATCACGCAGAGCTGGGCGAAGTCGCTGAGGATGACGGAGTCGCATTCGACCGAGCCGCGCATGCACATGTTTTCCAGCACCTGGATCACGGCGCGCAGACGATGGTTGGCGGCGTCCATGAGGATGTCGAGGGGCACGTGGGTGTCGATGAACAGCGTAGGCATGTCGCTGCAATTGCCGGTCAGGGCCATGAAGCGGTTGTCGGGATGGGGGATGATTTTTTCGTAGGGTGGATCGGGATGCAAAGTCGTCATTTTGTTATCTCCATGATTGATAAACGTAAGTCGCCAACGCACCTTCCTACAGGTTTGGGTGGCAGCTGTGCGCAAGAGTAGGAACCGAGCAATCATGGACCTCGGTCACGCCGAAGCGTGTCCCACGCACAGCCGCCGCGAACGATCTTACGGACTTGAATCAAGTGCCGCAAAAATCCAACGAACTGTAACGTCATGAAAGCGAGGGTTCCTACACCCTGTCACCACTCTCGCAGTGACAACGAAAAGACTATCCCTGCAACCCACCGCCCACCAGTTCATGAAAACCGCCGCAACTCGAAGGAAACGTCCGAAGCCTTCGCCCGGAAATGTCACTCCGACTCTGCAAGCAAATACGCCAACAACGCCGATTGCGACGATTCTTCCGACGTTGAACTCTGAAAAAACTGCCCAACCTTGCAGCGCAAAACCACCTCGGGAAATGCCTCGAACAATGCCGGATGCTCCTCGCTCAGCCACTGCACAGCGTTGCCGACCCGGACTTCATCACCCGCCGAAGCCAACACCGAATCAGGCACCGCCCACCAAGGAAACACCCGCCCCGAAACCGGCGCCCGCCCCCCGATTTCCAAGGCCTGACCATTGATCAGTCCGCGTGAAATCACCGGCAACAACTGCGCCGCATCTACGGCATCGGATTGCAGGATCGGCAACAAAAAACGTCCATCCCAAAACCGAAAAAACACCGCTTTGCCGTCCGGCATCAGCACCTGCGTCAGGCTGCGAAAATGCTCAACCACCACTTCCTGGCTCGCCGAAGACACCGCCAACCAGCCCCAATCAAGAGACTCAGTAGTCGCCACCCAATCGAGAAACTCACTGTCTGCCGGGACAATTCCCACGAAGGGCATCACCGCATCCCACTCGGCGTAAATAGTGTCCGCCCAAATCGGACTTGGCGCTTGAGCTTTCGCTGATACCTGCCAGGCCTTGAATGGCTCGGAATCGCTCACGTTGCTGAATATGGCGAAAAGTTTTTCGGTGCTGTTAAGAGGATGGATTTGTAGCCATTCTTTGCTGCTATGTCCCTGCATAAAATCTCCTCTAGCCCCAGTTCACCACCAAACCAAAATAATGCAGAGTTGCTGATATCCAATCAACCCAGCTCAAATACTCAAGAACAAATTCATAAATCAAGGAATAAGAAAATGCAAAAACAAAGGACAAAAAATTAACTTTGATCAACACCCTCAAGCCCGCGGGAAATTTTTCGAAATCATCCTGACTCAAATCCCCTCGCCGTATCGAAAGCGACGAAAATGTCAAAACAGTCCAGACGGCAGCTAATATTTCACCTTTTGAATGAAAACTTGCTCCCTTTATCGGACCCCGACACTTTATCGCCTCAGACTGACCAAGAGATTCAAATATTTCCTCCATTCTGAACAAGACCAAATAAACCGACATGAAGATCGCAGCAAAAAAAAGAAGAGCCGCAGTGGTTTTTATCCAGAGAAACACCTCATAACCGTATACATCAAACCATTCAATCGCATTTAAAATCAGAAAATCCACTTATCCATTCCGCGCGTAGTCCGCAACAGGTTGCGTTCCCAAAGATGTCGAAAAATCTTATTTCAACCATCCCATATATTTACCAATAACAAAAAGCACAACCATAACCACACCCAGCACGAGCGCTGAAAGATGCATACCTTGAATATAGATCCTCAGGCCTGACGGGACAGCTTCATAATCTCGGGAATCCAATTCGCCATTACTGATAGATCTCTTGTAGCGAAAAATCATCCAACCTAGATTCATCGTTAAAAACATTCTGCTGGCAATCCCCTTCTTCAGAAAATGCTGACGGATTTGAATACCACATGAATGCCTAAAAAACTCAAAAAGCCTGTCAAATTTTAAATATGAAAAATGCAACTGAAGAAAAAACAGCACAATACCCAAACCGATATCGAGTATTGCAATTACAAAAAAATATTCTCCGAGTTATACATCACTCACTCCATTGATATATTTTTTCGCCAACACCTTCACCGATAGCTTCGCCTAATACTGCACCTCCAAATACACCAACGCCTGTTGCGATTACGCCACAGACAAGCAGCCCCTGCGTAGGTGAGACTGTTACGTTAAATCCAACCCATATATTTACAACCAATCAAAAAAACGATCAGCGCCACTCCGCCGCCAAGTGCAGCCAGATAAAAAAATCGAATAGCTCTCAGTAAACCGAGAGGAAAATTCAAATAGTCATCTTCGTCCAAAGAACCGCCCTTAATTGCCCAAGACGGCAGTACCAAGCATGACCCCAAGCACGCAAATACAAAAAAAGCACCAAACACCCCCCCAGACAAAAAAGACTTACGCTTCAAAACGCCCAGGGAATTATCAAGGTGACTTAGAATCCTTTGTCTTTTAAAAAAATATAGATATGCCTGGCCTACAGCAGATATAAAAACAAGCCCAAAAAACAAACCACCAAAAATCAAAACAAACCAAAATTCGTCGTCATTGGTCATTCATACACCCCCTCATAAATGACTTCTCCAAATTTCTCCCCCGCTACTTCTCCGCCCACCCCACCGCCGAGCGTTCCGACACCGACTAAAACAAGAGAGCAACCGACTACGCCAGCTCCTGCAGTGACAAGCCCGATACCCACACAAACAAGAGATCCAAGAGCCCCGCCTGCCATACTTCCTCCCACGGCACCGGCAAACTTCCCGCCTTCCGAAAACCGAACCTTCCTGCACGCTGCTTCAGTTCCAATCCGGCAGGTCTCCTTCACTTTGAGCCCGGAGGCGGAAGCCCCTATTGCAATACCAACCAACCCACCTACTTTCATCACCTTACCGGCTCTGCTCACCCCATCAATGTGCGTCGCGTAACCTGGAATACCACCCGCAGTACCTGCCTTGGTCCAATGATGTACAAGGCTGCGACTTGAAATCCCCAATGCACTTTTCAGTTTCGGATGATTGGGTATGCCCACTCCTTTGCGTACTAAAGGGCCAAGATTGCTATCCAGCCGTCCCATCAGCTTTTTGCGTTCGGCAAAAAACTCCGCACCTTGAAGCTTCCCATGTTTGTCAAACGTCCGCTTATGCAGGCTTTCTATATCTACAAGGATGTCTTTGAGATTGCCCAAGTGTGTGGCGAACATCGCCGAGCCTATGCCCAGACCGGTGGAACCTTGCGATAGAAACGATCCAATTTCTTCATGGTGGCGCGATACAAACTCAGCTTCTGCATCGCTCAAAGGTTCGAGTGCCGTATCAACTTTCTGCGCCGCCTCCATCAGCAACGCCTCTTCCCGAGTGCATTGTGTATTACGCGGATCGCTCAGCACGATCAGTTGGCCGGGTTTGGCGTATTGAGTGAGTTGCGGATTGAGGCTACGAAATTTCTCCAGCACGGCCGGGTCCGGCTGCGGGAACAGTGTGGATTCCAGTGCAGACCGAGACATTCCCTGTTCAACAATATGAAAGCCCGGCTCAGCGCCCGAAGGCGCCGGCCGGGCTGAGGACTTTCGGGGTTGCGACAACGTGTCGGGCGTCGGGCAAATGCCATTCTTGCAGCGCTCGCACTCTTCGCAGAACGGCGCATCGCTTTTCAGGCTCATAATCTGTGCCGGCGTGAGGATGGCGGCGGACGCTGCCGCCAGCTTCTCCGGCAATCCCGGTACAACCGGCGCGGCACTCATCGCCGCCATCGGCGCGCCGCCCACGACAATCGGCACACTGCTGAAAATGCCGCCGGGACCGATGTTGATCCACTGCCCGCCGGCCTGAATCGTCGCACTCGCGCCACCGTCGATGACCACTTGCTGACCGGCGCTGACGTGGAATTGCCCACTGGCGCTGATCGCCTGATTGCTCACGCGAATATGCCGGTCGCCGCTCACGCTCAGATGATCGTCCTGCTTCACTTCGGTCTGGCGCCGACCATGAGTGATGCGCTGTTCATCAGCCTTCAACTCATGGCGGGCGGTGCCGGTGACGACGATGCTGCGCTGGTTATCGACCTGCACTTGTTGATCGTGCAACACATGCTGCGTCCAGTTGCGCTGGGCGCGCAGGTAGATTTCCTCGGCGCCTTTGCGATCCTCGATGCGCAGTTCGTTGTAACCGCCCCCGCCGGGGCTGCTCTGGCTGCGGAAAATGCTGCGGGTCTTGTCCGCCGGCAGGTCCAGCGGGATCGGGGTCGCGGCGTTGGGCAGGCAGCCCACGACCAGGGGTTTGTCGGCGTCGGCATCGATGAAGCCGACCAGCACTTCCATGCCGACTCGCGGGATCAACACGCTGCCGTAACGGTCGTGCGCCCAGTTAGTGGCAACGCGCAGCCAGCAGCTCGAGTGTTCGTTCAATTCACCGTCGCGATCCCAAGCCAACTGCACCTTGACCCGACCGTACTCGTCGCAGTGGATTTCCGTGTCTTTCGGCCCGGTCACAACGCCCGGTTGGTAACCGAGCATGCGTGGTTTTTCCGGCCCCAGCGCCGGGCGGAAAAACACGTCCCACGGCGTGGCGAGAAAGCTATTACGGTACCCCTGAAATCCCTCGCCATCGCTGGTTACCGACTCCTCCAGCACTTGCGGCTGGCGGCCATGGTGTTCAACGGCGGTCAGCAGCCACAGGTCATTCCAGTCGTGGCGCGGATGCTCGGTCAGTTGCAGGAAATGTCCGCAAACCAGTGCGGATTCGTCGCCGATGCCTTCGGCCTGACGGTAATCGGCGACATGTCGCTCAAGTGCCCGCTGGGCGAGGTGCTTTCCGGTTTCACGATCATTGAATTGACCGGGGAAGTGATAGTCCTCGAGCACTGGGCGCTGCTCGCCGTCGATACGGGTTTGCAGGTGCAGGCGTGGTTTTTCAAAGTTGTAATCGCGCCGGGTCACCACGCTGGTGCGGGTTTCCACGCGAACATTGAAACGCTGAATCGCCGCCGCCCCAGCGGACATGCCACTTCCCGGCAGATAAACCGTTGGCTCGGCGAGACGCGGGAACACGGTCTGGTCATCGCCGAACACCAACAAGTGACCTTGCGGGCTGTGCTGAAAGTGGTAATGAATGCCGACCTCGGCACACAGGCGTTGGATAAACGCCAGATCGCTCTCGGCGTACTGCACGCAATACTCACGAACCGGGTATTCACTGCCTAACCGGAAATCGAAAGCATCACGAAGGATCGCGTGGTCCTTAAGCACCTGCGCAACAATTTGCGGCACGCTCTGATGCTGGAAAATCCGCTGATTGATGCGGTGTCCCAGATACGTCAGACGTGGCACGAGGCTTAAGTGATAGCGCGTCAGACGTTTCCCCGAATCGCCCTGCCCGACCTGATAAATCTGACCGTGGATACCGGAACCCTGAGCATCCAGATTCAGAAACGCCTGACAATGCAGCAGGCTTTCGAGATCCAGATCCGGTCGTTCACTGACCAGTTCCAGCTCGAAACGAAAGGGTTGGCTGATGGCTTCCTTGCCCGTGAACTCAAGGACTTTGAGGTCATGTTGGGCGCCTTCGAGGGTCAACGTGAAACGCGGTTGATTGGCAGGCGCGAACATCCGATGTCTCTCTGCAGAATGAAGGGCGGGCGATTCTGCATGAGGGGCAAGGGGTGATGAATGGGTGACGGGAAAATCAGATTTGCCCTACTTTCATTGACGAAAAACCCTGCAAAAAGCGACGCCTTCAACTACAGACAAGTCTCTCAAGTTCACCTCCATCCCTTGTAGGAGTGAGCCTGCTCGCGATAGCAGTGTGTCAGTCAACATATTCGTTACTGATGAACCGCTATCGCGAGCAGACTCACTCCTACAGGGACACGCGGTGAATCAGAGAAATCACAGGCACAAAAAAACGGCCCGTCTCCTGTAGGAAACGGGCCGTTTTCGGGTAAGCCGAAGCTCAGGGCATTACTTGTTCAGGTGGAAATCTTTTTCCGCCGCTTCAAAGCGCTGCACCATGCCAGCAGTCGGCGTGCCGAGCTTGCTGACGATCAGGATAGCCAGGCTGGCGAAGATGAAGCCCGGGATGATTTCGTACAGACCCAGCAGTTCGAAATGCTTCCAGACCACCACGGTGATCGCGCCGACCAGGATACCGGCCAGTGCGCCGTCGCGGGTCATGCCTTTCCAGATGACCGAGATCAGTACAACCGGACCGAACGCAGCACCGAAACCGGCCCAGGCGTAGGACACCAGGCCGAGTACGCGGTTTTCCGGATTGGCGGCCAGACCGATCGCGATAAGTGCAACCAGCAGCACCATCGCGCGGCCGACCCACACCAGTTCAACCTGGGAAGCGGATTTACGCAGGAAGGTTTTGTAGAAGTCTTCGGTCAGGGCGCTCGAGCACACCAGCAACTGGCAGCTCAGGGTGCTCATCACCGCAGCCAGAATGGCCGACAGCAGTACACCGGCAATCCAAGGGTTGAAGAGGATTTTCGCCAGTTCGATGAACACGCGCTCGTGGTTCTCGGTCACGGGACCGGCCACTTCCGGGTGTGCCGAGAAGTAGGCGATGCCGAAGAAGCCCACGGCCACGGTGCCGCCCAGGCACAGGATCATCCAGGTCATGGAAATGCGACGCGCCTTGGCGATCGACTTAACCGAATCCGCCGCCATGAAACGCGCGAGGATGTGCGGCTGACCGAAGTAGCCCAGACCCCAGCCCATCAGCGAGATGATGCCGATGAAGGTGGTGCCTTTGAGCATGTCGAAGTTGCTTGGATCGTTGGCTTCGATGGCCAGGAACGTGGTGTCGACGCCGCCGGTGGCCAGCAGGACGATGATCGGCGTAAGGATCAGCGCGAAAATCATCAGGGTCGCTTGCACGGTGTCGGTCCAGCTCACCGCAAGGAAACCACCAACGAAGGTGTAGGCAATCGTCGCCGCAGCACCGGCCCACAGCGCCGTTTCGTAGGACATGCCGAAGGTGCTTTCAAACAGACGGGCGCCAGCCACGATGCCGGAAGCGCAATAAATGGTGAAGAACACCAGGATCACGATCGCCGAAATAATGCGCAGCAAGCCGCTTTTATCTTCGAAACGGCTGGAGAAGTAGTCCGGCAGGGTCAGGGCATCGCCGTTGTGCTCGGTCTGCACACGCAGACGGCCGGCAACGAACAGCCAGTTCAGGTAGGCACCGACGATCAGGCCGATGGCGATCCAGCTTTCGGACAGACCGGACATGTAGATGGCGCCCGGCAGGCCCATCAACAACCAGCCGCTCATGTCGGAAGCACCGGCAGACAGAGCCGTCACGACGCTGCCCAGGCTACGGCCGCCAAGAATATAGTCAGAAAGGTTATTGGTGGAGCGATAGGCCATGAAGCCGATCAGCACCATTGCTGCGATGTAGATCACGAACGTGATCAGTGTTGGATTGCTTACGCTCATTAAGTTACGCCCTGGCTTTGTTTTTATGTAGCAGCGGTGATGAACCGCGCGCAAACGACGACGTTTGGCAGACGATTCGGGATCCCGCGCATTTAGGACTGATGTTTCCCCAGGAAAGCCACCAGCCGATACACCGGGTTATCCCGGTTGCACCTAGGGCGCGAATGCTATGCAACAAACCAAAAAAGGTGCAACCAGTTTCGTGCGAATTAGTTGCACCTAGTCGGATATTCCGAGAAACAGGCGGTTTTTGCTCCCTTTTAGCGCAGTCACAGCGCGTTGCTAGAAGCAAAAGCACCAAGCAAGTGCGGCACTTCCGTACCAGAAAATAATTCCTGACGAAGCGTTTATTTTTCCGACAAAAAAAGGGTTGCACCCGGTTGCACCTCTTTCGGCGCACGGCTAATCTTGCCGCCAGCTGATGCCACGCAACTGTGGCAACCATGAGGATAAAAATATGGCTACCACCACCCTTGGGGTCAAACTCGATGACCCGACCCGCGAACGCCTGAAGGCCGCCGCAACCTCGATTGATCGCACGCCGCACTGGCTGATCAAGCAGGCAATTTTCAATTACCTGGAAAAACTCGAGGGTGGTGCAACCCTGACCGAGCTGAACGGTTTGACCGCCAAGGACGCCGATGAGGCGGGCGAAGTCCACACCGATCACGCCCACCAATGCTTCCTCGAATTTGCGGAAAGCATCCTGCCGCAGTCCGTTCTGCGCGCCTCGATCACCGCTGCTTACCGTCGCCCTGAGCCGGAAGTGGTGCCGATGCTGATCGAACAGGCTCGCCTGCCGGTCGCCATGGCTGAAGCCACCAACAAGCTTGCCGCGTCCATTGCGGAAAAACTGCGTAACCAGAAAAGTGCCGGCGGTCGTGCAGGCATTGTTCAAGGTCTGCTGCAGGAATTTTCCCTGTCGTCCCAGGAAGGCGTAGCGCTGATGTGCCTCGCCGAAGCGCTGCTGCGTATCCCGGACAAGGGCACTCGCGACGCACTGATCCGCGACAAGATCAGCACCGGCAACTGGCATCCGCATTTGGGCAACAGCCCTTCACTGTTCGTCAACGCCGCCACTTGGGGCCTGCTGTTGACCGGCAAACTGGTCTCGACGCACAACGAAGCCGGCCTGACGTCGTCGCTGAGCCGCATCATCGGCAAGAGCGGCGAGCCGATGATCCGCAAGGGCGTCGACATGGCCATGCGCCTGATGGGCGAGCAGTTCGTGACCGGCGAAACCATCGCCGAAGCCTTGGCCAACGCGAGCAAGTTCGAAGCCAAGGGCTTCCGTTATTCCTACGACATGCTCGGTGAAGCGGCCCTGACCGAACACGACGCGCAGAAGTACCTGGCGTCGTACGAACAAGCCATTCACTCGATCGGCAAAGCCTCCCACGGTCGTGGGATTTATGAAGGCCCGGGCATCTCCATCAAGCTGTCGGCCCTGCACCCGCGTTACAGCCGTGCGCAGTACGAGCGCGTGATGGACGAGCTGTACCCGCGCCTGCTGTCGCTGACCTTGCTGGCCAAGCAATACGACATCGGCCTGAACATCGACGCCGAAGAAGCCGACCGTCTCGAACTGTCGCTGGATCTGCTTGAGCGCCTGTGCTTCGAGCCGCAACTGACCGGCTGGAACGGCATCGGTTTCGTCATCCAGGCTTACCAGAAGCGCTGCCCGTACGTGATCGACTACGTGATCGATCTGGCCCGTCGCAGCCGTCATCGCTTGATGATCCGCCTGGTAAAAGGCGCGTACTGGGACAGCGAAATCAAACGCGCCCAGGTCGAAGGCCTGGAAGGCTATCCGGTCTACACCCGCAAGGTGTACACCGACGTTTCCTACATCGCTTGCGCACGCAAACTGCTGTCGGTGCCGGAAGTCATCTACCCGCAGTTCGCCACGCACAACGCCCACACCCTGTCGGCCATTTACCACATTGCCGGTCAGAACTATTACCCCGGCCAGTACGAATTCCAGTGCCTGCACGGCATGGGCGAACCGTTGTACGAGCAGGTTGTAGGCAAAGTTTCCGAAGGCAAGCTGAACCGTCCGTGCCGCGTGTACGCTCCGGTCGGTACTCACGAAACCCTGCTGGCGTACCTCGTACGTCGCTTGCTGGAAAACGGCGCGAACACTTCGTTCGTCAACCGCATCGCCGACCAGTCGATTTCGATTCAGGAACTGGTGGCCGATCCGGTGGCGCAGATCGAGCAGATGGCGACCGTGGAAGGTGGTTTCGGCCTGCCGCATCCGCGTATTCCGCTGCCGCGTGATCTGTACGGTTCAGAGCGCGCCAACTCCAGCGGCATCGACATGGCCAACGAACATCGTCTGGCCTCGTTGTCCTGCGCCTTGCTCGCCACTGCGCACAATGACTGGAAAGCTGCGCCGATGCTCGGTTGCGCTTCCAGCAACGAAACGCCAGCAGCGGTTCTGAACCCGGCCGACCACCGTGATGTGGTCGGTCATGTTCAAGAGGCCACCGTCGAAGACGTCGACAATGCCATCCAATGCGCACTGAACGCCGCACCGATCTGGCAGGCCACCCCGCCGGCCGAACGTGCCGCGATTCTGGAACGTGCCGCTGACTTGATGGAAGGCGAGATCCAGCCGCTGATGGGCCTGTTGGCTCGCGAAGCCGGCAAGACCTTCGCCAATGCCATCGCCGAAGTCCGCGAAGCCGTCGACTTCCTGCGTTATTACGCGGTGCAGGCTCGCAACGATTTCAGTAATGACGCCCACCGCCCACTGGGCCCGGTGGTGTGCATCAGCCCGTGGAACTTCCCGCTGGCGATCTTCAGCGGCCAGGTCGCTGCTGCACTGGCTGCCGGTAACCCGGTACTGGCCAAACCGGCCGAACAAACCCCACTGGTGGCGGCTCAGGCTGTTCGCCTGATGCTTGAGGCCGGCATCCCGGAAGGCGTGCTGCAACTGCTGCCGGGGCGCGGTGAAACTGTCGGCGCCGGTCTGGTCGGTGATGAACGCGTCAAAGGCGTGATGTTCACCGGTTCCACCGAAGTCGCGCGCCTGCTGCAACGCAACATTGCCGGTCGCCTCGACAACCAGGGCCGTCCGATTCCGCTGATCGCCGAAACCGGTGGCCAGAACGCGATGATCGTCGACTCTTCGGCACTGACCGAACAAGTCGTCATCGACGTAGTTTCGTCGGCCTTCGACAGCGCCGGTCAGCGTTGCTCGGCGTTGCGCGTACTGTGCTTGCAGGAAGATTCCGCCGATCGCGTCATCGAAATGCTCAAAGGTGCCATGGCGGAAAGCCGTCTCGGCAATCCTGAGCGTCTGTCCGTGGACATCGGCCCGGTGATCGACGCCGAAGCCAAGGCGGGCATCGACAAGCACATCCAGGGCATGCGCGACAAAGGTCGCAACGTCTACCAAGTGGCGATTGCCGACACCGAAGAAGTCAAACGCGGCACCTTCGTCATGCCGACGCTGATCGAGCTGGAAAGCTTCGACGAGCTGCAACGCGAGATCTTCGGCCCGGTGCTGCACGTGGTGCGCTACAAGCGCAAAGAGATCGATCAACTGATCGGCCAGATCAACGCTTCCGGTTATGGCCTGACGCTGGGCGTGCACACGCGCATCGACGAGACCATCGCCAAGGTGATCGACAACGTCAACGCCGGCAACGTCTACGTTAACCGCAACATCGTTGGTGCTGTGGTCGGCGTGCAGCCATTCGGCGGCGAAGGCCTGTCGGGTACCGGTCCGAAAGCCGGTGGCCCTCTGTATCTGTACCGTTTGCTGGCGACACGTCCTACGGATGCCATCGAACAATCCTTCGCTCGCGGTGATGCTGCCGTGGCACCGGACGTTCGTCTGCGCGACGCCATGAGCAAACCGCTGACCGCGCTGAAAGCCTGGGCCGACAGCCACAAGTTTGCCGACCTGAGCACTCTATGCGTGCAGTACGCTGCGCAGTCGCAGAGCGGCATCACCCGCGTGCTGGCCGGCCCGACCGGTGAGAAAAACAGCTACGCGATCCTGCCGCGCGAGCATGTGCTGTGCCTGGCCGAGGTTGAAGGTGATTTGCTGACGCAACTGGCGGCGGTGCTGGCGGTAGGCGGTTCGGCGGTATGGCCGGAGTCCGACATCAGCAAGGCCTTGTTCGCACGCCTGCCGAAGGAGATTCAGGCGCGGATCAAGCTGGTTGCCGACTGGAATAAAGACGAGGTGGTGTTTGATGCGGTTCTGCATCACGGCCATTCCGACCAGTTGCGCGGCGTTTGCCAGCAGATCGCCAAGCGTGCCGGCGCGATCGTTGGGGTTCAGGGCTTGTCCCAGGGCGAGACCAACATTGCGCTGGAGCGCCTGGTGATTGAGCGGGCGCTGAGCGTTAACACCGCTGCGGCGGGGGGGAATGCCAGCTTGATGACGATCGGCTAAACCGCTGTAAATCCAGGCGACCGCAATGGTCGCCTGGAATGAAATCCCCTGTAGGAGTGAGCCTGCTCGCGATAGCGATCTATCAGACACATTTATTTGACTGACAGACCGCTATCGCGAGCAGGCTCACTCCTACAAAGATCAAAAGATCGCAGCCTTCGGCAGCTCCTACAGAAGGCTGCGATCTTTTGCTTCTGTATCACGCCCATCAATCATCCTGTTCAGCCTTTATCAGCACGCCTAGACTCGGCCCAACCCCAATTTCAGGTAGGCCGCCATGTCCGAGACGCTGCTCAGTTCCCGCAATCTGGCTTTCGAGCTGTATGAAGTCCTTGATGCCGAGGGCCTGACCCGGCGTGAGCGTTTTGCCGAGCACAACCGCGAGACCTTCGATGCCGCCATCGGCACCGCGCGCAACATCGCCGAGAAGTACTTTGCGCCGCACAACCGCAAGGGCGACGAGAACGAGCCGCGCTATGAGGACGGCAAGGCGATTTTGATCCCCGAGGTGAAACCGGCGGTGGATGCCTTCCTTGAAGCCGGATTCCTCAACGCCGCGAGAAGTTTCGAGGCCGGCGGCATGCAGCTTCCTACACTGCTGTCGCAAGCCTGCTTCGCGCATTTCCAGTCGGCCAACGCCGCTTCAACCTCCTACCCGTTCCTGACCATGGGCGCGGCGAACCTGATCGAGAGCTTCGGCACTGACGAGCAGAAACAACGCTTCCTGCAGCCCATGATCGATGGCCGCTTCTTCGGCACCATGGCGCTGACCGAACCGCATGCAGGATCATCGTTGTCGGATATTCGTACGCGCGCCGAGCCGGCGTCCGACGGCACCTATCGCCTCAAGGGCAACAAGATCTTTATTTCCGGCGGTGATCATCCGCTCTCGGAAAACATCGTGCACATGGTGCTGGCCAAACTGCCGGACGCACCTGCGGGCGTTAAAGGCATTTCGCTGTTCATCGTGCCGAAGTTTCTGGTCAACGATGATGGCAGTCTCGGCCAGCGCAATGACGTGCTGCTGGCCGGGCTTTTCCACAAGATGGGCTGGCGCGGCACCACCTCCACCGCACTGAACTTCGGCGATAACGGTGAATGTGTCGGTTATCTGGTGGGTAAGCCGCATCAAGGCCTGAGCTACATGTTCCAGATGATGAACGAGGCGCGGATCGGCGTCGGCATGGGTGCGGTGATGCTCGGTTATGCCGGTTACTTGTACTCGCTGGATTACGCCCGCGAGCGGCCACAGGGTCGCGTTCCGGACAGCAAGGATCCGACGACGGCGCCGGTGGCGATCATTCAGCACGCCGATGTACGACGGATGCTGTTGACGCAAAAGTCCTACGTCGAAGGTGCATTTGACCTCGGCCTATACGCGGCGCGCTTGTTCGATGACACCACTACGCTTGAGAGCGAAGCCGAGCGTAAACAGGCGCATGAGCTGTTGGACTTGCTGACGCCGATCGTCAAGTCCTGGCCATCGGAGTTCTGCCTCAAGGCCAACGAACTGGCGATTCAGATTCTTGGAGGCCATGGTTACACCCGCGAATACCCGGTCGAGCAGTATTACCGCGACAACCGTTTGAACCCGATTCACGAAGGCACCCACGGCATTCAGTCGCTGGATTTGCTCGGGCGCAAACTGGCACAGAACGGTGGCGCGGGGCTCAAGCAACTGATTCGTCTGATCGCCAACACCGCTGAGCGCGCGACGGCGTATGAATCGCTGACCGCCCTGCGTGAACCACTGGAAAAACTGGTCGCGCGTCTGCAAACGGTAACCATCGGTTTGTTGACCGACCTGGCACAGGGCAAGGTCAATAGCAGTCTGGCGAATTCGGCGCTGTACTTGAAGGTGTTCGGCCACACGGTGATTGGCTGGCGCTGGCTGGAGCAGGCGATTCGAGCCGAGGAAGGGTTGGCCAAAGGGAATGCAGCGGATGCCGACTTCTATAAGGGCAAGTTGCAGGCGGCGCGGTATTTCCTGACGTGGGAAGTGCCGGGCTGCCACCATGAGCTGGCGTTGCTGGAAGCGCGGGATGATACGTGCCTGGCGATGCAGGATGCGTGGTTCTGAAAGCCTACCCTCACCCCAGCCCTCTCCCGGAGGGAGAGGGCTGGGGTGAGGTGTCTGACGCTATACATCGACCTGAAAAATCCAGTCGATTATGGATTCATCGCAGCATTTTCAGGTCGGCGTACTTCTCAAGCATCCCACACTCAGTCCCCTCTCCCCCTGGGAGAGGGTTAGGGTGAGGGGCTTTTCTGGCTCAACACTCAAGTCAACTTGAACCCACCCATCTGCCGCGCCAAATCATCCGCCAGCTTCTGCAACATCTGGCAGTCTTCACGACACGCCCGAACCTCCCCCGCCGTCGCCCGCGCCAGATCAGAAATCCCCTGCACGTTACGGTTGATCTCTTCCGTTACCGCCGACTGCTCTTCCGTCGCCGTCGCCACCTGATGGTTCATGTCACTGATGCGCTCGACCTGCCCGGTGATCGCCGTCAGCGACGCCCCGGTGCGCTGGCTTGACTCAACCCCGGTGCCGGTTGCCGCTTGGCCGGTGCGCATCGACGACACGGCGTTTTCCGCGCCTTGCTTGAGGCTGCCGATCATTTGCTGGATTTCGTCAGTGGATGCCTGAGTGCGGCGCGCCAAGGTGCGCACTTCATCGGCGACAACTGCAAAGCCGCGACCCATATCACCGGCACGCGCCGCCTCGATGGCGGCATTAAGTGCCAGCAGGTTGGTCTGCTCAGAAACTCCGCGAATCACCGCTAGCACCGAATCAATCGACGCCACTTGATGCGCCAGCTCGCCGACCGCACCCGCGGCTACGCCAATCTCATCCGACATGCTTTCAATATGCCGAATCGAGCCACCGACCACTTCCCGCGCCTGCATCGCCTCATCCCGCGCGGTTTGCGAGGCCAGCGCCGCATTACCGGCGTTCTGCGCGATTTCCTGCACGGTCAGGCCCATTTCATGAACCGCCGTCGCGACCATGTCAGTCATTTCCTGCTGACGGCCAGAACGCTCAGCGGTGTTCTCCACTACCTTCGCCACCTGCCCCACGGCAGTGCGCAGACGCTCGCTGGTGGTCAGCACTTCACCGATCATGCCGCGCTGGCTGTCGAGGAAACGATTGAAGCCGCGAGCGAGGTCGCCCAGTTCATCGGCACGGCTGGAATCTAACCGGTGGGTCAAATCTCCACCGCCGCTACCAATCGCTACCAGCGCCGCTGTTACCTGACGAATCGGCCGCACCAGCCCTTGCGCCAGCCACACCACCAAAGCGAGGCACACCAGCGCTACGGCCAGACCGATACCGCCGCTCATCCACATCGCTTTACGGGCTTCGGCGTAGATCTGCGACTGCGGCACTTCGGCCACTAGAGTCCAGCCCAGATCGCGCAAAGGCAGACTGAAGGCGAGAAAGTCTTCGCCATCTCTTTGGAAGCTGCTGCTCACAGCATTTTTTTGACCCATGACGGCTTGAGCAGCGGAGGCGCCAATCTGCTCCGCCAAGGTGCGTTTGCCGCTGAATTGCGCCTCGGGATGCACCTGGATCAAACCGTCGGAACGCACGAGATAGACCTTGCCACGCTCACCAAAACTGAAGTTGTGGATCAACTCCGACAGCTCTTTCATGCTCAGCCCGAGTCCGGCCACGCCGACCACTTTGCCGGCCTGCTCGACCTTCAAATCGATGAACAGCGCCAATTCTCCGGTGGCCCCGTCGTTGTCGATATTGAGAGTGCGCGGCTGATTGCTGTCGAGGAAGGAATAGAACCACGCGTCGGCCGGTTTGGCGCGACTTAGGGTGCGATCCAGGCCTTTTTCGGTGATGTAATGATTGGATTCGGTGCCGATGATCAAAGCCGTGAAAGCTTTATGTTCGGCGCGGATGCCTTCCAGATACTGCGCGAAGCCCGCCGTTTTGCTGCTGTCCTCACCCGAGGCGAGCCAGTCGCGGACCATGGTGTTGCTGGCGATATCCTTGGCCGCCGTCAGCGGCTGCACGAGGATGCGTTCGATATCGTTGCGCGTCGCTTCGATGCTCGACGGCAGTGCTTGTTCGACCAGATAGCTCTGGGCGAGGCGGTTGACCACCAGGGTATAAATGCCAACCACGATCAGGATACTGACCAGCAGGGCCGTGCCCATGCTGAGAATCAGCTGCCATTGAATACTGCGTCGCCACAACTGCATGGAGCACCCCCAAAGAATAAGAGGCTGAAACACTGCAACTGTCGCGCCAGATGTATACAAAAATCACGCAAATAAGAGACAGACCTTGAAGCAGTGATCTTCGACGAGCAAGAAGCGGGCCGATTTAATGGGGAGAACACTGTCAACTCTGACAGGTTACAGGCCGCATCGAGAGGCATAGATTGCAGTTTCCCTGTCTGTGCTCAAGCGTTCGCTTCACAGACTTCATGCTGTCGATGCAGGTGAAAAAAACATGGATGACACAATTCCAGCCGAGACGTATACACAAACGCTGTCTGACAACGATACGTTTGTGAAATCAGCGCAGGTCGACGACTTTGTCAACGTTTCCGGTAACCCATCAATCATCATCCGAAAGCGCTTTACCGAAGTCATGGTTTTCCCCGTAGTTCATTATAAAGCTACGATCACCACGTCCTCAGGAGCAACGTACAGTACAAGTCAGCCAATCCCGGGATCAGAATATATAAACCTGCTTTCTCGCGGAGATGAAATAACGATCGGTAGTGCGATCTATAGGGTCTCCCACGGAGAGTTTATGAAGCAATCCAATGGAGAATGGTTGAGGAAGGTCTACTCGCAACCAGTCATCAAAACTCAATAGCACAGAGCCCTTCGATATTAGCGCCTCGAAGTACCGAGGCGCTGCAAAACGCGCATCAACCCTGGTTAATGGTCTTGGCGATGGTGTCGACCGTGGCGCTGACTTGCTCTTGATACCGGTCGAGTTCTTCTTTGTGCTGTTTCTTCATTTCGATCTGCTGCGAGCACAGATTCATCGCCGCCAGCACCAGCAAGCGGTCACCGATCAGTGTCGGGTATTTGCGCTTGGTATCGTCCAGCGCAGCCTTGAGCATCATTGCCGCGTCCAGCAGGGTCTGTTCTTCCCCGGCCGGTGCCTTGATCGAATAGTCCTCCCCGAGAATGGAGACGACTTTTACCCCTGCTGTGTGGTGGTTCATGCGCTGACTGGACCGGCGTTGACGCGATCAACCAGGGCTTGAATGCGGGCGGCGGTGGCGCCGTGCTTTTCTTCCTGCTCCATCAGGTTCAGTTGCAGGCTTTCGTTTTCATCCTTGGCCTGGGCCAGTTCCATGGACAGGGTCTGGTTGGTTTGCGCGAGGGTCTGGTTCTGTTGCACCAGGTCGCTGACGAGCTGTTCCAATTGGCTGAGGGATGCTTCCAACATTTTGATCTTCCAAGCGTTTTTCAAAGGGCGCGTACGATAAAGAAAAGTCATCACGGATGCCAGGGTTAAACCGGCGCAAAGCCTTGATTTTCCTGGTGGCGGACCGTTCCTGCGAGTTTTAAAGACTGTGATCTGCCGATCTGGTTCCTGCACTTCGTCGCTCAAGCGCTTCTGCGACAAATACGCACACCACCTCAAGACTTTAGTCGCATGACCGATAAGTCATCCATACAGCAGTCTCAGCCCGCATGGATGCGGCCCTCTCTTGGTATCCGCCCATGTCCCTCCGCAATATGAATATCGCCCCACGGGCGTTTACCGGCTTCGCCCTGATCGGCGGCCTGATGCTGATTCTCGGCGTGTTCGCCCTGAACCAGATGAGCAAAATCCGCGGCGCCGCCGAGGACATCTCGTCCAGCAGCGTGCCGAGCATCAAGAACCTCGACGAATTCACCCAGCTGACCCTGCGCCTGCGCGTGCTGTCGTACCGCTTGCTGGTCAACCGCGAGCCCGACGTGCAGCAGAAAACCGTTGAGTTGCTGGACATGCGCAACCAGCAGATTCGCGCGGCTCAAACGGCCTACGAGCCACTGATCGGCAGCCCCGAGGAACGTGCGGCATACGACCAGTACGTGCAGCTGCTCGGCCAGTACCGCCAGATCGAAGACCGTATGAAGAGCCTGTCGCGCACTAATCAGGTGGATGAATTACGGACGTTGCTGAACACCGAGTTGCTGAACAATTCGGAAGCGATGAACAGCGTGCTCAACCGTCTGATGCAAATCAATGGCGAGCAAATCAGCGAGACCAATCAGCAAGCGGCCGATCAGTATTCTTCGGCGTTTGATTTGGTGGTGACTCTGCTGGTAATCGCCACTGGCCTGACCTTCCTGTTCGCGTGGTTGCTGACGGTGAGCATCACCAAGCCCATTTCCAAAGCATTGGACGCTGCGGAGACCATCGCTGAAGGCAATCTGACCCAGCCCATCCATGTCGATGGTTCGGACGAGGCCGGTCGCCTGCTGGCAGCGATGGCGAAGATGCAATCGAAACTGCGCGACACCTTGCAGCGCATTTCCGGTTCCGCCACTCAATTGGCTTCGGCGGCTGAAGAACTGAACAGCGTCACCGACGAAAGCGCGCGCGGCCTGACTCAGCAGAACAACGAAATCGAACAGGCGGCCACTGCGGTCAACGAGATGACCAGCGCTGTGGAGGAAGTCGCGCGCAACGCCGTGAGCACTTCGGAAGCCTCGAAGAACGCCACCACTTCGGCGGGTGATGGTCGTGATCTGGTGCAGGAAACCGTCAGCGCGATCGAACGCATGAGCGCTGATGTGCAGAGCACTGCGTCGTTGATCGGTGATCTGGCCAATGAATCCCGCGACATTGGCAAAGTGCTGGATGTGATTCGTGGCCTGGCCGATCAGACCAACTTGCTGGCACTTAACGCGGCCATTGAAGCGGCGCGTGCCGGTGAAGCCGGTCGTGGTTTTGCCGTGGTGGCGGACGAAGTGCGGGCCTTGGCGCACCGCACTCAGCAGTCGACCAGCGAAATCGAGCGGATGATCGGCAGCATTCAGAGTGGCACCGAACACGCCGTGGACTCGATGCGCAACAGCACCGAGCGCGCCGAGTCGACCTTGAACATCGCCCGTGGTGCCGGCATGTCGCTGGACACCATCAACACCGCGATCGTCGAGATCAACGAACGCAACCTGGTGATCGCCAGCGCCGCCGAAGAGCAGGCGCAAGTGGCGCGGGAAGTGGATCGCAACCTGGTCAACATCCGCGATCTGTCGGTGCAATCGGCGACCGGCGCGAATCAGACCAGTGCGGCGAGTAATGAACTGTCGCGGTTGGCGCTGGATCTGAACAACATGGTTGGGCGGTTCAGCCTGTAATTCAGTAAATCAAGATCAAGATCAAAAGCGCCCTCACCCCAGCCCTCTCCCAGAGGGAGAGGGGGAAAGGGAGCAGATCTTTGTGCTTTTCAAACCTGAGTTCGACTCGGAATTTTCAGGTCGATGTACCTCGCATAAACACCGCGATCAGTCCCCTCACCCCCTGGGAGAGGGGAAAGGGAGCAGATCTTTGTGCTTTTCAAACCTGAGTTCGACTCAGAATTTTCAGGTCGATGTACCTCGCACAAACACCTCGATCAGTTCCCTCTCCCTCTGGGAGAGGGCTAGGGTGAGGGCTGCAATCTTCAGCCGAACCAAAATCCCGAACACGCCAGCGTAAAAACCTTTTTGACAGCATCACATTTCAACAGGTTAGAATCGCTGGCACGCAGACTGCATGGTCAGTTTGTGCCCGTCTTTACGCTTCTGGAGTACTGCCTTTGAATGCGACGACCATCAACAGCCTGTTCTTGATCGGCGCGTTGCTGGTAGGTGCAAGCATTCTCGTCAGCTCACTCTCTTCCCGCCTCGGCATCCCGATTCTGGTCATTATTCTCGCGGTCGGCATGGCCGCCGGGGTCGATGGCGGCGGGATCATCTTCGATAACTACCCGACGGCCTATCTGGTCGGCAACCTCGCTCTCGCGGTGATCCTCCTCGACGGTGGCTTGCGCACGCGGGTGTCGAGTTTCCGCGTCGCGTTATGGCCAGCACTGTCGCTGGCCACGGTCGGGGTATTGATCACTACCGGGCTGACCGGCATGGCGGCAGCATGGTTGTTCGATCTGAACCTGATTCAGGGCCTGCTGATCGGCGCCATCGTCGGCTCAACCGACGCAGCGGCGGTGTTCTCGCTGCTCGGCGGCAAAGGCCTGAACGAACGGGTGACGGCCAGCCTGGAAATCGAATCCGGCAGCAACGACCCGATGGCGGTGTTTCTCACCGTGACCCTGATCGACATGCTCGCCAGCGGCCAGACCGGATTGCACTGGAGCCTGCTGACGCACCTGATCCGCGAGTTCGGCATCGGCGGCGTGATCGGCCTCGGTGGCGGCTGGCTGATGCTGCAACTGGTCAACCGTATCAACCTCGCTGCGGGGTTGTATCCGATTCTAGTGATCGCCGGCGGCCTGGTGGTGTTCGCCCTGACCAACGCCTTGCACGGCAGCGGCTTCCTTGCGGTGTATCTGTGCGGTCTGGTCATCGGCAACCGCCCGGTGCGCAGCCGTCACGGCATTCTGCACATGCTCGACGGCATGGCGTGGCTGGCGCAGATCGGCATGTTCCTGGTGCTGGGGCTGCTGGTGACGCCGCACGATTTGTTGCCGATCGCCCTGCCCGCTCTCGGTCTGGCGCTATGGATGATTCTGTTTGCGCGGCCGCTGTCGGTGATGGTCGGCCTGCTGCCGTTCAAGGCCTTCCACGGTCGCGAGAAAGCCTTTATTTCCTGGGTCGGCCTGCGCGGCGCGGTACCGATCATTCTCGCGGTGTTCCCGCTGATGGCCGGGCTGCCGAACGCGCAGCTGTATTTCAACCTCGCGTTCTTCATCGTGCTGGTGTCACTGCTGGTGCAAGGTACGAGCCTGCCGTGGGTCGCCAAGCTATTGAAGGTGACCGTGCCGCCAGAGCCGGCGCCGATTTCCCGGGCCGCACTGGAAGTCCACGTCACCAGCGAGTGGGAGCTGTTCGTGTACAAGCTGGGCGCGGAGAAATGGTGCATCGGTTCGCCCCTGCGCGAACTGAAAATGCCCGAAGGCACGCGCATCGCGGCACTGTTTCGTGGCCAGCAACTGCTCCATCCGTCGGGTAGTACGGTGCTGGAAGTCGATGATTTACTGTGCGTTATCGGCCATGAACACAACCTCGGCGCCCTCGGAAAACTGTTCAGCCAGGCGCCGCAACGTGGCCTCGATCTGCGTTTCTTCGGCGATTTTGTACTCGAAGGAGACGCCCAGCTTAAAGCGGTTGCAGCGCTGTATGGCCTGCCGGCCGAGGGCATCGATCCGGACATGACCCTGGGCGCGTTCATTGCCCACAAGGTCGGTGGTGCACCGATCGTTGGCGACCAGGTGGAGTGGAACAACACTCACTGGACGGTTGCGGTCATGGACGGGAACAAGATCGGCAAAGTGGGCGTCAGATTCCCCGAAGGAAGTCGCCCGGGCCCCGGGCTCTTCCTCTAAACTGCGTCCACTCTCACTTGCTTGACCGGTCTCTATGCCTACCCTGCGCTCCTTTTTCGCCGCGGCCCTGCTGGGCCTGAGTCTCACTGTCGGCCCGATTTACGCCGCCGAACCGCCGTCCAGCGACGCCGTGCAGGCCAGCCTGGACAAACTCGCCGACAGCAAACTGCCGGATGCCGATAAGAAGACCCTGCAGACCGTCCTGCAGAACACGCTCAATCAGCTGAACAATCAGCGTGATTACGAACAGAAACTGATCGATCTCAAGCAGCAACTGGCGACCGCCCCCAAGCAGACCATTGAAAACACCCGCGAGCTGGCCCGCCTCAAAGCCAACGCGGTGGTGTCGGTAGCGCAGCGTTTTCCCAAGGAGTCGATTCAGCAACTGGAACAGATCCTCACCGATCGCTCGACTCAGCAAAGTGACCTGCAAAAAGCTCTCGCCGACGCTAACAGCCTGATCATCACCGCGCAGACTCGCCCCGAGCGCGCGCAAGCGGAGATATCCGCCAGCCAGACGCGCATCCAGCAGATCAACAACATCCTCAAGTCCGGCAAGGACGCGGGTAAAACCGTCACCGCCGAGCAGCGCGACCAGTTGAACGCCGAACTGGCGGCGCTGAATGCGCTGATTCCGCTGCGTCGTCAGGAGCTGGCCGGCAACAGCCAGTTGCAGGATCTGGGCAACGCTCAGCATGACTTGCTTTCGGAGAAGTCCGATCGCCTCGACCGCGAGATCCAGGAACTGCAAACCCTGATCAACCAGAAGCGTCTGGCGCAGTCGCAGGAAACCGTTACCCAACAGTCGATCGAAGCGCAGAAGGCCGGGAGCAGCAGTCTGCTGGCCATCGAAAGCACGGCCAACCTCAAGCTCTCCGACTACCTGCTCAAAAGCACTGACCGCCTCAACGAAGTCACCCAGCAGAATCTGCAGACCAAACAACAGCTCGACAGCCTGACCCAAAGCGATTCAGCGCTGGACGAGCAGATCAGCGTGCTCAAGGGCAGCCTGCTGCTGTCGAAGATTCTCTATAAGCAGAAACAAGCCCTGCCGCGCCTCAAGGTCGACCGCGATCTGGCCGATCAGATCGCCGACATTCGCTTGTGGCAATTCGACGTCAGCCAGCAGCGTGAGCAACTGAGTAATCCCGCCGCCTATGTCGACAACCTGCTCTCCACGCAGCCGCCGGAGCAGGTCACGCCGCAATTGCGCAAAAACCTGCTGGACCTGGCCAACACCCGCGCCGATCTGCTGGAGCGGTTGAACCGCGAACTGAGCGCCATGCTCAACGAGTCGATCACCCTGCAGCTCAACCAGAAACAACTGCTGAGCACCGCACAGAGCCTGCGCGCAACGCTGGATGAGCAGATGTTCTGGATTCCAAGCAACAAGCCCCTGGACCTGGAATGGATGCGCGCGGTGCCGGAACGCCTGAAACGTCAGGTCGACACCCTGCCGTGGGCCTCCAGCCTGAGTGAGCTGACAGACGGTCTGATCCAGCGGCCGTTGCTGTTCCTGCCGCTGGCGCTACTGATCGGTGCATTGCTATGGCGGCGCAAGAATCTGTACGCGCGGCTGAACAAGGTTCACCAGGACATCGGTCACTTCAAACGCGACAGTCAATGGCACACCCCGCAGGCGATTCTGATCAATATTCTGCTGGCGATGCCGGTGGCATTGGGCCTGGCGCTCTGCGGCCTGGCCTTGCAAATCGATGCCCGTGGACAGAACGCCAATATGGGCGCAGCACTGCTGCAAATGGGGCAGGCGTGGCTGGTGTTCTACACCGCTTACCGGATTCTCGCGCCGGGTGGTGTGGCAGAACTGCACTTCCGTTGGGAAAAGCCGCAGGTCGAGTTCCTGCAAGGCTGGATCCGTCGACTGGGCCTGGTGGTCATGGCGCTGGTGACCATTGTTGCCGTCGCCGAATTGCAGCCGGCCGCACTGGCAGACGACGTGCTCGGCATGCCGGTGGTGCTGACCTGCTATGCCCTGATGGCGTGGCTGCTCAGTCGCTTGCTGATCAGCAGCCCGGCCCACGAGAACACTTCGCTGTTCCGCAAAGCCGTCGGCGTGATGTTCACCCTGCTGCCGATCGCGTTGTTCGTGGCGGTGTGCTTCGGCTACTACTACACCGCGCTGAAGCTCAGCGACCGCTTGATCAACACCCTGTACCTGCTGATGTTCTGGCTGGTGATCGAAGCTACGTTCGTCCGTGGTCTGAGCGTTGCCGCGCGACGTCTGGCCTATCAGCGCGCCCTGGCCAAACGTCAGGCGGCGAAAGAAGCCGGCGATGGCGAAGCGGTGATCGAAGAGCCGACGCTGGACATCGAAAAGGTCAACGAGCAGTCCCTGCGCCTGATCCGTCTGGCCCTGCTCGGCGGCTTCATCGCGGCGCTGTACTGGGTCTGGTCGGATCTGATTTCGGTGTTCTCGTACCTCGACAACATCACCCTCTACGAATACACCAGCGGCACCGGCGCCAACATGAGCATGGTGCCGATCAGCATCGGCGACATGCTCGGCGCGCTGATCATCATCGGCATCACCTTCGCCCTCGCGCGTAACTTGCCCGGTCTGCTGGAAGTGTTTGTGCTGTCCAAGCTCAATCTGGCTCAGGGCAGTGCCTACGCGACCACGACGTTGCTGTCGTATGTGATCGCCGGTGTCGGCTTCGTCTCGACCCTGTCGACCCTCGGCGTCAGTTGGGACAAGTTGCAATGGCTGGTGGCGGCGCTGTCGGTCGGCCTCGGTTTCGGTATGCAGGAGATCTTTGCGAACTTCATCTCCGGCATCATGATTCTGTTCGAACGCCCGGTGCGGATCGGTGACACCATCACCATCGGCAACCTGTCGGGCACGGTGAGCAAGATCCGCATCCGTGCCACGACCATCACCGACTTCGACCGCAAGGACATCATTGTCCCGAACAAGACGTTCATTACCGGGCAACTGATCAACTGGTCGCTGACCGACACCATCACCCGCGTGACGCTGAAACTTGGTGTCGACTACGGCTCCGATCTGGATCTGGTGAAGGAACTGCTGCTCAAGGCTGCCCGCGAAAACCCGCGTGTACTCAAAGAACCTGAGCCGCACGTGTACTTCCTCAACTTCGGCGAAAGCACCCTCGACCACGAGTTGCGCATGCACGTGCGCGATCTCGGCGACCGTAACCCGGTGCTCGATGAGGTCAACCGTTTCATCAACCGCGAGTTCAAGAAGCAGCACATCAACATCTCGTTCCGCCAGATGGAGGTGTACCTGAAGAACCTCCACGGTCAGGAATACAAGATGGTGCCGATTGAGCCGGAAACGAAAACCATCGTGCCGGTCGCCGACGATCAGAAACCGCGGCAAGAGCCGCCGCCGGCCAAACTCGACTAACCGGTCTATTCCCAGCAGAATGCTCGGACATTCTGCTGGAGCCGGCCCTTGAAAGCCCTCGACGAACTGACCTTCGACAATCGCTTCGCCCGCCTGGGCGACGCGTTCTCCGCCCACGTGCTGCCCGAGCCGATCGACAATCCGCGTCTGGTCGTCGCCAGCCCGGCGGCGCTGGCCTTGCTGGATCTCGACCCGGCGACTGCCGAAACCAACGAATTTGCCGAACTGTTTGGCGGCCACAAGCTGTGGGCCGATGCCGAACCGCGGGCGATGGTCTATTCCGGGCATCAGTTCGGCGGCTACACGCCGCAACTGGGCGATGGCCGTGGTTTATTGTTGGGCGAGGTATACAACGCGGCCGGCGAGCATTGGGACCTGCACCTGAAGGGCGCCGGGCAGACGCCGTTTTCGCGCATGGGCGATGGCCGAGCGGTACTCCGTTCGTCGATCCGTGAATTCCTCGCCTCCGAAGCGTTGTACGCGCTGAACATTCCGTCCTCGCGGGCAGCCTGCGTGATTGGCTCCGACACCCCGGTCTGGCGCGAAAAGCAGGAACGCGCGGCGATGGTCCTGCGTCTGGCGCCGAGCCACATCCGCTTCGGCCATTTCGAATATTTCTATTACACCAAGCGCCCCGAGCAGCAAAAGCAGCTCGGCGAGCACGTTCTGGCGATGCACTTCCCTGAATGTCTGGAGCAGCCGGAGCCTTATCTGGCGATGTTCCGCGAAATCGTCGAGCGCAACGCCGAACTGATCGCCAAGTGGCAGGCCTATGGTTTCTGCCACGGCGTGATGAACACCGACAACATGTCGATCCTTGGCATCACCTTCGACTTCGGCCCGTTCGCCTTCCTTGACGATTTCGACGCCAACTTCATCTGCAACCACTCGGATGATCAGGGGCGCTACTCGTTCAGCAATCAAGTGCCGGTCGGCCAGTGGAACCTCAGCGCGCTGGCGCAGGCATTGACGCCGTTCATCAGCGTCGAAGCCCTGCGCGAAAGCCTCGGCCTGTACTTGCCTATGTTTCAGGCGCATTACCTCGACCTGATGCGCCGCCGCCTCGGTTTCACCACGGCCGAGGACGATGACCAGAAGCTGCTGGAAAACCTGCTGCAACTGATGCAGAACAGCGGCGTTGATTACACGCTGTTCTTCCGCCGACTCGGTGAAGAATCGGCCGAACAGACCGTCGCCCGCCTACGTGATGACTTCGTCGACATCCAAGGCTTCGATGCCTGGGGTGAACGCTACGTCGCCCGAGTCGCCCGCGATGGCGATGGCGATGGCGATGGCGATCAGATAAAGCGCCGCACCCGCATGCATGCGGTCAATCCGCTATACATCCTGCGCAATTACCTGGCGCAAAAAGCCATCGATGCGGCTGAGCAAGGCGATTACTCAGAGGTACGCCGGCTGCACGCGGTGTTGAGCAAACCGTTTGAAGAGCAGCCGGGGATGGAGGCTTATGCGGAGCGGCCGCCGGAGTGGGGCAAGCATTTGGAGATCAGTTGTTCTTCCTGAGTGCCAACGCCTCATCTTGATAAACAGTTCGTACGGCTCCAGATAAGTCGTACGAAACGCTGAACGCCAACGAGCCGAATATGACCACCCCACTCCTCATCCCCTGCCCCTCCTGCAACGGCCTCAACCGCATCCCCGCCGAGCGCCTTGCGGATCAGCCCAAGTGCGGGCGCTGCAAATCCCCCGTATTGTTGAGCAAACCGTTCGAACTCAAGCAAGGTGATTACTCCAGCCAGATCAAAGGCGATCTGCCGCTGTTGGTGGATGTCTGGGCGGAGTGGTGTGGGCCGTGCAAGTCGTTTGCGCCGGTGTTCGAGCAGGCGGCGGCGCAGCTGGCCGGCAAGTGCCGCTTGGCCAAGCTTGATAGCGAGGCCAATCAGCAGTTGTCGGCGCAGTTGGGGATTCGCTCGATTCCGAGCCTGATTCTTTTCAGGAACGGAAAGGAAGTGGCGCGGCAGAGTGGCGCGTTTCCGTTGCCGCAGCTGATGGCGTGGCTGCGTAGCCAGGGTATCTGAGCCAACACAAATCCAATTGTAGGAGTGAGCCTGCTCGCGATGGCGTCCGTCCAGTCGACATCGATTTGACTGACACACCGCTATCGCGAGCAGGCTCACTCCTACAGTGGATTTGCGGAGCTCAGGGAATCAGTGATCTTCGAGCAAGTTATGCAGTTCGACGAACTGCTGGGTCAGCTTGTGGCGCGGGTCAAGGTGGATCAGCGGCATGCTGGCCTGGTGTGATTCGCGCATACGCACCGAACTGGTCAGGTACACCGGCAGCACCGGTAGACCTTCGGCAATCAATTCATCGAGAATCTGTTGCGGCAGGCTCGCCCGGGCCTGGAACTGGTTGACCACGATGCCTTCGACTTCCAGACCTTCGTTGTGGTCATCCTTCAATTCTTCGATTTCAGCAATCAGCCCATACAGGGCCTGGCGCGAGAAACTGTCGCAATCAAAAGGAATCAGCACGCGATCAGCGGCAATCAGCGCCGATACCGCATAAAAATTCAGCGCTGGCGGCGTATCGAGATAGATGCGGTCGTAATCCTCGGACAACTCATCGAGCAACTTACGCAGTTTGTTGATCTTGTGCTTGGCCTCAAGCTTGGGCTGCAAGTCGGCCAGCTCGGCCGTCGCGGTGATGATGTGCAGGTTGTCGAACGGCGTTTCGTAGATGTCCGCCTGATTCTTCTTCGAGAACGGCCCGGAAGACAGGGTTTGCTTGAAGAAGTCGGCAATACCCATCGGAATGTCGTCGCCGGTGAGCCCGGTCAGATACTGAGTGGAGTTGGCCTGGGCATCGAGATCGACCAACAGCGTGCGATAACCCTCGCTGGCGCTGACGGCCGCCAGATTGCAGGCAATGCTCGACTTGCCTACGCCACCTTTCTGATTGAACACCACGCGCCGCATGACCAAACCTCCGTGTATCAAAGAATGACCGAGTGTAGATGCGCTCGACCTCGCTTCGCTACCTTCACGGACACGGACTACAAAGTCAGGTGCAAATATCCGCGGACAGATAGGGCAATCGCCGCCATTGATCGCCGAGATTCCCGACAGACAAGCCGCTCACGATCTGGATAATGGCCAAGTGACAGTTTTCTTGCGAACCACTCGGTACATTTCGTTGCGCAAAATGTAACCAGCATTTGCTACACACTCGTCGCACCGGGATAATGCGCGCCACCCGGCGCCAAGCGCCACGTCAAGCCTGCTGCGGCTTTGGCGATTCAATGCGTCAACAAAAGCCTGCAGGGGCGGGATGAATGTCCGTGATCAACTTCAACATCGCCCAATGGCGCGCGTGGGCCCCTGGCCTCGACAGCGTGGACGCCTGGCAGGCCTGGAGCCGACAACCGGTCGTACTCCAGCGCAGTGATGCCGCGCCCGATGTGTCGTTTTTACCGGCCATGCAGCGCCGCCGCCTCAGTCGTCTGGCACGCATGGCGTTCAGCGTTGGCTGGCCCCTGGCCGACGGGCGGGACAGCCTGCCGCTGGTGTTCGTCTCGCGCCACGGTGAAACCCCACGGACTTACGACATCCTCAGTGATCTGGCGACCGAACAGCCGCTGTCGCCGACCCAGTTCAGCCTGTCCGTACACAACGCGATCATCGGTCTGTGGTCGATCATGCGTGGCGAAACCAGCGAAATGACCGCCCTCGCCGCGGCCGGCGACGGCCTTGAGCACGGCATGCTCGAAGCGGCGGCGCTGCTCAACGAAGGCGCTCCGGCAGTGCTGCTGGTGATCACCGAAGAACAACCGCCCGAAGCCTATTCGGCGTGGATCGATGACGTGCCGTTTCCCTATGCACTCGGTCTTTTGCTCACCCCCGGTACCGACTGGCGGCTGACCCTGAACAGCACCACAAAAACACGGTCAAAAGCGCACTGGCCCCACGCGCTCAACCTGTTGCAAACCCTGCTCGGCCAGCAAACCCATTGCCAACATGCCTGGAAAAATCGTGTATGGACCTGGCAACGCAACCCGTGACCGAAAAAAACCGCGATGCCTACTACTGGCGCCTGCTGGCCACCGCCGCAAGCTTCGCCCTGTTCGGGCTAGGCGGGCTGTGCCTGCGTGTGCTGGTGTTTCCGCTATTGGCTTGCCTGCCCGGTGACGCCGTTGTGCATCGCCAACGCGCGCGGCAGACCGTCAGCCGGCTATTCTGGTTTTTCGTCCGGTTCATGGCCCGCACTGGAGTCCTGACCTATGACATTCAAGGCGCCGAGCGTCTCGGTCGCCCCGGGCAGATGATCATCGCCAACCACCCGTCGCTGATCGACGTGGTGTTCCTCATCGGTCTGGTGCGCCAGGCCAATTGCGTGGTGAAGAAAAGCCTGTGGGAAAACCCCTTCACCCGTGGCCCGCTGCGCCGCACCGAATACATCAGCAACGACGGCAGCATGGACATGCTCGATGCCGCCGCCCAATCCCTGCAAAACGGCCAGACCCTGATCATTTTTCCCGAAGGCACGCGCACCCAGCCGGGGCAGGCGCCGGCCTTTCATCGGGGCGCTGCGGCGATTGCCCTGCGCGGTGCGAAAACCCTCACGCCGGTGATCATCAAGGTCAGCCCGACGACATTGACCAAAGCCGAACCCTGGTACCGGATCCCCAGCCGCCGCGTGCACTTCAGTTTTCGCGTTGGGGCCGATATAGACCCACAAGCCTTCGCCGCACAAGGCCCTGCACCGCAAGCCTCGCGCAAGCTCAACGATTATTTGCACTCATATTTTATTAAGGAGCTCGCCGAAGATGAGCGATCTGAACACCCCTAGCCTGGTGCGTGACATCAAACTGCTGATCATCGACGCCCTCGGCCTCGAAGACATCAGCGTCGACGACATCGGCGACGAACAAACGCTGTTCGGCGAAGGCCTGGGCCTGGATTCCGTCGACGCGCTGGAACTGGGTCTGGCCATCCAGAAAAAATACGGCATCAAGATCGATGCCGACGCCAAAGACACCCGTAACCATTTCACCAACGTGGCCAGCCTTGCGGCGTTCGTCACGGCAAAACAGGCAGCTTGAGACCGGACCATGCAAACTCGTGACGATATTTTCAACACCCTGCGCGATGCCTTGGTCGAGCTGTTCGAACTGGATCCGGCCCGTGTGAGCCTGGACTCCAACCTGTATCAGGATCTGGAAATCGACAGCATCGACGCGGTCGATCTGATCGATCACATCAAACGCCAGACCGGCAAGAAAATCGCCGCCGAAGAATTCAAATCGGTGCGCACGGTCGGCGACGTGGTCGAGGCGGTCTACCGTCTGGTTCAACCGGCCGCATGAGCCGATTGATCGGCCTGGGCCTGCTGCTGGCCGGTCTGCTGTACCCCTTTGCGGTGTATTTCGGCATGGAGCATTTTGCCCCCTGGCAGTTCGGTCTGCTGCTGGGCAGCCTGTGGCTGGCGCGGGCACTGACCGGCGAGCGCAAGCCAGGCAGCCTGTGGATGGCCGGCGTGGCCATCGCCTTTTGCCTGCTGCTGGCGCTGTTCGACAGCCCGCTGTTGCTGCGTTGGTACCCGGTGCTGATCAGCGGTTTCATGCTGGTGCTGTTCAGCCTGAGCCTGAAATACGGCCCGCCGATGGTCGAGCGCCTGGCGCGCTTGCGTGAGCCAGAGCTGCCGGACATCGCGATCCGCTATACGCGCAAGGTCACCGTGGCCTGGAGCGTGTTTTTCTTCTGCAACGGTTTATGCGCCGCCCTGCTGACCCTGTGGGCGCCGCTGAATTGGTGGATGTTGTACACCGGCCTGATCTCCTATGGATTGATCGGCCTGATGTTTGCCATTGAATGGCTGATACGACAACGGGTAAGAGGCCGTACATGAACTGGATAAAACTTGAGCAGTTGTTGCTCAAGCCTGTGCCGGCGCGAGTGATCAGCCACGCACCGGCCCTCGATCACGCGCAGCTGTGCGAACAGGCCCTGAGCGTTGCCGCCGGCCTGCAAGCTCAGAGCGTGAAGCGCCTGGCTGTGCACCTGGAAGATGCTGCCGAACTGGCCATCGCTTTGCTGGGTGCATGGCGTGCAGGCGTGAGTGTTCTGCTGCCATCGGACCTGCAAGCGCAAACCCGCCAGCGCTGGTCGGCTGAGGTCGATCTGTGGCTGACGGATCAAACCGATGACGCGCAACTGAGCGACGTTCAGCAGCCGCCGCTAGCCGGTGCCGCACTGGACCTCGACCAGTGCCGCCTGAGTCTGTGCACGTCCGGCTCCAGCGGCGAGCCGAAGCGCATCGACAAAACCCTGCGCCAACTGGCCAACGAGGTCGAAGCACTGGAACAGTTGTGGGGCGCGGATCTCGGTGAGGCCTGCATCATCGGCAGCGTCGCCACCCAGCATATTTACGGTTTGCTGTTTCGCGTGCTGTGGCCGCTGTGTGCCGGGCGCCCGTTTGTGCGCAAGCAACTGGCGTTCCCCGAAGACTTGCAGCGTGCCAGCCGTGAACATCCAGCCTTTGCGTGGGTGGCCAGCCCGGCGTTGCTCAAACGTATGGGCGACAACCTCGACTGGCCGGCCCTGAGCGCCGTGCGCCGGGTGTTTTCCTCCGGCGGTGCGTTGCCGGTCGAAGCTGCGCAAAGTCTGCAGCAACGCTTGCAGCAATGGCCGACGGAAATCCTCGGCAGCTCGGAAACCGGCGGTATCGCCTGGCGTCAGGGCGAACAACTGTGGCAACCGTTCGCCGGCGTCCAACTGAGCCAGGACAGCGACGGCGCCCTGCTGATCGCCTCACCTTACTTGCCTGCCGGGCACGTCGAGCACAGCGCTGACGCCGCGCGCATCGGCACCGATGGCCGCTTCGAACTGCTCGGACGGCTGGACCGGATCGTCAAACTGGAAGAAAAACGCATCTCGCTGCCCATGCTTGAGCAAGCCTTGGTTGCCCACGACTGGGTCGCCGAAGCGCGCTTGGGCGTGGTCCAGGAAAATCGCGCCTCTCTCGGTGCTCTACTGGTGCTCAGCGAGGCCGGCCTGTTTGCCTTGCGTGAGCACGGTCGCCGCAGCCTGACCGAAACCCTGCGCCAGCATTTGCGCCAACACTGTGAAGCCCTGGCTTTACCGCGACGTTGGCGGCTGGTGCGGCAATTACCGTTGAACAGCCAAGGCAAACTGCCGCAGGCCGATATCGAAGCGCTGCTGATGGCCCCGCGAGCGAAAGCGCCCGAAGTGCTGGAACAAGTCGAGACCACTGGCGAGTGGAGCCTGCAACTGAGCGTGCCACCGGACCTGGCCTATTTCAGCGGCCACTTCCCCAAAGCCCCGGTCCTGCCCGGCGTGGTGCAGGTGGAATGGGCACTGAACCTCGGTCGCCAATTGCTCAACCTGAGCGGTCCGTTTGCCGGGATGGAAGTGCTGAAGTTCCAGCAATTGGTGCGGCCTGGGGATGAAATTCAGCTGCACCTGCGCTTTGATCCTGAGCGCGGCAAATTGTATTTCGCTTATCGCAATGACACGGCGACCTGTTCCAGTGGGCGGATTCTTTTGGGTGTAGAGCATGGTTGACCTTGGTGAGTGCTGCGCACTCAATCGCGAGCAGGCTCACTCCTACAGGGATCGCGGTCTTCCAGTGGAGAAAACGTATGCATAATCCTTGTGCCGTGATCCCGGTTTATAACCACGAAACTGCGATCGGCACCGTGGTCGAGGCTCTGCTCGCGCAAGGTCTGCCGTGCATTCTGGTGGACGACGCCAGCACGCCATCTTGCGCCAGAGTGCTCGACGCACTGGCCGAGCGCGACAACGTGCATCTGGTACGCCTGACCGCGAATCAGGGCAAGGGCGGCGCGGTGATGACCGGTTTGCGCGAAGCCTCACTATTGGGTTTCAGCCATGCGCTGCAGGTCGATGCCGACGGGCAACACGATTTGCACGATGTCGCCCGTTTCGTCGATGAATCCCGCGCCCATCCCGAGGCGATGATCTGCGGTTTTCCGCTGTTCGACGAGAGCGTGCCGAAAGGTCGTTTGTACGCGCGCTACCTGACTCATGTCATGGTCTGGATCAACACGCTGTCGCTGCAGATCCGCGATTCGATGTGTGGGTTTCGCGTCTATCCGCTGGCCCCGACGCTGGCGGTGATCGACTCGGCAAAAGTCGGCAAGCGCATGGATTTCGACTCGGACATTCTCGTGCGTCTGTCGTGGCGCAATCAGCCGATGCGCTGGCTGCAAACCAGCGTGCATTATCCACTGGACGGTGTGTCGCACTTCCGTCTGTTCCACGACAACGCACTGATTTCCAGCATGCACACACGGCTGTTTCTCGGCATGTTGCTGCGCTTCCCGGTGATCCTCTGGCGGCGGTGGCGCGCATGAGCGGCGAAGCCGACAAGCAGCACTGGGCCGACCGCGAAGAACGCGGCAGCTTTCTGTTGATGAAATTCACCGCGTTCGCCGCCAAGGTCCTTGGCCGACGCCTGCTCAGTCCGTTGCTGTACGGCATCGTCCTGTACTTTTTCCTGTTTGGCCGCACCGCACGGCGCAGCGCCTGGCAATACCAGCAGCGTTTGGCGGCGTGGAGTCAGCGCGAAGATTTACGCCCCACTCATTGGCGGGTGTTCGGTCAGTTCATGGCGTTCGCCGATTCGATGCTCGACAAGCTCGATGTGTGGAATGGCAAGTTGCGCATCGAACAGATCGAAATCATCGACCCGGCGCTGCTGCGCAATCAGCTGCGCGGCAGTCGCGGACAACTGCTGGTCGGTGCGCACCTGGGCAATCTGGAAGTCTGTCGCGCACTGGCGGAGATCGGCGAAAAGGTCACCATGAACGTGCTGGTGCACACCAAGCACGCCGAGCAATTCAACCGTTTGCTGGGCGAGGCCGGGGCGACCAATCTGCGCCTGATTCAAGTCAGCGAACTGGACCCGGTGATCATGCTGCAACTGCACGAACGCTTGGAGCGCGGTGAGTGGCTGGCGATTGCCGGCGACCGCGTGCCGCTGCACGGCGGGCGCAGCGTAACCGTGGACTTTCTCGGCCACCCGGCGCCGTTCCCGCAAGGCCCGTGGCTGCTCGCCGGCCTGCTCAAATGCCCGGTCAATCTGCTGATGTGCCTCAAGCAACCGGACGGACACTATCGCCTGACTCTCGAGCCCTTCGCCGACGCCGTGGTGTGGAAGCGCAGCGAGCGCGAGCAGGTCATTCATCAGTGGGCCACCCGCTATGCGCAGCGCCTGAGTCACTATTGCCTCGAAGCGCCGCAACAATGGTTCAACTTTTACCCTTTCTGGAAGACCGATGACGACGCCAACCCATGAGCCGGTAACCTTCGGCGAACGCCCTTTGCGCATCGAAGACGTGCTGGCCCTGGCCAACCGTCAGGCGCCCGTGCAGTTGCAAAGCGACGCCGACTATCGCGAGCGCATCGCCAAGGGCGCGCGGTTCCTCGATTCGCTGCTGGACAAGGAAGGCGTGATCTATGGCGTCACCACCGGTTACGGCGACTCCTGCGTGGTCGCGGTGCCGCTGCATCACGTCGAGGCGCTGCCGCGTCACCTCTACACCTTCCATGGTTGCGGGCTGGGTAAACTGCTCGACGCGCAAGCCACCCGCGCGGTGTTGGCGGCGCGTTTGCAGTCGTTGTGTCACGGCGTCTCCGGGGTGCGCGTGGAATTGCTGGAGCGTCTGCACGCGTTCCTCGAATACGACATCCTGCCGCTTATCCCTGAGGAAGGTTCGGTCGGCGCCAGTGGCGATCTGACGCCGCTGTCCTACGTTGCCGCGACACTTTCCGGCGAGCGTGAAGTGATGTTCCGTGGCGAACGCCGCCAGTCTGCCGATGTGCATCGTGAACTCGGCTGGACACCGCTGGTACTGCGCCCGAAAGAAGCGCTGGCGCTGATGAACGGCACCGCCGTAATGACCGGTCTCGCCTGCCTCGCTTTCGCCCGTGCCGACTATCTGTTGCAACTGGCCACGCGCATCACCGCGCTTAACGTGGTCGCGCTGCAAGGCAATCCGGAGCACTTCGACGAACGTCTGTTCGCCGCCAAACCGCATCCGGGGCAAATGCAGGTTGCCGCGTGGCTGCGCAAGGATCTGGCGATCGACGCGCCGACCGCGCCACTGCATCGCTTGCAGGATCGCTACTCGCTGCGCTGCGCCCCGCACGTGCTCGGCGTGTTGGCCGACAGCCTGAACTGGCTGCGTTCATTCATCGAAACCGAACTGAACAGCGCCAACGACAACCCGATCATCGACGCCGAAGCCGAGCGCGTGCTGCACGGTGGGCACTTCTACGGCGGGCATATCGCGTTCGCCATGGACAGCCTGAAAAACCTGGTGGCCAACGTTGCTGACCTGCTGGATCGGCAACTTGCGCTGCTGGTCGACGAACGCTACAACCACGGCCTGCCGAGCAACCTCTCCGGTGCTCCGGCGGACCGGGCAATGATCAACCATGGCTTCAAAGCCGTGCAGATCGGCACCAGCGCGTGGACCGCCGAAGCATTGAAAAACACCATGCCGGCCAGTGTGTTCTCGCGCTCCACCGAGTGCCACAACCAGGACAAAGTCAGCATGGGCACCATCGCCGCCCGCGACGCGATCCGCGTGCTGGAGCTGACCGAACAAGTCGCCGCCGCCACCCTGCTCGCCGCCAACCAAGGCGTGTGGCTGCGCGCTCAGGCCGAAGACGCGCGACCGTTGCCGCCGTCGCTGGCGGCGATGCACGCAGAACTGGCCAAGGACTTCCCGCCGGTGATCGAAGACCGCGCCCTGGAAGGCGAGCTGCGTCTGTGCCTGCAACGCATCGCCGCACAACACTGGAGGCTGCATGCGTAGCGCCGGAGTGCTTCACGCCGACACCGAAATCCTCGTACCGTTTTTCGACGTCGACACCATGCACGTCGTCTGGCACGGCCATTACGTCAAGTATCTGGAAGTGGCGCGTTGCGCGCTGCTCGACAAGATCGGCCACAACTACACGCACATGGTCGAGTCAGGGTTCGCCTGGCCGATCATCGACCTGCAATTGCGCTATGTGCGCGGCGCGGTGTTCGGTCAGCGCCTGAATGTGCGCGCCAGTCTGGTCGAATGGGAAAACCGTCTGAAGATCAATTACCTGATCACCGACCTGCACAGCGGCGAACGCCTGACTCGCGCCAGCTCGGTGCAAGTGGCAGTGGAAGTCAGCAGCCGCGAGATGCAACTGGCTTCGCCGAAGGTCTTCACCGATGCCGTGGAAAGGATGCTGCGATGAATGCTTTTGTTAAAGGCTTGAGCGTACTGGCGCTACTGGTGATGTCCTCTCTGGCCAACGCCTTCGACTTGCAACAACTGAGCGAGCAACTGGCGAAACCGGACGTGATCCACGGTCAGTTCATTCAGGAAAAACACCTGCGTGCATTACCGCAGCCGCTGATCAGCAAGGGCAGTTTTGTTCTGGCGAAAAACCACGGCCTGCTCTGGCTGCTGAAGACCCCGCTGCAACAGGACTATCGCATCACCGCCAAGGGCATCGCCCGGCGTGACGGCAACGGCTGGCAACTGCTGCCGAACAAGAGCGCCGGGGCCGAGCAGAACCGTTTGTTCCTCGCCGTGCTGCAAGGCGACAGCAGTGGCCTGCAACGCGATTTCGAACTGGCCCTGAGCGGCGATGCACAGCAGTGGAAACTCACGCTGACCCCGCGCTCGCTGCTGCTCAAGCAAGTGTTCAATCAGATCAATATCGACGGCGGCACGCTGGTGCAAACCATCGAACTGCTGGAAACCCAGGGCGACAGCACCGTGCTGCGTATGCAGGACAGCACCGCTGGCCAACCGTTGAACGACGCGGAGCAACATGACTTTGCCGAGTGAACGCAGGCTGCCCTGGCTGTTTCTGATTCTGCTGCTGGCGGTCGTCGCTCTGGCCGGTTGGCAGTGGCGTGACGGTGCGCCATTGTCGGCGAACCTGATGGAACTGGTGCCCGGCACCCACCCCGACGCCCTCGAACAGCGCGCCGAGCAGCGCATGCAGGAGCCGCTCAACCGCGAAATGCTGGTGCTGGTCGGCCACGCCGATCGCCAGCAAGCGGTGGCCATGGCGCAGACGCTGGGCGAGCAGTGGCAGGCCAGCGGTCTGTTCGAGAAAGTGCAGTGGAACCTGCAGGCGGATCTGCCAGCGCTGCGCACGCAACTGCTGCAGGGTCGACTGGCGATGCTCTCGGAGGACGACCGGCAACTGCTGATCGAACACCCCGACGCATTCATTCAACAACGCGTGCAGGCCCTGTTCGATCCGTTCAGCGGTTTCAGTCTGGTGCCGAGTCAGGATGACTGGCTGGGCCTGACCGGGCGCATCCAGAACAGCCAACCACAGCACGGCTCGGTGCAACTGGACATCGGCAGCGGTGCGTTGATCGCCGATGCCGACGGCAAGAGCTGGGTGCTGCTGCGTGCACGCACCACCGGCAATGCTTTCGATATGAACCTGCCGCTGCAAGTCGCGGCACTGCTGCAAGCCAGTCGCGAGCAGGCGGCGAAATCCGACGTGCAATTGCTGGCCGCCAGCGGCTTGCTCTACGCGGCCAACGGTCAGCAGCAAGCCGCGCGCGAAATGACCTGGGTCGGCGGCGGTGCCACGGTCGGCATTCTCTTGCTGCTGTTGCTCGCTTTCCGCCGCTGGCGCGTGTTGCTGGCGTTCGTGCCGGTGCTGGTCGGCATGCTGTTCGGCGCGGTGGCGTGTGTGGCGCTGTTCGGCCATATGCACGTGATGACGCTGGTGCTCGGCTCCAGCCTGATCGGCGTGGCCGTGGATTACCCGCTGCACTATTTGTCGAAGAGCTGGAGCCTGAAGCCTTGGCGCAGTTGGCCGGCGTTGCGTTTGACGCTGTCCGGGCTGACCCTGAGCCTGATCACCAGCGCCATCGGTTATCTGGCACTGGCGTGGACGCCGTTCCCGGCGCTGACGCAAATCGCGGTGTTCTCTGCCGCTGGCTTGCTCGGCGCCTATTTGTCGGCGGTGTGCCTGTTGCCGGCGTTGCTGAATAACGTCGAACTGCGCCCCGCGCAATGGCCGCTGCAGCTGGCCGAGCGCATGGTTGCGCTGCGTGAAAAACTGCTCGAGCACGTGCGCACGCCGGTGTTGCTGGCGCTGCTGATCGCTTTCTGCGTGGGCGGTCTAGTACAACTGCAAAGCAAGAATGACATTCGCCAATGGGTCGGCGCACCGCAACAGCTGACCGACGAAGCGCAGACCATCGCGCGCATCACCGGCTATCAGCCGACCAGCCAGTTTTTCCTCGTGCGCGCCGACAATCAGCAGCAATTGCTCGAGCGTCAGGCCGCGCTGAGCGAGCGTCTGCAGCAACTGGTCAACCTCGACAAGCTGCAAGGCTATCTGGCCCTCGATCGACTGCTCAGCCCACCGAACCAGCAAGAACAGGTACGTCAGGCGCTGAACAAACTGCCGCAATACTGGCAGCCACTGCTCGACCTCGGCGTGCCGCTCGCCGCGCTGCAAACCGAACTACAGCAATTGCAGACCGTGCCCGCCGAAGACATCGACGCGGCACTGGCCGGCCCGCTCGGTGAGCCTTATCGCACGCTCTGGCTCGGCCCCAGCGAAGACGGCGTAGCGGCAATGACCAGCCTGCAAGGCCTGAACAACCCGGCACTGTTGCGCGTGCAGGCACTGGATTTGCCGGGGGTGACGCTGGTCGATCGCCTCGGTGAGTTGAACGAGGTATTCGCCGCGACGCAGATCAGCGCCGCTGAACTGAAACTCGCTTCTTGCGCGTTGATCGTGCTGGTGCTGATGCTGCCGTTCGGTCTCGGCGGTGCGTTGCGCATCGTTGCCCTGCCGTTGCTCGCCGCGTTGTGCAGCCTCGCCAGTCTCGGCTGGCTCGGTCAGCCGCTGACCCTGTTCAGCCTGTTCGGCCTGCTGCTGGTCACAGCGATCAGCGTCGACTACGCGATTCTCATGCGCGAACAGGTCGGCGGTGCGGCGGTGAGCCTGCTCGGCACGTTGCTCGCGGCTGTGACGACATGGCTGTCGTTCGGTTTGCTGGCGGTTTCCAGCACCCCGGCGGTGAGCAACTTCGGGCTGTCGGTGAGCCTCGGTCTGGCGTTCAGTTTCATGCTCGCACCGTGGGCCGGGCGCCACGAACACACGGCAGCCGTCGCGGAGCCAGCGGCATGATGGTCGCCGCTTTCTGGCTACTGGCCCTGGCGTTGTTCGCCGTGGCCACGCGCATCGGGCGCCACTTCGGCCTGATCCCGATCGTCAGCCAATTGCTGCTGGCGAGCTTCGGCTTACCGCTGCTGATGTACTTCTGGATCGAGCCGGGCTGGCAGCTCAGCGGCGCGCAACTGATTGCGCCTGACTGGCTGAAAAACCTCTACAGCCTGAGTTTTGCCCTGCTGCTCGGGCATATCCTCAGTGATGTGATCGATCTGAAACTCGATCGCCAGAGCGTGAAAATCGCCGTGCCGAGTTTCCTCGTGCCGTTTGCCTGTGGCCTGGCCGCTGCCTATTGGCTGCTGCCGGCGCAACCGTGGCTCAACTCGCTGGCCATCGGTCTGGTGTTCGCGATTACCGCGATCCCGGTGCTGTACCTGTATCTGCGCCACATCGATTATCCGCCCGCCGCCACTCGCCGGTTGGTGCAGACCGCGATCCTCATCGATCTGACCTGCTGGACGCTGTTCGGCCTCGCCCAGGGCAGTCTGCATCTGAGCAGTCTGCTGCTGCCGCTGGCTCTCGCCCTTGTGCCGTTACTGTTGCAGCTGTTGCGTGCGCGTCGACCGCTGACCTACAGCCTCGGTTTCTTTGCGCTGTTGGTAATGGCCGAGCACTACAAACTCAACGCACTGATCTTCGGCATCGGCTACCTGCTATGCATGGCCGCGCTGAAAGTGCCGCTGGTGCTGCCATTGCCGGCGCGCTGGATGAGCCGTTTGCAGACGTGGCTGGCGATCCCGCTGATTCTGACTTTCGGCATCGTGCAGATCGACGTGCACAGTGCCCTCTCCAGCCTTGGTCCGCTGCAATGGGCGGCGCTGTTGCTGTTGCCGATTGCCAGTAAACTGCTCGGCAACTGGCTCGGCCTCGGCTGGGCCGGCGCTTCGTTCGAGGGGGCAAGCCGCTGGCGCGAAAGTGTGCTGCTGAATATTCGCGGCCTGAGCGAAATCGTCTTTCTCAATCTGCTCTTGCAACAACAGCTGATCACCCCGGCGCTGTACTTCGCGCTGATGCTGATGGGCCTGATTGCGACGCTGCTACCGGCCCTGATCGGCCTGCATCGCGCACCTTTGAATCTGCAACATCCTTTGCCCCGGAGCTCACGTGCCAATCGTTGAAATGGAATCCCGTCAGGTCGTGATCATCGGCGCCGGTCCGTCCGGCGCCATCGCCGCCGCGCTGCTCAAGCGCAAGGGCCACGATGTACTGGTGATCGAGCGCCAGCACTTTCCGCGCTTTTCGATCGGTGAAAGCCTGCTCAGCCATTGTCTGGATTTCGTTGAAGAAGCCGGCATGCTCGATGCCGTCAACGCTGAGGGCTTCCAGCGCAAGACCGGTGCCGCATTCGCCTGGGGCGAGCGTTACAGCGCCTTCGATTTCGGTGACACCTTTACCGGCGGCAAACCGACCACCTTCCAGGTGCAACGCGCCGACTTCGACAAACTGCTGGCTGATCAAGCGGCGTTGCAGGGCGTGGAAATCCGCTACGGTGACGCCATCGTCAGCGTCGATTTCGACCGGACGAAACCGCAGCTGAATGTGCGTCGCGAGGACGGCAGCGACTATCGCCTCGAAGCGGATTTCGTCCTCGATGCCAGCGGCTACGGTCGTGTGCTGTCGCGACTGCTGGATCTGGAAGCGCCGTCGAACTTCCCGGTGCGCCAAGCGGTGTTCACCCACGTCGAAGATCACATTGACAACCCGGCGTTCGACCGCGAGAAAATCCTCGTCACCACCCATCCGGAGCATCGTGATGTCTGGTTCTGGACGATCCCGTTCAGTAATGGACGCTGCTCGGTGGGCGTGGTCGCCGCCGAGGAACATTTCAAGGGTCGCGACAGCGATCTGGATGCCTGTCTGCGCAGCTTCATCACCGAAACCCCGAGCCTTGCCGGCGTTCTGAACAATGCTGTGTGGGACACCCCCGCACGCACGCTCGGCGGTTACGCCGCCAACGTGAAAACCCTGCACGGGCCGGGCTTTGCCTTGCTCGGCAACGCGGCAGAATTTCTCGACCCGGTGTTTTCCTCCGGCGTGACCATCGCCATGCGCTCGGCGAGCATGGCGGCAGCGGTTTTGCACCGTCAGTTGCAAGGTGAAACAGTCGATTGGCAAGGCGAGTTTGCCGAGCCACTCAAGCGCGGCGTCGACACCTTTCGCTGCTACGTCGAGGGCTGGTACGCCGGGACTTTCCAGGACGTGATTTTTTATGAAGACAGCCAGGCGGAAATCCGTCGGATGATCTGTTCGATCCTCGCCGGCTACGCCTGGGATGAGCGCAACCCGTTCGTCAGCGAAGCCCGCCGCCGCTTGAAGATGATTTCCGAACTCTGTGCAAAGGACGCCACATGAACTACTTGAGCGACAGCTACGTCGAGGAAACCCGCTTCGGTTTCTGGTTCCTGCGCAGCCACACCTGGCAGCACCATGTGTTGCGGGTGGCGATCAATGATTTGCGCGGTTTGTTCAGTGAAGCACTGCCGCAAAACCCGGTACTGCTGGACGCCGGTTGTGGCCAGGGCAAGTCGTTCGGTCATCTGCGCCAGACCTTTGCGCCACAGCGCCTGATCGGCGTTGATGCCGACCCGCACAGCCTTGAATTGAGCGGAGAAGAAGCGGCGCGTCTGGATCTGGAGGTGGAACTGATCGGCAGTGACTGCGCGACGCTCAATGTGGCGGACGCCAGTGTCGATCTGCTGTTCTGCCATCAGACGTTCCATCATCTGGTCGAGCAGGAAAAAGCCCTGGCCGAGTTTTATCGAGTGCTGAAACCGGGTGGCTATCTGCTGTTCGCCGAATCCACCGAGGCTTACATTGATACATGGGTGATCCGTTGGTTGTTCCGTCATCCGATGCACGTGCAAAAGAGTGCGGCGCAGTATCTGCAGATGATTCGCGGGCAGGGTTTCGAATTTGGCGAAGGCAATGTTTCCTACCCGTATTTGTGGTGGAGCCGGTCGAAAGATTTTGGCTTGCTGGAACGGTTCGGGTTGCGCAAGCCGAAGCCGTTTGGTGAGCGAGAAGAGACGTTGGTGAACGTTGTCGCGCGCAAGCCGTTGGCAGAGGTTTCCTGATGTACACAAATCCTTGTAGGAGTGAGCCTGCTCGCGATAGCGGTGGGTCAGCCAACCTGTATTTTGAATGTGCGACCGCTATCGCGAGCAGGCTCACTCCTACAGTGTCCGCGGTTTGGCGACTTTTTGTGGTCGGCGTGATGCTTCTGTTGAGCGCCTGCGCCAGCCAGGCGCCGTTGCCTGCGGGCAATCCAACACTCCCGCTGCCTCTGCAACTGCACATCGAACGCCAACAAGCCGAACAACGCCAGGACTGGTTGCTGGTGATCCAGCGCGAAGGCCCGGGCATTCGCTGGTCGATGATGGACCCGCTGGGCATTCCCCAAGCGCGGCAGCAACTGATCGACGGCCACTGGCAGGCCGATGGGTTGCTGCCGCCGAACCCGGAAGCCCGGGAATTGTTTGCTGCGCTGTTGTTCGCCCTGACCCCGTCCGGCGAGCTGCTGCGCAATTACCCCGCCGCACTGCAACAGGGCCAGCAACGCGCCCTGTCGGCGCGTTGGGATATCCGTTATTCACAACCGTTGAGCTTCGAATTGAACCTGCCTCAAGGCCCGCACTACCGCGTTTCTCCGTTGGGTGAACCGACGCCATGACCGCTTACCTGAATGCCCTCGGCGTGATCTGCGCGCTGGGCCGCGACAAACAAGCCGTCGCGCGCAACCTGTTCGCCGGCGACTGCTCGGGCATGCGCCGCGAGTCCGGCTGGGTGGCGGAGCGTGAGTTGCCCGTCGCTGCCGTCCAGGGCGAACTGGCGCCGATCCCGGCAGAACTCGCCGATCAGCGCAGCCGCAACAATCAGCTGCTACTGGAAGCGGCGTTGCAGATTCGCGATGACATCGATCAAGCGATCCAGACCTTCGGCCGTGAGCGCATCGGGGTGGTCCTCGGCACCAGCACTTCGGGCATCGACGAGGCCAGTCGAGGTCTGGCGCACTACATCCGCGAGCAGCAGTTCCCGGCGGAATACGATTATCGTCAACAGGAACTCGGCGCCCCGGCCAATTTCCTCGCCGACTGGCTGCAACTGAGCGGCCCGGCCTATGTGATTTCCACGGCATGCACCTCCAGCGCCCGGGCACTGATGAGCGCTCAGCGTTTGCTCGATCTGGGCCTGTGCGACGCGGTGCTGTGCGGCGGCGTCGACAGCCTGTGCAAACTGACCCTCAACGGTTTCTCGTCACTCGAAGCGATGTCCGACGAGCGCTGCAATCCGTTCTCGGCCAACCGCAGCGGCATCAATATCGGCGAAGCAGCTGTGCTGTTTGTCATGAGCAAACAACAGGGCGACGGCCCGGCCATTGCCTTGCTCGGCGCCGGTGCAAGCTCCGACGCCCATCATATTTCCGCCCCTGAACCCACCGGGCGCGGCGCCCTGCAAGCGATGCAGAAAGCCTTGAGCCGCGCTCATCTGCAAGCAGCGCAGATCAACTACCTGAACCTGCACGGCACCGCTACCCAACACAACGACGCCATGGAAAGCCTGGCGGTTGCCGCGCTGTTTCCCGAAGGCGTCGCGTGCTCGTCGACCAAACCGATGACCGGCCACACCCTTGGCGCGGCCGGTGCTCTGGAAGCGGCGTTCTGCTGGCTGAGCTTGAGCGCCGACAACTCCGATCACGCCTTGCCGCCGCACGTCTGGGACGCACAGGCCGATCCCGCGCTGCCACCGCTGAAGTGGGTGACCGCGAGCGAGCGCCTGACGTCCATTGCACCCCGCTACCTGATGAGCAACTCGTTTGCCTTCGGCGGCAACAACGTCAGCCTGATTATCGGAGACGCCCCATGATCCCCTGGCCGCTCGCCGAACTGCTGCCCCATGCGGGCGACATGATTCTGATCGACAGCATCACAAGTTTTGACGATGAGCAGATCTACACCCGTCTCACGGTCCAGCCTGATGGCCTGTTCAACCTGCCCGACGGCAGCCTGCCGGCCTGGGTCGGCATCGAACTGATGGCGCAGAGCGTCGCCGCATTTGCCGGTTGCCACGCGCGGCAGAAAGGCAATCCGGTGGAGCTGGGCTTTCTGCTCGGTACGCGCAAGTTCGAGTGCAACGTCGAAGCGTTTCCCGCCGGCAGCGAACTGACCATCCATGGCCTGCGCTCGCTGGAAGATGACAACGGCATGGGCGTCTTCGAATGCCATATCAACGGCGCCGGCATTCATGCCAGCGCGCGGCTGAACGTGTTCCGCCCGCCCGAAGCCACTCAATATCTGCAACAGACACAGGAGTCGAACGATGACTGAATCCGTACTGGTCACCGGCTCCAGCCGTGGCATCGGCCGCGCCATTGCCTTGCGTCTGGCGCAGGCCGGGCACGATATCGTCCTGCATTGCCGCAGCGGCATGGCCGAAGCACAAGCCGTTCAGGCTGAAGTCGAAGCGCTGGGCCGCAAGGCGCGGATCCTGCAATTCGACGTTGCCGATCGCGAAACCTGCAAAACCATTCTGGAAGCCGACGTCGAAACCTACGGCGCCTATTACGGCGTGGTATTGAATGCTGGGCTGACCCGCGACGGCGCGTTCCCTGCGTTGAGCGATGACGATTGGGACGTGGTGTTGCGCACTAACCTCGACGGTTTCTACAACGTCCTGCACCCGGTGATGATGCCGATGATCCGCCGCCGTGCCGCTGGTCGCATTGTCTGCATCACCTCAGTGTCGGGGCTGATCGGCAACCGCGGCCAGGTCAACTACAGCGCCTCCAAGGCCGGCGTGATCGGCGCGGCAAAGGCGTTGGCGATCGAGCTGGGCAAGCGCAAAATTACGGTTAACTGCGTCGCACCGGGCCTGATCGACACGGCGATGCTGGATGAAAACGTGCCGGTGGAAGAATTGATGAAAATGATCCCCGCGCAACGCATGGGCACCCCGGAAGAGGTGGCCAGTGCGGTGAATTTCCTGATGTCGGCGGAAGCCTCGTACATCACCCGCCAGGTGCTGGCGGTCAACGGAGGCTTGTGCTGATGAAGCGCGTCGTCGTCACCGGCATGGCCGGCATCACCTCGCTGGGCAGCGACTGGGAGACCATCGCCGGCAACTTCGCGGCCAATCGCAGCGGCATTCGCCGGATGGACGAGTGGGATCGTTTCAGCGAACTCAACACGCGCCTGGCCGGGCCGATCGATGACTTTGCAGTGCCTGCGCACTGGACGCGCAAGCAATTGCGCAGCATGGGCCGGGTGTCGCGACTGGCAGTCGGCGCAGCAGAAAAAGCCCTGGCTGACGCCGGTCTGCTAGGCGATGAATCGATCAAGGATGGGCGCATGGGCGTCGCCTGTGGTTCGTCCACCGGCAGCACCGACGAGATCAAAGCGTTCGGCAACATGCTGCTCAACTCTGTCGCCGAAGGCCTCAACGCCAACTCCTACGTGCGGATGATGCCGCACACCACCGCCGCCAACATCAGCATCTTCTTTGGCCTCACCGGTCGTTTGATCCCGACGTCCAGCGCCTGTACCAGCGGCAGCCAGGGCATCGGTTACGCCTACGAGGCGATCAAGTTCGGCCGCCTGCCGTTGATGCTCGCCGGCGGCGCCGAAGAGTTGTGCCCGACCGAAGCCATGGTCTTCGACGCACTCTACGCCACCAGCCTGAAAAACGATGCGCCGCAGACCAGTCCACGCCCGTACGACAAGGGCCGCGATGGTCTGGTGATCGGTGAAGGCGGCGGTATGCTGGTCCTTGAGGAGCTGGAACATGCTCTGGCGCGCGGTGCGCATATCCACGCCGAGATCGTCGGTTTCGGTAGCAACGCCGACGGCCAGCACACCACACGCCCGGAACAAGTGACCATGCGCCGTGCCATGGAACTGGCGCTGGAAGACGCCGGCCTGACGCCGGAGGCCATCGGTTATGTAAATGGCCACGGCACCGCTACAGAACAGGGCGACATTGCCGAAACACTGGCGACCAGCAGTTTGTTTGGTGAACGCATGCCGATCAGCTCGCAGAAGAGTTTCCTCGGCCACACCCTCGGCGCCTGCGGCGCGCTGGAGTCGTGGTTCAGCATCGAGATGATGAACCGCGACCTGTACGTGCACACGTTCAACCTCGACGAGGTCGATCCGCACTGCGGCAAGCTCGATTACCTGCGCGGCGAATTCCGCCAGATGCATCACGACTACGTGATGAACAACAATTTCGCTTTTGGTGGCGTCAACACCTCGTTGATTTTCCGCCGCTGGCACTGACCGCAACACGTTTGGAGTGAAGGGAATGACTCAGTTTCACCGCATCGCCGCTCTGTTGGCACTGGCTTTTGTGCTCGGCGGTTGCACCAGCAAACCGGTTTACAACGCCAAGGAAGAGTTCTCGCCCAACCTCGGTTTCACCCAGCAACAGATGAGCCGCGCCATCGTCACTGCGCTGAACGATCGCCAGTGGGTCGTGCAATCGGTGCGTCCGGGCATGATCAAAGCGGCGATCACCGTACGCGGTCGCCATCACGCCGAAGTCGATATTCCGTTCACCCCGACCTCGTTCGAAATCGACTACCGGAGCAGCTACGGCCTCGACGCCAAGGACGGCAAGATCCACGGCAACTACAACCGCTGGGTCAACCGCCTGCGCGACAACGTGCTCAAAGAGCTGTCGATCAACCCGGACATCGAAGCCGTCAACAGCTTGGGCATCATCAAACAGGGCGCCGACGAGCCGACTTACCTGAGCTTCCGTGAAGGCGTTAAACGCGCCACCGACGCCGGCCTGCTCGACGGCAGCGTGAAGTTCTACCTGGCCGGCGAAACCCTGCCCAAGCAAGTACGTAAACTCGACACCGTGAGCAGCAGCCGCAAGACCAACGGCTCGAACAAATCCGACGAAGACGCCTGCTTCTGGGCCCTGCAATCGGCGCTGGCAACCCTGCAGAACGCTGCGAAAAAAGCCGACGCCAACGCCGTGATCAACATCGCCAGCGTCGACCAGCGTGACCTGTACAAAGACACCGAAAAATTCCAGTGCCGTGCCGGTCTGGTGGTGTCGAGCGTGGCGTTGCGCGGGGATCTGGCGCACGTGGATTGATGGGATTGTAGAAACGACAAAGGGCGCCATTCGGCGCCCTTTGTCATTCAGCCCGGATCAAGTACTGGCGTGTAACTTCAATCCTAACGCCTTCACCACTTTCAGGATTGTTCCGAACTCGGGGTTTCCTTCACCTGATAGTGCGCGGTAGAGGCTCTCTCGGGACAACCCTGCGTCACGTGCGACCTGAGTCATGCCTCGCGCTCTCGCTATGGTGCCAAGTGCCTTGGCGATAAAAGCCGGGTCATCTCCAGCCTCCTCCATGCAGGCGTCCAGATAGTTAGCCATGTCCTCTTCTGTCTTGAGGTACTCGACTGAGTCCCAACGAGTGAATTTTTCGGTCATGGGTTTTGCTCCTGCCAGGACTCCGCGATGAGCCTGGCTTGCTTGATGTCTCGGAGTTGGCTGCTCTTGTCTCCGCCGCAAAGGAGGATGACCACTTGCCGACCTTGTTGCATGAAATAGACTCGATATCCGGGGCCATAGTCAATTCTGACTTCGCTGAGCCCTTCACAGATAGCTTTGACATCGCCAAAATTTCCGTCAGCCATACGATCAATTCGCACCTGAATATGCATCCTGGCGCGACTATCAGCCAACTTTAAAAGCCAGCTGGAAAATGTGGAACTTCGAAGAATCTCAGTCATCGCCGAAGTGTAGCCTTTGAGCTACACATACTCCACACTGTTTTCTCTGTAGCAGATGTACGGTGTCTACACTCTTTGAATCAGCGAATGTTCATCGCTACGTCAAGGAGATGACCATGCAAGTGAAAGCCCTGATCGCCGCTGCGCTTTTCGCGCTACTGCCCAGCGCCAGCCATGCTACCAATCTGATGTACATGCCCTTCGAAACCGTGCTGTCGGATGCGCTTCGCGCCGGACGGCTGGATGGCAGTGTGAAGTTCTATCTGCTCGGCAATGGGCCGCAGGGCACGCAGCAGTTGCTGCGCCGAGGGGTGGTCAGTGATTTGAAGACCAATGGCTTCAACAAGAGTGACCACAACTCCTGCGAGTGGGTGTTGCAGTCGAATCTGATCAAGTTGCAGGCCGATGCCAAGCGAGTCGGGGCGAATGCGGTGGTGAATATCGTCAGTTACTACGACCAGCATGTGCGCAAGGATTTGAATACGTACGAGTGCCGGGCGGGGATATTTGTCACGCGGGTGGCGCTGAAGGGGGATTTGGTGCGGTTGCCCTAACGGCAAGATCAAAAGATCGCAGCCTTCGGCAGCTCCTACTATGGAATTCGGGTCTCCCTGTAGGAGCTGCCGAAGGCTGCGATCTTTTAAGCAGACTCGACCTTGCGCGTAAGCAGGTCGACAAATGCCTTGGCCATCGGCGATTTCTGATCCTTGCGCTGCACCAGCCACACCGCCGACACCGCCTCCGGATCGAGCAACGGGCGATAGACCACGCCGTCGATGCGCATCCGCTGATAGGACGCCGGCAGCACTGAAACCCCCAGCCCCGCTGCGACCAGACCGATGATGGTCATCGCCTCCCCGGCTTCTTGGGCAAAGTGCGGGCTGAACCCGGCATCGCGCGCCAGACTCAGCAATTGCGCATACAGCCCGCTGCCGTAGCTGCGCGGAAAGAACACGAACGGCTCCAGCGCCAGCGCCGAGAGGAACAAGCCCTCCTCCGATCCCTGGGCCAGCGGATGCTTGGAGCCGAGCACGGCGACCAGCGGCTCGCGCATCAACTCGACCACACTCAGCGAATCGGGCAAACCCAGCGGGCGCATGATGCCGACCTCGATCGACTCGTCCACCAGGCCCTCGGCAACCTGCGTACTACTCATCTCGCGAAGGTTAAGGTGCACCGCCGGAAAACGCTGACGAAAGGAAAAGATCGCCTGCGGAATGGTCGAGTTGAACGGCGCCGACGAGGTGAAACCAATCTTCAACTCGCCCAATTCACCGAGTTGCGCACGCCGGGCGACGTCCGCCGCTTTATCAACCTGCGCCAACACCAACCGCGCCTCCTCCAGAAACAACCGTCCGGCCTCACTCAGCTCAACACGACGATTGGTGCGCTCGAACAACCGCGCACCAACCTCTTGCTCCAGCGCCTGAATCTGCTGGCTCAGCGGCGGCTGCGAGATGCCCAGCACCTGTGCCGCGCGGCCGAAGTGCAGTTCCTCGGCGACGGCGATGAAGTAGCGCAGATGACGCAATTCCATGGAAACCCCATTAGGTCGTTAAAGCTATCAAACAGGTCGAACAATATATTGGATAGAAACATTAGCCAGCTATATGATTTTTTCATTGCCTGCCTGGCCGTGCCCTCCGAGGTCTGAAGTGAAAACTGCTGTCGCGCCCCTTGCCCATGAAGTCCCGCCCGCCGCAGCGGACGATGTCGTCGCCGAGCTGCAAGAGATCTACATCGAAAAAGGCACGCCGATGTTCATGCGCACGGTGCTGGCGCTGTTCAGCGGCGGCTTCGCGACGTTTGCCCTGCTGTATTGCGTGCAGCCAATGATGCCGCTGTTGTCCCACGAGTACGGAATCAACGCCGCGCAGAGCAGCCTGATCCTTTCGGTGGCCACCGGCATGCTCGCCATCGGCCTGCTGATCACCGGGCCGATTTCCGATCGGATCGGGCGCAAACCGGTGATGGTGACCGCGCTGTTCGCAGCGGCGCTGTGCACCATGGCCAGCGCGATGATGCCGAGCTGGGAAGGCGTGCTGTTCATGCGTGCGCTGATCGGGCTGTCGTTGAGCGGTCTGGCAGCGGTGGCGATGACCTATCTGAGTGAAGAAATCCACCCGCAACACATTGGCCTGGCGATGGGTTTGTACATCGGCGGCAACGCGATTGGTGGTATGAGCGGGCGCTTGATCACCGGTGTGCTGATCGATTTTGTCAGCTGGCACACGGCGATGCTGGTGATCGGCGGTCTGGCGATGATTGCCGCAGCGGTGTTCTGGAAGATCCTTCCGGAGTCGCGCAACTTCCGTTCACGCTCGCTGCACCCGCGCAGCCTGCTCGACGGCTTCACCATGCACTTTCGCGATGCCGGGCTGCCGCTACTGTTTCTTGAAGCGTTCGTGTTGATGGGCGCGTTTGTCACGCTGTTCAACTACATCGGTTATCGCTTGCTGGCTGCGCCGTACAACCTTGATCAGGTGTTCGTCGGATTGTTGTCGGTGGTGTATCTGTCAGGGATCTACAGCTCGGCGAAGATCGGTTCGCTCGCCGATAAACTGGGGCGACGCAAAGTCTTGTGGGCGACCATTGCGCTGATGTTTGCCGGCCTTGCCTTGACGATGTTTACGCCGCTGCTGCTGGTGATTGTCGGCATGTTGATTTTCACCTTTGGCTTCTTTGGCGCGCATTCGGTGGCGAGCAGCTGGATCGGCCGTCGCGCGACCAAGGCCAAGGGACAGGCGTCGTCGTTGTACCTGTTCAGTTATTACGCCGGGTCGAGCATTGCCGGCACGGCGGGCGGGGTGTTCTGGCATCTGGGCGGCTGGAACGGGATTGGCTTGTTTATCGGAGCGTTGTTGCTGATCGCGCTATTGGTGGCGTTGAAACTGGCGAAGTTGCCGCCGTTGCAGGGTGTTAAGGCCTGAGACAAAACCCTGTAGGAGTGAGCCTGCTCGCGATAGCGGTGTGTCAGCCAACACATCGGTCGACTGGCTCACCGCTATCGCGAGCAGGCTCACTCCTACAATTGATCTGCGTACGACGTTGAATCGTGGAAACAAAAACGCCCGGCATTTAGCCGGGCGTTTTTTATGGTGTGGCGATCACTCGTGATACTGCGCCGACAGCTCATGCACCGCGCGCAGGAAGGCGCCCGCGTGCTCCGGATCAACCTCAGGCGTGATGCCATGGCCGAGGTTGAACACATGACCGCTGCCCTTGCCGTAGCTCGCCAGAATGCGCCCGACTTCAGTACGGATCGCTTCCGGTTTTGCGTAGAGCACAGTTGGGTCCATGTTGCCTTGCAGGGCAACCTTGTCGCCAACACGGGCGCGGGCGTTGCCGATGTCGCAGGTCCAGTCCAGGCCCAGTGCGTCGGCACCAGCCTCGGCGATGCTTTCCAGCCACAGGCCGCCGTTTTTGGTGAAGAGGATCACCGGCACCTTGCGACCGTCGTGTTCGCGGATCAGGCCGCTGACGATTTTCTTCATGTAGGCCAGCGAGAACTCCTGGTACGCCGCCGCCGACAGGTTGCCGCCCCAGGTGTCAAAGATCTGCACCGCTTGTGCACCGGCCATGATCTGGCCGTTGAGGTACGAGGTCACCGATTGCGCCAGTTTATCCAGCAACAGGTGCATGGCTTGTGGATTGTCGTAGAGCATCGCTTTGGTCTTGCGGAAGTCTTTTGACGAGCCGCCTTCGACCATATAGGTCGCCAGGGTCCACGGGCTGCCGGAGAAACCGATCAGCGGCACGCGACCGTTGAGCTCGCGACGAATGGTGCTGACTGCGTCCATCACATAGCCGAGGTCTTTGTGCGGATCAGGGATCGGCAGGGCCTCGATGTCAGCCAGGGTGCTGACGACTTTTTTGAAGCGCGGGCCTTCACCGGTCTCGAAGTACAGGCCTTGGCCCATGGCATCGGGGATGGTGAGGATGTCGGAAAACAGGATCGCCGCGTCCAGTTGTGGATAGCGGTCGAGCGGTTGCATCGTGACTTCGCAGGCGAATTCCGGATTCATGCACAGGCTCATGAAATCGCCGGCGTGGGCACGGCTGGCGCGGTATTCCGGCAGGTAGCGGCCGGCCTGGCGCATCATCCACACCGGGGTGACGTCAACGGGTTGCTTGAGCAGGGCGCGGAGGAAACGGTCGTTCTTCAGGGCAGTCATGTCGGCATCCGGAAAAAAAGTGCGGGCATTTTCTCAGAGCGCGGCGCAAAAGGCACGGATGCAGGTCAGCCTTTTGTCTATCGGGTCAATTTATTGCGTTGGAATGCTGATTTTGCAGCACCACAAAACAACTGTAGGAGTGAGCCTGCTCGCGATAGCGGTGCTTCAGTCAATGCATCAGGTGACTGATCTACCGTCATCGCGAGCAGGCTCACTCCTACAGGGAATTGCGTCGCTTGTTCAGACGCCCAGGTAATCGAGGATCCCTTCGGCGGCGTTGCGGCCTTCGAAGATCGCCGTCACCACCAGGTCGGAGCCGCGCACCATGTCGCCACCGGCAAAGATTTTCGGGTTGCTGGTCTGGTGCTTGTACTGACCTTGCTCAGGCGCAACAACGCGGCCCTGGCTGTCGGTCTGGATTTCGAACTGTTCAAACCATGGCGCCGGGCTCGGACGGAAACCGAAGGCAATAACCACGGCATCAGCCGGGATGATCTCTTCGGAACCCGGGATCGGTTCAGGGCTGCGACGGCCACGGGCGTCCGGTTCGCCGAGACGGGTCTCGACCACTTTGACGCCTTCGACCTTGTCTTCACCGACGATAGCGATCGGCTGGCGGTTGTAGAGGAATTTCACGCCTTCTTCCTTGGCGTTCTTCACCTCTTTGCGCGAGCCGGGCATGTTCGCTTCGTCACGACGATAAGCGCAGGTCACCGACTTGGCGCCCTGACGGATCGACGTGCGGTTGCAGTCCATCGCCGTGTCGCCGCCGCCGAGTACCACAACCTTTTTGCCTTTCATGTCGACGAAATCTTCCGGCGACTTTTCAAAGCCCAGGTTGCGATTGACGTTGGCGATGAGGAAGTCCAGCGCGTCATAAACGCCCGGCAGATCCTCACCGGCAAAACCGCCCTTCATGTAGGTGTAGGTGCCCATGCCCATGAACACCGCATCGTATTCGGCGAGCAGTTGTTCCATGGTCACGTCCTTGCCGACTTCGGTGTTCAGACGGAACTCGATGCCCATGCCGGTGAAGACTTCGCGACGATTGCTCAGCACGCTCTTCTCAAGCTTGAACTCGGGGATGCCGAAGGTCAGCAAGCCACCGATTTCCGGGTTCTTGTCGAACACCACCGGGGTCACGCCGCCGCGTACCAGTACGTCGGCACAACCCAGACCCGCCGGGCCCGCACCGATGATGGCGACACGTTTGCCGGTCGGTTTGACCTTGGACATGTCCGGGCGCCAGCCCATGGCGAACGCGGTGTCGGTGATGTACTTCTCGACCGAACCGATGGTCACCGCGCCGAAGCCGTCGTTAAGGGTGCAGGCACCCTCGCACAGACGATCCTGCGGGCACACCCGGCCGCAGACTTCCGGCAGGGTGTTGGTCTGGTGCGACAGTTCGGCCGCCTGAAGGATGTTGCCTTCGGCCACCAGCTTCAGCCAGTTCGGAATGAAGTTGTGCACCGGGCACTTCCATTCGCAATACGGGTTGCCGCAACCCAGACAGCGGTGGGCCTGATCGGCCGACTGCTGGGGTTTGAACGGTTCGTAGATTTCGACGAACTCTTTCTTGCGTTGACGCAACAGTTTCTTCTTCGGATCTTTGCGCCCGACATCGATGAACTGGAAGTCGTTATTCAGACGTTCAGCCATTGTTAAAACCTCATCAAACTCTTCAGGCGCATATCACTGCGGGTTGGCACGAGTGCTGGAAAGCAACGATTTCAGGTTGGCAGCCTTGGGCTTGACCAGCCAGAAACGGCGCAGGTAGTCATCGAGGTTTTCGGCGAGTTCACGACCCCACTCGCTATCGGTTTCCGCGACGTACTCGTTCAGCACGTTTTGCAGGTGGCTGCGATAGGCTTCCATCGCCTCGCCGCTGATCCGCTGGATTTCCACCAGTTCGTGGTTGACCCGGTCAACGAAGGTGTTGTCCTGATCGAGCACGTAGGCGAAACCACCGGTCATGCCAGAGCCGAAGTTGTAACCGGTCTTGCCCAGCACGCAGACAAAACCACCGGTCATGTACTCACAGCAGTGATCGCCAGTGCCTTCCACAACCGTGTGGGCACCGGAGTTACGCACGGCGAAACGCTCGCCTGCGGTGCCGGCGGCGAACAACTTGCCGCCAGTGGCGCCGTACAGACAGGTGTTGCCGATGATGGCGCTTTCCTGAGTTTTGTAAACGCTGCCCTTCGGCGGCACGATGGTCAGCTTGCCACCGGTCATGCCTTTGCCGACGTAGTCGTTGGCGTCGCCTTCGAGGTACATGTTCAGACCGCCGGCGTTCCACACGCCGAAGCTCTGGCCCGCCGTGCCCTTGAAGCGGAAGGTGATCGGCGCTTTCGCCATCCCTTGGTTGCCATGCTTGCGGGCGATTTCGCCGGAGATCCGCGCGCCGATCGAACGGTCGCAGTTGCAGATGTCCAGATCGAACTCGGCGCCGCTCATGTCGTTGATCGCCGACGAGGCCATCTCGACCATTTTCTCGGCCAGCAAACCTTGGTCGAACGGCGGGTTGCGCTCAACACCGCAGAACTGCGGTTTGTCTGCCGGGATGTGATCGCTGCCCAACAGCGGCGTCAGATCCAGGTGGTTCTGCTTGGCGGTCTGGCCTTCGAGGGTTTCCAGCAGATCGGTACGACCGATCAGCTCTTCGAGGGAGCGTACGCCGAGCTTGGCCAGCCACTCACGGGTTTCCTCGGCGACGTAGGTGAAGAAATTCACCACCATGTCGACGGTACCGATGTAGTGATCCTTGCGCAGCTTCTCGTTCTGCGTCGCAACGCCGGTGGCGCAGTTGTTCAGGTGGCAGATACGCAGGTACTTGCAACCCAGCGCGATCATTGGCGCAGTACCGAAGCCGAAGCTTTCAGCGCCGAGGATTGCAGCCTTGATCACGTCGAGGCCGGTTTTCAGGCCGCCGTCGGTCTGCACCCGGACTTTGCCGCGCAGGTCGTTGCCGCGCAGGGTCTGGTGAGTTTCGGCGAGGCCGAGTTCCCACGGTGCGCCGGCGTACTTGATCGAAGTCAGCGGCGAAGCACCGGTGCCACCGTCGTAGCCGGAGATAGTGATCAAGTCCGCATAGGCCTTGGCCACACCAGCGGCGATGGTGCCGACGCCTGCTTCAGCTACCAATTTCACCGAAACCAGTGCCTTCGGGTTGACCTGCTTCAGGTCGAAAATCAGCTGCGACAAGTCTTCGATCGAGTAGATGTCGTGGTGCGGCGGTGGCGAAATCAAGGTCACGCCCGGCACTGCGTAACGCAGTTTGGCGATCAGCCCGTTCACTTTACCGCCCGGCAGTTGCCCGCCCTCACCCGGCTTGGCGCCTTGCGCAACCTTGATCTGCAGCACTTCGGCGTTGACCAGGTATTCCGGGGTTACGCCGAAACGGCCAGTGGCGACCTGCTTGATTTTCGAGCTCTTGATGGTGCCGTATCGCGCCGGGTCTTCACCACCTTCGCCGGAGTTGGAACGCGCACCGAGGCGGTTCATGGCTTCGGCCAGGGCTTCGTGAGCTTCCGGCGACAAGGCGCCCAGCGAGATACCGGCGGAGTCAAAGCGCTTGAGCACCGATTCCAGCGGTTCGATTTCACTGATGTCCAGCGGCGTGTCGAGGGTCTTGACCTTGAACAGATCGCGGATCATCGACACCGGACGGTTGTCCACCAGCGAGGTGTATTCCTTGAACTTGGCGTAGTCGCCCTGCTGCACGGCGGCTTGCAGGGTGTTGACCACGTCCGGGTTGTACGCGTGATATTCGCCACCGTGGACGAACTTCAGCAGACCACCCTGCTGGATCGGCTTGCGCGGACTCCAGGCTTCGCTGGCGAGCGCTTTCTGTTCGGCTTCGATGTCGACGAAACGCGCACCTTTGATGCGGCTCGGCACGCCACGGAAGCTCAGGTCGCAGACTTCTTCGGACAGGCCAATGGCCTCGAACAGCTGCGCACCACGGTACGAAGCGATGGTCGAAATGCCCATCTTCGACAGGATTTTCAGCAGACCTTTGGTGATGCCCTTGCGGTAGTTCTTGAACACCTCGTAGAGGTCGCCCAGCACTTCACCGGTACGGATCAGGTCGCCCAGCACTTCGTAGGCCAGGAACGGATAGACCGCCGAGGCGCCGAAGCCGATCAGCACCGCAAAGTGATGCGGGTCACGGGCGGTTGCGGTTTCAACAAGGATGTTGGAATCGCAACGCAGGCCTTTTTCGGTCAGACGGTGGTGCACCGCACCGGTCGCCAAGGATGCGTGGATCGGCAGTTTGCCCGGGGCAATATGGCGGTCGCTCAGAACGATCTGGGTACGACCGGCGCGCACGGCTTCTTCAGCCTGATCGGCAACGTTGCGGATCGCCGCTTCGAGGCCAACGCTTTCGTCGTAGTTGAGGTCGATGATCTGCCGCTCGAAACCCGGGCGGTCGAGGTTCATCAGCGAGCGCCACTTGGCCGGCGAGATCACCGGCGAGCTGAGGATCACGCGCGAAGCATGCTCCGGCGACTCCTGGAAAATGTTGCGCTCGGCACCAAGGCAGATTTCCAGCGACATCACGATCGCTTCACGCAGCGGGTCGATCGGCGGGTTGGTGACCTGCGCGAACTGCTGACGGAAATAGTCGTACGGCGTGCGCACACGTTGCGAGAGCACGGCCATCGGCGTGTCATCGCCCATCGAGCCAACGGCTTCGTAGCCTTGCTCGCCGAGCGGACGCAGGACCTGATCGCGCTCTTCGAACGTGACCTGATACATCTTCATGTATTGCTTGAGCTGATCGACGTCGTAAAACGCCGAACCGTGGTCGTTGTCTTCCATGGTCGCCTGAATGCGCAGGGCATTCTTGCGCAGCCATTGCTTGTACGGATGACGGGACTTCAGACGGTTGTCGATCGCATCGGTGTCGAGGATCTGCCCGGTTTCGGTGTCCACGGCGAAGATCTGGCCAGGGCCGACACGGCCTTTGGCAATCACGTCTTCAGGCTTGTAGTCCCACACGCCGATTTCCGACGCGAGGGTGATGAAACCGTTGGTGGTGGTGACCCAGCGTGCCGGGCGCAGACCGTTACGGTCGAGCAGGCACACCGCGTAGCGACCGTCGGTCATGACCACTCCGGCCGGGCCGTCCCACGGTTCCATGTGCATCGAGTTGTACTCGTAGAACGCACGCAGATCCGGGTCCATGGTTTCGACGTTCTGCCACGCAGGCGGAATGATCATCCGCACGCCACGGAACAGGTCGATGCCACCGGTGACCATCAGTTCGAGCATGTTGTCCATGCTCGAGGAGTCGGAACCGACACGGTTGACCAGCGGGCCGAGTTCTTCCAGATCCATCAGATCGTTGGTGAACTTGGTCCGACGGGCCTGCGCCCAGTTACGGTTACCGGTAATGGTGTTGATCTCGCCGTTGTGGGCGAGGAAGCGGAATGGCTGGGCCAGCGGCCATTTCGGCAGGGTGTTGGTGGAGAAGCGCTGGTGGAACACGCAGATCGCGGTTTGCAGGCGCTCGTCACTCAAATCTGGATAGAACGCCGCCAGATCAGCCGGCATCATCAGGCCTTTATAGATGATGGTCTTGTGCGAAAAGCTGCAAATGTAGTGGTCGGAGTCGACGGCGTTGGCCACCGACGAACGACGACGTGCACTGAACAACTTCACGGCCATGTCCTGATCGCTCAGGCCTTCGCCGCCGATGTACACCTGCTCGATTTGCGGCAGACGCTCAAGGGCCAGGCGACCGAGGACGCTGGTGTCGATCGGCACTTTGCGCCAGCCGATCAGCTGCAGGCCTTCAGCAAGGATCTCGCGGTTCATGTTCTCGCGAGCGGCTTCGGCCTTGGCCGGATCCTGGTTGAAGAAGACCATGCCCACCGCGTATTGCTTGGGCAACTCGACGCTGAAGGTTTCCTGGGCAATGGCGCGCAGGAACGCATCAGGTTTTTGAATCAGCAGACCGCAACCGTCACCGGTCTTGCCGTCGGCATTAATCCCACCGCGGTGGGTCATGCAGGTCAGGGCCTCGATGGCCGTTTGCAAAAGGGTATGACTGGGCTCGCCCTGCATGTGGGCTATCAGGCCGAAACCGCAGTTATCCTTGAATTCATCTGGTTGGTACAGACCTGCTTTCATAGACACTTTCTCACCAGGCTGCCTCTTTTCGAGGCAAATTTCTTTTCAATTCAACCACTTGCGTCCTGCGCCGAACGTACGCCGGCTTGGCGGGGGCAAAAGGGTGGTCATTGTACACAGCGACACAGAGGCTCACAAATTTGACGACGAAATGTCGCAAATTCATGTCGCATTTGTGAAAGGTTTAAAGCGATCTGCTGTGCTAGTCAAAACTTTTTTAATTTTGACTGCAACGACTCAAAGACTACTGTAACGCAGACACCACAAGGCACGCGGTCTGTAGAGACGGCGCGCACTCGTAGAAATTTTGAGGTGCTTGGAGAGGCGGCCTGGGTAAGGCCGCCGAATCTTCAGCGAGTTGTTGCCAGTTCCTGTTGGACGCTGGCGACAGTGCGAGGCCAAGGTTTACCAGCCTGAACCTTCGCTGGCAAGGCCTTGATGGCAGAAACGGCTGCATCACGATTGGCGAAGTTGCCGTAGGTGATCACATAGAGAGGCTTGCCGTTGAGCACTTTCTTGAAATAACGGTACTCGCCGCCCTGCTCTTTGACGAAGTTTTGCGCTGCCGCTTCAGAGCTGGTGCCGAGGATCTGCACCACGTAGTTGCCGGTCGGCTGACCGGCGTACCAGCTGCCACCGGCGGCTTTGGCAACGGTCACCGGCTTCTCGGCCGGTTTCGCAGCAGCGACTGGTTTGGCTGGCGCTGGAGCCGGTTTGGCCACTGGCGCGGCCGGAGCAGGCTTGGCGGTGGCAACCTGAGCAGGAGCAGGAGTCGGTTTGGCGGCCGGCAACGGAACCGGTGTCGGCGCGGGACCGGCCGGAACGCCCGCCGGTGGCGCGGAAGTGGTCACGGTCGGCGGAGTCGCGCTGGAACCTTCCAGCGGCACGCCATCGTCGCCTTCGGTAATACCGCCAGCCGCCTCGGCCAACGGGCCGCGCATGACCGGTTGCGAGTTACCGACCAGCGGCAACGGCATCGGTTGCGTATTGCCGGCGAACTCGACGTTCGGTGCGCCGCCATTGGCACCCTGCCCCAAAGGCAACTGTGCCTGTTCATTGGCAGGAGCGCCGGTGGTTGGCGCCTTGTTGCGACCCGGCATCAACCAGGCGGCGGCGACCGCGACCACAACGACGGCGGAAATCGCCAATACGTGTTTCTTCGGCATGTTGAACCCCATACTTGGACGCTTGACCGCAGAGCGGCTGGCAATCATGACTTCGATCAGAGCATCGCGAGCGACCTGGTTGATATTGCCCGGCCAACCCTCGGCACTTTCGTGAATATCAGAGATCTGATCCGCGGTGAAAAGTTCGACACCCCGGCCGGCACCTTCGAGCCGTTGGTCGAGATATTCGCGGGTTTCTTCTTCGGTGTACGGCTGCAGCTCGATGACATGGAAACGCTCTTCCTCAAGGTGCAACGCCTCGAGCTGAGCGATCAGCGACGACTCACCGAACAGGAACACATGCGGGCGACCTTCCGGTGCGCCGGCACCCAGCGCCATCAGCGCTTCGAGAGCGGACTCGTCGAGTTGCTCAGCGTCGTCCACCAACAGATAGACTTCCTGGCCGGTCAGTGCGAGTTGCACCACTTGATCGAGAATCGCGCCAACTTCGGCCTGAGCGACGTTCAGCGCCTGCGCCACCTGGCGCAGCACGCCAGCGGCATCACCGGCACCACGGGCGGAAACCACCACGCTCTGCACCGACTGTTTGTTGGTGCTGGCGACCAGCGCCTGACGCAGCAAGGTTTTGCCGCTGCCTTGCGGGCCGGTGACCACCAGCAGCAACTGGCTGTAACGCGCCAGATGATGCAGTTGACCCAGCACCGGTTTGCGCTGGGCCGGGAAGAACTTGAAGCCCGGCACGCGTGGCGCGAACGGGTCGTGACTTAACTGGAAATGGCCGAGGAACGCCTCGTCGGCATGCAAACTAGTCATTGGAATCTTTTCAACCTTTAAGCTGAGCCAGGGCGCGGTAATCCGCTCCCAGCGTGGCCTGTAGAACCTCTTTCGGATAATCGTCGGTCACTACCGCTTCGCCCATCCGGCGCAGCAGCACCAGGCGCAGACGACCGTCGATCACTTTTTTGTCGATTGCCATGTGTTGAAGAAAATCGGCTTCGGTCATTTCAGTCGGCGGCACCACTGGCAAGCCGGCGCGCTGGAACAGACGAATACCGCGATCACGCTCCTCGTCACTGATCCAGCCCAGACGCGCGGACATCTCCAGCGCCATCACGGTGCCAGCCGCGACCGCTTCCCCGTGCAACCAGACACCATAGCCCATGTGGGTCTCGATGGCGTGGCCGAAAGTGTGGCCGAGGTTGAGCGTGGCACGTACCCCGGTTTCTTTCTCATCGGCGCCAACGACCGCAGCCTTGGCCGCGCAAGAGCGCTCGATCGCGTAAGTCAGGGCTTTCTGATCCAGCGCGCGCAGGGCATCGACGTTTTCTTCGAGCCAGGTCAGGAACGGCTCGTCGCAGATCAGCCCGTACTTGATGACTTCGGCCAGACCGGCAGACAGTTCGCGCTCTGGCAGGGTTTTCAGGGACGCCGTATCGATCAGCACCACGTTCGGCTGGTAGAACGCGCCGACCATGTTCTTGCCCAGTGGATGGTTGATACCGGTCTTGCCGCCCACCGAAGAATCGACCTGGGACAGCAGGGTGGTAGGAATCTGGATGAAGTCGACGCCGCGCTGGTAACAGGCAGCGGCAAAACCGGCCATGTCGCCGATCACACCGCCGCCCAAGGCGATCACGGTGGTGCGGCGGTCATGACGGGCAGTCAGCAGGCCGTCGAAGATCAGTTGCAGGGTTTCCCAGTTCTTGAAGGCTTCGCCGTCCGGCAGCACCACGGAGATCACCGAGAACTGCGCCAGGCTGCGGGTCAGACGTTCAAGATAGAGCGGCGCAACGGTCTCGTTGGAGATGATTGCCACCTGCCGCCCATGGATATGCGGAGCCAGCAGCTCGGGCTGATCCAACAAACCTTCGCCAATATGAATCGGGTAGCTGCGCTCGCCTAGATCGACCTTGAGTGTCTGCATGTGTCCCCACAGTGAAGATGGAAGCAGGCGTCCTGCCCTGAATTATTGGTTGTCTGCGGCCTATAGCGCGTATGACGCCGCTCGCACGCCATCCGCCACAACCTCGGCGGACTGTGACAGGACGCCGAGGATAGCGCATTTCGAGCGATGCTTTAACGGGGAGGAAGCTGCGCCAGACGATCGAGAATGTCGAGCACCACCATACGTGGCGGCCGCTCGTCGGTTTCCACCACCAGATCGGCAATTTCCCGATAAAGCGGATCGCGGATCGCCAGCAGATCACGCAGGGTTTTTTCCGGATTGGCGGTACGCAGCAACGGCCGGTTGCGGTCGCGCGACGTGCGGCCGACCTGCTGCTCCACAGAGGCATGCAGATACACCACTCGCCCACCCTCATGCAGGGCCTTGCGATTGGCATCGCGCATGACTGCGCCACCGCCGGTCGCCAGCACCACGCCATCGAACGCGCACAGCTCGGCGATCATCGCCTGCTCACGGTCACGAAAGCCGGGTTCGCCTTCCTTGTCGAAGATCCACGGGATATTGGCGCCCGTGCGCAATTCAATTTCCTTGTCGGAATCTTTGAACGGCAGGCGCAGCTCTTTGGCCAGTAACCGGCCGATGGTGCTTTTGCCAGCACCCATCGGTCCTACAAGAATCAAATTTCGCACAGAATCAACGACTCACAGCAATCGCCTGGTTATTCATGATACGTGGTGTGAGAAATACCAGCAGCTCGGATTTTTTCTCCGATACCACATCACGCCGGAAAAGGCGGCCAAGATACGGCACATCGCCAAGAAATGGCACCTTATCTACGACCTTGCTTTGAGTATTTGAGAAAACGCCCCCAATCACGATGGTTTCGCCGTCGTTGACCAGCACCTTGGCGTTGACCTCGTTTTTCTTGATCGGCGGCACATCCTGCACTTTGTTCAGGTAATCCGGTTCGTCCTTGGTGACCTTGACCTCCATGATGATGCGGTTATCGGGGGTGATCTGCGGGGTGACTTCCAGTGACAGCGAGGCTTCCTTGAACGACACCGACGTCGCGCCGCTGGAACTGGCTTCCTGATACGGAATCTCGGTGCCTTTGAGGATTTTTGCGGTTTCCTTGTCGGAGGTGACCACCTTCGGCTGCGAGACGATTTCGCCGTTACCGGTCTTCTCCATCGCGGTCAGCTCGAGATCGAGGAGCACGTTGTCGGTGATGAAGGCGATGCCGATCCCTGAGGTATTGCCCACCGTGCCCATGTCGACGAACGGCGAGTTGGTGCTGGTGCTGCCCGGCGTACCGATGGTCGACGATGTGCCGTTGCTCACGCCCGAGGTGTTCCAGTTGCCCTTGTTCTGGATCGAACCGCCCCAGCGCACGCCCAGACTTTTGTCGTAATCAACGTTGGCCTCGACAATCCGCGCTTCGATCATCACCTGACGCACCGGAATATCCAGCTGTGCCACGATCCGCCGCAGTTCGTCGAGGCGATCCTGAGTCTGGTAGGCAATGATGTTGTTGGTCCGCTCGTCGACGGTAATCGAACCGCGCTCGTCGATTTTCGCCTCGGCACTGGTCACCGACTGGAACAGCTTGGCGATGTCCGCGGCTTTGGCGTAATTCACTTGCAGCAACTCACGACGCAACGGCGCCAGTTCGGCGATCTGCTTCTGCGACTCCAGTTCCTGACGCTCGCGGGCAGCGATTTCATCTGCCGGAGCCACTAGCAGCACATTACCGATCTTGCGCTTATCCAGGCCCTTGGTTTTCAACACCAGATCCAGGGCCTGATCCCACGGCACATTTTGCAGGCGCAAGGTGATGCCACCCTGCACCGTGTCGCTGGCAACCAGATTGAGGTTGGTGAAGTCGGCGATCAGTTGCAGCACCGAGCGCACGTCAATGTCCTGGAAGTTCAGCGAGAGCTTTTCGCCGACGTACGCCTGGCGGTCAGCGTTACGCTTTTGCAGGTCATCGACAGTCATCGGGCGGATGCTGACGGTCAGTTTGTTGTCGGTCTGGAAGGTGGAGTACTCGTAGGTGCCACTGGGTTCAACGGTAATGACTGTGCGATCAGCGGTTACTCCGGCATTGACGAACTGCACCGGAGTGGCGAAATCCTTGACGTCGAGGCGTACCCGCAACTTGTCCGGCAACTGCGTACGGGCGAAGCTGAGGATGATCTTGCCGTCATGCTCCTGGATATCCGGAGCAATGGTCGGGTCGGACAGGTCGATGACCACATTGCCTTCCCCCGCCGTACCACGCTGGAAGTCCACACCGCGAATCGCCCGGCTTTTCGGCACAAAGGCCTTGGCGGGTGCGGCCGCTTTGGCCGTAGTGCGGGGCGCAACGGCTGCAGGGCGCGACGCAGTTGCCGGTGCGCCCTGACCGACCACCACGAACAGGTTATTGCCTTCGACCCGCGTGGTGTAAGGCGCCAATTGCGTCAGGCTGACAATCAGCCGCGTGCGCTCCTTGGCCTCAACCACAGTGGCGGTGCGCGCATTGCCACTGCCCAGATCGAGGTTCTTGCTGGCCAACTGACTGGCGACACCGGGCAGGTCCAGCGCAATCCGCGCCGGCGATTCGGTGGTGTAGCCCTTGGGCTGTGGTGGCGGGCCGTCGAACGACAACTTCAGCTCGACGCGATCACCCGGCAACGCCGCCACGTCCAGCGTCTTCAGATTGGCCGCGAGTACCATCGGCGACATCAGCGCTATCCATAGCGAAAAACCGAGGGTGGAGAAAATCCTGTTCATTGTTCGACTTCCACTATGAGTGCTCTTTCAAAGGAATGGTGCGCGGACGCTCCAGCCAGGCGCCTTCGCCGTCGGGGACGATTTCGACGACATCGACCTGGGTGGCGCTGATAGCGACGATGCGGCCGTCATTGCGCCCCAGGTAATCGCCGACTTTCAGCCGATGCACCCCGCCCGCCCCGCGCAACAGCGCAAAGGAGCCGGAAACATTGGAGATCGTGCCGACCATCTCGAACTGCTCGATGTTGAAACCTTCGAGGTACTGCTTGACCCGATTGGGATCGGGCTTGACGTTGCGTGAGCCTTGTTTCTGCCCGGCCAGATCAACCCGCACCTGGCGCGAGAACGGACTGCGCAGGTTGGCTGCGCTGTAAGTGAATGTCGGGTAAGACCGGAATGTCGGGGTTGGTTCAATTTTGCCTGCCGGGCGCAGGCGTACTTCATTCAGGTAGGCATCAAGATCGCTGAAGTCATTGCTGCCACCACAACCGTTCAGCGCGAGCAGCGTCATCGACAACGCGATGTAGCGAATCGGGCTCATTTCTGCAGCCCCTTGTCGTTATACCGGTAGGTCTTGGCAAGGATGCTCATGCGCAGCTTCGGCCCACCCTCTTTATCGGCCGGCGCGAGCTCGAAATCGTGCAAGGTGACAATGCGTGGCAGCCCGGCCACGCCACTGACGAAGGTCGCAAGGTCGTGATAGGCACCGGTGACGGTGATCTGGATCGGCAGCTCGATGTAAAACTGCTGGGTGACCTCCGGCAGCAGTTTGATCTCTTCGAACTCCAGGCCGCTGCCCAGCCCCGTGCGGGTGATGTCTTCGAGCAGGCCCGGCACTTCGGTGTCACTGGGCAATTGGCGCAACAGCACGCCAAAGGTGTTTTCCATCTCCTTCATTTGTTGGGTGTACAACTCAAGGTTGGCCGAAAGGCGTGCCTTGCTGGCGAACTGCTCCTTGAGCGTGGCTTCTTCCTCGCGCTTGGCTTCGAGCTGGTTTTCCAGGTCACTGATGAAAAAGTTATAACCGAGCGCCAGGACCAACACCATCAACAGCGCCCCGGCGATGGCTTTCACTGCTGCCGGCCATGAGCCGATGTTGCTGGTATCGAGGTCGTTGAAATCGATGTCGCGCAGACTTTCCAGCCATTCGGACGGCTTCATTGCTCGTCCTCCACGGTGCGGGGCTGGGTCTGTCGTACCGTCAGCTCAAAGGTGTTGGCCTGATCCACCTGCCCTGCAGTCGTCGCCTTCACCTCGTTGAGGCTCGGTGCGTCGAACCAGTCGGAAGCCTCCAGATTGCGCATCAGGTCCGAGACCCGGTTGTTCGATTCCGCAGCGCCACTGATCGACAGGGTTTTGCCGACCATCTTCACATCGGTGAAATACACCCCGTCCGGCAGCGTGCGCGCCAGTTGATCGAAGATGCGCCCGCTGATCTGCCGGTTGCCCTGCAAGTCCTGGATGATGCGCATGCGCTCGACCAGTTGCTGACGGCGCGCCTTGAGTTCACTGATCTGCTTGATCCGTTCGTCGACCACGGCGATCTGTTTGGCGATGTAGTCGTTGCGCGCCACTTGCTGCTCAATCGCCGCACTGATGATCTGATCGGCGATGAGCACCGCACCGACCGAGCCGGCCAACACGCCGATCAAGGCCAGCAGAAAGCGCTTGCGCCGCTCTTCGCGACGTTCCTCGCGCCAGGGTAGGAGGTTGATCCGCGCCATCAGTCGAAACTCCTGAGCGCGAGCCCGCAGGCGATCATCAGCGCCGGCGCGTCGCTGGCCAAAGCCCCGGCGTTGACTTTGCTGCTCAAGGCCATGTTGGCAAACGGGTTGGCTACTTGTGTCGGTGTGCTCAGGCGCTGCTCGATCAGCCGATCCAGCCCGGGCACTGAAGCCGTGCCGCCGGCCAGCAGAATGTGATCGACCGCGTTGTATTGCCCCGAGGCGAAGAAGAACTGCAGCGAGCGCGACACTTGCTGCACCAGCGCCTCGCGAAACGGTTGCAAGACCTCGCTGATGTAATCATCGGGCAGGCCACCCTGTTTTTTCGCCAGCCCCGCTTGTTCGAGGGTCAGGCCATAGCGGCGCTGGATTTCCTCGGTCAGTTGCCGGCCGCCGAACAATTGCTCGCGGGTATAGATGATCTTGCCATTGTGCAGGACGCTGAGCGTGGTCATGGTCGCGCCGATGTCGACCACCGCGACAGTCAGACGCTCCTGAGACGCCGCCAGTTGCGTGGCCAGCAAGCCGAACGAGCGCTCCAGCGCATAGGCTTCGACGTCGACCACCCGTGCAGTCAGCCCGGCCAGAGCCAGCGCCGCTTCGCGGACTTCGACGTTTTCCTTGCGACAGGCAGCGAGCAACACGTTGACCCGCTCAGGGTTGCGCGGTGACACGCCCTGGACTTCGAAATCGATGGCGACTTCGTCCAGCGGGTAGGGAATGTACTGATCGGCCTCGATCTTGAGCTGGTTTTCCAGCTCGTCGTCGGACAGCCCGGCGTCCATCTCGATGATCTTGGTGATCACGGCGGAACCGGCCACTGCGACTGCCACGCTCTTGAGCCCGGTGCGCGCCTTGACCAGTAAACGGCTCAGGGCCTGACCGACGCCTTCAAGCTCGGCGATGTTCTTTTCGACCACGGCGTTGACTGGCAATGGCTCTACCGCATACGCCTCGACCCGGTAGCGATCACCCTGACGGCTCAGTTCCAGCAGCTTCACTGACGTGGAACTGATGTCGATCCCCAGTAACGTATTGGCCTTTTTATTGAAGAGTCCCAGCACTACCAATTCCCTATGACTTTCCGTGAGTTACGGACTCTGTAATACGCATTGCGTTCCTTCACCCCGTCTTGACAGAAGCGCAAATGACGCCCCCAGCAGAAAAGTGCTTATAATGCCCAGCGTTTTTTTCCGCTTTTTACTGCAAGCGCGGATGGCTCTGTGTGTAGCCGGAGCCCCGTCGCCAAATTCATTCTTTGCACTGGATGTCCAAAAGCCTTGATTCGTCTGCTGAAATTTTTCGGTTGGTCCATCGTCGCCGTTTTCTGCGGACTGCTTTTAGGTCTCAGCGGCGCGTTTCTTTACCTTAGTCCGGGTTTGCCTTCTGTGGAGGCTCTGCGAAGCATTCAGTTGCAGATTCCACTGCGGGTCTACTCCAGCGACAACAAGTTGATCGCCGAATTTGGCGAAATGCGCCGTACACCGATCCGTTTCGCCGACATTCCCCCCAATTTCATTAATGCGTTACTAAGTGCTGAAGACGACAATTTCGCCAACCACTATGGCGTCGATCCGAGCAGCCTGATGCGCGCCGCGACCCAACTGGTCAAAAGCGGACACATTCAGTCCGGCGGCAGCACCATCACCATGCAGGTAGCGAAGAACTTCTTCCTGACCAGCGAACGCAGCTTCTCGCGCAAAACCACCGAAATTCTTCTGGCCCTGCAGATCGAGCGGCAGCTGACCAAGGATGAAATCCTTGAGCTGTACGTGAACAAGATCTATCTGGGCAACCGCGCCTATGGCATCGAAGCGGCGGCGCAGGTGTATTACGGCAAGTCGATCCGTGATGTCAGCCTGGCGCAGATGGCGATGATCGCCGGCCTGCCGAAAGCCCCGTCGCGCTTCAACCCCCTGGCCAACCCGGCACGCAGCAAAGAACGCCGCGACTGGATCCTAGGGCGCATGTACAAGCTCGGCAAGATCAGCGAAGCCGACTACACCGCTGCGATCAATGAGCCGCTGAACGCCAGCTATCACGTGCCGACCCCGGAAGTGAATGCACCGTATATCGCTGAAATGGCCCGTGCCGAGATGGTCGGCCGTTATGGCAGCGACGCTTACACCGAAGGTTTCCGCGTCACCACCACGGTGCCGAGCAACCTGCAGGAAATGGCCAACACCGCGCTGCACGAAGGTTTGATGACCTACGACCAGCGTCACGGCTACCGTGGCCCCGAATCGCGCCTGCCGGGCAAGACCCGTGAGGCCTGGGCCAACGAACTGACCAAGCAGCGCACCATCAGCAGCCTCGAGCCGGCCATCGTCACCCAGGTCGACAAGAACGGCCTGCAGGTGCTGACCCGCACCGGCGAAGAACACGTCGCCTGGGACACCATGAAATGGGCACGACCGTTCCTCAACACCAACAGCATGGGCGCCAATCCGCGCCAGCCGTCGGATGTCGCGGCGGTCGGTGATCTGGTTCGCGTGCAGCGTCAGAAAGACAATTCACTGAAGTTCAGCCAGATCCCGCAGGCGCAAGGTGCGCTGGTGTCGCTGGATCCGCAGAACGGCGCGATTCGCTCGCTGGTCGGCGGCTTCGCCTTCGAACAGAGCAACTACAACCGTGCGATGCAGGCCAAGCGTCAGCCGGGCTCGAGCTTCAAGCCGTTCGTCTACAGCGCCGCGCTGGATAGCGGCTACACCGCTGCCACGCTGGTCAACGATGCGCCGATCGTGTTCGTCGACGAGTACCTGGACAAGGTCTGGCGCCCGAAGAACGACACCAACACCTTCCTCGGCCCGATCCGTTTGCGTGAGGCGCTGTACAAGTCGCGCAACCTGGTGTCGATTCGCTTGTTGCAGGCGATGGGCGTAGGCAAGACCATCGACTACATCACCCGTTTCGGCTTCAACAAGCAGGATCTGCCGCCCAACCTGTCACTGGCGCTGGGTACCGCGACGCTGACACCAATGGAAATTGCGACCGGTTGGAGTACGTTCGCCAACGGCGGTTACAAGATCACCCCGTACATCATCGACAAGATCGAAAGCCGTAATGGCGACACGCTGTTCGTCGCCAACCCGCCAACCGTGCCTCAGGGCGGTTCGGCGACGGACGGTATCGCCGCACCGCACACCGATTCGTTTACGGTCAACGCCACACCGGTTGCCGGCGAAGTGCCGGGCAGCACGGCCGTGCCGCAAACACCGGCAGTGGCCGAGCGAATTGTCGATGGCCGCACCACCTACATCCTCAACAGCATGTTGCAGGACGTGATCAAGCTTGGCACCGGCCGTCGCGCGTTGGCCATGGGCCGCAGCGATATCGCCGGTAAAACCGGTACCACCAACGAATCGAAAGACGCGTGGTTCTCTGGTTACAACGCCGATTACGTGACCACCGTGTGGACTGGCTTTGACCAGCCGGAGAGCCTCGGTCGTCGCGAGTTCGGCGGCACTGTGGCGCTGCCGATCTGGATGAACTACATGTCGGCTGCGCTGAAGGACAAGCCGCCGCACGTGCAGCCTGAGCCGGAAGGTTTGCTGAGCCTGCGCGTGGACCCGGTCAGTGGCCGAGCGGCGACGCCGAGCACGCCAGGCGCGTATTTCGAGCTGTTCAAGTCTGAAGACACGCCGCCGTCGGTGAATGAGCTGGGTAATGGCGCCGTACCGGGCAGCCCGCTGCCAGCGGATGAGCAGGCGCCAATCGATCTGTTCTGATCCAGCTTCATTGAAAAGCCCCGCCTTCGGTTGAAGTGCGGGGCTTTTTATTGCCTGAAGATCAAGAGCCCCTCACCCTAGCCCTCTCCCGGAGGGAGAGGGGACCGACCGCGAGAGATTCGCAAGTTACACCGACCTGAAAGTGCATCAGCGCCTATGGATTCAAAACAATACGTTCAGGTCGGCGTAGCTCGCAAGCATCCCCCAATCAGTCCCCTCTCCCCCTGGGAGAGGGTTAGGGTGAGGGCCCTTGTTGATATGAAATGCGATCCTGAAAATTCCCAAAAACAAAAAAGCCCCGACTCTCACGAGCCGGGGCTTTCGTTTGAAGCGCTACAACGGCTTAGCCGTTGAACACGTCATCCACGCTTTTCAGCGGGTAGTTCTTCGGATACGGCAGAGTGGCCACACCGGTCTCGATTGCGGCTTTGGCCACAGCGTCGGAGATCAGGGTGATCAGGCGCTTGTCCATTGGCTTCGGAATGATGTACTCACGGCCGAATTCCAGCGGCGCGCCACCGTAGGCATCGCACACGTCCTGTGGAACAGGCAGCTTGGCCAGTTCACGCAGGGCATTGGCGGCCGCCACTTTCATTTCTTCGTTGATGCGCTTGGCGCGAACGTCCAGAGCACCACGGAAGATGAACGGGAAGCCCAGTACGTTGTTGACCTGGTTCGGGTAGTCCGAACGGCCGGTAGCCATGATCACGTCGCTACGGGTAGCGTGCGCCAGCTCCGGGGAGATTTCCGGATCCGGGTTCGAGCAGGCGAACACGATCGGGTTGGCCGCCATCGACAGCAGGCCTTCAGCGCTCAGCAGGTTCGGGCCGGACAGACCGACGAACACGTCAGCGCCTGCCAGTGCGTCAGCCAGGCTGCGCTTGTCGGTGGCGTGAGCGAATACTGCTTTGTACTGGTTCAGGTCGTCACGGCCGGAGTGGATCACGCCGGTACGGTCAACCATGAAGATGTTTTCGATGCGTGCACCCATGCTCACCAGCAGTTTCATGCAGGAGATGGCCGCAGCGCCGGCGCCCAGGCAAACAATCTTGGCTTCCGGCAGGGTTTTGCCAGCGATTTCCAGGGCGTTGATCATGCCCGCAGCAGTCACGATCGCAGTGCCGTGCTGGTCATCGTGGAACACCGGAATGTCGCACTGTTCGATCAGAGCGCGTTCGATCTCAAAGCACTCTGGCGCCTTGATGTCTTCCAGGTTGATACCACCGAAAGTGATGGAGATGCGTTTTACGGTATCGATGAAGGCTTGCGGGCTTTCGGAGTCGACTTCGATGTCGAAAACGTCGATGCCGGCGAAGCGCTTGAACAGTACGCCTTTACCTTCCATTACTGGCTTGGAAGCCAATGGGCCGAGGTTGCCCAGACCGAGAATCGCGGTGCCATCGGAAATGACTGCAACCAGGTTGCCCTTGCCGGTGTATTTGTAGGCCAGTTCAGGATCGCGAGCGATCTCACGCACTGGTTCAGCTACGCCGGGGCTGTAGGCCAGCGACAAGTCGCGAGCGGTAGCAGTGGCCTTGGTGAGCTCGACACTCAGCTTCCCTGGACGAGGATTGGCATGATATTCGAGAGCGGCAGTTTTCAGATCAGACATTTTGGCATTCCGCTTTTTACTGTTGGACAGACTGGTCAGCGAGGATACGCGCCTCGCAAAGTCCCCACAAGACTGAGCGGTCACCCCTGTCAAGCGCCCTGCCCTACGACTTTGGGCCAAGAGCCACGGCGCACAAGGGCTGGACTGTTCACAATCGACAGAAAAAATGTCTACAATTTTTCTTCAGCGCGGCGTTTGCAACATCGAAGGATCCGTCAACGGAAGCAGCCAGCGCGACTGGCCGGATTGCAATCCACCGCGCCGGGAACGATCAACGATCCAGCCGCGAGCCTCGATCTGCTTGCCTTTCAACGCCTGCAACCGGGCATTGTCAAATTGTCCGACCAGATTGGGAGCAACGCGCAATACAAGCGAGTCCTGCAACTCGATCCAGATTCCGCCACGATTGCGCTGAACCTTGCTCACACGTCCACTGATCACGGCGAAACCCGAGCGCTGGATCTGCTCCGCTTTCAGTACAGGTGATTGCCGCCAGAGGCCCAGCCCGGCCTTTCGCGCACTACGTTCGGCGGCTTGCTGACAGGCAACAAGATCGACATTCGGCGCAACCGCGACCTGGAAACCGAGGCCATCGGCGAGCATTTGCGCTTCGAGATTGGCGCCGCTGGTGCTGTAAATATGCGCGAGCGTACGCCCGTAATGGTCTTTGGCTTGCTTGCCGGGCAGTAAACCGACGCGTCCGTCACTGGCATCAACCAGCGCTTGCAGGCGTTTGCGTGCGGCTACAGCAAACGGTTCGTCGCTGCGGCCCTGCTTGCCCAGTTCAGGCGTGTTGAGGCCGATCATCCGCACGCTGCGACCGTCGCTCAGGCGCAGCGTGTCGCCATCGACCACGCGCTGCACCGTGACGCTGGTCAGCCCCGCGGGCGCCGGGCAAAAGGCCTGAGCGCCGGATAGCCAAATCGCAGACACAAAAAAGGCGCCCGCGAGGGACGCCTTTTTCATCAGTCTGGAGAAGCCGAAACGACTTTCCAAAATGATCAGCCTCAGGCTTTTTTGCCGACGCCGAAAGTAGCGAAACGGTCTGCGAACTTCTGCACACGGCCGCCGGTATCCAGAGTCTTCTGCTTACCGGTGTAGAACGGGTGGCATTCGTTGCAAACGTCGATCGCCAGGGCTTTGCCGTAGGTCGAACGAGTTTCGAACTTGTTACCGCACGAGCAGGTAACAGCGATTTCTGGGTAATTCGGGTGAATTTCGGCTTTCATGGTGTATTCCTCAGGCTAGCGTGCCGCCACCCAACACTATTGTTGAATACCGCACGTAATTAGGCCGCGGATTCTACCAGACCTTTTCAATCACGCAAGCTGTCACCGAGACCGACCGTCTGCTAGGCTCCCGGCCCAATACGCGATTCCCTTGTAGGAGTGAGGCTGCTCGCGATAGCGGTATTTCAGACGACATAAATGTTGAATGACAGACCGCTATCGCGAGCAGGCTCATTCCTACAAGGTTATGTGCCGAGCCATACCGCCCGTTTATAGAGATCCCCCCGCGTGCCCGACGCCATTCTGCGCCTAGCCCTGCCTTCACCCTTGCGCCGCCTGTTCGACTATCGAGCGCCGGCCGGCGTGCTGCGTGAGCAATTGCAGCCGGGCATGCGCCTGCGAGTGCCGTTCGGTCGACGCGAGATGATCGGGATTCTGGTCGAGGTCACGGACACCAGCGAAGTGCCGGTGGAGAAACTGAAACCAGCGCTGGCCCTGCTCGACGCCACAGCGCCACTGCCACCGGCGCTGTTCAAGCTGTGCCTGTGGACGTCGCAGTATTATCAGCACAGCCTCGGCGACACCCTGAGCTGGGCGCTGCCAGTCCTGCTGCGCCAAGGCGAGCTGGCCGAGGCGCGGCAGGAACGTTTCTGGTCGATCGTCCCCGGCGCCAGCCTTGATGATCCGCGCATCGCCCGCGCCCCGCGCCAGCGTGAGGCCTTGGCGACACTGGCCCAGCACCCCCACGGCGTCGCCCATCAGTTGCTGAGCAAACTGATGCTGAGCAAGGACAGCCTTGATCTGCTGCTGGCGAAAAATCTGGTGCAAGTGGAAATCCGCCGGCATGCACCCGGCGTGCGCCATGAGCATTGGCTGGCGCAGCCGGAATTGCCGCTGAACGCCGAACAGCGCGCCGCCTACGAGGCGATCCGCGCCGGGTTCGACAGTTATCACGCATTCCTGCTGGCCGGGGTCACCGGCAGCGGCAAGACCGAAGTCTATTTGCAACTGATCCGCGAAACCCTCGAAGCCGGCAAACAGGCGCTGGTGCTGATCCCGGAGATCAACCTCGGCCCGCAGACCCTGGCGCGTTTCGAGCAGCGCTTCAACGCGCGCATCGCCCTGCTGCACTCGGCGGTCAATGATCGCGAGCGCCTCGACGCCTGGCTCGCCGCCCGCGATGGCGAGGCCGACATTATTATCGGCACCCGCTCGGCGCTGTTCACGCCGATGAAAAATCCCGGGCTGATCATCATCGATGAAGAGCACGACGGCTCATATAAACAGCAGGAAGGTTTGCGCTACCACGCCCGCGATCTGGCGCTGGTGCGTGCGCGGCAGGAAAACATCCCGATCGTCCTCGGTTCCGCGACGCCATCGCTGGAAAGCCTGCACAACGCCTACACCGGCCGTTACGGCCTCTTACGCCTGAATGAACGTGCCGGCGGTGCCAAGCAGCCACGCTTCCTGCGGCTGGATGTGAAAAGCCGTCCACTGGACAGCGGTATTTCCGGGCCGATGCAGCAAGCCATCGGCCAGACCCTCGCCAACGGCCAACAGGTTTTGGTGTTCCTCAATCGTCGCGGTTTCGCGCCGACGTTGCTGTGCCACGATTGCGGCTGGATGTCCGAGTGTTCGCGTTGCGATGCGCGAATGACTGTGCACCAGCGTCATGGCGAGTTGCGCTGCCATCATTGCGGCTATGTCGAGCGCACGCCACGCCAGTGCCCGAAGTGCAACAAGGTCGATTTGCGACCAGTGGGCGCCGGTACCGAGCGCGCCGAGGAACGTCTGGCGATTCTGTTTCCCGACTACCCGGTGCTGCGCGTCGACCGCGACAGTACCTCGCGCAAGGACGCGATGAATCAGTTGTTCGCAACGATTCAGAAGGGCCAGCCGTGCATTCTGGTCGGCACGCAGATGCTCGCCAAGGGTCACCACTTTCCACGGGTGACGCTGGTGTCGATTCTGGATGCTGACGGCGGTCTGTTCTCCGGCGACTTCCGCGCCAGCGAGCGCATGGCGCAGTTGATCGTGCAGGTCGCAGGTCGTGCCGGGCGAGCAGAGGAACCGGGCAAGGTGATCATCCAGACACACCTCGCTGACCATCCTTTATTGGTGCAACTCACCGAACAGGGCTATTTCGCCTTTGCTGAACAGGCCTTGAGCGAGCGCCGCGCCGCCGGGTTGCCGCCGTTTGCGCATCTGGCGTTGTTGCGCGCCGAAGCGCACAAACCGGGGCAAGCGGAAGGTTTTCTCGATGAGGCGTGTAGCGAAGCCGAGCGTTTGCTGGCTGAGCAGAACCTGAGCGGGATCGAATTGCTCGGGCCAGTGCCAGCACCGATGGAACGCCGCGCCGGGCGTTATCGTGCGCAGTTGTTGTTGCAGGCGACAGCACGGGCGCCGCTGCATCGGTTGCTGGCCAGTTGGTTGCTGGTGCTGGAGCAAATGCCGAGCGGGCGCGCGGTGCGCTGGTCGCTGGATGTCGATCCCGTCGATTTGTATTGAAGATCAAAAGATCGCCGCCAGCGGCAACTCTTGCAGGAAAACGCCTATCCCCTTGTAGGAGCCGCCGCAGGCGGCGATCTTTTGATCTGAATGTCACCACATATCCATAAGCTGCCTGCTAAGGTTGGCAAGCCCGTCTTCGCAACGGATAATGCCCAGTTTTTCCACCCGCGCATCGATGCGCCCGCCGCGCTTGCGGTCGAAAGAGAAGACCATGAAAGACACCATTCGCCAGCTGATCCAACAAGCCCTCACCCAACTCGTCAACGAAGGTGTGTTGCCTGAAGGCCTGTCGCCGGCGATCCAGGTGGAGAACGCCCGTGACAAGACCCACGGCGACTTCGCCAGCAACATCGCCATGATGCTGGCCAAGCCTGCGGGTATGAAGCCGCGCGATCTGGCGGAAAAAATCATTGCCGCACTGCCTGCCGACGAGAACGTCACCAAGGCCGAAATCGCCGGCCCGGGCTTCATCAATTTCTTCCAGAACACCCAGGCCTTGGCCAACCGCCTCGATGCCGCACTGGCTGATGCTCACATTGGCGTGCGCAAGGCTGGCCCGGCGCAGCGCACCGTGGTCGACCTGTCGGCACCGAACCTGGCCAAAGAGATGCACGTCGGCCACTTGCGCTCGACCATCATCGGCGACGGCGTGGCCCGCGTACTCGAATTCCTCGGCGATGAAGTGATCCGTCAGAACCACGTTGGCGACTGGGGCACCCAGTTCGGCATGTTGATGGCGTATCTGCAGGAAAACCCGATCACCAGCGACGAGCTGTCTGACCTGGAAAATTTCTACCGCGCCGCCAAACAGCGTTTCGACGAATCCGCAGAATTCGCCGACCGCGCCCGTGGTCTGGTGGTCAAGCTGCAGGCCGGCGATGCCGAGTGCCTGGCGCTGTGGACCAAGTTCAAGGACATCTCGCTGTCGCACTGCCAGAAGATCTACGAACTGCTCAACGTTAAACTGACCATGGCCGACGTGATGGGCGAAAGCGCCTACAACGACGACCTGATCAACGTGGTCAACGACCTGAAAGCCGCTGGCATGCTGGTCGAGAGTAATGGCGCCCAATGCGTATTCCTCGACGAGTTCAAGAACGCCGACGGCGACCCGCTGCCGGTGATCATCGTCAAGGCTGACGGCGGCTACCTCTATGCCACCACTGACCTGGCAGCCGTGCGCTATCGCAGCGGCAAACTGAAAGCCGATCGCGCGCTGTACTTTGTCGACCAGCGTCAGGCCCTGCACTTCCAGCAAGTGTTCGCCGTGGCGCGCAAGGCCGGTTTCGTCACCCATCCGATGGAAATGGAACACATGGGCTTCGGCACCATGAACGGCGCCGACGGCCGTCCGTTCAAGACCCGTGACGGCGGCACCGTGAAGCTGATCGATCTGCTCACCGAAGCGCAGGAACGCGCCTACAGCCTGGTGAAAGAGAAGAACCCGGAGCTGGCCGAAGACGAACTGCGCAACATCGCCAAAGTCGTCGGCATCGGCGCGGTGAAGTACGCCGACCTGTCGAAGCACCGCACCAGCGACTACAGCTTTAACTTCGACCTGATGCTGAACTTCGAAGGCAATACCGCGCCATACCTGCTGTACGCCTACACCCGCGTCGCCGGTGTGTTCCGCAAACTGGGCAAGGACTTCAGCGAAGTCGATGGCCAGATCGTCCTGGAAGCGGCGCACGAACAAGAACTGGCGGCGAAACTGGCGCAGTTCGGCGAAGTGCTGAACAACGTATCCGACAAAGGCACGCCGCACATTCTCTGCACTTATCTGTACGACGTTGCCGGCCTGTTCTCCAGCTTCTACGAGAACTGCCCGATCCTCGCCGCCGAAACCCCGGCCCAGATGCAGAGCCGTCTGCGTCTGGCCGCGCTGACCGGTCGCACCCTCAAGCAAGGCCTGGAGCTGTTGGGTCTGGAAACTCTGGAGCGTATGTAAGTTGGCTGCCAAGAAAAAACCTGCACCCAAGCGTGGCGCCAGCCGTTACCAAGCTCCTGCGAAGCAACCGATTCCGGGTTGGCTGTGGATGGCCATCGGCCTCACGGTCGGCGCGTTCATCGTGTTCCTGATGAAGCTGGAGCCGGGCAAGGGCAGCGACACGGTCAAGCGCGAGAAGGTCGAACAGGCGCAACAGCAGAAAGCATCGAAGATCGCCGAGGCCAACAAGACCCCGCCGAGCCCGACGCAACCGGTGAAGCCGAAGTACGACTTCTACACCCTGCTGCCGGAATCGGAAGTGATCGTGCCGCCGGACGCCGTGCCGGAGAAGACCCTGCCGACGCCACAAGTGCCGGCCATCCCGACCACGCCGGTGACCCCGGCGGAAGCGGCGAAGATCGACACCGCACGCGCGCAGGCCGCACTGGCCGGGATTACCCCGCCGCCAGCACCACCGGTGAGCAAAGCGGCGCCGGTAACCAAGTTCTTCTTGCAGGCCGGATCGTTCCGCAAGGAAACCGATGCCGACAAGGTCCGCGCGCAGATCATTCTGCTCGGTCAGGCCGTAGCGGTTGAGTCCGGCACAGTGAAGGATGAAACCTGGTATCGCGTTTTGGTTGGTCCGTTCAGCAACCGCGAACAACTGACCACGGCACAGAAACAACTGGCCGGCGCCGGCTTCAGCAACCTGTTGTTACAACAACGCCAAAGCCGCTGATTCCCTCCCACACGGGCGCCACAAATCCCCTGTAGGAGCTGCCGAAGGCTGCGATCTTTTGATTTTGTTTCAGATCAAGATCAAAAGATCGCAGCCTTCGGCAGCTCCTACAGGGGGTCGCCGTTCGTCCCTCCGCACCCTCCCCGGTTGAAATCCTCTCCAGCACCCCCATATGAATGGGCATAAGGCACTTTCGCCCCGCTGTGTGGAGACTCTTCCCTTGACCACCATCGTTTCAGTCCGCCGTCACGGCAAAGTCGTCATGGGCGGCGACGGCCAGGTTTCTCTCGGCAATACCGTGATGAAAGGCAACGCGAAAAAAGTCCGTCGCCTGTACCACGGTCAGGTCATCGCTGGTTTTGCCGGTGCCACCGCCGACGCCTTTACCCTCTTCGAACGTTTCGAAGGCCAACTTGAAAAACATCAGGGCCACTTGGTGCGCGCCGCTGTCGAACTCGCCAAAGAATGGCGCACCGACCGCTCCCTGAGCCGCCTCGAAGCCATGCTCGCGGTCGCCAACAAGGACGCCTCGCTGATCATTACCGGCAACGGTGACGTGGTCGAGCCCGAAGATGGCCTGATCGCCATGGGTTCCGGCGGCGGCTACGCGCAAGCCGCGGCCAGTGCCCTGCTGAAAAAGACCGATCTGTCGGCCCGTGAAATCGTCGAAACCGCCCTCGGTATCGCCGGCGACATCTGTGTATTCACCAACCACACTCAGACCATTGAGGAGCAGGATCTCGCTGAATAAGCCTGACGCGGCCCTGTGCCACGGCTTGTTTCTGCTTGAGGACCGTCAATTATTATGTCCATGACTCCCCGCGAAATCGTCCACGAACTCAACCGCCATATCATCGGCCAGGACGATGCCAAGCGCGCCGTCGCGATTGCCCTGCGCAACCGCTGGCGCCGCATGCAGCTGCCTGAAGAGCTGCGCGTTGAAGTGACCCCGAAGAACATCCTGATGATCGGCCCGACCGGTGTCGGTAAAACCGAGATCGCCCGTCGCCTGGCGAAACTGGCCAACGCACCGTTCATCAAGGTCGAAGCGACCAAGTTCACCGAAGTCGGCTACGTCGGTCGTGACGTCGAATCGATCATCCGTGATCTGGCCGACGCCGCGATCAAGATGCTCCGTGAGCAGGAAATGACCCGCGTTCGCCATCGCGCCGAAGACGCTGCCGAGGATCGTATCCTCGACGCACTGCTGCCGCCGGCCCGCATGGGCTTCAGCAATGAAGAAGCGCCGAGCTCCGATTCCAACACCCGTCAGCTGTTCCGCAAGCGCCTGCGCGAAGGTCAGCTGGATGACAAGGAAATCGAAATCGAAGTCGCCGAAGTTGCCGGCATCGAAATTGCCACGCCGCCTGGCATGGAAGAGATGACCAACCAGTTGCAGTCGCTGTTCGCCAACATGGGCAAGGGCAAAAAGAAAGCGCGCAAGCTCAAGGTCAAAGAAGCGCTGAAGCTGGTGCGCGACGAAGAAGCCGGGCGTCTGGTCAACGAAGAAGAGCTGAAGGCCAAGGCGCTGGAAGCCGTTGAACAGCACGGCATCGTGTTCATCGACGAAATCGACAAAGTCGCCAAGCGCGGTAACGTCGGTGGCGCTGATGTGTCCCGTGAAGGCGTACAGCGCGACCTGCTGCCGCTGATCGAAGGCTGCACCGTCAACACCAAACTGGGCATGGTCAAGACTGACCACATCCTGTTTATCGCCTCCGGTGCGTTCCACCTGAGCAAGCCGAGCGATCTGGTGCCTGAGTTGCAAGGTCGTCTGCCGATTCGCGTTGAACTCAAGGCCCTGAGCCCGTCGGACTTCGAACGCATCCTCAGCGAACCGCATGCCTCGCTGACCGAGCAATATTGCGCGCTGCTGAAAACCGAAGGCCTGAACATCCAGTTCCAGCCGGAAGGCATCAAGCGTCTGGCGGAGATCGCCTGGCAGGTCAACGAGAAAACCGAGAACATCGGTGCCCGTCGCTTGCACACGCTGCTTGAGCGTCTGCTGGAAGAGGTTTCGTTCAGTGCCGGCGATCTGGCCAGCACCCACGATGAGAAGCCGATTCTGATCGACGCCGAATACGTCAACAGCCACCTCGGCGAATTGGCGCAGAACGAAGACCTGTCCCGTTATATCCTGTAAGCCATACTTACAGCAGTAGCGGACCCTGTGGGAGCGAGCTTGCTCGCGAAGAGGCCGTGTCAGTCGACATCAATGTTGTCTGACACACCGCTCTCGCGAGCAAGCTCGCTCCCACATTTGCTCAAGGGTCGCCCACACATCGGACGCCAGCCCATGACTCAAATCCCCACCGACATCAAACTGCACAAAGCCTCGAAAACCCTGACGCTCACCTATGCGTCCGGCGAGGAATACACCCTGCCCGCCGAATTCCTGCGCGTGCATTCCCCCTCCGCCGAGGTCCAGGGCCACGGCAAACCGATCCTGCAATTCGGCAAGATCAACGTCGGTCTGAGCAAGCTGGAACCGGCCGGTCACTACGCACTGAAACTGACCTTCGACGACGGTCACGACAGCGGCTTGTTCACCTGGGATTATCTCTACGAGCTGGGGCGACGTTATGACGCACTCTGGGCCGATTATCTGGCCGAGCTCAAAGCCGCCGGAAAAACCCGCGACCCGAGCGAGTCGATCGTCAAGCTGATGCTCTAGTCCGAGCCTTGCGCTCATTAGAGGGCATTTTCTAAATTCATCTGTTTGAATGCTCTGCTGTGTGGCCGAGGATCGGCCTGCTTGCGAAAAAAATTAAACTCGGGTAACCAATGGAGCTGGCAAGTTCCCTGCAGTGCTCTACGACTGTAAAGCAGCTATGCAGAATTAACGGTCACCCGAGCAGTAGTACCTGGCATTGGCTGTGGAACTGCACAGCAGAAAACCGGGTACTCGTCTCAGGACAATGGAGCGTCGTAGATGAGTAACAAGAATAACGATGACCTGAAGTACCAAGCCTCGGAAAACACCCTGGGGCTTAATCCCGTCGTTGGGCTACGCGGAAAGGATCTGCTGGCCTCTGCTCGTATGGTGCTGAAACAGGCCATCAAACAACCGATCCATAGCGTCAGGCACGTCACCCATTTCGGCCTCGAACTGAAGAACGTGCTGTTCGGCAAATCCGAACTGCAACCGGCAGGCGATGACCGTCGCTTCGCTGATCCTGCGTGGAGCCAGAACCCGCTCTACAAACGTTATCTGCAAACTTACCTGGCGTGGCGCAAGGAGCTCCATGCCTGGATCGATGACAGCAGCCTCTCACCCAAAGACATCGCCCGCGGCCACTTCGTCATCAATCTGATGACCGAAGCCATGGCCCCGACCAACACCGCGGCCAACCCCGCAGCAGTCAAACGTTTCTTCGAAACCGGCGGTAAAAGCCTGCTCGATGGCCTCTCGCATCTGGCCAAGGATCTGGTGCACAACGGCGGCATGCCGAGTCAGGTCAACATGGGCGCGTTCGAAGTCGGCAAAAGCCTCGGCGTGACCGAAGGTGCGGTGGTGTTTCGCAACGACGTGCTGGAACTGATCCAGTACAAGCCGATCACCGAGCAAGTCCACGAGCGCCCATTGCTGGTGGTGCCACCGCAGATCAACAAGTTCTATGTCTTCGATCTGAGCCCGGACAAGAGTCTGGCGCGCTTCTGCCTGCGCAATAACGTGCAGACGTTCATCGTCAGCTGGCGCAACCCGACCAAGGCCCAGCGCGAGTGGGGCCTGTCGACGTACATCGATGCCCTGAAAGAAGCCGTCGACGTGGTCACCGCGATCACCGGCAGCAAAGACGTGAACATGCTCGGTGCCTGCTCCGGTGGCATCACCTGCACCGCCCTGCTCGGCCATTACGCGGCGATCGGCGAGAAGAAGGTCAATGCCCTCACGCTGCTGGTCAGCGTGCTCGACACCACCCTGGACAGCGACGTCGCCTTGTTCGTCGACGAGCAGACCCTGGAGACCGCCAAGCGCCATTCCTATCAGGCCGGTGTACTGGAAGGCAAAGACATGGCCAAGGTCTTCGCGTGGATGCGCCCCAATGATCTGATCTGGAACTACTGGGTCAACAACTACCTGCTCGGCAACGAGCCGCCGGTGTTCGACATCCTGTTCTGGAACAACGACACCACACGCTTGCCCGCCGCGTTCCATGGCGACCTGATCGAGATGTTCAAAAACAACCCACTGATTCGCCCCAATGCACTGGAAGTGTGCGGTACGCCGATCGACCTCAAGCAGGTCACCGCCGACATCTTCTCGCTGGCCGGCACCAACGACCACATCACGCCGTGGAAGTCCTGCTACAAGTCGGCGCAGCTGTTTGGCGGCAAGGTCGAGTTCGTGCTGTCGAGCAGCGGGCATATCCAGAGCATTCTGAACCCGCCGGGCAACCCGAAATCGCGCTACATGACCGGCGAAGAAATGGCGGCCAATGCCGATGAGTGGCAAGAGAACTCGACCAAGCACACCGATTCCTGGTGGCTGTACTGGCAGGCGTGGCAGGCCGAGCGCTCGGGCAACCTGAAAAAGGCCCCGCTGAAACTGGGCAACAAAGCGTACCCGGCCGGTGAAGCCTCGCCGGGCACTTATGTACATGAGCGGTAACTGACACACCCGGCCCAATGTAGGAGCTGCCGCAGGCTGCGATCTTTTGATTCTGTTTTTAAAATCAAGATCAACAGATCGCAGCCTTCGGCAGCTCCTACACAGGGGGCGGGGTGTACTTGAAATCCACAGGGCCTGACGCATGCCGCAACCGTTCATATTCCGTACCGTCGATCTGGATGGCCAGACCCTCCGCACGGCGGTGCGCCCCGGCAAGCCTCACTTGACGCCCTTGCTGATTTTCAACGGCATTGGCGCCAACCTGGAGCTGGTATTCCCGTTTGTCGCGGCGCTGGACCCGGATCTGGAAGTGATCGCCTTCGACGTGCCCGGTGTCGGTGGTTCCTCGACGCCGAACCGGCCGTATCGCTTTCCCGGGCTGGCCAAGCTGACGTCGAGAATGCTCGATTACCTCGACTACGGTCAGGTCAACGTCATCGGCGTGTCGTGGGGCGGCGCACTCGCGCAGCAGTTCGCCTACGACTACCCCGAGCGCTGCAAGAAACTGGTGCTGGCGGCGACCGCTGCCGGTGCGGTGATGGTGCCGGGCAAGCCGAAAGTGCTGTGGATGATGGCCAGTCCACGGCGCTACATTCAGCCTTCCCACGTGATCCGCATTGCCCCGCTGATCTACGGCGGCTCGTTCCGTCGTGACCCGACGCTGGCGGCCAGTCACGCGGCGAAAGTGCGTTCGGCGGGCAAGCTCGGTTACTACTGGCAACTGTTCGCCGGCCTCGGCTGGACCAGCATTCACTGGCTGCACAAGATCCATCAGCCGACGCTGGTGCTGGCCGGTGATGACGATCCGCTGATCCCGCTGATCAACATGCGCATGCTCGCCTGGCGCATTCCCAATGCCCAACTGCACATCATCGACGACGGTCATCTGTTCCTGATTACCCGTGCTGAAGCGGTGGCGCCGATCATCATGAAATTCCTCCAGGAGGAACGTCAGCGGGCGGTGATGCACCCGCATCCGACACCGCTCGGCGGCTGACCCCGGCGGCAGGCTTTATGCAGTGCTTTAAGAAAGAGTGCGCGGCAGGACGCCGCGCAGGCAGCAACCCGCAACAGCGTCTATGGTGTTCTGGTTCGGTGAGTTTGTTTTTGGCCTGAAGACGAAGGAGTGTTGAGTCATGCGCGACAAACCAGCGACGGGCGTAGTGCCCAGCCCCGCCGTGTTCATCAATGCACAAAGTGCGATCACCGGCCTGCGTGGCCGGGACCTGATCTCGACCTTGCGCAGTGTGGCAGCCCATGGCCTGCGCAACCCGATCCACAGTGCGAAGCACGCGTTGAAACTCGGCGGCCAATTGGGTCGCGTTCTGCTCGGCGAAACCCTGCACCCGACCAATCCGAACGACAGCCGTTTCGCTGACCCGGCGTGGAGCCTCAACCCGTTCTACCGACGCAGCCTGCAGGCCTATCTGGCCTGGCAGAAACAGGTCAAAAGCTGGATCGACGAAAGCAACATGAGTGATGACGATCGCGCCCGCGCGCACTTCGCTTTCACCCTGCTCAATGACGCCGTGGCACCGTCGAACACCTTGCTCAACCCGCTGGCGGTCAAGGAGCTGTTCAACTCCGGCGGGCACAGTCTGGTGCGTGGTCTCAGCCATTTGTTCGATGATTTGCTGCACAACGATGGCCTGCCGCGCCAAGTGACCAAGCAGGCTTTCGAGGTCGGCAAGACCGTCGCCACCACCACCGGCTCGGTGGTGTTTCGCAACGAGATGCTAGAGCTGATCCAGTACCGACCGATGAGCGAAAAGCAGTACGCCAAGCCGCTGCTGGTGGTTCCGCCGCAAATCAACAAGTACTACATTTTCGACCTCAGCCCGCACAACAGCTTCGTCCAGTACGCACTGAAAAACGGCCTGCAGACCTTCATGATCAGTTGGCGCAATCCGGATGTGCGCCATCGCGAATGGGGCCTGTCGACATATGTCGAGGCGGTGGAAGAGGCGATGAACATCTGCCGGGCGATCACCGGCGCCCGCGAGGTCAATCTGATGGGCGCCTGCGCCGGCGGCCTGACCATCGCCGCCCTGCAAGGGCATTTGCAGGCCAAACGGCAACTGCGCCGCGTCTCCAGTGCGACCTACCTGGTCAGCCTGCTCGACAGCCAGATCGAAACCCCGGCAACTCTCTTCGCCGACGAACAGACCCTGGAAGCCGCCAAGCGCCGCTCGTACCAGAAAGGCGTGCTCGATGGTCGTGACATGGCCAAGGTCTTCGCCTGGATGCGCCCCAACGATTTGATCTGGAGCTACTTCGTCAACAATTACCTGCTGGGCAAAGAGCCGCCAGCCTTCGACATCCTCTACTGGAACAACGACAACACCCGGCTGCCGGCGGCATTTCACGGCGACCTGCTGGACTTCTTCAAGCACAACCCGCTGACCCATCCGGGTGGCCTGGAAGTGTGCGGCACGCCGATCGACTTGCAGAAAGTCACTGTCGACAGCTTCAGCGTCGCCGGCATGAACGATCACATCACCCCGTGGGATGCGGTGTATCGCTCGACCCTGCTGCTCGGCGGCGAACGGCGTTTCGTGCTGTCCAACAGCGGTCACGTGCAGAGCATCCTCAACCCGCCGAGCAATCCGAAAGCCGCGTACATCGACAACGGCAAGATGAGCAGCGACCCGCGGGCCTGGTACTACGACGGCAAGCACGTCGACGGCAGTTGGTGGCCGCAGTGGCTGGAGTGGATTCAGCAACGCTCCGGGGCGCAACACGAAACCACGTTCACCCTCGGCAACCCGAACTATCCACCGATGGAGGCAGCGCCCGGTACTTACGTGCGTGTGCGCTGACGCTTAACCGAACTTTTCTAAGAAGACTGGATGAAAACCCGCGACCGGATTCTCGAATGTGCTTTGCAACTGTTCAACGAAAAGGGCGAGCCGAACGTCTCCACCATGGAGGTGGCGAACGAAATGGGGATCAGCCCGGGCAATCTCTACTACCACTTCCATGGCAAGGAACCGCTGATTCTCGGCTTGTTCGAACGCTTCCAGAATGAACTGGCGCCACTGCTCGATCCACCCTCGGATGTGGAACTGGCGCCGGAAGATTACTGGCTGTTTTTGCATTTGATCGTCGAGCGGTTGGCGCAGTACCGCTTTCTGTTCCAGGACCTGTCGAACCTCGCCGGGCGCTTGCCAAAACTGGCCAAGGGCATTCGTCATCTGCTCAATGCGCTGAAGCGTACGCTGGCGTCGTTGCTCGCGCGGTTAAAGGCTTCGGGACAGTTGGTCAGTGATACGCAGGCCTTGGGGCAACTGGTGGAGCAGATCACCATGACGTTGCTGTTTTCGCTGGATTATCAGCGGATTCTGGATCGTCAGGGTGAAGTCAGGTTGGTGGTTTATCAGATCATGATGCTGGTGGCGCCGCACTTGCTGCCGCCGGTTAAGGTCGCCACGGAGCGGATGGCCCTGCAATACCTTGAAGATCACGACTGAAATCAAAAGCCCCTCACCCTAGCCCTCCCGAAACGTCGGACCGCCCGTAGGGAGAGGGGACTGACCTTATCGTCTTGCGCTATATGGCGACCTGAAAAATCGAGTCGATTATGGATTCAATACGACACTTTCAGGTCGGTGTAAGGCTGAAGCATCCCCGAATCGGTCCCCTCTCCCTCTGGGAGAGGGCTAGGGTGAGGGGCTGTTGGAATTCAGATACAAAAACGCCCGACCTTCTCAGGCCGGGCGTTTTGTTTTGCCCTGAAAAATCAGGACTGACTGGTTGGCGTCGACGGCGTCGATGCAACAGTCGGGGTGGCCGCCGGAGTCGGTGCTGCGGCGGAATTCGACGCACTCACCGGAGCTGCCGGAGCGGCAGGTTTGGCTGCAGCAGGTGCGGCCGGTTTCGGCGCAGCGGCTTTCGGCGCGGCCGGTTTTTTCACTGCCGGTTTTTTCGCCGCAGCGGGTTTGGCTGCAGGCTTGGCAGCCGGTTTGGCGGCAGCGGTTTTGGCTGCAGGTTTGGCGGCTGGTTTAGCTGCAGCTTTGGCCGCAGGTTTTGCTGCCGGTTTCGCAGCGGCTTTAGCGGCAACCGGTTTGGCGGCGGCTTTGGCTGCTGGCTTGGCGGCAGCGGTTTTCGCTGCTGGTTTGGCCGCAGCTTTTGCAGCAGGTTTAGCCGCCGCTTTGGCCAGAGGCTTGGCAGCAGACTTGGCCGCAGCCGTTTTCGCTACCGGTTTTGCCGCAGCGGTTTTCGCAGCCACCGGTTGGGTTTTCAGACCGGTGAGTTTTTCGATCTGCTTGGTCAAGGTTTCCACCTTGCTATGCAGTGCTTTGACCTCATTGCGGCTCGGTACACCCAGGCGCGAAATCGCGCTGTTCAGGCGCTTGTCGAAAGCCCCTTCCAGCTCGTCCCATTTGCCCAGTGCGCGATCTTTCACGCCGCTGATGCGCGACTTGGCCGAAGAAGCGGAATCCTTGGCAGCGTCGACTTTTTTGCCGACTGCGGATTTGGTGAGCTTCTCGGCTTTCTCGCCGTCTTTGACCAATGTATCGAAGAGCTTGCTGCCGTCAGTGTCGATCTTCGAGTACACGCCTAAACCAGCCAGCCAGATTTTGCGGGAGTAGTCTTCGACTTTCCCGATCCACGAGCTGCCTTCTTTATCGGTGTTCTTTTTACCAGCCATCCCGTTCTCCTTAAGATTTACGCGCGACGCGTTCGAGCAATGCCGTCAGCTCATCGAGCTTAGCAGAGAGTGTCTCAACGTCATGTTTAGACGGAATGCCGATACGATTCAAGGCGCTTGCTACACGGGAGTCGAACGCCTTCTCGACCTTGTCGAGCTGAACTTCGACACGACCTTTGAACGAGCTGACTTCGCTCTTGGCTTCATCGATCTCGGTGTTGGCCGCTTCGAGTTTTTCGGTGACGGCTTTTTTGCCTTTCTTTTCAACAGTTTGACCAGCTTTGATCAGCTCTTGAAAGTAGTCGCTGCCCTCTTGGCCGACCTTGGCGTAGGCACCCAGGCCTGCCAGCCAGATCTTGCGGGCATAGGATTTGACGTCGCCCAGAGCAGAAGTCGAAGCGTCGATTTTTTTCTTCAAAATAACTTTGGCCATGGTGCACCTCACGCGCAGAAGGTTTGAGGAACTGCCCGCGAAAGTGTCGGGCTCAGGCACAAAGTAAGGAGATAAATTAGAAACGGCACCCTAACAACTGACATGAATCGGTGGTGCCTGAATGAAAAGATCGCAGCCTTCGGCAGCTCCTACAGAGGAATGCGTACCCCAGCAGGAGCTGCCGAAGGCTGCGATCTTTTGATCTTCAGACCAGCGCCTTGTCCAACGCTTTCTCGATCTCGGCTTTGATCATGCCGCTCATGGCCGACATCATGATGCCCAACTCCACATCGACCTTGATCGAATCGTCCGCCACATGCACCGCGCCTTTCACGCCCGAGCGCTTGAGGTTCAGGGTATCGCCGGACCATTGCGGCTCCAGGCCATATTGATCGGAGAGTTTTTGCGCCAGCTTGTCGGCCTTCTCGCGGGCGGCTTCCTTACCCAGGTTGTGGGCACGCTCAACAGTGATTTTGGCCATTGCATGACTCCTGATTTAAAAAGATGTGTCGGTAAATCTTGACCGCCGCTGCGGCAAATCGTCCCGAAGGTTGCCCATCTTACCTTTAGCCATTCCAAGACAAAGCATGGCTTGGGGATTAGAATGTCGCGCATTCTCTTTTGGTGACAGCGATATGACTGATCAGCGCAAAGGCAGCGATGCCGAACCCACCACTCACTTCGGCTTCAAAAACGTTCCGGAAAGCCAGAAAGCGGAAAAAGTCGCTGAAGTTTTCCACTCGGTAGCCGCGAAATACGACTTGATGAACGACCTTCTGTCGGGCGGCATGCACCGCCTGTGGAAGCGTTTCGCGATCGAACTGTCGGGCGTACGCAGCGGTAACCGCGTGCTGGACATCGCCGGCGGTACCGGTGACCTGACCAAAAAGTTCTCGCACCTGGTCGGCCCGACCGGTCAGGTGGTATTGGCCGACATCAACGAATCGATGCTCAAGGTCGGCCGTGACCGCCTGCTCGATCTGGGTGTCGCTGGCAACGTCGAGTTCGTTCAGGCGGACGCAGAAAAACTGCCGTTCCCGGACAACCACTTCGACTGCGTGACCATCGCCTTCGGCCTGCGCAACGTGACGCATAAAGAAGACGCGCTGCGCTCGATGCTGCGCGTGCTCAAGCCCGGCGGTCGTCTGCTGGTGCTGGAATTTTCCAAACCGACCAACGCGCTGATGTCGAAAGCCTACGACGCTTATTCGTTCGCCTTCATGCCGCTGATGGGCAAGCTGATCACCAACGACTCGGAAAGCTATCGCTACCTGGCCGAATCGATCCGCATGCACCCGAATCAGGAAACGTTGAAGTCGATGATGGTTGACGCCGGTTTCGACCGCGTGACCTATCACAACATGACCGCAGGCATCGTCGCCCTGCACCGTGGCATCAAGCCCTGATGTTGCTCACCGGGCTGCTCGCCAGCGTTGAACTCGGCCTCAACCGGGTGCTGCGTCTCGACAGCACGGCGCTGCCGCGGCTGGCGCATTTGACCGGCAAGGTGATTGCCGTCGACTGCCGCAGCCCGGCGCTGCAACTGTTCATCCTGCCGAGTGACGAAGGTCTGATGCTGGCCGCGCATTGGGAAACCGGCGTCGACTGCACCCTGCGTGCGCCGGCCTCGAGCCTGATCAAACTGGCCGTGAGCAAAGACAAGACTGCGGTGCTGCACGCCCCGGAAGTCGAACTCGATGGCGACAGCGGCGTGCTGCTGGAGCTGGCCGGTGTGCTGCAAGACCTTGAGCTGGACTGGGAGTACGAACTCTCGCGCTGGCTCGGCCCGGTCGCCACGCAACTGGTCGGTGGTCATCTGCGCAGCCGCGCACGCTGGTATCAACAAGGATTTGCCAGCCTCAACCAGAACCTCGCCGAATACCTCGCCGAAGAATCGCGCACCCTCGTCGGGCAGCGCGAAGCCGAAGCGCGGTTCAGCGAACTGGACCGGATCAAACTTGATCTGGAACGTCTCGAGGCGCGTTTCGAGCGCCTTTCCCGATCCCTCGACCCAAGCGATAACGCATGAAGCTGCTTGCCGTCCGCCGTCTGTTGCGCATCCAGCGCGTCGTGATCCGCTACCGCCTCGATGACCTGCTGTTCGATCTGCCGTTGCCGTGGCTCCTTCTGGCGCTGCGCTATGTGCTGCCGTGGCGCTGGTTCCCGCGTAAGCCGCTGGATCTGAGTCGGGGTGCGCGGCTGCGCCTGGCGTTGCAGGATCTCGGGCCGATTTTCATCAAGTTCGGGCAGATTCTTTCGACCCGCCGCGACCTGCTGCCGGAAGACATCGCCGATGAGCTGATGCTGCTGCAGGACCGCGTGCCGCCGTTCGATTCGCAACTGTCGATCAAGCTGATCGAAGAACAGTTGGGCAAAAAGATCAGCGACGTGTTCAGCCGTTTCGACGTTGAGCCACTGGCCTCAGCCTCCGTGGCGCAGGTACATGCCGCGCAGTTGAAAACCGGCGAAGAAGTGGTGGTCAAGGTGATCCGTCCGGGTCTGAAGCCGATCATCGCGCAGGATCTGGCGTGGCTGTTTATCCTCGCCCGTGCTGCCGAAAAACTCTCCGCCGATGCGCGCCTGCTGCACCCGGTCGACGTGGTGCAGGACTACGAAAAAACCATCTACGACGAACTCGATCTGCTGCGCGAGGCGGCCAACGCCAGCCAGTTGAAGCGCAACTTCGAAGGTTCGCCGCTGCTCTACGTGCCGCAAGTCTATTGGGACTGGTGCCGACCGAAAGTGCTGGTGATGGAGCGCATCTACGGCATTCAGGTCACCGATCTGGCGACCCTCGCCGACCAGCGCACCGACATGAAAATGCTCGCCGAGCGCGGTGTGGAGATCTTCTTCACCCAAGTGTTCCGCGACAGCTTCTTTCACGCCGACATGCACCCGGGCAACATCTTCGTCAGCACCGTCAATCCGTGGAGCCCGCAATACATTGCGATCGACTGCGGCATCGTCGGCAGTCTGACCCCGGAAGACCAGGATTATCTGGCGCGCAACCTGTTCGCCTTCTTCAAGCGTGATTACCGTCGTGTGGCGCAATTGCACATCGATTCGGGCTGGGTGCCGGCGGAAACCAAACTCAACGAATTCGAAGCGGCGATCCGCACTGTGTGCGAACCGATCTTCGAAAAACCGTTAAAAGATATTTCATTTGGCCAGGTGCTGATGCGCCTGTTCCAGACTGCGCGACGCTTCAATATGGAAGTGCAGCCGCAACTGGTGCTGCTGCAAAAGACCCTGTTGAACATCGAAGGCCTCGGCCGTCAGTTGTATCCGGATCTGGATCTGTGGAACACCGCGCAGCCGTTCCTCGAACGCTGGATGCGCGAGCGCGTCAGCCCGAAAGCCTTGCTGGGCAACGTGCAGAGCCAGTTCGAACAACTGCCGCACCTGGCCAACATGGCCCGTGATCTGCTCGAACGCATGTCGCAGCCGCACGCCTACGACCCGCCGCCACCGTGGCACAAACGCAAGGACGACTGGTTCCTGCGCCTGCTCGGTTGCGCGCATCTGGCCGGCGGGGTGATCCTCGCCATCGGTGGCCCGCTGCACGAATTGGGGCATTGGCCGGCCGGGATCATGGTGGCAGTCGGCTTGTATCTGGTCGTTCGCCGATAGCCAGTTTCGTGATCGGCTGGCACACTGTTTCAATGCCTGAGCCCGACTATTGAAGTGTGGGGTTCGCTGTCGGAGTCGAAGATGAAAAACTGGCTGGACGAGATCAAGTGGGACGCTGATGGCCTGGTGCCGGCGATTGCCCAGGATCACAAGACCGGACGCGTGCTGATGATGGCCTGGATGAACCGCGAAGCGCTCGAACTGACCGCCGCGGAAAACCGTGCAATCTACTGGTCACGTTCCCGTGGCAAGCTGTGGCGCAAGGGCGAAGAGTCCGGCCATGTGCAGACGCTGCATGAAATGCGTCTGGACTGTGATGCCGACGTGATCATCCTGATGGTTGAACAGATCGGCGACATCGCTTGCCATACCGGCCGTCAAAGCTGCTTCTACCGTGTCTTCGAAAACGGCGACTGGAAGACAGTCGACCCGGTTCTGAAAGACCCGCACGCTATCTATTCCGCAGGACACAAACATGAGTGACACCCTGACCCGCCTGGCCGAAGTGCTCGAAGAGCGCAAAGGCGCAGCCGCCGACAGCTCGTATGTGGCTAGTCTGTATCACAAGGGTTTGAACAAGATTCTGGAGAAAGTCGGCGAAGAGTCGGTCGAAACCATTATTGCCGCCAAGGATGCTGCCATCAGCGGCGACTGCAGCGACGTGATCTACGAGACCGCTGACCTGTGGTTCCACAGCATGGTCATGCTCGCCCAACTGGGGCAGCATCCGCAGGCCGTGCTGGATGAACTGGATCGCCGCTTCGGTCTGTCCGGACACGTCGAGAAAGCCTCGCGTCCGTCCGCCTGAACAACTTTTAGAGAGGAACAGCAACATGGGCATTTTTGACTGGAAACACTGGATCGTCATTCTGGTTGTCGTGGTGCTGGTGTTCGGCACCAAGAAACTGAAAAATCTCGGCACCGACGTTGGCGAGTCGATCAAGGGCTTCCGCAAAGCCATGAACGACGACGAAAAACCGGCCGCTGATCCAACCGTTACGCCTGCGCAACCGGTGCCACCGGTGCAGCCGCAAGCCACCGCTCAGGCCAATCCGCCGCACACCATCGACGTGCAGGCGCAGAAAGTCGAAGAGCCGATCCGCAAAGACGTGTGAGCACTGACTAATGTTTGGTATCAGCTTCTCTGAACTGCTGCTCGTCGGCCTCGTCGCCCTGCTGGTGCTGGGCCCCGAGCGTCTGCCGGGCGCTGCGCGTACCGCCGGCCTGTGGGTCGGCCGGCTGAAACGCAGCTTCAACGCGATCAAACAGGAAGTTGAACGTGAAATTGGTGCCGACGAGATTCGTCGGCAACTGCACAACGAGCACATTCTGTCGCTGGAGCAGGAGGCGCGGAAGATTTTCAGCCCGGTTCAGCAAGAGCCGACGCCGGTTGAGCATGTGGGCGAACAGACGATTCATGCGCCTGCTCCGACACCTGCACCTGCTGCCGTTGTAGCGCCGACAGAACCAGTGCCCGCTGCTGACACTTCAGTTGAACATGTAGCTCCAACTGCCGCGCCGATCACACCAGCGCCTCACGACCCTACTCTGCCGCCGCGAGCCCCATGAGCGATCTCCCCGAAAACGACCAGCACATGCCGCTGGTTTCGCACCTCACCGAGTTGCGCACCCGCCTGCTGCGTTGTGTGGCGGCGATCTTCATCATCTTCGCCGGGCTGTTTGCGTTCACCCAGCAGATCTATACCTTCGTCTCGACCCCGCTGCGCCAGTACCTGCCGGTCGGCGCGACGATGATCGCCACCGACGTGTCGTCACCGTTCCTGACGCCGCTGAAGCTGACGATGATGGTCTCGCTGTTCCTTGCGATTCCGGTGATCCTGCATCAAATCTGGGGCTTTATCGCGCCAGGTCTGTACAAACATGAGAAACGCATCGCGGTGCCACTGCTGGTGTCGAGCATTCTGCTGTTCTACACCGGCATGGCGTTCGCCTATTACTTCGTGTTCCCGCTGATCTTCAAGTTCTTCGCTGCCGCTACCCCGGCCGGCGTGGAAATGATGACCGACATCGCCAGTTACCTCGATTTCGTCATGACGCTGTTCTTCGCCTTCGGCGTGGCGTTCGAGATCCCGGTGGCTGTGGTGCTGCTGGTGTGGATCGGCGTGGTCGACGTCAAATACCTGAAGAAGATCCGCCCGTACGTGATCATCGGCTGCTTCGTGGTCGGCATGATCCTGACGCCGCCGGACATCTTCTCGCAGACCCTGCTGGCCGTGCCGATGTGGATGTTGTTTGAAATCGGAATTCTATTCGGTGGCTTGATCAGCAAGCGCGAGCGTCCGGAAGAGAACCCGGCCGACGACCACAACGACCAGCCGCCAGCGACCCAGGCATGAACCTGCTGTTGCTCGAAGAGGCCGATTTCATTGCGGCCGACCGCGTGGTGCTGCGTGATCGCCGCTTGACCCACATGCAGGAAGTCCACCGCTCGGAAGTCGGTGACAGCCTGCGCGTTGGCCGTATCAACGGGCTGATGGGTTCGGCTGAGCTGTTGCGCCTCGAAGCAGGTGAAGCCGAGCTGCGCGTCAACCTCGATCAGCCACCACCGGCCAAGCTGCCGCTGACCTTGGTACTCGCTCTGCCACGCCCGAAGATGCTCCGTCGGGTGTTTCAGACCGTGGCGACCATGGGCGTGTCGAAGGTGATCCTGGTCAACAGCTATCGGGTCGAGAAGAGTTTTTGGCAGACGCCGTTTCTGGAACCTGAAGCGATTCGTGAGCAACTGATCCTCGGCCTCGAACAGGCCCGCGACACCGTGCTGCCGGAAATCATCATCGAAAAACGCTTCAAGCCTTTCGTGGAAGACCGGTTGCCGGCGATCACCGACGGAACCCTCGGTCTGGTCGGCCACCCCGGCAACTATCCGCCGTGCCCACGCGCCTTGAGCGAACCGGTAACGCTGGCCATCGGTCCCGAAGGTGGCTGGATTCCTTACGAAATCGATTTGCTGGCCAAGTCCGGCCTGCAACCGGTGCAACTCGGCGAACGCATCCTGCGCGTCGAAACCGCCGTCACCGCCCTCCTCGCCCGTCTCTTCTAAGTTCAACTCCGCTCCCGTGCAGGAGCTGCCGAAGGCTCGGGCCGCGATCGGACGATCTTTTGATTTTGCTTCAAAAAAACAAGATCAAAAGATCGCAGCCTCGTTTCACTCGACAGCTCCTACAGGATGGCGGCGTCCCGGATAAATGGTGTTACAGATTGCCATTATTCGGCCGATACCCTCTCCATAAGTCCAATTAGTGGTCGGGGAGTCGTCGCATGTACCGTTGGTTAGCCGAGAGTCTTGGAAACGTCAGCGTCAAACGCAAGCTGGGAATCGGTTTCGGCCTGGTGCTGTTGCTGACACTGTTGATCACCTTCACCGGCTGGACCGGCATGAGCGGTATTATCAGCCGCGGTGACAAGCTCGGTTTTATCTCCAGTCTCAACGAACTGACCAAGGACCTGCGCCTGGCGCGTCTGGACTACGAAGCGCGCCGTGGCGAACAAGGACCGGGCGTGGTCAACGACCTGCTCGGCAAACTCGACAGCGGCCTGCAAACCGCGCGCAGCCTGATTGAACAGCCGTCCGACGCGGCGATGGTCGATCAACAACTGGCCGCCGTTGCCGAATACAAACGCGCTTTTGCCGACATGACCCAAGCCACCGTGCAGCGCGAAGACGCCCGCAGCAAGCTCGGCGCCAGTGCCGACAACGCCGTGGCGAAAGTCGCGGAAGTGGAAAAATCCATGCTGGCGGGTGACAGCGTCGCGCAATTCAACAGCGTGATCGAGCTGAGCAAACTGCTGCAGCAAGCCCGCTACCAAGTGCGCGGCTACACCTACAGCGGCAAGGCCGAAGCGGAGCAACCGGCGCTCGACGCCATCGACAACGCCCTGAAAAACCTCGACAGCCTGCCGGCAAAACTGCCGGAACAGCACATCGCCAACCTGCAACAGGCCACCGACTCGATCAAAGCCTATCGCGCGGCCGTTGCGCAGTTCCGCGACTCACAGGTCAACAACGCCAAGGCCGCCGCGCGCATGTCGACGCAGGGCGACATCCTCATCGACGTCAGCAAGAAACTCACTGAATCGCAAACCGTCGTACGTGACACCGATGCCGCTCACGCCAAAAACATGCTGATCATCGCCACCTTGCTCGCCGTGGCTTTCGGCTTGCTTGCCGCCTGGGCGATCACCCGCCAGATCATCATCCCGCTGAACCAGACCCTGAAAGTCGCCGAGCGCGTGGCCGCGGGCGACCTGACTCACAACCTGGTGTCCCTGCGTCGCGACGAGCTCGGTCAATTGCAGCGCTCGATGCAGAGCATGACCCAAGGCCTGCGTGAACTGGTCGGCGGGATCAGCGACGGCGTCACCCAGATCGCCAGCGCCGCTGAAGAACTCTCGGCGGTGACCGAGCAGACCAGCGCCGGGGTCAACAACCAGAAAATCGAGACCGATCAGGTTGCCACGGCCATGAACGAAATGGCCGCCACCGTGCAGGAAGTCGCGCGTAATGCCGAAGAAGCCTCCGAGGCCGCCGTCGCCGCCGACCAACAGGCTCGCGAAGGCGACAAGGTGGTGGGCGAAGCGATCGCGCAGATCGAGCGGCTGGCCGCTGAAGTCGGTCACTCGACCGAAGCCATGGGTGAACTGAAACGCGAAAGCGACAAGATCGGCAGCGTCCTCGACGTGATCAAGTCGGTAGCGCAACAAACCAACCTGCTGGCCCTCAACGCCGCCATCGAAGCCGCGCGTGCCGGTGAAGCCGGGCGCGGTTTCGCGGTAGTTGCCGACGAGGTGCGCAGCCTCGCCCAGCGCACGCAAAAATCCACCGAAGAGATCGAAGAGCTGATCGTCGGCCTGCAAAACGGCACCCAGCAAGTGGCGACGATCATGGACAACAGCCGCACCCTGACCGACAGCAGCGTTGAGCTGACGCGTCGCGCGGGCGGTTCGCTGGAAAGCATCACCCGTACCGTGTCGGCGATTCAGGCGATGAACCAGCAGATTGCGGCAGCGGCCGAGCAGCAGAGCGCGGTGGCGGAAGAGATCAACCGTAGCGTGCTGAATGTGCGGGACGTGTCGGATCAGACATCGGCGGCGAGTGAAGAGACGGCGGCGTCCAGCGTTGAGCTGGCGCGCTTGGGCACTCACTTGCAGATGCTGGTGGGGCGCTTCAAGGTTTGAGGTGATCCGAAAACCTCGATTCATTCAGAATCGAGGTGATGCCTTCGCGAGCAAGCTCGCTCCCACAGGATTTGTGTCGATCAAAAAGGTTGTATTCGACCCATTCACTGTGGGAGCGAGCTTGCTCGCGAAGGCTTACTGACAGGCGCGGAGATTACAGGACCTGGCGCAGGAAGGCCTGGGCGCGCGGATCTTTCGGTGCATCAAAGAACTCCGCCGGTGCGGCATCTTCCAGCAGCTTGCCGTGATCGAAGAACAACACCCGATCCGCCACTTCCCGGGCAAAGCCCATCTCGTGGGTCACGCAGACCATGGTCATGCCTTCCACGGCCAGGTTCTTCATCACGTCCAGCACCTCGCCGACCATTTCCGGGTCGAGCGCCGAGGTCGGCTCATCGAACAGCATGACCTTCGGCTCCATCGCCAGCGCCCGGGCAATCGCCACGCGCTGTTGCTGACCACCGGACAGGCGTGACGGAAATTCGTTGGCTTTTTGTGCGATGCCGACCTTTTTCAGCAATTCCATCGCCTTGGCTTCGCGCTCTTTCTTGCCACGCTTGCGCACGACTTTCTGCGCCAGACAGAGGTTTTCCAGCACGGTCATGTGCGGGAACAGGTTGAAGTGCTGGAAGACCATGCCGACTTCGCGGCGGTAGGCGTTGACGTCGGTTTTCGGGTCGGCCAGTTGCAGGCCGTCGATGCTCACCGAGCCGGAATCGAATTCTTCCAGGCCATTGAGGCAGCGCAGGAAGGTCGACTTGCCGGAACCCGACGGGCCGATCACCACCAGCACTTCGCCTTTGGCGACCGTGGTGCTGACGTTATCCACCGCGCGCACCACTTGCCCACGGGTGTCGAAAACTTTTACCAGATCGCGGACTTCAATCACTTTGCGCGAGCCTCCGCTCAAGCCGGCTGGCGATTTTCGACAGCGGCAGGTTGATCAACAGGTACAGGCCGGCGACGCAGAACAGAATCTCGAACGGCGAGAACGAGGTGGTGATGACCTCGCGGCCGCTTTTTAGCAGTTCGGTGATGGCGATCACCGACACCAGCGAGGTGTCCTTGACCAGACTGATGAATTGCCCGGCCAGCGGCGGCAGCACGCGTTTCAGCGCTTGCGGCAACACCACGTGACGCATCGATTGACCGGCACTCAGACCGAGCGAGCGCGCCGCTTCGTTCTGGCCACGGGCAATCGATTGCACGCCGGAGCGGATGATCTCCGCCACGTAGGCGCCAGTGAACAGCGACAGCGCGGCGATCCCGGCGAACTCGCGGGACAGGTTCATCACCGTGCCGATGAAGAAGTAGAAAATGAAGATCTGCACCAGCAACGGCGTACCGCGTACCAGTTCGACGTAAATGGTCGAGAGGTCGCGCAGGGTCGGGTTGTTCGACAGCCGGCAGAGGCCGGTGACCAGACCGATCAGCAAACCCAGGACACCGGAAACCACTGACAGCCAAAGCGTCGTCCACAGCCCCCACAACAGCGGCCCTGCCGCCCAATGGCGAGTCACGCCCACGACGTCACCTTCGGCGACATCGTCGCCCTGAGCGAATTGCAGGCTGTTCTCGTCGACAGTCAGGTGCTGCTCGTCACCGGCGTCGTTGCGCAGGGTGACTTGCGCGCTCCCGCCCTTGCGCACCAGTTCGGTGACGGTGGAGATGTCGGTGGCACGCTGGGTTTCCTCGGCCTGATAGGCGAAGTACTGCGGCACGCGGTTCCAGCGCCATTCGTAGGACATCAGCGACGTCGCGTAATACAACGCGCCGGCCAGGCCGACCAGCACCAGCACGGTGAGGACGTGCCAGGGCCATTGGGCTTTTTTCTGTTTCATTGCAGGTTCCGGATTTTGTGTTGCTCTGGAGGGCCCCTTCGCGAGCAAGCTCGCTCCCACATTGGAATGCATTCCTCTGTGGGAGCGAGCTTGCTCGCGAATGGGGCGACTCGGTCTATCTGACCGGGCTTATTCCATGTCCTTGAGCCACTCGGTGCTCTTGAACCACTTGTCATGGATGCGATCGTAGGTGCCGTCTTCGTGGATCTGGTGCAGGAAGTTGTTGATGAAGTTGAGGCTGTCGTAATCACCCTTCTTCAGACCAAACGCCAAAGGCTCGTAGGTGAACGGCTTGTCGAGGAACACCAGTTTGCCGGCGCCGACCTTGGTCACCGCAACGACGTTGTACGGCGCGTCGTAGATGAAGGCGTCAGCCTTGCCGTTGACCACGTCGAGCACGGCTTCCTGCTCGTTGTCGTAGCCGTGGTACTTGGCCTTGGAGATGAGCTTCTTGGCGACCATTTCACCGGTGGTGCCAAGCTTGGAGGTGATGCGGTAGTCGGCGCTGTTCAGGTCTTTGTACGACTTGATGGTGCCTTCCAGCTCCTTGCGGATCAGCAGGGTCTGGCCAACCACGATGAACGGTTCGCTGAAGTTCAGGCGCAGGTTGCGTTCCTGAGTCAGGGTCATGCCGCTGCCGATCATGTCGAATTTGTCGGTCATCAGCGCCGGAATGATGCCGTCGTAACCGGTGGAGACCAGTTCCAGTTTGACGCCCATGGCCTTGGACATGGCTTTGAGGATGTCGACTTCGAAACCGATGATTTCGCCGCGCTTGTTGGTCATTTCGAACGGCATGTATGTCGGATCCATACCGACTTTCAACGTGCCGCGCTTGACCGCGTCATCGATTGCGCCAGCCTGCGCCGCATTGACTGCAACCAGTGCCGTGACGCCGACCAGCAGCATCGACAGATACTTCTTCATCTTCAAGTCCCCAAAACCATTGCGTGTGCGGCGCGAAAACCAACAGAGACGGGCAAAAAAGCCCGGGTGCGCCAATTCGGGGACGGATGCTAACGCACTCGTTTTTTTGCACAAGGTTTAATGGACGATTTGTTTAACAATCAAGGGCTACCCCCTCACCCCAACCCTCTCCCCCAAGGGGGCGAGGGGGAAAGGGAGCCGATCTTCATGCTGTTCAAATCCGAGTTCGACTGGATATTTCAGGTCGGTGTAACTCGAATACTCAACGCGGTCGGTCCCCTCTCCCTCTGGGAGAGGGCTAGGGTGAGGGGCTTTTCAGCGCAATAAAAAAACCCCGCATTATCGCGGGGTTTCTTTATCAGGCCGGTTGCGCCTGCAAGCTCACCGGTTGAAGCGGCAGCAACGGCGCATGCGGATCAGCTTTCACCGAAGCGCGCCATGCATCCAGCCACTCAGCGTGACCTTCTGCCCAGACCTGCTCATGCAGGCGTGCCAAGGCTACCGGGTCGCTGAGCAGTTGCAGGCGATCATGGTTGTTCAACCCCGCAGGGCCAACCTTGATCGCGTGACGCACACGTTCCTGACGCAGCCACTCGATCGGCTCGGCCTGACCGTGACGGGAGGTCGCCAGCGAGCACGCCAAAGCGTTCTGCTGAGGATCGACCACCGCGCGGACAAAGCCGTCGTTGAGGGCGTGGTAACGGTTTTCGTGGGTGTACTGATCAGTGGCCAGCAGCGCCTGCGGCGGATTGTATTCCTCAGGGATGAGGAACAGGCTCTCGTCACGGGACTTCAGGCCCAGACCGACACGGCTGGAGATCACCGACACCGGGATCGACAGCATCAGCGAACCGACAATCGGCACCAGCCACCAGAGGAAGCTCGGGTTCAGCCAGATCACCAGCAGCGCCCAGCAGAAACCCAGCAGGGTCTGCGGGCCGTGGCGTTTGACCGCTTCGCTCCAAGGTGTCGAGTCGTCGTCACGTTGCGGCGAATTCCAGGTCGCGGCCCAGCCGAGGAATGCGGCGAGGACGAAACGGGTGTGGAAAATCATCCGCACCGGCGCCAGCAGCATGGAGAACAGCATCTCCAGCAGCATCGACAGGGTCACCTTGAACTTGCCGCCGAACTCTTTCGCGCCCTTGGCCCAGATCAGGATGATGCTGAGCAGTTTCGGCAGGAACAGCAGCACGATGGTCGTCGAGAACAGCGCGATCGCCTTGTCCGGGTGCCATTGTGGCCACAACGGATAGAGCTGACGCGGTTCGAGGAAGTACTGCGGCTCCATCAGCGTGTTCACCGCCAGCAGGGCGGTCGACAACACCAGAAAGAAGAACCACAACGGCGCCGACAGGTACGACATTACGCCCGTCAGGAACACCGCACGGTGCACCGGGTGCATGCCTTTAACCAGGAACAGACGGAAGTTCATCAGGTTACCGTGGCACCAGCGACGGTCACGCTTGAGTTCGTCGAGCAGGTTTGGCGGCAGTTCTTCGTAGCTGCCCGGCAGGTCGTAGGCAATCCACACGCCCCAGCCGGCACGGCGCATCAGCGCGGCCTCAACAAAGTCGTGAGACAGGATCGCACCGGAGAACGCACCTTTACCCGGCAACGGCGCCAGGGCGCAGTGGTCGATAAACGGCTTCATGCGGATGATCGCGTTGTGACCCCAGTAGTGGGATTCACCCAACTGCCAGAAGTGCAGACCGGCGGTAAACAGCGGGCCGTAAACGCGGGTGGCGAACTGCTGCATGCGCGCATACAGGGTGTCCATGCCCGACGCACGCGGCGCGGTCTGGATGATCCCGGCGTCCGGCGTGGCTTCCATCAAGCGCACCAGACTGGTCAGGCACTCGCCGCTCATCACCGAGTCAGCGTCGAGCACAACCATGTACTTGTAGTCACCGCCCCAGCGACGGCAGAAGTCGTCGAGGTTGCCGCTTTTACGTTTTACCCGACGGCGACGACGGCGATAGAAGATCTTGCCGAAGCCTTTGGCTTCGCGGCAGACATCCAGCCAGGCCTGTTGCTCGGCGACACAGATGTCGGTGTCGTTACTGTCGCTGAGGACGAAGAAGTCGAAGCGGTCCAGATCACCGGTGGCAGCGACCGATTCGAACGTCGCCCGCAAACCGGCGAACACACGCGGCACGTCTTCGTTGCAGATCGGCATGACCAGCGCGGTACGCGCGTCTTTGGCAATCGGCTCGTTACCGGCGCTTTTGCCGGAGATACGGTATTTATCGTGACCGGTGAGCAACTCGAGGAAGCCCATCAACGCGGTCCAGAAACCCGCCGACACCCAGCAGAACAGAATCCCGAACAGAATCAGGATGCTGGTTTGCAGCGCATACGGCAGCACTTGCGTAGCGGTTTGCAGCAGCGGCTGGTGCAGGACTTCTTCGAGGTCGACGAACGACCAGCCCTGGTACGGCATGATGCCTTTCATGTACCAGCCGGCGACGATGGTCTGGCCAAGCATCAGCAGCAACAGAATGTAGCGACGGATCGAACCGACGGTGCGCCAGCGCGCGGCCGGCAGGACGTTTTCGTCCTTTGGCGGCTGCGGTGGGTTAGTGCGACCGGTCATACGGCGCCAGCCACGCACCAGAATATTGGTGCGCCACGGCTCCGGCACGACCTTGGTCCGACGGATCGGCGGCGTTGCCTTCATGCTGACGCGACCGCTGGCGTCGAGCACCAGCATCTCCGCGTCTTCAAGCTCTTCGGCGGTGCTGAGGATCAGGCGCTTGCCCACCGAAGCCTGGGCGGCCTCGGCAGGTGCGTCGAACGTTGAAGACGACAGGCGTTCATGCAGCTCGCTGAACGACTGACAGCCCGCGAGTTCCGCGCGCTGCTCGTCGGTCATCGGCAGATGCGCCAGATACTCGGACAAAGTCTCTGGCTGTACTTGAGAGTTACTCATCGGCAGGCAACTGATAGCTCCAGGTCTCGGTCAGGACTTCTTCAGTCGGTGCCGATTCCGGTGTGGCTGGGGCCGCGTCCGCAGCCGCTGGCTGCTTGGCGTCTTTGTTGGCCTTGTCCTTGGCATCTGCAGCTGGCTTGGCGTCGGCCTGTTTGGCCTCGGCGGCCTTGGCTTCCTTGTCGAGTTTCTCTTGTTGCTTGGCGGCAACCTTGTCGGCCTTGGCAACGGACGAGTTGGACGCCGGCACCGATTTCGCCAGATCAGCAGTCACGACTGGCTGAACCAGGGCGGCACGCATCTCGGTCGACTTGCTCGCGTCCTTGATCTTCATGCGCAGGGTCAAGCGCCAGCCTTTGGTTTCCGGGTTGTAGCGCACGCTGTTCTCGACCAGCTCGGCGTTGTCGCCGACGCTGACCTGACTGCGTACGTCAGCATCCGGAGTCAGTGCAGCCAGCGATGGACCTTCGAAGTCGACCAGGTAGGCAACGCTGCCATCCGGCTGACGGATCAGGTTCGATTGCTTGACGTCACCGGTCGAACGCAGAGTCTGCGAAACCCAGGCGCTGTCCGGCGCATGAATCGCCGCTTCGTCCATGGTCCAGTGCATGCGGTAGGCGAAGTCCAGCGGCTGACCCGGCTCCGGCATTTTTTCCGGGCTCCAGAACGCAACGATGTTGTCGTTGGTTTCGTCGGCGGTCGGAATTTCTACCAGATCAACGGTGCCTTTGCCCCACTCGCCCTTCGGCTCGATCCAGGCGCTTGGGCGCTTGTCGTAGCGATCGTCGAGGTCTTCGTAGTGGCTGAAGTCGCGACCACGCTGCAGCAGACCGAAACCACGCAGGTTCTCGACGCTGAAGTTGCTCACGGCCAAGTGTTTAGGGTTGTTCAACGGACGCCAGATCCACTCGCCGTTGCCGGCATGGATCGACAGACCGCTGGAGTCGTGCAGTTCACGACGGTAGTTGAGGACTTTCGACGGCTGGTTGGCGCCGAACAGGAACATGCTGGTCAGCGGTGCGATACCCAGTTTGCCGACCTTGTCACGCAGGAACATCTGCGCCTTGACGTCGACAATGGTGTCGCTGCCCGGACGCAGGATCAGACGGTAGGCACCGGTGGCGCGCGGCGAATCCAGCAGGGCGAAGATCACCAGGTGCTTGTCGCCCGGCTTCGGCTGTTGAATCCAGAACTCGCGAAAACGCGGGAATTCTTCGCCCGACGGCAGCGCGGTATCAATCGCCAGACCACGCGCCGAAAGGCCGTAGGTGTGGCCCTTGCCGACAACGCGGAAGTAACTCGCGCCGAGCATGGTCATGATTTCGTCTTGCTTGTCGGCCTTGTTGATCGGGTACAGCACACGGAAACCGGCATAACCCAGTTGTTCAGTGGCTTTCGGATCGAATTTCAGGTCGCCGAAATCAAAGCGGGTCGGATCGTATTTGATCTCTTCGACGGTGTTCGCTGTGATTTCGTTGATTTTCACCGGTGTATCGAAGTGCATACCCTGGTGATAAAAGGACAGTTTGAACGGGGTCTTCTGATCAGCCCACTCAGCCTTTTCGGTGAGGAAGCGGATTTTCTGATAGTCCGCGAATTTCATGTCGCGGAATTCGTTCGGCAGGTTGCTGCGCGGGGCCTCGAACTTCTGCCCGGCCAGCTCTTTGGCCTTGGCCGATACATCGTCAAGATTGAACGCCCAAAGCTGACCGGCGCTGAGCAGGCACAGGAGCGCCGAACCCGCTACCAGGGCACTTCGCATGCGTTTGGCAGACATTTTTGCTGCATTACAGGGACTAACAATCACGAGCAACCCTCGCCGAAAACAGATCAAAAAACCAACGGCCAGATGAAGTGCCTGTGAGGCTTTCGGCAGTGAAAAGCCGACCTTCCAGAGCACCCTTGCCAAGTTGGCGAGCATTGTTCCGACTCCGCTGGGGCAAAATGATTCCCCAATCGGATCCAGACAAGTCTCTACCTAAGTCAAAAATGAATCAGCGAACGCTGATCCCAGTGCGCGCGATTATCTAGTAGCCCGCATGACAACGCATCAGGGGTAACAAAGTATTTATCGCGAAAACACCCTAAAAACAGTCGAAATTTCCTAAAAAGGTGTTTCAAGCGCTTTCAGGTCTGTAACAAAAAGGTAACCGGGCCATCGTTGACCAAATGCACCTGCATATCGGCGCCGAATCTACCTGATGCCACAGTGCCATGCACCTGTTTCGCACTGCTTAATAGATAGTCGAACAATTCCTCGCCCAAGGCCGGAGGCGCCGCCGTCGAAAAGCTCGGGCGCAACCCGCTTTTGGTGTCGGCCGCTAGGGTGAACTGCGAGACCAGCAGCAACCCGCCACCGACATCGGCGAGGGACAAGTTCATCTTGCCCTCCGCATCACTGAATACCCGATAGTTAAGCAGCTTATGCAGAAGTTTGTCGGCGCTGGTACGCGAGTCGTCGGGTTCGACCGCCACCAGCACCAGCAAACCGTGATCTACCGCGCCAACTACTTCGCCGGCGACTTCAACCCGCGCACCGCGTACACGCTGTAACAGCCCCTTCATGCTTCTTCAGGCGGCAGATCGAGCAGGCGTCGGGCCATGTTGCCCGCCGCACGCACCAGTGCATCGGTGATGCCCGGTTCAGAGGCCGCGTGGCCGGCATCACGGATCACTTGCAGTTCGCTGTTCGGCCAGGCCTGGTGCAATTCCCAGGCGTTGTCGAGCGGGCAGATCACGTCATAGCGACCGTGAATGATCACGCCGGGCAGATGGGCGATCTTGCCCATGTCGCGAATCAGCTGGTTCGGCTCAAGGAAGGCATTGTTGGTGAAGTAGTGGCATTCGATCCGCGCAATCGACAGCGCGCGCTGCGGCTCGGAGAAGCGATCGACCACCAACGGGTTCGGCCGCAGGGTCGCGGTGCGCCCTTCCCAGGTCGACCAGGCTTTGGCCGCGTGCATCTGGGCGATCTGGTCGTTGCCGGTCAGGCGCTTGTGGAATGCGCTGAGCAGGTCATCGCGCTCGTCCAGCGGAATTGGCGCGATGTAGTCCTGCCAGTAATCAGGGAACAGACGGCTGGCACCGGCCTGATAGAACCACTCGATTTCCTGCGGACGGCAGAGAAAGATCCCGCGCAGGATCAGACCGTGCACACGCTCCGGGTGGGTTTGCGCGTAAGCCAGCGCCAGGGTCGAACCCCACGAACCGCCAAACAGCACCCATTTGTCGATGCCCAGATGCTTGCGGATGCGCTCAAGGTCGGCGACCAGATCCCAGGTGGTGTTGTTTTCCAGGCTGGCGTGCGGCGTGGAGCGACCGCAGCCGCGCTGGTCGAAGGTGACAATGCGATAGAGGTTCGGATCGAAATAGCGACGGCTCTGCGCGTCGCAACCGGCGCCGGGGCCGCCGTGGATGAACACAACCGGCAAACCCTCCGGTGAACCGCTTTCGTCGACGTACAGCGTATGGGTGTCATCGACAGCCAGATCGTGCCGGGCGTGAGGTTTGATCTGCGGAAACAAAGTCTGCATTGCGCGCTCCGTAAGGGGTCGAGGTCATCCCTGGGGGGACTTCTATTATTCTGCCGTTGGGCATCATAAACCCGATTTACGTCAATGAGCATGCCTGTGCGCTGTCGCAATTTTTCTGCTGCATACAAAACCTTGTGGGAGCGAGCTTGCTCGCGAAAGCGGCGGATCAGTCGAATTTGATATCGACTGACACGACGCCTTCGCGAGCAAGCTCGCTCCCACAGGGGATTGCGTGATTATTTGCGGTAGTGTTTTTCGCCCCAGGCCAGATAGCCCTGCAGCAATTCCTTTAGTACCACCTGCGTCGGCTCGGCCAGATCGGCGCGATAGCGGAACGGTTCGAACTCTTCCATGTAGGTGCTCTGGCACAACTCCAGTTGCACGGCATGGATGTTCTCGGCCGGGTTGCCGTAATGACGGGTGATGTGGCCACCCTTGAAGCGCCCGTTCAATACGTGGCTGTAATTGGCGTGACCGGCGCAGATCGCCTCCAACTGGCCTGCCAATTGCGGATCGCAACTGGCGCCGTTGAAGGTGCCGAGGTTGAAGTCCGGCAGTTTGCCGTCGAACAGGTGCGGGATGATCGAGCGGATCGAGTGCGCGTCGAACAGCAGCGCGTAGCCGAATTCGGCTTTCAATCGAGCCAGCTCTTCTTGAAGCGTGCGGTGGTACGGCGTCCAGATCTGCTCCAGATAAGTCGCACGCTCTTCTTTCGACGGTTCGTGCCCTTCGCGGAACAACGGAATGCCATCGAACAGCGTCGCCGGGTACAGACCGGTGGTGGCACCGGCGTACAGCGGTTTGTCGTCGGACGGGCGATTCAGGTCAATCACAAAACGCGAATACTCGGCGGCCAAGGTGCTGGCGCCCAGTTCTTCAGCAAAATCGTAAAGCTGCGGGATGTGCCAATCGGTATCCGGCAGGCTTTTCGCGTCCGGGATCAGCCCGGCCGCCACCGCCGGGGTCAGGCGCACGCCGGCATGCGGCATGCTGATCAGCAGCGGCACGCGACCTTGTTTGAAGTTCAGAACCTTATCCACAAACGCCCTCCTACAGATTTGATTCGACGCCGTGACGCACGACGCGTTTATCCAGATCACCACCGAGCCAATAAGCCAGATCCGCTGGACGATCGATTTGCCAGGCAACAAAGTCCGCGACCTTGCCGACTTCCAGCGAACCGTGGGTGTCGGCCATGCCCAGCGCTTGTGCAGCGTGAATGGTCGCGCCGGCCAGGGCTTCTTCCGGGGTCATGCGCAAACAGGTGCAGGCCATGTTCAGCATCAGGCGCAACGACAGCGCCGGCGAAGTACCGGGGTTGAGATCGCTGGCAATGGCGATCTTCACCTTGTGCTTGCGCAGGGCGTCCATCGGCGGCAATTGGGTTTCACGCAGGAAGTAGAATGCGCCCGGCAGCAGCACCGCGACGGTGTCGGCTTCGGCCATGGCGATGGCGTCGGCTTCGTCCATGAATTCCAGGTGATCGGCGGACAACGCCTTATAGCGCGCGGCGAGGCTGGAGCCGTGCAGCGACGACAGTTGCTCGGCGTGCAGTTTCACCGGCAGGCCGAGTTTTTGCGCAGCAATGAACACACGCTCGACCTGCTCTGGCGAAAACGCCAGGTACTCGCAGAAAGCGTCCACGGCGTCGACCAGCCCTTCGGCAGCCAGCGCCGGAAGCATCTCCGTGCAGATCAGATCGATGTAATCGTCAGCGCGATCCTTGTATTCCGGCGGCAACGCGTGGGCCGCCAGGCAGGTGCTGCGCACGCTGATCGGCAACTCCTTGGCCAGACGCCGGATGACCCGAAGAATCTTGCGTTCACTGGCCAGATCGAGACCGTAACCAGACTTCATTTCAACCGTGGTCACGCCGTCACGCATCAGGCTTTTCAGGCGTTTCGCGGCGCTGGCGAACAGCTCGTCTTCAGTGGCTTCGCGCGTCGCGCGCACGGTGCTGGCGATGCCGCCGCCGGAGGCTGCGATTTCGGCATAGCTAACGCCTTGCAGACGTTTTTCGAATTCGCCGCTGCGGTTGCCACCGAACACCGTGTGAGTGTGGCAGTCGATCAGGCCTGGGGTGACCCACGCGCCTTGCAGATCATTGACCGCCGGGTATTCGCCAGATGGCAGTTGATTACGCGGGCCGATCCACTCGATGAGCGCACCGGACGTCACGATGGCCGCATCTTCGATGATCGAGTAGACGCCCTGCGCCATGGTTGCGACGTGGCAGTGTTGCCAGAGGGTTTTCACTGTTGGCCTCCGTTGTGTTTGGTTTGGTGGGTAGCCTCTGAAAAGCCCCCTCACCCTAGCCCTCTCCCGGAGGGAGAGGGGACTGACCGGGTTGTTCTGTCGAGGTACACCGACCTGAAAATTTTGAGCCGAACTCCAGGCTCTGAAAAACTTGAAGATCGGCTCCCTTCCCCCTCTCCCCCTTGGGGGAGAGGGCTGGGGTGAGGGGGATTGATGTCAGCAACAACAACGCTCTCCCTGAAAAAACACTTACAAACTAGGCAAAAGCTTCGCCGAAACCAGCTCGGTCAGGCAGCGCGAAGCCAACAACTCAGTCGCCGCATTGATATCTGGCGCGAAGAACCGGTCCTTCTCATAAAACGGCACTTCCTTACGCAGAATCGCCCGCGCCTGCTCCAGCTTCGCCGAGGTCTTCAGACCGTTACGCAGATCCAGACCTTGCACCGCCGCCAGCCATTCCACCGCAAGAATCCCGCGAGTGTTTTCAGCCATTTCCCACAGACGCTTGCCAGCCGCCGGGGCCATCGACACGTGGTCTTCCTGGTTGGCCGAGGTCGGCAAACTGTCCACCGAGTGCGGATGGGACAGCGCCTTGTTCTCGCTGGCCAGCGCCGCAGCGGTCACCTGGGCAATCATGAAGCCGGAGTTCACCCCGCCATTGGCGACGAGGAATGGCGGCAGTTGCGACATGTGTTTATCCATCATCAGCGAAATACGACGCTCGCTCAGCGAGCCGATTTCGGCGATAGCCAGCGCCATGTTGTCAGCGGCCATGGCCACCGGTTCGGCGTGGAAGTTGCCGCCGGAAATCACGTCGCCTTCAGCGGCAAACACCAGCGGATTGTCGGAAACGGCGTTGGCTTCAACAGCCAGAACCTCTGCGGCCTGACGGAACTGCGTCAGGCAAGCGCCCATGACTTGCGGCTGGCAGCGCAACGAATACGGATCCTGAACCTTTTCGCAGTTCTGGTGCGAGTCGGAGACTTCACTGCGTTCACCGAGCAGATCGCGGTAAGCGGCAGCAGCGTCGATCTGACCTTTCTGGCCACGCGCCGCATGAATGCGTGCATCGAACGGCGAACGCGAACCCAATACCGCTTCAACCGTCAGACCGCCCAGCGCCAGTGCGCCAGCGAACAAGTCTTCACCTTCAAACAGACCGCGCAGGGCAAACGCGGTAGAAACCTGAGTACCGTTGAGCAGCGCCAGACCTTCTTTCGCTGCCAACGTCAGCGGCGTAAGACCGGCGATTTTCAGCGCTTCAGTGGCTTCCACCCACTCACCCTTGTAACGCGCCTTGCCCTCACCCAGCAGCACCAGCGACATATGCGCCAACGGCGCCAGATCGCCCGACGCGCCCACCGAACCCTTCAGCGGAATGTGCGGATAAACCTCGGCATTGATCAGCGCGATCAGCGCATCAATCACCACACGGCGAATGCCGGAAAAGCCACGGCTGAGGCTGTTGACCTTGAGCACCATGATCAGCCGCACCAGCTCATCGCTGATCGGCACTCCAACACCGGCGGCGTGGGACAACACCAGCGAACGCTGCAGGTTCTCGAGGTCTTCGCTGGCGATGCGCGTAGAGGCCAGCAGGCCGAAACCGGTGTTGATGCCGTAGGCGGTGCGGTTCTCGGCGAGAATCTGTTCAACGCAGGCAACGCTGGCTTCGATCTGCGCCGAGGCGCTGTTGTCGAGCGTCAGCTTGACCGGGTTCTGGTAGACGTCACGCAGTTGGGCCAGGCTCAGTTGGCCGGGAATCAGGTTCAGCGCAGTCATTTTGTGCTCCTTTTGAGAGTTTGTTATTAACTCGCCAGACGCTCCGGAGATGTCCGTTGTCCGTCGCGTCTCGCCTTTTGGGGAGTCGCGCCTTGGCACGCTGGCGTGGGTATTTTTCAGTGCAAATTCGGTAAAGCGTTGTGCGGCAGATTCGGGGCTTTCAACACGCTCGCAGCAGCAGCGATATCCGGCGCCAGCCAGCGATCCTGATCGTAGGCCGGAACCGTTTCGCGCAGCAGTCGCCATGCGCGGTCAGTGCCCACGCCAAAGCGCTGCTCCTTGAGGAATTCAAACGCCTGCGCTGCCAGCAGGTACTCGATGGCGAGGATCTGCGTGCAGTTTTCCAGCGCGCGATGCAGCTTCAGCGCGGCATTGGTGCCCATGCTCAAATGGTCTTCCTGCAAGCCCGAGGTGATGTAGTTATCGAGCACCGCCGGTTGCGCCAATTGACGGTTTTCCGCACACAGTGACGCGGCGACGTATTGCACGATCATCATCCCGGAATTCACTCCCGGATTGGCCACCAGAAATGCCGGCAAACCGCTGACGTGCGGGTTCACCAAACGATCGAGACGACGCTCGGCAATCGAACCGATTTCGGCCATGGCAATCGCCAGCAGATCCGCCGCCATCGCCACCGATTGGCCGTGCGGGTTGGCTTGCGACATCACCCGGAAATTGTCCGGCGTGCCCAGCAGGAGCGGGTTATCAGTGCAGCCGTTGAGTTCGGCTTCGACCTGTTTGATCGCGTGATCGAGTTGATCACGCGCGGCACCGTGTACCTGCGGGATCGAACGGATGCTCAGCGCATCCTGAGTACGAATGCCTTTGCTCGACGCGATCACCTCACTGCCATCGAGCAAGGCGCGCAGATTGATACCCACTTGCTGCATGCCCGGATGCGGTTTCAGCGCGATGATCTCAGCATCGAACGCATCGATCTGGCCGCGCTGGGCTTCGAAACTCATGGCGCCGATGACGTCGGCCCACTGCAGCAGCCGCGTCGCATCGGCAATCGCCAGGCAACTGAGGCCGGTCATGCACGGCGTGCCGTTGACCAGGCACAAACCGTCCTTCGCACCCAGTTGCACCGGTTTCAAGCCTTCTTCGGCCAATGCCTGTTGCGCCGAGGTGATCTGGCCGCGATAGCTGACATTGCCGACGCCGAGCAACGCGATGCCGATGTGCGCCATGTGCGTCAGATAACCCACCGAACCTTGCGACGGCACTTGCGGGGTGATGCCGCGATTGAGCAGCGCCAGCAGGCCTTCGACGACCCGGCGATGGATGCCGGATTTGCCGTGGCTGTAGTTGTGAATCGCCGCGCAGATGATCGCGCGAGTCTGCTCATCGGGCAGCACCGGGCCGACGCCGCAGGCATGGCTGAGCAAGGTGTTGCGCGACAACTGGCTGAGTTGTTCGTCCTGCAGCGAGACATTGGACAAACCGCCCAGGCCGGTGTTGACGCCATAGGCACGCTCGCCGCTGGCGACGATGCGCTGGACGATGCCTTGCGCGTTTTCGATGCGCGCCCAGGTGTCGCTCGACAACTCAAGACGAGCACCGTGACGGGCGACGGCGACCACGTCCTGCCAACGCAGGGGGCTGCCTGTGATAACGACTTTTTCAGCCTGGGACATCACTAACCTCATTCGAACATTGATGCAGCTTCACCGACGCTATCGCGAGCAGGCTCACTCCTACAGGGGTACGCATTCCAACTGTAGGAGTGAGCCTGCTCGCGATGAGGCCAGCCCAGCCAACACAAATCTATCTAAACCACCGCCGCCCGCCGCTGCACAAACCGGTCAACGTACTCATCCGCCGGGGAGTGCAGAATCTCGCGCGGCGTACCGACCTGAATCAGCCGGCCATCCTTGAGAATCGCAATGCGGTTGCCGATACGCACCGCTTCATCGAGGTCATGGGTGATGAAGACGATGGTCTTGTGCAGGGTCTTTTGCAGCTCCAGCAACTGGTCCTGCATCTCCGCGCGGATCAGTGGATCCAGCGCACTGAACGCTTCGTCCATGAGGATGATGTCGGTGTCCGCCGCCAAGGCGCGGGCCAGGCCGACACGCTGGCGCATGCCGCCGGAGAGCTGGTGCGGGTATTTGTTTTCGTAGCCCTTCAGGCCCACGGTGTTGATCCAGTGCAGCGCGCGCTCCGAGCACATTTGCTTGCTCTCGCCACGCACTTTCAGGCCATAGGCGACGTTGTCGAGTACGGACTTGTGCGGCAGCAGGCCGAAGCTCTGGAACACCATGCTGATCTTGTGCCGGCGAAATTCGCGCAGGGCGTCCATGTCGTATTGCAGGATGTCCACGCCGTCGACGAGGATCGCGCCGCTGGTCGGGTCGATCAGCCGGTTGAAGTGGCGCACCAGCGTCGACTTGCCCGAGCCGGACAGGCCCATGATCACGAAGATCTCGCCGGTGCCGATGCTCAGCGACAGATCGTTAACGCCGACCACGCAACCGGTTTCGTTCAGCACCTGATCCTTGGTCTTGCCCTGGCCGACCATCGCCAGTGCATCCTTGGCGCGGTTGCCGAAAATCTTGAAGACGTTTTTGACTTCGATCTTGCTCACGGTTGCGTTGCTCATTTGCTCACCTCATGCCGTGGCCGACCGTACGCCTGAGTAATGCGGTCGATGACCACTGCGAGAATCACGATCGCCAGACCGGCTTCGAGGCCACGCCCGACATTGAGGGTCTGAATCCCCACCAACACATCTTCACCCAGACCTCGGGCACCGATCATCGAAGCGATCACCACCATCGACAGGGCCATCATGGTGGTCTGGTTGATCCCGGCCATGATGCTTGGCAGGGCCAGCGGCAGTTGCACGCCGAACAGTTGCTGCCAGCGGTTGGCGCCGAACGCGTTGATCGCTTCCATCACTTCGCCGTCGACCTGGCGAATGCCCAGATCAGTCAGGCGAATCAGCGGCGGTGCGGCGTAGATCACCGTGGCGAAAATCGCCGGGACCTTGCCCAGACCGAACAGCATCAGCACCGGGATCAGATACACGAAGCTGGGCATGGTCTGCATGATGTCGAGCAGCGGCATCAGCACCGAACGCAGGCGATTGCTGCGCGCCGAGAGAATCCCCAGCGGGATGCCGATCAGCACCGAAATGATCGTCGCGACCATCATCAGCGCCAGTGTCTGCATCAGCTTGTCCCACAGGCCAACGGCGCCGACGAGGAACAGCAGACCGACGATGACCGCCGTGGTCACCACTTTGCGCGTGGCGTGCCAGGCGACGACACCGACGATCGCCAGCATCAACCACCACGGCGCCGCACGCAGCAGGCCTTCGAGGTTGACGATGGCCCAGAGCAGCGTGTCAGAGATGTGGCGGAACACATCACCGTAGTTGGTGACCAGCGAATCGACCCAACCGTTGACCCAGTCGGCGATGGAAAAGGTAAAGCTTTCGGGAAACATAAGCGGCTCTCAATCAGAAATCTCAATCAAGCGTTTACGGCATATCTCCCGGCCAGCCTCACGGTTGACCGGGAGGTATCGACCTACAGCGCCGCGTCGATTTTCTTGGCAGCGTCTTCACTGACCCACGCATGCCAGACCTCAGGATGTTCCTTGAGGAAGATTTTCGCCAGTTTTGGCGACTCGATACGTTCCTTGGCCATGCGGCCCAGGTTCTGGTTCAGAAGGTCGATCGGCAGGTTGACCTTTTCCAGCACGGCCACCAGTTCCGGGGCTTGCTCGTGGAAGGTCTTCGACAGGCCGACCTTGATGCTTACGGTCTTGTCGACACCCGGTTTTTCTTCGAGCTTGACCAGATCCACCTGGCCCATCAGCGGGGTTGGCGACCAGTAGTAGAACAGGATCGGCTCGCCACGCTTGTAGCTCGACAGCACCGCCGCATCCAGCGCCGGGCCGGTGCCCGGACGGAAGTTGGTGTAGCTGCTTTCCAGACCGTAGCTGTTCAGCATTTCGCTGTTGTCGAGTTCACAAGTCCAGCCGGCCGGGCAATTGTAGAAACGGCCCTTGGACGGCTCTTCGGCGTCCTTGAACACGGCGGCGTATTTGCCTAGGTCAGCGATGTTTTTCAGGTCTGGGGCCTTCGGCTCAAGCTTGCGCTTGGCGTCGCCTTCGATCACGTAACGCGGCACGTACCAGCCTTCTACCGCGCCCACGACCGGAGCGCCGACACCGACAACCTTGCCGGCCTTCTCGGCCTTGTTCCAGACCTCGCTGCGGCCGACCCACTCTTCGGCGAACACTTGAATATCGTTGCTGCTCAGGGCGTTTTCCATGGTGATGGAGTTGCCCGGCAGGCTGTCGGTCTTGCAGTCGTAACCTTTTTCCAGCACCACTTGCAGCACGTCGGTCAGCAGCATGCCGCTTTCCCAGTTCAGGCCGGCGAATTTCACCGGCTTGCCCGATTCGCACCAGCCAGCGGCTTGGGTCGCACCGGCACTGGCCAGCAGGCCCATGGACAGCAGTGTGGTGAGCAGGGTCTTGTTCGATTTCATTGTTTCGACGCTCCTAATCATGAATTGGCTTACGGCAGTCAAGAGGCATCCAGCCCTGTCCACGTCCAATCAGGCCTGCGCCGCAGCGCGCCCGGCCCCACTTTTTTCAGGTGGTACAACGCTGTTCTGCTCGACCGGCAGAATCAGTTGATCAGGTACCGCGCTGTGCCATTTTTTTGCACACACGTAGTAGACGGCAGCCGGCAGCACCAGACCGATGATCCAGGAAATGTCCACATCACCGAGGGCCGCCACCAGCGGGCCGGTGTAGAACTTGGTGGAGATGAACGGCAACTGCACCAACACGCCGAACACATAGACGCTGATGCCGAGCAGGTTCCAGCGCCCGTAGCGACCGTTCGGATTGGCCAGCGCCGGCACGTCGTAGCGCTCGCGGGTGATGCAGTAGTAATCCACCAGGTTGATCGCACTCCACGGTGTGAAGAACGCGAGCAGGAACAGGATGAAAGACTTGAACGCACCGAGGAACGAGTGCTGACCAAGCAGCGCAATCAGGGTCGCTGCGCCGACAATCACCAGCACGAACACCAGACGCTGCATGCGCGTAACGGTCAGGTGACCTTTGAAACCACTGATGATGGTCGCGATGCACATGAAGCTGCCGTAGGAGTTCAGCGTCGAGATGGTCACCTTGCCGAACGCGATGCTGAAGTACAGCAGCGCGGCGGTGGCACCGGTGCCGCCCAGACCGACGATGTAGGCGACTTCATGACCGGCGAACTGGCCGTTGGCCGAAGCCGCAGCGAACACACCGAGGATCATCGCCACTTGCGCGCCGACCACTGAACCGGCACCGGCGGCAAAGAAGGTTTTTACCGCCGAGGTGTTGCTCGGCAGGTAACGGGAATAGTCAGCCACGTAGGGGCCGAAAGCGATCTGCCAGGAGGCCGCGAGCGACACCGCGAGCAGGAAGCTGCTCCAGCTGAAATGACGAATTTGCAGGAGTGCGCCGACGTCGGTCTGGCTCATCAGGCGCCAGAACAGGAAGACGAAAGCGATCACGCCAATCACGCTGGCAACACGGCCGATCCAGTGGATCACCCGATAACCGAGTACCGTCACCAGCACGATGACGCTGGCAAAAATCAGGATGCCGACGCTGTCACTGACGTTAAACAACTGACCCAACGCTTGACCGGAAAGCACGGTGCCCGTCGCGGTGAAACCCAGGTACATCAGGCACACCAGCACGATCGGGATTGCCGCGCCGTAAACGCCGAATTGCACGCGGCTGGAAATCATCTGCGGCAGACCCAGTTTCGGCCCTTGCGCAGCGTGCAACGCCATCACCCCGCCGCCGAGCAGTTGGCCGATCAACAAACCAATCAACGACCAGAACACATCCCCGCCCAGCACCACGGCCAAGGCCCCGGTGACAATCGCGGTGATTTGCAGGTTGGCACCCATCCACAGGGTGAACTGGCTAAACAGACGACCGTGTCTTTCCGCTTCCGGGATGTAGTCGATCGAACGCCTCTCGATCAACGGTTTGTTGCCTGCACGATCGGTGTTAACAGCCATGATTCAACCTCTGTGGATTGTTCCGGGTTTTGTTCTTTTTTGGCTTTTGCTTTTGTAGGAGTGAGCCTGCTCGCGATTGCGGTGTGTCAGTCAGCAAATTTGCTGACTGTGCCGGCCTCATCGCGAGCAGGCTCACTCCTACAGGGGTTTTGCATTTATTTACCGGTAATCATCGGCAGGTTCAGCCCCTGTTCCTTGGCGCAGTCGATGGCGATCTGGTAACCGGCATCGGCGTGACGCATGACACCGGTGGCCGGGTCGTTGTGCAGTACGCGCGCAATACGCTCGGCCGCTTCGTCCGTACCGTCGCAAACAATCACCATGCCCGAGTGCTGCGAGAAGCCCATGCCGACGCCGCCGCCGTGGTGCAGGGAAACCCAGGTCGCGCCGCTCGCGGTGTTCAGCAGCGCGTTGAGCAGTGGCCAGTCGGACACAGCGTCGGAACCATCCTGCATCGATTCGGTTTCACGGTTCGGGCTAGCGACCGAGCCGGAGTCGAGGTGGTCGCGACCGATCACGATCGGCGCCGACAGCTCGCCGCTGCGGACCATTTCGTTAAAGGCCAGACCAAGCTTGGCGCGCAGACCCAGACCGACCCAGCAGATACGCGCCGGCAGACCCTGGAAGCTGATGCGCTCGCGGGCCATGTCCAGCCAGTTGTGCAGATGAGCGTCGTCCGGGATCAGCTCTTTGACCTTGGCGTCGGTTTTATAGATGTCTTGCGGATCACCCGACAGCGCCGCCCAACGGAACGGGCCGATGCCACGGCAGAACAGCGGACGGATGTAAGCCGGTACGAAACCCGGGAAGTCGAACGCGTTTTCGACGCCTTCTTCCTGCGCCATCTGACGAATGTTGTTGCCGTAGTCGAAGGTCGGGATGCCTTGCTTCTGGAATTCCAGCATGGCTTTGACGTGCACCGCCATCGACTGCTTGGCGGCTTTGATTACAGCGGCCGGTTCGGTCTTGGCGCGAGCGCGGTATTCGTCCCAGGTCCAGCCCGCCGGCAGGTAACCGTTGAGCGGGTCGTGGGCGCTGGTCTGGTCGGTGACCATGTCCGGGCGCACGCCGCGCTTGACCAGTTCCGGGAGAATTTCTGCAGCGTTACCCAGCAGCGCGATGGAGATCGCTTTACCTTCTTTGGTGTATTTGTCGATGCGCGCCAGAGCGTCGTCGAGGTCTTTGGCCTGCTCGTCGACGTAACGGCTTTTCAGGCGGAAATCGATGCTGACTTGTTGGCATTCGATGTTCAGCGAGCAAGCGCCGGCGAGGGTTGCCGCCAGCGGTTGCGCACCACCCATGCCGCCCAGACCGGCGGTGAGGACCCACTTGCCGGTGAGGTTGTCGTTGTAGTGCTGGCGACCGGCTTCAACGAAGGTTTCGTAGGTGCCTTGAACGATGCCCTGGCTGCCGATGTAGATCCAGCTGCCGGCGGTCATCTGGCCGTACATGGCCAGGCCTTTGGCATCGAGTTCGTTGAAGTGCTCCCAGCTCGCCCAGTGTGGCACCAGGTTGGAGTTGGCGATCAGTACGCGCGGGGCGTTAGTGTGGGTCTTGAACACGCCGACCGGCTTGCCGGATTGCACCAGCAGGGTCTCGTCGTCGTTCAGATTGGTCAGGCTTTCGACGATCTTGTCGTAGCACTCCCAGTTACGCGCAGCGCGACCGATACCACCGTAAACCACCAGCTCTTTGGGGTTCTCGGCGACTTCCGGGTCGAGGTTGTTCATCAGCATGCGCAGCGGCGCTTCGGTCAGCCAGCTCTTGGCGGTCAGCTTGTTGCCGCGGGCAGCGCGGATCTCAACGTTGCGAAACTTTGTAGGCTTATTGTCAGTCACGAAAAAGACTCCTCAGCGATCAATTCAAACCAACCCTGGCAGTGGGCAAGCAGCCTGCGTGCATCAATGCGCGACAAGCGAATCAGTGGACGCTGCGGAGAGTCTCGAACAACTCATACGCATACGTCTTTACTTGTACATACAAGCATATGCAATCAAGCGGCCAACTTGTTGGAGGGTCGTTCAAGAAAAATTGCGGACAGGGCTGGAGGGCGCCTGAATCGAGGGTTCTGGCGTGGATGAAATTTTTTGCGGGCGTATTCTGGGGAGTTGGGGGATTGTTACGAGAGCGTGATTTTGCGCCACGCTGGGGCGTTCGGTAACAAGTTGGTGCGTGGGTTGGGAACACCCCAAAAGCAAAAGATCGCAGCCTTCGGCAGCTCCTACATTGGGTTTGATGTACACCCTGTAGGAGCTGCCGAAGGCTGCGATCTTTTAAGATTTCGGAATCAGCGTGCAGTCAGTTCAATGACGCAGCAACCCGCATTGACGGAGACTTCGACCAACCCGGCGTTACCGTCCAACTGCAGGCAATCATGGCGACCGAGTTGCGATGCAGTGTCACCGACCTGAACGTCCAACAGCTCACTGACACTGAACACCAATACCGTCCCCGCCGAGCTGAAGAAGCGCTGCTCGCCATTCAGCCACTGCAAGCGCGCGCTGTAACGCTGTGGCGCGTAGATCAGATTGAAGTCGCGAATCGCGCCACCGAGCAGCGTGCACGACACCTGGCTCTCACCACTAAAAGCAAACGGGTCGAGCGGTAACAGCGGCCGCGTATCGTCGCCGTCAACGCACAAGGTCATGCCGTCACCCTGCAACACGGTGATCACCCGCTGGTAACCGGCGAACGTCGAAAAACCGCCCGACTCAGCGATGTCGGCAATCGACAGGCGCCAGCCAAAACCGTCCAGACCGGCACCCGCGTCACGGGTGATTTCTTCAGTGCTGCCGCCACCGTTTTTCCACGGCATGCGCGGGTAGCCTTCGGCGCGTAAAACCTTCACTTGAGTCATTTATGAAAGCGTCCTTCCAGACGATGACGGGAACCTGGGTGAATCAGTCGAGCAGCGGTAACCGGCTGGCGTCCCGACCACGTGCGACGACGAATCAGCAAGCACGGCTCGCCCTTTTCAATCTGCAGCAACTTGCACTCGGAGGGCTCGGCCAGAATCGCTTCAACCACGTGCTCGCCCTCAGTCAGCGGAGCCACCTGATTGAGATACGCGTAAGGCGTCTGCAGAGTGAAATCCTGCTTGAGGTATTCCGGCGCGACCAGTGCGTTGACGAAACGGTCTTCGATTTGCACCGGAATATCATTTTCGTAATGCACGATCAGCGAGTGGAATACCTTCTGCCCTTCACGCATGTCCAGCGCCAGCGCGCGCTCGGAACCGGCAGCCTCTTCTTCAAGAGTGATGACCTGGCAGGTGTGGCGATGGCCACGGGAGGCGATTTCGTCGGCGATGTTGTGCACTTCGAACAGCGCGGACTGGCTCTTCGGTTCGGCGACAAAGGTGCCGACGCCTTGCATGCGCACCAACAGACCATCAGCAGTCATCTCGCGCAGGGCGCGGTTGATGGTCATGCGGCTGAAACCGAGCTGATTGACCAGCTCGCTTTCGGACGGCACGCGGTAGTGCGGCGGCCAGTTTCCGCTGTCGATCTGCTGGGTGATCATCTGTTTGACGCGGGCGTACAAGGGCGCCGGACTGTCGCCCATGTTCGCGGCCAACGGGGAGACTGGAGGCGGAGTCGGCACGGTTGATCCCTGTTCATTGGTGAAAGTGGCTAGCTTGCCGGAGTTTACCGGGCAGGCAAACGTCTGTATATGTATATACAAATAACACACGATGGGGTGCTGAACCATGTCCGCCTTCTTTGCTGAACGCGCGCTGCTGCCTAACGGATGGGCCAACAATGTACGTCTTGAGGTCAGCGCCGATGGCCTGCTGACCCAGATTCAGGCCGATTCCACCGCAGACGGCGCCGAACGGCTGAGCGGCCCGCTGCTGCCGGGCATGCCGAATCTGCACTCCCACGCCTTCCAGCGGGCGATGGCGGGTCTGGCTGAAGTGGCCGGTAATCCGAATGACAGTTTCTGGACGTGGCGCGATCTGATGTATCGGCTCGTCGGAAAAATCAGCCCGGATCAACTCGGCGTGATTGCCCGTCAGCTGTACATCGAAATGCTCAAGGCCGGTTATACCTCCGTCGCTGAATTTCACTACGTGCACCACGACAGCAATGGTCAGCCTTACGCCGATCCGGCTGAACTGGCCTTGCGCATCAGCCAGGCTGCGAGTGAAAGCGGCATCGGTCTGACCCTGTTGCCGGTGCTCTACAGCCACTCTGGTTTCGGCGGCCAGACGCCGAATGACGGCCAACGCCGCTTCATCAACAGCACTGAAAATTACCTGAACCTGCAATCGCGCTTACAGCCGTTACTGGCGCAACAAAAGGCGCAATCGCTGGGGTTGTGCTTCCACTCGTTGCGTGCGGTCACGCCGCAACAAATCAGTGAAGTATTGGCGGCAAGCGACAAGCAATGCCCGGTGCACATCCACATCGCCGAGCAGCAAAAAGAAGTCGACGATTGCCTGAGCTGGAGCGGTCGTCGCCCTTTGCAATGGCTCTACGAAAATACCCAAGTCGATCAGCGCTGGTGCCTGGTCCACGCGACTCACGCCAATCCGGAAGAAGTCACGCTGATGGCCAAGAGTCGCGCCATTGCCGGCCTGTGCCTGACCACGGAGGCTAATCTGGGCGACGGGATTTTCCCGGCGGTGGACTTCCTCGCGCAGGGCGGACGCATGGGCATCGGTTCCGACAGCCATGTGTCACTGAGCGTGGTCGAAGAATTGCGTTGGCTGGAATACGGCCAGCGCCTGCGCGATCAGCGGCGCAATCGCTTGTATAGCGCGGATCAACCGATGGTCGGGCGCACGCTGTATGACGCGGCGCTGGAAGGCGGCGCGCAAGCGTTGGGGCAGCCGATCGGTGCGCTGGAAGTGGGCAAGCGTGCGGACTGGATTGTGCTCGATGGCAACGATCCGTATCTGGCGACCGCCACAGGTGACGGGATTTTGAATCGCTGGTTGTTTGCCGGGGGCGATCGTCAGGTGCGCGATGTGCTCGTCAATGGCCAATGGGTTGTGCGTGATGGCCGGCATGCTGGCGAAGAAGACAGTGCACGCGCCTTCACCCAGGTCCTGCGTGACCTTTTAGGCTGACACACATAACCCAATGTAGGAGTGAGCCTGCTCGCGATAGCGGTGTATCAGTCACATATTCATGGCTGACACACCGCTATCGCGAGCAGGCTCACTCCTACAGGGGGTTTGTGGTGTTCTTCAGTTCGAAGTCTTGGCCATCTGCCGATCCGACGCGCGCCAGATCAATCGCGTCGTGTCATAGCCCTGCTGACGTGCCTTGCTCAGCAACTCCTCACGCACAACACCATTGACGGTCGGTGTGCGCGACAGCAACCACATGTACTTGCGACTCGGGTCGCCGACGATGGCGGTCTTGTAGTCATCGCTGACGTACAACACCCAGTATTCACCTTTCGCCACACCCGGAATCAGACGCGAGAACCAGGTATCAAATTCGACCCACAGTTTGTCGGTCTTGCCCGGCACCTGTGGATAAGCCGTGCCCTTGGCCTCTTCCCACTGCCAGTCCGGGGTCAGGCAGCGATTGAGCACCGCGACATTGCCGTCAGGCTTGAGGGTGTAATGGGCTTCGGACTGTGCGCAATTGCGCTGGAAGTACATCGGCAAGCGCGCCAGCTCGTACCAGGTGCCTTGATAGCGCTTGAGATTGACGCTGTTGACGGTTTTCGGCGCCAACGGGTCGACGCCGGAAGTGGCGCAGCCGGCCAGTACCAGGCCGGCAAAAAGGATCAGCAATAACCGCTTCATTTTTCTTCTCCGTGGGCGCGAAGCCCCGGTTTACTTCAGGCCTTGGCCGGAAAACATCAGCACTTTGTCACCGGCGTACTGCACGCTGATAAAGCTGTTCTTGTCGCCCCAAGTGCAACTGGACATGCCGAGCGCGCCCGAGCAATCGGTGGGCTTGCCGAGCAAAGTCTCGACTTCGGCCTTGGCCATACCGGCCGAGAGCTTCGAATAGTTTTCCTGATTGACCTTGCTGCATGCGGCCAACAGCACGCAAAACGACAGAAGGGCGAGAGATCGCAGCGACATGGTGTAACTCCTGGAACGAGGGGGGATGGCATGGTGCCAACCAGAAGCTTAGAAGAGAAAACCCTCATCTGGTTCCGTGGCCGAACGGCTATTTATCAGGCCGCCCGTCTGGCATTTGCCGATAAATCAGACACTTTGTAGGGCTATCGAGCATTTCGTCGCCTTTCGCCAGAGACGCCTAATCTTTGGCGCAACGCGGTCGACATAAAAGCAGCGCAAAGCCCCCAAGTGTGGCAAATTGCCGCCCTTTCTTGACCAGTCCCTTCGCGGTAGTTCATTCGATGACCAGAAACATGAAATTCAGCCACAAGATCTTGCTGGCTGCCGCCCTCGTGGTGGCCGTTGCGTTCGCCTGTTTCATTTTCTTCAACGACTATCGACAGCGCGAAGCCTTGAACAGCAGCACCGAAGCCTCGATGCAGGAGCTGGGCAGCCTGACGACCAGCAACATCCAGACCTGGCTGGAAAGCCGCATTCAGTTGCTGCAATCGCTGTCGCAGCAAGTCGCCGTCGACGGTAATGCCCCCGCCAGCCTGAAACGCATCATCGACCTGCCCGCCTACACCGGCAATTTCCAGCTCAGCTATTTCGGCGGCGCTGACGGCGTGATGTTCTCGGTGCCGGCCGGCAATCGCGCGCCGGATTACGATCCGCGTGCACGTGGCTGGTACAAAGCGGCAAACAGCGCACAACAGACCATCGTCACCGAACCGTACATCGCCGCGTCCTCGGGCAAACTGGTGATCACTGTCGCAACACCTGTTCAGCGCCAGGGGCAGATGCTCGGCGTCGCCGGTGCCGACATCGACCTGACCAGCGTCAGCGCAATCATCAACTCGCTGAACTTCGGTGGCCACGGTCACGCATTCATCGTCAGTGCCGACGGCAAGATCCTGATCCACCCGGACAGCAAACTGGTACTCAAGACCCTTGCCGAGGCCTATCCCAATGGTGCGCCGAAAGTCAGCCCGGGTCTGAAAGAAGTCGAGTTCGACGGCAAGACCCAACTGATCTCCTTCACCCACATCAACGGCGTGCCATCGGCCGACTGGTACGTGGCGCTGGTGCTGGACAAGGACACCGCGTTCGCGATGCTCAGCGAATTCCGCACCTCGGCGCTGATCGCCATGGTTATTGCCGTGGTGATCATCATCGCCCTGCTTGGCATGCTCATTCGCGTGCTGATGCAACCGTTGCTGACCATGGGCCGCGCGATGCACGACATCGCCGAAGGTGAAGGCGACCTGACCAAACGCCTGGTGATCCACGGCAACGACGAATTCGGCGCGCTAGGCACCTCGTTCAACCGTTTCGTCGAGCGCATTCACACCTCGATCCGTGAAGTGTCTTCGGCCACCGGCCAGGTCAACGAAGTCGCCCTGCGCGTAGTCGCGGCGTCGAACTCGTCGATGTACAACTCCGATCAGCAGTCCAGCCGTACCAACAGCGTCGCCGCCGCGATCAACCAACTCGGCGCCGCCGCGCAGGAAATCGCCCAGAACGCCGCCCTCGCCTCGCAGCACTCCAGCGATGCCCGCAGCCTCGCGGTCGACGGTCAGCAGGTTGTGGATAAAACCATCCAGGCCATGCAACAGCTGTCGGCGAAGATCAGCGATTCCTGCGGCAACATCGAAACCCTGAACAGCAACACGGTGAACATCGGTCAGATTCTCGAAGTGATCACCAGCATTTCCCAGCAGACCAACCTGCTCGCGCTCAACGCGGCGATCGAAGCAGCGCGTGCCGGTGAAGCCGGGCGTGGTTTCGCCGTGGTCGCAGATGAAGTGCGCAACCTCGCGCACCGCACCCAGGATTCGGCGCAGCAAGTGCAAAAGATGATCGAAGAGCTGCAGGTCGGCGCGCGTCAGGCGGTCAGCATCATGACCGAGAGCCAGCGTGAGAGTGAAAGCAGTGTCGGCATCGCCAACCAGGCCGGCGAACGTCTGGGCAGCGTGACTCAGCGTATCGGCGAAATCGACGGCATGAACCAGTCGGTGGCCACCGCGACTGAAGAGCAGACGGCGGTGGTCGAGTCGATCAATGTCGATATCAACGAGATCAACACGCTGAATCAGGAAGGTGTGGAGAACTTGCAGGCGACGTTGCGGGCGTGCTCGGATCTTGAGCAGCAGGCGGCGCGGTTGAAGCAGTTGGTGGGTAGTTTCCGCATTTAAGATCAAGGGCTTTACCCCCTCACTGTAGAGACCGGTACATCCTTTACAAATTAGACCGGGGACATCGTTTACACCTCTACAGGCTTGAAACGCGTTTGGCGCCGCTTTCAAGCCTGCCTAAACAGTGGCTGCAAAGGTACAGTTCCCAAGCGTCATCAGCCACTTCCTTCAGCGCGATGTCCTCTCCAATCAGAGCCTCTCCTA
>NZ_JACOPX010000015.1 GCF_015461835.1 Pseudomonas neuropathica | reverse complement strand
TGCGCAAATCGGGTGCTACTGAACATAGGCGAAAATCGAGTCTGAAAAACCTGATTATTGCTCAGGAAGCAGGCACAGCAAGGGGGAGCAAGCTCCCCCTTCAGTTTTTACCGGACACTAGTGACGCAGAGCGTGGGAACGATCAGTGATTATCAGATCCGCCAGAACGGCTTCAACCCCTCCTCCTGCGCTTGCTCACGCGTCAGCCCGATGTCCTTGAGCTGATCCGCCGTCAGCGCCAGCAACGCCTTGCGCGTGTGCAGACGATGCCACAACAGACTCCAGCGACTCAGGCCGGACGGCGCATTGCGCATGATCTCATTGCGCGCACTGTCCTTCTGCCCTGCCGCCAGTTCCTGACTGTGTAAAGTCAGCCGCACATCGCTCAAGCCGTTCATTTTCAATGCTCCTGTTTACTTGGGTAGCCAGAGATTCCATGATGCGCGGGCGAGCAAAACCGTTACAGATTCAAAGACACTGTATTAACTCCATACAGATTTGCCACTTTGGCGACTGAATTGTCGATTTTTGCGAAATCTGTACCGGTTTATCGAATCACCGCACCGAGGCAGCGCCATGACTCTTTATGTAAACCTCGCCGAATTGCTCGGCACGCGCATCGAAAACGGCTTCTATCGTCCCGGCGATCGGTTGCCGTCGGTGCGCGCCTTGAGCGTCGAACACGGGGTCAGTCTGAGCACGGTGCAACAGGCCTATCGCGTGCTCGAAGACAGCGGCCTGGCCACGCCGAAACCCAAGTCCGGCTACTTTGTGCCGGTCGGCCGCGAACTGCCGGAGCTGCCTGCCGTCGGCCGTCCGGCGCAGCGCCCGGTGGAGATTTCGCAGTGGGATCAAGTGCTGGAGTTGATTCGCGCGGTGCCGCGCAAGGATGTCGTGCAACTGGGTCGTGGCATGCCGGACATCAGCTCGCCGACGATGAAGCCTTTGCTGCGTGGGCTGGCGCGGATCAGCCGCCGCCAGGACATGCCCGGTCTGTATTACGACAACATCCACGGCACCCTCGAACTGCGCGAACAGATCGCTCGACTGATGCTCGACTCCGGCTGCCAGTTGAGCGCGAGCGATCTGGTGATCACCACCGGTTGCCACGAAGCGCTGTCTACCAGCATCCACGCGATCTGCGAACCGGGCGACATTGTCGCGGTGGACTCGCCAAGCTTTCATGGCGCCATGCAGACCCTCAAAGGCCTGGGCATGAAAGCCCTGGAAATTCCCACCGACCCGCTCACCGGGATCAGCCTCGAAGCGCTGGAACTGGCACTGGAACAATGGCCGATCAAGGTCATCCAGCTCACGCCCAACTGCAATAACCCGCTCGGCTACATCATGCCGGAGTCGCGCAAACGCGCCCTCCTCAACCTCGCGCAGCGCTTCGACGTAGCGATCATCGAGGACGACGTGTATGGCGAACTGTCCTACACCTACCCGCGCCCTCGCACGATCAAATCCTTCGACGAAGACGGCCGTGTGCTGTTGTGCAGTTCGTTTTCCAAGACCCTGGCGCCGGGGCTGCGCATTGGCTGGGTCGCGCCGGGTCGATACCTTGAGCGGGTGTTGCACATGAAATACATCAGCACCGGCTCGACCGCGCCGCAGCCGCAGATCGCTATCGCCGAATTTCTCAAGGCTGGCCATTTCGAACCGCATTTGCGGCGCATGCGCACGCAATACCAGCGCAGTCGCGACCTGATGATCGATTGGGTGACCCGCTATTTCCCGGCAGGCACCCGCGCTAGTCGGCCGCAAGGCAGCTTTATGCTGTGGGTCGAGTTGCCGGAAGGTTTCGACACCCTGAAACTCAATCGCGAGTTGCTTGACCAAGGCGTACAGATTGCCGTCGGCAGCATCTTTTCCGCCTCGGGCAAGTACCGCAATTGCCTGCGGATGAACTACGCTGCCAAACCGACAGCGCAGATCGAAGAGGCGGTGCGCAAGGTCGGCGAGGCCGCTGTCAGATTGCTGGCGGAAGCCGACTGACCTTTTTCCAGAGAACCGCGTCCATATGCCGACCCTTGCCGCCAACCGGAATGATCCTACGTGAGCTTCAGACAGCCCCTACTCGCTTTGCTGTTACTCGCCTCGTTCCTGAGCGGCTGTGCCAGTCTCGATGTCCCGCGCGAGCCAAGTCAGGCGTTGCCGGCATCCGATTCCAGCTTCGGTCGTTCGATTCAGGCGCAAGCGGCGCCCTATCAGGGCCGCTCAGGTTTTCGCCTGCTGTCCAACAGTAGCGAGGCGTTCACCGCCCGCGCCGAGCTGATTCGCAACGCCCAGACCAGTCTCGATCTGCAGTACTACATCGTTCACGACGGCATCAGCACGCGGATGCTGGTGGAGGAATTGCTCAAGGCGGCCGATCGTGGCGTGCGCGTGCGCATTCTGCTCGACGACACCACCAGCGACGGCCTGGACCAGATCATCGCCACCCTGGCGGCGCATCCGCAGATCCAGATCCGCCTGTTCAACCCGCTGCATCTGGGCCGCAGCACCGGTGTAACGCGCGCAGCCGGACGCCTGTTCAACCTGTCGCTGCAGCATCGACGCATGCATAACAAGCTGTGGCTGGCGGACAACAGTGTGGCCATCGTCGGCGGGCGCAATCTCGGTGACGAATATTTCGACGCCGAGCCAAACCTGAATTTCACCGACATCGACATGCTCAGTGTCGGGCCGGTGGCTGAGCAGCTCGGGCACAGTTTCGACCAATACTGGAACAGTGCCCTGAGCAAACCGATCGACGAATTTCTCTCCAGCCGACCGACCGCCAAGGACCTGCAGAACACCCGCACACGTCTGGAAGAATCGCTGGAGGAAACCCGCAAACAGAATCACGCGCTGTACCAGCAGTTGATGACATTCAAGACTGCGCCGCGCATGGATATCTGGCGCAAAGAGCTGATCTGGGCATGGAATCAGGCGCTGTGGGACGCGCCGAGCAAGGTGCTGGCCAAGGCTGAACCGGATCCGCAATTGCTGCTGACCACGCAGCTGGGCCCAGAGTTGAAAAACGTCAGCAAAGAACTGGTGATGATCTCGGCCTATTTCGTTCCGGGCCAGCCGGGACTGGTCTACCTGACCGGTCGCGCCGATGCCGGCGTCTCCGTGAGCCTTTTGACCAACTCGCTGGAAGCCACCGACGTGCCAGCGGTGCATGGCGGCTATGCACCGTATCGCAAAGCGTTGCTGGAACATGGTGTGAAACTGTATGAACTGCGCCGTCAGCCTGGAGATAACTACGGCAGCGGCCCGCATGTGTTTTACAGCAAGTCGTTTCGCGGTTCCGATTCGAGCCTGCACAGCAAAGCGATGATTTTTGATCGGCAGAAGTCGTTTATCGGCTCGTTCAACTTCGACCCGCGCTCGGTGTTGTGGAACACCGAGGTCGGGGTCTTGGTCGACAGCCCTGAGCTGGCCGAACATGTGCGTGAACTGGCCCTGCAAGGCATGGCGCCAGCGTTGAGTTATCAGGCGAAATTACAGGATGGCCAGATCGTCTGGGTCACCGAAGACAACGGCCAGATGCATACCCTGACCAAAGAGCCGGGGAGTTGGTGGCGGCGGTTCAACGCGTGGTTCAGCACCACGGTAGGGCTTGAGCGAATGCTTTAAAAAAGCAAAGGATCGCAGCCTTCGGCAGCTCCTACAGAACGAATGCATTTCAGCTGTAGGAGCTGCCGAAGGCTGCGATCTTTTGATCTTAGGCAGGCTCGGTTATGGGTCCGAATGCCCCTTGGCGCAAGAGCAGTATCACCAAACCAAACGCCCCAATCGCCATCAACAACGGCAACGCATGCCCATTGATCCACTGGCTGCCCGCCCCGGCCGCGAGCGGCCCGATCAGACATCCCACGCCCCACAGCTGCGCAATATGCGCATTGGCCCGCACCAGTGCATCGTCACGATAACGCTCGCCAATCAGGATCAGTGAAAGGGTAAACAGCCCGCCGGCGCTGGCACCGAACAGCACCCACAGCGGCCAGATCAACAGCGTGTCGATCAACATTGGAATCGCCAGGCTCGACAGCATCAGGATCACTGCGCATCCAGTGAACAGGGTGCGCCGCGACAGATAATCGGCCAGCGCACCAATCGGCAGCTGCAGCAGCGCATCGCCCACCACCACCGTGCTGACCATCGCCAGCGCGATCTCGGCAGTGAAGCCCTGTTGCAGGCAATACACCGGCAGTAACGTCAGGATCATCGCCTCGAATGCGGCGAACAACGACACCGCCCAGGCAATCGCCGGCAGCTCACGGGCGAAGCCCCACAACTCCTTGAACGTTACGCTGCTGGCTTCACTGCTCGGCGCACCGCTGCGGCCCAGCAAAAGCAATGGCGACAGCAACAACAAAGCGACACCGACCCAGAAACCGTAATCATGCTCGGTGCCCAGCGCGCCCAACAGCAACGGACCCGACAGTTGGCTCAACGCATAGCTGCTGCCATACAGCGCCACCAGTCGCCCGCGCCAGTTCTCGACCACCAGTTGATTGATCCAGCTCTCGCCGAGGATGAACACGATGGTCAGGATCACCCCGATCATCAGCCGTAGCACCAGCCAGATCGGGTAGCTCGGCAGCAACGCCAACAGACCGATCGACAGCGCCCCGGCCCACAGGCACAGGCGCATCAGGTTCGCCGTGCCGAAACGTGCGGCCAGATGGCTGGAAATCTTCGCGCCCAGCAGCACACCAATCGCTGGCATCGCCGCCATCACGCCGATGGCAAAGGAGCCGTAGCCCCAACCTTCGAGGCGCAACGACACCAACGGCATGCTGACCCCCAGGGCCAGGCCGACACTCAAGACAGATGCCAACACGGCGAAATACGTCGCCCACCGCATGTTCCACGCTCCTGTGGATTATTTTTTATGTGCACCACAAAACCACTGTGGGAGCGAGCTTGCTCGCGAATACGGTTTCACATTCAGCAGATTTGCTGACTGATACACCGCATTCGCGAGCAAGCTCGCTCCCACAGGGGATCTCTGTCTGGTTTGGGAGCCTGATTGAATCAGGCTCCCCTCAGCGGCTTACAGCTTGATCCACGTCGCTTTCAGCTCGGTGTACTTGTCGAACGCGTGCAGCGATTTGTCGCGACCGTTACCCGACTGCTTGAAGCCGCCGAACGGTGCGGTCATGTCGCCGCCGTCGTACTGGTTGACCCAGACACTGCCTGCGCGCAGTGCCTTGGCGGTCAGATGCGCCTTGGAGATGTCCTGGGTCCATACCGCAGCAGCCAGGCCATAAGGCGTGTCGTTGGCGATCTGGATCGCTTCTTCAGCCGTATCGAAAGCGATGACCGACAGCACCGGGCCGAAGATCTCTTCCTGAGCGATCTTCATCGCGTTGCTCACGCCATCGAAAATCGTTGGCTCAACATAGGTACCACCGGTTTCCTGGAGAATGCGCTTGCCGCCGGCGACCAGTTTGGCGCCATCGGTGTGACCGGATTCGATGTACGACAGCACCGTATTCATCTGCTGAGTGTCGACCAGCGCACCGACGTTGGTGGCCGGATCCAGCGGATTGCCCGGCTTCCAGGTTTTCAGCGCCTCGATCACCATCGGCAGGAATGTGTCCTTGATCGAACGCTCGACCAGCAGACGCGAACCGGCGGTGCAGACTTCGCCCTGGTTGAAGGCGATGGCGCTGGCGGCAGATTCGGCAGCGGCTTGCAAATCCGGCGCATCGGCAAAGACGATATTCGGGCTCTTGCCGCCGGCTTCCAGCCAGACACGTTTCATGTTCGATTCGCCGGAGTAGATCATCAGTTGCTTGGCGATTTTGGTCGAACCGGTGAACACCAGTGTGTCGACATCGTTGTGCAGAGCCAACGCCTTGCCGACGGTGTGACCGTAACCCGGCAGCACGTTGAGCACGCCTTTCGGAATACCGGCCTCAACAGCCAGCGCGGCGATGCGGATGGCGGTCAGCGGAGATTTTTCCGACGGCTTGAGGATCACCGAGTTACCGGTCGACAGCGCCGGGCCGAGTTTCCAGCAGGCCATCATCAGCGGGAAGTTCCACGGCACGATGGCACCGACCACACCGACTGGTTCGCGGGTTACCAGACCGAGTTGATCGTGCGGCGTCGCCGCCACTTCGTCGTAAATCTTGTCGATCGCTTCACCGCTCCAGCTCAGCGCTTGCGCCGCGCCCGGAACGTCGATGTACAGCGAATCACTGATCGGTTTGCCCATGTCGAGGGTTTCGAGCAGGGCCAGTTCTTCGGCGTGCTGCTTGAGCAGGCCGGCGAAACGGATCATGGTGGCTTTGCGCTTGGTCGGCGCCAGGCGCGACCAGACGCCGGAATTGAAGGTGGCGCGGGCGTTTTCTACGGCGCGCTGGGCGTCGGCGGCGTCACAGCTGGCAATCTTGCCGAGCAGACGGCCATCGACCGGGCTGATGCACTCGAAGGTCTCGCCGGAGACGGCGTCGGTGTATTCGCCATTGAGATAAGCGCGGCCTTCGATTTTCAGGTCGCGGGCGCGTTGTTCCCAGTCGGCACGAGTCAGGGTGGTCATTTCGAGTGTCCTCCGCTTGTTGAATACGAGCGCCGCGCGATCGTCGCCAGCGTCCTCAAGAATTCTGCCCGGCCAGCCGGTTTTTCGGCCAGAGGCACCCGCCACCCTAAACCAGCGGCCGGGGTTGTTTCAATATATTTGACATAAGGTGGCCATACGGCCTTGCGGTGTTGATTTTAATCAACATAGACTTTGGCCCTTTCCAGCCAATCGCGCCGTATTCACGGGGGATAACAACAATGAACATCCAGAACGTCGTCGACATCAGCCTGACCAGCAGCGAAGCCGAACGCTATCGCCCGGACCCGGCGAAAGTACTGAAGGGTGATCCTGAGCAAGCGGTGTTTCATCAATACGACAGCCCGTGTGGGCAGATGGGCGTTGGCGTGTGGGAAGGTGCGGTGGGTCAGTGGACGGTGAATTACACCGAGCATGAATACTGCGAGATTTTACAGGGCGTGTCGGTGCTGCGTGACGGCGAGGGCAATGCCAAGACGTTGCGCGTTGGCGACCGGTTTGTGATTCCGGCAGGGTTTCGGGGCACTTGGGAAGTGCTCGAAGCTTGCCGCAAGATCTATGTGATCTTTGAACAGGAGGCTTGAGGATTTTCGCTGGCTGATCCGGCCCTATCGCGAGCAGGCTCACTCCTACAATTGACCGCATTCCATTGTGGGAGCGAGCTTGCTCGCGAAGGCGTCAGGAAAGGCGACACAAAAATCGAGACCACAAAAAAGGCCCGTATCGTGAGATACGGGCCTTTTTTGTAAGTCGGGAAAAATCAATTACTTGATTTTGCCTTCCTTGTAGATCACGTGCTTGCGAACAACCGGATCATATTTCTTGATCTCGATTTTGTCCGGGGTAGTACGCTTGTTCTTGTCGGTAGTGTAGAAGTGACCAGTACCGGCGCTCGAGATCAAACGAATCAATTCACGCATGATTAGCTCCCTTAAATCTTGCCATCGCGGCGAAGTTCGGCGAGCACGACAGTGATGCCACGCTTGTCGATGATACGCATGCCTTTGGCAGATACGCGCAGACGCACAAAACGTTTCTCTTCTTCAACCCAGAAGCGGTGATGCTGCAGGTTCGGCAGGAAACGACGACGGGTTTTGTTGTTTGCGTGGGAAATGTTATTCCCAGTCACCGGACCCTTACCGGTAACTTGACATACTCTCGACATGCCTCAGCCCTCTAAAACCACATGCCCAACCCGGCATGGGTTGGCCGCTTAATCTCTCAGTCATTTGGCGCCAGGCGCCGCGTTTCTTTAGAGGTCTTACCGGCTACACCTACAGTGAAGGAACCGGGCCCCTAGAAAAGAGCGCTGCTTTATACCAGAAAGACTTCGGAGCAACAACATTCGGTGTGCAAACAATCCACAAAAAGGCGCTTTTTCAGCCTGCGAACGCCTTGGATAAAGGCTGGCATCGATTTTTACCACTCGTCGCAGAAAACCACCCTTGCGGGTGTTTCAGACTTTTGGCCGCGCCCCGCTGCCTGAAAAACGGCCATTACTGTGCCCCGAAAATGCAAAAAGGGGATAGTCATTTGTAATCCAGACCTCTAGGGTAGGCCTTTTCCAGACTGCACTTGCAGATGGGCCTTCGATCTGTAAAAGGAAACCGACCATGCGCCTCGCTGCCCTACCCCTGTTGCTCGCCCCGCTCCTGCTGAGCCCCCTGGCCCAGGCCGCCGCGCTGAGCGTCTGCACCGAGGCCAGCCCTGAAGGGTTCGACGTGGTTCAGTACAACTCGCTGACCACCACCAACGCCTCGGCCGACGTGCTGATGAACCGTCTCGTTGAATTCGACACCGCCAGCGGCAAAGTCGTGCCGAGCCTGGCCGCCAGCTGGGAAGTCAGCACCGATGGCCTGACGTACGTCTTCAAGCTACACCCACAGGTGAAGTTTCATACGACTGATTACTTCAAGCCGAGCCGTGAGCTGACTGCAGAAGACGTCAAATTCAGCTTCGACCGCATGCTTGACCCGGCCAACCCGTGGCACAAAGTCGCCCAGAGCGGCTTCCCCCATGCGCAATCGATGCAGTTGCCAGCGCTAATCAAGAAGATCGACGCGCTCGATCCGCTGACCGTGCGCTTCACCCTTGATCACCCGGACTCGACCTTCCTGGCGACCCTGAGCATGGGCTTCGCATCGATCTACTCCGCCGAATACGCCGACAAATTGATGAAGGCCAATGCCACGGACAAGCTCAACAGCCAGCCGATCGGTACCGGCCCGTTTGTGTTCAATCGCTTCCAGAAAGACGCGGCGATTCGCTACAAGGCCAACCCGGACTACTTCGGTGGCAAGCCTTCGGTAGACCCGTTGATCTTCGCCATCACCCCGGACGCCAACGTGCGCCTGCAAAAGCTACGACGCAACGAATGCCAGATCGCCCTGTCACCAAAACCGTTGGACGTACAGGCCGCGCTGAAAGAGCCGACACTAAAAGTCGAAAAGACTGACGCCTTCATGACCGCTTTCGTTGGCATCAACAGCCAGCATCCGCCGCTGGACAAGCCAGAGGTGCGTCAGGCCATCAACCTCGCGTTCGACAAAGCCAACTACATCAAGGCGGTGTTCGAAGACACCGCCGAAGCGGCCAATGGCCCTTACCCACCGAACACCTGGAGTTATGCGAAGAACCTGCCGGGTTACCCGCATGACGTGGCCAAAGCCAAGGCGCTGATGCTCAAGGCCGGTTTGAAAGACGGCTTCCAGACCACCATCTGGACGCGTCCTTCGGGCAGCCTGCTCAACCCGAACCCAAGCCTCGGAGCACAGTTGTTGCAATCGGATCTGGCGGAAATCGGTATTCAGGCGGAAATCCGCGTGATCGAGTGGGGCGAACTGATTCGCCGCGCCAAGGCGGGCGAGCATGACCTGCTGTTCATGGGCTGGGCCGGCGACAACGGCGACCCGGACAATTTCCTTACGCCGCAGTTTTCCTGCGCCGCGGTCAAATCGGGCACCAACTTCGCACGCTACTGCAACGCCGATCTGGACAAGCTGATCAGCGCCGGCAAGACCACCAGCGAACAAGGCGTACGTACCAAGCTCTATGAGCAGGCGCAGACGCAGATTCAGCAGCAGGCGTTGTGGCTGCCGCTGGCGCATCCGACGGCCTACGCACTGACGCGTAAGGACGTACAGGGTTACTCGGTAAGCCCGTTTGGCCGTCAGGACTACTCCAAGGTCAACCTGAAATAACCTGCCCGGCACATAACCTGTAGGAGTGAGCCTGCTCGCGATGGCGTCATTTCAGTCAACCCATTCGGTGACTGGAAAATTGCTATCGCGAGCAGGCTCACTCCTACAGGGGCTTAGCGTTTTCCCCCTGAGCGTTACATCCAGCCACACTCAGCCATCGACAATGGCTCACCATCGCCAACGATGAAATGATCGAGCACCCGCACATCAATCAGCTCCAGTGCCTTTTGCAGGCGCTTGGTCAGCAGCCGATCAGCCTGACTGGGGTCAGTGTTCCCCGATGGATGGTTGTGGCACAGGATCAACGCAGCGGCGTTATTGGCCAAACATCGCTTCACAACCTCGCGTGGATGCACGCTGGTGTTGTCGATTGAGCCGCGAAACAGTATCTCGAAATTCAGTACTTGATGTTTGGAGTCGAGAAACAGGCAACCAAACACCTCATGCGGTTCGTGACGCAGCATCGATTTCAGATAATCGCGAACGACCTGAGGGTTTTCCAGGGCTGGTTTCTGCCGTGATTTCTCAGCCAGATGCCGCCTGTTCATTTCCTGAGCCGCTTGCAGTTGCGCAAACTTCGCCGGCCCGAGCCCCAATTGTTTGCTGAATGCGTCCTGATCGGCCTCAAGCAGCAAACGCAGGCTGCCGAATTGAGTCAACAGATTGCGTGCCAGGTCCACAGCGCTTATTCCGGGCAATCCGGTGCGCAGAAAAATCGCCAGTAACTCAGCGTCTGAAAGGCTCGCTGCCCCGTGCTCCAACAACCTTTCCCGCGGACGTTCCGCCGCAGGCCAATCGCGAATACTCATAGCACTTCCCTGTCTGTGGGCGCCGCTGTTCCGTAGCGGTCGCTGTGATATCGTAGCCCATCTTTTTTGCGGGCGAATTCACCCTGGGGAGGGGGTTTCGCCACGTATGTCACCCACGAAATGAAAGGCAGACCTATGCAGCGGCTGTATCGGAAACGCATCGTGCTGGGCGTCGGCGGCGGCATCGCGGCCTACAAGAGCGCCGATCTGGTTCGTCGCCTGATCGATCAGGGCGCCGAAGTGCGCGTGGTCATGACCCATGGCGGCGCCGAGTTCATCACTCCGCTGACCATGCAAGCGCTGTCCGGCCACCCGGTCCACCTCGACTTGCTCGACCCGGCGGCCGAAGCCGCGATGGGCCACATCGAGCTGGCGAAATGGGCTGACCTGGTACTGATCGCCCCAGCCACCGCCGACCTGATAGCCCGCCTGGCACAAGGCATCGCCAACGATTTGCTGACCACTTTGGTGCTGGCCACCGATGCTGTCGTCGCCGTTGCTCCGGCAATGAATCAGGCGATGTGGCGCGATCCCGCAACCCAGGCCAACCTGCAACTCCTGGAAAGCCGTGGCCTGAAGACCTTCGGCCCGGCCTCGGGTAGCCAGGCCTGCGGCGACGTCGGCATGGGCCGCATGATGGAGGCCACCGACCTCGCACAATGCGCAGCGGACTGCTTCCAGCGCCAGGCGCTGACCGGCAAACACGTCGTCATCACCGCCGGCCCGACTCAGGAAAACATCGACCCGGTACGCTACATCACCAACCACAGCTCCGGGAAAATGGGCTTCGCCCTCGCTGAAGCCGCAGTTGAGGCCGGCGCCCGCGTCACGCTGATCAGCGGCCCGGTGCACCTGCCGACGCCGGATCGCGTCACGCGCATCGATGTGGTCAGCGCCCGCGATATGCTCGCGGCCTGTGAGTCGGCGATCCCGTGCGACGTGTTCATCGCCTCGGCGGCCGTTGCGGACTACCGCCCGGAAGTTGTCGCCCCGCAAAAACTCAAGAAAGATCCTACGAGCGGTGACGGCTTCGTCCTGCAAATGGTGCGTAACCCGGACATCCTGGCCACCATCGCGACCCGTCCCGACCGTCCGTTCAGTGTCGGTTTCGCCGCCGAGACCGAACACCTGCTCGACTACGCTGCACGCAAGCTCAAGGACAAGAATCTCGATCTGATCGTCGCCAACGACGTCGCCAATCCGAGTATCGGTTTCAATAGCGAAGAAAACGCCTGCAGCGTAATTGACCGTGCGCTGCACGCCACGGTTTTCGCCCAGACCAGCAAGAGCAAGATCGCTCGCCAACTGGTCACCTTTATCGCCGAACGTCTGAACCAGGTTTAATTTACATGCACGCTTTGCAAGCCAAGATCCTCGACCCACGCATCGGTACCGATTTCCCGCTGCCGCAATACGCCACCCCGGGCTCCGCCGGCCTCGACCTGCGCGCCATGCTGGATCAGGACATCGTGATCAAGCCGGGTGAAACCGTGCTGATCCCCACCGGTCTGTCGGTTTACATCGGCGACCCGAACCTCGCCGCGCTGATCCTGCCGCGCTCGGGCATGGGCCATAAGCACGGCATCGTGCTGGGCAACCTCGTGGGTCTGATTGACTCGGATTATCAGGGCCCGCTGATGGTGTCTTGCTGGAACCGTGGCCAGACCGACTTCACCATGACCGTCGGTGAACGTCTGGCGCAACTGGTGCTGGTCCCAGTGGTGCAGGCGCACTTCGAAATGGTTGAAGAGTTCGTCGAAACCGAACGTGGCACTGGCGGATTTGGCCACACCGGCACCAAGTAACTGGAGTCATCTTCTGTAAGAGCTGCCGCAGGCTGCGATCTTTTGATTTTTAAGTTCAAGATCAATAGATCGCAGCCTGCGGCAGCTCCTACAGGGGGAAATTTTCAGGCAGATCAGCTGAAAGGTTTGACACCGTAAATCAAGGTTTTGCCGGCCGAAAGCCACGCCAGCCGAGGCGTCATGGCCCTTTCACACCACGAACTCTCTGTGGAAAACGCCGTCATACCCTTCAGTTTGAGCCTGCCGTCGAACGATTCGTCGGTCTGTCCCGCCACTTTCGAGATGGAGCATTTCCGTAGATGAGCACCCCAGCCAAGATCGCCCCGAAGCTGCCCGACAGCATTTTCCGCGCCTATGACATTCGCGGCACCGTGCCGGAATTCCTCAATGCCGAAACCGCTTACTGGATCGGCCGCGCCATCGGTTCGCAGAGCCTGGCCCAAGGTGAGCCGAACGTTTCCGTCGGTCGCGACGGCCGCCTGTCCGGCCCGGAGCTGGTTGCAGAACTGATTCGCGGCATCGCCGAAAGCGGCTGCCACGTCAGCGATGTCGGCCTGGTGCCAACGCCGGCGCTGTACTACGCCGCCAACGTCCTGGCCGGCAAATCCGGGGTGATGCTCACGGGCAGCCACAACCCGTCGAACTACAACGGTTTCAAGATCGTCATCGCCGGCGACACCCTCGCCAACGAACAGATCCAGGCCCTGCACGAGCGCCTCAAGAGCAACAACTTGAGCAGCGGCACCGGCAGTGTCACTCAGATCGAGATCCTCGACCGCTACAACACCGAAATCGTCCAGGACATCAAACTGGCACGGCGCATGAAGGTCGTGGTCGACTGCGGCAACGGCGCGGCCGGTGTGATTGCCCCACAACTGATCGAAGCGCTGAATTGCGAAGTCATCCCGCTGTTCTGCGAGGTCGATGGCAACTTCCCCAACCACCACCCGGATCCGGGCAAGCCTGAGAACCTCGTCGACCTGATTGCCAAGGTCAAGGAAACCAACGCCGATATCGGCCTGGCTTTCGACGGCGACGGCGACCGCGTCGGTGTAGTGACCAACACCGGCAGCATCGTTTATCCCGATCGCCTGCTGATGCTGTTCGCCCGTGACGTGGTCGCGCGCAACCCGGACGCCGAGATCATTTTCGACGTCAAATGCACCCGCCGCCTGGTGCCGCTGATCAAGGAATACGGTGGTCGTCCGCTAATGTGGAAGACCGGTCATTCGTTGATCAAAAAGAAAATGAAACAATCCGGTGCGCTATTGGCCGGTGAAATGAGCGGGCACATCTTCTTCAAGGAGCGCTGGTTCGGTTTCGACGACGGTATCTACAGCGCCGCACGGCTGCTGGAGATCCTCAGCAAGGAAAAATCCACCGCGGAAGAGCTGTTTGCGACCTTCCCGAACGATATTTCTACGCCGGAAATCAATATCCATGTGACCGAAGAGAGCAAATTCAGCATCATTGATGCACTGCACGACGCACAGTGGGGCGCAGGCGCTGACCTGACCACCATCGACGGCGTGCGAGTCGATTACGCCAAAGGCTGGGGCCTGGTGCGCGCGTCCAACACCACACCGGTGCTGGTGCTGCGCTTCGAGGCCGATGACGAGGCAGAACTTGCGCGTATCAAGGACGTATTCCACGCCCAATTGAAACGCGTTGCACCTGATCTCCAACTACCGTTCTGATCCACCCGGAGCCCTGAATGACCCTCGAACGCGAAGCCGCCGCCCATACCGCCCAGGTCCTGTCCGAAGCGTTGCCTTACATCCGACGTTATGTCGGCAAGACCCTGGTGATCAAATACGGCGGCAACGCGATGGAAAGCGAGGAGCTGAAAACCGGCTTTGCGCGCGACATCGTCTTGATGAAAGCCGTGGGCATCAACCCGGTCGTGGTTCACGGTGGCGGCCCGCAGATCGGCGATCTGCTCAAGCGTCTGTCGATCGAAAGCCACTTCGTCGATGGCATGCGCGTCACCGACGCCGCGACCATGGACGTGGTGGAAATGGTCCTTGGCGGCCAGGTCAACAAAAGCATCGTCAACCTGATCAACCGTCACGGCGGCAGCGCCATCGGCCTGACCGGTAAAGACGCCGGGCTGATTCGTGCGAAGAAGCTCACCGTCACCCGCCAGACACCGGAGATGACTCAACCGGAAATCATCGACATCGGTCAGGTCGGCGAAGTGGTCGGGATCAACACCGAACTGCTGAACCTGCTGGTCAAAGGCAACTTCATCCCGGTGATCGCGCCGATCGGCGTGGGTGAGAACGGCGAGTCGTACAACATCAACGCGGATCTGGTGGCTGGTAAAGTCGCCGAGGCACTGAAAGCCGAGAAGCTGATGTTGCTGACCAATATTGCCGGCCTGATGGACAAGTCGGGCACCGTGCTGACCGGCCTGAGCACGCAGCAGGTCGACGACCTGATCGCCGACGGCACTATCTACGGCGGTATGCTGCCGAAGATCCGTTGTGCACTGGAAGCGGTTCAGGGCGGCGTGGGCAGCTCGCTGATCATCGACGGCCGCGTGCCGAACGCTATCCTGCTGGAAATCTTCACCGACACCGGTGTGGGCACGCTGATCAGCAATCGCAAGCGTCCGTAAACGCTGACGCAAGCAAAAAGACCCCGCTCAGCCTGACTGAGCGGGGTCTTTTTTTGCCTGCAATTCCGAATTCTGCCGCCAACTCTCTGTAGGAGCTGCCGCAGGCTGCGATCTTTTGACGTTGGCTTTTAAAAACCGGATCAAAAGATCGCAGCCTTCGGCAGCTCCTACAGGGGAAGTGCGACAGACCAGCGTTATTACACGCCGAATTGGGCGCGGTAGGCCTCCACAGCTGGCAGGTGTTGCTTGAGCTGCGGATCATCGGCAAGGAATTCCAGCACCTGATTCAGCGAAACAATGCTGATCACCGGGATACCGAAATCGCGCTCGACTTCCTGAATGGCCGACAACTCACCGTTGCCACGCTCCTGACGGTTCAGCGCAATCAGCACGCCAGCAGCCTTGGCACCGTCCTGGGACGCGATGATCTGCATCACTTCGCGGATTGCTGTACCGGCCGTGATTACGTCATCAATGATCAGCACGTCACCGGTCAGCGGCGCGCCGACCAGGCTGCCGCCTTCGCCGTGGGCCTTGGCTTCTTTGCGGTTGAAGCACCACGGCAGATCACGGTCGTGGTGCTCGGCCAATGCCACAGCGGTGGTTGCCGCCAACGGGATGCCTTTGTAGGCCGGGCCGAACAGAACGTCGAAGGGAATGCCGCTTTCAGCGATGGCTGCCGCGTAGAAACGCCCCAGCTGCGCCAGGGCCGAGCCCGAGTTGAACAGGCCGGCGTTGAAGAAGTAAGGACTGGTGCGCCCGGACTTCAGGGTGAACTCACCGAAGCGCAAAACGCCGCGATCGATGGCAAAACGAATGAAATCGCGCTGATACGCTTGCATGAAAAAAACCCCAAATACCACGGATTTAGCTAATTAGCTTGACGCCGTGTATCATACACGCACGCGATTTTTGGGGCCATTTATGCGGATCATCAGTGTGAACGTCAATGGTATTCAGGCTGCAGTCGAGCGTGGTTTGCTCAGTTGGCTGCAAGCACAGAATGCCGACGTCATCTGCCTGCAGGACACCCGTGCCTCCGCCTTTGAACTGGATGACCCAGCCTTCCAACTGGATGGCTACTTCCTTTATGCCTGCGATGCTGAAGTCCCTGCCCAAGGCGGCGTGGCTTTGTATTCGCGGTTGCAACCGAAGGCTGTCATCAGCGGTCTCGGTTTCGAGACGGCCGACCGCTACGGGCGCTACCTGCAAGCAGATTTCGACAAAGTCAGTATTGCCACCTTGCTGCTTCCTTCGGGGATGAACGGCGATGAGGACTTGAACCAGAAGTTCAAGCTCATGGACGACTTCGGCAAGTACCTGGACAAACAGCGGCGCAAACGTCGCGAGTACATTTATTGTGGCTCGCTGTACGTGGCGCAGCAGAAGCTCGACATCAAGAACTGGCGCGACAGCCAGCAATCTCCGGGTTTCCTGGCGCCAGAACGCGCCTGGATGGACGAGATTGTCGGCAACATGGGCTATGTCGATGCCCTGCGCGAAGTCAGCCGCGAAGGCGACCAGTACAGCTGGTGGCCGGACAACGAACAGGCCGAGATGCTCAATCTGGGCTGGCGTTTCGATTACCAGATCCTGACCCCGGGCTTGCGACGCTTTGTACGCAGCGCACGCCTGCCACGTCAGCCACGGTTCTCGCAGCACGCACCGCTGATCGTCGACTACGACTGGACGCTGACCATCTAAGCGCCTTTTCGAAGTAATAAAAAATGCCCGTATCGCAAGATACGGGCATTTTTTGTGCCTCACAGTGCAGCAGATTCGAACTCAGACTGCCGCGAAAAACGGTAAGGCCAGATACAGCTTGATCACGATGACATTGATAATGTCGATGAAGAACGCTCCAACCATCGGCACCACCAGAAACGCGATCTGCGAGGGGCCGTAGCGCTGCGTCACCGCCTGCATGTTGGCAATCGCAGTCGGCGTGGCACCCAGGCCAAAACCGCAGTGCCCTGCCGCCAGCACGGCCGCGTCGTAGTTGCGCCCCATCATCCGGAATGTCACGAAAATCGCGAACAACGCCATGACTAGCGCCTGTACAGCCAGAATGATGAAAATCGGCAACGCCAGTGCGGCCAGATCCCACAACTTGAGCGACATCAGAGCAATCGCCAGAAACAGCGACAAGCTGACATTGCCCAGCACCGACACTTCACGCTCGAACACCTGATACAGGCCCAGCGCCGAGAGCCCGTTGCGCAACACCACGCCAACAAACAGGACACAAACAAACGTCGGCAACTCGAATGCGGTGCCCTGCAGCAGGCCGTTCAACAGATTGCCCGCCAGCAAACTGACCGCGATCAGGGCGAGTGTTTCTATAAACGAAAACGGGGTAATCGAGCGTTCTTTGTTTGGTTGCTCGAAGCCTTTCGGCAACCGCGGCGGCGCATCCGGACTCTGACAACCGGGCACCTGCACTCGCTTGATGAGCAAGCGCGCGACTGGTCCGCCGATCAAACCACCCAGCACCAGGCCAAACGTCGCGGAAGCCATCGCCAGCTCCGACGCAGATGCCAGACCGTATTTCTCACTGAATACCGTTCCCCACGCGGCACCGGTGCCGTGACCGCCCGCCAGTGTGATCGATCCGGTCAACAGCCCCATCAATGGATCGAGCCCGAGCATTGTTGCCAGCCCGATCCCCATCGCATTCTGCACCACCAACAATCCGGTAACTGCCAACAGAAATATCCCGACAACGCGCCCGCCTTTCTTCAAGCTGGCAAAGTCTGCACTTAGACCAATGGTGGCAAAAAAGGCCAGCATCAAAGGTGTCTGCAGCGAAGTATCGAAACGAATTTCAATATTGAGCGTTCGCAGCAGCAACAAGATCAAGGCAACTACCAGGCCACCCGCGACAGGTTCGGGAATATTGTAACTGCGCATGAAACCAACACGCATAACGAGCCCGCGCCCTAGCAGAAGTACTAAGGAGGCGGCCACAAGTGTTCCGTAAAAATCGAGCTGAATCATTGGGATTATTCTTGGCTATATATTCAGAAGCGAGCTGTTTACCTGCACGCGCCTCATGAACCGGCTGATTGTCTCAACACTGATTACTCGGAAATTCAATAGCCTTCGATGGCTTGAATATATCTTAATATTTCAGGAGAAATATTATCCGAGCAACTTTAACAATCGTCGCCTTTGATTCCAAGGCCATGAATCCGAACTAAGCCGATGCAGTTGTGACTAAAAGTGTATATATAGAAAGAGTATCGACCGATCATCGCGATCAGATCATTCCTACCCATAATAGCGATTAATTTTGTTGCATTAATAAAATGCCCTGACAAGTCAGGGCATTTGTTTTAAAACCTTTCGAGCGCCTTATTTGATCAGCCGCCAGGTAAACGGATATCGGTAAGGAAAACCTTCATTGGCCTTCACACCGGCGATGATGGTCAGAACGAGCGCACCGATAGCCAGTATCCCCAACAGGAAGAACCCGATGATCAGCACCATCAACAGGAAACAAATCAACGAGGCGATGGCGACGGTGATCTGAAAATTCAGCGCCTCCTTGCCTTGAGCGTCGATGAACGGGTCCGTTTCGCGCTTCATCTGCCAGAGGATCAACGGCCCGATCAGATTGCCGAACGGGATCCAGATCCCCAGCAAGGCGGACAAGTGACAAAACATCGCCCATTGGCGAACCTCCTGGCTCGGTTTGGGCAGCAACTCTTGTTCGTCACTCATCGCGTCCTCCTTGCGGTTATGAACCTGCTCAGTCGGCCAGTGCAGCCTTTTGCAGTTCGAAGATTTCGTTCATGCCTTGCTTGGCCAGTTCCAGCATGGCGTTCAAGTCTTCAGGCTGGAACGGCGCGCCTTCAGCCGTGCCCTGCACCTCGATGAAGCCACCGGTGCTGGTCATCACCACGTTGAGGTCAGTCTCGGCGGCGGAATCTTCAAGATAGTCCAGATCCAGCACAGCCTCGCCCTGATACATGCCGACCGACACGGCACCGATCATCTGCTTGAGCGGATCTCCACCCTTCAGGCCGCCGCGCTTTTTGATTACTTTCAGCGCATCAACCAGTGCAACCATGGCGCCGGTGATCGAAGCCGTGCGCGTACCACCGTCAGCCTGGATCACGTCGCAGTCGACGTACAGAGTCACGTCGCCCAGCTTGGACATGTCCAGCGCAGCGCGCAGGGAACGGCCGATCAGGCGCTGGATTTCCAGGGTGCGACCGCCCTGCTTGCCACGGCTCGCTTCACGCTGGTTACGCTCGCCAGTGGCGCGCGGCAGCATGCCGTATTCAGCGGTCAACCAACCCTGGCCCTGGCCTTTGAGGAAGCGCGGCACACCGTTTTCGACGCTGACGGTGCAGATGACTTTGGTATCACCGAATTCGACCAGTACGGATCCCTCGGCGTGTTTGGTGTAGTTGCGGGTAATGCGGATCGAGCGGAGCTGATCGGCAGCGCGACCACTTGGACGTTTCATAGGGAATACCTGTACTGGGGACGGAAAACTGCCGAGCATTATAGAGCGCTGCACCGCGCGTGGGCACTCGTTAAAAATCCAGCCCGACGATCGAAGGCCCTGAAACACCCGTTACCGACGGGATGCAGCCCTTTGTCACACCGTGTGTTTGGGCGCATTCGCCGCACTGCGCTACAATCCTGCGCCTTTGCTGCCAGTCGGCTTAAATTCATACATATCGCGCCTGCGGAACACAGGTTTCGCGCCGATCTGCATTTGCGAGGTCACCGCCATGGTGCACAGCATGACCGCCTTCGCCCGCGTCGAAAAAGCCGGCGCACAGGGCACCCTGAGCTGGGAACTGCGCTCGGTGAACAGCCGCTATCTGGAACCCCACCTGCGCCTGCCGGAGTCGTTTCGCGACCTCGAAGGCGCGGTGCGTGAAGCGCTGCGTCAGGGCCTGTCGCGGGGCAAACTGGAATGCACCCTGCGTTTCACCGAAGAAAGCACCGGCAAAACCCTGCAAGTCGATCGAGAGCGCGCCGCGCAGTTGGTCGCTGCGGCTGAGACCGTGGCTGGCCTGATCAAGAACCCTGCCGCACTCAACCCGCTGGAAGTGCTGGCCTGGCCCGGCGTACTGGTGGGCGATGCGAGCGACCCGCAGGCGCTGAATGCCGACGCACTGGCGCTGTTCAATCAAGGCCTGAAAGAGTTGAAGGCCGGCCGCGAGCGCGAAGGCGCGGAGCTGGCACGCCTGATCAACGAGCGCCTGACCTCCATCGAAGAGGACGTCGTGACCCTGCGCGAACTGGTGCCGCAGATGCTCGCGACCCAGCGTCAGAAAGTTCTCGATCGCTTCGCTGACATGAAGGCCGAGCTGGATCCGCAGCGTCTCGAACAGGAAATGGTCATCCTCGCGCAAAAGAGCGATGTGGCCGAAGAACTGGATCGCCTGAGCACCCACATCATCGAAGTACGCCGGGTGCTCAAGTCCGGCGGTGCCGCCGGTCGGCGCCTGGACTTCCTGATGCAGGAACTCAACCGCGAAGCCAACACACTGGGCTCCAAGGCCTTCGACCCGCGCAGCACCCAAGCCGCCGTCAACCTCAAGGTGTTGATCGAGCAGATGCGCGAACAAGTGCAGAATATTGAGTAAGGCTACCCCGACATGACCCACAGCACCGGCACCCTGTACATCATTTCCGCGCCATCGGGCGCGGGCAAGAGCAGTCTGGTCAAGGCGTTGACCGATGCCATACCGGAAATTCGCGTTTCGGTTTCCCACACCACCCGCGCCATGCGTCCGGGTGAAGTGGACGGCGTGAACTATCACTTCGTGACCCGTGAAGAGTTCGTGAAGATGGGCGAGCATGGCGACTTCCTCGAACGCGCCGAAGTCTTCGGCAACTTCTACGGCACCTCGCAAAGCCGCCTGCAGCAGACGCTGGACGAAGGTCACGACCTGATTCTGGAAATCGACTGGCAAGGCGCCGAGCAAGTGCGCAAGCTGATGCCGCAAGCACGCTCGATCTTTATCCTGCCGCCGTCGCTTCAGGCCCTGCACCAGCGTCTGACCAATCGTGGCCAGGACAGCGACGAGATCATCGACGGGCGGATGCGCGAAGCCGTCAGCGAGATGAGTCACTATGTCGAATACGACTACCTGATCATCAACGACGATTTTGCTCACGCACTGGACGATCTGAAGGCGATTTTCCGCGCCAATCAACTCCAGCAGAAACGCCAGCAAGTACGTTTCGGCAAATTGCTGGCCGAATTGCTCGGATAATCAGCACTTCCCAAAACAGCTGCAAGCGCTTTACATTGGTGCTTGCAGCGCGTTGAAGGGCTTGGTCAAAAAATCAGCGCTTCCCTAATCGCTGGTGATTTTTTAAACTGTTGAGTCCGCTCGCCCAACCGGGCAGCGCGCATATTGCATTCGCTCCGAGGAATACCATGGCCCGCGTAACCGTTGAAGACTGCCTAGAACACGTGGAAAACCGCTTTGAGCTGGTCATGCTCTCTACCAAGCGTGCCCGTCAACTGGCCACCGGCGGCAAAGAGCCATTGGTCCAGTGGGAAAACGACAAGCCGACTGTTGTCGCACTGCGTGAAATCGCTGAAGGCCTGATGAGCTACGAGTTCATCGCCGAGCAGGAAATCGTCCAGGATGAGCCGCTGTTTGCAGCGTTCGAGGACGAGTCCAACGAGGCCGTCTAAGCCTATGCCTGGTCGACGTAGCACGGCGCGGGATCACAGCTTACGGCAGGAATTATCATGCCGAGCATAGACGCCCTCGCCGATCGCTTATCGACCTACCTCGGCAACGACCAGGTCAACCTGGTCCGCCGAGCGTATTTCTACGCCGAACAAGCCCATGACGGTCAACGCCGTCGCAGCGGCGAGGCGTACGTCACGCATCCTCTTGCCGTGGCCAATATTCTTGCCGACATGCACATGGACCATCAGAGCCTGATGGCGGCGATGCTGCATGACGTGATCGAAGACACCGGTATCGCCAAAGAAGCGCTGCAAGCGCAGTTCGGTGAAACCGTGGCCGAACTGGTCGACGGGGTCAGCAAACTGACCCAGATGAATTTCGAGACCAAGGCCGAAGCCCAAGCCGAAAACTTCCAGAAAATGGCCATGGCCATGGCGCGCGACATTCGCGTGATCCTGGTCAAACTCGCCGACCGCCTGCACAACATGCGCACGCTGGAAGTGCTGTCCGGCGAAAAGCGCCGACGCATCGCCAAGGAAACCCTGGAAATCTACGCGCCCATCGCCAACCGGCTGGGCATGCATGCCATTCGTATCGAATTTGAAGACCTTGGCTTCAAGGCCATGCACCCGATGCGTTCCGCGCGGATCTACCAAGCGGTCAAACGCGCCAGGGGCAACCGCAAGGAAATCGTCAACAAGATCGAAGAATCCCTCGGTCACTGCCTTGCCATCGACGGCATTCAGGGCGAAGTCAGCGGTCGGCAGAAACACCTCTACGGCATCTACAAGAAAATGCGCGGCAAGCGTCGGGCCTTCAACGAGATCATGGACGTCTACGCGTTCCGGATCATCGTCGACAAGGTCGATACCTGCTACCGTGTGCTGGGTGCTGTACATAATTTGTACAAACCGTTGCCTGGGCGCTTCAAGGATTACATCGCGATTCCCAAGGCCAACGGCTATCAGTCGCTGCACACCACGCTGTTCGGCATGCATGGCGTGCCGATCGAAATCCAGATCCGCACCCGCGAAATGGAAGAGATGGCCAACAACGGCATTGCTGCCCATTGGCTGTACAAATCCAGCGGTGACGAGCAGCCGAAAGGTACTCACGCCCGCGCCCGTCAGTGGGTCAAAGGCGTGCTGGAAATGCAGCAACGTGCCGGCAACTCGCTGGAATTCATCGAGAGTGTGAAGATCGACCTGTTCCCGGACGAGGTCTACGTGTTCACGCCCAAAGGCCGGATCATGGAGCTGCCGAAAGGCTCCACGGCGGTCGACTTTGCCTACGCGGTACACACCGACGTCGGCAACAGCTGCATTGCCTGCCGGATCAACCGTCGACTCGCGCCGCTGTCCGAACCGCTGCAAAGCGGCTCCACGGTCGAGATCGTCAGCGCACCCGGCGCCCGACCGAATCCGGCGTGGCTCAACTTCGTGGTCACGGGCAAGGCGCGCACGCACATCCGTCATGCGCTGAAACTGCAACGTCGCTCGGAGTCCATCAGCCTCGGCGAACGCTTGCTGAACAAAGTGCTCAACGGTTTCGACAGCGCGCTGGAAAAGATCCCGGCCGAACGCGTCAAAGCCATGCTCACCGAGTACCGCCTCGAACTGATCGAAGACCTGCTCGAAGACATTGGTCTGGGCAACCGCATGGCCTACGTGGTCGCCCGCCGCCTGCTTGGCGAAGGCGAACAGTTGCCAAGCCCTGAAGGCCCGCTGGCGATTCGTGGCACCGAAGGCTTGGTGCTGAGCTACGCCAAGTGCTGCACGCCGATCCCGGGCGACCCGATCGTCGGGCACCTGTCGGCGGGCAAAGGCATGGTCGTGCACCTGGACAACTGCCGCAACATCAGCGAAATCCGGCACAACCCGGAAAAATGCATCCAGCTCTCGTGGGCCAAGGATGTCACCGGCGAATTCAACGTCGAACTGCGTGTCGAGCTGGAACACCAGCGCGGCCTGATTGCCCTGCTGGCCAGCAGCGTCAACGCAGCCGACGGCAATATCGAGAAAATCAGCATGGACGAACGCGATGGTCGCATCAGCGTGGTCCAGTTGGTGGTCAGCGTCCACGACCGTGTGCACCTGGCCCGCGTGATCAAGAAGCTGCGCGCCTTGACCGGGGTGATCCGCATCACCCGCATGCGCGCATAACTCAACCATTACAAGGAGTCATACATGACCAAGACTGTTATCACCAGCGACAAGGCCCCGGCCGCCATCGGTACTTACTCCCAGGCGATCAAGGCAGGCAACACCGTTTACATGTCGGGCCAGATTCCTCTGGACCCAAAAACCATGGAACTGGTTGAAGGCTTCGAAGCCCAGACCGTCCAGGTGTTCGAGAACCTCAAAGCCGTGGCTGAAGCCGCTGGCGGTTCGTTCAAGGACATCGTCAAACTGAACATCTTCCTCACCGACCTGAGCCACTTCGCCAAGGTCAACGAGATCATGGGCAAGTACTTCGACCAGCCATACCCGGCTCGCGCCGCCATTGGCGTGGCTGCCCTGCCAAAGGGTTCGCAGGTTGAAATGGATGCCATTCTGGTCATCGAGTGATGCGCACGGCGCGGCCTTCAACTGCCGCGCCGACTGCTCAGCAAGAAAAGGTTTTGAAAGGATTCCACCATGCGCAAAGCGCTAGCTCTCCCGCTGCTCGCCATTTTCCTCGGCGGCTGCGCCAGCAACCCTGCCGACCGTGACATCAGCGGCACCTGGATCAACCAGGTGGCGATCGATGCCGCAGCCAAGGGCGGCCCCCTGCGCGAAGCGCTTCAGGCTTACGGCCCGAACCTTGAGTGGGACGTCAACACCAAGGCCGGTCAGGCCCGCTACACCAACGGTTTTGAGAACGTCGAAGGACGGCTGCTGGGTGAAAAATCCGGCGCCTGGAAAGTCGACTTCTATGGCAGCTCCGCCAGTGAGCTGAAACGCGACGGCGGGCAACTGCAGCAAGCCGCCAGCGAGAACGAACCCGAGCAGCTTTTCGACCGCGCACAAATCCCGGTGCCGGAAGGCGCACCAATCGGCGCCAGCTTCGAACGTGCGCTGTATTCCGCCTACATGGGCGGCAGCTGGACAATCGCCAGTGGTCAGGGCGAAGGCAGCACCGTGCAGTTCCAGGCTGACGGCCAGGTTTCCGGTTTGCCGGGCGCCGACCGTTATGCCTTGTGCCTGGCGGGCGATTGCGCGTCGATGAGTAGCACCAACGACAACATGTGGTTGCAGCTCAACGGTCAGGGCAATGCCTACATCTTTGCGCGCAAGGGCAAGGAGCTGGAGATTTTCCAGGCGGTGAACACCGCGCTTGCGGATGAAATGCCGCAATACACGCCGGGCGAGCGCAAGTGGTTGCTGGAGAAGCAGTAACCCGGACCTCAATTCGCAGAAATCGCCTGTAGGAGTGAGCCTGCTCGCGATAGCGGTGTAACAGTCAGCATAAGTGTTGAATGTTAGACCGCTATCGCGAGCAGGCTCACTCCTACAGTTGTTTTGGGGTGTCAGGAAGTCAGCACTTACCTTCGAGGATCGCGGCATAGCCCTCGCGGTAACTTGGGTACGCTGGCGTCCAGCCCAACGCTTTCGCCCGGGCATTGCTGCATCGCTTGCTGCCCGTGCGCCGAACGCTGGCGTCTTCCGCCCATTCGGTAACGCCCAGATACTCACGCAACCAGCCCACCACTTCGGCCAACGGTGCCGGTGCATCGTCCACGCCGATGTAGAAATCCTCCAGCTTCACGCCCTGCCGATCCTTCTCCAGCAGAAACGCCAGCAATCCCGCCGCGTCGTCAGCGTGAATCCGGTTGCCATACAGCGGCGGCTCCACCGCGACGCGATAACCGCGACGCACCTGAGTCAGCAGCCATTCGCGACCCGGGCCGTAAATCCCGGTCAGGCGCAGGATGCTCGCAGGGATGCCACTGTTTAGTGCCACCTGCTCTGCTTCGAGCATCAGTCGCCCGGAATAACCCGCAGCGACCGTCGCGGACGCCTCGTCAACCCACTCGCCATCCTGCTGACCGTAGACACTGCTGCTGGATACGAACAGCAGCCGCTCAGGCACTTGCCCGTAATCGTCCAGCCAGCTCAGGACATTTTGCAAACCCTGCACATAAGCCGCGCGATAACCGGCCTCATCGTGATCAGTCGCTGCAGCGCAATACACCAGATAGTCCACGGCACCCACCGGCCAGGTCGCCGGGCAGTCTTCGTTGAACAGGTCGCCGGCAACGCCGATCACCCCAGCAGGCAGCTTCGAAACATCCCGGCGCAGGCCGTGAACTTCCCAGCCAGCCGCCAGTAATTGCTTGGCCAGACGACTGCCGACATCACCACAACCGGCAATCAAAACAGAAGGCGCGGACATCAAAAAACTCCTATCGGAAAGACACAGACTAGCGCTGGCAAAGGACGGACGGCTAGCAATGAAGGAAAAAAAGATACTCTATTACTTTTGTTAACAAGAATTACTTGCAATAATGCACGTCACTTTTGTTCTCGGCCTCACGAGGCCTGGAAGAGCATCAACGTTTTTCTATCTCAGGTCCGGCCAGCATGACACGCAATCAAATCCCCGCTTCGCCAACCAATCGACCTCGCGCCTGGAGCGCGCTGGCGGCTCTGCTGCTCAGCCTGATGCTGACACCGACCGCCGCGTTCGCCGACGCACAAGCGCCAGCTGCCCCGGCCGCGACCGAACAGCACGCACCGGCTGCCAACGCGCCCGCCGCTGCTCCCGCTGCCACTGATCCAGTGCAAGCGGTAGACGCTGCCGACGTACCTGAAGTTCTCGAAGCCGACAACAGCCTGGGCATGGCCCACGACCTGTCGCCGTGGGGCATGTACCAGAACGCCGACATCATCGTGAAAATCGTGATGATCGGTCTGGCCATCGCTTCCATCATCACCTGGACCATCTGGATTGCCAAAGGCTTCGAGCTGATGGGCGCCAAGCGTCGTCTGCGTGGCGAAATCGCTGCCCTGAAGAAAGCCACCACCCTTAAAGAAGCCAGCGCCACGGCCGGCAAGGAAGGCACCCTCGCCAACCTGCTGGTGCACGACGCGCTCGAGGAGATGCGCCTGTCGGTCAACAGCCGCGAGAAAGAAGGCATCAAGGAACGCGTCAGCTTCCGTCTCGAGCGTCTGGTAGCAGCCTGCGGTCGCAACATGAGCAGCGGCACCGGCGTCCTCGCTACCATCGGTTCTACCGCGCCGTTCGTGGGCCTGTTCGGCACCGTGTGGGGGATCATGAACTCTTTCATCGGCATCGCCAAAACCCAGACCACCAACCTTGCCGTCGTGGCGCCAGGCATTGCCGAAGCGCTGCTGGCCACTGCACTGGGTCTGGTTGCGGCGATTCCAGCGGTAGTGATCTACAACGTCTTCGCCCGTTCCATCGCCGGTTACAAGGCGCAGGTTTCCGACGCGTCGGCAGAAGTTCTGCTGCTGGTCAGCCGCGACCTCGATCACCAGCCTGAGCGCAGCTCGCAACCGCACATGGTGAAAGTGGGGTAATCGGCCATGGGCCTGCATTTGAAAGAAGGCGCAGACGACGATCTGGCCGAGAACCACGAAATCAACGTTACGCCGTTCATCGACGTGATGCTGGTGCTGTTGATCATCTTCATGGTGGCCGCTCCGTTGGCCACCGTGGACATCAAAGTCGACCTGCCTGCCTCGACCGCCAAACCGGCGCCAAGGCCAGAGAAGCCGGTGTTCCTCAGCGTCAAAGCTGACCAGCGCCTGTACATCGGCGACGACGAAGTGAAAGCCGAAACCCTTGGCGCCGTGCTCGACGCCAAGACTCAGGGCAAGAAAGACACCACTATCTTCTTCCAGGCTGATAAAGGCGTGGATTACGGCGACCTGATGAGCGTGATGGACAAGCTGCGCTCCGCCGGTTACCTGAAGGTCGGCCTGGTCGGACTTGAGACGGCAGCCAAGAAATGATCACGACGCGCCATAAGCTGACGCGTTACAGCGGTAGCCTGGCCGTGGTGCTGGGCGTGCATGCGCTGGCCATCGCGCTGGCACTGAACTGGACCGCCCGCCCGCCCATCGAATTGCCCCCACAGGCAATGATGGTCGAGCTGGCTCCGGTTCCAGCCCCGCCACCGCCTGCTCCGCCGAAAGTCGTCACACCGCCGCAGCCACCGGCTCCGGTGGAAGAGTTGCCGATTCCGAAGCTGGCCGAAGCACCGAAAGCTGAAATCGCGGTGCAGAAGCCCAAGCCGAAGCCAAAGCCTAAACCGCCGAAGCCGGTCGAGAAGAAGCTGCCTGATCCACCCAAGGAAAAACCTTCCGAGGAGAAACCGGCCGACACCCAACCGACTCAGGCACCAACGGAGAAATCCGCCCAGCCTGCACCGGGTCCGTCGCCTGCTCAGATGGCTGCCAAAGCCAGTTGGCAAGGCACCCTGCTTGCGCATTTGGCAAAGTACAAAAAGTACCCGGCCAGTGCTCAGGCACGGGGCAAGGAAGGCTTGAACCGTCTGCGTTTCGTGGTGGATGCCGAAGGTAATGTGCTGTCGTTCGAACTGGTGGGCCGCTCCGGCAACGCCGATCTGGACCGGGCGACCTTGGAAATGATCCGCCGCGCACAACCGCTGCCCAAGCCACCGGCCGACATGCTGAACAACGGCTCGATCGAAATTGTTGCGCCGTTTGTTTACTCGCTGGAACGCCGCCGCTAAGTAGCAAGATCAAAAGATCGCAGCCTTCGGCAGCTCCTACATTGGAATGCATTTCCCTGTAGGAGCTGCCGAAGGCTGCGATCTTTTGCTTTTTGCAGTAGTCGCATTGAGCACTCAGTCTGATAACGTGCGTCTATCGATTGCAGCCGGTATGCTTGGCCCGCATCTTCATGGACGCTTGCTATGACCCTCACAGAATTACGCTACATCGTTACCCTCGCCCAAGAGCAGCATTTCGGCCACGCCGCCGAACGTTGCCACGTCAGCCAGCCGACCCTGTCGGTGGGCGTGAAGAAACTTGAAGACGAACTCGGTGTGCTGATTTTCGAGCGCAGCAAAAGCGCCGTGCGCCTGACCCCGGTCGGCGAAGGCATCGTCGCCCAGGCGCAGAAAGTCCTCGAGCAGGCGCAAGGTATCCGCGAACTGGCCCAGGCCGGCAAGAACCAGCTGACCGCGCCGCTGAAAGTCGGCGCGATCTACACCGTCGGCCCGTACCTGTTCCCGCACCTGATTCCGCAACTGCACCGGGTCGCCCCGCAGATGCCGTTGTACATCGAAGAAAACTTCACCCACGTGCTGCGCGACAAACTGCGCAACGGCGAGCTCGACGCGATCATCATCGCCCTGCCGTTCAACGAAGCTGACGTGCTGACCCTGCCGCTCTACGACGAGCCGTTCTACGTCTTGATGCCGGCGCAGCACCCGTGGACGCAAAAAGAAACCATCGACGCCGGCCTGCTCAACGACAAGAGTCTGCTGCTGCTCGGCGAAGGCCACTGCTTCCGCGACCAAGTGCTGGAAGCCTGCCCGACCCTGACCAAGGGCAACGATGGCGCCAAGCACACCACAGTTGAATCCAGCTCGCTGGAAACCATCCGCCACATGGTCGCGTCCGGTCTGGGCATCTCGATCCTGCCGCTGTCGGCCGTCGACAGCCATCACTACGCCCCCGGCGTGATCGAAGTGCGTCCGCTGTCGCCGCCGGTGCCGTTCCGCACCGTGGCCATTGCCTGGCGCGCGAGCTTCCCACGGCCAAAAGCCATCGAGATCCTCGCCGACTCCATTCGCCTGTGTTCGGTGGCCAAGCCAGCGGCACCGGTTACAGCCGGTTAAGCGAGCGTCATGACGGAGCTGTCGCAAGTGTCGGTGACGGCACTCAAGGGTGTCGGCGAAGCCATGGCCGAGAAACTGGCCAAGGTCGGCCTGGAAAATCTGCAGGACGTACTGTTTCACCTGCCGCTGCGCTATCAGGATCGCACCCGCGTGGTGCCGATCGGTGCGCTGCGACCGGGGCAGGACGCTGTGGTCGAAGGCACCGTCAGCGGCGCCGACGTGGTCATGGGCCGCCGGCGCAGCCTGGTCGTACGCCTGCAGGACGGCACTGGCGGCCTCAGCCTGCGCTTCTACCATTTCAGCAACGCACAGAAAGAAGGCCTCAAGCGCGGCACCCGCGTTCGCTGTTACGGCGAAGCCCGGCCCGGCGCGTCAGGCCTGGAAATCTACCACCCGGAATACCGCGCCATCACCGGTGACGAGCCGCCGCCAGTGGATGAAACCCTGACCCCGGTCTACCCGCTCACCGAAGGCCTGACCCAGGCGCGTCTGCGCCAGTTGTGTCTGCAGACGCTGACGATGCTCAAGCCAGACACCCTGCCCGACTGGCTGCCGACCGAACTGGCGCGCGACTATCAACTGGCGCCGTTGGCCGACGCGATCCGCTACCTGCACAACCCGCCCGCTGACGCCGACGTCGACGAACTCGCCCTCGGTCATCACTGGGCCCAGCATCGCCTCGCCTTCGAAGAGCTGCTGACCCATCAACTGTCGCAGCAACGTCTGCGCGAAAGCATGCGTTCGTTGCGCGCGCCGGCCATGCCGAAAGCGACCAAGCTGCCGCCGAAATACCTGGCCAACCTCGGCTTCAACCCGACCGGCGCCCAACAGCGCGTCGGCAATGAAATCGCCTACGACCTCAGTCAGCACGAACCGATGCTGCGGTTGATTCAGGGCGACGTCGGCGCGGGTAAAACCGTGGTCGCCGCCCTCGCCGCCCTGCAAGCGCTGGAGGCCGGTTACCAAGTCGCGCTGATGGCGCCAACCGAGATCCTCGCCGAACAGCACTTCATCACTTTCAAGCGCTGGCTCGAACCGCTGGGCATTGAAGTCGCGTGGCTGGCCGGCAAGCTCAAAGGCAAGAACCGCGTCGCCGCGCTGGAACAGATTGCCAGCGGCACACCGATGGTGGTCGGCACTCACGCGCTGTTCCAGGACGAAGTGCAGTTCAAGAACCTTGCGCTGGTGATCATCGACGAACAACACCGCTTCGGCGTGCAGCAGCGTCTGGCGCTGCGACAGAAAGGCGTCGGCGGGCGCATGTGCCCGCATCAACTGATCATGACCGCCACACCGATTCCACGGACGCTGGCGATGAGTGCCTACGCCGACCTCGACACCTCGATCCTCGACGAACTGCCGCCCGGGCGCACCCCGGTCAACACCGTGCTGGTCACCGACACCCGTCGTGTCGAGGTCATCGAACGCGTGCGCGGTGCCTGCGCCGAGGGCCGTCAGGCCTATTGGGTGTGCACGCTGATTGAAGAATCCGAAGAGCTGACCTGCCAGGCCGCCGAAACCACCTTCGAAGACCTCACTCTTGCCCTCGGCGAATTGAAAGTCGGGCTGATTCACGGGCGCATGAAGCCCGTCGAGAAGGCCGCCGTCATGGCCGAATTCAAGGCCGGCAACCTGCAATTGCTGGTCGCCACCACCGTGATCGAAGTCGGCGTCGACGTGCCCAATGCCAGCCTGATGATCATCGAAAACCCCGAGCGTCTGGGCCTCGCGCAACTGCACCAATTGCGTGGACGCGTTGGCCGGGGCAGCGCCGCCAGCCATTGCGTACTGCTTTACCATCCGCCGCTGTCGCAGATCGGTCGTCAGCGTCTGGGCATCATGCGCGAAACCAATGACGGTTTCGTCATCGCCGAAAAAGACCTAGAACTGCGCGGCCCCGGGGAAATGCTCGGCACTCGCCAGACCGGTCTGCTGCAATTCAAAGTCGCCGACCTGATGCGCGACGCCGACCTGCTGCCCGCCGTCCGCGACGCCGCGCAAGCCTTGCTGGAACGCTGGCCAACCCACGTCAGCCCATTACTTGATCGCTGGTTGCGGCACGGGCAGCAATACGGCCAAGTGTGAGCACCGTCGCAGTTTCTGACAGATCGTTCCGACCAAGCTGGTTATACTCCTGCCATTGTTTCAAAAACGGATACAGATCATGACCGAAGCCGCTCTCGCCCCCGAATCCCCGCACGCGCCGTCTGTCATTCGACTGCTGCTAGGCAAACTCGGGATCGCCTACGAAGAAGTGCTCGACCACCACGGCCTCAATGCTTCGCGCAAGGTACAAGCCGTGTTGCTGGACGATGCCGTCGGCGCGCTGATGGTGCTGTTTCCGCAGAGCCAATTGCTCGACCTCAATCGCCTCGCCGAACTGACTGGCCGCCGCCTCACCGCCGTCTCCACCGAGCGCCTGGAAAAGATGCTCGGCAAACACAGCCTGAGCTTGCTGCCGGGCCTGCCGGCGCTGACCAGTTCGCCGTGCCTCTACGAAGAAAGCCTGCTGCGCGAGCCGAAGTTGCTGATCAACTCCGGCGAGCCGGGCCTGCTGCTGGAAATCGCCAGCGAAGACTTCAAGACCATGCTGACCAAGGCCAGCGCCGCCAACTTCGGCGAAGCCCTGAGCAGCATCCGCCCGAACCTCGACCGCCCGGACGATGACCGCGAGGAAATCACCCAGGCCGTGCAAGCGTTCACCGCGCGGCGCATTCAGCAACGTCTGGAAGCGACCATCGAGATTCCGCCGCTGGCCGAAACCGCGCAAAAAATCATCAAGCTGCGCGTCGACCCCAATGCCACCATCGACGACATCACCGGCGTGGTCGAAACCGACCCGGCGCTGGCGGCACAAGTGGTGAGCTGGGCGGCGTCGCCGTACTACGCCTCGCCGGGCAAGATTCGTTCGGTGGAAGACGCGATCGTCCGCGTGCTCGGCTTCGATCTGGTGATCAACCTTGCGCTGGGCCTGGCCCTCGGCAAGACCCTGAGCCTGCCCAAAGACCACCCGCAACACACCACGCCGTACTGGCAGCAGTCGATCTACACCGCCGCCGTCATCGAAGGCCTGACCCGCGCCATGCCGCGCGCGCAACGCCCGGAAGCCGGCCTGACCTATCTGGCCGGTCTGCTGCACAACTTCGGTTACCTGCTGCTGGCCCACGTCTTTCCGCCGCACTTCTCGCTGATCTGCCGCCACCTGGAGGTCAACCCGCACCTGTGCCACAGCTACATCGAGCAACACCTGCTCGGTATCAGCCGCGAACAGATCGGCTCGTGGCTAATGCGCTACTGGGACATGCCGGATGAGCTGGCCACCGCCCTGCGCTTCCAGCACGACCCAAGCTACGACGGCGCCTACGCCGAATACCCGAACCTCGTCTGCCTGGCCGTGCGCTTGCTGCGCAGCCGCGGGATTGGCTCCGGCCCGGATGAAGATATTCCGGATGCGTTGCTTGAACGTGTGGGTCTGACTCGCGAAAAAGCCAACGACGTCGTCAGCAAAGTCCTTGAGGCTGAAGTGCTGCTGCGCGAACTGGCCTCGCAGTTCAGCCAGGCCTGAATGCAAAGCGGGCAAGCGACCTCCAGTTGGAGCGACGCTTGCCCGCGATGGGCCAACCTGCGGCTTAATCCGACTTGTCCAGGTAACGGATCACCCAGCCTTTATCGTACCCAGAGTCGGTGAAATACACTCCGCCCACCACGATGCGCCCATCGTCCATTACCGCCATGCCGTGGGGGTATTCGAAACCCGCGCTTTCATTGAAAACGGTAAATCCCGTACCAAAGAAAGAGGGGTCTGGAGAACCATCCGCCAGAAAGCGTGCGCTGACCGCGCTGAGATTCTCATCAAGCGCACCATTGCCACTGCTACCGCAAACGATGACTGAACCGTCCTTACGCGGCACGCAATGCAACCATCTGACGCCTTGGGACACAGGTGACGAAATCAGTGGTTCACCACCATTGAACACCCGATTGTAGGAGCCGCTGAGATTGAGCACCGCAATCAAGCCCTGATAGACGCCCTCCACCGCCGCACCGCCGGCCACAAAGATTTTGTCGTCGACTATTGCCGCAACGTCCAGGCTGATCCATTGATCGTGGGGCACGTCCACCGCGCCTTTGATTCCAAAACCTGTGTCGACCTTACCCGTAGCGTCGAAACGAGTAACGAAGGCGCCACGCTCACTCACCGCAAAGTAATTACCGCAAATCACCACGGCGCCGTCAGACTGTGTTGCCACCGCTTGCGCAAAGATGTCCAAAGGCGAAATATCTGCAAGCTCCACGAACGCAAAGCCCGTGCCGTTGAAGGTCGTATCGGGTAAGCCATTCGGCTCGAACCTCAGAACGATACCTTTTGTCCGGCCGGAAGCATCCTCAACGTTACTGACCACGACGATTTTTTCGCCCAGTTGTTGTTGAGCGACCATCCCTCCTGCGCCAGCCCCTGCGGCACCGCTGGCAGACGCTTGCACCACCCCGGTATATCCGCCGCCGCCCATCTTCGCGTAGGGAAGATAGAGCACACCTTGTTCCCCGAAAGACGTCTGCAGTTGCCCGTCCTCGCGCTGTCTGACCAGCACCAGGCCCGTGGAGTTATTCGCGCCCTCTTCCGTGTACTGAGCACGAACCAGCCAGCCGCCATCGCTCAGCGGTGTAAACCCGAGAATCCGGCTCATGTAAAAATTTTCTTTCAGCCTGATCTCGACGTAGCCGGAGCCTTGTCCACCGAAAGCTGAGTCGAGAGCACCGTCTTCAAGCAGACGAACGATCCGCGTAGGCGCACCGGGCGTTGAAAGGCGAACGGCAACCAGCAATTTGTTTTGCGGCAGCGCCAGCAGCGCCCTGACGTCATATCCCGAGAATCCGGGGAATGGAAATCTGAGGATGCCGCCATCGCCAAAAGCCGGATCGTTATTTAAAGACGGCGTGCCCGCCAGATAGCGCACGATACGGCCAGGGACTTTGGAAGGATCAGCGTAGACGGAGAGCTCGATGCACACCACGATCCGGCCGTCCGTCATAACGGTGACACCTCGCGCAAAGGCTGCCCCTGCGCTGTCTTCAAACAACGCATGACCCGTACCATTGAAAGCCGTATCCGGTTTTCCATCAGCAAGGAAGCGCGCCGTCACCATGGCTGTTTCGCCCTGACCAACAACAACGATCGAACCCCCCACCTGCGAGGTCTGCGTCCACGCCAACCCTTTTATTAACGTGGAAAACAGCGGCTTGCCCCCATTGAACACAAGGTTGGGCGCGCCGCTGGTCGTGAATGCAACGATCAACCCACCGTCGAGACCACCACGCCGGGCTCGGCCCGCGACGATAATCCTGCCATCGCCTTCACGTATCGAAATCGATTGCAGAAAACTCTCGCCTTCATCGTTGGGCATTAACACGGCCACACCGTTGTTGAATTGACTGTCCGGCGCGCCACTGGCGTCCAGACGCGCCAGAAAAACTCCACGACCTCCCGATCCGTCCCGGTATGAACCGCAGATCAGCACCTTGCCATCGGCTTGAATGGCGATGTCGTAGACGTTATTCGATGTGGCGACATCCACAACCACATAGCCCGAACTGTTGAATGATTGATCGAGTGAGCCATCCGCTAGCAGACGAATCACAACACCCGCTGGCAGTGGTGCATCATCAAAGAACACTAAATGGAGCAGGACGATTTTGCCATCCACCTGGCGGGCCGTTGATCGTGATGGGACGTGGGCAGCCTGTGAGGATCCGGTATTCGGGTGACGTGCCTCACGCGGCACGCTAGCGGGATGGGGGTTGCCGTAATGGGAGATAAATCGCATGCCGTTGGTGCCGAACGATTCGTTCAGTTCACCGGTACTTTTCAGACGGACCAGTGCAAGGCCAACGTCATTGGAGGTAGTCGAGGAATATTGAAGGTGTATCAGCCAACCATCATCCTCAAGCGCATCGAGACCGGATACATAGCTGATCCGAGCACCTTCCAGCGCTATTTCAACGAAACCTCTGCGCGCGGGACCAAAGGTTTCGTCCAGCGAACCGTCGTCATTCAGCATCGCAATGGCAACCGGGGCATTCGCTCCCGTTAAAGGTATCGCAACGAGTAATTTTGCATCGGGGAGCGCCAGGACCGCCGCCGCTTCGTCGCCCGCGATGCCGGGTATCGGTAAGGTCAGCACGCCATCCTGAGCAAATGTCGGATCGAGAGACTTAGGGATCGAAATACTGTGTGTCTGCGTCATGAGCTTGTTCCATCAAGTCGGTGAAGTCCCTTAACGCCGGAACTGGAACTTGAGTAGAGCATCGCGACTGTGCACGAAACACCTGATAGAAATGACAGTTCCGCTGTCTTTACGAGCCTGAGTAATGGCCTTACAAGACAAGCGCACCGTTATTCAATGCGTTTGCATGGATTGATTGGAATTGGCCTCACAGTTCAGTCAGGCATAAAAAACCCGCGCTCACGAGATCATTCTTATTCGTGAGAGCGGGCCATCAGAGCGTTGTTTATTGATCAGGCAATAAAGCGTGTTATCCATCCGCTTGTAGCAAAACTCAACCGGTCTTTCCAATACTCACCGCAGATGACGATTTTATTTTGCGCAGTGACGTGCAGATCCAAACTATTTTCCAGTTTCTCAGCCTGATCAAAAGTTACCCACCCACTACCATTGAACGTCGAATCGAGCTCGCCGGTAAGGCGATAACGTGCACAGACGGCGTGCATCTCATCAGTAGCAAACCCGCCACCACTGGTGCCAGCAACCATCAACTTGCTTTCATCCACGTCGCCAAAGGCGCAGCTCGACCAATTCTGGCCAATCTCAGGCACAACTTTGGTACACAACGGTTGGCCATTGTTAAAAAGGGGATGAGGTGAGCCATCCGCACTGAGTACGACAATCACCCCTTCCCCCTCGAGGAAGCCTTCACCGGCCTGGCCTCCTATCAACGCAATCATTCCGTCCTTTTTCCTCACGGCAATATCGCGAAAAATCGGCAGCCGATCAGAGGACACAATGGCTGTCTTGAACTTGTCGTCGCGCATTCCATCTTTTGTGAAGCGCACGGCATAGGTACCGAAGGTGCCTTCATCATGAAAGTCGCCATACACCACCAAGCTACCGTCCGCTTGCACAGCCACTCCACGGGCGGCGTTATCACCTGCCGGACTCAACTCAGCCAATTCAACAGTGGCCGAACCGATTTTGTTGAAGGTGTCGTCAAAAGTGCCATCAGGATTGAGTCGCATGACCAAGCCTTTGGTTTGCTCTGCCACATGATCAAAGCCAAAATAGACCAACGCTATTTTGCCGCCTGGCAACTCGATACCGGACGCTCCAGAACTGGCGGTGCTCTGAACAGCAGGCTTAATATTTCGAGATACATTTTTGCGTGCGCGTGCAGCCTTGGCCGCTCGACTTAGTGTTACGGGTACTAGACCGTACGGGAACGGGACCACACCGTCTTCACCAAATTTATCGTTGAGTCGACCGTCCGGCAGCAACTGGATGGCAACGAAACCGTTTTCATAACTCGGTGGCCCCATCGTGTAATCGACCGTAATCAGCAGCCCACCATTACTCAGCGAGCTTGCGCCCAATTTCCCTGATAAAAGTTTTTCCCCGGTCAAAATCCGCGCAAAACCTTGCTGGTTCTCGCCAAACCCGGTGCCAACGTCAAGCTGTCCCTTTTCAGTTAGCCTTGCGACTACGAAGCCAGGGAACACACCTGACTCATTCGCCACAACGAGCAGCCGACCGTCAGGCAAAGGGAGGACAACTTGCGGGGCAATGCTGACAAACTCAGGAAACGCCCAATCGAGTTTGCCGTCATTGGCGAATGTTGAATCAAGTTCGCCTGCTTGTACGGTCATGTTGAAAACGCTCCAATCCGGATAAGTCCCTTTACTGCTGGACGCCCCTATGAAGCCTCAACATCCAAACAAAAACACCTGTCACTTCTGACAGGTGTTCGTGGTGTTACGCGCCAATTGACCGACTTATCGAGCCAAACCGATTACCCACCGGGTTTAAAAATTGGCGCTTCACGCCTTAGGCTTGGCCTTCCTCGGCTTCAAATATTTCATCAAACCCTGAAACCACATCACCAGCGCCGGATTACCCTTGAGCTGGATCGACTTGTCCTGAATCCCCTGCATAAACGCCAACTGCTTGTTCTTCGCCTGCATCGTCGCAAAGCCATAACCGGCATCTTTAAACGCAATCGCAAACGCCGGCTCAGCCACCACGCCAGACTTGCTGGTGATGCGCTGATCCTTGACCACGAAATGCCGCGCCACTTTCCCATCCAGCGTCTGCAGCTGAAACACCAGATCCTTGTCACCCAACTGCTGCTGGAACGCAGGATTTGTCCGGCTGGCCTTACCCATCAACAAACCCATCATCCACAGAAGAAAACGAAATTTCATGCGCACAGCCTCAAAAGGAAAATGAACGGCCGGGGCAGTGTAAGGGATTCGGACGATAACGCCACTATCTGCCGCTGTTGGAAGAGGATGCAGACCATTTCCCGCACGATGACCACCAAGTCACGATTCCGCAGGCAACGTCCTACACCTGCTGAAACACATCCCAGTAGGAGCTGGCGAAGCCTGCGATCTTTTGACCTTCCGCCCCGCGAATCTATGGGAAATTTCCTGCAAAGTGTGGTGCTGTCCATGAACTAGGCGAGTTGGCTGGCTAACGATAGGCTCTGTGGGTCGCCGCAAAATCGGTGGCCGGATGTGCAAGTCCGAACTCGGGGAAATCAATTAACTGCTCAGGATTTACACCGATGACAGATGAAACATTCAGCGCGGAAGCAACCTCGCCCTACGAATCCCCCAATTCGAAGAAATTCCACGAAGCCGCCGAGCGCGCCCTCGACCACCATTTCAAACCAGCCGTCGATCCACACCCCAAACGCGAGAACGGCCTCTTCAAACTCTCCCCCGGCACCGACGCCGAAGCCCTCATGGCCAACGCCTCCGAAGACCTCCTGTCCATCAGCGTCATCGCCTGCGACCTCGCCGACGACCTCCACGGCTCCCGCCGCTCTGTTGCACTCGCCCTGAGCAGAATGGCGGACGGGGTGAGATTGATGGTGGAAGGGACGCTCGACCAGATTGAAGTGCGAAGCGTGGCGGCCAAGCCGTAGCGAGATTTGCGGATGAAAAAAAGGGGACGTTAAGTCCCCTTTCTGCAACTACCTGTAGAAATCCAGACACAAAAAAGCTGCCAATCACGGCAGCTTTTTTGAGAATCCGAAACCTTCAGCCAGCCAGTCGACCGACTGGCTCGAAGTCACTGCCATTGGACAGAGCAACATCCAGAAAGCGGCTGCGCTTACCAGAACGCTTGGCCAAAACTTCACGAGCTTCAGCCTGGAACCGGGCAGCCATCATAGGCTTGGGTTCATGTTTTGACTTTTTCATGGAAACCTCTCGGGTCTCGAAATTTGACTGGATCGCCCTGTCTGCCGGCGCCGCCCGCCCCCTTGATTCTTGGGCATGGATAATCAATGGCAGTTTTGAAGGTCGAGAGAGTAGCGATATTTGAAAGCTCTTGAATAGCCGCCGGAAACACCCCGACATTGATTATCTGATCGAAGCAAACCGCAGATTCTATCCCTGTCTCTGACTCACCACGCATCGGCGAGACGGGATTGACTACCAATAAAGGGACGTTAAGTCCCCTTTTTCAATATTCCCTGCTTCACCACTGGCAACCTGTTTCACGTTTCGAATCCACGTTGTAATCGTTTTCAAACGAATACTTCTTTGCAGATTTGTAATTCGTATACGTCATCGCATCAACCCGGCCACCCTGAGTGACCATCTGATACTCACCTGTCAGTGCGCCATCAACTACTTCAACCCAAGTTGTCGTGTACTGGTAGGGCCGGCCATACACGAGTTCTTCTTGTTCAGTACTGCGATGAACCAGCCCGATAGCCTTTTTCGACTTGCTGTACTTGACGCCAGCACCGCTCCATTTGGCGACAGAGTCGTAATAGGTTCGGAATTCAAAATTTATGGGTTTGCCTTCGTAGGAGCGGAAGCAAAAAACCTCGGTCGTGACCTCGCTATGAGCCGCCAGAGGAACGAAAACGAGCAACGCGGAAAACAATGCAGACGAAAATTTCAAACCGAATATTCCTTTAGCGGTTCATGGGTACAGAACACACAGTTACAGCAACTCAACGAGCTCTTGTCACGCCTCGGGCGCCACAGCGCTGCGCTCACCCACCCTCGCCGGGATTTTCGAAGCTTTTCCCGCTTCAGACATTCGCGATGCGTATTGCTTGTACGCCGCCACCGCCCGCTCTTTATCGTTCACGGCCCAATAACTGTCAGCGAGATTCAGGTAAGCAACCGTCCTGTTTGGGTGGTTGGCAATCACTGCATTGAGCAACTCAATCGACTCAGCGTAGTAACCCGCCTCGCCGAGCAGAAAACCGAGGTCGTTGGACCAGCCGGGACGCTGCGGGTAGTAGTACTTTGCGACGATATAGCTATCCGGGGGACAAGTGTCATGCGAGCCACCGCCCATCAACGCGTAGCTCATCGTATCCTTGAAGGAAGAGTCATCACCCTTTCGGTAGGCTGCCAGCGCCATATCCAGCAGATCAGCTGAATCGACAGTCATCAATTTCTTTCTAACGCCCTCAATACTGCCAGTACGAGCAACCTGCAGCTTCTGCAGCGCCTCACGCCCATCGAAAGAGGCCAGAGTGATTGATCCCAATGTCTGCACCGGCAACTGCACTACGCTGACAAGCGACCGGTCACAGGAGTCGTTGTTCGCCACTTCCAGCAGAGCTTTCAGCTCAAACTGCTTTGAACCTCTGTTGAAGGCGAACAACAGGTTGAAGTTGTAAACCGCGTTATCTTCTTCGCTGGTTACCAGCGCAATGTAATCCCCTGCCTCAACGAACGGTTGCTTGACCACAGCTTCCTCAGCCTGTGGATCAATGACGGTCATGACGCCAGGGCGACCTTTGAGTACATGGACGCTGAAGACACCCTGAAGCGCAGACGAGTACTGACTTTTGATCAGAGGCAGCGCCTTCGACGTATCGAGCAAGATGTCCTCATCACGTGCCTGCACCGGCGCAATCAACAACCGGTTGGAGGCCTCGTCCGCATCTCCTGCCAGAACAAATACGTTTTGCCGTGATGCATCACCCAGCAAGCTAGCCGGAATTTCCTTCAGGACTTGGGGCGCAGCAAGCGCGTATGAAGTGGATAGCAGCCCAAGGCTCAATACGATAAAGCGGACAAACGTATTCACTGTTTCAGTCCCTGAATTGCAGATCGCTCAACGACGCGCTGCGGAATCTTCTGCTCTTTACCGGCGGCACTCATCGCGTCGCGGTACTCGCGGTAATAACGCTGCGCTTCTTCTTGCCGATCAAGGCGCCACAGCGAATCAGCCATGTTCAGCATCAGCACTGTGCGTTTGCCGACAGCCTCAACGCCTCGATAAAACTTCAGCGCCAACTCATCGTTGCCGCCCTCGGCCAAGTAAAAACCGAGGTCGTTGTAAGCCTGAACACTTTGCGCCGGGGGATGACACGCCATGTAGGATTCCGGGCTTAAAAAGCCCAGGCTCCATTCGATGGACTCTGCTCGGGACTGCGCCGGCTCAATGCTCGAAGCATTTTTCAGCAGGTCCTTGGGTGACTTAGTCACCAAGACAGGATTGAGCACCCCGCCCTCTTCGGAAACCCATTGATTGCCTACCCATTTACCCTCACAAAACCGCTCGTAACTCTCAGCAAGCACGCAACCGGTTTCCATCGAGATCACATCGCAATGCCCTTGTGATGTCGCTATTTCCTCACCGTTCTCACCTATGACTACGCCGTACTCCACCGCAGTCGCCAGTAGAAATTTTTTGTCAGGGCTGAGCCATTCAGGATAAGCCTGGGCACCAATGCCGGCATGAAACAACGGGAACGTTTTTCCATTCGCGGTGAACCAGGCAGTGGTAGATTCCACGACGGGTGATGTCCATTTTTTTGCCTGGAACGTCACTGTGTTTCCGGCGCCTCCCACTATTGGCGGGTCAACGGCAAAGACATTTGTAGCGCTGAACAAGCTGCCGATCATCAACACCCACTTAAGGCTGGCCATAGCAAATCCTTTTCGCCGTTAGCCGGCCTTTTGTTTTGTCAGGCACTTTGCATATCCGTCCGCAAACTTGGCATCGAATGACAACGCCACCGGTTCATCCAGCTCGGCCGAGGTGTTGAGCAATTCGTGAGTAGCCGAGGTGTATTTGATCCAGCCAATCGTGCCGCTGCCGTCAGTGTCGAAGAACAGCTGAGCGCGCACTACTTCACCGTCGTCCTCGTCGATCAGCAAATTGACCTTGTCCTTGCCGACATAACGAAACGGAAAATCGCTGCTCCTGACAAGCTCAGTAAGGTAGCCGTAGCAACTCCCTTCGCTGGCAGTCGCGGGCAGTGAATGAGATAAAAGCGAAAGCGCAATCAGCACCGACCGAATGAAAAACCGGTTCATCCACTCACTCCTCATCCATCGGCGACGATTCAACGTCGGTCATGCTTAGCAGCCGAAACTCATTGTTCACAAACTCGTAGTAACGATCCCGGTTACCACTTTCCAACGCATTCCCCTGCGCATCTTCTTCGCCGTCGAGCGTGATGCCGGACACGATGATCATGCGGCTGTCGGGCTGATAGGCCATGCCGAAGGTGCTGCCGTCGTAAGCATTCGGCAGACCGCCAACGACTTCCCCAGTCTGAGCGTCCAGCACTTCGCCGCAAATGGCGCTACCGCCACAACCGAGCCTGTGCAGGATGTAATGGCCGGCGAAGTTGACCTTGCCTTTCAGGGCTTGCACCCGTGCCTGATCCATCATTGGGCTGCTGTTTTCTTGCGGCACCAGCTTATGGTTGGGGCCGGTAAAAACTGGCGTGATGGTGTAATCCTTGAAGGTTGGATCGGCAGCGAATGCCATGGATGCGGCAACCAATAACAGGCTGCCGAGAAGAACCGAAAATCCTTTCACGCTGTAACTCCATCGACGCAAGTCATTGTGGGTGTGTTCATTCGAAGGCAATGCCGCGCACCGCTTTCTTGATTTGCTCGAATCCTTCGTTGCTGATCGCCAACGGGGCGGATGAGCCCGATTCCGCCAAGCCGATCAGCACGTCCTTGCCCCTCAGCAGGCAAAAAGCGATGCGGGTAATGTGCCGTCGTGATTTGTCGTGGAAACCGAAGATGAACCCCGAAGAATTCTCCCCTCCCCATTGTTCGAAGGTGTAGGTATTCGCACGACCCGCCAGAGAGTTGGGCACCCAGCCCTGATCGGTACGAGTCGCCGGACACCTGCGGTCGTTGTCGTCACGCAGGACTTGCACCGCAAACGCATCGTCTACCGGGGGTTTCCAGTCGGTGAGAAGCGAAAAGTACTCCGAGTTTTCACACATCAAACCAAACCACGGCTGGCTCAGGTCGCCATGTTTCTCGAAGTGCCAGTCGGCACCACTCGACGTCTGCGCTTGCCACAAGCTGGGGGCGCTGGACGGTTTGGGCAGTTGTTTGGCTGCGATGAATACCGAATAGAAATCGTCGAACTTCAGCCATTGGTTCTGCAGCAGCGGCATGGAGAACCGACACGCCCCCATGTCGACAACTGTCTCGGTCGGGCCTTGCGCAACCGGCGACTGGCCGGGCTCGTTACCGACCAATACAGGACCTGCGGCAGTCACATATTCCACCTGTAAAAACGCGACCAGACCAAAGATCAATTCGCGGAGGCATCGTAGTTTCACTTTGCATCCTTCGAATTGATCAATTCCAACTCACCATCCCGATACACCACCTCACACCCCACCCACGCCGGATCAACCTGCGGCATCACCGCCGATGGCTTGCGCAACTCACGCAACAGAGTCGAGCCATGCGACAACCGCCCACCCATCCGCGCTATCACCGCCCGCGTGGTTTGGTAGTGCGCATGCCGCCCCGGATCAAGGGTGTCTTCGAGCAGGATGTCGACGCCGAGGATGCCCTGCACCTGCCCCGGATAAATCATGAACCCGGTCGCTTGCTCCGCACCTTCGCGACCGTCCTGCCAGAAGCTGCCATCGCGGGTGCGCACGTCGGGATGCGGCGCGAACCAATGCTCGCGATCTGCCAGTGGCATGGCGTGGTGCAGGCGGAAGAAGATGCGCATCAGGTTGTCGCGATACCACTCGCGCACTTGCAGGTAGTAACCACGCAGGCCCGGCAGGCCGGTCGAATGCGCTAGGCGGATCAGCCCTGACCATTGCGGGAATGGCTGCAGCGGCAGATCGCTCGACGCGGGCCGAGGCGTAGCAGGATCGGTTTCCCACGGCAATCGATGCGGACTGTTTTCAAGGTTGTCGTAAGCGGTCGGCGGGCGGCCCAGCCAATCGCCGCCACTACTGGCCAGCGTCGTAGCGATGCACAGATTGCCCTGCACCACGAACACGTAAAACCGGGTGAACCAGTCCGCGAGTTGCTGGCCATCGGCAGCTTGGACGATGAGTTCGGCCAGTTCCCGATCGAAGCGCTGCAAGCCGTTTTCAAGATTCAGCAAATGCCCGCGAGCCTTGCGTTGCATACGCAAAAACAGCGGCAACGAACGCAGCATTTTGAGCGGTTGCCACGGCAGATGCGGCGTCGCGCCACCAACTTCACCGGCGTAGTTAGCGGCGCTGATGCCCCAGTCGGCCAGCCGAGCGAGAAACAGATCATTGTTGATGTAGGACGCGCCGCCGAACACGGCAGTGAACGGTTCGTTGTCCTGCAGCACTCGTGCATCCCAACGCGCCATGATCGCCGGGATACTTACGGCGGCGCGGCGCTGGGCGTACTCAACCAGCACGCTCGGTTGTGGCGGCAGGATCTCGGCGATGTTGGCGGCCGTCAGGTGCCGGCGCCAGCCGTAGTCGCTGATTGGCCGGTATTGCAGCAGCCACAGTTGTGAGCCGTCCCAGGCCCATTCGACGTCGCCGGGCACGTAGTGGAACACGCGCAGCACGTCTTGCAGAAAGCGCCACAACAGGTCTTCGGTCAAGCCATGGGCCGGCGTGAACGTGCCGCTGCGCCACGCATCACCGAGCCGCGAAAGCGTTGCCCGCGAGGGGCTGACGTGACCGTCGGCCAGCGATTCGAGATGGCCTTCCACCCATTCCAGTTCTACCGAGAGATGCCGCACAAAAGCGATCCCGGACACTACCGGGGTGATGAAGCGTTGCACCACCACTTCCTCGACGCCTTCGGCCGTCAGTTCGGCAATGCGTTTCGGCACATTGGCGGTCGGTTCGCGCAGATAGGTGGTGCTCAAACCGGCATTCGCGGAGTCGGCCTGATCTTCACCGTAACTGGAGGAGCGCACCGCCCAGGTCACATCAGGTTGGGCGGCGAGAAATGCCGGCAGACGCGGATCGTCGCAATCGTTGAGCGTCAGTGCCGCCGGCACCGCTTGCCGCGCCAGTTCAGCAAGGCGCAAACGCCCGCCCTTGGTGTGCGCGACAAATCCTCGCTTGCCCGACTCCAGCCACTGCGCGAATTCGGCGGGCGAGTCGATCCACGGGTAATGACCCCAACCGGGTTTGAGGCTGATGGTCAGATCGGCGCGGGCAAGAATCGCCGACCACGCCGCCGCTTGCTCGATGCCGAGCACCGCGTCCTGATCGCCCCAGACCAGCTCGACCGGATCGGTGATCCACTCCAGCAGCGGCAACGCGGTATCGGCGCGAATCAGATCCCAATGCGGCACGAACGCACGGCAGCGCGCATAGCCGGCGCCCATGCGCTGGTACTGCGCGGGCGTCCAGATCTGGTTGGAAAACTTGCGCGCGAACAGCGTGGGTTTGTTCGACAGCAGCCAGTGGATGGTCTTGCGGATCGGCAGCGGCGACATCAGTGCCGGCAAGCGACGCTGCCACAAAAACGCACCGACCGGCGCCAACAAAACGCTGCGGGAAAAGTGTCCGGGCCGACGTTGCAACGCATGCAACACCAGCAAGGCATTGACCCCGACCGCCATGATCGCGCTGCCCTGCTCCGTCATCGCCAACAAGGTCTGCGCGTAGTCCGCCAGATCCTCGCAAGGCGGCTGCGGATTCGCGCCGAAGCCCGGCAACTCCAGCGGCACGACTTCGTAGCGCTGGAAGTGCGGCAGCGCGTCATCCCACCAATCGGCAGCGCTGCCGTTGCCGGCCAGCAGATACATCAAGGGTTTGCTCATGGACGATCCTCAGGTCAAATCGCGCAGAGCGGCATCGAGGGTGGGATAACGGAATGTGTAGCCGGCCTCGGTCAAACGCTGCGGCACCACGCGCTGACCGTCGAAAAACAACTGCGCCATCTCCCCCGCCATTGCACGCACTGGCGCGGCGGGAATGTGCAACCACACCGGACGCTTGAGGACCTTGCCAGCCTGCTCGGCGAACGCTGCCTGACTGACCGTCTCGGGCGCGACCATGTTGTAGGTGCCACGCAGAGTGTAGTCGTTGAAAGCCCGCGCGATCACCTGAAGCACATCGTCGCGATGCACCCAACTCATGATCTGCTGACCATCGCCCATGTGCCCGCCGAAACCCAGGCGGAACGGCAGCAGCAGCGGTGTCAAAGCACCGCCGGGGCCGAACACCACGCCGAGACGCAGCACCACCTGACGCACGCCAAACTCAGTGGCCGGTTGCGCGGCGGCTTCCCAACGCGCGCAGAGTTCGGCCATGAAACCGTCGCCCTTGCTGGCGTGTTCGTCGAGGCTTTCGCTGGCATCGCGCACGCCGTAGAAACCGATGGCCGAAGCTTGAATCCATAGCGCTGGTTTGTGCTTGGTGTTCTTCAGCCAGGTCATCAACGCTTCGGTGGTGCCGACTCGACTGGCGAGCAGTTGCGCCTGACGCTTGGGAGTCCAGCGTGGGCCGGCGACAGGGGCGCCGGCGAGATTTATCACTACGTCGAAGGTGTCGTCGTGGCTGAGTTCGCTAAGCGAATGCACGCAGCGGACGCGGCCGTTGAATAGATTGGCCGCGCTCAACGGATCGCGCGTCAGTACGCTGACCGAGTGGCCGGCGTCGAGTAATTGATTGACCAAGGCTTCACCGATAAACCCGGTGCCGCCGGTGATCAGCACGCGTTTGAAAGTGCTGTTGGCAAACGGGTTGGATTGGCTCGGCGCCTTTACCGAAGAAGCCTTTCGGCGGTCATGCCGATACAACCAGAACAGCGGCGGCAACAACACTAGCAACGCAAAACCGTCGAGCCACAGGTGCGACCAGACCTGTTGTTGCGCCGAGAGCCACATGTCCTGCGGCGCCCATAACAGGATGCCGGCGCTCAACCAGCCCCAGACTGCCGGGGCTTTCAAGCGATTGCCCAAGTGCACCAACGCGAGCATGTACAACGAATAACTTTGCAGCGTCGCGCCGAACAGCGCGAGCCACCAGACTTGTTGTTCGTGGCCGGCCGCAGGTACCGCATCGGCGCCCCAGAATGCGAGTTCGAGGGTGTGCAGATAGCCGTCGAGTAATCCGGAATGGCCCGCCCAGGTCAGGGTGAGGCCGGCGAGAATGTGCACGACTGCGGCGGCGTATAGCCAGAGCACTAACGCGGGGCGAAGGGAGTTCGAGGGGGCTGGCATTCCGTGTCCTGAGCGCATTCCTTGGGGGTGGGGAGTTTAAAGGAAAATCGCAGTCGTCAGATGCTCAAAAACTAAACGTTTTACCGGACGGATTCAGACCCAACGACTGCGAAAACGCATCAGACATGACCCGGCATTTCAGATGCAGTGACTGGCCTTGATCGGCGCCGTACCTGTCGATCCCAATCGCCCCACGTTGAAGATGCCCAACTGATTACCTTTGTCAGCCGCCATTTGATAACAGGCTAACGCCCGGGACATATCCTTCGTTCCAAACTCGCCACCCTCGAAGGTCGAGGCCAGATAATTCATCGCGTCTGTGGAACCCATGGTGATCGCCCGAATGACCTGCTCTTTCGCCTGCTCGGGATGGAGGCAAGGGCCGTTATAGTCGGTGGAGTTTCCGACACAAAAAAACGTGGCATAGGCCAACGCGCCACTCGGTATTTTCGAGGCCGCTTTGAACAGCGCCTCAACCTTAGGGGTTTCCAACTGAGACGCCATTTGCGAAAGGCTTAGGCTTGCCGCCGACAGGCTCGCCTGTGCATCACCCGATTCTGCAGCACACACAAAATTTTCCAGCGACGCTTCAATCAACTCCACAGTCAGCGGGTATTGCTCAAGAAACCCCAGCCCACCTAGCGCTTCGGCACGCTGATAACAGAAGTTCTCGGCGCGGCTCATTCCCGGGTTCTCTGTTGCGACAAGATCCTTCTCACTGATCGACCAATCCTCAATCCCCTCAAGCACCCAGCACGCCTGACGAGAGAAGTTGAAGATTTTCACATTGCTGTTACCCGCCCGTTTATCCACAACGTTGACGTGACTGTCGTCGACCTGTTCGATCTCGACTCCAGGTGTCTTGCCGGGTGTGATTGCAGCCATCAGCGGATAGGTGAACGTTGTTCCACTAACTCCCGAGGTCGAAGGCTCAAAGGTACTTCGATCCTTCCCAGCTACCGGTTTCAACACCAGCGACTTGACCGTCATTGCAGTCAGACGGCGCTGTGATTCGCTGTTGGCGGAAAACGCTGTCAGGAAAGGCGCGAACTCCTCCGAGGGGCAAGCGTCGCTGGTCGGTGCCGTCGAAGCGCTCTTATCGGATGCAAGCGCAGGGACAATCTTGTCCAGATACGCCGAGCGCTCGCGACTCATTCTAGCGATGCACGAGTTAACCGCGAACACATGCGCCGGCATCCCCGTCTCGATTTCGAATGCCTCCAAAGGGCAGTTCGCATCGCGCAATTTCAACCACGCACGTTGCGACTCTTTAACCTTCGCGGCGTACTCCGCGCCCAATGCCGGATCTGCTCGATAGTCAGACTCAAGTCGCGTCATTAGCTGCTTGTAGCTGAAATTCAACTGCGTATCGGCAGCCTTCTTCGCCGCCTCCGAGCAGGGCACCATTTCCAGACTTGAGGTGACATGGCTGCAGTCATCCTGCGCATAGGCCGCTGAAACTGGCAGTAGTAGCGCGGCTAGCAGGGTAAAAACAAAACGGTTCAATGTGTTCTTCCTTGAGTCATTCAGGTTTTGCGGGGGAGGCAGATTTACCCAAGTCTCCCTTACGGAAAAATCTGCGCTATTTGCGCCCCCCGGATTCTGCTTTCACTTACCGGTCAGTTTGTCCATGCCCGGTTGTAGGCGGAAGCTTTTCAGAATGCTGAGGAAGTCTTCCTTGCTCTGCTCAAAGGTTCTGACTTGTGTTGAAGCGTAATTCTCGGCCTTCAACACCATGCTCGGTTCATATCCCTTGTTGGCCAGACCTGCGGTCATGACGAATCGCTCTGTGGCCTCAGTTTCTTTGCCTTGCGGGTCCGTGGGCTTGTAATACTTGCCGCCCATGATTCCTGTGCGCGATCCGATTTGCACTTTTGAAGGGCCGAAGGTTTGAATGACGCCGGCACTTGGGAATGGGTTGCCCATGATCGGCGTGGTCAATACCGGGAGCAGATTAAGGGCTTTGCCGATGTCGTCACTCAAACTCAGGCTGTAAAGCAGGTTCGGATTGTCAGTGGGATGCCAGGCCATGGTGATCGAGTAGTGGGCTTTGCCATCATCGGCGATGAAGCCGAAGGGCAGGCAAAAGCCAGTCTCTTTGGGTATCTCAAATTCGGCGCGTGTGCGGAACCGTGCTAGCAGATCACGGGCGGCAGGAAGCAGTTTTTCGAACGAGCTTCTGTGTCTGGAATAGGCGCTCTGCTGGCCGAAGGCAAAACGATAGACGCGCTCGTCGCGCCATAGCAGGACGATAAGCTTGTGGGGGTGACGAGCGCCGTAGGCGTTTGGCATGCCGAATTCGAAAGAGGACTGTTCGGCATAGAGTTCGTCTGTTGGATAGCTGTCGAACTCTTTCTGGTAGGTTTCAAGTTCAAGTTCGAGTTTTTCAGTAGGTTTTTTTTGTTCTTTGAATTCAGTGATTAGGCCCGGTAACAAAACTCGCTCTATGGTTGCTCTACCCAACTTGTCAAATTTCTCCCTAAGCTCGTCTCTTTCATCCTCTAAGGATTTGTATTGATCAGGATCCGAGCGCGACAAGTCACCGGTCATGGCTACTGAAATTTCTTCTATTTTATTTTTTATAACTCGTTCTTTCGCCTCAACCACGCTTGGGCTATGTCTGTCGACCAGTTTTTTAAATGTTTCGAAAGTAGTTTTTGGACTGACATCTATAGTGACGAGGCTGTAAGCATCATTTGTTGGATCGCTGCCGTAATTAAGTTCTTTGTCCTCCAGTCTTATGTCCGGAGTGTAGGTGGCAAAATTGAGGCGGTCGGTATAGTCCCACTGGTCGTTCAGTAAGTGCCATGATGTATCTTGATTGATATCAAATAGCGAGCGCCCTAGGCATTCAGTGTTGGTGATTGTTGTGGTATTAGCGTTTTCTGCTTGCGCAGTTTGGGTTAAAAGAAAATAGCAGCTGAGTAAAATGTAGATTGGCTTAATAGGACGCATTATGAATTTTCCGTGACTCGGTTATTGTTTAAAGCTGCGACAGCTATATCTTCACCTTCCTTTTTGTTGGGTTGTATTTTAGCAAGTATGGTCTTGCTGAAACCGGAGTCATTATTTTCATTTTTTGTCCAGTTAACAGGAAATGCTGTTATAAATCCGAGGATTTCTCTTGGCATTCCGCTGGGTTTGTATTTTTTCCAGAATTCAGTTTCGAAAGGCATTGGCTTTTCTTTTTTACCCGTCGACATGCCTGTATCTGTTTTTAGATTTTTTTTCCAAGTCGGCCAGATTGATACATCGTCACCTGGGATAAAAGTAAAGGCTTCTCTGTATGCATCAGAGTTCTTTTGCGCTTGTTTCTGAATCGCCTTCCAGGTTTCCGGTGACGCAGGTTCATCTATCAAACTACCCAGCAGCGTAGCGGGCCGGACTTTGACGCCTTTATCTGTGGCGTCAAGCGCAAACAACTTGCGCCACAGCTTGCCTCGTAACGCCTTGATCTCAGGGCAGACGGGATGTTGTTTTTTTCCGTTCACTGGAGCAGGTGTCGAAACCGTGCCCGATACGATCACAGCCAACTCGGAGTCTCGATCACCCAACTGGCTGCGATCATTGATGTTTGCGCTGCCGAGTATCGCCACACGATCATCTGCAATAAGCAATTTACTGTGCACGTAAATCTGTTCCGTAACCGGCTGGTCGAGCAGTTCCCATGACCGAAGATTCAAGAGAGTCAGGTATTTCGACCATTTCATTTTTTCATAAACCTTGAGCGTGTCAGTTCCGTCTCCAGCGAGCTCTATACCGGCCTTCGCGACCGCTTCCGATCTGCCTCTATCCATCTGCTCCTTCATCGCCATCGCCCGCTGCACTCGTTTTATCAAGCTCTGCTGGCCCAGAGAAATGCTTTGCATCGTCAGGTGAACTTGAGTCATCAGATTGATCGCGTTGAGCGGTCCTTCGGGGTGCACGGGAAGAACCATGTAGACATGGAAGTTCTCGCCCATTTCGATCGCGCGTTCAATTCGATCGGCCAGCGCTTCGCACAGCGGGTTTATCAAGGCGGTTTGTGGCTTTTGCAGGAGGTTCAGGCCTTCGACGGTTGACTGGTTGGTCAACACCTGCATGATGCCTTGAGTCAATGCTTCGGCTTCTTTGTTTCGTATCATCTCTGCCAGTGCGAAATAATTGATCTTGTGCAATTTTTTCGGGTCTTTGTCGACTTCATCCAAGCGCAGTCGCGTTTTATAAGTTTCAAAGTCTGGCAGCCCGGAAATGTTCATCAAGCTTTGCGTTGGCCCTTTGATCAGGTCGGCCGAGGGCTTTGTGTCCTCGCCATACGCACTCTGAAAAAACTGATTCTCAATGTAAATGAAATGCTGCGCCCCCGAGATCGCTTGCAGCATGGCCTGCATGCAATTTGCCTGAACGCCTGTCGGGGCGGAGGCTGGGGCTTTGGCGCCTGACTTGCTGGCGCCCTGGCGTTCTTCGGTTTGCATGCGCAGCGGAGCGCTTCGCAGTACTTGCATGCTCATTTTGCCCTTTGGTGCGACACGTTCGGGTTGCGCGAGGTAGTGCGGTTTGAACGGGACGGGCTCAAGGTTCTTGTCAGCGAACTTCAGCAGGCCGGTCAGCACGCTTGGCATCTTCTGCACTTTGCCGTCGAAGCGCGCCTGCAGGCTGTTCCAGCGATCAATGAAATTGCGCGACAGGTCATAAACCGAGCTGCCTTCCAGGCGCATGTGCACGTCATGCCAAGGCATGCGCGGTTGTTTGATGCTGTCGAGCATCATGCCGCCGGGTGGCAGCAGGCGGGTCGCGGGGTCGGCCAGGTACGAATAGGGCTGGCCCGTTTGAGCATCGCTCAATCGGTCGAGAACCGAGTGCAGGTAGAGGACAAAAGGGGTGGAGATCTGTTCGAATTCCGTCATCGCCTTGGCGGTGATAATCGGCGTTGGCGTGTTGTTGAGCCAGGCATAAAACGCGCCCAGCCCTGTTTGCTGGATCCACAGGCTGGTGAGTTCGCTGCCTTCGTTCAATAGCTGCTCGCTGATTTGACCGCCGGACTTAATGACTTGGCCAGCCCAGGCGGACAAGTCTTGTTGAAACTTGTCCGCCTGCGGAGCAGCGCGCTCTACCCAGGTCTGCACTTCACCCTTGAGGCGGGTGACCTGAGTTTGCAACTTGGCGCGACCCGGCTGAGTGACCGCGGTCACCGCAGGAATTTTCTGTTGCGCGCGCACCAGCCAGTTCTCGACGCGCTGCTGAATGGCCGAGGCTTGCTCCGGTTTGTTCAGCGCCACACCAATGGCCTCGCTGATGGATTTGGCTTCCTGGCGCAGTTCAGTCAGGGCACTGTCGGTTTTTTGCAGCGTCTGGACTTCATGATCAATGGTGCCGACGGCGCCATCGAGCGAGGTTTTCCATTGGCGCAAGCTTTTCTTCCAGCCTTCCAGGTTGTCTCCGGTCAACTGTTGCTGGATGAACTCGGCAATGTAGATCACACCGCCGGTAGAGTACGCAGCACCCGCACCGAGCAAGCGCAGGCCGTCCTTGCCCTTTTCGGCGAACCATTCGCCGGCGTCTTTCTTGGCTTCCCGCAGCACGTTGAACATCTTGTTATCTTTTGCCCATGCCAGCTTGCGCTGGGCTTTGCTCAATACATCACCCTCCATCAAGGCTGCGCCGATCAACTCGACGGTGGTCATGTACGGGTATTGCTTGTGGGCTTCGATTTCCTTGATCGGCGGGATGCACGGGTTGTAAAACTCGTTGGCGGTTCGGCCTTCGGCGGCCAGACGAAAGTTGTTGTCATCGCGGCGCCCGTAGGCGAGGTCGATCCCACCGACGTAGGCGATTTCGTTGTCGATCACCACCATCTTCTGGTGATGGGAAAAGAACAGACCAAGGGTGCCCATGTCACTTTGCTGGATCGCCGGCAGGCACCAGACTTTTTTCTTCGCGAGACCGGCATTCAAAACAAACGCGGCCACCATGGTTTCCAGATCACCGGTATCAACGGCGGCCTTCGGCGACAGCCAAGGCATGAGGTAGATGTCCGGCGCCGCGCCTTTGTGCAACGCATGGTGCAAGCAGTCCCACAGCCGGGTTTCACCCTCCAGCCGCACTTCGTAGTTGATCTGCCAGCCGGAAATGAAGATGGATTTCTTAGCGTTTTTTATCGCATTGGCGACATCTTTGAAGTAGTCGCTACCGGTGGTGAAAAACTTCACTTCGTTGCCCGGGCGCTCAGGTGAGAACGCTTCGCCGTATTTGGCATTGCCTTTGATGAACCAGCCAGGAGCGGAAGTAGCGGTGTAGGCATCGCCTTCTTTTGAGTTCAGTTGGTTCAGTTGCTTGGGCTGAACGCCGTTCAAGTTGCTCATGCCTTAAATCCCTTTAATTTGTCGAAGAGTGCAATGCCGTCGGTCAGTGACAAGTTTTCGAAGGCGCTGAGTTTGTCTGTGCCGGCTTGTTCGTGACGGGCGTTGGAGTGGGGCTCGCTGCTGAAGTCCATACTTGCCAGTGCCAGCAGTTCACGCTGTTCTTCAGACCAGCCGGTGTCGGTATGTGCCTTGAGCGCAACGCATTGACCTGGATATACCAGCCAGAACATTTCCGGATTTTGTGGGTATTCGAGGGACAGCTTCTTCTGAACAGCATCGGTAAGGGTGACTTTGCCTTCGTCATCGGTTTCGCCTTTGGCGATGACGTCGCTTTCCGGCACGCGACCGATTTTTTTCCAGGTCGGCTCACTCATTTTGATGATGCGCCACGGTGTGTTCGCCAATGCAAAGGCGCCTTCCCCCGGGCGGTCAGCCAGACGAATGTCAAAGCGCAGGTTCTTCACCGGGGCGGGTGGGACTGGCGATCGTGTGTTGCCCTGAGCGCGATCCATCAGGCTGCCGGCCTTATCCTTGTCCGCCGCGACCGGCAGCACTGGCGGCTTGATGCCAATGCCGGAGCCGGATCCCGCCGAGCCACCCGCATTGATCTTGATCACTGGCCCAACAACCGTAACCCCACCGCCATCAAGCTTGATAAAGCTCCCACCCCCAAGAATGGTCAGCTCTGTCCCCGCCTCAATAACAATCTTGTCCCCAGCCTTGAGGTGAATCTCTTTCCCCACGCTGGTCAGCTGCGCCGTGCCCAACTTCACATGCTGGTTCTGCCCAACCGTCAGGTGATCATCCAGCTTCGCTTCAATCTTGCGATCAGAGATCGTGGTGCGGTGTTCTTCAGCCTTCAGCTCGGTGTAAGTGTTCTTCACCACCGTGTCGTGACGTTCATTGCCGACCCGAATTTTCTGGTCATGCTCAACGTTTTCATCCCAATCACGCTGGGCATGAATGTAGATCTGCTCCGCACCTTTCTTGTCTTCAATGCGCAGTTCGTTGTACCCACCGCCACCTGGGGAGCTAAGCGTTTTGAACACGCTGCGAGTCTTGTTCGCCGGCAGTGCATACGGCACCGGGTTTTCCTTGTGGTACAGGCAGCCGGTCACCAGCGGTTGGTCGGGGTCGCCTTCGAGGAAGGTGACGAGGACTTCCATGCCGATGCGCGGGATGCTAATGGCGCCGTAGCGGTCTCCGGCCCAGGAGCTGGAGACGCGCAGCCAGCAGCTGGTTTTGTCGTCGGCCTGGCCTTCGCGGTCCCAGTGGAACTGGACTTTGATGCGGCCGTACTGGTCGCAGTGGATTTCTTCGCCTTTGGGGCCGGTGACCATGGCGGTCTGGCTGCCGAGTACGCGCGGTTTCGGGTGTTCGAGGGCCGGGCGGTAGAACACGTCCCACGGGGTGGCGAGGAAGGTGTTGCGGTAGCCTTGGTGAAAGTCGTCTTTGTTGTCGGTGGTGTCGCTGGTCACGCCTTCTTCGAGGACTTGCGGCTGTTTGCCTTCGTGGAAGAGTTCGGTGAGCAGCCACAGGTCGTTCCACTCGCTACGCGGGTGGTCGGACATTTCCATGAAGTGGCCGCTGACCAGTTTGGTCTGGTCGCCGCGACCTTCGGCCTGGCGGTAGTCGGCGCGGTGGCGTTCGAGGACGCGCTGGCTGAGGAACTTGCCACGGGCGCGGTCGATGAAGCGGCCGGGGTAGTCGTAGTCTTCCAGATCAGGCTCGGTGCTCTCGCCGTCCGGTTTGTACGCCGCTTCCATTTGCAGGCGCGGTTTTTCGAAGTCGTAGTCACGGCGCGTGGTGCGGCTGGTGCGGGTTTCCAGGCGCAGTTTGAAGCCTTTGATCACCGGTTCTTCGGCGACCATGCCGCTGCCCTGCACATACGCGGTTGGCTGGCCGAGTTTCTGGAACACGGTCTGGTCGTCGCCGAACACCAGCAGGTGGCCTTTGTCGCTGTGCTGGAAGTGGTAGTGAATCCCTTCCTCTTCGCACAGGCGCTGGACGAAGTGCAGGTCGGTTTCGTCGTACTGCACGCAGTAGTCGCGGTCCGGGCACGGCTCGCTGAGCTGGAAGCTGTAGGCGTTGCCCTTGATGCCGTGTTCTTCGAGGATCAGCGCGATGATTTTCGGCGCTGACATCTGCTGGTAGATGCGCTGGTTGGTGCGGTGATGCAGGTATTGCAGTTGCGGCACCATCGACACTTTGTAGCGGGTCAGGCGCTTGCCGGCATCGCCTTGGGCAACGCGGTAGATCTGCCCGTGGATGCCCGAGCCTTGTGGATCAAATGCGAGAAACGCCTGCTTATGCAGGAGCTGTTCGAGGTCCAGATCCGGGTTTTCGCTGACCAATTCCAAGTCGAAACGATACGGCTGGCTGATGCCTTCGGTGCCGGTGAACGACAGCACTTGCAGGTCGCCGACGTAGTCTTCGACCTTGAGGCTGAAGTGGGTTTCGTTAGCTGGGTTGAACATAAAGTGCTCCCTGTTCGAATGTCATCCGTTACGCCCGAAGTCGCAGACGTTGCAGCCAGGACGAAGTGGCGCCCAAGGCGTCACGCAATTGTTGGGCAGTGATGCTGCGTTCTGCCGGGTCGAAGCTCAGCGCGGTTCGCAGCGCTGGCCAGCCGTGTTTCGGTAAGTTCGCCGGTGCTTGCAGCTCGCGCTCCAGATGCTCGTCGCGGGCCTGGGTCGAGGGCAAGCGGCGGAACGGGTGTTTGCCGCCCGCCAGTTCATAGATCACGCAGGCCACGCCGTACACGTCCGCGCTGGCCGACAACGGTTGGCCCTCAAGCAGTTCGGGGGCGGCGTAGCCCGGGGTCCAGGCGTTGAAGCGTTCGCGGCTCAGGTGCGGCAGGCCGGGCATCACGCCCTCCTCTGCCTGACCGAGGCCGAAATCGAACAGGCGCAAGCCGTCTTCGCTGAGCATGACGTTGCTCGGTTTCATGTCACCGTGCAGCACGCCGCGACCGTGGGCGTAGGCCAGCGTGTCGAGCAGCGGCAGGACGATGTCGCGCAGCTCTTGCCACGGCAGGCCGAGGGGCCGCTCGCAGAGCAATTTGTCCAGGGTCAGGCCACGCATGTATTCCATGGTGATGAAGGCCCGCTGGCAATCGGTGTCGACTTCAAAAGTGTGTGCACGCACGACGTTGTCGTGGCGCAGGCGCCGGGTCAGGGCGAACTCGCTGTAGAGCAAGGCACTGGCGTCCGGCGATTCGGCAAATTCTTCGCTGAGGATTTTCAGCGCGATGTAAGGATCGGGATCACCGAACTGTTCGTGCAGCAGATCCCGCGCCCGGTAAACGGCGCCCATGCCACCGGCCCCGAGCAGGCGCTCGAGGTGGTAGCGACCGGCGAGTACGTCCGGCAGTGCACCGATGCTGGCCTTGGTCGGCGCCAGCAAAGGTTCTGCCTTGTTTTCCTTGGCGAAGGCGAAGTAGGTCAGGTTGTTGGCCTGTTCTTCGCTCATCAGCAAGTCATCGACTGAGGATTCGATTTCAGTCATTGGCGGATCACCACGGCTGTCAGGTTGTCGCGCGCGGCGCCACGCAGGGCACCGTCGAACAAACGTTCCAGCGCCACGTGCGGCGCGCTGAGGCTGAGGGCGTTGCCGAGGGCATCGCTGCTCAGGCCCTGATACAAACCATCGCTGCAGAGCAAAAACGCATCACCCGGATAGACCTCAAGTTCGAGGACATCCAGGGTCAGTTGTTCGGCGGCGCCGACGGCTCGGGTCAAGGCCTGAGCCGCCGGGTGTGCCGCCGCTTGTTCGACGCTCATTTGTTGCTCGTCGATCAATTGCTGTTGCAGCGAATGATCCTTGGACAGCTGATACAGCCGCTGCCCGCGCCACATGTAACAACGGCTATCACCGGCCCAGATGCAGGCCGCGCGATTACCTTCCACCAGCAGCGCCACGACGGTGCTGCCCATGATGCTGTCGTGGCGTCCGGCGGTCACCGTCAACTCCTGCCCCAAGCGCCGGTTCAACCAGTGCAGGCACTGGCGAATGGCTTTGAGGCGTTCGTCGAAGTCCTCGTGTTGCGGCAGTTCAGCCAGGCTGGCGACGATCAACTGGCTGGCGATGTCGCCACCCTGATGACCGCCCATGCCGTCCGCGACCACCCACAGCCCCTGCTGTGGCGAGTCGAGGAAGGCATCTTCGTTGCGCGCCCGCACCTTGCCCGGGTCGGTCCGCGCCGCGCTGCGCCAGGCACTGGCCACCAGCATCAGAGCTGCACCGGCATACGGAAGGTGCGCAGTACGCCCATGTCGAACGGGTTCGGCGTGCGCTGGCTGGTCAGCAGGTAGTTGGCGCGCAGGCCACCTACGTCGGCTTTCAGCACCAGCACGTCGCGACCGCTCAGGTACTCGGTCTGCATCAGGTCGAACAGGCGGAACAGCGACCATGGGCCGGAGTTCTTCTCGATGCCGATCGGGCGCCCGGCCATTTTGTCCATGACCAGACTGGTGCGACCGTCTTCAGCATCGGTCGGCCATTTGAACGACATTGGCAGGATCGGACCGTGGCGGTATTCCATGGTCTTGTCGCCGAACTTGAACTCGGAACGGCTGACCGCCGGATCGAGGGTGTACGGCTCCAGTTTGAACTGCACGGTCGGCTCGGCCGGGTTGATCGAGAAGAAGCTCTGCCGAATCGTCAGCGCCGCCGCCATCTGGTCCAGATACATTTTCGACACCGGCAGGCTGTGACCGTCGACGCTGCGCATGCGGTAGTTGCCCGGATCGCCGCTGACGAACGGACGCAGGTAGCTGTCGAAGAAGCGGTCGACGGTACCTTGAGCGCGGAAGAACTCACGGAAATCGCTGATCGCTACGTCGCTGGTGCTGCTGGCGCTGAACGGATAACGCTTGCTGATGGTTTTGCCATACACGCTGTACAGCTCGTTCTGATAACGGCCGTTCAGGTACTGGTAAGCATCGTTAAGCACCAGACGCCACGAGTCTTCGGCCAGCACGTTGAACCACACGCTGAGCGGACGCGGCAGACGACCGGAGGCATTGCGCAGGTTGGTCAGCGCATCACGCTGGCCGCTCATGCGGGTTTTCGCCATTTCGAACGCGGCTTGTTCCGGCGTGCTGGAACGGGCCAGACCGGCCAGTTGCAGTTGCAGGTCGTTGAGCGCGCTCAGTGCAGGCGTGAGGTCCGCCGCCGGGCCGTTGTTGTCATCGAGCAAACGATGCAGCGGTTCGAAGCGGCGTTGCAGCGACTTCTTCGCGGTGTCCGGCAGGGTCTTCGCCACGTTCAGGGCCGAAGCCTTGTCCGCCACGGCAGAGGCCAGTTTGCCGACTTTACCCAGTTTGCCTTTCTGCCCGGCCAGTGCATCAGCAGCGTCGCCAGCTTCTTCGACAGGATCTGCAGCGGCCTGGAAGCGGGTGTTCTCACGCACTTCGGTGAGCAACGCCAGTACCGGCGAGTTGGCCGAAGTCAGGCCCGCCAGTTGCTCAGCGCCTTCACCGGCGTCGCTGATTGGCGGCAGGGCCACCTGGCCTACGGCTTCACTCCAATAGTTGGCGTAGTCGCGGAAGTACAACTGCTCCAGCTCGACCATCAGACGACGCAAGTCCATGTCGCTGATGCCGGCGCCCTCGCCCAGTACCCAGTTGTCACGCAGGATGTCGGTGACCAGCGCCGAACCCTGTACCGAGAAATACTGCTGATAACCGGTTTGCGTGTAGAACCCCGGGATCACGTATTCGGTGCCGATAAACAGCGAGCCTTGTGGGCCGAGGTGTTGGCTGAAACGATAGTCCGGCAGGTTGCGCGCCTGCTCGCGGAGCATGCGGTAAACCACGGTGGCCAGTGATTCGCTGCGCAATACCTGACGCGCCTGAGTGACCAATTGGTCGTTCAGCGGGTAGATAAACGGCTGCTTCAGCAGGCGATCGAGGTGCGCACTCAAACCGTTCTGTACGGCGGTGTTGCCGGTATAGCGCGTCGACCAGTCAGTAGCGACCCAGTCCTTGAGCCACGCGGCATCGCGACGATCCTTCATGTTCAACATCAGGTACGCGCGCAGGCTGTTGAGCAGGCGGTCGCGGTCCTTCATGTTGGCGCGGATCTGCCCTTCGAGCATGGTCGCCACTCGTGGCAGCAGTTGCTTTTCAAGCTCGCGCTCGTAAGCCTCTTTGACCACTGGATTGACGTCTTCACCCTGATACAGACCGCCGCGCTCGTGATACGACACGTCGCCCTTCTTCGGGAACACCTGCGTCGCGGCGTAGCTGGTATCGAGGGTTTTCAGCACGCCCATGGCGTCATCACGCGGCGACAAAGCCGTGCGCTGCTGCGTCCAGTTCTGCGCCAGGTTGCGCAGGTTTTCCAGACGCTCGTAGTTGGCCGAGAAACCGCCCGCCCAAAGCATACCGAACAGTGCCAGCGAGGCCAGTGCACCGACGTACAGCGCACGCTGGCCCCAATGGATGCGGCTGCGTTCGCGCTTGTCCAGACCGGCCAGATCGGCCTCTGGGAAAATCACCTGGCTGAACAAGTGATGGATGAACCGCGAACGACCGCTGCGCAGGGTCGGCAGCACGCCGGCGCTCATGCCGAGGCTGGCGCCGATGCCGGCGGTGGTCGCATCCATCTCTTGAGTCAGGTGCGGCGCGCTGGTCAGGTAGAAACCACGCAGTTGCGTGGCCCGCTGATAGCGGTTGCCGGTGAACGCCATGTCGACGAACAGGCACAGGCGCTCGCCGATCTGCCCCAGTTGATGCGGGAAGTCGAGGATGCGGCCACGGCGCTGAGTGTCGCGCTCGGAGTGCATGCGCATGATCACTTGGCTGTTGAGGCGACGCAGCAGCTCTTCGAACTCGTTGCGCAGCACAGCAACGTCAGTGCCGACCTGATCCTTGCGGAAACTGGTGCCGAGCACTTGATCGCTTTCTTCGCGGGTCAGTTGATCGAAGAACTCGTCGAAGCCGAGCAGCTTGTCAGCCTTGCTCAGGACCAGATACACCGGCACGTCGACGTGCAGTTTCTGATGCACGTCCTGCAGGCGACCACGTACCTGGCGCGCCAGGGTATCGATGTCCTGTTCGCTGCCGCCGAGCAGGGTTTCCACCGGAATGGTCACCAACACGCCGTTCAACGGACGCCCGCGACGACGCTTGCGCAGCAGCTCCAGCAAGGTGGTCCAGGCGCTGCCGTCGACTTCTGCGTCAGGCTGGGTCATGTAGCGCCCGGCGGTGTCGATCAGCACACCGTGGTCGGCGAAGTACCAGTCGCAATGACGGGTGCCGAGGGTGTCGCGGGTCAGCTTGCGGTCGATCTTGTTGATCGGGAATTCCAGACCGGAAAAGTCCAGCAGGCTGGTCTTGCCGGATGCCTGCGGACCGATCAGCAAGTACCACGGCAAGTCACTGCGCCAGCGTTCGCTGCGGCCGCGATACAGGCTCGAGGTCTTCAGGGTTTTCAGCGCGTCTTTGAAGCGCGCCTTCAACTCCTTCTGTTCTTCGTCGATCAGCTCTTCGCGGCGAATGCGGTCCTGGCCGTCCTCGCTTTCTTCCTCGGCTTTCTTGCGGATACCGCTGCGCCAGCTGACGAAGACCATGGTCAGGCCCCAGATCAGGAACAGCACAGCGATGGTCAGCAAGCGAGAGGTCGCGCTCTCCCAGAACTTGTAGTCATCAACCGCCAACAACGGGCCGACGAACCACACCAGCAGCGCCACGAACAGCACCAGCAGCAAGGTCCAGACCCAGGTCTGGCGCAGGAAGGCGCCGACTTTCTTGAAAAACTTTTTCATCACACGTCCCTGTTTACGGCTGCGACTGCGGTTGCACCGCGGCCGGATCAAGCGGCTGATAAGGTTGCAGAACGGTGTCGCGCTGCTCGCCCAAGACCCAGGCGAAGCCCGAATACATCACCACCAGACAGACGAAAGTGAACAACACCACCATCCACGCCGGCACGATGCGCACCAGGTTGCGACGCTGATCGTTCAAGCCTTCCCAGTGCGGCGACAACTCGCGCGGCACGTCGCCACGCAACTGACGGATCTGCCGGTACAAGGCGTCACGGATGCCTTCGAGTTCGAGCATGCCGCGTGCCTGGACGCGGTACTTGCCCTCGAAACCGAGGGACAGGCACAGGTACATCAGCTCGAGCATCGGCAAGTGCTTGACCGGGTTTTTCGACAGTCGATCGAGCAACTGGAAGAACTTCTCGCCACCGAAGGTTTCGTTGTGGAAGCTGCTCAGCAGGCTCATCTGCGACCACTCGCTTTCGTTGCCCCACGGTGTGGTCACGACAGCTTCGTCGACCACGGTGCAGAGCACGTAACGCGCGGCCATCACCTGGCTGCTTTCGGCGCCGTTGTGCAGGGCGCGTACTTCAAACAATTTCAGCCCGGCAGTCAGACGCTCGTTGAGTGCGTACAAGTCTTCGCGGGTTTCGCTGTGCTTGAGGCGCACCACTTCCGAAAGCAGCTCGGACGAGGCCGCCACCAGCGAATTGAGGCTGATATTGAACGCTTCGGCCGGGCGCAGGCGCGCGGCGTAGATCATGCGTTCTTCCAGTTGCTCGAAACGCGGTGGCGCGGCGAAGTCGGTCAGCGGACTCGATGCCGGTCCGTGGCCCTGACGATCGAGCAGGACGGTTTTGTCGTCCTGGTTGTAATCCGTTTCCTTGATCATGTCGGTCAGTTCCTGATGGCCCAGAATTTCAGTTCAAGCTCGGCGAATTCGCCGGACACGTGGAACGCGAACCCGCCGGAGCGCTCGAGTTGTGCCAGGTCTTCGGAACTGAGTTCGAGGATGAAATAGGTTTTGTTCGAGTGGAACGCGATCTGCCGCGGGGCCACCGGCAACGGTTTGACCTTGATCCCCGGCAAGTGCAGGTTGACCAGTTGGCGGATACGCTCCACCGGGCCGACCTTGAGGTGCGCCGGCAAGCGGTGGCGCAGTTCTTCGGAGTCGCAGTTGGCACTGGCTGCCAGCACGAACGACGCCGAGCCGAGCAGTTTGTGGTCGTGCAACGGCGAGACGATGATGCCGTATTGACGTGCTTGCAGGATCAGTTCGATGGCGTGCTGTTCGAGCACCATCGACAGCACCTGACGAATCGCTTCCATCAGTTTGCGGAAGCTGCCGCCCTGATCGGCGTGGGAGTAGCGGCTGTCCAGACGCGGGCGTTTGCTCTCGCCGGAAAAGGTCGCCAGATCGCCGAGCATGGTCAGCAGCGTGCGGTACAACTCTTCCGGGTGCACTTGCTCCAGGCCGAGGTAGTGGCGCAGCAGCAGTTCGGTGCGGTTGATCAGTTGCAGCATCATGAAGTCGCCGACTTCGGCGCCGCCAACCTTGCCGTTGGAGCGAATCCGCTCGGCAATCGTGTCGCCACGGTGGTTGAGCATGCTGATGACTTCTTTCAGGCACGACAGCAGATAGCTGGAAGCGTGGGCCTGAATGTAGGTCGGCACGAAGTCCGGATCGAGGCTGATCACGCCGTCCGGCGTGGTGTCGAGCACGTCGCAGATTTTCAGTTTCACGTAGGCCTGATCGCTCTGCTGCTCGCCGAGCAACAGTTTGAAGTCCGGGCGACCGCAGCTGACCTGGCTGGCGGAATCGTCGCCGGCGTTGGAGTCGGCCACTTCGGCGTCGTACGCGGTGTAACGCGCGAGCACGTCGGACTGCTCCGGACGGCGCGACTCGATGTGGTTGCCGGTGACCAGCGGCAGCGCCAGGTAGATCGGCGTGTTGCCGGTGTTTGGCGGTACGTCCAGCGCCAGCGGCTCAGTGTTGCCACCGAGTTCGAACAGGCTGCCGTCCGGCAGAATCCCCGAGGCTTCACTGATCACCAGTTTGCCCATGTTGAGGAACTGCAAGTCGATCTCCAGATTGAGGAAACCCCAAGTGTAGCCACCGAGCAATTGGGTGCGGGTTTTCATCTGGTGATCGTAATAACGATCGTTGTGCTGGAAGTGCTGCGGACGCAGCAGCATGCCTTCCTGCCAAATGACTTTATGGGTATTCATGATCAGTCATCCGCCTTGGCGAGCACTTGATTGGTGTTGCGGATGCCGGTCTGGTCCAGAGTCAGATCGACTTCGGTGACTTCCAGCGGAGTGATCTGAATGGTGTGGCGCCATTGGGTGTCCGGCAAGTCGCGGTAAGCGGCGAGAACGCCCACATAAAGGCTGCCCTCTTCCACCTTGAGCTTCATCTCCACGGTTTCACCCGGGCGCAGCTCGAGTTCTTCGCTGGCCACCAGATCCGGGTTGAGGGATTCCTTGGCGCGTTCGTAAAGGCTGAAGAAGTCAGCGTTCTCGAAGGTCACCGGGTGCTTGAGTTCGAACAGGCGCACGACGATCGGCGACGGCCGACCGTTGAGGTCCGGGTTGAGCTGATCGCTGCCGGTCAGCTTCAGGTTGATCTTGGTCACTTTCGAGTACGGCGACAGCGACGAGCAACCGGCCAGCAGCACCAGTACGGTGAGCGCAGTCAGCGTCTTGAAAAAAGCGGTCGAGCGGCGAGACATGCGCATCATCCTTGGTGGTCGGTGTGGAGGGTGGAGATCAGGCGGATCTGTTCTTCGTAAGCCTGGGCGAAGTCACGGGCCAGCAGACGCTCGCTCCAGTCATCGTCCTGACGCAGCGCCTGGTGATAGCGGCCGAACGCTCTCCAGCGTCCGCCCGAGGTGGCGATCAACGGCTTGTTGTCACGTTCGAAACGCAGGGTCAGTTGCTCTGGCGAGAAGTGCTCCAGGGTGCCGCGCACGGCGGCGCGGCTGGCGGTCAACAGTGCCACTTGATGCGCCTGCAGATCGCGGAACGCACGGGAGATGGCTTGCTCGGCCGGCAGATGGCCGGGCTTGCTCGGCTGCAACAGAATCTGCAGCGCTTCGCTCGGATCGACGGCGAATTTCAGCGGATTCTTGTTGGTGCCTTGCACGGTGGTCTGGGCCAGACGCAGTTCGTTTTTCAGCTCGGAACGGGTGCGCAGGCTCTGCTGCAATCCGCCGATGCTTTGGCGCAGCAAGCGCGCGGCGTTCAGCGCCAAAGCTTCGCGTTCGTCGTGGCTGAGGCCTTTGACATCGACGCCCAGCGCCGCACCGAAGTGCTCCCAGAAACCTTCGCTTTGACGCTCAACGGCTTTCGGTGCCGGAGCGGGCTCAGGTTCGACCGGAGCGGCAATCAGCTCCGGCACCATCAGGCTTTCCATGTCGATGCGCGCGTAGTCGGCACGCTGACGGGAATCCTCAGGCTTGGTATTCGGCGCCAGCAGTTCGTCGATTTCCGAGTACACACGCTCTTGCTGCTCGAGAGCATTGAGCGGGTCGAGATCGAGGAACGCGTCGTCGGGAATGATGCTGCCGGCGGCACGCGGACGGCCGACTTCACCGTCGAACGTCGCCGGGTCACGGACCAAGCGCGCGCGAATCTCGAAGTCACCCAGCACGTAGGTGCTGCCGTGCTCGATGCGCACCGGTTCGCCTTTGTGCAGGCGTGCGCCGCTCTCGCCGTCCTGGACACCGTTGCTGCTGGTGTCGGTGAGGAAGAACGTGCCCTCGCGGTAGCTGACAATCGCGTGGTGATTGGACAGGTGACGCTTGCGGTCAGGGATGATCCAGTCGCAGTCCTCACCTCGCCCGATCACGCCGCCGGCCTGTTTAAAGGTCTTCTGGCACAACTCGGTGGGCACGAACTGCTTGGTGTTCAGCATTTCGAAAACCAATTCCATGTTTGATGCTCCTTGCGGTCACTTGCCGCGATTGACCGCTTGCGGATCACCCAACGGGCGATAGTCGTTGTCGTTGAATTTGTAATTGCCGCTACAGCCGCCAAGGCCGCATAGAACGACGAGGGTCAGCAGGACAGCGTGCCAGTGACGAAAAGACATCAGAGGGTCTCCAGGTGTAGACAAAGCACAAAGCGCCGACCCTTGCGGGCGGCGCTGAAATTGGTTTTTGTGGGGATTTCGATGACGTTTTGCCTACCCATCGAAATCTCCCAGATTGATATTCAGACGGCCGAGGCGGTACAGCAGCGTGCGTCGCGGCAAGCCCAGTTCGCGGGCGGCGAGGGTCTGGTTGCCGTCGTTTTTGCGCAGGCAATCGAGCAACAAAGTACGTTCGACCTGCTCCAGACGTTCGCGCAGATTCAAGTGGCTGTTGTCTTCCGGCATCGGCTCCATGCGCAGGGAGAAATGCTCGGCGAGCAACTCGCCGCCCTCGCACAACAGCACCGCACGCTCGACCAAGGCCTTGAGTTCACGCACGTTGCCGGGGAAGTTGTAGCCGGACAGGTGTTCCAGCGCGGCGCTCGACCAGCGCACCGGATCGCGTTGCAAATACGTGCAGGTCTTCTCGGCGAAGTGCTGGGCCAGTTCGAGGATGTCGCCTTCACGCTGACGCAGCGCCGGCAGCTCGATCGGGAATTGCGCGAGGCGGTAGTACAAGTCCTCGCGGAACTTACCTTCGCTGACCAACGTCGACAGATCGCGGTGCGTCGCAGCGATGATGCGTACGTCGATTTTGTGGGTGTCATTGGAACCCAACGGACGAATTTCGCCTTCCTGCAACACGCGCAAGATCTTCGCTTGCAATGACAACGGCATGTCGCCGATCTCGTCGAGCAACAGCGTGCCGCCATTGGCCGCATCGAACAGGCCGGCGCGGTCGCGGTCGGCGCCGGTGAAGGCGCCTTTGCGATAGCCGAACAGCTCGCTTTCCAGCAGATTTTCCGGAACCGCCGCGCAGTTCTGCACGATAAACGCCTGGGAACGGCGCGGGCCGCAATCATGAATCGCCCGCGCAACGACTTCCTTACCGGTACCGGTTTCGCCGCGCAACAACACGGTGTACGGGCTGTGCAGGACTTTGCTGATCAGCGAATGGGTCTGGCGCATCGCCGCGCTTTTGCCGATCAAGCCATAACCACTGATGCTCGGCACGCTGCGCGCCACCGTGGCCGATTCCGCCAGCGGCTGACGCAAGCGTTGCAGCAGATGCAACTGGCCAAGCACGAACGAGCCAAGTTGGCCGAGGGAATCAGCGAAGCCTTGCAGGTGGGTACGACGTCGACTGGCGCATAGCAGCAAGCCTTCGACCGCCTTGTGCTGATTGACCAGCGGCACGCACAACAGCGACTGCCACGGCGAAGCCGCCGCCGGCAGAAAACTGGTTTCGTGCAGGCTGCCGCTCAAGTCGTCGAGGCACACCACGCGGTTCTGGCACAGGGCGAATTGCAGCAGTTGCTCACCGTTGTAATCCGCCGGCAGGCTCGCCGCTTCACGCGGTTGCAAGGCTCCGTCTAGGCACTCGGCGTTCATCCCCAGGCACGTGTGGGTGGCGTCGAGCAGATACAGCTGCGTCAGTTCGCAACCGCTCAGCTCGGCCAGACCACGCACGAAGTCACCCAGCAACGCAGCACCGTCCGCCGCCCGCGACAGACTGGCGAACTGCGCCAGCAACGCTTCGGCATAGACCAGTGGCTGCGGCACCTGAGTGAACATCACACCCACCTCAGGCGAACTCGCAGGTCACGCTGGCTTCGCCGTCGAGCGTGGCATGCACGCGCTTGAGGCTTTCACCGGTGGCCATCGCGTCGAGCAGACGATCCGCTACCAGCGGCAGCACGTGCTGATCGAGCAAGTGATCGATCAAGCGCGCACCGCTTTCGCTTTGCGTGCAACGCTCGGACAAATGATCGACGAGGTTCTGGCACCAGCTGAAATCCAGCTGACGACGGTTGAGGCGCTCGCCGAGACGGCCGAGCTTGATCTCGATCAGCTCGCGCAGCACCGGGCCGCCGACCGGGTAGTACGGCACCACTTTCATCCGCGCCAGCAGCGCCGGTTTGAAGTGTTTGCTGAGCACCGGGCGAATGGTTTCTTCGAGCACTTCGGCGGTTGGCCTCGCGCCGTTTTCACAGAGGTCGCTGATGCGGTCGCTGCCGAGGTTCGAGGTCATCAGGATCAACGTATTGCGGAAGTCGATCTCGCGACCCTCGCCGTCGTTGGCCACGCCTTTGTCGAAGATTTGGTAGAACAGGTTGAGCACGTCCGGGTCGGCCTTCTCGACTTCATCGAGCAGCACCACCGAGTACGGCTTTTGGCGCACGGCTTCGGTGAGCATGCCGCCCTCGCCGTAACCGACGTAGCCCGGTGGCGCGCCGATCAGACGAGAAACAGTGTGCTTCTCCTGGAATTCGGACATGTTGATGGTGGTGATGAAACGATCACCGCCGTACAGCAAGTCAGCGAGGGCCAAGGCGGTTTCGGTTTTACCGACGCCGCTTGGGCCGACCAGCAGAAACACGCCCACGGGTGCGTCAGGTTTGTTCAGACCGGCAGCGGTGGCGCGCATCGAGCGATCCAGGGCGTGCACGGCTTGTTCCTGACCTCGGATGCGCGTGCGCAGGTCGGTGGCGAAGCTGGCGACTTTGGCGTTGTGCTCGCGGGCCAGCTGCGCCAATGGCACGCCGGTCCAGGCGCTGATCACTTCGGCGACCAGACGCGGGCACACTTCGAAGCTGACCAGACGCTCTTTGACTTGAGCGGCGGTCAGGGCGCTGTGGGTTTCGTTGAGTTGGGCTTCCAGCGCTTCGACGCTTTGACCTTCTTCGACTTCGGCGGCAACGGTTTCGATTACGGTGCCTTCGGCGTCTTCTTCAACGGTGACCACTGGCTCGACCGCTGCAGCTTCGCGGGCCTTGGCCAGTTGCTGACGCAATTCCAACAGGCGCTCAGCCAGTTGCTTCTGTTCAGTCCACAGGGTTTCCAGCGCGACCATTTCGTCTTCGGCTTCGTCGAGACGCGCTTCCAGTGCGTCCAGTGCTTCGTGGTCGATCAGCAGACCGGCTTCGGCATCGCGGCGCAGGGCCTGACGCTGGCGGCCACCTTCAGCCAATTCGCCACGCAGGCGCTCAAGGCTTTCCGGGGCAGCGGCAAGGCTGATGCGTACGCGGGCGCAAGCGGTGTCGAGAACGTCGACAGCTTTGTCCGGCAGTTGTCGACCGGCCAGATAACGTGCGGACAATTCCGCCGCCGAGACCACCGCGTCATCACGCAGATAGATGCCGTGGCTCTTCTCGTAAACCTGGGCCAGACCACGGAGGATGGTCACCGCTTCACTGACGGTCGGTTCGTGCAGTTGCACAGGCTGGAAACGACGGGCCAGCGCCGGGTCTTTCTCGAAGTATTTCTTGTACTCGGCCCAGGTGGTCGCGGCGATGGTGCGCAGCTCGCCTCGGGCCAGCGCCGGTTTCAGCAGGTTGGCCGCGTCGGAACCGCCGGCATTGCCGCCCGCGCCGATGAGGGTGTGGGCTTCGTCGATAAACAGAATGATCGGTTTTGGCGAGGCTTTGACTTCGTCGATCACGCCTTTGAGGCGACGTTCGAACTCGCCTTTGACGCTCGCGCCAGCCTGCAACAGGCCCATGTCCAGCGACAGCAGTTCAACGCCTTTGAGCACTTGCGGCACTTCACCGGCGGCGATGCGCGACGCCAGGCCTTCGACGATGGCGGTCTTGCCGACACCGGCCTCACCGACGACGATCGGGTTGTTCTTGCGACGACGGGCGAGGATATCGACCATCTGGCGGATCGCGCCGTCACGGCACAGCACAGGGTCGAGCTTGCCGTCGCGGGCCTGTTGGGTCAGGTTGTGGGTGAAACGCTGCAACAGCGATTCGCCCTGCGCGGCCGGTTTGCCATTGGCCGCCGGTTGCTCCTGTTGCGACAGGGCAAATTCCTTCAGGCGATCGATGTTCAGCTTGGCGAGCAGCGGCTGATAACGGCTGCCGGCGTAGCGCATCGGGTTACGCAGTAACGCGAGGATCAGCGCGGCGTCTTCAACCTGGGTCTGACCCAGTTCGAGGTTGGCCACCAGCAGCGCGTCTTGCAGCCACTGCACCAGTTCCGGGGCGAACACCGGGTTGCGCGAAGCGCTGTGTTCGACGCGCGATTGCAACGCGGCACTGAGTTCACCGGCATCGACATCGGCATCTTGCAACGCGCGTGCGAGCAAGCCATTCGGACGCTCGAGCAGGCCGAGCATCAAATCTTCGACGAGGATCTTGCTGCCGCCACGGGCCACGCAACGCTCGGCCGAACGTTCCAGGTCACGACGGGTTTCGGCGTCCAGCGCCTGGATGAGTTGTTGCAGGTCTACGTTGATCATGGCTCACGTCCTTAATGAATTTTGCTGCCCAGGGTCACCACGCCGTCCGCTTTTTCGCGGCCCAGCCAACTGGTCCAACCGAGGCGACAGGCGTTCTGCTCACCGATGCGCAGTTCGCGGATTTCTTCCTGGCGCAGGACCAGGCGGATGTCGTAATCGAGCGGGTCACGCAGGGTGAACCGCACCAGCGCGCAGAGCGGCTGGTAACCGAAACCGATCGGCAGGAATTCATGGAATCGCTGCCAGTCGAGCTCGGTGATGTGAATGCGGAATTTGCCGCTGCGGTCGCGCACATGCTCGCCGAGCACAAGGTCTTCACCGAGCAGGCTGTTGGCGCGGCCCAAACGATTGCGCTGCTCTTCGAGAATTTCCACGCGGCGCTCGATGCACTGCTCGATGACCAGGTCTTCGTGCTTGAAGTAGTAACGCAGCACGGCTTCGATCAACGCCGCCGAGTGCGCCCGCAAGCTGAGCAGACCGAGGTACGGCAGCAGGCGTTTCCAGTTGAGTTCCTTGGCCTTGCGGATCTCTTCGCCACCGAGGCCGATCAGGGCGAACAGCTGCGAGGAGAACGGGTCAATCGCGCCACTCTGGAAGCTTGCGCGGTAGCGGTACTTGCGCCAGATCGGCAGCATCAGCCGTTGCAGGCGATGGTGGAACAGATCGAGGAAGTTGCGTGTCGGGTTACCGTCCTCGCTGTCGCCCAGGGCTTGTTCGCCGTAGAACGCCGGCAGCGGCGAGCCAGAACCGACCAGGCCGATCAGGTTGAAACGCATGCGCGCGCGCATCTGCCCGTGCTCTTCGAAGAACTCCACACGATCGACGTCGCTGCGCGGAAAGCCCAGGCTCGGGTTGGCCTGGAACTCCACGTGGTCGTACAGATCGTCTTCGCTCAGGTGCGGGTGTGCCTCGCGCAGCCGGTCGATCACCAGCAGCACGGCCTGAAACAGCGAGTACTCGCGTATTACCTTGGTCAGCCCGCTTAAAGCAGGGGCTGCAGGCCCATACGTGGTGTCCATTGGTACACCTCTCCCTGTGTGCTTTTTACGCGCAGTTCATGGAATGAATTGAGACTGGCGTAAAGCGCGAAAAACTCGTTAAGAACCGAAGCGAAGACGAACAGGTCGCCTTCGCCGATATACCCTTCCGGGTCGATGGTCAGTTCGGTGCGCAAACCGCGCACCGGCAACCCACGGTGCAAGCGGTCGACGTGGTGATGCTTGATGTGCTTGAGGCCGCCGAGCAGGCGTTTGCTGACCTTCTCCGCGTGCTGGTCGTAGTAGCGCGGCAAGTCGTAGGTTTCGAGAATCACCTTCAACGCATTGACGTCGGCCAGCGACAGATAGTTAAGCGACATGTTGCTGATCAGCTTCCACAGGAAGTCACGGTTCAGCGGCGGCGCGAAGCTGGAAGTGGCCGGGGTGATGTTGCGGAAGCTCAAGAACTCCGGCGTCTCTTCGCAGGCCATGCAGATGTCGCCCAGCTTGAGCTTGCGCGGCAGGTTCTGGTTGGTGCAGATCAGCTCGATCGACAGGGTTTCGTGGGCTTCGGTGTGACGGATGCCGAAGCTCAGGTAGGTGTCGAGGCCGTCGTGCAGCAAGGACGAGCGCTGGCGGATGCTGTAATGCGGACGGCTATTGGGCACGTCGAAACTCGGGTCGTGCTCGAAGGATTCGAACGGCACGTACTCCTGATAACCGAGGCCGCCGGGCTTCCAGCCGGTCACGGTTTCCACCGAGAACACGCCGCAGTTTTCCAGATCGTATTCCGCTGGCAGCAGCAGGTATTCGTCCTGCTTGCCGTCGAGGCGGATCGGCAGCGCGTCGTGGGCGAACAGGTTGGCAATCGGCGTGCAGAACAGCTTCACGTTATCCAGCGTCGGCCGCATGCGCATGATGCCGCTCTTGCGAATATCGAAGCGCAATTCCAGGCCACGCATCTGCTTGAGGGTGTCTTCCGGCAGCGCGTTGAGGATGTCCAGACCATTCACATCGACGAACAGGAACTTGTCCTGGAAGGCGAAGTATTCCTGCAGGTAGCGATAGCCGCGGAAGGTGTTCAGCGGATACGGGATCAACGCTTCTTCTTCGGCAAAGCCCACCGGTTTGACCCGATCACCGGGAATCTTGAACGCCATCGGCTTGCCGCTGACGCCATCGATCGGTTTGCCGGCGCCGTCGAGCGGGATCAGTTCGATGCCCTCGAGGTTGCGCAGCAGGCTCAGGTAGAGCATCTGGCTGATGTAACGCTCGCCAGCAAAGTGCAGACGCAGTTTGCTCAGTTCCAGCTCACCGAGGTGGCCGTCGGCGCTCATTTCCAGACGCAGGCTGAGCAGCGAGCCGTCGCCCTTCACCGAGTAGTTCAGCGCAGCCAGATCCAGCGGCAACACTTCGGTCGGGTAGCAGGTGCGGAAGCGGCAACGCACGTCTTCGATCGGTTTGCTTTCAATCGGCGTATCGCGCTCGACGCGCAACGCCGGTCCGGAACGCTTGAGCGGATCGAACTGCAAAATGCTGAACGCCGGCAGCGGGCGCATGTAGTTCGGCCACAGCAACTGCATCAGCGAATGGCTGAGTTCCGGCAACTCGTCATCGAGCTTCTGGCGCAGCCGCCCGGTCAGAAACGCAAAACCTTCGAGCAACCGCTCCACATCCGGATCCCGCCCGGCCTGCCCCAGATACGGAGCCAACGCCGGACTACGCTCGGCGAAACGGCGACCGAGTTGGCGCAGTGCGGTGAGTTCGCTTTGGTAGTAGTGGTTAAAGGACACGGGTTACCTGCCTGGTAGTGGAACTCATCAAAAAAATATCCTGTAGAGCGCGACTGTCACGCCGGCGCAGACGTAACCGCCAATCAGGAGAAACGGCACAATCGAGATCCAGCCGTACGCCATGTAGGCATCACTGAGCTGACCGACGACCAGACTGAGCAAGCCATACAGCATCCATGGCACGGCATAGAACGGGATGAACTTCACCGGCGCCCACCAAACCATCCGCAATGCCTGCTGCTCGTTTCGGCTCTGCGCCGATCGGGACATCCACAGCGAGAAACCCAGAAGCCCGGGAATTCCCCACCACAACAGGTACTGCCAATAAATCCCGGACGACTCGGGTGTTGAATACTCGCCATTCCACAGGTCATAGGAACTGATCGCCAACACCGCCAGCAGTGGCAGCCACAATGCAGCCATGAAGAAGCTGAGTTGCGCGCGACCCAGCATGAGCATCTCGCTTGACGAGTCGGTCACGCGCCCGTCTCCTGCCCCGGGGTCGCTGGCACGTATTTATTCATCGCTGCGCAACTCCCTGTTTTTGCGGCGTGATCGCGACACCCGTATAGACGTAGAGTTCTTCACCGCCGTAGCCACCAATGGCTGCAGCGCTAAGTGGATGGCTGTCCCTGGTGCCATATCGAACCCAGCCCTCAGTCCACATCCCACCACTTTCGTGGCGAATCTCCACGTAATAATCCGGTGCTTCGGACTTAGTAATCTCGACGAATACCCCACCATCCTCGGCGCCAATCCACAACGCGTGGGGATGAGCGAACAGCTTTGGTTCGGTCGAGCTTTCCATCCGCAACAGCAGCGCGAAGCCGACCAGAATCACCAGCAAACCAACCGAGCTGAGAAAAGCGACAAGACATTGCCAGGCTCTGAGTTTCATTGAGCCGACCCGAACATGTGCGTCATGGACAGAACGCCCCGCTATCGACTGTCCATGAACGAACAACGCCACTCAGGTGTTTCTTAGTCATCAGCTCGACCCTGGCGAATTGCCGATAATCACCGTCCCGGAACCTGCCGTGACCTTGTTGCCGTGAATACCAACCGAACCCACGGTCGCGGCCGCTTTGCCGTTGATCAAAACCGTGGTCGCCAGATCGCCGACCATCGCACCACCACACGCCGAGGCATCGCCTTGGCGGGCGGCCGCGAGGCCGTCGAAGAACACGTCGCCGGAACCGGCGGCGATCGGGTTGGTACCGTGGCCTGGAAGTGGGCAAGCGGTGGGGTCGGATACGCGTGCTGCGGGTTTGCCAGACATCGGGGATCTCCTTAGGTGACCTTCACTTGACCGCTGCCATCCAGGCGCGCGGAAAAACTGACCTGACGCTTGAACCCTTCAACTTCCAGCAGGCCTTCGATGCTGAAGGCCAGGCGAAGTTGATCGTGGTCACGCGGCAGGGAAATGACACGCACGTTGCTCAGGCGCGGCTCGTAGGCTTCGATGAAGTTTTCGATGGCCAGACGGGCCTGACTCAGGGAGTCGTGCAGGCTCAGACGCATGTCATTGAGATCGGGCAACCCGTAGTCGGCCAGCGTTTGCACGCTGCCGGCCCGGGTGCTGAGCATTTTGGCCAGATGGGCAGCCACTGACGCCATGGCACAAGCCTCAAGGCTGTTGCCCTTGCGTAGTTGCGCGTCGCCGTTGAGGCGTTCGAACAGGCTGCCGTATCCGTCCATGAGTCGCTCTTACTCTTTGTCCAGCTTGCCAACCAGCGACAGGGTGAAATCGGCACCCATGTACTTGAAGTGCGGACGCACGTTCAAGCTCACGCGGTACCAGCCCGGCTCGCCTTCAACGTCGCTGACGATCACTTGCGCAGCGCGCAGCGGACGACGGCCACGCACTTCGGCGCTCGGATTTTCCTGGTCGGCAACGTACTGACGGATCCACTTGTTCAGTTCCAGCTCGAGGTCGGTACGTTCTTTCCACGAACCGAGTTGCTCGCGCTGCAGCACTTTCAAGTAGTGAGCCAGGCGGTTGACGATCATCATGTACGGCAGTTGGGTGCCGAGCTTGTAGTTCAGCTCTGCCGCCTTGCCTTCTGCGCTGATGCCGAAGAACTTCGGCTTCTGCACCGAGCTGGCGGAGAAGAACGCCGCGTTGTCGGAGCCTTTACGCATGGTCAGGGAGATGAAGCCTTCCTCGGCCAGTTCGTATTCACGACGGTCGGAAACCAGAACCTCAGTAGGGATCTTGGTTTCGATTTCGCCCATGCTTTCGAAATGGTGCAACGGCAGGTCTTCAACCGCGCCACCGCTCTGCGGGCCGATGATGTTCGGGCACCAGCGGAATTTGGCGAAGCTGTCGGTCAGCTTGGTGCCGAACGCGTAAGCAGTGTTGCCCCACAGGTAGTGCTCGTGGCTGTTGGCAACGGTTTCCTTGTACACGAACGATTTGACCGGGTTTTCTTCCGGATCGTACGGGTTACGCAGCAGGAAACGCGGCACGGTCAGGCCAACGTAGCGGGAGTCTTCCGAGGTACGGAAGCTCTGCCATTTGGCGAATTGCGGGCCTTCGAAGTGGTCTTTCAGATCTTTCAGATCCGGCAGGCCGGTGAAGCTTTCCAGACCGAAGAATTTCGGGCCGGCGGCAGCGATGAACGGTGCGTGCGACATGCACGAAACGCTGGCCACGTACTGCATCAGCTTCACGTCTGGCGAGCTTGGCGACATGTAGTAGTTAGCGATGATCGCGCCCACAGGCTGACCACCGAACTGGCCGTATTCAGCGGTGTAGATGTGCTTGTACAGGCCCGACTGCATGACTTCCGGCGAATCTTCGAAATCGTCCAGCAGGTCTTCTTTGGAGACGTTGAGGATTTCGATCTTGATGTTTTCGCGGAAGTTGGTGCGATCGACCAGCAACTGCAGACCACGCCACGACGACTCCAGGGCCTGGAAGTCCGGGTGGTGCAGGATTTCGTCCATCTGACGGCTGAGCTTGGCATCGATCTCGGCGATCATGCGGTCAACCATGGCCTTCTTGACCGGCTCACCGTTGTTCTGCGGCTTGAGCAGTTCTTCGATGAAGGCCGACACACCGCGCTTGGCGATGTCGTAGGCTTCGTCGTCCGGAGTCAGACGGGTTTCGGCGATGATGCTGTCGAGAATGCTGTATTCGCCGCTGGCGGCGCTCTTCTCTTGTGCTGCGCTAGTGCTCATTGTGTTGGCTTCCTTGGCTGGAGTCTCAGGCGTCCGGGGCTGCGGCGTTCAGGCCCAGCTCACCGAGTACGCGACCGCGGGATTCGTCGTCGGCGAGCACGCCTTCGATCGCTTTACGGAACGCAGGTGCGTTACCCAGCGGGCCTTTGAGGGCCACCAGCGCATCGCGCAGTTCCATCAGTTTTTTCAGCTCAGGCACTTGCTCGACCAGGCTGGCCGGGTTGAAGTCCTTCATCGAATTGACGCGCAGTTGCACAGCCAGCTCGTCGGCCTCGCCATCTTCCTGCAGACGGTTCGGCACGCTCAGCGTCAGACCCAGTTCTTGCTTGGCCAACACTTCGTCGAAGGTCATCTTGTCGATGCTGATCGGCTTGCGATCTTCGATTTTGCGATCGTCCTTGCGGTGGGTGTAGTCACCGATTGCCAGCAGCTTCAGCGGCAGTTCAATCTCTTCCTGAGCACCGCCGGTGGCGGGTTTGAAGGTGACGTTGATGCGTTCCTTGGGGGCTACCGAGCCTTCTTTGGCCATGGCTTTTCTCCTTGCGGTTGTGGCCCTGGGGCCTATTCGAGTACCACTTCGAGGTCGAGGTGGCACAGCCTGCGATAAATCTCTTCCTTGCGTTCACGTACGGCATGGTTCTGCGGCAACAACTCGCAGCAGCTATGCAGTAAATGCAGCACTTCCAATGCAAGATCGGGCTCCCAGGCGTGCAGGCCTGAGTCCTGTAATGTCTGATCGAGGGTTTCCAGCTGGTTCTTGGCCAGTTCGTATTTCTTGGCCATGAAGCACAGGCGCGCGAGGGCGAACTGCCAGAAGAAGCGTTCGCGGCCACCGTGAGCGGATTGCAAACCCTGCTTGAGCGTCTGCACGGCCGGCTTCAGGCCTTCCTTGCGCAGCAGCGGCAGAACTTCTTCGAGGGCCTTTTCCCAGGCCGGCTGGGTTTCGACGTTTTCGCTTTCGACCTTGCGCGGCGCACTGGCGCTTTGCAGGTGCGGCATGACGTTGGCGGCGATCCATGCGCGGGTGGACGGATCGGCAAACGGCGCGCCGTCATGGAAGCGCAACTCGACAATGCCCGGCAGCCGTTGAACCAAAAGCGCGAAGTGGATTTCCACTTCGCGCATTGCCAATTCGGCGTTGAGGTTCTGGAGACACTCCCAGACCATCCTCTGGCCATCGAACCAGAACGGCGCCTTCGCCAGGCTCGCCTCCAGTTCCACCAGCAGGTCGGCGTATTTGCCCTGATCGAAACGGTCCTGATAGAGCTTGAGCTTTTCCAGCGGCAGGCCACGCAGCACGGTGATCTGCTCGGCGTTGCGCTCCGGCACCGCGTCGATGGTCATCCACAGCAGTGTGCGATTGAGGCGCAGGGCGCGCAGGTCGGTGGCCTTCTGCTTGAGCCACCAGGCACACAATGGGCGGGCGCTTTCCTGTTGCGCGCGCAGGGCTTTATGCGCGTCTCGTTCGTTGTCGATCGGCGCGCCGGGGGTGAGCAACTGGCTCGCCGCCTGCTTGACCTGCGCCACCGCCGCACCGACCACACCAGGGGCCGGCTGATTGTCGGCCGCGCGCTGGATCATGGTTTTCAGGCGACGGGAGATCGGCAGCAACAGCGGAGAATCATCGCCCAGATGCTCGGCACACGCGGCTTCAAGGCCGGACAGGTGCTCGGAGAGCTGCCGGAACATCGGCAGCTGCTCTTTGATCGCAATGTTTTCGGTGATGACCTGCTCGAGACGCGGCACCAGCCAGCCGATGGCGGCGGCACGGGTACGGGGTTTGAGCGGGTGAACGTCGGCCCAGTTGTTTTCCGACAGATGGTGCAGCAGACCGAGGCCGGCCAGCAGTCCGGGGAAGGATTCGCGCTGGTACAGCGACCAGGTCAGCCAGGCGCCGACACGCAAATCCTTGGATTGGGTACGCAGTAGATTTTCGCTGTTTTCGCGAATTTTCAGCCAGTCGATCTGCCCGCTTTCGTGCATCGACGAGGCTTTGGCCAGCTCGCTTTCCAGGGCCTCGAATTCGCTCGAAAAACGAACGTCTTCGCCCGCGAAATTCTCTTTGGAAACAGAGACTTTAGCGAGTTCGAGGTAATGGGCGGAAAGTTTGCTTGAGTAGGACATCCATGGCCTTTATTAAGGATTACAGTCAGGCGCCTATTGGAGTTACCGCGGCGCGGGACAGTATCGAAGAGCGGTGAAGCGACTCATCCAATTGAGATGTGCTCTTTCAAGTGGGCGCATCGTAATCACTATGATGGCCACTAGCAAGCATCTGATTAAACAACAAGACGAACTGTTCTTTGTTTGTTGTAGGAGGTTTCCCTATATTTAGTCAGGGAATCCCCGATACCGTTTTCATATATACGCAGCCGCACGAAACACCTGAAAACCCTGATTTAGAGCGATCGTTCCAATCTGCCGTGATCACCGAAAACCGGGGCCGACGACAATGGCGCGGAGCATGACGGGTTTTGAAAAAAACGGATGTAGGATGATTCCGAAAGATTTCAGTGCTGTTTCAACAATTCACAGCGAGACAACCAACAATGACAAAAGTGCCATCAATATGATGGCTTTTATATATAGGGTATTGATTTAAGTGTGAGGCAGATCGATAGCCAACCAATGCAGTTGATTACGTGGCTTTATTATTGCTGCAGGGCATACCAAATAGGCAGGCACAAAAAATGGGCACCCGACCGCAATCGGTGTGCCCATTTTTTCAGCGATTCTCCCCGTTATTCGAGGAGTTCGCCGCAATTAAGGATTTACGCTGTCTTTCAACGATTTGCCTGGCTTGAACGCAACAGTGTTGCTGGCCTTGATTTTAACCGGTTCGCCGGTCTGCGGGTTTTTGCCGGTGCGGGCGCCGCGGTGGCGTTGCAGGAAGGTGCCGAAGCCGACCAGCGTCACGCTGTCCTTGCGGTGCAGAGCGCCGGTGATTTCTTCGAGAACGGCGTTGAGTACGCGGTTGGCCTGTTCTTTGGTCAGATCTGCTTTTTCAGCGATTGCAGCGGCGAGTTCTGGTTTACGCATTAGTGAAGCCCCTTTGACGGTTTTTTGTTGTTATGTCCGTGCTGTTCTCGTTGGAACAGCGCCCAAGGCGCCGCAGGCTCTACTCTGCGGCAGACGGGAGTGAGAATGGCACGCGGATACCGGCGGCGCCAGTCTCCACGCGACCTTTGTAGGGGCAAAAGCGGGGTGATTCCGACAGAACGACCGGTATTTACGCCAGCAGCGCCGGAAGCTGTTTGTTCAGGGCGAGTTTTTCCATCACCGCTGCACCCGTCAGCGCATAACCGAGCAGCTGCCCATCGGCACTGTGGCACAGCGCCTTGATGTCGGCGCCCTGACCTTCGACCGTCCAGACACCTTCGCTGCCCCGAGGTGGCGGCGAAACCACCAGCGGGCACACCGGGGTTTTTACGGTGATCGGCATCGGGCCGTAGCTCACGGTAGTAGGGTTTCCAGCGAGGGTTTGCGCCAGCGCCCGCGCACAACTCATCAGGGGCATCACGTACAGCAGATTCAATCCGTCGACCTCGGCGCAGTCGCCCAGGGCGTAAATATTGGCGTGGGAGGTTTTCAGGTGCCGGTCGACCACGACGCCGCGATTGACCTGCACGCCGGCAGCCGCCGCCAGATCGATACGCGGGCGCAGGCCGATGGCCGAAACCACCACGTCGCAAGGAATGACCTGGCCGTCGGACAGATGCGCTTCCAGGCCGGCGGCGACTTTCTGCAATCGGGTCAGTACCGGGCCGAGATGAAATTTCGCACCGAGGCTTTCCAGCCCGGCCTGCACGGCTGCCGCAGCCGCCGGGTGCAGCAGCATCGGCATGACTTGTTCACAGGGTGCAACCAGTTGCACTTCGTAGCCGCCGAGGATCAGGTCGTTGGCGAATTCGCAGCCAATCAGGCCGGCGCCGAGCAACAGCACCCGGCGCTTGCCGGCCGCCGCTGCGCGAAAGCGTGCGTAGTCTTCAAGATCATTGATCGGAAACACCAGATCGGCGCCATCGCCTTCGATGGGCACACGCACGGTTTCTGCGCCCCAGGCGAGGATCAGGTCGCGGTAATAAACCGCTTCTTCGCCGATCCACAGGCGCTTGTGGCCGGCGTCGATACCGCTGATACGCGTATGAGTGCGCACTTCGGCTTTCAACTGCTCAGCCATGGCCCCGGGTTCAGCCATGCTCAGGCCGTCGGCGTCCTTGTTCTTGCCGAAACCGGTGGAGAGCATCGGTTTGGAGTAAGAGCGGCCGTCATCAGCCGTAATCAACAGCAACGGGGTTTCGCTATCGAGTTTGCGAAACTCGCGGGCCAGGTTATAGCCCGCCAGCCCAGTGCCAACGATGACGACAGGTGCGCTCATGCCTTACTCCTTTCGATTTGCTTAGTTGATTTCGATCATTTCGAAGTCCATTTTGCCAACGCCGCAGTCCGGGCACAGCCAGTCTGCCGGTACATCTTCCCAACGGGTGCCCGGCGCAATGCCGTCATCCGGCCAGCCATCGGCTTCGTTGTAGATCAGGCCACAGACGATGCATTGCCACTTTTTCATTCAGGTACTTCCTCAGGGTTCAGGCGTGGTGCCGGCACGGACGGTCGATGGGTGTTGCGCTGCCATCCGGCTCAGGGCGTTTTGTACTGATGGTGCCGGGCAGATGCAAGCCTGTTCGGCGCAATGGCGACCCGGATCAATCAATATCGGCGGCCACCATGTTAAGCTCGCCGCCTCATTTGCGGCCAATAATGACTCATTGTGCAACATTCAAATGCCTGCCCGGCCCCGCTCTGGCTGACTCAAAGCCGACTGACGCCCCTCCCCGATTCGTTGACCCTCGACTGGCTGTTCGACGAAGGCTCCCTCACCCGCCGACTGACCCGGCTGTCCGATGACGGCTTCAGCGTCACGCCGCTGTTTGAAGGCTGGGACACCTTGCGCGCTGACGAATGTGCGGCGCTGGATCTGGCTGAGGGCAGCGAAGGCTGGGTACGCGAGGTGTATTTGCGCGGTCACGGCGAGGCTTGGGTGTTCGCCCGTAGCGTCGCGTCGCGCGCCGCTTTGCAGGGTGACGGCTTGCACATGGACGAACTGGGCAGCCGCTCTCTGGGTGAATTGCTGTTTTGCGATCAGGCGTTCCAGCGCCGCGCCCTCGAAGTTTGCCACTACCCTGAACAATGGTTGCCGCCAGACGTGAAAGCGCCTGAGCTGTGGGGCCGACGTTCGCGTTTCGACCGTGGCGCGTTGAGCGTGCTGGTCGCAGAAATTTTCCTGCCGAGCCTGTGGCGCGCCGCCCGCGCCCATCCGGAGAACTGCTGATGTATCAGAGCCTGCTCAAGTCGCTGAACCGCTTGAACCCGCGCGCGTGGGACTTCATTCAGTTGACCCGGATGGACAAGCCGATCGGCATTTATCTGCTGCTGTGGCCAACCCTTTGGGCCCTGTGGATTGCCGGCAAAGGCTCGCCGTCGCTGGCCAACGTGGTGATTTTCGTCCTCGGCGTGGTACTGACCCGCGCCGGCGGTTGCGTGATCAACGACTGGGCCGACCGCAAGGTCGACGGCCACGTCAAACGCACCGCACAACGGCCGCTGGCCAGCGGCAAGATCAGTTCGAAAGAAGCGCTGGTGTTCTTTGCGCTGTTGATGGGCGTGAGTTTTCTGCTGGTGCTGTGCACCAATGCGCCGACCATTTGGTTGTCGCTGGGCGGTCTGGCGCTGGCGTTCACTTACCCGTTCATGAAGCGCTACACCTATTACCCGCAAGTGGTGCTCGGCGCGGCGTTTTCGTGGGGGATGCCGATGGCGTTCACCGCCGAGACCGGCGAGCTGCCGGCGGCAGCGTGGCTGCTATGGATCGCCAACCTGCTGTGGACGGTGGGTTACGACACCTATTACGCGATGACCGATCGCGATGACGATTTGAAGATTGGCGTGAAATCCACGGCAATTCTGTTTGGCGAGGCGGACCGGCTGATCATCCTGAGCTTGCAGGCATTGTCGCTGGGTTGCCTGATGCTGGCGGGATCCAAGTTTGAGCTGGGCATCTGGTTCCATCTTGGCTTGCTGGTGGCTGCCGGGTGTTATGCGTGGGAATTCTGGTACACGCGGGATCGCGACCGGATGCGCTGCTTCAAGGCGTTTTTGCACAACCACTGGGCCGGGTTGGCGATTTTCGTCGGGATCGTGCTGGATTACGCGTTGCGCTGATCCGCAAAAACCTGTGGGAGCGAGCTTGCTCGCGAATGCGTCGTCTCAGTCAGCCTATGTGGCAACTGACCCAACGCTTTCGCGAGCAAGCTCGCTCCCACAGGGGGATTTGCGTTTACTTATGCTCGTGCACCACGTGCCACACTTCCTTCATGCCATCGCCTTTCATTTCTCCAGGCTTCTCGTCCTTCATGAAGGTGTACAGCGGTTTGCCGTCATAGGCGTACTGCATCATGCCGTCATCGCGCTTGATGACCGTCCATTTGCCTTCAGCCTTGGCACCCGCCGGCGCCATCATCGGCGGCCAGTTTTTCGCGCAATCGCCGTTGCACATCGATTTGCCGCCAGCGTCCTTGTCGAACGTATAAACGGTCATGCCTTTGTGATCGACCATCATGCCGTCCTTCATCATGGCCGGCTCGGCAGCCATGGCAAATCCAGGCAGAGTCAGGGCAGCAGCCATCAGCAGGGCTTTGAAAGAAACAGTCATTTGAGTCATGGAAACCTTCTTTTGTGGTTGTCAGGATTCGGACTTAGAGCTTAGTTGAGGATTTGCACAATCGCCGCCGGACTAAAATACTGTCACACGACTGCAATAATTCCGTTATCTAATGCGGCGCAAGACAGTTAAATGACAAGAGGATTAAGGCATGGTTGGCAGGAGCATTCTGATCGTCGACGACGAAGCGCCCATTCGCGAAATGATCGCCGTTGCGTTGGAAATGGCCGGCTATGACTGCCTCGAGGCAGAGAACTCGCAGCAGGCCCACGCCATCATCGTCGACCGCAAGCCGGACCTGATCCTGCTCGACTGGATGCTGCCCGGCACCTCCGGCATCGAACTGGCCCGTCGTCTGAAGCGTGACGAGCTGACCGGGGACATCCCGATCATCATGCTCACCGCCAAGGGCGAAGAGGACAACAAGATCCAGGGTCTGGAAGTCGGCGCCGACGACTACATCACCAAACCGTTTTCCCCGCGCGAACTGGTCGCCCGCCTCAAAGCCGTGCTGCGTCGCGCTGGCCCGACCGACGGCGAAGCGCCGATCGAAGTCGGCGGCCTGCTGCTTGATCCGATCAGCCACCGCGTGACCATCGACGGCAAACCGGCCGAGATGGGCCCGACCGAATACCGTCTGCTGCAATTCTTCATGACCCACCAGGAACGCGCCTACACCCGTGGCCAGTTGCTGGATCAGGTCTGGGGCGGCAACGTCTATGTTGAAGAGCGCACCGTCGACGTGCACATCCGGCGCTTGCGCAAGGCCCTCGGCGACGCCTACGAAAATCTGGTACAAACCGTGCGCGGCACCGGCTACCGGTTCTCCACCAAGGCCTGATCCGACCGCCAGACTCGCTGACAAGGACCGTATTTTCCGTGAATCAAAACTGGCATGGCACCCTGATTCGCCACATGCTGCTGTTGGTCACCGCCTGCCTGGTGATCGGCCTGATCACCGGCTATTACGGCTGGAGCCTTGCGGCGGGCCTGGGGATTTATCTGGCCTGGACACTCAAGCAATTGCTGCGTCTGCACGAGTGGCTGCGCCAGCACCAACCCGACGAAGCACCGCCCGACGGCTATGGCCTGTGGGGTGAAGTGTTCGACAGCATCTACCACCTGCAACGCCGCGACCAACGCGTGCGCGGGCGTCTGCAAGCGGTGATCGACCGGGTGCAGGAATCCACCGCCGCGCTGAAAGACGCGGTGATCATGCTCGACAGCGACGGCAACCTGGAATGGTGGAACCGCGCCGCCGAAACCCTGCTTGGCCTCAAGACCCCGCAGGACAGCGGCCAGCCGGTGACCAACCTGGTGCGCCATCCGCGTTTCAAGGAGTACTTCGAGCAGGAAAGCTACGCCGAGCCGCTGGAAATCCCCTCGCCGACCAACGATCGCGTGCGCATTCAGCTGTACCTGACCCGCTACGGCAACAACGAACACTTGATGCTGGTGCGCGACGTCACGCGTATCCATCAGCTGGAACAGATGCGCAAAGACTTCATCGCCAACGTCTCCCACGAGTTGCGCACGCCGCTGACAGTGATCTGCGGCTACCTGGAAACCCTGCTCGACAACGTCGAGGAAGTGAATCCGCGCTGGAGTCGCGCGCTGCAGCAGATGCAACAACAGGGCGGGCGCATGCAGACGCTGCTCAACGATTTGTTGTTGCTGGCGAAACTGGAGGCCACCGATTACCCGTCAGACAACCATCCGGTGCAGATCGACACTCTGCTGCAATCGATCAAGAGCGATGCCCAGCAATTGTCGGGCGCGAAGAACCAGCGCATCACCCTCGAAGCCGATGCCGGCCTGCTGCTCAAGGGCAGCGAGGCGGAATTGCGCAGCGCGTTCTCCAATCTGGTGTTCAACGCCGTGAAGTACACCCCGGCCGAGGGCAACATCCGTATTCGCTGGTGGGGTGACGCTCAGGGCGCGCACCTGAGCGTGCAGGATTCCGGCATCGGCATCGACAGCAAACACCTGCCGCGCCTGACCGAACGTTTCTACCGCGTCGACTCCAGCCGCAACTCCAACACCGGCGGCACCGGGCTCGGCCTGGCCATCGTCAAACACGTGTTGCTGCGCCACCGCGCACGCATGGAAATCAGCAGCGTGCCCGGTCACGGCAGCACGTTCACCTGCCATTTCGCCCCAGCTCAGGTGGCTCAGGCACGGGCCATCAGCGCCGCCGAGTAAGACCGACCAGCACTCGCCACTAGGCAATCGCCATGTCAGCCGCTACATTGGCTGACTTGTGCCTGCCTTTCAGGCGCGATTTTTCTCTCTCTTGAATCACACGGAACCCGCAAAACTCCATCATGGACCCTTCCCCTGGCTTGTCCCTCGCTACAATTTTCGCCGATTTCGGCATGATCCTTTTTGCTCTGATCCTGGTTTTGCTCAACGGCTTTTTCGTTGCGGCGGAATTTGCCATGGTCAAACTGCGCTCGACCCGAGTCGAGGCCATCGCTGATCAGAACGGCTGGCGCGGGCACATCCTGCGCACGGTACACAGTCAGCTCGATGCGTACCTCTCGGCCTGTCAGCTCGGTATCACGCTCGCCTCCCTTGGCCTTGGCTGGGTCGGTGAGCCGGCGTTCGCACACATCCTCGAACCGCTGCTGAGCGCGGTTGGCGTGCAGTCGCCGGAGATCGTCAAAGGTGTGTCGTTCTTCACCGCGTTCTTCATCATTTCGTACTTGCACATCGTGGTTGGTGAGCTGGCCCCGAAATCCTGGGCGATCCGCAAACCCGAGCTGCTGTCGCTATGGACGGCGGTGCCGCTGTACCTGTTCTACTGGGCGATGTACCCGGCGATTTACCTGCTCAACGCCAGCGCCAACGCCATTCTGCGTATCGCAGGGCAAGGCGAACCCGGTCCGCACCATGAGCACCATTACAGCCGCGAAGAACTGAAACTGATCCTGCACTCCAGCCGTGGCCAGGATCCGAGCGATCAGGGCATGCGCGTTCTGGCCTCGGCGGTGGAAATGGGCGAGCTGGAAGTGGTCGACTGGGCCAACTCCCGCGAAGACCTGATCACGCTCGAATTCAACGCTCCACTGAAAGAAATCCTCGCGATGTTTCGTCGCCACAAGTTCAGCCGTTATCCGGTGTACGACAGTGAGCGCCAAGAGTTCGTCGGCCTGCTGCACATCAAGGATCTGCTGCTGGAACTGGCGGCGCTGGACCACATTCCCGAGTCGTTCAACCTGGCTGAGCTGACCCGTCCCCTGGAGCGCGTGTCGCGGCACATGCCGCTGTCGCAGTTGCTGGAGCAGTTCCGCAAGGGCGGCTCGCACTTCGCCGTGGTCGAGGAGGCTGACGGCAACATCATCGGCTACCTGACCATGGAAGACGTGCTGGAAGTGCTGGTCGGCGATATTCAGGACGAACACCGCAAGGCTGAGCGCGGGATCCTCGCCTATCAGCCGGGCAAGCTCTTGGTGCGTGGCGACACGCCGCTGTTCAAGGTGGAACGCCTGCTGGGCATCGACCTCGACCACATCGAAGCCGAGACCCTCGCCGGGCTGGTCTACGAAACCCTGAAACGGGTGCCGGAAGAGGAAGAAGTGCTGGAAGTCGAAGGCCTGCGGATCATCATCAAGAAGATGAAAGGGCCGAAGATTGTACTGGCGAAGGTGTTGATGCTGGATTGAGTGCAATGCGGGAAACCGCGTTGCCTGCTAAAAGATCGCAGCCTGCGGCAGCTCCTACAGAGATCGCATTCCCATGTAGGAGCTGCCGCAGGCTGCGATCTTTTGCTTTTAGAAGCTTACTGCTTGCCCAACGCAAAGTTGGGCAACGCCCCCAGCGGCTGGTTGAACTGATACGGAATCGACACCAGCCCCTCACCGGTATTGCGCTGCACCACAAAGTGCAGGTGCGGACCGCTGCTGTTGCCGGTGTTGCCTGACAGCGCCAACGGACTGCCCACCGTCACCCTTTGCCCCTCGCGCACGCTCACCGAACCTTGTTTGAGGTGCAGGTACACGCCCATCGTGCCGTCGTCGTGCAGCACCCGCACGAAATTACCGGACGCATCATTACCGCGCCCGCTCTGGGAGTTCTCGGTCTTCACCACCACCCCGGCCCGCGCGGCAATGATCGGCGTGCCCACCGGCATGGCAATGTCCATCGCATAGCGATTCTTCGGCCCATAGTGACTGTACTGACCGTTGGCGCCCTGACTCAGACGAAACGGTCCACCGCGCCACGGCAGCGGATAGCGATAGCCCTGCGCGATACCAGTGGGGTCACCGAGGGAATAGTGGAACTGCGGCGTATACACCAGCGGCTGCTTGCCGGATATCGCCGTCAGCAACGCCAACCGCGTGTTGCTGCGCGCCGGCAGCACCCGGTGGATGGTTTGCGCCGGCGCACCGCGCACATTGCTCAGCCCGGTGAATGCCAAGGCAATTTTGACCGGCGCATACAAATCGTTGCGCACGAAGACCACGTCTGTGCCCTTCTGCTTCTTGATATCGAGGTAAACCTGCCGTTCCAGGCGCTCGACCATGCGGTCCTGAAACACGAACACCTGCGAGCCTTTGCTCGGCCGGTCGCTGTACGACACCACGCCGTTGGCATCAGTGGATTTGTAGATGGTCATGGCCACAGCCGAAGTGGATGCCATGAAAAGACCATAGAAGAACAGCAGGCGCGCGAGCATGGGCAAAAGTCTGTCGAAGTGAGGCCTGGGAATGAGCCTAGCAGGTGAAGCAGACCAGGCTAGTCGACAGATGTTTCAATTTGCCCAGCGCACAAAGCAAAGGATCGCAGCCTTCGGCAGCTCCTACAGGGAAAATGCATTCCAATGTAGGAGCTGCCGAAGGCTGCGATCTTTTCACAGACGAAGATCACGCGCCTGGAACGAAGTGCTTCTGCGCCGTACCGCGAGCGATCAGCCGGGAGATGTAGTCGAGCTTCTGCGCGTCCTGATCGACGAAACGGAAGGTCAGTTGCAACCAGTCGCTGTCCGGTTTTTGTTCAAAGGCAACGACGGCGTGCAGGTAGCCGTTGAGGCGGGCAATCTCGGCGTTGTCGCCCTGCTCCAGATCGAGCACAGCGCTGTCGAGGATCTGCGGCAGGGTCTCGGTGCGCTTAACCACCAGCAACGCTTCCTTGATGCTCAGGGCCTTGATTACGCATTGCTGAGTACCGCTTGGCAGGCGCAACTGACCCTGACCCCGACCACTGGCGGGAGCCGACGCGGCGGCTGGCGCCTTGACCGGTGGGCTGTTGAGCAAACCACGCGATGGCGCAGCGGCGGGCGCTGGCGCGGCAGCAGCCGGTTTGGCAAACGGATTGACCGCAGCAGCGGCTGCCGGAGCACCACCGACCACGGCAGGCTTGCCGCCAGTCAAGGCGCTCAGGGAATCGTTGCCGAACGCCGAGTTCATCTTGGTCGGCGCGCTGTTCATCAGGGTGTCGAGCTTGCCGACCTTGTTCAGCGCCTGCTTGACCTTGGTCAGCAGCTGCTCGTTGGTAAACGGTTTGCTGACGTAGCCGGAAACGCCGGCCTGAATCGCCTGCACGACGTTTTCCTTGTCGCCACGGCTGGTGACCATGACGAACGGCATGGTCTTGAGATTGTCTTGCTCGCGGCACCAGGTCAGCAGCTCGAGGCCGGACATTTCCGGCATTTCCCAGTCGCACAGCACCAGGTCGAAGGCTTCCCTGGCCAGCATGGCCTGGGCCTTTTTACCGTTGACGGCGTCCTCGGTGCGGATCCCCGGGAAGTAATTACGCAGGCACTTTTTCACCAGGTCACGAATGAACGAAGCATCGTCCACGACCAACACACTGATCTTGCTCATCCAACACCCCTATTAAAATCCCGGCAAGCATAACGCTGGCTGATGGCACATTGCCAAAACTCTTCAGTCACGCCGGGACTTTTCGTTCGCGGGTGCTGCTTTTTAATTCGAATCTGCCCATGAAAAGCACAAACAAAAACGCCCGGCCAAAGGGCCGGGCGCTTTTCTCAGGCAATCTTACTTATCGTCAGCATCGCCCGGAACATTAGCGGTTTCGCCGCTTGTGCCTTCAACTTCTTCTTTCATGCGCTTGAGGCCCATGTGGCGCACGTCGGTGCCGCGCACCAGGTAGATGACCAGTTCGGAGATGTTGCGCGCGTGATCGCCGATGCGTTCCAGCGAACGCAGCACCCAGATAATGCTCAAGACCCGCGAGATAGAGCGCGGGTCTTCCATCATGTAGGTCGCCAGCTCGCGCAGCGCGGTCTTGTATTCGCGGTCGATGATCTTGTCGTACTGCGCCACCGACAACGCCAGATCGGCGTCGAAACGGGCAAACGCGTCCAGCGCATCACGGACCATGTTGCGTACCTGGTCGCCGATGTGGCGAACCTCGACGTAACCGCGCGGCGCTTCGCCTTCTTCGCACAGCTGAATCGCTCGACGAGCGATCTTGGTCGCTTCGTCACCGATGCGCTCCAGGTCGATCACCGACTTGGAAATGCTGATGATCAAACGCAAATCGGACGCCGCCGGCTGACGGCGGGCGAGAATGCGCAGGCATTCTTCGTCGATGTTGCGTTCCATCTGGTTGATCTGGTCATCAATCTCACGCACCTGCTGAGCCAGGCCGGAGTCGGCTTCGATCAGCGCGGTGACCGCGTCGTTGACCTGCTTCTCGACCAGCCCGCCCATGGCCAGGAGGTGGCTGCGCACTTCCTCGAGCTCGGCGTTGAACTGCGCGGAGATGTGGTGGGTAAGGCCTTCTTTACTAATCATGTTGGCGTCCTTGGAGCGTCCGGTAAGGTGCGGTGGGCCGCAGCGTCAATCTGTGAATAAACCGCAACTGTCAGCCATAACGACCGGTGATGTAGTCTTCGGTCTGCTTCTTCGCCGGATTGGTGAACAAGGTATCGGTGTCGCCGAATTCCACCAGTTTGCCCATGTACATGAACGCCGTGTAGTCGGACACCCGCGCGGCCTGTTGCATGTTGTGGGTCACGATGACGATGGTGAACTTGGACTTCAGCTCGTAGATCAGCTCTTCGACTTTCAGCGTCGAGATCGGGTCGAGGGCCGAGCACGGTTCGTCGAGCAGCAGCACTTCCGGCTCAACCGCGATGGTACGGGCGATCACCAGACGCTGTTGCTGACCACCGGACAGGCCGAGTGCCGAGTCATGCAGACGGTCTTTGACTTCGTCCCACAACGCCGCGCCTTTCAACGCCCACTCAACGGCTTCGTCGAGAATGCGCTTCTTGTTGATGCCCTGGATGCGCAGGCCGTAGACCACGTTTTCGTAGATGGTCTTCGGGAACGGGTTGGGCTTCTGGAACACCATGCCGACGCGACGACGCAACTCGGCAACGTCTTCGCCCTTGCGATAGATGTTGTTGCCGTACAGGTTGATCGCGCCTTCTACGCGGCAGCCGTCAACCAGGTCGTTCATGCGGTTGAAGGTGCGCAGCAGCGTGGATTTACCGCAGCCGGACGGGCCGATGAAGGCGGTCACGCGCTGTTTCGGGATGTTCATGCTGACGTCGAACAGCGCTTGTTTCTCACCGTAATACAGGCTCAGGCCCGGCACTTCGATGGCAACGGTTTCCTGCTCGAGGCTGAGGCTTTGCTTGTCGCGACCCAGGGCCGACATGTTGATGCCGTGGGTATGTGTTTCGTGCTGCATGGGAGGCTCCCTGTGCTAACAAAATTCGGTTCGGAACACTGCTTGTTGCAGCTTCCATCAATATTCCAGTGGACGCGCTCCCACAGGGTTCGTGTCGTCCTTAGCTATCCAGTGCTTTGTATTTTTCGCGCAGGTGGTTGCGGATATACACCGCCGACAGGTTCAACGTCGCGATCACCAGTACCAGCAACAGCGCCGTGGCATACACCAGCGGACGCGCCGCTTCGACGTTCGGGCTCTGGAAGCCGACGTCATAGATGTGGAAGCCCAAGTGCATGATTTTCTGATCCAGGTGCAGGTACGGGTAGTTGCCGTCCACTGGCAGCGACGGCGCCAGTTTCACCACCCCCACCAGCATCAGCGGCGCCACTTCACCGGCGGCGCGGGCCACGGCGAGGATCATGCCGGTCATCATCGCCGGGCTGGCCATCGGGATCACAATCTTCCACAAGGTTTCAGCCTTGGTCGCGCCGAGCGCCAACGAGCCTTCACGCACGGTCCGCGGAATACGCGCCAGACCTTCCTCGGTCGCCACGATCACCACCGGCACCGCCAGCAGCGCCAGGGTCAGCGAGGCCCAGAGCAGACCCGGTGTACCGAAGGTCGGCGCCGGCAGTGCTTCGGGGAAGAACAAACGGTCGACCGAACCACCGAGTACGTAAACGAAGAAGCCCAGACCGAACACGCCGTAAACGATCGCCGGAACGCCGGCGAGGTTGTTCACCGCGATACGGATGATCCGCGTCAGGGTGTTCTGCTTGGCGTATTCACGCAGGTACACCGCCGCCAGTACGCCGAACGGGGTAACGATCATCGCCATGATCAGGGTCATCATCACGGTGCCGAAGATCGCCGGGAAGATCCCGCCTTCGGTGTTCGCTTCACGCGGGTCGTCGGAGAGGAATTCCCAGATCTTGCTGAAGTAGAAACCGAGCTTGGTGAAGGTACTCATCGCGTTCGGCTGGTAGGCGTGAACCACTTTGCCCAGGCCGATTTCGATTTCTTTGCCGTTGGCATCGCGAGCAGTCAAGGCATCGCGGTTGAACTGCGCATGCAGATCAGCCAGACGCGCTTCGATGTCCTGATAACGCGCATTCAACTCGGCACGCTCGGATTCCATGTCCGCTTGCGCGGTGGCGTCGAGCTTGCCTTCCAGTTCCAGTTTGCGGCCGTGCAGACGGATGCGTTCCAGCCCGGCGTTGATTGCACCAATGTCAGTCTTTTCCAGCGACTTCAGTTGCGCCGCCAGACCGTTCACACGGTTGATCCGCGCTTGCAGCTCAGGCCATGCAGCCTCACCTTCGGCGATGACCTTGCCGTCCTGTTTGACGTTGACCAGGTAGCCGTAGAAGTTGCCCCACTCGCGACGCTCGATCGCCATCAGTTCTGGCGGCGTGGTCTGGTTGGTCAGCCACTCACCGACGATCCAGGTAAAGTCGTTGCCGTTCAGGTCACGGTTGCCGACCTTGATCAGCTCGCGGGTCATGAATTCCGGGCCTTCATCGGGCACCGGCAAACCGGCGCTCTTCAGACGGGCGCGGGGCACTTCTTCTTTCTGCACCACTTCACCGATGACCAGGTGATTAGCCTGGCCCGGTACATCGTAGTTGGCGTGGACCAGGTCGGCCGGCCAGAAGTGACCCAGACCACGCACGGCAATCACCGCCAGCAGACCAATGGTCATGATGACCGCGATGGACACCGCGCCACCGCTGATCCAGACGCCCGGGGCGCCGCTCTTGAACCATCCTTTCAGGGAGTTCTGTTTCACAGACTTCTACCTTTGCTTAAAGCGACGAGTATTTCTTGCGCAGACGCTGACGAATCAGTTCTGCCAGGGTGTTCATGACGAAGGTGAACAACAGCAGCACCAGCGCCGAGAGGAACAGCACGCGGTAGTGGCTGCCGCCGACTTCCGACTCGGGCATTTCCACCGCGACGTTGGCAGCCAGAGTGCGCAGGCCTTCGAACAGGTTCATTTCCATGACCGGGGTGTTACCGGTGGCCATCAACACGATCATGGTTTCGCCGACTGCACGGCCCATGCCGATCATCAGCGCCGAGAAGATCCCCGGGCTGGCAGTCAGGATCACCACGCGAGTCATGGTCTGCCACGGCGTGGCACCCAGCGCCAGCGAGCCGAGGGTCAGGCCGCGCGGCACACTGAACACGGCGTCTTCAGCGATCGAGTAGATGTTCGGGATCACCGCAAAACCCATGGCCAGACCGACCACCAGAGCGTTGCGCTGGTCGTAGGTGATGCCCAGGTCGTGGGAGATCCACATGCGCATGTCACCGCCGAAGAACCAGTTCTCCATGAACGGGCTCATGTACAGCGACAACCAGCCCACAAACAGAATCACCGGGATCAACAGCGCACTTTCCCAGCCATCCGGGACTTTCAGGCGGATCGATTCAGGCAGGCGGCTGAAGGTGAAACCGGCGACCAGAATGCCAATCGGCAGCAACATCAGCAGGCTGAAGATGCCCGGCAGATGCCCTTCGACATATGGCGCGAGGAACAGGCCGGCGAAGAAACCGAGGATCACCGTCGGCATCGCTTCCATCAGCTCGATCACTGGTTTGACCTTGCGGCGCATGCCCGGGGCCATGAAGTACGCGGTGTAGATCGCAGCGGCAACAGCCAGTGGAGCAGCGAGCAGCATGGCGTAGAACGCAGCTTTCAGGGTGCCGAAGGTCAGTGGCGAGAGGCTCAGTTTCGGTTCGAAATCGGTGTTGGCTGCGGTCGATTGCCAGACGTATTTAGGCTCGTCGTAGTTCTCGTACCAGACCTTGCTCCACAGCGCGCTCCAGGAAACTTCCGGGTGCGGGTTGTCGAGCAGCAATGGTTGCAGCTTGCCGCCGGCTTCGACGATCACGCGGTTGGCACGCGGCGACAGACCGAACAGGCCTTGACCTTCTACCACTTGATCGACCAGCAAGGTGCGATGCGCGGTACTGTGGAACACGCCAAGCTTGCCGCTAGCATCCAGAGCAAGGAAGCCCTTGCGACGCTCTTCGGCGGTGATTTCAACGATCGGCGTGGTGCCCATCTGGAAAGTGCGGATCTGCTTCAGGCGCAGCTCACCATCGGTGTCACGGGCCATGAACCACTGGGCCAGACCACCCTTGGAGTCGCCGACGATCAGCGAGATACCACCGACCAGTTGCGTGGTCGCAGTGACTTCGGCGTCAGCGTTTTCCAGCAGTTTGTAGCGACCGTTGAGGCTCTTGTCGCGCAGGCTGAACACATCGGCCTGGGCGCGACCGTTGACCACGTACAGCCATTGCTGGCGCGGGTCGACGAAGATGTTTTTCACCGGCTCAGTCATCTGCGGCAGATCGATACGCTTCTGCTCGTTGGTGACTTCGCCGGTCATCATGTTTTCTTCGCTGGTCAGCGACAGCACATTGAGTTGCGAACCGGTCGAACCGACCAGCATCAGCGTCGTGTCGGTGGCATTCAGGCTGACATGCTCCAGCGCACCGCCGGCTTCGTTCAGCGCGATCGGCGTCTCGCCGTACGGATACTCGATGGCCGGGCTGATGGTTTTCTTGCCATCGGGGTAGCTGACTTTATAGGTGTGACGGAACACCAGCGCCTGACCGTTGGACAGACCCACGGCCACCAGCGGATGGCCCGGCTGGTCTTCACCAATCGAGGTCACGGTTGCGCCCGCTGGCACTGGCAGATCGACGCGCTTCAGTTCAGCGCCACTGTCGATATCAAAGAACAATGCCTGGCCCTTGTCGGAAACGCGCATGGCCACCTGATTCTGCTCTTCGAGCGAAATCATCAGCGGCTTGCCGGCGTCCTGCATCCAGGCCGGGGTGATCGAGTCTTTCGCGGTCAGGTCGGCACCCTGGAACAGCGGCGCCACCACGTAGGCGAGGAAGAAGAAGATCAGGGTGATGGCTGCCAGCACCGCGAGACCGCCAACGAGGACGTACCAGCGGGTGAAGCGATCCTTGAGCGCGCGAATGCGGCGCTTGCGTTGCAGCTCAGGCGTATTGAAATCAATGCGCTTGGGAGGATTAGTAGTCATGTGGGAATTGGCCAGATCATTCATGCGCTCACCCTAGCGATCCTGTATGACAGAAAGATGACAATGCAGTGACGCAGCAAATCCACCGCCAGCGGGACTGGCAGAGGATCAAAAATTTGAGGTGTGGAAAAGGCCGGTCTGCGCGCAGATCCGGCCTTTTACCTGAGTCCGGCGGGGTTCACCCCGGACTCAATTTGTTACTTCTTTGCGACTTCAGCGCCGCCTTCCTGCAGACCCAGGTCAGCCAGTGCTTTTGCAGCAACCTTGGCTGGCAGTGGGATGTAGCCGTCTTTCACTACCACTTCCTGGCCCTGCTTCGACAGCACCAGTTTCACGAACTCAGCTTCCAGCGGAGCCAGAGGCTTGTTCGGGGCTTTGTTGACGTACACGTAGAGGAAACGCGACAGCGGGTACTTGCCGTTCAGGGCGTTTTCTTCGGTGTCTTCGATGAAGTCAGTGCTGCCCTTCTTCGACAGAGCAACGGTCTTCACGCTAGCGGTCTTGTAGCCGATGCCCGAGTAACCGATGCCGTTCAGCGAGGAGCTGATCGACTGCACCACCGACGCCGAACCTGGTTGTTCGTTGACGTTTGGTTTGTAGTCGCCTTTGCACAGGGCTTCTTCTTTGAAGTAGCCGTAGGTGCCGGATACCGAGTTACGGCCGAACAGTTGCACTGGCTTGTTGGCCAGGTCGCCGGTCACGCCCAGATCGCCCCAGGTTTTCACGTCGGTTTTGGCGCCGCACAGGCGGGTGGACGAGAAAATCGCGTCAACCTGTTCCATGGTCAGGTGCTGGATCGGGTTGTCTTTGTGCACGAACACAGCCAGGGCATCCACAGCAACCGGGATAGCGGTTGGCTTGTAGCCATACTTCTGCTCGAAGGCCGCCAGTTCGGTGTCCTTCATCTTGCGGCTCATCGGGCCCAGGTTGGAGGTGCCTTCAGTCAGCGCAGGTGGCGCAGTGGCGGAGCCCGCGGCCTGAATCTGGATGTTTACGTTCGGGTATTCTTTTTTGTAGTTCTCAGCCCAGAGGGTCATGAGGTTGGCCAGGGTATCGGAACCGACGCTGGACAGGTTGCCCGACACACCAGTGGTCTTGGTGTAGCTCGGGATAGCAGGGTCAACAGCGGCGAACGCGTTGGCAGTCGCAACGCCAGCAGCGACAAAAGTCATTGCCGCCATCAAACGCTTCAGTTTCATGCCTTACTCCTAGCAGATAGGGTGTGTTAAGTCGGGGCCAAGTATCAGCAGGCCGTGTGAACACTCTATGGCTGAAATATGACAATTGGATGAAAGGCCAGCATGGGCCTCGTCAAAAGAAAACGAAACACTTGTCGAGTTGACAAATCAAACGTAAAAGATAGCCTTGTCAACCACGAGAGGGCCCCATGATAAACGACCGAATTCGTCGCGCGCGCCTGCAAAAAGGCCTCACTCTTGAGGCTTTGGCGATGGAGCTTGGCGACATAACCAAGCAAGCCTTGAGCAAATATGAGAAAGGGTTGAGTACCCCGAACTCAACTCGTCTGCTGCAATTGGCTAAAGCGCTTGAAGTTAGTCCTGAGTATTTCTTCCGAGCGAATGCCATTGCACTGGCACCTCTGGAGTTTCGAAAACTGGCCCGAATGCCTAAATATCGCCAGGCACAAGTGGAAGAGAAAATTCGCGAGCACCTTGAGCGCTACATCGCGCTCGAGGAGTGTTTCAATCCTGCCGACATCCACACTCCCGTCACCCCGGCGCAAATGATCCCGGTTTCCTCTCTCGATGAAGCCGAAGGCGCAGCAGAGGAGCTTCGGCAATTCTGGGGAATTGGTAGCGACCCTATTGCCAACCTGACCGAACAGCTGGAGGAGCACAGCATAAAAGTCGCCATGCTAAACGGCCCGGACGACTTCGACGGCGCTTGCGCTGCCACCGGTAACGGCGAACACGTGTTGATTGCACTGAATGCCGATCGCCCAGGCGAACGAATCAGGTTCACTGCCGCGCATGAACTCGGCCACTGGGTCATGGCATTACCCGAGGATATGCCGGAGAGGGACAAGGAAAACTGCTGCCATCGATTTGCCGGCGCGTTTCTTTACCCGGCGAAAAGTGTAACCGGTGACTTCGGTAGCCATCCTCGCTCCAGAGTTCATCCACGAGAATTGCTGATTGCAAAGCGTCAATACGGTATCTCAATGCATGCCGCGTTGAGACGCCTGAAAGATCTGAAGCTTCTCAGCGAAAGTGGCTACAAGTCCCTCACTATTCAATTCAGCGCCAATGGCTGGCGCAAATCAGAACCTGAGCCGCTACCTTGCAAGCCGCCGCAAAGATTTGAGTCGCTAGCATTCTGGGCGCTGGCAGAAGGACTGATCACCAAGTCTCGGGCTGCCGAACTCCTGCGCAAACCAGTGAGCGCATTGGACCCCAATTTTCTGGGTTCACTGGAGAATGCATGAGTTTGATCTTCATCAGTGATACGAATATCTGGATTGACTTCAGAAACGCCGGATTACTGGAGCAGATGCTTCGCTTGCCATTCACACTTTGCTGCACGGACTTTGTCATGCAGGAGCTTGCGGACTTTCCCCACCAGGAACTGCTTGATCGAGGCCTTAATGTCGAATCGTTCGATGAATCTGGCGTGATCAGACTCTTTGAGCTGAAAGTCGAACACAACAACAGCTCACTGGCGGACGTGTCTTGTTACCTGCTGGCACAGGAAACAGGGCGTCCGTTGCTGACCGGAGATGGCAAGTTGAGGCGCCAGGCACAACGAGATGGACTGGAGGTGCACGGCGCTCTTTGGTTACTTGATCTGATGGTTGAACATCACGTAATCGAAAAGCCGGACGCCGCAGACGCCTTGACCCATATGCTTGAGCATGGCGCTCGACTCCCAACTGGCGAGTGCGAAACAAGGCTCTCACGCTGGCGATAGCAGAATCCTGGATCAGCGCCCCTTCTTCCAGAGCCACGCCCCCACCAGAATCCCCATCGCGCACAGCACTGCCACATAGTACGCAGGCCCCATCGCGCTCTCTTTCAGCAGCAGGCTGACCACCATCGGCGTCAAACCGCCGAAGATCGCGTAAGCCACGTTGTACGAGAACGACAAGCCGCTGAAGCGCACCACCGGCGGGAACGCCTTGACCATCACGTACGGCACCGCACCGATGGTGCCGACCAGAAAACCGGTCAACGCGTACAGCGGGAACAGCCAGTTCGGGTGATCGGCGAGGCTGTGATAGAAGGTCCAGGAGCTGATCAGCAAACCCAGGCAACCGAAGACGAATACCCGGCCGGCCCCAAAGCGATCCGCCAGTGCGCCGGAAATGATGCAGCCGATGCTCAGGAACACGATCGCCAGACTGTTCGACTGCAGCGACTCCGTCGGCGTGAAGTGGTAGACCGTTTGCAGCACGGTCGGCGTCATCAGGATCACCACAACGATGCCGGCCGACAACAACCAGGTCAGCAGCATCGAGATCGCAATAGCCCCTCGATGGTCACGCAGCACAGCACGCAGCGGTACTTCCTCAGCCAGCGCCTTGCGCAGTTGCAGCTCGGCGAACACTGGGGTTTCGTGCAGCCAGCGGCGCAGGTAGACCGAGAACAAACCAAAAACGCCACCGAGCAGGAATGGAATCCGCCAGGCGTAATCGGAAACTTCCGCAGGGGTATAAATGCTGTTGATCGCCGTGGCGACCAGCGAGCCGAGCAAAATGCCGGCGGTCAGGCCGCTGGTGAGGGTGCCGCAGGCGTAACCCATGTGCTTTTGCGGTACGTGTTCGGAAACGAAGACCCACGCGCCCGGTACTTCGCCGCCAATCGCCGCGCCCTGAATGACCCGCATCAATAGAAGAAGGATCGGCGCCCACAGGCCGATCTGCGCGTAGGTTGGCAGCAGACCCATGATCAGGGTCGGCACGGCCATCATGAAAATGCTCAGGGTGAACATCTTCTTGCGCCCCAGCAGGTCGCCGAAGTGCGCCATGACGATGCCGCCCAGCGGCCGCGCGAGATAGCCGGCGGCGAAGATGCCGAAGGTCTGCATCAGGCGCAGCCACTCGGGCATGTCGGCCGGAAAGAACAGCTTGCCGACCACGGTGGCGAAGAAAACGAAGATGATGAAGTCGTAGAATTCCAGCGCACCGCCGAGAGCGGACAGCGACAGAGTCTTGTAGTCATTGCGGGTCAACGGTCGTGCGGGTTGCTCGGGCTGCGCGAGGCTCGAAGGCGCTGTGGTCATGGCAAGGGCTTCTCTTATAGTCGGATCTGCCGCCACAACAACGCTGGCGGTGGCTTGGGCAGGTTCGGCACGATAGCAAATTGTTCGAAAAAGCACATATAGGCGCGTATTTGACGGTCGAAATGAGAACCGGACGGTCGTCGTGGAGTCTACCGACCGATATACTCGCAACCTGCTCCGGTTTGTAGGGGGTTGCTGTGCGAAAACGTCGTTGGCCCGGCCTTTGCTCGGGATTAGCCGGTTTCGCAGAGTTTCTCCTTAGGCGCCTGATGGAAAACGTGACGAACGTAGTATGTTCGGTGCTGAATCGTTTTTCCCGAAGACGGCTACCACCAGCAATACCAACGAAGAGTCACGGGTCAGAGGCACCCCCGGCATGATAGAGCTCGAACAAGAAGATCCGATCCCGCAAGGCGACCTGGCCCTGCAAATCACCGCACTCCCACGCGAAACCAACGGCTTTGGCGATATTTTCGGCGGTTGGCTGGTAGCACAGATGGATTTGGCCGGCACCGCAATGGCCAGCCGTGTCGCTGGCGGACGCGTCGCCACCGTCGCCATCGACCGCATGGCGTTCCTTGTGCCTGTGGCTGTCGGCGCGCAATTGTCCTTTTATACCCAGACCCTGGAAATCGGCCGCAGCTCGATCCAGATGATGGTCGAAGTGTGGAGCGATGACCCGCTGTCCAGCGAGTGGCGTAAAGTCACCGAAGCGGTCTTCGTCTTCGTCGCCATCGACGGCAGCGGCCGCACTCGCTCGGTTCCACCACGCGCACGTTAAACATCGTGGCCGTTTTACGGTCGATAGTTGTCCTTGTTACTGATCGAGAGCTGTCCCATGAACACGCCCAACGTTGAAGCCGTGAAACTGGATGAACTGAATTGCTGGCGTATCCGCCACGGTCAGGCCGAAGTGCTGGTGGCCCAGCAAGGCGCGCACATCCTCAGTTATCAGATCGATGGCCAGCCGCCGATCATCTGGCTCAACGACAAGGCCGAGTTCAAGACCGGCAAAAGCATCCGCGCCGGTGTACCGGTGTGCTGGCCGTGGTTCGGCAAGTTCGAGCGCAACCCGCAGAGCGTGCAGGCCATGTATACCGGTGAGCAACCGGCACCCGCGCACGGTCTGGTGCGGGCGATGGATTGGGAGCTGGGTGGTATTGAATCGGAGGCTGACGGCGTCAAGGTCGAATTCAAGCTGCCCTACCCCGAAGGTGGTTTGCCGGGCTGGCCACATCAGGTCGATCTGACCCTGACCCTGCATTTGTCCGAGCAACTGAGTTTCAGCCTGACCAGCCATAACCGTGGCAGTGAAAGCGTCAGCCTGAGCCAGGCGCTGCACACTTACTTCGCGGTCAGTGACGTGCGCAATGTGCATGTCGATGGCGTGGATGGTTTGAATTACATCGAGACGCTGGATGACTGGAAAACCACCAGTCAGCAAGGCGATCTGCGCTTTGCCGGTGAGACCGACCGCATCTACCTCGATGCTCCGCCACAGCTGAGCATTGTCGATCCAACGTGGGAACGACGCATTGTGCTGACCGCGACCGGTTCACGCACGGCGGTGATCTGGAACCCGTGGATCGATCGCGCGGCGGCGTTGGCGGATATGGACAACGATGGCTGGCAGCGCATGCTGTGCATCGAGACGGCGAATGTGATGGATGACATCGTCACGCTGGCGCCGGGTGCGAGCCATACCATGGGCGTGAGTGTCGCCAGCACACCGCTCTAACCAACACCACCAAACCAATGTAGGAGTGAGCCTGCTCGCGATAGCGGTTTGTCAGATCCATTAAATTGGCTGACACGACGCTATCGCGAGCAGGCTCACTCCTACAGTAGTTTTGTGGCGCCTGTTAGAGATCAGATTCCTGCACCACCCGCACTTTGTCCGCCTCCAGCGCATACGCCGCATCGGCCAGATCATTGCTGACCTTCTCGACCTTCAGCGTGCCGGTCACCCACAGCGGCGTGTAGATATCGTCCAGCTTCAAGCCTTTCGGATAACGCACCAGCACCAGTTGATTCGGTGGCGGTGGCGGCACATGGATGCACGCGCCCGGGTACGGCACGAGGAAGAACAGCGTGCTGCGGCCCTTGGCGTCGGATTCCAGCGGCACCGGATAACCACCGATGCGGATGTGCTTGTCGTTCATCGACGCCACGGTTTTGGTCGAATACATCACTGCCGGCAGACCTTTGGCCTGCTTCATCCCGCCCTTCTCGGTGAAGGTGCCGGTGGCTTCCGGGGAGTTGTGGTCGATTTCCGGCATGGCCTCGAGGGCCTTTTGGTCCGACTTGGGCATCAGTTCGAGCCAGTCGGTTTCCGGCAGTTCGCCGGCGTGGGCCAAACCGCTGCCCAGGAAAAGGAGAGTCAACAAAAGACGGCGCATGAAGGTGCTCGGTATAGAAAGGAAAGAACAGTAAATCGCCGAGCATTCTAGCCCTCCCGGCCACTTTGGCAGAGAGGGCTTTGTCGCTTTGGATCAGTTCTTTTTGATCAGGCCGTAGATCACCAGCAACACGATCGCGCCGACCAGTGCGCCGATGAAGCCGGCGCCCTGACCTGCCTGATAGATGCCCAAGGCCTGGCCGCCGTAAGTGGCTGCCAGCGAACCGCCGATACCGAGCAGGATGGTCATGATCCAGCCCATGCTGTCATCGCCCGGTTTCAGGAACCGCGCCAGCAGGCCGACGATCAAGCCGATAAAGATGGTTCCGATAATTCCCATGGCAATTCCCTCTCAGTAGTAGATATGCGAAGCCTAGTCAGACTTTGGCATCCTGCCATGAGAGAACGGCGGCCCCTGAATGGTTCCGCCGCTGCCACATGAAACTGTCGTTACTCGGCGATCAGCGCTTCGACCTTGACGATCTGCGCCCGCAGCGTGGCCATGTCGGCACAGCGCAGGTTGGCGTGACCGACCTTGCGCCCGGCCTTGAAGGCCTTGCCGTAGTGATGCAAATGGCAGTCTTCGATAGCGATGACTTTCTCAACCGGCGGTACAACACCGATGAAGTTAAGCATCGCGCTCTCGCCGACTTTGGCCGTCGAACCCAGCGGCAGGCCGGCAACGGCGCGCAGATGGTTTTCGAACTGGCTGCACTCGGCGCCTTCGGTGGTCCAGTGCCCGGAGTTGTGCACGCGCGGGGCGATTTCGTTGGCCTTGAGGCCACCGTCGACTTCAAAGAACTCGAACGCCATGACGCCGACGTAGTCGAGTTGCTTGAGCACGCGGCTCGAGTAGTCTTCGGCCAGCGCCTGCAATGGGTGATCGGTACTGGCCACCGACAGCTTGAGGATGCCGCTGTCGTGGGTGTTGTGCACCAGAGGATAGAACTTCGTTTCACCATCGCGGGCACGCACGGCGATCAGCGAAACTTCACCGGTGAACGGCACAAAGCCTTCCAGCAGGCAGGCAACGCTGCCCAGCTCGGCGAAAGTGCCGACCACGTCTTCCGGCTTGCGCAGGACTTTCTGGCCCTTGCCGTCATAACCCAGGGTGCGGGTTTTCAGCACGGCCGGCAGACCGATCGAAGCCACCGCAGCGTCCAGATCGGCTTGCGACTGAATGTCAGCGAAAGCCGGAGTCGGGATGCCCAGGTCCTTGAACATGCTCTTTTCGAACCAACGGTCGCGAGCGATGCGCAGGGCTTCGGCACTCGGGTAGACCGGGACGAATTGCGACAGGAATGCCACGGTTTCGGCCGGGACGCTTTCGAACTCGAAGGTCACCAGATCGACTTCATCGGCGAGTTGGCGCAGATGATCCTGATCGCCGTAATCGGCCCGCAGGTGTTCGCCCAGCGCAGCGGCGCAAGCGTCCGGCGCAGGGTCGAGAAAAGCGAAGTTCATGCCCAGCGGCGTACCCGCCAGAGCCAACATGCGACCCAACTGGCCGCCACCGATTACACCGATCTTCATCTCAACAACCTCAGGCAATACGTGGGTCTGGATTGTCCAGGACGCTGTCTGTCTGCTCGGCACGGAAGGTTTTCAGTACCGCGTGGAACTGCGGATGCTTGGCGCCGAGGATGCTCGCCGAGAGCAGGGCAGCGTTGATCGCGCCGGCCTTGCCGATGGCCAGGGTGGCGACCGGAATGCCCGCTGGCATCTGCACGATCGACAGCAGCGAGTCGACGCCCGAGAGCATGGCCGACTGCACCGGCACACCCAGCACCGGCAGGTGGGTCTTGGCCGCACACATGCCTGGCAGGTGAGCCGCGCCACCGGCTCCGGCGATGATCACCTCGATGCCACGACCTTCAGCCTCTTCGGCGTACTGGAACAGCAGATCCGGGGTGCGGTGGGCAGAGACCACTTTGACCTCGTACGGGATGCCGAGCTTTTCCAGCATATCGGCGGTGTGGCTAAGGGTGGACCAATCGGACTTGGAGCCCATGATCACGCCAACCAGTGCACTCATCGTCGCGCCTCTTCTCTCTGGAGCGCCCGCAGGCGCGTCATAAAACAACAAGCCACGCAGGTTGCGTGGCTTGATTGTACGAAAAATGGCCGGACGTACCGGCCGAAGGCCGCGCAGTATACCGCAAAGAAAGCAATAAACAGCCCCCTGCGCGACCATCTGTCAAATGAGCGAAAGGCCCGGTTTTATTGACTTGAAGGTCAGCGACAGAACACCGCAAATCCCCTGTAGGAGTGAGCCTGCTCGCGATGGCGGTGTATCAGTCACATCATCGTTGAATGTGCAGACGCTATCGCGAGCAGGCTCACTCCCACAAGGGGGCCGCGAAGGGTCAGGAAGCGTGTGCAGCACCGCCTTCGAGTTTTCGCCACAACAGGCGCACGTTGGCTTTGCGCACCAGTGCGCAGCGATACAGGCGAATCTCCAGCGGCACATGCCATTGCGTACCACCGCAGACCACCAACTCACCACGCGCCAGTTCCGCGCGCACGCTCAGTTGCGGTACCCAGGCAATGCCCAGCCCTTCCAGCGCCATGCTTTTCAGGCTGTCCGCCATCGCGGTTTCATAAATGGTGGTGAAACGCAGCTGACGCTGACGCAGCAAACCATTCACCGAACGCCCGAGAAACGCACCGGCGCTATACGCCAGCAACGGCACGCTCGCATCACCTTCGAGATCGAACAGGGGCTTGCCCTCGGCATCCGCCGCACACACAGGGAGCATTTCCGTCTGACCCAAATGCAATGAAGGGAAAATTTCCGGGTCCATCTGCATCGCCGCGTCCGGGTCGTAGAACGCCAGCATCAGATCGCAGCCACCTTCACGCAATGCATGCACCGCATCGCCGACGTTGGTTGCAACCAATCGGGTGGCGATGTTCAACCCTTCATTACGCAACTGCGCGATCCAGCGCGGGAAGAAACCCAGCGCCAAGGAGTGAGCGGCAGCGACCTGCATCACTTCGCCCTGCCCGCCTTCCAGATGATGCAGATGGCGCAGCACTTCGCCGAGCTGTTCGACCACGGTGCGCGCGGTCACCAGAAACAATTGCCCCGCCGCCGTCAGCTCGATCGGCGTGCGCGAGCGATTGACCAGAGTCAGCCCCAGCGCAGCCTCCAGACTGCGGATCCGCCGACTGAACGCCGGCTGGGTCACGAAGCGCCGTTCGGCCGCCTGCGAAAAGCTGCGGGTGGCGGCCAGAGCACTGAAGTCCTCGAGCCATTTGCTTTCCAGATTCATCACGTCCTCCCGGACACGCACCAAAACAGGTCACACGTCTGCCGCGCACGCGGCGTCACACGGGCATTATGCCGAATGTGCATAGGGCAGTGCTGAACAGCATTGGCCCAAAATTTCCCACAAGCCTAGCATTCGCAGCGTTCCGGCACAGACCGGGTCCATATCGAGATGATTTCTATCATGTCCTCCGCTGCATCTTTCCGCACAGAAAACGACCTGCTTGGCGCCCTCGAAGTACCGGCTCAAGCGTATTACGGCATCCAGACCCTGCGAGCGGTGAACAACTTCCGTCTCTCCGGCGTTCCGATTTCGCATTACCCGAAACTGGTTGTCGGCCTGGCGATGGTCAAACAGGCCGCCGCTGACGCCAACCGCGAGTTGGGTCACCTGAGCGAAGCCAAGCACGCTGCCATCAGCGAAGCCTGTGCCCGATTGATCCGCGGTGATTTCCACGAAGAGTTCGTGGTCGACATGATTCAAGGTGGCGCCGGTACTTCCACCAACATGAACGCCAACGAAGTGATCGCCAACATTGCTCTGGAAGCAATGGGTCACCAGAAAGGCGAGTACCAGTACCTGCACCCGAACGACGACGTCAACATGGCGCAGTCGACCAACGACGCCTACCCAACGGCGATCCGTCTGGGTCTGCTGCTCGGTCACGACACCCTGCTGGCCAGCCTCGACAGCCTGATTCAGGCGTTCGCGGCCAAGGGCAAAGAATTCGATCACGTCCTGAAAATGGGCCGTACCCAGCTGCAAGACGCCGTGCCGATGACCCTCGGCCAGGAATTCCGCGCGTTCGCCACCACCATGGGCGAAGACCTGGCGCGTCTGAAGACGCTGGCCCCGGAACTGCTGACTGAAGTGAACCTGGGCGGCACCGCGATCGGTACCGGTATCAACGCCGACCCGCGTTATCAAGCGCTGGCTGTACAGCGTCTGGCCCTGATCAGCGGTCAACCGGTAGTGCCGGCGGCCGACCTGATCGAAGCGACTTCCGACATGGGCGCCTTCGTGCTGTTCTCCGGCATGCTCAAGCGCACCGCGGTGAAGCTGTCGAAGATCTGCAACGACCTGCGTCTGCTGTCCAGCGGCCCACGCACCGGCATCAACGAAATCAACCTGCCAGCGCGTCAGCCAGGCAGCTCGATCATGCCCGGCAAGGTCAACCCGGTAATCCCGGAAGCCGTGAATCAGGTTGCTTTCCAGGTCATCGGTAACGACCTGGCGCTGACCATGGCAGCCGAAGGCGGCCAACTGCAGTTGAACGTGATGGAGCCGCTGATCGCCTTCAAGATCTTCGACTCGATCCGCCTGCTGCAACGCGCCATGGACATGCTGCGCGAGCACTGCATCGTCGGCATCACCGCCAACGAAGCGCGCTGCCGCGAACTGGTCGAGCACTCGATCGGTCTGGTCACCGCACTGAACCCGTACATCGGCTACAAAAACGCCACCCGTATTGCCGGCCTCGCCCTTGAAAGCGGCCGCGGCGTACTGGAACTGGTGCGCGAAGAAGGTCTGCTCGACGAAGCCATGCTCGCCGACATTCTACGCCCGGAAAACATGATTGCTCCGCGTCTGGTTCCGCTTAAAGCCTGAGCCGACGCGTAGTTTGTAGCACCGCTCACCAGGTCGAGGGACTAGACACCTCTCACCTTTTGAGGGCTTGGGGATTTAGTCCCCAAGCCCTTTTTTTTAACTTCTTTGCGGGCAGGACGTTAAATGTTTTGTGTATTTGATACCGCCAAGATCGCAGCCTTCGGCAGCTCCTACATGATGGATGTACACCTGTAGGAGCTGCCGAAGGCTGCGATCTTTTGATCTTGCAGCATCCTCGTTTCGTCGCTTGCACCACAACCGTGCAGACGGGCGCCGCACTGATCGGTATAGTGCCGCCCCTCTTCGCGTGAGCGGTCGTCGGTAACGAGGCCATAACCCATGCGAAACCCGAACTAATAACAAACCCGCGAAATGGAACCGGAGGAAACCTTCGCCTCACCCGTCGTGCCGCGCGCACACCGGTGTAACACGATATTTCTTCCATCCAGCATTTGCTTACACAATAAACAGCGAGGAAAAATCCATGCTCGAAGTCATCAACGACTTCCTCTCAGGGAAAGTACTGATCGTGCTCATTGTCGGGCTCGGTAGCTACTTCACGATTCGCTCGCGTTTCGTTCAATTGCGCCACTTCTTCCACATGTTCGCGGTGTTCCGCGACAGCCTCAAGGGCAGCGCCGGGCAACTCAGCTCGTTCCAGGCCCTGATGCTCAGCCTTGCCGGCCGTGTCGGTGCAGGCAACATCGCCGGTGTCGGCATCGCCGTGACCCTGGGTGGTCCAGGTGCGGTCTTCTGGATGTGGGTGACCGCACTGGTCGGCATGTCCAGCAGCTTCTTCGAATGCACCCTGGCCCAAGTCTACAAGCGCGCCGATGGCGACGGCCTGTACCGTGGCGGTCCGGCTTACTACATCCAGCACGGCCTGAAACTCAAAGGCATGGCGGTGGTGTTCTCGGTCCTGCTGCTGGTCACCTACGGCTTTGCCTTCATTGGCCTGCAGTCCTACACCGTGACCCACTCGCTGCAGAACGCCTTTGAATTCAACCCACAACACACCGGTATTGTCCTGGCGGTGCTGCTGGCCATCACCTTCATCGGCGGCATCAAGCGCATTGCCTCGGTGTCCGACCTGCTCGTACCGATCAAGACCCTGGCCTATATCGGCGTGACCCTGTACGTGATCGGTACTCAGATCGAACACGTACCAGCCATGCTGGAAACCATCTTCAAGAGCGCCTTCGGCCTCGACCCTGCCTTTGGTGGCCTGCTCGGCAGCGCCATTGTCATGGGCGTGAAGCGTGGCGTGTTCGCCAACGAAGCAGGCCTGGGCAGTGCGCCGAACGTCGCCGCCGTGGCTGCCGTGAAGCACCCGGGCGCCCAGGGCGTGGTTCAGGCCTTCAGCGTGTTCCTCGACACCTTCGTGATCTGCACCTGCACCGCGCTGCTGATCCTGCTGTCGGGCTTCTACACCCCAGGCTTCGAAGGTGACGGCATCGTCCTGACCCAGAACTCGCTGGCCGCTGTGGTCGGTGACTGGGGTCGCATGTTCGTCAGCGTCGCGCTGTCGCTGTTCGTCTTCACTTGCATCCTCTACAACTACTACCTGGGCGAAAACAGCCTGCAGTTCCTCACCCGCAACCGCGCCGCGCTGATGATTTTCCGCGGCCTGGTGCTGGCGCTGGTGGTATGGGGTTCAATGCAGGACCTGTCGACCGTGTTCGCCTTCGCTGACATCACCATGACCTGCCTGGCCTTCGTCAACCTGATGGCCCTGGCCATGCTGTTCAAGGTCGGCATGCGTGTAATGCGCGACTACGACGAGCAGCGCCGCGCCGGCGTTACACAGCCCGTGTTCGACTCCAGCAAATTTACCGATCTGGATCTCGACCTGCAGGCCTGGCCGACCAACCCGTCTGCCGCTGCCGGCAAGACCGAAGCCGAGCCGCAAGGCGTGCCTGCAGCGCAACGCTGACAGGTGAATGACGGGCGCATCCCCTGCGCTCGTCAGTTATTGTGATGCAATAACTTGTAGGAGCGAGCCTGCTCGCGATAGCTGTCTGTCAGCCAACACCAATGTTGAATGATGAACCGCTATCGCGAGCAGGCTCACTCCTACAATGTCATCTCTTGTGGAGACCCTCAGATGATTGCCAATTCCTACCCCGCCGCCCAACACGTCATGGTGCTCTACACCGGTGGCACCATCGGCATGCAGGCCAGCGCCAATGGTCTGGCCCCGGCTTCCGGTTTCGAAGTGCGGATGCGCGACTACCTGCACAGTCAGCCTGAGCTCGTTGTGCCGCAGTGGCGCTTCCGGGAAATGTCGCCGCTGATCGACAGCGCCAACATGACCCCGGCCTATTGGCAGCAACTGCGTGAAGCGGTGGTCGATGCCGTGGATGTGCAAGGTTGCGACAGCGTGCTGATCCTGCACGGCACCGACACCCTGGCCTACAGCGCCGCAGCGATGAGCTTCCAGTTGCTGGGGTTGAATGCTCGCGTGTGCTTCACCGGTTCGATGCTGCCGGCCGGCGTTACCGACAGCGATGCCTGGGAAAACCTCGGCGGCGCACTGGTCGCCCTCGGCCAAGGCCTGGCGCCCGGTGTGCATCTGTACTTCCACGGCGAACTGCTGGCGCCGACCCGTTGCGCGAAAGTGCGCAGTTTTGGCCGGCATCCGTTCAAACGACTGGAGCGTCAGGGCGGCGGCGTGAAAGCGCCTTCGATTCCTGCGTCGCTGAACTACAACCAGCCGAAGCAACTGGCCAAGGTTGCCGTGCTGCCACTGTTCCCCGGCATCAGCGCCAAAGTCCTCGATGGTCTGCTCGACAGCGGCATTCAGGGTCTGGTGCTGGAGTGCTACGGCAGCGGTACAGGGCCGAGCGACAACCCTGAGTTTCTGGCAAGCCTTGGCCGTGCGCGGGATAACGGTGTGGTGGTGGTTGCCGTGACGCAATGCCATGAAGGCGGCGTTGAGCTGGATGTGTATGAGGCTGGCAGTCGATTGCGCGGTGTAGGCGTGTTGTCCGGTGGCGGCATGACCCGTGAGGCGGCGTTTGGCAAATTGAACGGATTGCTGGGCGCAGGCCTGGAAACCGCTGAAGTCCGCCGACTGGTCGAACTCGACCTGTGTGGCGAACTGATCTGACACGACACAACTCCCTGTAGGAGTGAGCCTGCTCGCGATAGCGTTCTGTCAGGCGCCATAGAGTTTATTGACAGACCGCTATCGCGAGCAGGCTCACTCCTACAGTTTGATTTTCGCTCGGCACATAACTTGCTGCTGTTCCCAGCATCCCAAGGCTGGAAAATCTTATGCTCCACTCCCACCTCACCACCCTCAACGCCGTCTCGCTAATCCTCAACACCTTCAAAGCCGAAGGCCTGTCGAGCGAAGCGTTGCTGGCCGGCAGCGGCATCAGTGCGGCGGATCTCAGCCGTGCCGACACGCGCATCACCACCAATCAGGAGATGCAGGTCTGCGCCAACGCGGTCGCGCTCAAGCACGATATCGGTCTGGAATTGGGCCGGCGCATGCATGTTTCCTGCTACGGCATCCTCGGTTACGCCCTGCTGACCTGTGCCACCTTCGGTGACGCTCTGCGTCTGGCGATCCGTTATCCGGCGCTGTTGGGAACACTTTTCGAACTGAGTCTGGAAGACGACGGCGAGCGCGTCTGGTTCGTCGCTGCCGATTATCGCGAGAGCCCGGCAATGGCGGTGTTCAATGCCGAGTTCTGCCTGGTGTCGCTGAAAGTCATTTGCGATGACCTGCTCGGGCACCCGCTGCCCTTGCTCGCCACGCGCTTCGAACACGCCGCACCGGATTACCGTGACAGTTATGCCGAGCACTTCGACAGCCCGCTGCACTTCGCCGCCAAGGACAACGCCTTCGCCTTCGACCGTCACTGGCTCGATCAACCGCTGCCGCTGGCCGATCTCATCACCCATCAAGCGATGGCCGAACGTTGCCGCAAGCAGAATCTTGAGTTCACTGGACGTCAGGCATGGCTGGGGCGTATCCGCCAATTGCTCAGCGCCCAACTGAACGCCGCGCCAGGGCTGGAGGGTTTGGCACAACAGATGAAATGCTCGCCGCGCACCTTGCGCCGACATCTCAAGGACATGGGCAGCAGCTATCAGGAACTGCTCGACGAACTGCGCTTCGAGCGAGCCAAGCAGATGTTGTGTGAGGATCAGTTGCCGATCTATCGCATTGCCGAAACGCTCGGGTTCAGCGAGACCGCCAGTTTCCGCCATGCCTTTGTGCGCTGGAGCGGCGTGGCGCCGAGCCAGTTCAGGGCCTGAAGAAGGGGCGAATTGCGGTCAGTGTTTTTGGCCATATCCATCCCCTTTTGGCCTTTCCTGCCGTTTTCCGATTCGTCTTGTCCCGCAACACTGAGAGCAACCGAATCAGCCCTGCGGAGAACAACAAATGCTGACGATCTACTCGGACGATCACCACCTGCACCACGGCCGCTGCGAACTCATCGATGGCCAGCTCAAGCCGTGCTTCGAGATGCCGTCGCGCGCCGACCACGTCCTGCAACGCGTTAAAAACCAGAATCTCGGCCCGGTCGAAGCGCCGAAGGACTTCGGCCTCGAACCTATCGCCCGCATCCACAGCCGTGACTACCTCGACTTCTTCAAAGGCGCGTGGGATCGCTGGACTGAATTCAATACCGATGGCGACTTGCTGCCCTACACCTGGCCGGCGCGCACCCTGCGTGCAATCAAACCGACCAGCCTGCACGGCCAGCTCGGCTATTACAGCTTCGACGGCGGCGCACCGATCACCGCCGGCACCTGGCAAGCGGCGTACAGCGCGGCGCAAGTGGCCCTGACCGCACAAGCGGAAATTCAGCGCGGCGCGCGCGCGGCCTTCGCCTTGTGCCGGCCACCGGGACACCACGCCGCCAGCGATTTGATGGGCGGTTATTGCTACCTCAACAACGCCGCCATCGCCGCGCAAGCGTTCCTCGATCAAGGCCACAAAAAAGTCGCGATCCTCGACGTCGACTATCACCACGGCAACGGCACGCAGTCGATTTTCTATGCGCGCAGCGACGTGCTGTTCACCTCGATCCACGGCCACCCGGAAGCGGAGTTCCCGTTCTTTCTCGGCTACGACGATGAGCGTGGCGAAGGCGCCGGAGAAGGTTTCAACTTCAACTATCCGCTAGCCGCCGGCTCCGGCTGGGACGTGTGGAGTGCGGCGCTGGATCAGGCCTGCGACGAGATCGATCGCTACGGCGCCGACGTCATTGTCGTATCGCTCGGCGTCGACACCTTCAAGGATGACCCGATTTCGCAGTTCAAACTCGACAGCCCCGATTACCTGGCGATGGGCAAGCGTATCGCCGCCCTCGGTAAACCGACGCTGTTCGTCATGGAAGGTGGCTACGCCGTAGAAGAAATCGGCATCAATGCGGTGAATGTACTCGAAGGGTTCGAGCAATAAACGAACTCAATCCGGATATAAACAAAAACAGACCCGCTCAGGCGGGTCTTTTTTTGCCTGCAATATTTATCTACCGCACGGGCCCTGCGGCCCGCCTCTACCTTGCCTGAAACCGCCGCCCTTTCAGCGCGCGCCTATCAGAGCAGGAGTTGCCCATGCCCGAAATCCCCTCGCCCAGCGCCGTCGATGTCGTGACCCAACTGGTGACCGGCCCTTCATTGCGAGAAGTTGCCTCGAAAACACTGCGTCCGGCACTCAAAACGCTGTATCCGAACCTCGATCTCGACCCGCAGTTGGCCATGGTCGTGAGACCGACCTGGGTCATTGAAGGCGATCAAGTCGTCCCCGGTCGCCACCTGATCGAATCGCTGACCGACACGCTGGTCCGTCTGGGCCTCTCCGGTACCACGGTGGCGTATCTCGACGGTGAACATTATCTGACTTTACAGCCTGACTTGCCCTCAGCCATCCAGCTGCCGGTGAAAATCAGCGCGATCGGCAAGCTGCTCAATGAGCTGGCACCATTGCTGTTCATCGCCTACAAGGAACATCAGGTCAATTACTGGGACGATTTCACCTACCCGGGACAACCGCGCTGGCAACAGATGTCGCAAGCCTTGCACAACTTGTGGAAGGTCGACGCGAACACTGACTGGGATGCCGACCAGCGCGCCATGGTCGAGGCGGTCTACAAGCATCCGGACAAAAACCAGCGGCTACCGACCGACAAATACCAGACACGCGCCTGCCTGATCGATCTGGACCGGGGTGAAGGTGATGACCAGAACCACGTGACCCTGCTCGATACCGCAGTACTGATGGGCATCGACGGCGAGCGCAGCCTGATCATGACCCACTCGGTGATTCAGGGGTTCGAGAACTTCGAGTCGCTGGAAAAACTCGGTGAAGCCCTGCCGAATCGTTATTGGAAAGGTGCATCCGGTGCCGGACTGAAATGGCGGCTGGTCGAACCGCAAGGCAACTTCTTCGACTATCAGGCCTGCACGCTGATCGCCCTGGAAGCCGAAGCGCTGGGTGCGATCAATTTTTTCCAGGGCGCCAACGCCAGCGAGCTTTACCCGCACACCGGGACGATTGGCAATCCCGGGGAACCGACACCGCGCCTCAAACCCCATATCGATCGTCTGCGCCCGATGCTGCCAGCCTGGCTCGACAGCGCCGCTCCCGCCGATCAAACCCGTTACAGCCGACATCTGCTGGACCTGACCATGGTGCAGCATACGAACAAGGGAAAATCCTTCCAGAGCGAAGTCATCAGCCTGCAAGCCTTCACCCGTGATGCCTTGAAAAAACAGCTGCTCAAGGATCATCCGCTGGCCTGCGAGGTGAAGATCGATGACATCGAAATCAGCATCACCAGCCTGGTGGTCTGGGGCACGTTCGTCTTGCCGGGCAACACACAGACTCAGACGCTATCGCTTATGGAACTCGCCCTGCAGAACCTCGCGGGGCAGCCAACTGGCAATAAAACCGTACGCTACAAGGATGGCAGCGTGCTGCCTGAGTGGATGACCGTGAGCTACCTGGAACAACTGGTGAGCAGCGTCGATATCGGCAAGAACTACCCGGCGCACCTGCAAAACCTGCTGGTCGACGACAGCGAGCAGGCGGCGGCGTTGCAGGCGCTCTACACCAGCCAGTTACCCATCGAGCTGCCGCTGCTGGCGTTGCAACACAAGATACAAGGCAAGGCCGGCATCACCGAGCAGGGTTACCGCTATGTCGTTGCCGCGCTGGCCAACACCGGCGATGAACGTCATGTCGATCGCGATGAAATCGTCATTCGCCCACTGGCGTTCATGGCCCATCGCAGCCGTTCACAGGCGGACACCGTCAACAACATGTTCGTCATCGGCCCGCGCGAAGTGGATAAAGGGCCCTGCGTGCTTTACCGGCCACTGTTCGAAATGGCGCTGATGCAGTTCCCCTCACACGCCAATCTGCTGTACGAAATCCAGCATTCGCAATATCTGCGCGAGTCGGTGCTGGCCTGGTTGCCGGACGATGTGCGCTTCAGCTACAGCCAGTTCGTCTTCACCGCCCGACTGCCTTCGGTCTGGACGATCCCGCAATCGCTGGTGAACCCCTTCACCGCCCTCGACATGTCCGGCCCCGTCACCCTGGCGACTGCGACGATTGAAGACGATGTACTGGCGACCCTGCATGACAGCAACGTGCAGGCGGTCATTACCCAGGCTGATCGGCAGTCGGTCTCCGACGCAGAAGCACGTTGGGCGACGCTCAAACACGGCGGCTGGATGCTGTTCAATGCAGCATTGCCGTTCCTGGGACGCAGCGTCGGTACAGCGGCGTGGATCTGGCAGATCATGGACGACCTGCAAGAGATCAGCGACGTCGCCAATGAGCAGTCCGGCAAGATCGCCTGGACCGCCTTGGCCGACATACTTCTGGCGTTGGGCATGGTACTCGCCCATCGCGCAGCGGTTGGCGACCAGCCCATCAGCGAGTCGATCCCGCAGGAAGAATCCACACCGACGGTCACACCCGACATAGCCGTCAGCAAACCGATGCAGTTGGCGGACATCTCCAGCACCGAACTGCCCATCACGCATGAGATGGTGGTCAACCCTTTTACTGCACTGAAACGATCGCCCATCGCGCTGGCCGCACTGCTCGACAGTTTCCAGATCGCCAAACCCAGAGGCATCGGCGATATCGCCACGGAGGGCACGCACAGACACTTGTATCCGAGTCAGAAGCAATGGTTCACCTCCGTGGGCAAGCGCTGGTTCGAAGTCATGCTCAATGAACATGCCGAGGTCCAGATCATCGACTCACGCCAGCAACCGCCGCGTAAGGGACCAACGCTGGCCCGCACCGCCAACGGTCAATGGGTGATCGACCTTCGATTGCGCTTGCAAGGCGGCGGACTCGACAGCGCCCATCAGGAGATTCAGGACACCAATAAACTGAGCGCGACACAACTGATCACCGAAATCAGCGCCTTTGACGCCACGATGGAAACCAAACGGCTGCAAATTGACGCCGAACACGACGCGTTCAAAAAGGCGCTTCCGTCAGCACGAGCGCAAGCGCGCCAGCAGTATCTGGCTACGCTCGAATCCCAGCGCAAGGCGTACAGTACGACCGTCGAACAGATCAAGGCGCTGCATCAGAAACAACCCGTTTCCAACTACCGCAAAGCCATGATTCAGCGCCTGGAGATGCAGTTGTTTTTTGGGCATGAATGGCTTGAGATTCACTCCACAGAATTCGACGCCAACTTGAAAACCATGCGGACGATGCTTGCCGACGAGGCCGGTTTCGAACAGCGATCATTTGTTCGGATTTTTGAAGAAATGACGGATCAGACTCAGGCCATCATTGAAAAAATGGAGTTGGCCGAGACCCACTTTGCTGAATTGAAGTTGCTGGGAAAAAAAGCTGTCGAGGTTGTTCGCACCTATAGCAAGAAACTGCCCGACTATGAATTGAACGACCTCAAGCTTTTACAGATCAGTCTTGGCCAGGAGATCTGCATCAAGGCTGGTGAAACGGCGACTGCTGCCAACGCCTATGAGGCGCTTGCCAGTCTCATCGAAGACGCGGCGCTGAGCATCCAGAGCACGTTGAATCTGACGGCCGATGAAAGCCTGGACAACCTGCGCGAACGCACGGACGTCTTGAGCAATGTCGCCGAACAGTTTTCCACCATTGATCAACGCTTGGGCGATCTGCTCATCGACTATCCCGAGCAGATCTATACCGAGCGCCTGGAGAATGTGCGCAAACGAGTGATCGGGTTCAAAGCGCGTACGGATACAAAGCTGGCCGAACTGCTTCGTTACAAGCACCTGCTGGAACCGACGCCGGGTCCTTCGAGGCCGAGATCATCGACGCGCCAGATCATCAAGACCAAATCCAGGGGCACGGTGGTCGGTGTTCGGAAAAAGCGCATCAAAGGTCAAAACTCCGACGTGGTGGAAGTACGGAACCCCCTGAAAGGGGTCATCGCAACATTCGAGGAAGAGTCACCCGGTATCTGGGTCGAACAACGCACGGTAAAACCCGAAGCGCCCAAGGCCAGTGCCACCCTCAATACCAGCATTCGTGCAGGTCAGGCCCTGATCGACGGGTTGACCGCATTCCACCGCCGTATCGAGGCCCAGCTCAAACGGGGGCGGCGTCTGCCTGTCGAGGCCGAGGAGGACTATCACAAACATGCCGCTGCCTTGCGCAAAGCCAACGCGGCAATCGATGAAGCATTGACCGCCAGCAATCTCACCGCCGACCTCAAGAAGCCCACTGAAGAACTTGGCCACAAACTTGACGAGGCCGCCAACTCCCTTGACGAAAAAGGCACCAGCACCCGTATCAAAATGGTCAAGCAACAGCCACCGACTGGGGCTGGGGTCCAGTGGTTGAAAGAAAAAGGCGAAGTGAAGATCTCACAAACCGTGACTCGACGCCGGCTCAAAGGTCAGGATCTGGGTTTCCTCGACGAGTACGAAATACGCGACGCTCACACCAACAAGGTATTGTGCTACGCACATTTCCACTACAGCAGCGCGCAAGCCCCCGTGACACCTTTTCCCGACGGGCATATGAAAACCGTGGCTCAGCGACGTATGGGTGGGGCCTATGAGCCACGTTTTCTGAGCAATCAGGCGCTGATCGAAATCCATCGCAGCGGTATTTCCGACAAGTCTGCGCGAGCGCTGTTTCTCACACCTGCCACGCCTGTCGCAACCGAGTCAGCGCCGCTTTGATCGCCGGTTCAGGGACTGCAGCAAAACCCAGCACCAACCCGGCCCGCTGGTCCGGAGGCGTCGTGGAATCGGGCAGCCAGTAGCTGCTCAAGCCGTTGATCTCCACGTCGGCGCGGGCGGCTTGTTCAATGAGTTGCTGCTCGCGCTCGATGCTGTCGACCGCCACGGTCAAGTGCAGTCCGGCCGAGACAGCGGGTAAGTCGCCCACACCTGCAATGGCTGCCGGCCAACCGTCGAGCAAGGTGTTGCGACGGCTAAGGGCGGCGCGGCGCATACGCCGGATATGCCGCTGGAAATGCCCGGCCGCCATGAACTCGGCCATCACCGCTTGGGTACTGACCTCGGAATGGCGGACATCCACCGCGCGGCGTTGCGAGAAGGCATCGACCAGAGCCGGCGGCAGCACCAGATAACCGAGGCGCAATGCCGGAAAGGCAACCTTGCCGAAGGTGCCGACATACAGCACTCGCCCCTGTCGATCGAGTGCCGCCAACGGCGCCAGCGGCGCACCGGTGTAGCGGTATTCGCCATCGTAGTCGTCCTCGACGATCCAGCCTTGGTTGCGCTCGGCCCAAGCGAGCAGTTCGAGGCGCCGGGCAAGACTCATCACCACGCCTGTCGGGTACTGATGAGAGGGCGTCACATACGCCACCCGACAATCCCCGGTGGCCGACAACGCCGAGCAGTCCATGCCCTCCTCGTCCACGGCAATACCCTGCAAACGACCTCCTGCCACCGCGAACGCATGACCGGCCGCGCGGTAGCCCGGATTCTCGATCGCCACGCCATCGCCCGGCTCCACCAGCAACTGTGCACAAAGGCTAATGCCTTGCTGTGCGCCGCTGGTGATCACAATTTGCTCAGGTGAACACTGCATGCCGCGCGAACTGCGCAAATAAGCGGCGATCATGGCGCGCAGGCGCGCATCACCGGACGGATCGCCGTAACACAATTGCTCCAGATCCGGTTTACGCCAGAAAGCCGCATTCAGCTTGGCCCACACCTCGAACGGGAACAGATCAAACGCCGGAACCCCGACCCGAAAGGCTCGCGGTGGACCGCTCGGTGGCTTGGACAAATGGTTGTTTTCAATGCGCGAAAAACCACCGTTGTGGATAACTTTACTGGATGAAACCACAGGTAAATCCAGCCAATTTGTGGATAAGGCTGTGGGTAAGCTTGTTGAAAAGCCTGTGGATACTTTTGTGGATAGTTTTTTTGCCGGGACCGCTACTGGCATCAATTGTGCGACGTAGGTTCCGTCCCCCACTCGCCCTTCGATAAAACCCTCGGCATAGAGTTGATCGTAGGCGCGCACAACGCTGTTGCGCGAAATCCCTAACGCCGCCGCCAGATCGCGACTGGCTGGCAACCGCGTGCCGCTCGCCAGTCGTCCATCCAGCACCCGCAGGCGCAAAGCCTGATACAGCTGACGGCTCAAACCCTGACGGCGATCAAGCTCGATCCCGGCAGGGTTGAACGGCATGGATAACAGCGGCGAATCGGGCATGGCAATGGACCTATGAAATTGGTCATCAATGGCTCTTACAACAGACCAATAGCCTGCCTAGGATGCTGGCATTCGCCAAGGAAAATCTGCCCATGTACACGCCACGCGCCTTTGCCATCGAAGAGTTGTCCCAACTGCACGAACTGATTCTCGCCACCCGCCTCGCCATTCTGGTGAGCCATGGCGAAAGCGGCTTGCAGGCCAGCCATGTGCCGGTGCTGCTGCATTGCGAACAAGGCGAATACGGCACGCTGTACGGACACCTGGCCCGCGCCAACCCACAGTGGAAAGACCTGCGCGACGGCGCCGAAGCCATGCTGATCTTCGCCGGCGCCGATGCCTACGTCAGCCCGGGCTTTTACCCGAGCAAGGCCGAACACGGCAAAGTCGTGCCGACCTGGAACTACATCGCCGTGCACGCTTATGGCCACGCCGAAACCTTCAGCGATGGCGGACGCCTGCTCGACATCGTCAGCACCCTCACCGACCGTCATGAAGCCGGCCGCACGCAACCGTGGTCGGTCGCCGACGCGCCTGCCGATTACATCGACGGCATGCTCAAAGCGATTGTCGGCTTCGCCATCCCCATCGACCGCCTCGAAGGCAAGCGCAAGCTCAGCCAGAACCGCAGCGCCGAAGACATTGCCGGCGTCCGCGAAGGTCTGGCGGCCAGCCCGGACATCAATGATCAAACCCTCGCCCGATTGATGCGCTAAGGAAATCAACATGAGTCAGATCGACATTCGCCCGGCCAGCGCCGACGACCACGCCGCCTGGCTGCCGCTATGGCAGGCCTACCTGCGTTTCTACAACACCGAACTGCCGGACGCTGTGACGCACAGCACCTGGCAGCGCTTTCTCGACCCGAACGAACCTACCCACGCCGCCCTCGCCTGGGCTGGCGGTAAAGCGGTAGGCATGGTGCATTACATCTATCACCGTTCGAACTGGAGCATCGAAGACTCCTGCTACCTGCAGGACTTGCTGGTGATACCCGAAACCCGCGGCACCGGCGTCGGCCGCCTATTGATCGAACACGTTTACGCCACCGCCAAGGCTGACGGCTGCTGCAAAGTGCACTGGCTGACCCACGAAACCAACGCCACCGCGATCCAGCTCTACGAGCGTATCGCCGAACGCCCTGGCTTCATCCAGTTTCGCCAAGCCCTTTAAGGAGACGCACGCATGATCGCTTCACTCGCTGACTGGAAAGGCGTCCCCGCCCCCACCGCCACCTTGCTTGAAGGGCGTTTTATTCGTCTGGAAAGACTCGACCCGGCGCGCCACGGTGACCAGCTGTTCGCCGCACTCGAAGGCCCCGGTGCCGACCCGAAACTCTGGGATTATTTGCCCTACGGCCCGTTCCCCGAGCGCGATACGTTCAACGCCTGGCTGAACAACCACGCGGCCGCCAGCGACCCGTATTTCTTCAGCGTCGTCGATCGCGCCAGCGGTCAGGTACAAGGCATCCTCAGCCTGATGTCGATTGTCCCGGCCCAGGGCCGTATCGAAATCGGCCATGTCACCTTCGGCGCGCCGATGCAGCGCTCGCCGAGAAGCACCGAAGCGGTGTACCTGTTGGCCAAATATTCCTTCGACCTCGGCTACCGCCGCCTCGAATGGAAATGCAATAACGGCAACGCCCGCTCCAAATACGCCGCCGAACGTCTGGGTTTCAGCTTTGAGGGGGTGTTCCGTCAGCACATGGTGGTCAAGGGGCAGAACCGCGACACCGCGTGGTACTCGATACTGGATGGCGAGTGGCCGGCGATTGCGGCAGGGTTCGAGCAGTGGCTGTCGGATGAAAATCAGACGCCCGACGGGCAGGTGAAAGGCCTGGTTGATTGCCGATCGTGATTACCTGAAAAGCAAAAGATCGCAGCCTGCGGCAGCTCCTACACGGGATTGACGTTCACCCTGTAGGAGATGCCGCAGGCTCGGGCCGCGTTCGGACGATCTTTTGATCTGCGGTTACACCAGTTTCTGCGCCAGCACAGCAATGTGTTCCGGCCCGATCCCGCAGCAACCACCCAGATGGCTGGCACCGCGCTGCTGCCAGTCAATCGCCCAGTGCAAGTAACCCGGCGGATCCAGGTCATCGCGCAACGGATCAAGTCCATCATTGGCCGTAGCCTCTTTTGGCTGCGGCGGAAACGCATTGGCGTAGGCACCTATGTTTATCTTCACCCCCAGACGCTCGAAGGTTTCACGCGCGGCATCAATCGCGGCACCGATCACTTCTGGCTGACTGCAATTGAACAACAACGTCTCGACACCCAATTCAGCCGCCACCGCAGCGGCTTCGGCGACTGGCTCACCAGAGCGCAGGCGCGGCACTTCATCAGTGTCTTCGTCCTTCAAGGTGAACGACAACCAGAACGGTTTGCCATCCTTCGGCAACCCGGCGTGAATGGCACGCGCCTCGATGATCGAGCTTTGGGTTTCCGCCAGCCACAGATCAACGTGCGGGGCCAGACCAATGACCAACGGCGCCAGCAACTCGGTCACTCGGTCGGCGTTGAACAGATCCGGACGATAGGAGCCAAACAGCGGCGGCAATGAGCCAGCCACTCGCACGGATTTCCCCGAGGCCTGCACCGCACGTCGCGCCAGCTCACCGGCCAACGCTGCCAGCGCCTGCCCTTCAGCGGCGAAGCGCTCTTCGCCAATATGGAACGGCACCACGGCGTAACTGTTGGTGGTAATCACATTGGCGCCACTGGCGATATAAGCGGTATGCACCCCCTCCACCGCTTGCGGTGCTTCGCTCAACGCCAGCGCCGACCACTCCGGCTGACGAAATGGCGCTCCGGCGCGCTGCAACTCACGGCCCATGCCGCCATCGAGAATAATCGTGCTGCCTGCGCCCATATGCTTTTCACTCATATGCTTATGAAAATAACTCACTACCAGAGTCGTTCTTATAACTATTTAATACGCACCATTCCGTTAAAAACAACCTCTTTTTTACCCAGGGATCGACTGTGAAACTTCAACCGCTACTGGCCCTGGGCCTGACGATTCTGGCCGCCTCCACGCAAGCCTTTGGTGGCACCACGCTGGACCGTATCGAGCAAAAAAAAGAACTGGTCGGCGTGCTGATGGAAAGCTATCCACCGTTCTCGTTTCTCAATGACCAGAATCAACTTGATGGCTTCGACGTTGATGTCGCCAAAGCCGTGGCTGACAAGTTAGGCGTCAAGCTGCGACTCGAAACGCCGTCCTGGGACGTCATTGCCGCCGGCCGCTGGAGCGGGCGCTACGACATCTGCATCTGCTCGATGACGCCGAGCAAGGCCCGCGCCGAGGTGTTCGACTTTCCGGTCGAGTACTACGCCTCACCCGCCGTGATCGTGGTCAACGCCAAGGATGAGCGGATCCACGACGCCAAGGATCTGAGTGGCAAAAAAGTCGGCCTCACCAGCGCGTCCAGTTACGAAAGCTATCTGAACAAGAACCTGGTTATCGAAGGTGCCGAAGACACGCAGTTGCAATATCCGTTCGAAGATGTGCAGATCGCGCCGTACGACACCGACAACGTCGCCTTCCAGGACTTGGGCCTGGGAGCTGGTGTTCGTCTGGATGCAATCCTCACCAACCTCGTCACCGCGCAGCCACGCCTGAACGAAGACAAGCGCTTCAAACTGGCCGGCGCGCCGCTGTATTCGGAGCCGAATTCGGTGGCCATCGAAAAGGGTGACGCGCAATGGGATGCCAAAGTGCGCGAGGTGTTCGCGCAACTGAAGCAGGACGGCACCCTGAGCAAGCTGTCGCAAAAATGGATCGGCGCCGATATCAGCCAATGACTTCTTTCCCGACACCGCCACAGCCACCGCAACCGGTGGCTGAATCACGCCTGCAACGGATGTTCGGTTTTCGTACGCGGCTGTACCTGACATGGGCAGCGCTGTTCTGCCTGTTCGCCGGGTTCTTCCTGAGCTTCGATCTGAAGTTCTCGATCATCCTCGACAAACTGCCCAACCTGGTCGGCTTGCACCTGGCGCCCAACGGCTTTCTGCAAGGCGCGGCGCTGACGCTTTTCCTGTGTATGTGCTCGATTGTGGCCTCGTCCCTGCTGGGCTTCATCACGGCATTGGCGCGTCTGTCGAAAAGCGCCGTGGCGTTCGGCATCGCCAGTTTTTACACCTCGTTCTTTCGCGGCACGCCACTGCTCATTCAGATCCTGTTGATCTACCTGGGCTTGCCACAACTGGGCATCGTGCCTGGCGCCATCGTCGCGGGCATCATTGCCTTGTCGTTGAACTACGGCGCCTATCTCAGCGAAATCTTCCGCGCCGGCATCCTCGGGGTCGACCACGGCCAGCGCGAAGCTTCGCTGGCCTTGGGGATGCGCGAGACAGTGATTTTCTGGCGCATCACCCTGCCGCAAGCCATGCGCACGATCATCCCACCCACCACCAACCAGTTCATCTCGATGCTCAAGGACTCGTCGCTTATTTCGGTCATGGGCGTTTGGGAAGTGATGTTTCTCGCCCAGTCCTATGGACGCTCAAGCTACCGCTACATCGAAATGCTGACGACGGCAGCGATCATCTACTGGCTGATGTCGATTGGACTGGAGTTGATTCAGGCACGCATGGAGCGTCATTACGGCAAGGCTTACGTGCGACGGAGCTAGGGGGATCGGCACCTTGCGGGTTGCGTCGGGTTTTAATGGGGCTCTCGGCGTACCCGCACAACGCCCATTTTCAGGCCAAACGGACGAAACACTGCATTCAACGATTTAAGTGTCTGGTTACCCTCGCCGTGTTCGATATGCACCAACGTGCGCACCGAAATTTTGCACATCTTCGCAAACTGGGTCTGATGCAGACCGGTCACTTCCACGCGCAAACGGCGAACGGCTTCACCGATCTCCAGCGTCCCTTGGGCCAGCGCCTCTTGAATGCTTTCGATGAGCACCGTGCGCTCAGCTACCGTCATGCTCATTGCAGATCCCACTCTTTCATTTCCTCTACTTTTAAATACATTTCAACAGAGCCTTCATTGATGCCGGATGCAATGTAGTGCATTCAAAGCCTGATAGAACGCCAAAATCTGCAACAAAATGCAGATTTACTCCTGGCAAGCGAAATCTGAATGCAAAATAATGCAGATCAGCCACCGACATCATTCTGTAAAAACCCTTCGCTATACAGGACGGCCCGCTTATAACAAAAAGGCCGTCCGACCATGCCGTTCCCGCCCCAGCGTCTGTCCCTCGCCATTGCCCTGTTGATCGCTGCCACATCGGCAAACGCTAAAACCGTGCAGATCGACACCGCCACCACGGCAGCGCAAACGCTTGCCGGTAGCGACACGTTGACAATTTCCGCGCCGGGCAGCATCACCAATAGCGGTAAGGCCGTGAGCCTGAAAGACAGCACCAGCGGTGCCGGTGTGGTGATCGATAACGCCGGCAAAATCGTTTCCAGCGGTGGCCGGGCCATCGACAGCAGTGGCGACCTGACCCAGGCGCGCAACTACACGATTTACAACCGCAGCGGCGGGCAGATTCTCGGCGCCAACGACGCTTTGCGCATCGACAGCAACTTTGTCAGCGGCAGTCTGTTGATCGACAACAGCGGCGTGATTCGCTCCACCACCGGCCAAGGCCTGGATCTGGATGCGCTGCGCAGCGACGGGGTGAAAACCACCATTATCAACCGCGCCGGCGGGCTGATTCGCGGCGACGCCAGCGACGGCATGAAGACCGGGGCCAACGCGACCATTACCAACTACGGCGAGATTTCCACCGGCGATTCGCACAATGCCGACGAGAAATTCGACGGCATCGATATCGATTCCGCGAGCGGCGTCAGTGTGACCAACTACGGGGTGATTTCCGGTGGCCGGCACGGCATCACCACCGATCTTGGCGCGACGCTGATCAACTACGGGCAGATCACCGGCCGCAATGGTTCCGGCTTCGGTTCCGACGGCGATGGCACGGTGATTAACCACGGCACCATCACCGGTGCTTACTCAGGCTTGCAAGCGAACGGTGACGGCGACGGTGTGGACATCGACAAGGTCGCCCACATCGAAAACTACGGGACCATTCAAGGCGTCGGTGCAGGCGGTGTCGACAAGGGCGGTTTCGCCAACGGCAGTGAAGGTATCGCGCTGGGTGGCGGTTACATTCTCAACGCCAGCGGTGCACTGATCAGCGGTGCCGACAGCGCCATTCTGGTCGACGATGGCAGCGGCGGTTCGGGGCTGGCGGCGACCACCCTGGAAAACTTCGGCACCATCCAAGGCCTCAACGGTTTCGGCGTGAAGTTCGTCGGTGAGTTCACCGACAACGTCATCAACGGCGGCACGATCAGCGGCAGCAATGGCCTGGCGCTGGATCTGGGTGGCGGTAACGACAGCCTGACCTTGCGCAACGGCAGTCGCTTTGTCGGCGTGGTGGATGGCGGCAGCGGTTACGACCGCGTGGTGATGGAGGACGCGGCCGGTGGCAGCTTCGGCGCCAGTCGCAACTTTGAATGGCTGGAGGTCAAGCAAGGCGCGTGGACGCTGTCGGGCAGTGGCGATTTCAGCGACGGCGGCGCGGTGCGCAACGGCGCCACCCTGATCAACCAAGGCAGCATCGCTGGCAACCTGACCGTCGACGCTGGCGGTGTGTATGCCGGTGGCGGTTCGGTGGGCAATCTCAACGTCAACGGCACGCTACGCACGGACACCGGACTCGGCCGCGCCACCATCGTTCACGACTTGAACATGGGCAGCGCCGGCACCCTCGCCTACGGCGTCAATGCCGACGGCAGCAGCGCTCCGGTACAGGTCGGCGGCATCGCCAACCTCAACGGCGCAACGCTCGCCGTCAATCCCGGCAGCGGCACCTATCCCTGGCAGAGCCGCTACACCGTGCTGCAAGCGGCGCAGGTCAACGGCACCTTCGGCAAGGTCAGCAGCGACTACGCATTCCTGACGCCGACTCTCGCCTACACGCCCACGCAAGTCGATCTGACCTACACCCGCAATGATGTGGCGTTCAATGAGTTCGCCACGACTGGCAACGGCACAAACGCCGCCAACAGCCTCGCCTCAATCGGCAAAGACAACGCTTTGTACAACGCCTTGCTCAATACCAGCCAAAGCAGCGCCGGCGCGGCGATCGAGCAACTGGCCGGTGCCAGCAATGCCAACCTGACCAGCGCCACCCTCGGCGCCAGCAGTCAGGTCGGCAGCAGCATGCTCTCGGCCATGCAGCAGATGGGCGCCAGCCCGGGACTGCTGGTCGGCCTCGATCAGCGCGACACCCCCGTGCTGGCAGCCAATGGCGTGCCGTCCGAGGCGCGTAATCTGAATGATCCTGACGCTCGCGGGCGGCTCTGGCTGCAAGGCATCGGCGGCTACGGCAAGCTCGATGGCGAACATGGCAGCAGTGGTCTGGAACAACGCACCAAGGGCAGCGTGCTGGGTGCCGACTGGTCACTGAATCCAGCGTGGCGCCTGGGCGTACTGGGTGGTTATTCGAAAACCGATCTGGACGCGACCGGCGTCGACGGCAACGTCGAGAGCTGGCACGCCGGCGTCTACGCGCTGCACCAGAACGGCCCGATCGCTTTGCGCCTCGGCGCGGCGTACAGCGGCCATCAGGGCGAAAGCAAACGCACCATCGCCTTCAATGGTTTCAGCGACCGCCCGAAAGGCGACTACGACGCCGATAGCCAGCAAGCCTTCGCCGAACTCGGCTATGCCATGGGCAGCGGCCGCCTCAGTGCCGAGCCGTTCGCCAGCCTCGGCTATCAGCGCTACCACCGCGACAGCTATAAGGAAAAAGGCGGCGCCGCCGCGCTGCAAGTCGACAGCCAGACCCAGGACAACTTCAGCAGCACCTTCGGCCTGCGCCTGGCGCACTTGAGCAGCCTCGACAACGGCATGAGCGTGACCCCGCGCATGGCTGCTGGCTGGAAACACACTTACGGCGATGTCGGCAGCTCGACGCGGCAGGCGTTTGTGACTGGCGGCACGGCGTTCAGTGTCGATGGCAGCTCGCTGGACCGTGACAGTCTGGTGCTGGAGGCCGGACTGGACGTGGGGATCTCGGCGCGGCACACGCTGGGTTTGGGATACAGCGGTGAGATCGGCAGCAACAGCCGCAATCACGGGTTGATCGGGCAGTGGCAGATGAGCTTTTGAGGGTTGAACAGCCGGCGGGGTCTTGAATGCTTGTAGGAAAAAGAGCCGCTGCTGCCGAGTAAAAATCCTGGTTCCAGATCACACGGTCATTTTCTACAAAACGATGCGATGTCGCCTGCAAGCCTGCGGGAAGCAGCCGACATCGGATTTTCGGGTGCATCAATAGAGTTGGGTCTCCTTTCAAAAAAGGCCCTACCTAATGCCCCTTCAACACACTTTCAAACCAAAACACTTGGCTTTGGCCATTTCGCTGGCGCTGGCTTGTGTAGAGCTTGCCAACGCTCAGCAATCCTCTGAAGTCGCTGATTCAACCGCAGTCGTGAATGCCAATGAATTGCCCAAAACCAGCGCTAAAGAAATGGCGCTTGAACGACTCAAGGGATTTCTCACCGACCCAAGTACGGTGCCCATCGCTTTTAAAAACCCTGAAGAAACGTTTAAAGGTACCGCTGTAAACGATCTGATCACGCTCACGGACGGCGCAAGCTTTACCGGCCTGCTGGATGGTGGCGGGGGAGATAACGTCCTGTTCCTGGATGCAGCGGCAGGCGGCGAGCTGAAAGACACACGTAATTTCAACGGCCTGTTCCTCAGCCGGGGCGATTGGGCGCTGAGTTCCAAGGGAGACTTCAAGGAGGGCGTGCTGGTCAACAGCGGTACCGCGTTGACCAACCTGGGGAGCATTAAGGGCGACGTATATGTCGAGAGCGGTGGCAGCTTTGCCGGTAAAGGTGTGGTGGGAAGCCTGGAGGTCGCCGGCCTGCTCACCGTCAATGAGGTGCTAGGCAGCCCGCGCGTGAAAGGCGACTTGCACTTGTCCCCGACCGCCGAACTGGCTTATGAGGTCACCCCCGGTGGCAGTCAAACGATCAAGGTTGATGGCACCGCCAAGCTGGAAGACGCCACCCTGAAAGTCGTTGCGGGTCCGGGAGAATATCCGCAAAGCAAACAGTACAAAATCCTCGAAGCCGGTAAGGTAGAAGGCGAATTCGGTACGGTCGTTAGCGACCTCGCCTTCATGACAGCCACTCCGCAATACAACAAAAAGTCCGTCGGGCTGACTTACGCCCGTAACGGTAAGCCGCTTTCGAGCGCTGCCACGACAGACAACACTCGTGCCGCTGCCGAGGCCATTGTCGATCCAACAGCACCTGCGCCATCAGCGACACCAACGCCATTGAGGGCGTCTGCACCAGCTCCAATTTCTGTTCCTGTTCCGACTTCAGCGCCGACTCCCATTGCAGAGTCCGTCCCATCGCCAATGCAGGACGAACCTCTTACTGCGCAAGTTAACGAGACCGCCGAACAGCCCGCACCTGCGCCTATAAAACCTGCAAACGCAGCAGTCGCCGCGCTTCTGACCAGCGACAAAACCACCGCACCGGTCGCCCTCAAACAACTCGCCGCCGGCAGCAATGCAAACCTCGCCAAAGCCACGCTGAGCAGCATCACTCCCGTAAGCGCGAGCATGCTTTCGGCCATGCAGCAACTGAACAGCCGTTACGGTTCTGCCTACAGTTCCGGCAACTCGCCGCGTCAGGCCGCCGGCGCTGCCGATTCCGGGCGCGTGTGGATTCAGGCGCTTGGCCATGGTGGCAAAGTCGACCGCAACTTCGACAGCACGCTCAAACACGCTACCCAAGGCCTGGTCATGGGCGCCGACTGGCGGCTCAACGAGCAATGGCATGTCGGCCTGGTCGGCGGTAAATCGCAGACCAGACTCGATGCCCGGCAATACGATGGCGACCTCGACAGCTGGCACCTCGGTGCCTACGCCGTACGTCAGGACGGACCCTTCTCACTGCGTCTCGGGGCGACCTACGCCAGTCATGACGGCGACAGCAAACGTCGCGTGGCCTTCAACGGCTTCAGCGATCGCCTCAAGGGCAATTACGACGCCAACACCCAACAAGCCTTTGCCGAACTGGCGGTCAACATTGGCCGGCACAACGCGACGCTCGAACCGTTCGCCAGCGTCGGCTATCAGCGCTATCAACGCGACAGCTACCGTGAAAACGGCGGGGATGCGGCGCTGAAAGTCTTCGGACAAACCCGCGACAACCTCAGCAGCACTTTTGGCCTGCGCACGGCGAAAACCAATCGGCTGGACAACGGCATGACGCTGACACCGCGATTCAGTGCCGGCTGGAAACACACCTTTGGCGAGATTGAAAGCGACACCCGCCAGCAACTGGTCAAGGGTGGCAAGCGCTTTGAAATTGCCGGTGCCGCGCTGGATCGCAACAGCCTGTCGGTGGATGCCGGCCTCGATCTTGGGCTGTCAGCCAATCACTCCGTCGGCGTTGGTCTTACCGGTGAAATGGCCACTGACAGCCGCACTCACGGCGTGATGGGCCAATGGCGCATGGCGTTTTAACTGACACAACATTTTCTGTAGGAGTTGCCGAAGGCTGCGATCTTTTGATCTTTGTTTTTATTTACCCAAAACAACATCAAAAGATCGCAGCCTTCGGCAGCTCCTACAGGTGAAAAATTCAGGCAAAAAAAAGGGGAGCACATGCCCCCCCGAGGTTTAAAGCGTTGGATCGCGGCCGTTATCTCAGCCTTCGATCTCGATCAGAATTTCACCCGGATTCACCCGATCACCCTTGGCCACATGAATTGCGGTGACCTTGCCGGCAATCGCAGCCTGGACTTCGGTTTCCATCTTCATCGCTTCAGTGATCAGCACAGCCTGGCCGGCCTTGACGGTATCGCCCTCCTTGACCAGCACATCGACGATGTTGCCCGGCATGGTGGTGCTGACGTGACCCGGTGCCGACGCCTGCTTGCGTTTGCTGCTGCCTCCACTGACAAATTCGTTGAGCGGTTCGAACACCACTTCTTCCGGCATGCCGTCGATGGACAGGTAGAAGTGACGCTTGCCTTCGGCCTTCACACCGACGCCGGTGATATCGACGCGGTAGGTTTCGCCGTGGACGTCGATGACGAACTCGGTCGGCACGCCTTCGCCGCCCGCTTTTGTCACACCGCCCGCTTCAGGAATTGGCAGCAGCACTTCCGGCGTGAGGGTGCCGGCAGCACGCTCTTCGAGGAATTTGCGACCGATGTCCGGGAACATGGCGAAGGTCAGCACGTCTTCTTCGGACTTGGCCAGTGCGCCGATGTCGGCACGCAACTTGGTCATTTCCGGCTTGAGCAGATCGGCCGGACGCACATCGATGACCTCTTCACTGCCGATCGCCTGACGACGCAGTTTTTCGTTAACCACGCCCGGCGCTTTGCCGTAGCCGCCCTGCAGATACAGCTTCACTTCGTTGGTGATGGTCTTGTAGCGCTCGCCGGCCAGCACGTTGAAAAACGCTTGGGTGCCGACGATCTGCGAGGTCGGGGTCACCAGCGGTGGAAAGCCGAGGTCTTCACGCACACGCGGGATTTCCGCCAGCACTTCGGCCATGCGGTTGAGGGCGCCCTGCTCTTTCAACTGGTTGGCGAGGTTGGAGATCATCCCGCCCGGCACCTGGTTGACTTGCACGCGGGTGTCGACGGCGGTGAACTCGCTTTCGAACTGGTGGTACTTCTTGCGTACGGCGTAGAAGTACAGACCGATCTCTTGCAGCAGTTCGAGGTTCAGACCGGTATCGAATTCGGTGCCCTTGAGCGCAGCGACCATCGACTCGGTGCCCGGGTGGCTGGTGCCCGAAGCGAAGCTGGAGATCGCGGTGTCGATGTGGTCGGCGCCGTTTTCGATCGCCTTGAGCTGGCACATGGTCGCCAGACCGGCCGTGTCGTGGGAGTGGATGAACACCGGCAGCGATTGCTCGGCTTTCAATGCGCGAACCAGTTCGCCAGTGGCGTACGGAGTCAGCAGACCGGCCATGTCCTTGATCGCCACCGAGTCGCAACCCATGGCTTCCATCTGCTTGGCCTGAGTGACGAACGCATCGATGGTGTGCACCGGGCTGGTGGTGTAAGCGATGGTGCCCTGTGCATGTTTGCCGGCAGCCTTCACCGCTTCAATGGCCACACGCAGGTTCCGCACGTCGTTCATCGCGTCGAAGATACGAAACACATCGATGCCGTTTACCGCAGCTTTAGCGACAAAGGCTTTGACCACGTCGTCGCTGTAGTGGCGGTAACCCAGCAGGTTCTGTCCGCGCAGGAGCATTTGCAGGCGCGTGTTAGGCAGCGCCGCACGCAGTTGGCGCAGACGCTCCCACGGATCTTCTTTCAGAAACCGTACGCAGGCGTCGAACGTCGCACCGCCCCAGCATTCCAGCGACCAGTAGCCGACTTTGTCGAGCTTGTCGCAGATCGGCAGCATGTCTTCGGTGCGCATGCGGGTGGCGAGCAGCGATTGGTGAGCGTCGCGCAGGATGGTATCGGTAACGAAGATCTTCTTGGACATTGTTGTATTCCTCACAGGCCTGCGTGGGCGGCGATGGCGGCGGCGATGGCCAGGGCCAGCTCTTCGGGTTTGCGCTTGATCGAGTAGTTGGTCAGTTCAGGGTGGCTTTCAACGAAGCTGGTATTGAACTGGCCGCTACGGAATTCCGGGTTGCGCAGGATTTCCTGGTAGTACGCGGCGGTGGTCTTCACACCTTGCAGACGCATGTCGTCAAGGGCGCGCAGGCCACGGTCCATCGCCTCTTCCCAGGTCAGCGCCCAGACCACCAGCTTCAGGCACATCGAATCGTAGAACGGCGGAATGGTGTAGCCGGTATAGATCGCTGTGTCGGTGCGCACACCCGGTCCGCCGGGGGCGTAATAACGGGTGATCTTGCCGAAGCTCGGCAGGAAGTTGTTCTTCGGGTCTTCGGCGTTGATGCGGAACTGCAACGCGAAACCCCGGTGCTGAATGTCTTCCTGTTTCACCGACAGCGGCAGGCCGGAAGCGATGCGAATCTGCTCGCGGACGATGTCGATCCCGGTGATTTCTTCGGTGATGGTGTGCTCCACCTGCACCCGGGTATTCATCTCCATGAAGTACACCTCGCCCTCGGCGAGCAGGAACTCCACGGTACCGGCGTTCTCGTAACCGACAGCCTTGGCCGCACGCACCGACAGGTCGCCGATGTAGGCGCGCTGTTCCGGGGTCAGTTGCGGACTCGGGGCGATTTCGATGAGTTTCTGGTTGCGGCGCTGGATCGAGCAATCACGCTCGAACAGGTGCACGACGTTACCGAAGCTGTCGCCGAGAATCTGCGCTTCGATGTGCTTGGGGTTAACGATGCATTTTTCCAGAAACACTTCGGCCGAACCGAAGGCCTTGGTCGCTTCGGAAATCACCCGAGGGAAATTCTGTTCGAGTTCTTCGCGGCTGTTGCAGCGACGGATACCGCGACCGCCACCACCGGAAGTGGCTTTGAGCATCACCGGGTAACCGATGCGGTCACCCTCGGCCAAGGCTTCTTCGATGTCGGCGACGTTACCTTCGGTGCCCGGCGTCACCGGTACACCGGCCTTGATCATGCTACGCCGGGCTTCGGTCTTGTCGCCCATGCGGCGAATGACTTCCGCCGACGGGCCAATGAATTTGATCCCGCGCTCGGCGCAGATGTCTGCCAGTTCGGCATTTTCCGAAAGGAAACCGTAACCGGGGTGCAACGCATCGCAGCCGGTTTCAACCGCCAGGTTCACCAGCTTGCGCGGGTTCAGGTAACCCGCCAGTGGCTCGGCACCGATGCTGTGGGCCTCGTCCGCGCGTTTCACATGCAGCGCATGGCGGTCGGCGTCGGAAAAAATCGCAACCGAGCGAATGCCCATTTCGGCGCAGGCTCGTACGATTCGTACGGCAATCTCACCACGGTTGGCGATCAGGATCTTTGTTATCACTTGGAGGTTCCCTTGAGCCGGTGGCACCACGACCTGCTAGACCCAGGTCGACGCGTGACCAAATGTTTCAATTCAGTCGCAGGTCCACACTAGCGCTCATGAGGGATTAACAAAAATGAATAAAAATTGGGTTAGCCATAAGTAAAGACTTATAGTTAAACAATCAGCCCGCCGACAGAGCCTATAAGAAATGCGTAAGTCATTGATGCGTATGACATTGCGTCAATTGCAGATCTTCAACGAAGTGTGTGATTTGCGCTCTTACAGCCGCGCAGCCGAGGAAATGTCGCTCACGCAACCGGCCGTCAGCCTACAGATTCGTCAGCTCGAAGAGCTGATCGGGCAGCCATTATTCGATTATGTCGGCAAAAAACTCTACATGACCGAAGCCGCCGAAGCACTTCAGCGCGCCAGCCGGGACATCTTCGGGCGTCTGGAAAACCTCGATATGCAGCTGTCCGACATGCAGGGTTCGCTGCAGGGTCAGCTGAAACTGGCGGTCGAATCGAGCGCCAAATACTTCGTCCCGCACCTGTTCGCCGCGTTCAAGCGCCAGCACCCGGAAGTGAATCTGCAATTGACGGTAGTCAACCGTGGTCAAGTGATCCGGCGGCTGTCGGACAACCGCGATGATCTGGTGATTATGTCGATGGTGCCGCAGGACATGGGCCTGGAGTTCTTGCCGTTCCTCAACAATCCGATCGTTGCCGTGGCGCGTCCGGATCATCCGTTGGCGCACATGGGCCCGTTGCGTTTGCAGGATCTTGAACCCTATACATTGCTGATCCGTGAACCGGGTTCGGGCACGCGACTGGCCTGCGAAGAGTATTTCAAAGAGAAACGCGTGCACTTCACTCAGACTCAGGAAGTGGCCTCGGCCGAAGCTCAGCGTGAATGTGTGCAGGCGGGTCTGGGCCTGGCGCTGTTGACGCGCCACGCCCTGAACCTGGAACTGGCGACCGGCGGGCTCGTCGAACTGCCGGTCGAAGAACTGCCACTGTTGCGTAGCTGGTGCCTGGTCCAAGCCAAAGCCAAACGCCTGTCACCGGTAGCACACGCCTTCCTGGCGTTTATCCGCAGTGAACGTGTGCAGATCAGCGCGCTGGTTGAGCGCTTCGACGGGAAGCGGAAGGTGCTGCCTGCCAGTGATTGATCTCGGGAAAGTCGCCGATTTCGGCCTGAAGCTGGCGAAGTTCGAAGCGATCTTCGATAGCGCGGCGAAATTCCATGCGGCGCTGGTCTTCCTGCTGACGACGGGTTTTCGCGGCGCTGTTGCGTTCTTCGTAGGGCTGAGCCATTTCGAGTCTCCCAAGGCGATGACGGGAGTTTCACGATAGGCGGGAGGGATGACGGTTTGATGAAAGTTGCCGCCCAAAAAGCAAAAGATCGCAGCCTTCGGCAGCTCCTACATTGATCCGTGTAGGAGCTGCCGAAGGCTGCGATCTTTTGATCTCAATCATCCAGGGCTTTGGCGGCCTTGGGCGACAGGCGCAAGCTGCGCAAACTGCGCTTCACGCTCTTGAGGTGATTGACCAGGCTCGGCCCGCGCGCCATCGCTACGCCCATCGCCAGCACATCGATCACCACCAGGTGCGCGATACGCGACGTCAGCGGCGTATAAATCTCCGTGTCTTCATGCACATCGATCGCCAGATTGACCGTCGACAATTCGGCCAAAGGCGTCTGGCTCGGACACAGGGTAATCAGCGATGCCCCGCTCTCGCGCACCAGATTGGCAGTGATCAGCAAATCCTTGGAACGCCCCGACTGCGAAATGCAGATTGCCACATCGGTCGGTTTCAACGTCACCGCCGACATCGCCTGCATGTGCGGATCGGAATACGCCGCCGCCGTCAGCAGCAAACGGAAGAACTTGTGCTGCGCGTCCGCCGCCACCGCGCCCGACGCGCCGAAGCCGTAGAACTCGACGCGCTGCGCCTGCGACATCAACGTCACCGCGCGCTGCAGTTCAACCGGATCGAGCTTCTCGCGAACCTCCATCAAGGTGTGCAACGTGGTGTCGAAAATCTTCAGGCTGTAATCGGCAACCGAGTCGTCTTCATGGATTGCGAACTGGCCGAAGCTGGCTCCGGCGGCCAGGCTTTGCGCCAGTTTGAGCTTGAGATCCTGGAAACCGGAGCAACCAATGGCGCGACAGAAGCGCACGATGGTCGGCTCGCTGATGCCAACGCTGTGGGCCAGGTCGGCCATGGAACTGTGCATCACTGCCGCAGGGTCAAGCAGCACGTGGTCGGCGACCTTGAGCTCCGACTTGCGTAACAGGTGACGTGACTGGGCGATGTGTTGCAGCAGATTCAAGGGGCTGGACTCTTCTTATGGACAAGGATGTAGCACGCTTGTAGTTATACTACATGAATCGGCTTTTTGCCTGCTCAATGCGTAACTCCATGTCCCCATATCAGGCGTGATGGGATGCATGTAGCCCTTAAAACGGTTTTTCCTGTTCGCGCAAAAGCCCGGCCAGACCGCTCGCCTCCACCGGCCGGCTGATCAGGTAACCCTGCACTTCATCGCAACGCTCGGCGCGTAAAAATTCCAGCTGCTCCTGGCGCTCGACACCTTCGGCGACCACTTTCAGTGACAGCCCATGGGCCATGGCAATGATCGCGCGAGTGATCGCCGCGTCTTCACTGCCCTCCCCCAAACCGCGAATGAATGCCTGATCGATCTTCACGTAATCCACCGGAATGCGCTTGAGGTAACTCAGCGACGAATACCCGGTGCCAAAATCATCGATGGCCAGTTTCACCCCCAGATCGCGCAGTTGCTGGAAGGTCGCGATAATGTGCTCGACGCTATCGAGCAACTGGCTCTCAGTCAGTTCCAGTTCGAGGTAGTGCGGCGCCAGCCCGGTTTCCTCCAGCACCTGCCGCACCAGACTGACCAGTTTGCCCTGACGCAGTTGATGCACCGACAGGTTCACCGAAACACGAATCGGCTCCAGCCCCTGACGCTGCCATTCGCAAGCCTGCCAGCACGCCTGACGCAGGACGAATTCGCCGATCGGCCCGATCAGACCGGTTTCCTCGGCCAGCCCGATGAAGTCCCCCGGCGGCACCTGGCCCATGGTTGGATGATCCCAGCGCACCAGTGCCTCTGCCGCATTCAAACGCCCGGTTTGCAGGCACAGCTTCGGTTGATAGAACACTTTCAGCTGCTTGTCTTCGATGGCCTTGCGCAGATGGTTTTCCAGCTGCAAGCGCTCAAGGGTGCTGGCCTGAAGGCTGTCGGTGTAGAACTGGAAGTTGTTGCCGCCCAAGTGCTTGGCATGTTGCATGGCCATGTTCGATTGACTGACCAGCGCAGAAATCTCCCGGGCATTGTCCGGCAGCATGCTGATGCCCATCGAGGCGCTGACCACCAGCTCATGCCCTTCGACCGTCAGTGGCAGGCGCAACTTGCTCGACAGGCGCGTGGCGACCCGGGCCAGACTCGACAGGTTGCCGTAGGCATCGAACAGCACGGCGAACTCGTCGCCGGACAACCGCGCGATGGTGTCCGCTTCCGGCAAGGCGTTGACCAAGCGGCGCGCCATTTTCTGCAGCAACTGGTCGGCAATCTCATGGCCGAGGCTGTCGTTGAGCAATTTGAAGCGGTCCAGGTTGATGTGCAGCAACGCCAGGCTGCGTCGGCCCTGACGCGAGCGCTGATGCGCTTCGTGCAAGCGTTCGCGGAACAGCGAGCGGTTGGCCAACCCGGTGAGCTCGTCGTAGTGAGTCAGATAGCGCATGCGCTCTTCGGATTCGCGGCGTGCTGACAGATCGGCGAAGAAGCCGACGATATGGCTGACATTTCCCCGACCATCACGCACTGCATTCAGTTGCAGCCACTGTGGATACAGCTCGCCATTCTTGCGCGTCTCCACCAGTTCGCCCTGCCAACTGCCGTGCTGCTCCAAGGCATGACGTATCGCCACGTAATGGCGGCGGGCATCGCGGCTGCACGGTAATTCGACGACATTGCGCCCGAGCATGTCTTCGATGTCGTAGCCGGTGACGCGGCTGAACGCTTGATTGATCGCGATCAGCGCATAGTTCGGGTCGAGAATCACGATGCCTTCACTGGCCGCTTCGAATACGGTCGCCGCCAGGCGCTGCTGCTCTTCGAGGCTTTTGCTGGCGCTGATGTCGCGGCGGGTGCCGACCATGCGGATCACCCGGCCGCTGTCGCTGCGCTCTACGGCGCGGCCTCGGTCTTCGATCCACACCCAATGGCCATCGCCGTGACGTACGCGGTATTCGATCTGATAATCCTCGGTGCGCCCCTTCAAGTGCTCGATCAACGCGTATTTCAGCGTCGGCACATCGTCTGGATGCAGACGTGGCTTGAGGTCGCGCAAAAGCGCCGTGACGTATTCCGGAGCGAGGCCGAACAGTTCCTGAATCTGCGTGTGGTGGACCTCATCGGTTTGCAGGTTCCAGTCCCACAGCCCCAACTCACTGGCCTTCAGCGCCAGCGCCAGCCGCGCTTCGCTTTTGCTCAGGGCCTGAGTGGCCGCGTCCAGTTCAAGGCTGCGCTGTGCCACGCGGTCTTCGAGTTCGACCTGCGCTTCACGCAACTTGCCCTCGGCGCAGCGGCGCTGATCGATTTCTTTGGCCAACTCCTGATTAAGCTGTTCGCTGCGCGCCTGCGTCTGTTGCAGGTGTTCGATCAAGCGCTGATTCTGAAAGCGCCGCAGCAAGCCGCGATCGATCAGCCGATTGACTTGCCACGCGACCACACTCAGCGAGCCGAGCAGAATCAGGCCGAGCCAGCCCCAACCGCGCGCCTGCTCGTCACCGCCCCAGAACAGATAACCGATCGCCGGCAACAGGCAGGGCAAGGTAAACGACAGAAACGCCGGCAGGCTCACCGCGTAGGCGACGCTGGCCGAGAGGGTTGCGGCGCCGATCAGGCCGAACACCCAAGCCTGTTGGATGAAGTTGTCGGCCGGCACCAGGGCAATGCCGGCGCCGGCCAGGGTCAGGCCGGTCATGGTCGAGCCGAGCAGAAACATCCGCCGCCAGATCGGTTGCGCCTGACGATCAGGGATCGCCGAATCGAACGCCGCCACCTGAATCACCCGCAACGCCACCAGCGACAGCAACCACACCAGCCAGACGCTGACCACGAAATAGCGCTGCGGGCTCCAGAGCAAAGCGGCGCAGACCAGACCATTGATCAACATGAACAGCGTGGGCAACAACGAGCCCTGATACAGCAGACGCGTGCGCTCGACCGCCATCTCGACGGCATAGTGCTTGCGGATAACCCGGGGATCCACGGAGGGGCCCGACAGTTCGGAGCTGAGGGTCATGGGCAACGTTCTTGTTCTTATAAGGAGGGCGTGCGCCCGAAACGTGGACGGAGCATACACAAGCCGATCCCGTTGCCAAACTGCTCCACATCATAATTTCAGCGAAACTTTTCCGTCCTTTGCCACCGGCCAAACCCTTGGAGCGCGGCGGGCCGATGCCTGTAGCCAGTGACCGACCGGTCGTCATCGACGGGAGTTTCATCGGCTAATGCAAAGCTCGGTTTGCCCGGGCCTGCGGCGCACCCTAGAATGCCCCGATGCGCGATGATCTCTCCCTTCTGCTGAACTCCCTCAACGATGCCCAACGCCAGGCCGTAGCAGCCCCCGTTGGCCGTCAGTTGGTCCTGGCCGGTGCTGGCTCCGGTAAAACCCGAGTGCTGGTGCACCGTATCGCCTGGTTGATCCAGGTCGAAAACGCCTCGCCCCACTCCATTCTGTCGGTGACCTTCACCAACAAGGCCGCTGCGGAGATGCGTCACCGCATCGAGCAGTTGCTGGGGATCAACCCGGCCGGCATGTGGGTCGGCACCTTCCACGGCCTGGCGCACCGCTTGCTGCGGGCGCACTGGCAGGAAGCAGGCCTGAGCCAGACTTTCCAGATTCTCGACAGCGACGACCAGCAACGGCTGGTCAAGCGGGTGATCCGCGAACTCGGCCTCGACGAGCAACGCTGGCCGGCGCGTCAGGCGCAGTGGTTCATCAATGGCCAGAAAGACGAAGGCCTGCGTCCACAACACATTCAGGCCAGCGGCGATTTGTACCTGGCGACCATGCGCGGCATCTATGAGGCCTATGAGGCGGCGTGTCAGCGTGCCGGCGTCATCGATTTCTCCGAACTGCTGCTGCGTGCCCTCGACCTGTGGCGCGATCACCCGGGCCTGTTGGCGCATTATCAAAAGCGCTTTCGGCACATTCTGGTGGACGAGTTCCAGGATACCAACGCCGTGCAGTACGCCTGGTTGCGCCTGCTTGGCAAAGGCGGCGACAGCCTGATGGTGGTCGGCGACGACGACCAGTCGATCTACGGCTGGCGCGGCGCGAAAATCGAGAACATTCATCAGTATTCTTCCGACTTCCCGGATTCGGTGACCATTCGTCTGGAGCAGAACTACCGCTCCACCGCCGGCATCCTCAAGGCCGCCAACGCCTTGATCGCCAACAATACCGGGCGTCTGGGCAAAGAGCTGTGGACCGACGGCGGCGACGGCGAAGCGATCAATCTGTACGCCGCGTTCAATGAACACGACGAGGCACGCTACGTTGTCGAAACCATCGAAAGCGCGCTGAAAACCGGCTTGGCCCGCAGCGATATCGCGATTCTGTACCGCTCCAACGCCCAATCGCGCGTTCTCGAAGAAGCCTTGCTGCGCGAGCGCATTCCCTACCGCATTTATGGTGGCCAGCGCTTCTTCGAACGTGCCGAAATCAAGAATGCCATGGCCTACCTGCGTTTGCTCGAAGGTCGCGGCAACGATGCAGCGCTGGAACGGGTGATCAACGTGCCGGCCCGAGGCATCGGCGAAAAAACCGTCGAAGCCATCCGCGATCACGCACGCCACAGCGATGTGTCGATGTGGGAAGCGATGCGCCAACTGGTCGCCAATAAAGGCCTGACCGGTCGCGCCGCCGGTGCGCTGGGTGCGTTTATCGAGCTGATCGAGAATCTCGCCGCCAAGTGCATGGAGATGCCGCTGCACTTGATGACGCAGACCGTCATTGAGCAATCGGGGCTGATCGCCTATCACGAAGCGGAAAAAGGCGAGAAAGGCCAGGCCCGGGTAGAAAACCTTGAGGAACTGGTCAGCGCCGCGCGCAACTTCGAGAACACCGAAGAGGATGAAGAACTGACGCCGCTGGCGGCGTTCCTCGGCCATGCTTCGCTGGAAGCCGGGGACACTCAGGCTGACGAACACGAAGACAGCATTCAGCTGATGACCCTGCACAGCGCCAAAGGCCTGGAATTCCCTTACGTGTTCCTCGTGGGCATGGAAGAAGGCCTGTTCCCGCACAAGATGAGCCTGGAAGAACCGGGGCGTCTCGAAGAAGAGCGGCGTCTGGCTTACGTGGGGATTACCCGGGCGATGCAGAATCTGGTGATGACCTATGCTGAAACCCGACGCCTGTACGGCAGCGAGACCTACAACAAGGTTTCGCGCTTCGTGCGCGAAGTACCGAAAGGCCTGATTCAGGAAGTGCGCTTGTCGAACAGCGTCAGCCGACCGTTCGGCGGCAATCAGTCGATGAGCGGCAGCAATCTGTTCAGCGGCAGCGAGATTCCGGAAACGGGTTTCAGCCTCGGTCAGGCGGTACGCCATTCGATCTTTGGTGACGGCGTGATCCTCAACTTCGAAGGCGCCGGCGCCCAGGCACGGGTGCAGGTGAATTTCAGCGAAGGCAGCAAATGGCTGATGCTCGGTTACGCCAAACTGGAAGCGATCTGACGCCGATTTCGCTTTTCTGTGGGAGCGAGCCTGCTCGCGAATGAAATCACCGCGGTTGATCTGATAAACCGTGGTGCGGCATTCGCGAGCAAGCTCGCTCCCACAGGATCTGGGTCGGCAGGTTGATCAAAGGAAATTTCCATGGGCTCAGGCTTCTTTTCTTCTTGGACATTCTGGGCCCTGCTCTCGGCGACTTTCGCCGCATTGACGGCGATCTTCGCCAAAGTCGGCATCGAAAACGTCAATTCAGACTTCGCCACCCTGCTGCGCACCATCGTGGTACTCGTCAGCCTGGCCTTGATTTTGTATGCGACGGGCCAATATCAATCTTTGGGATCGATCTCTGCGAAGAGTTATCTGTTCCTGCTGCTGTCTGGCCTGGGAACCGGTGCGTCGTGGCTGTGCTATTTCCGCGCGCTGAAAGTCGGTCCGGCCTCGCTGGTCGCGCCAGTGGACAAACTCAGCGTGGTGCTGGTGGCGGTGCTCGGCGTGATCCTGCTGGGCGAGAAACTCGACCTGCGCCAATGGGGCGGCATTGGCCTGATCACCGCAGGTGTGGTGATGCTCGCTTTTCGTCGCTAAACGAGCTTTCTCACTGAACCTGTCCCGATTTCCTACAGCCAAAAGTACATGGCCTTATTGTCCCGACCGAGCTGAACGTAACCTGTCAGGCAAAAGCCCGAAACACTCTCTCGCTAGCCAGTAACACTTCAGCTGTGCAACATGGCGCGCGTGTCTCCACAAACGGGAATTCCCTTTATGAAACGTTTTCTTAGCATCGCCATGGCGTTGTGCATCGGCCTGACGATGAGCCTCGACGCCAACGCCAAGCGCTTTGGTGGTGGCAAAAGCGCCGGCGCTGCGCCGACGCACCAGACCAGCCAGATGGCTCCTTCTTCTCCAGGTGTCGGCGGCGCTGCGGCGACCGCAGGTGCTGCCGGTGCCGCAGGCGCTGCCGCCAAGGCCGGCGGTGCTTCGAAATGGCTCGGCCCTCTGGCCGGTATCGCCGCCGGTGGCCTGCTCGCGTCCATGTTCATGGGCGGCGGCTTCCAGGGCATGCAGATCTTCGACATCCTGATCATGGCCGTGATCGCGTTCGTGATCTTCCGCTTCATCGCCGCGCGTCGACGCAAGCAGCAGGAGCAGTTCGCTCCGGCCGGCGCGCCGATGCAGCGTGAAGTGTTCGAGCAGAAGCCTGCCGCCATGGGTTCGATCTTCGGTGGTTCGGCCGCACCCGCCGCCGCTCGTCCGGTGATCAACGCGCCAGCCTGGTTCAATGAGCATAACTTCCTTGAAGCTGCCCGCAGCCACTTCCAGGCGCTGCAGCAGCACTGGGACGCCAACGAAATGGACAAGATCGCCGAGTTCGTGACCCCGCAAATGCTCGAGTTCCTCAAGCGTGAGCGTGCGGATCTGGGCGATGCGTTCCAGTCGACCTACATCGACAACCTCCAAGTGCAACTGGATGGTGTGGATGACCGCGCCGACAAGACCATCGCCACCCTGACCTTCAGCGGTGTGTCGAAGACCTCGCGTTTCGACCAGGGCGAAGTGTTCAGCGAAAGCTGGAACATGGAACGTCCGCAGGGCGAGAACCAGCCTTGGCTGGTTGCCGGCATCCGCCAGAACGGCTGATCCCTTCCAGGCGTCACTTGCCGTAATAAAAAACCCCAGCCTCGGCTGGGGTTTTCTATTTCGCGGTTGCATCTATAGCGAGCTACTGTATAAACCGGCCCATATAAACCGCGCCATTCAAGCAAGAGGATCCCGGACGTGGAAGAAATCATCGAACAACTGCGCGAAGCCAACGAACCGGTACCGGTTCCCCTGGAGTTGCCTGACGAAGATCTGCTGGTCGAAATCGAAGAACAACTGTTCATCGATATTCCGTTTGTCTTTAAAGAGTTTTTGCTGACCGTCAGCGATGTGGTGTACGGCAGCCTCGAACCGGTGACCGTTACCGATCCACAATCCCACACCTACTTGCCGGATGTTGCCGCCAACGCCTGGGATGTCGGTGTAGATCGCGGGCTGATCCCGATCTGTCAGGACGGCGACGACTACTACTGTGTCGAAGAAGACGGAACTGTGGTGCTGTGGCAAGCCGAAGAAGAGTTGATTGCCGAGGAAACCTGGGAATCGGTATGGCACTGGGCGCGGGACGTCTGGCTGGAAAGCTGATCGGCCAGCCGCCCCGTATGGTCAATGCCCCGACGACTCCTTATGGTTGTCGAGGGTTTCCAGCAGCGCCACCTGCATCCGCGTGTGCACGCGGATGAACCAGCGCCAGAGCAGCGCCGCCACGGCCGCAGCCACCACGGCGATCAGTACCAGCAACTTGTTGGTCGGCAAGATACTGGCCGACAAGGCTGCCAGCAGCAGGAAAATCACCAGCAGCGAGAGAATCGGGATCACTTCGGAGATCACCCGGCGCACTCGCTGTGTGTGACGCCCGGCCATCTCGGGCTTCACACCCATCTCCGCCAGCAGCATCGACAACGCCTTAAGCTTGCGATAAGCGGCGATCAGGAACGGCAACGACACCAACAATGCCCCGCCCCAGATCAACGCCTTCTGCCAGCTCGGATCGCTGATCCAGTCTTGCAGCCACAGCGAGATGCGTTCAGCGAAATACGCGCCGGCGAAGAAGATCGCAATCACCAGCGCCAGGTTGACGCCGACTTGCAGCAAGATCTTGCGAATGATTGACGCCAGCATCGCACCCTCGCCTTGCGGCTGAATGCTGCGCAGCCATTCGCCATACATGCCCAGCACGCGGCCGAGAGGCTTGGGCACAGCCGCGGACAACTTGATCGACAGCGGATCAGCCGCGCGGATCAGATACGGCGTCAGCAATGTGGTAATCACCGACACCGCCACGGCGACCGGGTAGAGGAAGTTACTGGTCACCTGCAACGTCATCCCGAGAGCGGCGATGATGAAGGAAAATTCGCCAATCTGTGACAGCCCCATCCCCACGCGCAGTGAGGTACGTCCGTCATTGCCGGCGATAAACGCTCCGAGACCGCAGGACAACATCTTGCCGAGTACAACGGCTACGGTGATCACCGCAATCGGCCACGCGTATTCGAGCAGAATCATCGGATCGAGCATCAGCCCGATAGCGACAAAGAAGATCGCGCTGAACAGGTCGCGAACCGGCTCGATCAGACGCTCGATTTTTAGCAGTTGTCGCGACTCGGCCATGATCGCGCCGATCAGGAACGCACCGAGCACCATGCTGTATTCGAGTTTGACTACCAGCAGACAGAAGCCGAAACACAGGCCGAGCACGGTGATCAGCAGCATCTCGTTGCTTTCGAATTTGGCCACATAGGCCAGCAGTCGCGGCACCAGCAGAATGCCGATGACCAGCGCGACGATCATGAACAGCGACAGTTTGCCAACCGTGGAAAACACCTCTCCGGAACTGACCGTGCCGCTGACGGCGATGCTTGAAAGCAGTGCGATGATGCCGATGCCGAGGATGTCTTCGACGATGAGCACGCCGAAGATCAACTGCGCAAAGCGCTCGTTTTTCATCTTCAGATCATTGAGGGCCTTGACGATGATGGTGGTCGAGGAGATCGCCAGAATCGCGCCGAGGAACAGCGAGTCCATGGTGTTCCAGTCGAACCAGCGGCCGATTTCATAGCCGATCCAGATCATCAGGACGATCTCGAGGAACGCCGCAATAAACGCCGTGGCGCCGACCTTGAACAGCTTGCGCAGGCTGAACTCCAGGCCGAGGCAGAACATCAGGAAAATCACCCCCAGCTCGGCGAGGGTCTTGATGGTGTCTTCGTCGTGGATCAGGCCGAACGGCGGTGTGTGCGGGCCGATGATGAAGCCGGCGACGATGTAGCCGAGCACCACCGGCTGTTTGAAGCGATGAAACAACACGGTCACCACACCTGCGACCAACATGATCACTGCCAGATCCTGAATAAAGCTGATGGCATGCATGGCGTGGGCTCCTTGAATGACGAGGCTCGCCGGCAGACGTCAGAAAGGTCTGGGCGAGCGAAGTAAAAATCCGCTTTTCGTGTGGGAATTGCCTTTGTAAGGGGCTTTTGCAGGTTAACACCGCGACTTGCGGCTGGAAGGCGGTGCAATATATGGAAACAGATCGAATCCGGCGTGACGGCGGCCAGTTGCCCGGCGTCCCGATAACGGTGCTTTTGAAAAGCGACCAGGCACCCGCAGAGGTGCCTCCAGAAACCAGCCTTGATCCGTGAGAACGTTATGGAACCCGGAAACGCCCAGCTGTCGATGACGGTACTGATGACCCCCGACATGGCCAACTTCTCTGGCAATGTCCACGGCGGCACCCTGCTCAAATACCTCGACGAAGTGGCCTACGCCTGTGCGAGCCGTTATGCCGGCCGCTACGTGGTGACGCTGTCGGTGGATCAGGTGATTTTCCGCGAGCCGATCCATGTCGGCGAACTGGTGACCTTCCTCGCGTCGGTCAACTACACCGGCAACACGTCGATGGAAGTCGGCATCAAAGTCGTTACCGAAAACATCCGCGAACGCTCGGTGCGCCACACCAACAGTTGCTTCTTCACCATGGTCGCGGTGGATGACCAGCGTAAGCCGGCCGCCGTGCCGCCGCTGCAACCGCAGAACAGTGAAGACAAGCGTCGTTATATGCAGGCGCAGCAGCGTCGGCAGATTCGTCAGGAGCTGGAAAAGCGCTATCAGGAGATCAAGGGCGACGCCTGAGATTTGTAGCGTTAGGAAATCGCTATCGCGAGCAGGCTCACTCCTACATTGGAATTGGTTTCCCTGTAGGAGTGAGCCTGCTCGCGATTGGATTCAACGCGGTCTTACAGACTGATCGCCGTAGCCTCGAACTTCACCCGTGGATGCGCAATGCGATCCTGCGCCCGCACCAGCTGCAGCTCATAACTGGCGCAGGCTTGAGTTTCCAGCAGCACCTCATGCACCGCCGCCGCGGTGAATTCGAACGCCGCCACCAGACTGTCACCCAGCAGCACCCGCGCCAGGAAAAGGCCGGATGTCAGATCGCCCACACCCACTGGCTGACGCGGGAACGCCAGCAACGGACGGCGCAGATGCCAGCTGCCTTCAGCCGTCACCAGTAGCATTTCAAAGCCATCGGCCGGTTTGCCCGGATAATCCAGATGCTTGACCAGTACTGCTTTCGGCCCGCGCGCCAGCAAGGCCCGCGCCATTGCCAGGCAATCGAACAGCGACTGCGGCTTGCGTCCAGAGAAGCTGTCCAGCTCCAACTGGTTTGGACACATGATGTCCGCGACGGCCGCCGCCTCTTCCAGCAGGAAATCGCTGACCTCGGTCGGCACGCTGCAGCCCTTCTCCGGATGGCCCATCACCGGATCGCACAGATACAGCGCCTTCGGATTGACCGATTTGATGCGCTCGACGCCGCTGAGAATCGCCCGGCCCTGCGCCGCGCTGCCGAGGTAACCGGACAGCACCGCATCGCAATTGCCCAGCTCGCCAATCGCAGCAATCCCTTCGACCAGCTCGGGAATCTGTTGCGGCGCCAGCACTTCGCCGGCCCACTGACCGTACTGGGTGTGGTTGGAAAACTGCACGGTGTTGAGCGGCCAGACATTAACCCCGACCCGCTGCATCGGAAAAACCGCGGCGCTGTTGCCGGCGTGGCCGAACACCACATGGGACTGAATGGCGAGCAGATGAGGCGTACGTTTCATTCGGGTCATTCCGTAAAACGATTGAAATTCAAGCCGCGCAGTATGCGACGAAACGCAGCCTGTACGACAGACCAGCGACGCAGTTAAGCTGACGCTATCTTTTGGAGTTCGATGTTGATGCTGACCCTGGAAAACATCTTCGTGCTGATACTGTTCGCCGCTGCCGGCGCGTGGCTATGGCACAACCACGGCTTGCGCGAGCGCGCGCTGGAGCGGGTCAAACAGCATTGCCTGAACGTACGGGTCGAGTTGCTCGACGGCAACGTTGCCCTGAAGAAGATCGGTTTCATCAAGGACGCCAACGGTCGCCGACGACTGGCGCGGGTGTACAACTTTGAATTCACCGTGACCGGCGCAACCCGGCATAACGGCACCATCACCCAGTTTGGCGCGCACAGTGCGCAGATCGAACTAGCGCCCTACCCGGCACCGTTCGACGACACGCCGCCGGTGGTGGAAGTGCACAAGCCGCGGGCGGAAGTGATCGAGTTGAGCCAGTGGCGGCAAGAACATACGAAGTGGAAACCGTAAAAAATCGCAGCCTTCGGCAGCTTCTACAAGGTGCACAAAAATCCCATGCAGGAGCTGTCGAAGGCTGCGATCTTTTGATCTAACCCTCCCGACACCCCGATAGCTCCCGCTGCAACACCTCAACATCCTGTGCCTCAGCGAAGATCAGCTCGAGTCGCGAATCTTTTCGCCATTCGCTGGCTTGCCAGATCAGTTCGGCATTATTCAGAGCATTAGCCGACACCCAACCCTCCGAGCTGTGGATAACCAGTTTCGCCCGCTGCCAATTGAGGCTGGCTAGCCAGTCAGCAATGTGCCGCTTGTCGAACGTCTGTCCCGGATGCCAACGCCAACCAATACTCCAGCGCCCCTCCTGCGCCTGACTCAGGCAAATCGGCAGCGTCGGATCAGTCCAGACGGCCGGCATTTGTCCTAATCCCTTGGGTACGGCCAAATTATCCACACCGTTGACCGCTTTTGCGGCTAGGCCCGGCAGTTCGCCCAGGCTTAGTTGCGCCTCTTGAGTCCAGACCAACGGCACTGCCGGCAACTGGCTGGCGATTTTTTCTCTGGCCCTGTCATCAAGGTTTTCAGCCTTGTTCAACAACAGCAGGCCAGCGGCTTCCAAGGCTTCTTGTTGCGCTACCGGCAAGGCTTTCCCTGCCAGCAGCGCTTGAGCATCCAGCACCAGCACACACGGCTGCACCGCCAGCACACCTCGCCACGGCGCCTCATTCAACTGGCTAATCAGCTGCGCCGGATGCCCCAGCCCGGACGGTTCGATAAACAACCGATCTGGCTTCGCCTTGCGCAGCAACCGCCCCAGGCCAATCTGAAACGGCGCGCCGTTGACGCAACACAGGCAGCCGCCGGCCACTTCGCCCAGTGCGATACCCTCGACGTCACTCGTCAACAGGGCGGCGTCGAGGCCGATCTGGCCGAACTCGTTGATCAATACCGCCCAACGTTCGCCTTCTGGACGCTGGGCCATGAGTTGGCGAATCAGGCTGGTTTTGCCGGCGCCCAAAGGGCCAGCAATGACATGGGTAGGAATGTTCTGCAACATGGCCGGGAGCTTTCTTGGGAGATTCAAAGATGCGTTGGAGGGGATGGTCGTTGCTGTTGGCGCTGCTGTCGAGTGAAGCATGGGCCCAGGCCTGCGTGGTGCACAGTCAGGGCGAGCGGCTCGACGTCAAAGTCTGTCAGCAGAACCGCAATATCCCGGAGAAACTGTTCAACGACGGTTTCTGCCAGCCGACGCTGGCCGGGCAGAAAGTCGAAGTGCAGTACGTCGATCAGTGCCCGAGCGGTGCATTTGGCGTGTGCAGCAACGCACAAGTCGCCAATATGCCCTATCGCCAGGATATCCACTATTACGGCGTGGCCACGGATGCGGCGTATCTGCAACCGTACTGCGAAGGCCTGAGCCAGGGTAAGTGGCTCAAGCCTTGAGGCGTCAGCCGAGCCAATCGAGGGTGAGTATCAGACGGCGCTGCCCCGAGTCCGGGTGCGGCGAGCGGTGGATCAGGCCAAAGCCTTCATTGCCGTGCCATTTCTCGCCTTTCAACAGCGCCACGTCGCCGCTGTTGAGTTGCTGTATTTGCACGTGGGGCTCGGCGTTGGCCTGCCCCAGCTGACGGCGATCCATCGCACCTTCCTTGAGCCATTGGCTGCCAACGCCCGCATAAGTCGTGATCAGTCGCACCGGCACGTGATCGACATGGAAGCGTGGACACATGGCTTTATCCAGTACCCGCAGGCGCAGGCCCACGCGCTTTGCCCCCAGTAAGCAGGCGAATGCGCTGACCAGCCATTTCAGGTCGGCGATAAAGCCCTCGTAGCCTTCCAGATCACGGAAGCCTGATGCCACACCGGTGAGATCAGGCTCGGCGTCCTCATCCGGCAACTCGAGGCACAACGATTCCGCCAAGGGTTCATTGAGCGACAGCAGCAGGTGGGCGAACTCGCTGATGTGCAACGGCAGTTGGCGTTGCCAGACGGCGAGGTTGGTGTCGTCTTCGAGGATTCGCGTCAACGCCTTCGGTGTCGGACCTTGATGCTGATGGCGCGTACGGTTCTGCAGCAGCTTTAGCGCGAGCATCAGGCAGCCTCTTCGTGCCAAGGGCCGAACGGGTCTGGCAACAATCGCCAGCCTTCGACACCGAGCGCCATTTCTTCATCGGTGAGCAGGCAGGCATCCAGTTCGGCTGAGAGCTGCTGGAAATCAATGTTCTGACCGATAAACACCAGCTCCTGGCGGCAGTCTCCTACGCTCGACATCCAGTTTTCCATGATGGCAGCGGTGCTTTCCTGATCTTGTGGCCACTGCTCCTTTGGCACGAAACGCCACCAGCGCCCGGCAAAACCGTGGCGCATCAAACCACCGGCTTGCGACCAGCTGCCGGCGTCGGTGGGTTTGCTCGCGAGCCAGAAGAAGCCTTTGGAGCGCAGCAATTTCCCGTTCAGCCAAGGACGATCGATAAAGCTGAAAAACCGTTGCGGGTGAAAGGGTCGGCGGGCGCGATAGGCTGTGGAGGCGATGCCGTACTCATCGGTTTCCGGCACGTGTTCGCCGCGTAATTCCTGCAGCCAACCCGGTGCCTGTGCGGCTCTCTCGAAGTCGAAACGCCCGGTGTTGAGGATTTTTTCCAACGGCACCTCACCCATCACCATCGGGATGATTTGCGCTTGGGCGTTGAGACGCTGGAGGATCGCGATCAACTCCTCACGCTCGCGCTGGCTGATCAAGTCGATCTTGCTGATCAACAACACGTCGGCGAACTCGATCTGTTCGATCAACAGATCGGTGATGGAGCGTTCGTCTTCTTCGCCAAGGATCTCGCCACGGGACGCGAGGCTTTCCGCTGCCTGGTAGTCCGGCAGGAAGTTCACACCGTCGACTACAGTGACCATGGTGTCCAGACGCGCGATGTCGGAGAGACTCTGGCCGTGCTCATCGCGGAAGGTAAACGTCTCTGCCACGGGCAACGGCTCGGAAATCCCGGTGGACTCGATCAGCAGATAATCGAAGCGATTTTCACGGGCCAGCTTGCTGACCTCTTCCAGCAGGTCTTCACGTAACGTACAGCAGATACAGCCGTTACTCATTTCGACTATTTTCTCTTCGGCGCGGTTCAGGCTGACATCACGCTGGACTTCGCTGCCATCAATGTTGATCTCGCTCATATCATTAACGATAACAGCCACGCGCAAACCCTCTCGATTACGTAGTACGTAATTCAAAAGTGTACTTTTTCCGGCGCCGAGAAATCCTGAAAGTACGGTGACGGGCAATTCTGCTGACATTGGATAATCCTCTTCAGAAGGCAGCCAACTGGCGCTTTTACTTGCGCCTGGCGTTTTTGCGCTTCCCACGGGTGGATTACGTAGAAAACCAACGCCTTGAAATCGCGCTGCCCAAGCTTAATTCAGATTAATGTTATAGTATAACAACAAACAGAAACCAGTCTTCTCTTGCCTTGATCGACAAACAACAGGAAGCTTCGCCAATCCCGCACCCGGAAATCGCCATGAGAAATGCGCTGAAATGCTCGATGTTGAGCCTTGGGTTGTTGCTGGGCGGCAATGCCTGCGCGCAATTGCCGGCACTCGCCAGCTGCACACGCAGCGCCAACCTGCTGGCTTGTGTCGACGCCGATGGCAACGCTTATAGCGTCAACACCGCCGGCAACACGCTTTATCTGCGTGGGTTTGAGAAAAATGGCCGGCGTTATTGGGCGCAGACCAACAGCCGTTTCGGGCAATTGACGTTTTTCACAGGGATCGCCTCTGATGGCGAAGCCTGGGTTGGTTACACCCGACGTGTCGGCTGGACGACCATCAATCGTTTCTCCAGCTCGGGCGGCAGCAGCGCAAAATTCACCTGCAGCCGCATTACCGGCTGTTAAACCCGGGTGTTTTTCTGCGCCTGCTGCCAGGCAAGGTAGCTGTCGATGGGCGGATTCTTTGCAAAATAACGCTGCAACCCTTCAAACAAACCGTTGGCCACGGCCTGCTGATGTCGCGCAGTAACCAGCCGTTGACTGTCGCGCGCATTGGAAATGAAGCCTGTCTCCACCAGAATTGAAGGTACGTCTGGCGATTTCAGGACCGCGAATCCTGCCTGTTCCACACGCTTCTGATGCAGTGTAGTGATGCCGGCCAGACTGCCAAGTACCGTGCTGCCCAACTGCAGACTGGCCGCGATCGTCGCGTTCATCGACATGTCGAGAATCACCCCAGCCAGCATCGGATCCTTGTCTTTCAGGTTGAGCAGACTGGTGGCGCCGAGCAGATCCGCACCATTCTCGCGCTGCGCCATGAAGCGCGCCGTCGCCGATGTCGCACCGCCCTCAGACAGGCAATAGACCGACGCGCCGGAAGCAGTCAGACGCGGCGCTGCATCGGCATGCACTGAGATAAACATGTCCGCCTTATGCTGACGCGCGATCTCCACGCGTTTGCGCAACGGCACGAAAAAGTCGTCATTGCGCACCAGTTTTACATCGAAGCCCCTCTCTTTTTTCAGGCGTTTGGCGAGCAGTTGCGCAATGGAAAGCACCACATCCTTTTCCCTTTCGCCCTTGGCGCCGACAGCACCGGGATCCTTTCCGCCGTGCCCAGGGTCAACGACAACAATGATGTCTCGTCTGGGATGCGCTTTCAGCGCAGGTGTTTCACGTGGAACCATTGGCGTGTTTGGCGTTGATTTGGCGCTAACCAGATCCAGAACCAAGCGGTGGCCATGGCCGTCCTGCGGCGCCAAAAGGAAGCTGTTCAACAGCACCGGATTGCTCAGATCCAGAACAATCCGCGTGTCACCGTGACCAAAAGGCCCGAAGCGAATCGAACGAATCACCGTTCCATTTAGCGCGAGCTGACGGATATCTGCGCCCACGCTCGCACTGGACACATCAATTATCAGACGTTCCGGGGCCGTTAGCGTGAAGGTTTTATAGCGCACCGGGCCGCTTAGATCGAACACCAATCGCAGCTTTTCATCCGAGCGCCATAGGCGCGCATTACGAATTTGCGTAGCTGAAACACTGAAAGGGAGGGCAAGGGCCGCGCTGGCCAGGATTAGATTGAGCAAGTGGCGTCTGTGCATATGAAAGCCTGTTCATGAAAAAGGCGTCGTGATTTGAATTGTTATAATGTAACATCGAATTCAATCAACACGACGGTCCCGAACATGAATTCGATGACACTTCCGGATATCGCCGCGCAGGCCGCACGCCAAGCTTTGCCTCTCGAATGGGTGGGCATGCGCGGCATTGCGTTACCTGTTTTGTTAGAGGGTCAGCGCTTGAGCGCCAAGGCTGATGCGGGTGTCAGTCTTGATGATGGCGAGGCGCGTGGCATTCACATGTCGCGGCTGTATCTGGCCTTGGAAGCACTCGAACAGAAGAACCTGTCCCCAGCGCTACTGCATCAGGTGCTCAAGGATTTCCTGCAAAGCCACGAAGGTTTATCCAGCCGCGCCTACCTGAATATCCACACCGATTTGCTGCTAAAGAGGTCAGCACTGATCAGCCCATTGGCCGGCTGGAAGTCATATCCCGCGAGCATTTTCGCCAGCCTGATAAATGAAGTGTTCCACGTGGAACTCAAAATCGAAGTGCCCTACTCCTCAACTTGCCCTTGCTCAGCAGCCTTGGCGCGACAGTTGATCCAGCAGAAATTCATCGCCGACTTCGCCAACAAAGCTCTACAACACGCCGACGTTCTGGCATGGCTTGGCTCGACCCAAGGCATCCTTGCCACGCCTCACAGCCAACGCAGCACAGCACAATTGCACCTTCACCTCGACGACTTCATTGATGAGTTTCCTCTTAGCGTGATCATCAATGACGCTGAAGCTGCCCTCGGCACCGCCGTACAAACCGCCGTGAAACGCGCAGACGAACAAGCCTTCGCCCTCGCCAACGGGCAGAACCTGATGTTCTGCGAAGACGCAGCACGCCGTCTGAATCTGGCCCTGCGACGTACTCCCGGTATCAGCGCATTTCAACTGCGAGTGATCCACGCCGAAAGTCTGCACGCTCACGACGCCGTCGCCGAAAGCCATTGGCAGCGTGAGCAAGCATGATCCGCTGCCAATCCCTGAGTTGGGGTGCGCCCGGCCAACCACTGACCGTGCCCCTGGACCTTGAACTCGACAGCGGCAGCCTGACGGCGATCATCGGTGCCAACGGCTGTGGCAAAAGCAGCCTGCTAAAAGTGATCGCCGGGCTACAAAAGCCATTGGCAGGCAATGTCGGGCTGAGTGTCCCACGTCAAAGCGGGTTGTCCTTTCTGCCCCAGCAACAGCATCTGGACCGCCAATTCCCCATTAGCCTTGAAGATCTGGTCGCCGCCGGTTTCTGGGGACGCAGGCTATCGACTCAACTACGAAGCCAGCGCCTGAAAGACGCACTGGCGAACTGGCACCTGAGCGGACTCGAGCAACGCCCACTCATGGCCCTGTCCGGTGGCGAACTACAACGCGCCCTGCTCGCTCGACTGAGCCTGACCGACGCGCCCGTGCTGCTGCTCGACGAGCCCCACGCCGCACTCGATGAACTCGGTCAGCAGTTGCTCTGGCAGCACATCCACGCCTGGCACGGCGAAGGTCGGACACTGGTCGTGGTGTGTCACGACCTCGCTGCCGTACGCCAACACATCCCCAAAACGTTGCTGATCAAAAACCGCGACTGCCTGTTTGGTGCGAGCGCAGAACTCATTCAGCAAACACCTCACACGCAGGTGGCCTGATGCTCACCATCGCGCACCTCTGGCAACCATTTAATGAGTTCGTGTTCATGCGCCGCGCCCTGCTCGGCGGCCTGGTATTGGCGTGCAGCACCGCGCCACTCGGCGTGTTCTTGATCCTGCGAAGGATGAGCCTGATCGGTGATGCCGTGGCCCACGGTATTCTTCCCGGCGCGGCACTGGGTTTCTGGTTTGCCGGACTGAGCCTGCCCGCGCTAACGCTGGGAGGCTTGGGCGCCGGTTTGAGCATGGCTGGCCTCGCCGCCTGGATCACTCGTCGCACGGGCCTGCGCGAAGACGCCAGTCTCGCTGCGATCTATCCGATCTCGCTGGCCAGTGGCGTACTCATCCTCGGCATCGCCGGCAAACGCCTCGACCTGTTGCACCTGCTGTTCGGCTCAGCACTGGCCGTCGATGGTCCGACCCTCACCGGCATGTTGTGGGTTTCGGGATTCAGCCTGATCGCCATGGCGCTGATCTACAAACCGCTGCTGCTCGACACCCTCGATCCGTTGTTCTTGAGAACCGTCAGCCGCCTCGGCCCACTCGCCCATGGCATGTTCCTGACGCTGGTCGTACTCAATCTGGTGATCGGTTTCCAGGCCATCGGCGCGCTGATGGTGGTCGGCCTGATGATGCTTCCCGCTGCGGCTTCGCGATTCTGGAGCCGCCGGCTGCCGACCCTGATTGCCATCGCGGCCGTCATCGGTTGCCTCTCGGTCTGGTTCGGCTTGCTGCTGTCGTTCTACTACTCGTTGCCGAGCGGCCCGGCCATCGTGCTGATCGCTGGCCTTGGCTATCTGTTGTCCGTGGTGTTCGGGCCGGTTCACGGTCTGTTGCGCCGCCCGCCTTTGCTCACATCCCAATGAGGTGCTTCCCGATGCGCGCTCTACTCGTGCTGTTCAGCCTGATGCTGTCGATGTCATTGTCGGCGGCAGAAAAACTACCTGTGGTCACTAGTTTCAGCATTCTCGCCGACATGGTTCATCACGTCGGTGGTGAGCATATCCAGATCACCAATATGGTCGGCCCGGACACCGATGCGCATACTTACGAGCCGACACCGGATGATGCGAAAGCGCTGCTCAGCGCCAAACTGATCATCAAGAACGGTCTTGGTTTCGAGCCGTGGCTGGATCGCCTCGTGACCAGCACCGAGACCAAAGCCACGGTCATCAGTGCCAGTCACGGCGTGATCCCACGCTCGCTGGATGAAGACGGCGAAACCGTTCCCGACCCGCATGCCTGGCACAATCTGGCGAACGCCGAGTTGTACGTCGCCAATATCACCAAAGCATTAATCGCTGCGGATCCCGCAAACAAAGCCGACTACGAACGCAACAGCAAAACCTACCTGAAGCAGATCTACGCCCTGCTCGCCGAAGCCAAAGCCAAACTCGGTGCGCTGCCACCGGGCAACCGCAAGATCGTTACCAGCCATGATGCTTTCGGTTATCTCGGTCAGGCTTACGGTATCGACTTCATGGCACCGCAAGGCCTGTCCACCGAACGCGAACCCTCGGCCGCCGAAGTCGCTGCGCTGATCACCCAGATTCGTCAGGCCCACGTCAAAGCGGTGTTCATGGAAAACATCAAGGACGCACGCCTGCTCAAACAGATCGCTGACGAAAGCGGCGCGCATATTGGCGGTACGCTCTACTCCGATGCCCTCGCCGCCAGCGGCCCGGCCAGCACTTTCACCGGTCTGTTCGAATACAACCTCAACACTCTTTACGACGCACTGAGCCAACCATGATCCGCAAGAATCCTTCAGGTGATTTGCCCCACATTGCCGAATCGGCCTACGTCGATAAAACCGCGATCATCTGCGGCAAAGTGGTGATCGGCGAGAACGTCTTCGTCGGCCCCTACGCAGTCATTCGCGCCGACGAAGTGGACGCCTCAGGCGAGATGGAGCCGATCACCATCGGCGCCAATTCGAATATCCAGGACGGCGTGGTCATCCATTCAAAATCCGGCGCGGCAGTGACCATCGGTGAGCACAGTTCCATCGCCCACCGCTCGATCGTGCACGGCCCCTGCGTCGTCGGCGATCGAGTGTTCATCGGTTTCAACAGCGTCCTGTTCAACTGCGTCGTCGGCAACGGTTGTGTGGTGCGGCACAACTCGGTGGTCGACGGTCGGGATTTGCCGGACGCCTTCTATGTGCCCTCGACGACTCGCATCGGCCCGAACACCGACCTCTCGCAATTTCCACCGGTGAGCGTCAGCGCCTCGGAGTTTTCCGAAGACGTGGCGCGCACCAACGTCGACCTGGTGCGCGGCTACAAAGCCTTGCAGAACGAGTTCTGAACCATGAGCAGCGTGCTGATTCGCAACGCAAGGCTGGTCAACGAAGGACGCGAGTTCGACGGCGATCTGTTGGTCAGCAACGGGCGCATCGTCAAGATTGCTCGCAGCATCGAAGGCGAAAACGCCAAGGTGGAAATCGACGCGAATGGTCAATGGTTGCTGCCGGGGATGATCGATGACCAAGTGCATTTTCGTGAGCCCGGTGCGCCAACCAAGGGCAGCATTCATAGCGAATCTCGTGCGGCGGTCGCCGGTGGCATCACCAGTTTCATGGACATGCCTAACACCCAACCGGCCACCCTTACCCTCGACGCACTGGCGGATAAAAAGCGCCGGGCAGCGATCAGCTCGGTGGCCAATTACGGCTTTCACTTTGGCGTGAGTCAGGACAACCTAGACACGGTGGCAGCACTCAATCCCTGCGAAGTGGCAGGCGTGAAAGTGTTCATGGGCGCCTCGACCGGCAACATGCTGGTGGATGATCGGCAAACTCTTGAGCGACTGTTCGCTGAGGTGCCAACGATCCTGTTGGCCCACTGCGAACACACCCCGAGTATCGACGCGAATGCGGCCAATCTGCGTGAGCTGTTCGGCGAACGAATCCCGCCCGCTGCTCACCCGCTCATCCGCAATGCCGAGGCGTGTTATCGCTCCTCTTCACTGGCGGTCCAGTTAGCCAAACGTCACGGCACGCGCCTGCATGTTTTGCACCTGACCACGGCGCGTGAACTGGCGTTGTTCGAGGACAAACCGCTGGCGCAAAAACACATCACGGCGGAAGTTTGCCTGCACCATTTGCTGTTTGATGATCGCGACTATCCCCACCTCGGCAACCTGATCAAATGCAATCCGGCGATCAAGACCCAATCCGATCGCGATGCACTACGCGCGGCACTGAACAGCAATCGACTCGATGTGATCGGCAGTGACCATGCACCGCATACCTGGGCTGAAAAACAGCGACCTTATGCGCAGGCACCTGCGGGTTTGCCATTGGTGCAGCACGCGTTACCGGCACTGCTGGAGTTGGTGGCGGACGATGTGCTGCCAATCACTACGCTGGTGGCGAAGACCAGCCACAGAGTCGCGGATCTTTTTGCGATTCCCGATCGTGGGTATCTACGTGAGGGCTACTGGGCGGATCTGGTGTTGGTTGAGCCGCAAGCCCTGGAGGTTAATCGGCAACCCATTCTGTCGCAGTGCGGATGGACGCCGTTTGCCGGGCGCAGCTTTCGGCATCGGGTGAATGCGACGATGGTGTCGGGGCAGATTGCCTGGCGGGAGGGTCGGGTGAACGAGGGATGTCGGGGGCTGGCGCTGAGGTTTATGCGCTGAATACGAAGACGCTTTCGCGAGCAGGACGAATCGTCCTGCTCGCGAAGCTTTTAAGCTCTTGGTTTAACGCTGCCGCAGTCTTGACCCAACCACACCGCGCGGGTTTCCAGACTGCCCTTCTGATTGATCCCGATCGCATTGAACGTGCCGTTGGCCACGGTGGTGAATTCACGATCACTGAGGAACGTCGCCACACCGGTACCCTGCGCTTTCGGGCAACTGAAACGGAATTTCCACTGGTTGCCCGTGCGATCGGTAATCTGCTGTTTGCAGCCCGATTGCGGGTCGGCCAATGGAATATCGTTGGTCGCCACCTGCTCCGGCGTCAGACAGGCACGAATGCCTTTGCCGCCGATATTGATCCCGTTCTTCTCCAGCGCAGCACGCTGTTGCGGGGTCATCTGGCCTTGCAACTGGCCGAGGATCGATTGCACATCCATCGGCTGGTCATCGACCTTGACGTTGCTCGATGTCATTTCCCACAGCCCCGGCTGCAGCATCTGCGCCTGCGCAACCACCGGCAATGCCAAACCCAGGCCCAGCGCCAAACCCAGCAGACGAACGTTCATCGAAAAACTCCTGATCAGTAGTGGCCGTTAGACGTCGGCCGATTGCTTCGGTTCATGCACCAATTAAATAGCGACATTCGCGGCAGAACATGGTCTGTTAAGCATTGAATCTTCCGGAGCAAGGCTGCCCCATGGATTATTTTGGACCGCACATTTTCGGTTATCTGATCGCCCTGATACACACCCTCGGCCTGATCGCCGCAATTCACGCGGTGCTCACCGTGCGCACGGCTCAAGGCTCGATCGCCTGGGCATTGTCGCTGATCTTCATTCCCTATCTCACGCTAATTCCGTACCTGGTGTTCGGGCGCAGCACCTTTGATGGTTACATCCAGGCACGACGCCAGGCCAACGAACAGATGCGTCAGGCCATCTCCGAGTTGAACTGGCGTCCGTGGGTGGAAGAAGCGCTGACTGCACGCGCCTCGAATGCCTATGCCTCGTTACGTGCGATGCCCAAACTCGGGCGCATGCCCTGTCTGGCGAATAACGAAGTGCAATTACTGGTCAACGGTGCAGCCACGTTCGAGGCGATTTTCCACGCCATCGATCAAGCCAGAGAAGCCGTGCTGATTCAGTTTTTCATCATCCACGATGATCGGCTCGGTCAGGGTTTGCGTGATCTGCTACTGAAGAAGGCCGCTGAAGGCGTATCCATCCATCTGCTTTACGACCGCATCGGCAGCCATGCCCTGCCCCACAGCTATGTGCAGACGTTGCGTGATGGCGGCGTCGAGGTCAAAGCCTTCGCCACACGCAGTGGCTGGCTCAATCGCTTTCAGGTCAACTTCCGTAATCACCGCAAGATCGTCGTGGTCGATGGAGTGGTCGGGTTTGTCGGCGGACATAACGTTGGCGATGAATACATGGGTGAAAAACCACCGCTGGCACCGTGGCGCGATACGCATGTGAAGGTACGTGGCCCGGTGGTCGCGTGCATGCAGGAATCCTTTGCCGAAGACTGGTTCTGGGCTGCGCGCGCACTGCCGCCACTGATCCTGCCTGACGAGTACCCGGATGACGGCGTGCTCTGCCAATTGCTCGCCAGCGGCCCGGCGGATGCCTACGAAACCTGCTCGTTGTTCTTTGTCGAAGCGATCCACGCGGCGACCGAACGGGTGTGGATCACCAGCCCGTATTTCATTCCGGACGAAGCGGTATTCGCCGCACTGAGGCTGGCCGTATTGCGTGGCGTCGACGTGCGATTGCTGCTGCCGTCGCGTCCCGATCACCGCATCGTTTACGCTGCTTCCAGTCTCTACGCCTTTGAAGCCGTGAGGGCCGGCGTGCGGGTATTCCGCTACGAACCCGGTTTCCTGCATCAGAAAGTGGTGTTGATCGACAGCGAGATCAGCGCGATCGGCAGCGCCAATCTGGACAACCGTTCGTTCCGGCTGAATTTCGAAGTGATGCTACTAACCGTCGACAGTGACTTCGCCGCCAGCGTGGAGAACATGCTCAGCGCCGATTTCGCGCAAGCCTACGAGGTCGCCAAAGAAGAAAGCCGGGAGATCCACCGCCTGCAACAGGTCGGCATGCGGATCGCCCGGCTTATTTCACCGATTCTATGAAAGCCCTCACCGATAATAAAAGGACTGCTTAGCGATTAAGGGTTGTAGATATCGTCGCGTGTCCACGGCAGTTCATGGCTGCCATCCGCATGCGCCTTCACCGCGAGGATCTGGTGCAGATTGATCCAGCCGCGCGCAAACGCATAAGCGCAGCCGGCCAGGTACAGACGCCAGATACGCAGCGCTTGATCCGGCACCAGTTTGCTAGCGGCTTCCAGGTTGTCCTCCAGCCGCTCGCTCCAGTGGTCCAGCGTGCGCGCGTAGTGCAGGCGCAGGCTTTCGACGTCGACAATCTCCAGACCGGCTTCGCTGATCTCGGCCGATATCATCGCCAGGTGCGGTAATTCGCCGTTGGGGAAGACGTATTTCTCAATGAAATCCCCGGCACCGCGTCCCACCGGACGGCCGTCGGTGTGCTTGGCGGTGATGCCATGGTTCAGCACCAGCCCGCCCTCCTTCACCGCACCGAACAGGGTTTTGCAGTACTCGGCAAGATTGGCATGGCCAACGTGTTCGAACATGCCGACGCTGACTACCTTGTCGAAACGCCCGTCCTGAGGCAGATCGCGATAGTCGAGCAATTGCAGTTCGACCTGCTCTTCCAGGCCTTCGGCTTTGACCCGCTCGCGGGCCAGTTTCAGCTGTTCCTTGCTCAGGGTGATGCCGAACACTTTTGCACCGAACTCCCGCGCGGCATACCTGGCCAGCCCGCCCCAGCCGCAACCGACATCCAGCAGATAGTCACCGGGCTGCAAACGCAGCTTGCGGCAAAGGTGGCGGAATTTGGCTTGTTGCGCCTGCTCGAGGGATTCGCTGCCAGTTTCAAAATACGCGCAGGAGTAGACCATGTCGCTGTCCAGCCAGAGCTGGTAGAACGCATTCGACAGGTCGTAATGGTAGGAAATGGCTTTGGCGTCGGTTTCCTTGTCGTGCAAGGTACGCACTGGCTGGCTGTCACCATCTTCGCCGAGCAACGCGTTGCTCAATTCGTCGCAGACCCGGATGACCTCGCTGATCGAGCCCTCCAGCTCCAGCTTGCCTTCGACAAACGCCGCCCCAAGCGCGTCGAGGCTTGGATGGGTGAACTGGGTAACCATCGTCGGGTCCTTGACCACGATGGTGACGCTGGGCGCCGGCCCCAGATTGAACTCATGGCCATCCCAGAGTCGCAGGCGCAGCGGAAGCTGCAGATTCTGTAAGGCCGGTGGAAGTTGCGCGAGCATGGAAAATCCCCCTTGTTTCAGACGTCAGATCTGAGGGTAGACCATCCCGAAAAAATAGCAGGCTATCGATTTGATTAACCTTGTCTATCGTTGCAGACGCTCCAGCAAACCATCCTGTATCCACTGTTTCAACCAGGTAACCGCTTGAAGTGGCGCGCCCTCACCATAAGTGACTGCCAACTCGGCGCACAGTTCGGCGAAATTCCAGCCATCGTTGAGTATGCCCTTGAGAGCTGAGGCTTCGGCTGGATCCAGGCTGCGGTAACTGCAGATCAACTGGTTTCGCCAGATCAGACAGACCTGTGGGATTTCGAGCGGCGCGCTTTCAGGGAATTGCGCTTCTTCCTTTACCGAGCGCCATAAAGAAAGGCTGTTGAAGTGGCACGCCAGCCGTTGCATGGACGGCACCGCTCTGACGCGTAATTCGGGCCACTCCTCCGGAGTCAAAGCCGCCATGGCCTCAATTGTCAGCGACTCAGCGGCAGGTGCATCGAAAGCCAGGGTGAAGGCCCATTCGAGCGCAATCAGCTCGGCCAGCGGCGCGCTCTGTTCCGGCACCAGATGCTCGCGGACGAAGCCTTCGAAGCCTTTGCCCAACCAGCGCAGGCTGAAGTGCGCAGACGGATACCGATGGATGTAAGCCATTGCGAGGCGGTCGAATTCCTCATCGCCCAGCCAGTGCAGGGTCGCCGGAAAGTCATTGCGCAACACCTCCAGCAAACGCGCCTTGTAAGCGTTGTGGTAGATCGCCAGTCCCGTGCCGACATCCAGTGTCGGGCCACCGACCAGGCTCTCGCTCAACGTCGGATCCGCGTTGGGGTCTTCTTCGAGCAGAAACGCTTCAAACGCCAGTTGCCACTCTTTCAGGAGCATGACTGCCTCCGCGCCAGAACCTTGTTCCCGAGCTGACGGGCCGTTTGCAGTTCATCAAGCAGCGCTTCGAGGGGCGGAAAATGATCGTCGCGTTCCAGCAACGTGGCCACCGGGCCGAAATGTTCGAGTGTGCGTTGATAGAGCGCCCAGACCGGATCGCTCACCGGATGGTCGTGGGTGTCGATCACGTAATCGCCGTAATCGCTGTGCCCCGCCAGATGCAGTTGGCGGACTTTATCAATGGGCAGGCTGCTGATGAAGGCCCACGGATCGAAGCCATGATTACGTGAACTGACGTAGACATTGTTCACATCCAGCAGTAATTCGCAGCCGCTCACATGGCTGAGCAAAGCGAGAAACTCCCACTCGGTGAATTCGTCCGAGGCGCCGCGCACGTAACTTGAGACGTTTTCCAGCACCAACGGGCGCTGCAGAATGTCCTGAACCTGCATCACCCGAGCAGCAATGTGGACCAGGCTTTCTTCGGTGTAAGGCAACGGCAGCAAATCGTGTAGCTGATGGGCATTGCCGCGGCTCCAGCACAGGTGATCAGAGATCCATGCCGGTCGGACGCGTTCGGCCAATTGTTTGAGTTGTTTGAGGTAGTCAGGATCGAGGGCATGCGGCCCGCCGATGGACAACGATACGCCGTGCATCACCAACGGATAGCGTTCGGCGAAGGCATCGAGGTAATACAGAGCCTTGCCGCCCTGCACCATGAAGTTTTCCGAGACCACTTCGAACCAGTCGACATCCGGCGACTGCTCAAGGATCTGTTGATAATAAGCGCTGCGTAAACCCAGGCCGTAACCCAGAAAAGGAGGAGAAACAGACATGTGCGAACTCCTGATAAAAAGTGGCCGCAGTGGCGCAAACCACTGCGGCAACACTTGCCGGTCAGTTATTCGCCGACCTTGCCACCGGCTTTTTCGCAAGCCGCCTGAGTCATCGCCTTGAAGCCCTGACCTTTGCAGGCGCCCATGCCTTTGCAGGCGTGGTCTTTGGTTTTGCAGTCGTTCTGGCCTTTGCAAGCGGTCACGCCGTAGCAATGAACCTGGGCATCGGTAGCCATCGCATTAGTGGCAACACCGGCAAACATTGTGGCGGCAGCCAAAGCGAGAGCGGCACCAGCAGCAGCGGTCTTGATGGTCATTTTTCTTATCCTCGGTAATCGTCAGGGGTGTCGGCTGGAAGGTTGTTCAGTCCCGACATAGCACTAGAGAGAGCGGCCCCGACGGCGTTACAGAGGATCGAAAAATAATTTCAAAAGTCTTTCTCGAGCTTGAGCAACGGCTCCTGAAAGCGCAGCAAGCGCCCGGCATTCCCGAGGACCAGCAACGTGCTGAGGTTGTGCAGCAGCGCGGCGATCATCGCCCCGGCGGCACCCAGCCAACCGAAAGCGGCAAACACGACAATGGCCAGCGTCCAGCCCAGGCCGATGATCACATTGACCTGCAACGTCCTGCGGCACTGGCGGCTGAGCCGCACACATGTACCGAGACGGCGCAGGTCACTGCCGATCAACACGATGTCGGCTGAGGCCAGCGCGATGTCCGCTCCGCCCGCGCCCATCGCTACACCGACCACGCCCGCCTTCAGTGCGAGGGAGTCGTTGATACCGTCACCGACCACCATAGGCCGGAAACCATTGTTGATTTCCTTGAGTACGTGATTGAGTTTGTCCTCGGGCAGGGCTTGGGCTTGCACCTCATGCAAGCCGACCTCGCTGGCCAGCGATTGCGCCACGCTTTGGCGATCGCCGGTCAGCAGCAATTGCCGGCCAAGACCCAACTCGCGCAATTCGTCGAGGGCAAAACGAGCTTCCGGTTTAACCGTGTCGGCGAGCAACAACCAAGCGAGGAATGCACCGTTCAATGCCAACCCGGCGATGGGACCGTCGTGATCGGGAACCGTCGTCGTGGTGATGCCCAGTTGCGCGAACAACTCCGGTCGGCCCAACGCGGCTTCGCCTTGCGCGGTCATGGCCACCACGCCGAGGCCCTGACGTTCGTGGATATCACTGAGTGCCAAACATTCTTCCTGACTGACCAACCCTGCGAGCGCACGACTGACCGGATGACTGCTTGCCGCGCCAAGGCTGGCGGCAAGCGCGATGATCACGGATGACTCTGCGCGCGGATTATTGATCGACTGCAGGCGCAGGGTGCCGAAAGTCAGGGTGCCGGTCTTGTCGACCACCAGCGAAGTCAGGTCGGCCAGTTCTTCAAGGAACGCCGAACTGCGGATCAGAATGCCGTGGCGTGCGGCCACCGCCACACCGGCAATCGCCGTGGCCGGAGCCGACAGCACCAACGCACACGGACAAGCGGCGACCAATACCGCAAGCATCGCTTGCGCATCGTGAGTGATAAACCAGGTCACTGCCGCCAGCAGCAAGACCAGCACCATATAGCTGCCAGCGTAACGTTCGAGCAACCGGGTGATTGGCGGTTTCGAGCGCTCGGCGTTCTGCATCAACGCGATGACCTTGCCCAGCGTCGACTCGCCACCGGTGCGCGTCACTTCAATACGCAACAGACCGTCAAGGTTGATCGCACCGCCGAACACCGACATGCCGACACCCGCCTCGACCGGCACCGATTCACCGGTAATCGATGCAGTGTCGAGACTGGCCTGACCTGACAACACTCGACCATCGGCGGGAATCCGATCACCGGCGCGCACTTCAACGGTGTCGCCGGCTTTCAACGTGCCGTTGTCCACTTCGATGATCGAGCCGTCAGGCTGAACCTTGCGCGCATGGCTGCGCGTCAGTTGGCCAAGGGCATGGATCGCCTCTTGCGAGCCGATGACGCTGCGCTCCTCCAGCACGTGGCCAAAGATCATGATGATCGGCAGCAGCGCGGCCGTCAGCAAGTCACCAGTCGCCCAGGCACCGAGCATAGCCAGGGCAATCAGTTGATCGGTGATGCCGTGCAAGCTCGGATAGCGCAGGCTGTACCACGCCGAGCGCATCACCGGTACGGCGACCAATAAAGAAGCAACACCCAACAGCAACTGACTGACACCGGTTTGCTCGGGCATCTGCCAGCGCCAGATCAAACCCAGACCAAGCAGGCCCAACGCAAGCATGGCCAAGGTCAGTTGCCGTGCAGCGCGGCGTTGTTCGGCCGAGGACAACAGGCTCGGTGCGGCGGTGGTCGCAGTCATTTACTGGCTCCCTGAATAATCAGACGGGAATCGTCTTTCGGGTCGACCGTGGTCACCGATCCGGCTTGGCCGAGTATTTTCGGCATGCGCTCGCGGTACAGGCGCAGAAGCATTTGCGGGTCGGTAGTGTTGGCCAGACTCGACACCGTGGCCGTGTCGGCTGAGGCTTTGGCCAAGCGCTCGCCAGCCTGCGCGTGAGCGACTTGTAGCGTGCGGTCGGCCTGTTCGTTGGCGGTCTGGGTGAGTTTCTCGGCGTCGGTGCGTGCATTGGCCACAGCTTTGTCGGCCTGTTGACTGGCGGTCAGCACCGCGTTGAAAGCACTGACCGCTGGATCGGGCAGACTCGATTGCACATCCACCCGCGCCACTTCGATGCCGATGCCCTGCCCGCTTGCCTTCAACTCGGCCAAGCGTTTGTTGATGCCTTGCACCAGATCGCCACGCAGTTTTTCCCGACGTTCCGCGGCTTGATTATCAGCACCGATCAACTCCGGTCGAGCGACCAGAATGGTGTCCAGATCGCGTGCAGCCGTCAGCGCCACCGCGCTGCGCGTCACCAGACGATCCAGCGCCGGCAAGACATGCTCGCCCTGCAACACGAAGTCGTAAGGGTCAGTGACTTTGTAGAACACCCGCACATCCAGTTGCACCACGCCGGCATCACCGGTCAATAAATAACCGGATCCGGCCAGCGCATCACTCAGGGGGGTGGCAAAGGAAGCGACCCGATCGGCCTTCAGCGCCTCATCACTGCGCAACAGATTCTCGACACGACGCTCGATCACCCGATCGGCTGCCGGCAGCAAAATCACTTGTTCGAATGGCTGCGGCCAGGCCAATAGCAGACCGGCATTCTGGATGCGATCAAGCGCGCCGAAATGCAACACCACTGCGCGATTCTGCGGATCAATCTGCCGCACATTGGAAAACACCCAGGCCAATGCCGCCAGGAGCGTCACCGCGTACAAGGCAAAAAATGCCAAACGCCCAGCCTGAATCCACGGACTGTTCAGCGCATGTGTTCCACGTGGAACTTCTTCATTCATGGCTGCGGTCCGGTTTTGCTGTCGAGTGTCGGCGGGCCGTCGACCAATACTCGAAATGGCGCGGCGTCGGTACGCAGAATCAGTTTGGTGTCCGGCGTAACAATGGTGCCGAGAGTGTCCAGCGAACGCAGCAAATTGTAGAGCTGCGGTGAGCTGGCGTAAGCACGGCCATAAATCTGCGCCGCCTCGACACGAGACTGCGCTTCGATTTCTACCGCTTTTACCGTGGCGTCAGCCTGCACAATTCGCGCATCGCGCTCAGCTGCAGAACGGATTTGCGCGGCCTCGCGTTTGCCGATGGCCGTACGTTCAGTGGCAATGGTTTCACGCTCGGCGCGCATGCGATCGACCGTGGCAGTGAGCGTCACCGACGGCAAAGTCAAACGCTCGATGCCGACTTGCACAACCCGCACGCCATACGTCGCGAGTAATTGCTGATCGATCTGCTGGCGCAACTGCGCTTCGAAATCGGCGATACGCACCTGACTGGCATCGGTGTTCACCAGATTCGCCAGATCAAAACTGCTCGCGGTGGTTTCCAGCGCCGAGCCGACAAAGGTACGAATCTGCCGTGCCGCTTCGTCCGGCTGATTCTGCACCGCACGCATGAAACGCTGCACATTGTCCGCATCGCCCTGCACCTGCCACGCCACGTAGGCCTGGACAATGATGCGCAAGCCGTCACGGGTGCCGACATCCTGCAAACCACTGGACGTCGTGCGCAAACGCAGGTCGACCGGAATCGCCGCCTCGAACGGCGCTGGCCAACGCCAGCTCAAACCCGGATCAAGCAACACCCGCGCAGGGTTACCAAAACGCGTGATGACCGTGGCCTCGCCCGAGCGCACTTGCACCAGGCTTGCCGCCGCGATGGCGAACGCCACCAGCAATAGGGCCCAACTCATGCGTCGCCACGGAAAAGGCCCTGCCTCTTCCGGCGCACCGTGGTGATGGTGATGATGCCCATGATGATGGTGATGTCCGCCGTGGCCATGATCGTGGCCGCTGTGATCATGCGGTTCGTGAGTATGCGACTGGCTCAATGGGCGACTCCTGGTTGAGCGGTGGTACGCGCGGGCGTCGGGTCAGCCGGCAGCGTGAAAGTCCGCAAGTCGATGGTCGGCGCATTGCTGCTGCCCCCGAGACGATGGTCGAGTACCAGCAACTTGGCCTTGCTCAGCCCCTGGCTGAGCTGACCGAGGTATTGCTCCAGCACGAAAGCTTGGCCGGCACTGGCGTAAGCTTTTTGTTCGGCGCTGAATTTCAGATCCGCCGCCTGCGCAGTAGCATTGATTTCCCGGGCATTGGCGCTGGCCTGATCGCGAGCCAGGCTGGCCTGCAATTGCGCTTGATTACTCGCTTCAGCTGCCGCGCCACGCTCGCGGGAGATCAATGCCTGCGCGCCGATCTGCGCGGCTTGAACGCTGTGATAGGCATTGGCAGCACCGGCCGGCGGGTGAATGGCTTCGACGACCGTGGCGAGAATCTCCACGCCACTGTTGAGTGTTTGCAGATCACGCTGCACCGCGCGACCAATCTCATCGCCCAGCCCTACCCGGTCTTGACCGAGTAAACCGTCCAGCGTGCGCGAGGCAAAGTCGTGCACCAGAATCCGGCTGGCGGTGCTGCGAATCAGCGTTGGCACATCGGCGCTGTTATACGTCGCCGCCAGTGCGGCCTGATCGCTGAGGCCGATGCGATAGACGAAGCGCACATCCATGTTGACGATCTGAAAGCTCTGCTGATCGCCACGGCTGCTGGCGATCACTTGCGATTTGTCGTTGACGTGGCTGGCGTCCCACAAACGGTTGGCGGTCATCGGTGCCGGACCCTCAGCAGGGTTGGCTTGCAGCGGGACCGGGTTTTCGCCGACGCTGGTGGCCAGTTCATGCACCACGCCGTTTTCGATGATCCGCACCCGCCCCAGCGGCCAAGGTAAGCCGCTGTGCAAACCTGGACCGAATACCTGCACCGGTTTGCCAAAGCGCTCATAAATGCCGCGTCCCTGTAGCGGAATTTCATGGATCCCGGTGAGCAACCAACCCACTGCGGCTACTAGCACCAGCACCGGTAGAAAAGCACGGCGCATGTAGCTGAACGCCCAGATCTGGCGCAGATCGATGCCAAAACGGTTGTGCAATTCATGCTGCAACGCGAGTAAAGGTTGTGGCGGCCAGCGCAGCATCTCTGCGACAAAACTGCGCGCCAGCAGGCGCGGCTCAAGCTGCTCGCGACGAGGGCTGAACACTGACAGAACGGCGCGCAATAACAACTCGATCGCGACCAATCCCGGCAAGATGCCGATCAAGACAGCGACGCGAACTGGCCACACCGCATTCTCGCCGGCGAACAACAAACAGAGTGCGCCCAGCACCAGGCTGATGATCGCCACACGGGTCAGTTGCGCGAGGGAAACCGCTTCGGGCCATTGCGCCGGGTTTTCCTGGGCCAGTTGCCGCTCCAGCACCAGCAGACCGAACGCCAGCAACAATGCCAACGCTGCGCCCACCGTTGCCGATAAACCCACCGCAGCGGCCGGCAACGTCAGGTTCCACACCTGCTCGATGCTCAGAACCGTCAGCAGCGCCCAGCCTCCCAACCACAGCGTCGCCGCGCCGATCTGGCCAAGCAGATGCAGACCGCGCTGACTCAAGCGATCCAGCAGCCGCTCATACCACCCTTGCGGCGCGGGTTGTTCCTCCACGGCAAGCGGCGCCAGCGCAACAGGATTGATCACCCGCGCACGCCATCGCGTCACCCACCACGCCGATTGCAGCCCGGCAACCAGCACCAGCAGCGCGGCGCTCTGATTGACCAGCAGCGCCAGCCACAATGACTGCGGGGCAAACAACCCGACAAAGAACGCCAGCACCCACCCTGCCCCGGCCAGTCCGCCGAGGCCGATCGCCCAGCGGCGCAGACGCCGGCTCTGCACGGCCGCCTGTTGAAAACGCGGCAGTGCGGCCACTTGCGTGCCATCCACTTCCAGATCGACTTGCATATCACCCCAATTCATTAGCCCACACCGCATATCGTTACGATATAACGAAAAGCGTGAAATATTCGTACACAATTACGCTTATTCAAAGATGCCCAACCTGTCGCTTGGCTGAAGCCTTGACCGAAATGTCCGCGAACGCACATATTACGTTCGTAATTTTTATCCGAAACTACCTTTAGCGATCTCCATCCATCCATCAGGAGCAAGCACATGAGCAACTATGACGTGGTGATTCTGGGCGGCGGCCCCGGTGGTTATAACGCGGCGATCCGCGCCGGCCAGTTGGGCCTCAGGGCCGCTTGCGTCGAAGGCCGGACAACCCTCGGCGGCACCTGCCTGAACGTTGGTTGCATGCCGTCCAAAGCCTTACTGCATGCATCAGAGCTTTACGATGCGGCGATGGGTGCGGAATTCGCCAACCTCGGCATCGAGGTCAAACCGACGCTAAACCTTGTGCAAATGATGAAACAGAAAGACGAAAGCGTGGCCGGCCTGACCAAAGGTATCGAATTTCTGTTTCGCAAGAACAAGGTCGACTGGATCAAGGGCTGGGGCCATATCGACGGCCCCGGCAAGGTTACGGTGACCGACGATCAGGGCGGCAAAGTCGAACTGACCGCCAAGGACATCATCATCGCCACCGGTTCCGAGCCCACTCCCCTGCCCGGTGTCGAGATCGACAACAAACGTATCCTTGATTCGACCGGTGCGCTTTCCCTGAGTGAAGTGCCCAAACACCTGGTGGTGATCGGTGCCGGTGTGATCGGTCTGGAGTTGGGCTCGGTGTGGCGGCGGCTCGGCGCGCAGGTCACCGTGGTCGAATACCTCGACCGCATCTGCCCTGGCGTCGATGGCGAGGCAGGCAAAACCCTGCAACGCTCGCTGAGCAAACAAGGCATCGCGTTCAAGTTGAGTTCAAAAGTCACCAGCGCCACCGCCTCCGCCAACGGTGTGCAACTCAGCGTCGAGCCGGCCGCTGGCGGTACGGCCGAGTTGCTGGAAGCCGATTACGTGCTGGTGGCCATCGGTCGTCGCCCGTACACCCAGGGCCTCGGTCTGGAGAACGTCGGCCTGAGCACCGACAAACGCGGCATGCTTGCCAACAAACAGCATCGCACCGAAGCGGCAGGGGTCTGGGTGATCGGCGATGTGACCTCCGGGCCGATGCTCGCGCACAAGGCTGAAGACGAAGCGATGGCCTGCGTCGAGCAGATCCATGGCAAGGCCGGCGAGGTCAATTACGACCTGATCCCCAACGTGATCTACACCAAACCGGAACTGGCCAGCGTCGGCAAAACCGAAGAACAGCTCAAGGCTGAAGGACGCGCCTACAAGGTCGGCAAATTCCCCTTCACCGCCAACAGCCGGGCGAAGATCAACCACGAGACCGAGGGGTTTGCCAAAGTCATCGCCGACGAGCGCACCGATGAAGTCCTCGGCGTGCACCTGGTCGGTCCGAGCGTGAGTGAAATGATTGGCGAATTTTGCGTGGCGATGGAGTTCAGTGCTTCGGCGGAGGACATTGCGTTGACGTGCCATCCGCATCCAACGCGGTCAGAGGCGTTGCGCCAGGCGGCGATGAATGTCGAGGGGATGGCGACACAGATGTAAGCAAAAAAGTATCTGGTGACTGGGCGTCTGCTATCGCGAGCAGGCTCACTCCTACAGTTGATCGCGTTTGTTCAGAAGCACCGCGATCAGTGTAGGAGTGAGCCTGCTCGCGATTGGGGACAACTCGGTCTCAGGCAGGAAGATGCCCCAGCGGCAACGCCCCCGGCGTCTTCACCGTGTGAATCGCAAAGTTGCTGCGGATGTCACTCACCCCCGGCAGCTTCAACAGGCAGCCGCTGAGAAAACGGTCATATGCGCGCAAATCCGGCACCACCACTTGCAGCAAAAAGTCCGACTCCCCCGACACCAGAAACGCAGAAATCACTTCCGGCAACGCCGTCACCGCAGCATAAAACGCCTCGGCCTGTGCATCGTTGTGACGCTCGACCTTGACCCCGACAAACACCGTCAGACCCAGCCCGACTTCATCGCGATCGAGATTGGCCTGATAACCGCGAATCACCCCGGCCTCCTCGAGCATCCGCACCCGACGCAGACACGGTGAGGCCGACAAGCCGATTTCGTCAGCCAGCTCGACATTGCTCAGGCGTCCGTTGCGTTGCAGCGCCGCGAGAATCTTGCGGTCGAAGGCGTCGAGTTTCATGGTTGGCAGATCCTGATAGTCCGGGCGTTGAAAACCAGCAGATTATGCCAAAGCAGCAGGCTTTTGAAGCGGACTACGCAAGCACCTGCCTCACCTTTCGGCCCTAGACTTGGCGCACCGAATCGACAACGAAAGGACTGCAACATGGCGAGTCTCTGGCTGTTCTTCCTGGCATTGGCGGTGGTCTATCTGTTGCCCGGCCCGGACATGATCCTGCTGCTGCAAACCGGCGCTCGGCAGGGACGCGGCGCGGCGCTGGCCACCGCTGTCGGTCTGGGCATCGCCCGTGGTTGTCACGTGGCCCTGGCGGCGTTGGGGCTGGCGGCGTTGTTCAAAGCGGCGCCGTGGACGTTCGAGGTGGTGCGATTGGCGGGGGCAGCGTATCTGCTGTGGATCGGCATTCAATGCCTGCGCAGCACCCTGCTGCCGAACCTGAATACCGGTGAAGCTGTCGACGCACACGGGCAATGGCGCGAAGCCGTCCGACGCGGTTTGCTGACCAACCTGCTCAACCCCAAAGCGCTGCTGTTCTGCTCGGTGTTGCTGCCGCAGTTCATCGTCAATGACGGCGTGGCGGTACTAAGCCAGTTCGCCGTGCTGGGCATGCTGCTAGTCGGTGTCGGCCTGCTGTTCGACAGCGCCTACGCCCTCACCGGCGCCGCGCTGGGTCGTTGGCTGCAACACAGTCCAACGGCCCAACGCGTACAACAATGGTTGTTCGGCAGCTTGCTGATCGGTTTCGCCGTGCGCCTGACCTTCGTCCAGCAAGCTTAGCCTTTACGGACCTTGCGCTGGCGACGACTGATCAACAGCAACGCAGCACCGGCGACCAGTACAGCCGCGCCGATCTGCACCGGCCACTTGTACGGCCGCAGCGATGAACGCACAGCATCCGTGACCTGGGTGACGTAACGCTTGTCGGCGTTTTCGAAGTCCGGGTACGGGCACTGATTGCCGAAATCCACCGCCCACGGGACAAACGGACCTTCCTTGATGTAACGCTGATACAGCGCGCTTTGATCTTCCAGGCTGCTGTTCCAGCCAGCGGCGTTGCACAGCACAGCGGCAAACGCCTGACTGGTGTGCGGCAGGTTGTCAGCGGCGCGTCCGGCCAGCTCGGTGGCGACGAAACGGTAGTGATAGCGCTGATCCGGTTTCGCTTCGCTGGCGACCTGACGTTGCACTTCGGCTTCGCTCACCAGCGGACCGACTTTCAGCTCGGTACTTTCCAGGCTGTAGTTGCCACCGAACGTGGCGTAGTCCGGCGCCATCTCGTAACCGAGAATATCCATGCCCCACTCGCGGGCTGTCCACGCCGCGTTGTACAAGGCACTGGCGCGCTTGGTCGGCCACCACGCGGCATCAGCCTTCAGCCGTTGTTCGCCGTAGAGGCGAGCCTTGTTTTGCAGGTCGGGATTGTCGAAATAAGCCACCGCGTCGGCGTAGTGCCCTTCGCGCAACAAGCGTCGACCGAGCAGATTGCGCAGGCTGGCGGCGACCGACAGCGGCACGTAGTTGTCACGCTCCGGCTGGGTCAATGCTGGCGGCGCCGGCACGTTTTCATCGACGTAGCGTTTCAGTTCCTCAACCGTCAGCACACGTTCGGCCACGGTCGCAGCGTCGAACCAATAGGTGCTGTTGCTGCGATACAACTGCACGAAGGCTTGCAGGTATTCGCCGCGCTGCAAGGCGAGAATCGCGCTTTCGCCCTCGACCCGGCACTTCGGCTGAACGGCTTCATACGCCCAGTCCGGCGTGCGCCGGTAACCCCAGTCTTCGCTCTGCGGGAAGGCCTGCGCGGCTTTCGAATAGGCGGCGGCCGCGGCATTTTTATCGCCGTCTCGCACCGCCAGTTTCGCCCGTAGCCACCACGCCAATCCACCGTCGCCGGCGTTCTCGAGAAAAGCCTTGGCCCCAGCGTAATCGCCCTGTTGATAACTCATTGCCGCCAGACGATCAGCATTGTCGAGGCTGCCACGGGTGCTGTTTTGCAGCAGCTTGACCAGTTTCTTCTCGTTCGGCGGCTCATCGCCAAACGACCAGCCTTGGCGGCTGACCAGCGATGCCGTGACCAGTTGCTGCACGGCTTTGTGTTGCAGCAGCTCGGCCAGTTCGGCCTCGGGCAACTCCGCCAGTTCATTCATCAATTGTTTGAGCGAGGTGTAACCCACGGCCGAACCGTGCAGATTCTGTGCTTCATACAATTCGATGGCGCCGCTCCAGTCGCCCGCCGAGCGCAGCACCCGTGCCTCTTCACCAAGGCTGGCAACACCCAACTCCAGCGGATCGCTGAAACCGTCGATGCTCAGTTGCCGGGCCTGGCGGAACGCATCACGCGATTGTTCCAGCGCCTCGACCGCATCCCCGCCTTCGCTGCTCATCGCGAACCAGGTACGGCCCATCGAATACGCCGCCCACGTGCTGCGCAACGGACGCTGATCTGCCGGCAGCGCCAGCAGCTTGTTGAAATACGCGACCGCGAGTTGATGATCGCCTGTGGCAAACGCCACCGCACCGGCCACGTACAAACGGATTTCCGTCGGCAGACTGGCGCCCTGCACCTCGACCTGACGCGCATCGGTCAGGCCACGCAGTTGTTTGACCAACGCTTGCTGCTCGGCGCTCAGTCCGGCCTGCTCGGCCTTCTCCCGTGCCTCGGCGGCCGCGTTTTCCTCGCCGTACATATCGTTCGGATTGTGCGTTGCCGCGGTGACATTCTTCAGCCCGGCGATGGCTTTGCCGAGGCGACCGAGTTCGAAGTTGAAGTTGCCCTCAGGCAGATCCGCGAGGGTTTGCCCGCGATTGTCGAGCAGGCGCATGGGGAAATCCGGTCCGCAGGCCAGCGCCGAACCCAGCGGCAGGCAGAGGCTCAGGCAGAGCAGATGGCGGGGCCAGTTACGGGTCAACATGCGAACCTCCTTGATCAATATTGGCGCAACGCGCCCAACCGATGGCGCGCTGCCCACCCGCCGGCAAACGGCCGTCGCGCAGGCGGGTGAAGGTAAGCAGATCCGGGCCTTGTTGCAACGAGTAACCGGCGAGCGCATCGGCGCCTTCGCAGCTTTGTGCCTTCAGCGTGATTCGCGCTGGCCAGGCACTATCGAGGTTGCCGGCGTTGTCGAGTTTGATGTCGTAGAGACCGTCGTGTTCGCTGAGCGTCACATCGAGCTGACTGTTAAGTTGATCGCCACGGGCGACCGCGCGCAGGGTGGTCAGGCTCCAGGCACGGCGGTCATTGGCCAGCGGCAGGCGAAACCAGATCAGCCCGGCCAGATGCGCCGGCGGGTCTTCGCGCAAGGCCTTGCCGAGTTGGCTCAGTTGCAACGGATCAGCCAGCAACTCGCGGCGCTCACCACCCCGTTCAAGTTGCACCTCGCTCTCCACCACCGGCGCCCCGCCGTCATCGGGCAACAGCGCGACACCGTAGGCCGGCAGCGCCAGATAGAACGGTTTGTCCGTGATACGCGCCCAGGCTTTGGCCCACGTCAAGGCTTGATCAGGATCGAACAAACCCCGGCGCGGATCGCTGACGGCGTGGACTTGCAGCACGCTGCTGTCGACGGTTTGCAGGAGTGTTGGCAATTCTGCGCTGTCGAGCCAGGCTGGCAGTGCAGTGATACTCAGCGCTTGTGAACTCGGCAATGCCGCACGCAGATGCTGGAGGAATTGCGCGTACGCCGGCAGACGCGCATTACCCGCGTCGTGATCGATCTCGACACCGCTCAGCGTCAGACCTTGCGCCTGCCAATCGGCAAGCACCTGCAGAATCTGCGCGGTGACCTGATCCTGATCCAGCGACTTGAGCTGGCCGTCGAGACGAATCACCGCAATCAACGGACGACCATCGGCTTTCAGTAAGTGCGCATCGATCCGCGCCCGACTCCATCCCGCGTTCGGAAAGGCCTGCAGCGCCAGCACGCGCAGCGTCGAGAAGTCTTGGCGACTGTCACGCAACGCCGTCTCATGGGCCGGCGTCCATTGCCGTTGCCAGATGTAGAGTTGTTGGTCGAGGGCTGGCGCGTCCTGCTGCTTGCAAGCAGACAACACCATCAAAGCAAACAGACCGATAATAAACCGCATACCTTCCAGATCCCTGACACCACCAGGCTGCAAGGTTACACAAATCCATGTGGGAGCGAGCTTGCTCGCGAAAAGGCTGTGTCAGTCGCAGGGCTTTCGGCTAATACACCGCCTTCGCGAGCAAGCTCGCTCTCACCTCGATCAGGAGGTCACTTCAGAAGATGCGACGTTCGCTCGAGACGTTCCAAGGCGTTTCACCAGTGCGGTGCCACGGTCGCGCATTGGCATTTCGATGAAGCGGTAATTCAGTTCGCTGAGCAATACGATCAGGCCGCATGCCAACAGCAAGGTAATGATCGGGTGCCCCGCCGGGCTTGGCAGGCCTGCCCCCTGCAATCGGAAAATCACTTCGCGCACCAGAAAATACACCGGAATGTGGATCAGGTAGATGCCGTAGGAACGACTGCCCACCCACGCCATCAGCCGCTGCAAGCGGCTGGCCGGCAACAGATAATCGCGGTTGTATGAGGCGATCCACACCAGTATGGCACTGAGTATGGCGATAGCGCCGATGCGATAGTGACTGGCCGAAAAAGGGTCGGTGGCCAGGTAACTCATCAGTAACCCGACGACGATCAGTGCTGAAATCCCGACCCAGGGACGTTGTAGAACCGTCGGTTGAAAGCGTTGGTAGCTCGGTTGAACACTCCACATGGCCAACAACACGCCAAGGGCCAGCGCGTCGGTTCGCACGACCATCAGCAGCGGCGTACGCACCAGCAACAGTTGCGCGGCCACCAGCGCCAGCAACACCCAAACCAGGTGTTTGCGGCACAGCAGAATTAGCAGCGGAAACAGCAGGTAGAACTGCTCCTCCAGCGCCAGACTCCAGTAGACGAAGCTGCTGCCGTACTCGTAATGGAAGAAGGCGTCGGCAAAGCGGAAATTGGCGTACTGCAATATCCCTGCGAGCGTGGCCTGCAGATTGGCCTGTACCGTTCCGAATGCCCCGGAGCGGTTGAAAAACATGCAGAGCAACAACACCAGTGCCAGCCACAACCAGGCCGATGGCAACAGGCGAAAGACTCGACGCAACCAGAAGTTACGCGTTTGCTCCCAGTATTCCTGACGGTTGCTGCAACCTCGTAGTGCAGGAATCAGACTGCGGGCGATGACGAATCCGGAAATGGCAAAAAAAAGGTCCACGCCCCACCACGGCTGCGCCCAGGCATGAATGGATTCGAGCAGTGGCACAGGATCACGGAACAGATTGCCGGACAGGTGATGAAACAACACCCCAAGCACTGCAATGGCGCGCAGTACCTCGATATCCATGATTCTCTTACTGGTCATCCGGTCTCCCCGCATCGAGCGGTTTACGGGCAATGATCACCTGACTCTTGGGCATGAACTGGTCGAGGATCTGTTTGATCGCCAGCCCGTCTGGCCGGTCGAGCATCTCCTCCCAGGTTCTGGCCCATCCGCCCATCAAATGCGGAAAGGGTGGCTGAATGCGATCGCGCACCGCACCGCCCGGATCCTTGCCGGCAGCCTTTTCGCTGGCCCAGAAGAAAATCATCCCCATCACCCAAAAGAACCCGGTGGCTTGCCGATGTTCGATGACCAACCCGGCATCCTCGACCATCGCCTCGAAGCGCTCCGGGGTGAAAATCTGTACATGATTGGGAGACTGGTAATAACTCGCGGGGGCGATACCTTTCTGCAGATGCTCGCCAACCGGCGCCGGCACGCTGAGCAGATACAACGCACCGGGCCGCCCCATACGCGCCAGTTCGGCCATGAACGGCTCGGGCTCGTCGACGTGCTCCAACACCTCCATACACACCACTCGGCTCGCGCAACCGTCCGCCAGAGGCAAGGGCAAGCTGTTGCTGACCAGCCCCAGACTCGGCCTGGAACTCTTAGCTTCAACCTGACGCGCCAGCTCGCTCACTTTGTCGTGCTCACTGTCGGTGAAGATCACCGATGCGCCCTGACGTACCGCAAACAACGTCGCGGCACCCTCGCCACAACCGACATCGAGCAAGGTGTCCTCAGGCGTTATGGCGAAGCCCTTGAGCAATTCGCCGCTGTCATTGAGAAACCAGCCGTCCAGAACCGCATCACGCAATCCGACGTCGCGCGGCGACCAGGTGAACAAGGGTTCGGGTTCGGATTCAGGCGTCGGTTCAACCACCGGTTCGGTGACGGGTTCAACGGCTTGCGGCGCTTGCGGTTCGGCTAAAAATTGCTGGAACAATCGACGTATCATGCTCCGGCAACCTCCATGGCAAGTTCAGCGCGGCGCTCGAACAGTTGCGCAAAAAATGCCTGCAATCGCTGTTCAGTCACAGCCTGACTGCAAAACCCTCGCAGACTCTCCACGGCTTGCGCCGACAGGTGCGCATAACGCTGCGGATCGTTTTTGGCCACCGCGTAGCTGGCTCGGTAGGCCGCGCAAATCGACGCCCAATTGGCCGCGTAGCGCAGGGTCCGGTAGGCCGAGCGCGGATCGTGCGGCCAGGCCGTAAACTCCTCGGTCGCCTCGATCAGGAACGCGTTATCGGCGTTCAGATAATCGATCATCGCCGTCGTGCACGGCGCCACGGCCGGCTTGCCGCAAGACATGAATTCCATCAGCGGCAGGCACTGGCCTTCGCCGTAGGACGTATTGACCACGTAGCGCGTCGCCTGCACCAGCCGCTCGTAATCCGCGTCCGCCAGATAGCCATAGACCAATACGACGCGGCAGCGATAAGGCTGGTTTTTGTACAGATGATGAAGGATGTCGGTGAGTGCTTCTTCAGCATCGTGGTGAGTGAGTTTGAGCACCAGTGTCGCGTCATCGGTCTCACGGAACGTCGCGCAGAATGCGCTGATCATGTCCTCCCAGTTCTTGCGGCCATCGCGCGGGTTGAACACCGAGGTATAGACCACGCCTTCAAGCAACAACGTCTGCTCAGTGACAGGCGCCAGGAAATCGATGCCCGGGCCACTGCGCAAATGCACCGGGCCGAAGGCATCCAGATCGATTTCGCGACTGTCGACCAGCAGCCCTCTGATCGTCAGTCGTACCGAATCGACCACGGGTTGCCCCTGCAACTGAACGCCACGCGCGGCGAATCGATCCCAGACCGGGGCGGGTACGGCAACAATCGGGTAACCGACGCTCATCGCTTCGCGCACCGCATCGACCGTATAGGTGGAGTGAGTGATCGCGGCACCGCAGGCGGCGAGTACCGTACGCCAGTCGTTCAACGGATCGCCGGCAAACGGCTCGTTGGGGATGGTACTGAATTCCCAGGCGAATACCGGCAACGTCGGGCAGGCCAGATGCACCGGGGTGCGGTGCGGAGGCGAGAACGACAGAAATACACAAGGCTCGCCTCGGGACTGGCAATCTGCATACAGCGCATCGACTTCAGTGTTCGGGTCCAGGACCTCGATCACCCGCCCGAGGCGCTCCAGCACCGGTCGATACTCCTTGAGTACGAAGTAATAGCTGTACTCGGAACGCCCGAGGTTGCGACTGATGGTGTGCTGGTTGGTTTCCGAATGGATGATGATCAGCATGAGGCGTTATCCGTAATCGGGGCAACGTTGTCGATCGGTGATGCCAGCTCGAAAAAATCGGCGACACGCTTTTGCAACGCCGGTTGCGCGCAGTAATCGTGCATACGCTCGACCGCCGCCAGCGACATGCGCTGATACTCCAGGGGTTGTGTCTTGGCCATCCGGTAACTGTTTTCGTAGGCCTTCTTCAATGACCCCCAGTCCGGCCGACACCGTTGTGCGCGAAACAGCATTCGCGGGTCATGGGGCCAGGTGCACGCCTCTACGCTGGAGCCGACCACGAATGCCACAGATGCGTCGATGTAATCCTGCATCGCAGTGTGATCGGGAGCGATCACCGGCTTGCCGCACGCCATGAACTCCATCAACGGCAAGCACAGGCCTTCACAATGCGAAGCGTTGACGTAAAAACTCGCCGCCTGATAAAGCCGCGCATATTCAGCATCGTCCAGATAGCCGTGAATCATCACGACCCGGCAGGAAAACGGTGCCAATTGCGCCAGCGGCGTCATCAGGTGTGCGTAGACGGCCTCCAGATCGCTCTGAGTGAATTTCATCACCAGTGTGGCGTCGGGGGTGTCACGAAACGCTGCGCAAAAAGCCGTCAGGATCTGTAGCCAGTTCTTGCGCCCGTCATCGGGGCGGAACACCGTCACGTAGACCACACCGTCCACACGGGTTTGAACCTCTAATGAACTGTCCGGCATGTCTCGCGGCGGCGGTTGGACCGCTACCGGTAAAGGCTGCGGGCCTGCGATGTTTGGCAGACGCTTGCCGAGCCAGTCATGCAAAGTCTCTGGAACCAGGTCGCGAATCCCTTCCCAGTACCAGTTCTGCAGAAACCTCACGCGTGGCACTGGCGGTTCCTGCTCGTGACCCAGATTCAGCAACCACAACCGCAGGAAATGCCGGGCAATGACAAAGCGCCGCTTCAAAGTCAGCGGTGGTGGTCGCGAGGCTTCCAGCCGAGCTTCGATTTCGGCCAGTTCTTCGGGGGTCAGCGGCTCGGGCAGCAGGTTATCCGGGTGCAGGTTCATCTGGCGGGAATCAAAGATGCAACCTTTGACCGTCAACGTCGTACCCGGATTGACCGGCGCGCTGACGTGCTGCTCGCGAATCGCTGCAAAGTGCTCCCACAGCGGGGCTGGCAGGACCAACACCGGGAAGTCTTCGCCCATGGTGCGCTGGATCGCTCGGGCGGTGTGGCTGGACAGTGTGATCACGCGGCCATGTTTGGCCAGCATGCGCGTCCAGTCCTGGCGTGGATCGTTGCCCCACTGTTCATTGGGGATCGAATCGTACTCCCACGCAACAACGCAGACGGTGGGGCACTCCAGATCGATAGGGGTTTTCTGCGGTCGGGTGAACGAAAGGAAAACACTCTCCTGGCCGCTGGCGAGCAACTGTCGGTAGAGCGGATCTACCTTTGCGACAGCACTGACCACATGCACTCGCCCGAGTGTTTCGAGCAACGGGAGATAAGCCTTCAGCACAAAGTAGTGACTGGAATCGGGATGCCCCAGATTCTGGCGGATGGAACTGTCGTTGATGTCCGAGTAAAGAATGAAATTCATGGCATTCCACGATGAAACTGCCATCCCGGCAGCCTCACACTATGACGGCCAAGCGTCGAATCGGATCGATATCCGTTCTTCGTCTTCGGTCCAGTCTTGTTCTTGTTTTAGTGGTCAGTTTCACCTTTTTCACGACGATCCCGGCGAACCCGGCCAATCGTGACAAGGCGCATTCTAAACACATCCGCGAAGGGTTCGGGAACCGCCCGGCGAGAATTAATCGACTACGCTAACGAGAACTGACCGGTCACGGTTTGCCCTGTTGAAATTGCTGCGCAATTGGCACAGATTGGTCACAAACAACTACAACAACTGACTTCGCCTGTCTTTCATCCGGTTTTTCCTGCGGTCTGACAGACCTTTCCTTAAAGCCTGTGGGAAGGAGGCGCAAGTTCAAGACCAAGGGGTCGCTGTTTGAAAAAACGTCTGTTCGTCACGGATCCGAGTAGGTTCGTGGGACAACCTGTTCGGTCGCGTCTGGCATCGTCAGATTCGTCGTGGGACTTACTGCCTGTCGCGTCGACCTGCGAACTTATCCATCCGCATAGCCTCACCAATCTGCGGCCACCACTGCCTGACGCAATCATTCAATTGGCCGGGCAGACCTCCGCCTCCGAAGCATTCCGCGATCCGGCGCGTACGCTCAAGATCAATCTGCTCGCTACATTCACTCTGTTGCAGCGCCCCAAAACGCGCGGCTGTGCTCGCACATTCCTGCCTGCCGGTTCCGCTGATGTCTGCGTCCAGAACGGCTCATATCTGGCCAGTTCCAAATCGACCTTCATCGCCGCCGGCTACAAGCATCACCAGGGAAATTCCCGTGTGTTCGGTGTACCGGGCATAGAAATACGAGGCGGCGAATGCCGGGGAGTGGACAGCATTGTCGGCTTCGAAAACCCATACAGCAGGACGGTGTAAATGCTGCTTTCCGTATATCGATCGTTGCATGACTACCGTGGTTTCATCCTTGGCAGTGTGCAGAGAGAGTTCCAGGCGCGATACCGCAATTCGCTGTTCGGTGCCCTGTGGCCGATCTTCAATCCGCTGTCGATGATCGTCATCTACACCGTGATCTTTTCCCACATCATGCACACCCGCTTACCCGGCGTGGACGACAGCATGGCCTACAGCATTTACCTGTGCGCCGGTCTGTTGGCATGGGGGTTGTTTGCCGAAATCACTCTACGCAGCCAGAACATGTTTCTGGACAACGCCAACCTGCTGAAGAAGATCAGTTTTCCGAAGGTCTGTTTGCCGGTGATCGTGCTACTCAATGCGGCGATAAATTTCGCCATCATCATCGGTTTGTTTCTCGGGTTCCTGCTCATTACCGGACGCTGGCCGGGTATGGCGTTGCTGGCTCTGATACCACTGGTTGCCCTGCAAATGATGCTCTGCGCAGGACTCGGCATGGTGCTGGGCGTACTCAACGTTTTCTTCCGTGACGTCGGTCAACTCTTCGGTATCTGTCTGCAGTTCTGGTTCTGGCTGACACCAATCATTTACCCCATCAGCATATTGCCGGAGCGGCTGCAGAACCTTCTGCAATTCAACCCTCTGACCAACCTGATGACTAGCTACCAGAATGTGTTCGTGTACGGCCAATGGCCAATCTGGAGTTCGCTGCTGCCGACCTTCGTGATTGGCGTCGCGTTCTGCACAATCGGTCTGTGTCTGTTTCGCCGCCAGGTCGGTGCAATGGAGGATGAGCTCTGATGGGACATATTCGTGTTACCGGGCTGGGCAAAGCCTTCAAGCAATACCCCAGTCGCTGGAGCCGTCTGGCCGAATGGCTAACGCCTTTTTCAACGCTTCATCACCGCCAGCATTGGGTGCTGAAGGACCTGACATTCGAGATACCTGCCGGCCAAGCCGTGGGCATCGTCGGGGTCAATGGCGCGGGAAAGAGCACGCTACTGAAGATGATCACCGGCACCAACCGTCAGACTTGCGGCACCATTGAGCTGTCGGGTCGGGTCGCGGCACTGCTGGAACTCGGCATGGGATTTCACCCTGACTTTACTGGCCGGCAAAACGCTGTGATGGCTGGGCAGTTGCTCGGCTTGCATCTCGAGGAAATCACCGCATTGATGCCACAGATCGAGAGCTTTGCAGAAATCGGCGAGGCCATTGATCAACCGGTGCGCACCTACTCCAGTGGCATGCAAATGCGGCTGGCATTCAGCGTCGCCACGGCACGCCGCCCCGATATTCTGATCGTCGACGAAGCGTTGTCCGTGGGTGATGCCTATTTTCAGCATAAGAGTTTCGAGCGCATCCGCGGTTTCCGCGCGGCCGGCACCACCCTGCTGATCGTGTCCCACGACCGCTCGGCGATTCAATCGATCTGCGATTCGGCGATTCTGCTCGATGGTGGCCGCATGGCCATGCACGACACACCCGAAGCAGTGATGGATTACTACAACGCCTTGCTCGCTGAACGTGAGGGCCAGACCGTGCGCCAGGAAATACTCAGCGGCGGCCAGGTACAAACAGTGTCGGGCACCGGTGAGGCCGGCATTCTGCGTGTGCGCCTGCTGGATGAATCCGGCCGTTCCATCGAAGTCGCCGAAGTCGGCCAATCTGTAGTACTGGCAGTGGATGTCGAAGTGCGTCAGGACCTCGAACGTCTGGTACTGGGGTTCATGATCAAGGATCGCCTCGGCCAGCCCATGTACGGCATCAACACCCATCGCCAGAACCAGGCACTGGAAAACGTGCGGGCCGGCGAGCGCATCACCTATCGCTTCGCGTTTGTCATGGGGCTTGGCAAAGGCAACTACTCCGTGGCCCTGAGCCTGTCCCGACTGGACTCGCACCTGGACCGCAATTATGAATGGCGGGATCTCGGTCTGGTATTTCATGTCATCAACAATCGACGCGAAGACTTCGTCGGTTGCTCATGGCTCAACGCTCAGACCACGATCAACCGTCAAACCGAAGACAGCCTTGTCGAGCGCACACCATGAACCGCTTGCTGGTGGAATGCACCCATGTGTTTAAACACCCGATGGTCAACTCGGGGATTCAGCGTGTGGTGCGAAACGTCATTAATCAATTGCCCGCCAGCGCCGAAGGTATCGAATGCATGCCAGTGGTGGTGCTCAACGGCCAACTCTATCGCGTGCTGCAACTGGCACCGCTCAATACACCATTCTTCAACAAACTTGAAAACTTCGGTGAGCGCCTGGAGCGCCTGGCCCATCGACTCTGCCAATGGCATCAGCGGCGCGATGCACAATGCACCTCGAAACTGACGCGACGGATTTTGTATGTCGGCTACCGGCTGACCAGCTTCGGCGCGTTCGGCCTGCAACTGCGTCTGATTCGGCGGATCAATCGCTCGCAACTGCTTAAACGTTGTACCCCGTTGCAACACCAGCCAGGAGATCAACTGGTGTTGCTGGATTCGTCCTGGCACTCGGACTTTTTCGCCCAGGTCGAGCGTCTCAAACGTGACGGCGTCGGCGTGATTGCGGTGATCTATGACCTCATCCCGTTGACTCATCCACAATTTTACGAATCCCGTCTGGTCGGGGTTTTCAGCGAGTGGTTCGACTGGATCACCCGCACGGCCGATGGCTACATGGCCATTTCCGCAACCGTGCGCGATCAACTGCGTGAAGAGTTGAAATACCGAATCGGTACCGAGCGGACCGACAAATGCTGGTTCGATTTCTTTCACCTTGGCTCTGAACTCGATCTGCGAAACACCGAAGGAACCGTCGAGCCGCGCCTGAAGCAGGTGTTCATGACAACCGATCCGGTGTTCCTGATGGTGAGCACCATTGAGCCGCGCAAGAACCATGCGTATTTGCTCGACGCCTTCGAACGCGCCTGGGCCGCCGGTTCCACTGCAAGGCTGTGTATCGCCGGGCAGATCGGCTGGAAGTGTGATGCCCTGCTCGCCCGCGTGAGCAATCATCCGCAGCTTAACCGGCGTCTATTCATGTTCAACGGCCTCAGCGATACCAGCCTCGAACATGCCTACGCCCACGCCAGCGCGTTGGTGTTCCCCTCGTTCGTCGAAGGCTTTGGTTTGCCGCTGGTGGAAGCCATGCAACGCGGCTTGCCGGCGATGGGCAGCGATATTGCAGTGTTCCGAGAAATTGCTGGCGAGTTCATGGCGTATTTCGACTTGCAGGATCCGCAAAGCCTTGCCGACCTGATCAATGGCTTCCAGCGCAGCGGGAAGTTCCCCGCCGCCCGCGATGTAGCCGATTGGCAGTGGATCGGCTGGCGTGAGGCCAGCCTGCAACTTGTCGAACGCAGTGTGCGAAATATCGTGGGAGCGCGAGCGACGCCAATAAGGCGCCGAGCACGGGCATAGGCTATTGCGTTGACGAACGGCTGAACGTCTAGTGCAGCGAGCACACCGGTGAAGTGACGTTACCCGACGTCCGGCGCTAGTGCGCGTCGCTGCCGAAAGCGGCGAGGCCTGGATCCCCTCAATCAACGCCAACCTTACGACAGTTTCTGTACCTTCAAGGCGCGACGCCGACTGCTTCAAACTCAGCAAAAATTCATTGCATGAGTTTGGCTACAAATCCAGCACCAGCGGCTGATTGCTTTGCGCCGGGACCGCGCAGCAAATCAGCACATGCCCCGCTTCCGGGATATCCGCCGGCGGCTGTGGATAATTCACCGCACCGCTGACCAGCCGGGTCTTGCAGGTACCGCACGAACCACCGCGGCAACTGAACTCCGGGCGTAGCCCACGACTTTCCGCCAGCTCCAGCAAACTCCCGCCATCGGGCTGCCAGCGCGCCTCTTTCGCCGAGCGCTCGAACACCACCGGCACCGATGTGGTCGCTGCGGGCGGTTGTTCGATGACGATCGCGTCCGGATCGGCCTGACGTTTCAGTGTCGACGGGCCAAAGGTTTCCGCATGAATCTGCGCGTCGCGCACATCCAGCTCGCGCAGGGTGTCGTACAAACCTTGAGTAAACCCGCCGGGGCCGCAGAGGACAAAGTCGAGCTGGTCAAAATCCTCGGCATCCAGCAGGTTTCTCAGCACAGTGCCGTCGATGCGCCCACGCACATCAAAATCCTCGCCCTCTTGCAGATCGGCTTCCGGCTGGCTGAGCAAACGCAGCACTCGTACAGCATCGCCTGTGGTTTCGAGCAAACGATCCAGCTCCTTTCGAAATGGCTGATCCGCCAGACTGCGCGAACTCTGCAGCAGCAATGTCGGACGAATCCCTCGAGTGCGTAAGCCTTGGTAAACCACCTCGCGCAGCATCGACAGCAACGGCGTGATGCCTACCCCGGCGGCTAACAGCACCAACGGCCTGCGCTCCAGTGGCGCGACAGTGAAATGCCCTTGCGGTGCCCGCGCCTCCAGCACATCACCAACGCGAATCTGCTCATGCAGGTGCGAGGAAATCAGTCCTTCGCGTTTGACGCTAATGCGGTAAAAACCATCCGACGGCGCACTCGAAAGACTATAGGTACGGATATGCACCTCACCGTCCAGGGTGAATCGCAGTGGCAAATGCTGACCCGCGAGAAACACCGGCAAACCGGCGCCATCGGTCGGCTCCAGATAGATCGAGCGGATGTGGCGGCTCTCCGCTTCGATCTTCGCCACGCGCAGCGGCCGCCATTGATTACCCAGTGCCTGCGCCTGCAAACGCGCATCCGCCTCGGCCCAATTGCCGGTCAACAGACTGGTCGGCGACATGCCGTCGAAGCGCCAGCGCAACGCCAGAGCGGCCGGACGCCGCACCAGTTTTTCCACCTCAAATGTCCACAGCCGTTCCGCACCTTGAAAGGCTTCGATCTGCGGGTCATCGAGAAGGATCTCGGTACGCCCGCTGAGTTGCAGCAGATCACCTGTGGAAAAGTCGATGAACAGCAAGCCGGCCTTGGGATTGAGCAGCAGATTGCCGAGGGTGTTGAAATGCAGGTTGCCGGCAAAGTCAGGGATGGTCAGACGATTGCCTTCCACCCGTACGAAACCGGCCTGGCCGCCCCGGTGGGAAACATCCACCGCGCGATCGCCCTCGACATCCACATAACTGGCGACGAAGAACGTATCGGCGCTTGTGATCAGCGCGGTGGCCGCATCATCGAGACCGTGCAGATGTTCGGCCGGGCGGGTCTGTGGATCCGTCAGGGGCACCCGCTGAATCTGGCGCAGTTGAATGTATTGCGGGCAGTTGCCGAAGGCCTGATCCACGCTCACATCAAAACCGTGAGCGCTCAGGTTGCCGACATGGCCGTTGAGGCGATTGCGCCGGCGGGTGTGCAATTCGATGCCAAGCAAACCGATCGGCTCGCCATTGCGCAGTTGCGCCGGGTCATCGGCAGCAGGCTGGCTGGCGAAATGCAAATGCTCGGGATCCGGCGACCGGGCAAACCCCGGCGCACCTTCGAGCACACTGGCCCACGGCATCCCCTGCGCATCGACTGCGCCGTACAGCATGAAGGGCAGTTGCTGATAGAACTCACGGTGCTGATCCGGCATCCAGGTGCGAATCACCTTACGCCCGAAGGCTTCCATGCGTTCGGCAACGCCGACATGGGCCTGCAATTGCTGTTCGCCAGCGTGCCACGGTGAACGTTCCATCACGACCTCTCCCCTGCACCGTCGGCACAGTGTGGATTGCGAAAATCAGGCGGTGGTTTGCAGACCGGCGACGGTGCGCGGCATGCCGACGAAACCAGGCAAGGCTTCAACCCGGGCCAGCCAGGCGCGGACGTTGCCGTAGTCGTCCAGCGACACGTTGCCTTCCGGTGCGTGGGCGATGTAACTGTAGGCAGAAACGTCGGCAATGCTCGGTTCGTCGCCGGCAAGGTACGCGGTTTTGCCCAACTCGATGTCCATCACTTTGAGCAGGTTGTGCGCCCGGGTGATTGCCTCGTCCGCATTCAGTTGTGCGCCAAACACCGTGACCAGTCGCGCTGCAGCGGGCCCGAAAGCGATCGGTCCGGCGGCGGCCGACAACCAGCGCTGCACACGTGCGGCGCCGACAGGATCCGTTGGCAACCAACGGCCGTTGCCGTATTTCTGCGCCAGGTACACCAGAATCGCGTTGGAGTCGGCCAGCACCACGCCGTCGTCATCAATGGCCGGTACTTGGCCAAAACTGTTGATCGCCAGGTACGCCGGCTGCTTGTGCTCACCCTTGGCCAGATCGACAAAGATCAGCTCGGTCGGCAATTGCAGCAGGGACAACATCAGCTCGACACGGTGGGCGTGGCCGGAACGTGGAAAGTTGTAGAGTTTGATCGCTTGCATGGTCGACTCCGCTGAACAGTGGCGCCGCTGCGGGGATGAGAGCGCCGATGGAGGCCATCATCCACTTACCGCGAAAAGAACAGAATCACCAGAAACTGCAATCGATTATTTCAGCTCATGCAATAACGCTGCGTGTTTAAGCGCTGGGTGCTCACGCAAAGCCTTGGCCGTGAAATCGACGAAACTGCGGATTCGCGCTGGCGCCTTGCGCCCACCCTGATACACCACGTGGATCGGCAATGGCGCCAGCTCAAATTCGGCGAGGACGATTTCCAGCTCACCGGTGGCGATTTTGCTGGCGACTTGATAGGACAACACTCGGGTCAAGCCCAGCCCCATACAGGCTGCGGTAATCGCTGCCTGATTGGCGGTCACAATCAGACGCGGCTCAGGACGCACGCTAAGCGGTTCGCCCGCGTCGAGAAACGGCCAACTGCGCTGCTGACCGATCGCTGAAGTCGCCACCACCGGCGCGCCCGCCAACGCGTGGGGATGAGCCGGTCGGCCATATTTGGCAAAGTAGTCCGGCGAGCCGCAAATGACCCGACGCACCTCACCCACGCGAACAGCATGCTGACTGCTGTCCGGCAGATCACCGATGCGCACCGCCACATCGATCCCCTCCTCGACCATGTTGACGATCCGGTCGACCAGCACTGCGTTGATCGTAACGTCCGGATACTGCGCCAGATAACGCGCCATCAGCGGCGTCACAAACAAATCACCGAACAATACCGGCGCCGTGACCGTCAGTTGCCCACGCGGCTCGGCATGACTGCCCGCTGCCGAATCTTCGGCCTCCTGCACCTCGGCGAGGATCCTCCGGCAATCCTCCAGATAACGCTGCCCGGCTTCGCTCAAATGCACACTGCGCGTGGTGCGGATCAACAACTGCGTGCCGATGCGCAACTCCAGCGCCGCCACCGCCCGCGTGACGCTGGCAGCCGACAATCCCAGACGCCGCGCGGCAGAGGAGAAGCCTTGCTCCTGAGCGACGGTGGTGAAGATGTGCATTTCCTGGAAGCGATCCATGATGCCTCTCGAGTCAGATACAAAAATCGCAGCCGAAGCTGCGATTTTTTGTGCGTAGGTCAGCTGTGGATAACTTATTCCACCGTCACCGACTTCGCCAGGTTACGCGGCTGATCGACGTCCGTACCCTTCAGCACCGCCACGTAGTACGACAGCAACTGCAACGGGATCGTGTAGAGGATCGGCGAGAGGATGTCGTGGATGTGCGGCATCTGCACCACGTGAGTGCCTTCGCCGTTGGTCATCCCGGCTTTTTCGTCGGCGAACACGATCAGTTCACCGCCACGGGCGCGGACTTCCTGCAGGTTGGATTTGAGCTTTTCCAGCAGTTCGTTGTTCGGCGCGACGGTAACCACCGGCATGTCGTTATCCACCAGCGCCAGCGGGCCGTGTTTCAGTTCGCCGGCCGGATAGGCTTCGGCGTGGATGTAGGAGATTTCCTTGAGTTTCAGGGCGCCTTCCATTGCTACCGGGAATTGCGCACCACGACCGAGAAATAGCGTGTGGTTCTTCTCGGCGAACAGCTCGGCGATTTTTTCCACCGTGCTGTCCATGGCCAATGCTTCACCGAGACGGGTTGGCAGACGACGCAGTTCCTCGACCAGACGCGCTTCAACGCCCTCGGCCAACGTGCCGCGCACTTGACCCAGCGACAGAGTCAGCAGCAACAGGCCGACCAATTGCGTGGTGAAGGCTTTGGTCGAGGCGACGCCGATTTCGCGCCCGGCCTGGGTCAGCAGGGTCAGGTCGGATTCGCGCACCAGTGAGCTGATGCCGACGTTGCAGATCGCCAGGCTGGCGAGGAAGCCGAGCTCCTTGGCATTGCGCAACGCAGCGAGGGTGTCAGCGGTTTCGCCGGATTGCGAGATAGTCACGAACAAGGTGTCCGGCTGCACCACTACTTTGCGGTAGCGGAATTCGCTGGCGACTTCGACCTGACACGGAATCCCGGCCAGCTCTTCAAGCCAGTAACGCGCGACCATACCGGCGTGATAGCTGGTGCCACAGGCGACGATCTGTACGTTACGCACTTTGGCGAACAACTCGGCCGCTTGTGGGCCGAACGCTTGCACCAGCACCTGATCGTTGCTCAGGCGACCTTCGAGAGTGCGCTGAACTACCGCTGGCTGCTCGTGGATTTCCTTGAGCATGTAGTGGCGAAACTCGCCCTTGTCGGCGGCTTCGGCACCGTCGCTGTACTGCACAGTCTGGCGCTCGACGGCGTTGCCGTTGACGTCCCAGATCTGCACGTTATCGCGGCGAATTTCGGCGATATCGCCTTCTTCCAGGTACATGAAGCGGTCGGTGACCTGACGCAGGGCCAACTGGTCAGAGGCGAGGAAGTTCTCGCCCAGACCCAGACCGATCACCAACGGGCTGCCACTACGCGCGGCGACCAGACGATCCGGTTGTTTGGCATTGATCACCGCCAGACCGTAAGCACCGTGCAGTTCCTTGACCGTCGCCTTGAGAGCGACGCTCAGGTCTGGCTGATCCTTGAGCTTGTGGTTGAGCAGATGGGCAATGACTTCGGTGTCGGTGTCCGAAGTAAACACGTAACCCAGCGCTTTCAGTTGTTCACGCAGGGCTTCGTGGTTTTCGATGATGCCGTTGTGCACAACCGCGATATCGCCGGAGAAATGCGGGTGAGCGTTACGTTCGCACGGTGCGCCGTGGGTGGCCCAACGGGTGTGGGCGATGCCGAGACGGCCGACCAGCGGGTGTTCGGCCAGCGCCGCTTCGAGTTCGCTGACCTTGCCCGGGCGACGCATGCGCTCGAGGGTTTCGTCGTTGGTGAAAACCGCGACACCGGCACTGTCATAGCCACGGTATTCAAGGCGCTTGAGGCCTTCGAGCAGGATGGCGGTGATATTACGTTCAGCAACTGCGCCGACAATTCCACACATGCTTATTTCTCCTGACTGACAGCCGCGCAAATCACGGTGATACCGCGGGCCTGTATCTGATCGCGCGCTTCGATAGGCAGGCGATCATCGGTAATTAGGGTATGGACGCTGCTCCACGGCAGTTCCAGATTGGGGATCTTGCGACCGATCTTGTCGGCCTCGACCATGACGATGACTTCTCGCGCCACCTCGGCCATGACCCGGCTCAGTCCCAGCAATTCATTGAAAGTCGTCGTGCCGCGCACCAGATCGATACCGTCGGCGCCAATGAACAACTGGTCGAAGTCGTAAGAGCGTAGTACCTGCTCGGCGACCTGGCCCTGAAAGGATTCCGAATGCGGATCCCAGGTGCCGCCGGTCATCAACAGCACCGGTTCGTGCTCAAGTTCGCTCAGGGCGTTGGCGACGTGCAGGGAATTGGTCATCACCACCAGACCCGGCTGCTGGCCAAGTTCGGGGATCATCGCGGCGGTGGTGCTGCCGCTGTCGATGATGATCCGCGCGTGTTCGCGGATGCGTTTCACCGCCGCGCGGGCGATGGCCTGTTTGTACTTGGAAACGCTCTGCGCGGTTTCTGCGACCAGTTCCTGCGGCATGGTGATCGCCCCGCCGTAGCGGCGCAGCAACAGACCGTGGCTTTCCAGCGCGGCGAGATCCTTGCGAATCGTAACTTCGGAGGTTTCGAAGCGCTTGGCCAGTTCATCCACACTGACTTCGCCCTGCTCGTTGAGCAAGGCGAGGATGTTGTGACGGCGTTGCGGCGTGTTGCGTTTCGACATGACGACTTAAGTTTCGTTTCGAAAGATATCGGAAGCAATCAAAACCTATCGGTTCTAAATCGTCAAGCTGTCACCCAAAAAAAATCGCAGCCTTCAACATTCCCGTAGGAGCTGCCGAAGGCTGCGATCTTTTGATCTTCAAAGAACCGCTGTGGATAACTCAGCTCTTCTTGATCTTCTCCGGCCGCTTCCAGCCGTCGATATTCCTCTGCCGCGCTCGACCCACGGCCAACTGCGCGTTATCCACATTCTGCGTAATGGTCGACCCGGCGGCCGTGGTTGCACCGTCGGAGATATCCACAGGCGCGACCAGCGAATTATTGGAGCCGATGAATACGTCCGCACCCAACACGGTTTTCAACTTGTTGGCGCCGTCGTAGTTGCAGGTGATGGTGCCGGCGCCAATGTTGGTACGCGCACCGATCTCGGCATCGCCGAGATACGTGAGGTGACCGGCCTTGGCGCCTTCGCCCATGTGGGCATTTTTCAACTCGACAAAGTTACCCACATGCGCGCGTGCTTCAAGCACGGTGCCTGGACGCAGACGCGCGAACGGGCCGGCGTCGCTGCCCTCGCCCAGAACGGCACCTTCGATATGACTGTTGGCTTTGATGACCACGCCTTTGCGCAGGGTGCTGTCCTTGATTACGCAGTTCGGGCCGATCACCACGTCATCTTCGATGACCACATTGCCTTCGAGGATCACGTTGATGTCGATCAGCACATCGCGACCGACGGTCACTTCACCACGCACGTCAAAGCGCGCCGGGTCACGCAGGGTAACGCCTTGCGCCATCAACCGACGACCAGCGCGCAACTGGTAATGACGCTCGAGCTCTGACAGTTGCTTGCGATCATTGGCGCCCTGCACTTCCATTGGGTCGTGCGGTTGTTCGGTGGCGACAACCAGACCATCGCTGACCGCCATTTCGATCACGTCGGTCAGGTAGTACTCGCCCTGCGCGTTGTTGTTCGACAGGCGGCTCATCCAGTCAGCCAGACGATTGGCCGGGACAGCAAGAATGCCGGTGTTACCTTCAGTAATTGCGCGTTGCGCTTCGCTGGCATCTTTGTGTTCAACGATGGCTGCGACCTTACCGTCGGCATCACGCACGATGCGGCCGTAACCGGTCGGGTCATCCAGCTCGACGGTGAGCAAGCCCATCTGTCCAGGCACGACATGCTTGAGCAGACGCTGCAGTGTTTCGACTTCGATCAGCGGTACGTCCCCGTAGAGGATCAGCACGGTGTCGGCAGTAATGAACGGCACCGCTTGAGCGGTGGCGTGGCCGGTGCCGAGTTGCTTGTCCTGCAGGACGAAATTCAGATCGTCGGCAGCCAGTCGCTCGCGCACCACGTCGGCACCATGACCAATCACCACATGAATGCGTTGTGGATCGAGTTGCCGAGCGCTGTGGATAACATGACCCAGCATGGAGTTGCCGGCAATCGGATGCAGCACCTTCGGCAGGGCCGAGCGCATACGGGTGCCTTGGCCGGCCGCGAGGATAACGATTTCAAGAGACATGACTGGCTACCAATCCTGGGTGGTCAGCAACTGCGACCGGGTTTCGGGAATTCGGAAAAGAAAAAAGGGTAGCCGAGGCTACCCTTTTTTATCAATCGCACAACAAGCGGCTGACGGATTAACCGCCAAACTTCTTGCGGATCTGCTGGACGGTGCGCAGCTGAGCTGCAGCCTCGGCCAGACGTGCGGACGCAGCTCCGTAGTCGAAATCTGCGCTCTTCTCGTGCAGAGCAGCTTCGGCAGCCTTGAGAGCTGCCTGGGCTTGAGCTTCATCCAGGTCGGCGGCGCGTTGCACGGTATCGGCAAGCACCTTGACCATGTTCGGCTGAACCTCGAGGAAACCACCGGAGATGTAGAACACCTCGGCTTCCCCGCCTTGCTTGATCAGGCGGATCGGACCTGGCTTCAGATTAGTGATCAGCGGCGCGTGACCCAGAGCGATACCAAGATCACCCAGTGCACCGTGCGCAATCACCATCTCGACCAGGCCGGAAAAGATTTCCCCTTCCGCGCTGACGATATCGCAATGGACTGTCATAGCCATCTGATTGCCTCAACCTAAATTAGCGCCCGTTGCCGGGCGCCGGGATTACAGTTTCTTGGCTTTCTCGATCGCTTCTTCGATGCCGCCAACCATGTAGAACGCTTGTTCTGGCAGGTGGTCGTAGTCACCGTTGAGGATGCCTTTGAAGCCAGCAATGGTGTCTTTCAGGGAAACGTATTTACCCGAAGCACCGGTGAAGACTTCAGCCACGAAGAACGGCTGCGACAAGAAGCGCTGGATCTTACGAGCACGGTTTACCAACTGCTTGTCGGCTTCCGACAGCTCGTCCATACCCAGGATCGCGATGATGTCCTTCAGCTCTTTGTAACGTTGCAGAACGTACTGAACGCCGCGAGCGGTGTCGTAGTGGTCCTGGCCGATTACGTTCGGGTCCAGCTGGCGCGAAGTCGAATCCAGTGGATCTACCGCTGGGTAGATACCCAGGGAAGCGATGTCACGGGACAGAACGACGGTGGCGTCCAAGTGGGCGAAGGTGGTCGCTGGCGATGGGTCGGTCAAGTCATCCGCAGGTACGTATACCGCTTGGATCGAAGTGATCGAACCTTCCTTGGTCGAAGTGATACGTTCTTGCAGAACGCCCATCTCTTCAGCCAGGGTCGGCTGGTAACCTACTGCCGAAGGCATACGGCCCAGCAGTGCGGATACTTCAGTACCGGCCAGGGTGTAACGATAGATGTTGTCGACGAACAGCAGAACGTCGTTACCTTCGTCACGGAACTTCTCGGCCATGGTCAGGCCGGTCAGTGCTACGCGCAGACGGTTACCCGGCGGCTCGTTCATCTGACCGTAAACCAGTGCCACTTTGTCCAGAACGTTGGAGTCCTTCATCTCGTGGTAGAAGTCGTTACCCTCACGAGTACGCTCACCCACACCGGCGAACACGGAATAACCGCTGTGCTCGATGGCGATGTTACGGATCAGTTCCATCATGTTTACGGTTTTGCCTACACCGGCACCACCGAACAGACCGACTTTACCGCCTTTGGCAAACGGGCAAACCAGGTCGATAACCTTGATGCCGGTTTCCAGCAGGTCGTTGCCGCCTGCCTGTTCAGCGAACGAAGGCGCTGGACGGTGAATGCCCCAACGCTCTTCGGTGTCGATCGGGCCAGCTTCGTCGATCGGGTTACCGAGGACGTCCATGATCCGGCCCAGGGTCGCTTTACCGACCGGTACGGAGATGGCTGCGCCGGAGTCGGTAACTTCCAGACCGCGCTTCAAGCCCTCGGTGGAACCCATCGCAATGGTACGAACCACGCCGTCGCCCAGCTGTTGCTGAACTTCCAGAGTGGTGCCGGCATCGCTTTTAACTTTCAAAGCGTTGTAGATGCTCGGTACGCTGTCGCGTGGAAATTCCACGTCGATAACGGCGCCGATGATTTGAACGATACGTCCGCTACTCATAGCTGGATCCTCTGAATATTTGAACCGTTAAACCGCGGCAGCGCCGCCGACGATTTCCGAGATCTCTTGGGTGATCGCAGCCTGACGCGCCTTGTTGTAGATCAGCTGCAAATCGCTGATCAAATCACCGGCGTTGTCGGTAGCGTTCTTCATCGCGATCATCCGCGCAGCTTGTTCAGCCGCGTTGTTCTCGACCACCGCCTGGTAGACCTGCGACTCAACGTAGCGGACCATCAAGCCGTCAAGCAGCTCTTTGGCATCCGGTTCGTAGAGATAGTCCCAGTGGTGCTTGAGATCCTGATCCGGGGTGGCCACCAGTGGAATCAACTGCTCCACGGTAGGCTGTTGCGTCATGGTATTGATGAACTTGTTGGACACCACGGACAGGCGGTCAATACGGCCGTCCAGGTAGGCATCCAGCATCACCTTGACGCTGCCGATCAGATCATTGATCGACGGCTCTTCACCCAGGTGGCTGATAGCTGCAACGACGTTACCGCCGAAGTTGCGGAAAAAGGCCGCACCCTTGCTACCAACAACACACAGATCAATCTCGACGCCGTTTTCGCGGTTTACCGCCATGTCCTTGACCAGGGCCTTGAACAGGTTGGTATTCAAGCCGCCGCACAGACCACGGTCACTGCTCACCACAACATAACCAACGCGCTTGATTTCGCGGTCGATCATGAACGGGTGGCGGTATTCCGGGTTGGCGTTGGCCAGATGCCCAATAACCTGGCGGATACGCTCCGCATAAGGACGGCTAGCAGCCATGCGCATTTGTGCCTTGCGCATTTTGCTGACCGCCACTTTTTCCATGGCGCTGGTAATCTTTTGCGTGCTTTTGATGCTCGCAATCTTACTGCGAATCTCTTTTGCGCCTGCCATGTAACACCTATCAGGTTAGCAAGCGGGAGCCTCGCGGCTCCCGCTGCGGCTTACCAGGTTTGGGTGGCCTTGAACTTCTCGATACCGGCTTTCATGCCAGCGTCGATTTCGTCATTGAAGTCACCTTTAACGTTGATCTTGGCCATCAAATCGGCGTGATCGCGGTTGAAGAAAGCAATCAGCGCTTGTTCGAAGCTGCCGATCTTGGCGATTTCAATGTCAGTCAGGAACCCACGCTCAGCGGCATACAGCGACAGCGCCATGTCAGCGATCGACATTGGTGCGTATTGCTTCTGCTTCATCAGCTCGGTAACGCGCTGACCATGCTCAAGTTGCTTACGGGTCGCTTCGTCCAGGTCAGAAGCGAACTGGGCGAATGCCGCCAGTTCACGGTACTGAGCCAGAGCGGTACGGATACCACCGGAGAGCTTCTTGATGATCTTGGTCTGAGCGGCACCACCCACACGGGATACCGAAACACCGGCGTTCACTGCAGGACGGATGCCCGAGTTGAACATGGCCGATTCCAGGAAGATCTGACCGTCGGTGATGGAAATCACGTTGGTCGGAACGAACGCGGAAACGTCGCCAGCCTGGGTTTCGATGATCGGCAGTGCGGTCAGGGAACCGGTTTTGCCGGTCACTGCGCCGTTGGTGAACTTCTCTACGTATTCTTCCGAAACGCGGGATGCGCGCTCCAGCAGACGGGAGTGGAGATAGAACACGTCGCCTGGGTAAGCTTCACGGCCTGGTGGACGGCGCAGCAGCAGGGAAATCTGGCGGTAAGCCACTGCTTGCTTGGACAGATCGTCATAAACGATCAGCGCGTCTTCACCGCGGTCGCGGAAGAATTCACCCATGGTGCAACCGGAGTACGGTGCCAGGAATTGCAGCGCAGGAGATTCCGAAGCACTGGCAGCCACGATGATCGTGTTGGCCAGGGCGCCGTTTTCTTCCAGCTTGCGAACCACGTTGGCGATGGTCGATTGTTTCTGACCGATAGCTACGTAGACGCAGAAAATGCCGCTGTCTTTCTGGTTGATGATCGCGTCGATCGCCAGAGCGGTTTTACCGATCTGACGGTCACCGATGATCAGCTCACGCTGGCCACGGCCGACAGGGATCATGGCATCGACAGCCTTGTAGCCAGTCTGTACAGGCTGGTCTACCGACTTACGCCAGATCACGCCCGGTGCAACTTTCTCGACCGCGTCGGTCTCGGTGTTGCCCAGTGGACCTTTGCCGTCAACAGGGTTACCCAGTGCGTCGACTACGCGACCCAGCAGTTCCTTACCAACCGGAACTTCGAGGATGCGGCCGGTGCACTTGGCGCTCATGCCTTCAGCCAGAGACTGGTAAGCGCCGAGTACAACGGCACCTACGGAGTCTTGCTCCAGGTTGAGGGCCATACCGTAGACGCCGCCCGGAAACTCGATCATCTCGCCGTACATAACGTCGGCCAGACCGTGAATCCGCACGATGCCGTCAGATACGCTGACGACAGTGCCTTCGTTACGGGCTTGGGAGGTCACATCGAGCTTGTCGATGCGGCCCTTGATAATTTCACTTATTTCGGAAGGATTGAGTTGCTGCATTGCTCTGCTGCCCCTTCAAACTCAAGATTTCAATGCTTCGGCAAGTTTCGCGATTTTGCCGCGAATCGAGCCATCGATAACCAGGTCGCCGGCGCGGATAACGACACCACCTATAAGGGCAGCATCCTCCGCAACTTGCAGGCGCACTTCCCGGTTGAGTCGTGCACTGAGAACCTTGGCGAGTTTGTCTTGCTGTTCTTGGTTCAATGCAAAAGCACTGGTCACTTCAACGTCTACCGACTTCTCTTGTTCGGCCTTGTACAGGTCGAAAAGAGCGGCAATCTCCGGCAGAAGCGGGAGACGGTCGTTTTCGGCAACGACGTTGATGAAGTTCTGTGCCTTGGCATCAAACTTGTCGCCGCACACGTCAATAAACGTGGCGGCCTTTTCTGCGCTCGTCAGTCGCGGGGCCTTGAGCACGCGCTGCATGGTGTCATCTTGTGACACCGCTGCAGCCAGGCCGAGCATGGCTGACCAATTGGCCAGTTGCTGGTGGGCCTGAGCGTGCTCGAAGGCCGCCTTAGCGTAAGGTCGGGCCAACGTGGTCAGTTCTGCCATGATCGCCCTCGCTTAGATTTCAGCAGCCAGTTGGTTAACCAGCTCTGCGTGCGCGTTTTGATCGATTGTGGCACCCAGGATCTTCTCGGCGCCGCCGACAGCCAGCAAACCCACTTGGGCGCGCAGCTTGTCTTTGACACTGTTCAGTTCCTGTTCGATCTCGGCTTGAGCCTGAACCTTCACACGGTCAGCGTCGACACGGGCCTTTTCAACGGCCTCTTCGACAATCTGGTTACCGCGTTTCTTGGCTTGCTCGATGATTTCAGCTGCCTGAGCTTTCGCTTCGCGCAGTTGCTGACCCGCTTTTTCTTGGGCCAACTCCAGGTCGCGAGCTGCACGGCTGGCAGCGTCCAGACCATCAGCGATCTTCTTTTGACGTTCGTGCAGAGCAGCGATGACCGGAGGCCATACATACTTCATGCAGAACAGTACAAAAATCAGGAACGCAACGGACTGGCCAATCAGGGTCGCATTAATGTTCACGCCAACACCTCGCAGTTACGTTGTCCATCACATCAAATTACTCGGAAGAATCCGGGTAATTAGCCAGCGATCTGACCAACGAACGGGTTCGCAAAGGTGAAGAACAGAGCGATACCAACACCGATCATGGTTACGGCGTCGAGCAGACCGGCAACGATGAACATTTTAACTTGCAGCATTGGAACCATTTCTGGCTGACGCGCTGCGCCTTCCAGGAACTTGCCGCCCAGCAGGCCGAAACCAATTGCGGTACCCAGTGCGCCCAGGCCGATCAACAGTGCAACAGCGATAGCGGTTAGACCAACTACAGTTTCCATCTTTCCTCCCGACTTTTACGTCGTATGGTTTAGGTTTTTTAGATTAAAGCGGTAAAACAAATCGTTTCAGGTGCCCTGTGAAGAGCCCCTTCCCGTTTGACCGGGAAGGACATCAGACTAGTCGAGACTGGCCTTAATGGTTTTCTTCGTGCGCCATCGACAGGTAGACGATGGTCAGCATCATGAAGATGAACGCCTGCAGCGTGATGATCAGGATGTGGAACACAGCCCACGCCCACTGCAGAACAACGCCCAGGCCGCTCAGCCAGAGCAGGCCGCTGCCGAACATCACAGCGATCAGAATGAACACCAGCTCGCCGGCATACATGTTGCCGAACAGACGCAGAGCCAGAGAGATCGGCTTGGCGATCAGGGTCACGAATTCCAGCAGGAAGTTCACCGGGATCAGCAAGGCTTGAACGAAGATGTTCTTGCTGCCGAACGGGTGCAGGGTCAGTTCGCCGATGAAGCCGCCGAAGCCCTTGACCTTGATGCTATAGAAAATGATCAGTGCGAAAACCGAGAACGCCATGCCCAGGGTCGCGTTCGGGTCGGTAGTCGACACGGCGCGGAACGGGATGTGGTGGTCACCGGAGATCAGGATGGCCAGCTGAGGAATCCAGTCGACCGGTACCAGGTCGACGGCGTTCATCAGGAACACCCAGACGAAGATGGTCAGTGCCAGCGGTGCAATCACCGGGCTACGGCCATGGAAGCTGTCTTTCACGCTGCCATCGACGAATTCGACCAATACTTCAACGAAGTTCTGCAAAGCACCCGGCTGACCCGAAGTCGCTTTCTTTGCCGCCATGCGGAAAAGAAGTACGAAGATCAGACCCAACGCGACCGACCAGCCGAGGGTATCGACGTGGAAAGCCCAGAAGCCCATTTCTTTGGCTTCTGCTGCGGTATGGGCAAAGCCCCAGCCGCCGTTAGGTAGCTGACCGAAGGTCAGGTTCTGCAAGTGGTGCTGGATATAGCCCGAAGCGGTTGTTTCTGCCATGGTTGCCTCAAACGCCCTAAGGTCTCGAAAGTCTTGTTCTCATCAGCAGGGGAGCGAACCAGCTGACCGACTGAGTCAGCACGAACGCGCCGAATACAGCTATCGGCGCCAATGGCTTCACACCTGCAAACACCAGTGCAAAGAGCACTGCCGTCAAAATCAGTTTGCCTGCCTCACCGGCGTAAAAAGACCGGACGATGGACTGGGCTGCTCGGGCGCCGGAAAACCGAAATGCCTTGTGAGCGAAATAAACATTGGGCAGCAAGGCTATCAGGCCTCCGCAAAGTCCCGAGTATCCGGCAACGACTCCGTGCCATTGCCAGAGCGCCAAAGCGGCAATGAGCAAAATGACAAATTGAGCCATTAACACCGGAAAAACCGCCAGGCGATGGAACGGCAGGCGGTTTGGCTTGCGGGTTTCCATCACGTTTGCTCTCCAATGGTCGGCTGCCAGAATTCAATAACTTGGCATAATTTGTGCCGACAAAATGCGCGCAGAGTATAGGGGCGGTTCTGCCCCTATTCAACTGTCAGGTAGTGATTTCCGACTGCGCGCTACATGAGGAAATGTTTCAGCGGATGTGTGCGAGCACACCTTGAAGCTCATCGAGGGAGTTGTAACCGATCACCAACTGGCCCTTTCCCTTCTTCCCATGGCGAATCTGCACCGCAGAGCCTAGGCGCTCGGCCAGACGCTGTTCGAGGCGGGCGATATCCGGGTCGGGTTTGGTCGCTTCCACAGGCTCCGGTTTGCCACTCAACCACTGACGAACCAGTGCCTCAGTTTGGCGCACGGTGAGACCGCGTGCGACAACATGTCGCGCCCCTTCCACCTGCTGATTGTCCGGCAGACCGAGCAAAGCACGGGCATGTCCCATTTCCAGGTCGCCGTGGGACAGCATGGTCTTGATGACTTCCGGCAGTGCAATAAGCCGCAACAGGTTAGCCACAGTGACGCGGGACTTACCCACAGCCTCGGCGACCTGCTGCTGCGTCAGCTGGAATTCCTGCTGCAAACGCTGCAGGGCCACCGCTTCTTCGATCGGGTTGAGGTCTTCGCGCTGGATGTTCTCGATCAGCGCAATGGCGATCGCGGTTTCATCCGGCACATCGCGGACCATCGCCGGGATGGTTTCCTGCCCGGCCTGTTGACTCGCGCGCCAGCGGCGTTCACCGGCAATGATCTCAAAGCGGCCACCGCCAATCGGGCGCACCACGATCGGCTGCATCACGCCTTGCGCCTTGATCGACGCTGCCAGTTCTTCCAGCGCCTGCGGATCCATGTCGCGGCGCGGTTGGTATTTGCCGCGCTGCAGCAGATCCAACGGCAAGTGCTGCAGTTCGCGGGTATCAGCTTGCGCCGCTTGTTCTTCCAGCGCGCTGACGGTCGGACCACTCAGCAGTGCATCCAGTCCACGTCCGAGACCTCGTTTCTTGACGGCCATGGGGATTCCTTAAGTTGCCTGAGCGGCGGCGATGCGTGAATTTTTGCGCTGACGACGAACCATCTCGCCGGCCAGGGCCAGATAAGCCAGGGCACCGCGCGATTGCTTGTCGTAGGCCAGCGCCGGCATGCCGTAGCTCGGCGCTTCGGCCAGGCGGATGTTGCGCGGGATCACCGTGTCGTACAGCTGATCGCCGAAGTGTTCCTTGAGCTGCGCCGAAACGTCGTTCATCAGACTCAGGCGCGGGTCGTACATGGTCCGCAGCAGGCCTTCAACTTTCAGGTTCGGATTGAGCAATTCGGCAATGCGCTTGATGTTATCCACAAGGTCGCTGAGACCTTCGAGCGCAAAGTATTCGCACTGCATGGGGATAATGACCCCATCAGCGGCGACCAGTGCGTTCAGAGTAAGCATCGACAGCGACGGCGGGCAGTCGATCAGAATGTAATCGTAGTTTTCACGGATCGGCGCCAGCGCGCTGCGCAGACGGCTTTCCTTCATCTGCATTTCCAGCAGCACCACTTCGGCCGCCGTCAGATCGCGGTTGGCCGGCAGCAGTTGATAACCGCCGTGCTCGGAATAGTGCATGGCCTGGGCCAGATCGCATTCACCGATCAGCAGGTCATAGACCGAGTTTTCCAGGCCGTGTTTATCCACACCGCTACCCATGGTGGCGTTGCCCTGTGGATCGAGATCGATCAACAGCACCCGGCGCTTGGTCGCGACCAGCGATGCTGCGAGGTTGATGCAGGTGGTGGTCTTGCCCACACCACCCTTTTGGTTCGCTATCGCGAATACCTTAGCCATTCTTGCTTGTGTTCCCAATCATGCCGTGCGGCGCAGTATCAGCAGATGGCGTTGGCCTTGGCAACCGGGTACGGCCAGGGCGTGTTCGCTATCGAGTTTGAAGTCTGCCGGCAATGCTACCAGCTCATCGGCCGGATGAACGCCCTTCATTGCCAGCCAGCGTGTATCGGCGTCGCCTAAGTGGCGAGTCCAGTTGGTGAAGTTTTCCATGCTGCTGAACGCCCGGGAAATGATCCCGTTGAACGGCTGGGCAGGCTGGAAGGCTTCGACACGACTGTGGATAACTTGCAGGTTATCCAGTTTCAGTTCGAGTTTGACCTGGGTCAGAAAGCGGGTTTTCTTGCCGTTGCTGTCCAGACAGGTCACTTGCGCGTCCGGATACAGGATCGCCAACGGGATCCCCGGCATGCCGCCGCCGCTGCCGACGTCAAGCCAACGGCCGTTTTCGATGAACGACATGACGCTGAGACTATCGAGCAAGTGGCGCGAAACCATTTCGTCCGGATCACGCACGGCGGTCAGGTTGTAGGCCTGGTTCCATTTGATCAACAGGGCCAGATAACCCAGCAGCAATTCGTGCTGGGCTTCAGTGAGGTTGACACCGAGCTCGCGGGCTCCTGTGGATAACTCTTCGGCGTGTTGCGAAGTGACCTTAGAACTCAAGCGCTTTGCTCCAACTGACGGCCCGCGCCGCGTTTTTTCAAATGAATCATCAACAGCGAAATCGCTGCCGGGGTCACACCCGGGATCCGCGAAGCCTGACCCAGCGTCTCTGGTCGAGTCGCGCCGAGCTTGCTCTGGATCTCCTTGGAGAGACCGGAAATGTTGGTGTAATCGATATCCACAGGCAATTTCGTGTCTTCACTGGCGCGCAGACGGGCGATTTCGTCCTGTTGACGGTCGATGTAACCGGCGTATTTGGTCTTGATCTCAACCTGTTCGGCGACCTGTGGATCTTCGGCGCCATTGCCGGTCACTTCGACCAGACCAGCGTAGTCGATTTCCGGACGGCTCAAGAGGTTGAGCAAGTTGTATTCGTGAGTCAGCGGCGTGCCGAATTTCTCGGCAATCGCATCGCCCTGCTGCGTGTTCGGGCGAACCCAGGTGCTTTTCAGGCGCTGCTCTTCCAGCTCGATGCTTTCGCGTTTCTTGCAGAAGGCTGCCCAACGCGCGTCATCGACGAGGCCGAGCTCGCGACCTTTTTCGGTCAGACGCAGGTCGGCGTTGTCTTCACGCAGGATCAGGCGGTACTCGGCGCGGGAAGTGAACATGCGGTACGGCTCTTGGGTGCCGAGGGTGATCAAATCGTCGACCAACACGCCGATGTACGCTTCATCGCGGCGTGGGCACCAGGCTTCTTTGCCCTTGGCGCGCAGTGCGGCGTTGGCACCCGCGAGCAAACCTTGGGCGCCAGCCTCTTCGTAACCGGTGGTGCCGTTGATTTGTCCAGCAAAGAACAGACCGCCGATGACTTTGGTTTCCAGGCTGTACTTCAGGTCGCGCGGATCGAAGTAGTCATACTCGATCGCATAACCAGGACGCACGATGTGTGCGTTTTCCATGCCGCGAATCGATTGCACGATCTGCAATTGCACGTCGAACGGCAAGCTGGTGGATATCCCGTTCGGATACAGCTCATGGGTGGTCAAACCTTCCGGTTCGATAAACACCTGATGGCTTTCCTTATCGGCGAAGCGGTGGATCTTGTCTTCGATCGACGGGCAATAGCGCGGGCCGATGCCTTCAATCTCGCCGGCAGCGGAATACATCGGCGAACGGTCGAGGTTCGCCGCGATGATTTCGTGGGTGCGGGCGTTGGTGTGAGTAATCCAGCAGCTGACCTGACGTGGATGCTGTTCTTTGTTGCCCATGAACGACATCACCGGGATCGGCGTATCGCCCGGTTGCTCGGTCATCACCGAGAAATCCACAGACTTGCCATCAATACGCGGCGGTGTGCCGGTTTTCAGGCGACCGACACGCAGTGGCAGTTCACGCAAACGGTGAGCCAGGGCAATCGACGGCGGATCACCGGCGCGACCGCCGGAAAAATTCTGCAAACCTATGTGGATAAGTCCGCCGAGGAACGTACCGGTGGTCAACACCACGGAATCGGCGAGAAACCGCAGACCCATTTGCGTGACAACACCACGGACTTGTTCCTGCTCGACGATCAGGTCGTCAGCGGCTTGTTGAAATATCCACAGGTTCGGCTGGTTTTCCAGAATTTCGCGGACCGCGGCTTTGTACAGAATCCGGTCAGCCTGCGCACGGGTCGCCCGAACGGCTGGGCCTTTGCGGCTGTTCAACACGCGAAACTGGATGCCACCCAAATCGGTAGCGGTGGCCATCGCGCCGCCGAGGGCATCGATTTCCTTGACCAGATGGCTTTTGCCAATGCCACCGATGGCCGGGTTGCAACTCATGGCACCGAGGGTTTCCACGTTATGCGTCAGCAACAGGGTTTTTGCCCCCATACGTGCTGAGGCCAGTGCTGCCTCGGTACCGGCATGACCGCCGCCGATGACGATCACTTCAAAACGGGAAGGGAAATCCACCACGCACCTCGTGCCTGCTTAAGTAGGTAATTCAGGAATAGTTTGAGATCAGGTTTCTGAACCTGGTCGACAAGTATAGGGACTTCGCCCTTCCTAAAGAACCCTTTGCACAAAATTTAACCAGCTGTGGAGAACTCGAGGTTAAAAGAATAAAAAAGAGAGAAATTTATAAAACCTTTGTTTTTATGTTTATTTCTACTGAGCCTACTTTCTGTGGATAGATCGCTACAGGCCTTTATATTCAATATGTACAGACTTTCAAAACCCTGTGTTCATGTGCCAATGAAGGCCTTGGATAACCGATTTAAGCCTGTGGATGAAAGGGGGTGTTATCCACAGAGGGGGTTATATCCAGTTTTGAGGCCCTGTTATCAACTGCCCTTAGTGGCAGTTATTCACAGGGCTTAATCCACAGAAATTCGCCAAAACGGCTTTTCCAGGGCGCAAAAAAAGCGTCACCGAAGAATCGGTGACAAGCAGCAAAGCAATTGAGGGAAGTGAAAGGGCTATTGTGAGAGAACGTAACAGAGGCTAATAATAGCCATTATCATTAACTCGTCAGTTTCTCCTATGTCCCTACCCGCCCATCAAGCTGCGATCGAGCACATCTACGAGCAACACCATTCGTGGCTATATGGATGGCTCAAGGGCAGATTGCATGACGCCTGCGATGCGGCCGATGTAGCGCATGACACGTTTGTGCGGATTCTGGCGGCCCGGAATGCCACACAGATTCGCGAGCCACGGGATTATCTGGCGACCATCGCGCGCGGCCTCGTCATTGATCGTTATCGCAGGCAGGCTATCGAAGCCGCTTATTTGCAGGCCCTGGCAGTTCGGCCGCAAGCCACCGCCATCAGCGAGGAAGACAAGGCGCTGATCATCGAAACCCTCGTCGCTGTGGATCAAGCCTTGGCGGGGCTCGGTGCCAGAAGCCAACAGATCTTCATGCTCTCGCAGATCGACGGCCTGACTTATCAACAGATCGCTCTGCAGTTAAAGGTTTCATTGACCACGGTGAAGAAACACATGATCCGCGCCCTGACGGAGTGTGCCCTGATCATGGCGCAGCATTGATGGCCATCGCCCCCAACCGCCAGGTGTTCGAAGCTGCAGCCAGTTGGTACGTACAGTTTCAGGCCGATTCTCCGACCCTCGCCGAACAGAAGGCCTGGCAGCTGTGGATAGATAGTGATCCCGCGCATTTGGCGGCCTGGAACCAGATGGAACAATTGCAGCGCCACCTCGGTATCTTGCCGCAGGATCTGAAACGTCGTGCGCTGAATACGGGTCAGCAGCGCCGCCAAGTGCTGAAATTGTTGCTGCTCGCAGCGGGGACGGGGGTCGTCGGCTGGAATGTTCAGCAACACACATCCCTGGGGAATGTCTGGGCCGACTATAGGACCGGGGTTGGTCAGCGCCGCAACATCGCGTTGGCCGACGGCAGCCAGATTGAACTCAACACTGACACCGCAATTGATGTGTCTTTTGATGCGGCACATCGACTGATTCGTTTGCGCTCGGGTGAAATCCTCATTCAAACCGGCAAGCTTGGCGATCAGCGGCCCTTTTTCGTCGAAACCCGTGATGGCCGGATTCAAGCACTCGGCACCCGTTTCTCCGTCCACCAGCTATCGGGCTCTACCCGAGTTGGAGTACTGGAGGACAGGGTCAGTGTTCAGCCCGCTGATGCATCAACGGCCGCAAGAATTCTGCAGGCAGGCGAAGGCGCGGATTTTGATCGTCAGCACATCGGGCTCATTCATTCCTTCAATTCCTCTCAAGTGGCATGGATCAACGGCCAATTGATCGTCCTCAATGCGCGCCTGGGCGATGTCATCGACGAATTGGGCCGCTATCGCAGCGGCGTTTTACATTGCGATGCGCGTGCCCGGGAGCTGCGGATATCCGGGACATTCCGCCTCAGTTCCACCGACGCAGTGCTGGCCAATCTTCAGGCCTCGCTGCCGATCAACGTGCGCTATTTCAGCCGTTACTGGGTCTCGATCAGCCACAACGCTTGATTGAAACACCACCTGAGGAAAAATAAATCGACAACAGGGTTATCTTTTTTTGCCCTGACCCGGCCCTACAGGTAATCGCGATAAACGCGGCTCTTCGTCACCTTCAGGGCTTATCCACACATGCCTCTTCCCACGTTTCGTCAGCGTTTTTCCCTTCACTGCATTGCTTACAGCCTACTGATGACCAGCGCCGCGTCCTGCCTGGTGATTAGCCCTAACGCCGTCGCTGCATCGGTAGCCCAGCGTTATGCGATTGCAGCGGGCCCGCTGGACAATGCATTGAGCCAGTTCGCCTCAGCCGCCAACGTGATTCTGTCGTTCTCGCCGCAACAGACCAGCCGTTTGCGCAGCGCCGGGCTGAGCGGCAGCTTCACCGTCGACCAAGGATTCGCCCAACTGCTGCAAGGCTCAGGTTTGCAAGCCGTACCGCAGGCGCCGGGCAGCTACATTCTGCAGGCACTGCCGAACGGTGATTCACTGGAACTGGCCCCGACCAACATCAATGGTGAGTTGGCTAACCCGATGAATCTGGATTACGCGGCGGACATCGGATACAAGGCGCAGAACAGCCGAATCGGTACAAAAACCAGTACGCCGTTGTCGGAAACGCCGCGTTCCGTGTCAGTCGTCACGGCCCAACGCATGAAAGATCAGAAATCTCAGACACTCACTGAAGTACTCGGCTACGTGCCGGGGATCTTTGCCCCACCGTTCGCCGCCGGCGACAGCCTCGCCGGGGACCTGTTCTACATTCGCGGTTTCAACGCCACCGATTACGGCTACGGTCTGTTGCGCGATGGACTACGCGTACAGGGCAATCGCTATGACACCAGCACCGAGCCTTACGGTCTTGAGCGGGTGGAAATTTTCCGTGGTCCTTCCTCATTGCTCTATGGGGAGAACGCGCCGGGAGGTCTGGTCAATCTGGTGAGCAAACGCCCGACCGCCGCACCACGAGGCGAAGTGCAATTAGGTTATGGCTCGAACAACCGTCGGCAGATCGGCGTCGACGTGTCAGGGCCACTCAACGACAGCGGTAACATTCTCGGGCGCGTTGTCATGCTCGGGCGCAAGTCGGACACCCAGACCGATCACGTCCCGGATGACCGCATTTACATCGCCCCTTCGCTGACCTTGAATTTTGACGATTTCAACACCCTGACCCTGCTGGCCAACTACCAGAAGGATCACACCAACATGGAACTTGGCCTACCGGCCGCCGGGACTTTGCTGACAAACCCCAACGGCAAGTTATCCAAAGGCACCATGCTCGGCGACCCGGACTGGAACACTTTCGAGCGGGAAACCTGGAACACCGGCTACGAGTTCAGCCACTCGTTCAACGACGACTGGCAGTTCCGCCAGAACTCGCGCTACATGCAATCGCGCATCACCCGTCACGAAACCTGGCCAGGCAACCTCAACAACGCCGGGTTCGGCACGCGTCTGAACATGACCGCCTATGATCGCTACAACAAATCGATGGTGTATTCGCTGGATAACCAACTGGAAGGCAAATTCCAGGTCGGCGGTCTGGAGAACACCGTGTTGTTCGGCGCCAGCTATGACCGCACTTCGTTCAATCAGGACTGGAACGCCGGCATCGTCGGGCCGATCGATGTGTATAACCCGGTTTACCTGCGCGACCCGACCACGCCGATTGCGGTGCAAAACACCTTGCTCGAGCAGCAGATGAAGGGGGTTTATGCACAGATCCAGAGCAAGTATGACCATTGGCTGTTTCTGCTCGGTGGCCGTCAGGACTGGGTCGACAGTGATTTCCGCGACAAGGTGGCCAAGGGCAGCAACATCAACTCCGAGGACAAGAAGTTCACTTATCAGAGCGGCGTGATGTACCAGTTCGACAACGGCATGACGCCGTATGTCAGCTATTCCACCTCGTTTGTACCGGTACAGCAGATTTCCAATGCCGGCGCGCCGCTCGACCCAATCACCAGCAGCCAATACGAAGTGGGCCTGAAATACGAGCCGATCGGCTGGGATACCGCGTTCACTGCGTCGGTGTACGACCTGCGCAAAAAGGACGACACCTACTTCGACTCGACCACGTCGACTTATCGTCAGGTGGGCGAAAGCCGTTCCAAAGGTGTGGAACTGGAACTGAACAGTAACCTGACCCAGAACCTCAATGTCACGGCGGCCTACACCTACACCGATGCGCGCATTACCAAGGATGCCGCGACGTCATTGGTCAAAGGCCATCAAATGACCGGCGTGCCGCGTAATCAGGCCTCAGTCTGGGCGAAATACCGTTTCCTCGATGGCGACCTGAAAGGTTTGTATGTGGGGGGCGGTGTGCGTTACTTCGACAGTGCCTTCGCCTACACCTCGCCTTCTCTATACGGGAAGCTGGATGCCGGCGACGTCACCTTGGTGGATGCGGCAATCGGTTATCAGATCGATACGCATTGGAGCATCGACCTGAATGCGAAGAACCTGTTCGACAAGGAATATGTGTCGGGATGCAACGATGCCGGCCGCTGTTACTGGGGAGAAGATCGCACCTTACTCGGAACGGTTTCGTACAACTGGTAAAACGAAAAAGGGGCTGTGGATAAATTGTCCACAGACCCTTTTTTTCATTTGCCGATACAGAAACTGGAAAAGATCCTTCCCAACAGATCATCAGAGCTGAAAGCCCCGGTGATTTCACCCAGCGAATGCTGGGCCTGGCGCAAGTCTTCGGCGAGCAACTCTCCAGCGCCAGCCAAGGTCAGCTGGGCGCGGCCGTGTTCCAACGCCGCACTGGCGTGGCGCAAGGCTTCCAGATGTCGGCGACGTGCGCTAAAGCTGCTTTCCGACGTCTGCTCGTAACCCATGCAGGCCTTGAGATGATCGCGCAGTAGATCCAGACCTTCACCGGCCGATTTGGCGCTGAGACTGATCGTCACATGCCCGTCTTCGCTGGTTTCCAAAACAATGGCTTCGCCCGTTAGATCAGCCTTGTTGCGGATCAATGTAACTTTGGCCGGATCCGGCCGGGTTTCGAGGAATTCCGGCCACAGGGCAAACGGATCCAGCGCTTCCGGCGCGGTCGCATCGACCACTAGCAACACCCGGTCGGCTTCCCCGATGGCTTTCAATGCCCGTTCAACCCCGATCTTTTCTACATGATCATCGGTATCACGCAGCCCCGCCGTGTCGACAACATGCAGCGGCATGCCATCGATGTGGATATGTTCACGCAGGATGTCGCGGGTGGTGCCGGCAATCTCGGTAACGATCGCCGCTTCGCGACCGGCCAATGCATTCAACAGGCTGGACTTGCCAGCATTCGGACGACCGGCAATCACCACGGTCATGCCATCGCGCAACAACGCCCCCTGCCCGGCTTCCCGCAGTACTGTGGATAACTCATCGCGCACTTTGTCGAGCATGCTCAGCACATGGCCATCGGCGAGGAAGTCGATTTCTTCTTCCGGAAAGTCGATGGCGGCTTCGACGTAGATGCGCAGGCCGATCAGTTGTTCGGTCAAGTTATGCACACGCTGGGAAAACGCACCTTGCAAGGAACGCAGAGCATTACGCGCAGCCTGTGCAGAACTGGCTTCGATCAAATCGGCAATCGCCTCGGCCTGGGCCAGGTCTAGTTTGTCATTGAGGAAGGCACGTTCACTGAATTCACCAGGACGGGCCAAACGGCAACCCAACTCCAGGCAACGCTTGAGCAACATATCCAGAACGATCGGGCCGCCGTGGCCTTGCAGTTCCAGCACGTCTTCGCCGGTGAACGAGTTTGGCCCCGGGAAATACAGCGCCAGGCCCTCATCGAGCACTTGCTGGTCATCACTCAAAAAAGGCCCGTAATGGGCGTAACGCGGTTTCAGTTCGCGGCCGCTTATAGCTTTGGCTGCAACGCTGGCCAGCGGCCCGGAAATACGGACGATGCCCACACCACCACGACCTTGAGCGGTGGCGACAGCGGCGATGGTTTCACGAGGTACGCTCATTAACCGGAATCCAGACAAAAATGACAGATAGCAAAACGCCCCACTAGGGGGCGTTTTGAGTGGTTATCCACAGTGTAAATCAAGCGGCTGCTTTGGTAGCCCGTTCGATCTTACGTGTGATGTACCACTGTTGAGTGATGGACAGGCAGTTGTTCACAACCCAGTACAGCACCAGACCAGCCGGGAACCACAGGAAGAAGAAGGTGAAGATGATTGGCATCATTTTCATGACCTTCGCCTGCATCGGATCCGGAGGAGTCGGGTTCAGCTGCTGCTGGATAAACATGGTTGCGCCCATGATGATCGGCAGAATGAAGAACGGATCCTTGATCGACAGGTCAGTGATCCACAGCATGAATGGCGCCTGGCGCATTTCCACGCTTTCCAGCAGAACCCAGTACAGCGAAAGGAAAACCGGCATCTGCACGAGGATCGGCAAGCAGCCGCCCAGCGGATTGATCTTCTCTTTCTTGTACAGCTCCATCATGGCTTGCGACATTTTCTGCCGGTCATCGCCATGTTGTTCTTTCAATGCAGCCAGTTTCGGTGCAACGGCACGCATGCGCGCCATCGATTTGTAGCTGGCAGCCGACAGAGGGAAGAAAAGACCCTTGATCAGCATGGTCAGGAAGATGATCGACCAGCCCCAGTTACCGACAATGGCGTGGATGTGTTGCAGCAACCAGAAGATTGGCTGGGCAATGAACCACAGAATGCCGTAGTCGACGGTCAGTTCCAGACCTGGGGACAACTCTTTCAGCACAGCCTGGCTTTTCGGACCGGCGTACAGCACAGCGCTGGTTTCAACTTTTGCACCCGGAGCAGCGGTCAGTGTAGGACCGGTGTAACCGATGATGTAGTTGCCTTTGCTGTCTTTACGGGTCTGGACGATGTTGTTTTCGCCCTTGGCCGGAATCCACGCGGTCACAAAGTAGTGTTGCAGCCAGGCTACCCAACCACCGGTGACGGTTTCTTTCAGCTGCGCCTTGTCCATGTCCTTCATGGACACTTTCTTGTACGGCTCCGAACTTGTCCACAGGGCAGCGCCCAGGTAAGTCGCGGTACCAGTAGCAGTGGTGGACGAAGGGTCAGCGCTGTTATCACGCTTCAACTGGGCAAACATTGCGCCGTTCCAGGGCTGAGCGCTCTGGTTATCCACAATGTAGGAAACGGCTACGTCGTACAGGCCACGTTTCAGAGTGAAACGCTTGATGTAATTGACGCCGTCCTTGCTGAATTTCAGGTCGACGACCAGTTGGTCCTGACCGTCAGCCAGTTGATAAGTCTTCTTCTCCGAAGAGTAGACCGGACGACCGGCCGGATTTGCGTCCGGGCCATTGGTACCGATCAGACCGCTTTGTGCCAGATAAACACGTTCGCCGCCGTTATCGAACAGCTGGAACGGAACATCAGGACGATCCTGACGACGTGGATACAGAGGCAAGGTCAGTTGAGCGACATCGCCACCTTGTGGATCGATCGCGAGATCGAGCACGTCGGTTTTGATCTGGATCAGGTCCTTGCTGGCGGCTACCGGGGTTTCGGCAGGTGCGCTGGTATCGCTAGCGGCACGCGGAATATCGTCACTGGCGGCAGCATTATTGCCAGTGGCGGTATCCGGCAAACCGGATGTAGTCGTACTGGAAGCAACATTCTGAGTCGGCAGGGCAGCCTGACCATAGTCCTGGTTCCATTTAAGGACCATAACGTAGGCCACGATTGCCAGGGCGACGATCAGGATCGTGCGTTTGATATCCATGATTACTCGGCCATCGAAGAAGAACGGGAGGTAGGGATAGGTGGAACCGGGTCATAACCACCGGGATTCCACGGATGACAGCGACCTAAACGACGAAAGGTCAGCCAGCCACCGCGCAGAAGGCCATGATTTTCGATGGCTTCATACGCGTAGCAGGAACAACTGGGGTAGAAACGACAGTGACTGGCCATCAAAGGACTAATGGCATAGCGATAAAACTGGATCGGAACGAGGGCCAGTTTACGCATCTGGACTGTCTACCCCTACAGTTTCGGTTTTGACTTCTGGAACTGGCTTGCTGCGTGCCAGACGCTTCCAGAGCTTGCCGAAATGCTGAATCAATTCGGGGTTTTCTACATCGCCCAGACCTTTGCGCGCGACGATAACGATGTCCCAGCCGACCAGTGAATCCTGGTGCAGACGGAACGATTCGCGCATCAAACGTTTGAGGCGATTGCGCTCAACGGAGAGCTTTACGCTCTTTTTCCCGATAACCAGCCCGAGACGGGGGTGATCAAGATCGTTGTTGCGTGCAAGGAGCAGGAGATTTTTCCCCGGAACCTTGCCGGTAGGGGAGTCAAAGACTGCCTTGAAATGCCGGGGGGTAAGCAGACGCTTTTCCCGACTGAAGTCCTGACTCACCTCCAGTACCGGATTATCAAACTGCCAGACGCGCACGACCTTTGGCGCGGCGACGCGACAGGACAGCACGGCCGTTCTTGGTAGCCATGCGAGCACGGAAACCGTGGGTACGGGCGCGTTTGATAGTGCTTGGTTGGAAAGTACGTTTCATGTCGTGTTACCTGGTTCGTCCACAACGGGCCGGAATGGCCCCCGTTTTAAGAGACCGGGGATTCTAGAGAAAGCAAGCCTTCAGGTCAATTTCCAACCAACGTTTCCTTATAAATAGATCTCAAGGTGTTCTTTGCCTGATCACCTGCTCGCCATACATAAAAATAAAGAAGGGAATTATTTAAAGCTTTTCTGTAAAGCTTATAAAAGCTAGGCACGCCTTCTTCTGTGGATAAGTTACAGAAGCCCATGTTTTACCTGCTGTACAGAGAATGACAACTACAGTGGAAAACCGTGATCAGCCTGTGCTGCACTATCGGATAACCTGTGCGTGGAATGGGCTGTTATCCACAGGCAGGTTATCCACCGAGTTCAACCCCCAGTTGTCCAGTGCCCTTAGAGGCGGTTATCCACAGAGCTTATTCACACACCGTTGGTCGCTTTTTCATCGGTTAACACATTGATAAATCATGGTCACCGGGCAACCTGCATGTGGATAAGTGGACCGCTCGCCGCTACAATGGCCGCTTGTTTTTGCCTCACCGGCTTTCAACTTAGGGGATATCCGTGTCAGTGGAACTTTGGCAGCAGTGCGTGGAGCTTTTGCGCGAGGAGCTGCCTGCCCAACAATTCAACACCTGGATCCGTCCACTACAGGTCGAAGCCGAAGGCGACGAGTTGCGCGTCTACGCACCGAACCGTTTTGTGCTGGACTGGGTCAACGAAAAGTACCTGGGCCGCGTCCTTGAACTGCTGGATGAGCATGGCAACGGCACGGCGCCGGCGCTCTCCTTATTAATAGGCAGCAAGCGCAGCTCGGCACCGCGTGCCGCACCGAATGCACCGCTGGCCGCCGCACAGGTTTCCCAGGCTCAGGTCAATGCCGCACCTGCGAACGTGCCGGCACCGACGCAGACGCCCGCACCGACGGCCAAGCGCTCGACGCAGAAAAGCCCTGAAGTCAGCGATGAACCGTCTCGCGACAGTTTCGATCCGATGTCCGGTGCCGCTTCGCAGCAAGCCCCGGTTCGCGCCGAACAGCGCACCGTGCAGGTAGAAGGTGCGCTCAAGCACACCAGCTACCTGAACCGCACTTTCACCTTCGAAAACTTCGTCGAAGGTAAATCCAACCAGCTCGCCCGCGCGGCGGCCTGGCAAGTGGCGGACAACCCCAAGCACGGTTACAACCCGCTGTTCCTTTATGGTGGCGTCGGCCTGGGTAAAACCCACTTGATGCATGCGGTGGGTAACCACCTACTAAAGAAGAACCCGAATGCCAAGGTTGTGTACCTGCATTCCGAGCGCTTCGTGGCCGATATGGTCAAGGCGCTGCAACTGAACGCGATCAACGAGTTCAAGCGTTTCTACCGTTCGGTGGATGCTTTGCTGATCGACGACATTCAGTTCTTCGCCCGCAAAGAGCGCTCGCAGGAAGAGTTTTTCCACACCTTCAACGCTCTGCTTGAAGGTGGCCAGCAGGTCATTCTCACCAGTGACCGCTATCCGAAAGAAATCGAAGGCCTTGAAGAGCGCCTCAAATCCCGCTTCGGCTGGGGCCTGACGGTAGCTGTCGAGCCGCCGGAACTGGAAACCCGCGTGGCGATCTTGATGAAAAAGGCCGACCAGGCCAAAGTCGACTTGCCGCACGACGCCGCGTTCTTCATCGCCCAGCGTATTCGTTCCAACGTCCGTGAGCTGGAAGGTGCGCTGAAACGCGTGATCGCCCACTCGCACTTCATGGGCCGCGACATCACCATCGAGCTGATTCGCGAATCCCTGAAAGACCTGTTGGCGTTGCAGGACAAACTGGTCTCTGTGGATAACATTCAGCGCACCGTCGCCGAGTACTACAAGATCAAGATCTCGGATCTGCTGTCCAAACGCCGTTCGCGTTCGGTGGCACGTCCGCGTCAGGTCGCCATGGCGTTGTCCAAGGAGCTGACCAACCACAGCCTGCCGGAAATCGGCGATGTGTTTGGCGGCCGCGACCACACCACGGTGTTGCACGCCTGCCGCAAGATCAACGAACTTAAGGAATCCGACGCGGACATCCGCGAGGACTACAAGAACCTGCTGCGTACACTGACCACTTGATGAACACCAGCGCAGCTTATTAAGGCAAGGGACTAGACCATGCATTTCACCATTCAACGCGAAGCCCTGTTGAAACCCCTGCAACTGGTCGCAGGCGTCGTCGAGCGCCGACAGACCTTGCCGGTACTCTCCAACGTGCTGCTGGTTGTCGAAGGCCAGCAACTGTCGCTGACCGGTACCGACCTCGAAGTCGAACTGGTTGGTCGTGTGCAACTTGAAGAGCCGGCTGAAACAGGTTCCATCACGGTGCCTGCGCGCAAGCTGATGGATATCTGCAAAAGCCTGCCCAACGACGCGCTGATCGACATCAAGGTCGACGAGCAGAAGCTGGTGGTGAAGGCTGGCCGTAGCCGCTTCACCCTGTCGACTCTGCCGGCCAACGATTTCCCGACCGTTGAAGAAGGTCCGGGCTCGCTGACTTGCAGTCTTGAACAAAGCAAACTGCGTCGCCTGATCGAACGCACAAGCTTCGCCATGGCCCAGCAGGACGTACGTTATTACCTCAACGGCATGCTGCTGGAAGTGTCCGAAGGCATCATCCGCGCCGTGGCCACCGACGGTCACCGTCTGGCCATGTGCTCGATGAAGGCCGATATCGGCCAGCCAGATCGCCATCAGGTGATCGTGCCGCGCAAAGGTATTCTGGAACTGGCGCGTCTGCTCACCGAGCCGGACGGCAATGTCAGCATCGTGTTGGGCCAACATCACATCCGCGCCACCACCGGCGAATTCACCTTCACCTCGAAACTGGTTGACGGCAAGTTCCCGGACTACGAACGCGTTCTGCCAAAGGGCGGCGACAAGCTGGTATTGGGCGATCGCCAGGCCTTGCGTGAAGCGTTCAGCCGTACCGCGATTCTGTCCAACGAGAAGTACCGTGGTATCCGTCTGCAACTGGCCAGCGGTCAGTTGAAGATCCAGGCCAACAACCCGGAGCAGGAAGAAGCGGAAGAAGAAGTGGGCGTTGAATACAACGGCGGCTCCCTGGAAATCGGCTTCAACGTGAGCTATTTGCTCGACGTGCTGGGCGTGATGACCACCGAGCAGGTTCGTCTGATCCTGTCCGACTCCAACAGCAGTGCACTCGTGCAAGAGTCCGACAACGACGATTCGGCTTACGTTGTCATGCCGATGCGTCTGTAATCAGCTGACCCTGGATGTCCTTAAGTCGTGTTTCGGTCACCGCGGTGCGCAATCTGCACCCGGTGACCTTCTCCCCCTCCCCCCGCATCAACATTCTTTACGGCGCCAACGGCAGCGGCAAAACCAGTGTTCTGGAAGCCATTCATCTGCTGGGGCTTGCCCGTTCGTTTCGTAGCACGCGGCTGTTGCCGGTCATTCAGTACGAGCAACTCGCCTGCACCGTGTTCGGTCAGGTCGAATTGGCTGAGGGTGGGCACAGTGCGTTGGGGATCTCGCGCGATCGTCAGGGCGAGTTCCAGATACGCATCGACGGCCAGAACGCCCGCAGTGCTGCGCAGCTGGCGGAGATCCTGCCACTGCAGTTGATCAACCCCGACAGCTTCCGCTTGCTTGAAGGTGCGCCGAAGATTCGTCGACAGTTTCTCGACTGGGGCGTGTTCCACGTCGAGCCGCGCTTTATGGCCACCTGGCAGCGGTTGCAGAAGGCCCTGCGCCAGAGAAACTCTTGGCTGCGACATGGTACACTTGACGCCGTTTCGCAAGCGGTTTGGGACAGGGAACTGTGCCAGGCCAGCGCTGAAATCGATGAATACCGCCGCGCCTACATCAAAGCCTTGAAACCAGTCTTTGAACAAACCTTGAGCGAACTGGTTGAGCTTGAAGGTTTGACGCTCAGCTATTACCGAGGCTGGGACAAAGACCGGGAATTGAGCGCCGTACTGGCTGGATCCGTGCAACGGGATCAGCAAATGGGTCATACCCAGGCCGGACCGCAACGGGCTGATTTGCGTCTTAGATTGGGCGCTCACAACGCCGCGGACATCTTGTCCCGGGGTCAGCAGAAGTTAGTGGTCTGTGCACTACGGATTGCCCAAGGGCATTTGGTCAGCCAGGCCCGTCGCGGTCAGTGTATTTATCTGGTGGATGACTTGCCGTCCGAGCTGGACGAGGGTCATCGTCGCGCGCTGTGCCGTTTGCTGGAAGACTTACGCTGCCAGGTGTTCATCACCTGTGTAGATCACGAATTATTGAGGGAAGGCTGGCAGACGGAAACGCCAGTCGCTCTGTTCCACGTGGAACAGGGCCGTATCACCCAGACCCACGACCATCGGGAGTGAAGGCATTGAGCGAAGAAAATACGTACGACTCAACGAGCATTAAAGTGCTGAAAGGCCTGGATGCCGTACGCAAACGTCCCGGTATGTACATTGGTGACACTGACGATGGCAGCGGTCTGCACCACATGGTGTTCGAGGTGGTCGACAACTCGATCGACGAAGCCCTCGCCGGCCACTGCGATGACATCAGCATCATCATCCACCCGGATGAGTCCATCACCGTTAAAGACAACGGCCGTGGCATCCCGGTAGACGTGCACAAAGAGGAAGGCGTTTCCGCCGCCGAGGTCATCATGACCGTCCTCCACGCTGGCGGTAAGTTCGACGACAACTCCTACAAGGTCTCCGGCGGTCTGCACGGCGTAGGTGTGTCGGTAGTGAACGCACTGTCCGAAGAGCTGGTCCTGACCGTACGCCGCAGCGGCAAGATCTGGGAACAGACCTACGTCCACGGCGTACCTCAGGCTCCGATGGCCATCGTTGGCGACAGCGAAACCACCGGTACCCAGATCCACTTCAAGGCTTCCAGCGAAACCTTCAAGAACATTCACTTCAGCTGGGACATCCTGGCCAAGCGCATTCGTGAACTGTCCTTCCTCAACTCCGGTGTCGGCATCGTCCTCAAGGATGAGCGCAGCGGCAAGGAAGAGCTGTTCAAGTACGAAGGCGGCCTGCGTGCGTTCGTTGAATACCTGAACACCAACAAGACTGCGGTCAACCAGGTGTTCCACTTCAACATCCAGCGTGAAGACGGCATCGGCGTGGAAATCGCCCTGCAGTGGAACGACAGCTTCAACGAGAACCTGTTGTGTTTCACCAACAACATTCCGCAGCGCGACGGCGGTACCCACCTGGTGGGCTTCCGCTCGGCCCTGACGCGTAACCTGAACAACTACATCGAGCAGGAAGGTCTGGCGAAGAAGCACAAAGTCGCCACCACCGGTGATGATGCCCGTGAAGGCCTGACCGCGATCATCTCGGTGAAAGTGCCGGATCCGAAGTTCAGCTCGCAGACCAAAGACAAGCTGGTCTCTTCCGAAGTGAAGACCGCGGTCGAACAGGAAATGGGCAAGTACTTCTCCGACTTCCTCCTGGAAAACCCGAACGAAGCCAAGCTGGTGGTCGGCAAGATGATCGACGCCGCCCGTGCCCGTGAAGCGGCGCGCAAGGCCCGTGAGATGACCCGCCGCAAAGGCACGCTGGACATCGCCGGCCTGCCGGGCAAGCTCGCTGACTGCCAGGAAAAAGACCCGGCGCTGTCCGAACTGTATCTCGTGGAAGGTGACTCCGCGGGCGGCTCTGCCAAGCAGGGACGTAACCGCAAGACCCAGGCGATCCTGCCGTTGAAGGGCAAGATCCTCAACGTCGAGAAAGCGCGTTTCGACAAGATGATCTCTTCCCAGGAAGTGGGCACCTTGATCACCGCGCTGGGCTGCGGCATCGGTCGCGACGAATACAACATCGACAAGTTGCGTTATCACAACATCATCATCATGACCGATGCTGACGTCGACGGTTCGCACATCCGTACCCTGCTGCTGACCTTCTTCTTCCGTCAGTTGCCGGAGCTGATCGAGCGCGGTTACATCTACATCGCCCAGCCGCCGCTGTACAAGGTCAAGAAAGGCAAGCAAGAGCAATACATCAAAGACGACGACGCCATGGAAGAGTACATGACGCAGTCGGCCCTGGAAGATGCCAGCCTGCACCTGAACGAAGAGGCACCAGGCATTTCCGGTGAAGCTTTGGAGCGTCTGGTAAACGACTTCCGCATGGTGATGAAGACCCTCAAGCGTCTGTCGCGCCTGTACCCGCAAGAGCTGACCGAGCACTTCATCTACCTGCCGGCCGTGAGCCTGGAAATGCTTGGCGACCACGCCAAGATGCAGGACTGGCTGGCCCAGTACGAAGTCCGTCTGCGCACCGTCGAGAAGTCCGGCCTGGTCTACAAGGCCAGCCTGCGTGAAGACCGTGAGCGTGGCGTGTGGCTGCCGGAGGTCGAACTGATCTCCCACGGTCTGTCGAACTACGTCACTTTCAACCGCGACTTCTTCGGCAGCAACGACTACAAAACCGTCGTCACCCTTGGCGCTCAACTGAGCACCCTGCTCGACGACGGCGCGTACATCCAGCGTGGCGAGCGCAAGAAGGCAGTCACCGAGTTCAAGGAAGCCCTCGACTGGCTGATGGCTGAAAGCACCAAGCGCCACACCATTCAGCGATACAAAGGTCTGGGCGAAATGAACCCGGATCAGCTGTGGGAAACCACCATGGACCCAAGCGTGCGTCGCATGCTGAAAGTCACCATCGAAGACGCCATTGGCGCAGACCAGATCTTCAACACCCTGATGGGTGATGCGGTCGAACCTCGCCGTGACTTCATCGAGAGCAATGCGTTGGCGGTTTCGAACCTGGATTTCTGATCCCGGTTTGCGTCAAAACAAAAAAGGCCAATGCAATCGCGTTGGCCTTTTTTGTTACACAAAGCCGCCATTGATCGGCTGGTCAATTTACATCAACTCTTCTAGGTTCTTGAGTGGCAAAACAAACGGAGCATTTGCTAAAAAACTTGACTTAATTGTAAAAGAGAGGGCTTTTATCGGTCTTGTTTTGGTCTGAATTTAGTGTATGGTGGTTGGTGTTGGGGCAATTTCGCCTCGAAGGTTCTGGGCAGCATTAAAACAGAGCCATCAGCGTTAGTTGGCGTCCGGGACGGACGTCACAAAGGAGGGTTTCCACTCATGCGAGTCGAAACAATAAGTTTTTTGAAAAAACACGCATCCGACCTGCCATTAGATGAGCCAATGGTCGTCACGCAAAATGGTGTTCCTGCCTATGTTGTGGAGTCTTATGTTGACCATAAGCGCCGTGACGAAGCAGTTGCCCTTGTGAAAATGCTCGCAATCAGTTCTCGCGAATATGCCCAAGGCAAACATTGTTCTACTGATGAGCTGAAAGCCCGTTTGAGCAGGAGGTTTGCCCACAAATAATATAGGAGCCTAAATGACCAAGTTCACCGTTCGTTACACCGAAATCGCTCAACAAAGCATCGAAGACCAGATTGAACATCTGGCTGATTATCACGGGCTGCAGTCTGCTTTCCAGCGGGTTGATGCCGTCGTTGACATCATCACAGATAAACTCGCGTCCACCCCCTACGGTTATCCCGTCAGCCCTCAGATGAGCGAGCTGGGTGTCATGCAATATCGTGAACTTAATACAGACGATTACCGCGTTTTCTACGAGATCTTGGATGAAGATCAGACTGTCGCCGTTGGTCTGGTCTTAAGAGGTAAACAGAGTGTCGAGCGGGCCCTCGTTCGTTATTGTTTACTCAAAGCATTCTAGCTCTGACGTTTCCCGTTATGAGCGGACTGCTTTGTTGTCCCGGCGCTTAAGTGCCGGGTTGAAGCTGCGAACTTTAATTTCTATTCGGACCCCGTCGCCACACTTTCCAACCGATACCCATACCCATAAATCGTCAACAACTGCCAACCCCGATCCGCCGTCAGCCCCAACTTGTTACGCAGCCGATAGATATGCGTATCCAGCGGTCGCGACGACGCCATCTCCTCATGCGGCCAAAACCGTTCGTACAGATAATCCCGCGACAACGGCCGGCCCAAATTGCTGAACAGACAACGGGCAAGTCGATACTCCCGCTCGGTCATGACGATAGGTTTGCCCTCACGGGTGACGGTCAGCTCTGCATCATCAAACGTCAGGTCATTGAAGCTCAGCACTTCGGTCGCCGTGCTGCGTGGCTGGCTATGCCGGCGTAGTACTGCGGCGACTCGGGCTTTCAGTTCATTGGGGCGGAACGGTTTACTTACATAATCGTCGGCGCCAGCGTTCAAGGCTTGGACGATATCGCTCTCGCCATCGCGACTGGTCAGCATGATCGCGGCCGGTGGCGCTTCCATGTGTTCGCGGGTCCAGCGTAGCAAGGCCAGGCCGGTGAGGTCGGGCAGTTGCCAGTCGAGGATCAGCAGGTCGAAGGTTTCCCGGCGTAGCTGTCGTAACAGGTCTTCGCCACGCTCGAAGCTGTGCAGTGACCACGGCTGTTCGCCGGCATCGGCCATTTGCTGCAGGGTTTGCTCGACCCGGCGCAGTTCGGCGGGTTCGTCGTCCAGTATCGCAACGCGCATACGCGGTGGTTCCTTGTTGCTTGGGCAGTTGGGCGTCAACCATAGTCGCTTGGTCATCACCTTGAAAGTAAGCGGCCCGCCGTTGGTCGACGTCCGCTATGATTCTTCGAGTCTACGTCTCAGACCTGTGGCCCATGAAACCATTCACCCTGCCCTGCCCCTTTTCCCCATGAACAATCATCGTCGGCGTGAAAGCCGAGAGCCGAGCCAGGTGCAGCGACTGTTTCGACAGTTGGTGCGCGAGTGGTTGTGGATAAGTCTAGTGCTGTTGCCGCTGACCGCGTTGTTGTCGTATCGCGCGCAGGTCAACCTGCATGATGTATCTCCCGTTACCGGGGCATTGTTATCGGTAGGGCTGGTGGCCAGCGTGCTCGGGCTGCTGCTGTGGCGACCACGATGGGCACTTTGGCTGACGTTGGTGGGCATGGCGTGCGTGCTGTTGATCAGTGCCGGACTGGCGGAAACGCGCCGCTGGTGGTCGCCGACACCGGCGGTGCTGGGGATGTTATTCGGCTATTTGATCTGGAACTGGCGACGCCTGAGCGTAGTGCTGACTTATTTCGGCTGGGAGCTGGCACGACTGGACAGCGAGCCGAAGGTATTCCCCGAACGCCGTCGCGCGCAATTCACCGGGGCTGATCGCTTGCAGGGCCAGATCATGGCGCTGGAACAGGCTATGAGTCGCACCCGTGATACCCGGCGCTTTATTGCCGACGGTCTGGAGTACTTGCCCGTCGCCACACTGATCAGCGATCCCAAAGGCCAGATCCTGCTGGGCAATCGCAAGGCTCGCCAGCTATTCGATCACAATCTGGTGGGGGACGACGTCCTCGATCAACTGGCCAGCCTCGGTTACCCGGAGTTGTCCACAGAGTTGCGCCCGTCACTGTCGGCCATTCAGCTGTTGGAGTTTTGCGATCACAAGGAACGCAGCCTGCGCCTGGAGCGTGCCGCCCTGCTGCCGGTGGACGGAGACACGCCGATTGGTTGGCTGCTCAGCCTCACCGACCTCAGCGCCGAACGTGCCGCCGAGGAACAACGCGGGGTATTGCTGCGCTTTCTTTCCCACGACTTGCGTGCTCCGCATTCGGCGATCCTCGCCCTGCTCGATGTTCATCGCCATCAGGCCGGGGCGGACTCGCCGTTGTTCGAACAGATTGAGCGGCAGGTGCGTCGCGCGCTGGATCTCACCGATGGTTTCGTCTTGCTGGCGCGGGCCGAGTCCGAGACCTATCAGTTCCAGCCGAGCCTGTTCGCTATGTTGGTGCTGGACGTGCTGGATCAGGCGTTGCCCATCGCCCAGCAGAAACGCATCGAACTGCTGCACGACATGGATGAGCAATCCCAAGAGCGTCTGATCATGGCTGACCAGGGATTACTGACGCGTGCGCTGTTCAACCTGCTGGAGAATGCGATCAAGTACAGCCCGGCAGATACCACGATTGAACTGCGAGTCAGTTGCCAAGGAGAGTGGCTACGTTGCGAACTGACCGATCAAGGTAAAGGCATCGCCGAACAAGAGTTGCCTGATCTGTTCAGTCAGTACCGACGCTTTTCCTCGGCACAAGGGATCGACGGTGTAGGCCTCGGCTTGTCGATGGTCAAAGCGGTGGTCGATCACCATGGCGGTAAAATCGAATGCCGCAGCGTGGTCGCTCAAGGCACCACATTTCTGTTCGAATTACCGCTGATCGCCGAGTGAACAGGCACAAAAAAACCGGCTATATCAGCCGGTTTTTTTACATCCGGAAAAAACTTATGCACGTTTTACGGCGTTTTATGAGCTTGAGAAATATATAAGTAAATCAATAACTTAATTTGAATATTCAAGCGTTTTCAACAAAACCGTACACAGGTTATCCACAAAATCTCAGACAGCGATCTGATCATTGGCGGCCGGTGCCTGCGGAGCCGGCGGCAGTGAGCCCATTTCCCGTTGAGTCTTCTCGTTCCACGCTTGCACGCGGTCGTTCAGATCAGCAATGGCGCGTGGGCCAGTGCCTTCGGCATACATCGGTTCACCGATAACCACGGTGATCACCCCGGACTTCTTGCCCCAGCCGATTTTCGGCCAGAATTTGCCGGCATTGTGTGCAATCGGCAGGACCGGAAGCGCCGCATTCACCGCCAAAGCGCTACCACTGCGGGAGAACTTGCCGACAGTGCCGTAAGGAACGCGTGTACCTTCCGGGAAGATCAGCACCCAAACGTTGTCCTTGAGCAGTTCGTCACCTTTGGCGGCGACTTGTTTCAGCGCCGCTTTCGGGTTGTCGCGATCAATCGCGATCGGCCGCAACATGGCCATGGCCCAGCCGAAGAACGGCACGTAAAGCAGTTCGCGTTTGAGCACCTGGCTCAACGGCGAAAAATAAGCGGAGAGAAAGAACGTCTCCCAAGTGCTCTGGTGGTTCGACTGAATCACGCAGGGCCGGTCAGGTACGTTTTGCGCGCCTTTGATTTCGTAACGGATACCGAGGAACACCTTGGTCAACCACAAGGCGCAACGGCACCAGTACACGTTGATAAAACGATAACGCGCCTTGAACGGCAAAAACGGCGCGATAAAAAAACTCAAGCTGCACCACAGCAGGGAGGTGGTGCCTAGCAGCAGGTAAAAGAGAAAAATCCTGATGGCCCGCAGTATCGACATAGTGACGTTTACCGTTACGGGGCAATGCCCGAATGTTCAAGCGCACTCCCGATCAATCCCTGGTCAGGAACTTCAGAAGTACTCTAGTTGTGGATAAGTTCTGCGGCAATCGCCGCCAGATCGTCAAAAATCAGAGTGCCAACCGGCAGGGTTTTGCCCTGAGTCTTTGCGCCCTTTCCGGTCTTTACCAAAACTGGCTGTGAATCGACGGCTTTGGCAGCTTCCAGGTCACCAAGGCTGTCGCCGACGAACCAGACATTGGCCAGCGTCACGTTGTAATGCGCCGCGATGGTTTTCAGCATCCCCGGTTTCGGCTTGCGACAATCGCAGCCTTCGTCCGGCCCATGCGGGCAATACACGATCAGCCCGACTTCACCACCCTGCTCCGCGACCAGCTCGCGCAGGCGCGCGTGCATAGCGTCGAGGGTGGCGAGGTCGTAATAGCCACGAGCAATGCCCGACTGGTTGGTGGCCACCGCCACCGTCCAGCCAGCCTTGCTCAACTGCGCAATCGCCTCGATCGAGCCGGGCAACGGAATCCACTCCGCCACTGACTTGATGTAAGCGTCGGAGTCGTAATTGATCACTCCGTCCCGATCGAGAATCAGCAGTTTCAACAGCAATCCCTCAACCCAGCAGCGAAATGTCGGCAACGCCGAGGAACAGACCACGCAGACGCGCCAGCAGCGCGTAACGGTTGGCCCGCACATTGGCGTCGTCGGCATTGACCATCACCGCGTCGAAGAACGCATCGACGGGCTCACGCAATGCCGCCAAGCGTGCCAGCGATTCGTTGTACTGACGCGCTGCCGCCATTGGCTGCACCGCTTGATCCGCTTGCTGGATCGCCGAGTACAGCGAGAACTCGTTGGCGTTGTCGAAGTACTTGGCTTGCACCTCGGTCGGTACCGCGCCTTCGAGTTTGCTCAACAGGTTCGACACACGCTTGTTCACCGCCGCCAGCGCTGCTGCTTCCGGCAGTTTGCGGAAGGCTTGCACTGCTTGCACACGCTGGTCGAAGTCCAGCGCCGAACCCGGCTTCAGGGCACGTACCGACAGGTAAGTGGCGACTTCAACGCCTTCGTCTTCGTAACGCGCACGCAGACGGTCGAAGATGAATTCCAGCACGGACTCGTTGAGGCCGGCAGCCTTGACCTTGGCGCCGAACGCAGTCACGGCGAAAGCCACGGCGTCGTTCAGGTCGAGGTCGAGTTTCTTCTCGATCAGGATACGCAGCACACCCAGTGCCGCTCGGCGTAGGGCATACGGGTCTTTGCTGCCGGTTGGCAGCATGCCGATACCGAAGATCCCGACCAGGGTGTCGAGCTTGTCAGCGATCGCGACGGCCGCACCGGTCAGGGTCGCCGGCAATTCAGCACCGGCACCGCGTGGCATGTACTGCTCGTTGAGCGCCAGCGCGACGTCTTCCGGCTCGCCGTCATTGAGGGCGTAGTAGTAACCGGCGACACCTTGCATCTCCGGGAATTCGCCGACCATTTCGGTAGCCAGGTCGCACTTCGACAGCAGACCAGCGCGCGCAGCCCACGAGGCGTTGCCGCCAATGCGTGCGGCGATGTACGCAGCCAGTTTCGATACGCGTTCGGCTTTGTCGTAGACGCTGCCGAGTTTTTCCTGGAACACCACGTTCTTCAGGCGATCGTTGAAAGCTTCGAGCTTCTGCTTCTTGTCTTGCTTGAAGAAGAACTCGGCGTCGGTCAGGCGTGGGCGAACCACTTTCTCGTTACCGGCGATGATCTGCTGCGGATCTTTGCTTTCGATGTTGGCCACAGTAATGAAACGTGGCAGCAACTTGCCGTCGGCATCCAGCAGGCAGAAGTACTTCTGGTTGTCCTGCATGGTGGTGATCAGGGCTTCTTGCGGCACGTCGAGGAAACGCTCCTCGAACGAGCAGACCAGCGGCACCGGCCATTCGACCAGCGCGGTCACTTCGTCGAGCAGTGCCGGCGGAACGATTGCCGTGCCTTCCTGACGGGTGGCCAGCTCTTCAGTGCGTTTGCTGATGATCTCGCGACGCTCGTTGGCATCGGCCAATACATAAGCGGCACGCAGGTCGGCGAGGTAGCTCGACGGCGAGCCGATGCGCACGCTTTCCGGGTGATGGAAGCGGTGACCACGGGAATCACGGCCAGCCTTCTGCGCGAGGATGGTGCAGTCGATGACCTGGTCACCGAGCAGCATCACCAGCCATTGGGTCGGACGCACGAACTCTTCCTTGCGCGCACCCCAACGCATGCGTTTCGGGATCGGCAGGTCGTTCAGCGAGTCTTCGACGATGGTCGGCAGCAGGCTTGCGGTCGGCTTGCCGGCGATGCTCTGGCTGTAGCGCAGTTTCGGGCCGCTCTGATCGATTTCGCTCAGATCGACGCCGCACTTCTTGGCGAAGCCGAGAGCTGCTTGCGTTGGATTGCCGTCAGCGTCGAACGCCGCCTGACGTGGCGGGCCGTCGAGGTTGATGCTGCGATCCGGTTGCTGGGTAGCCAGCGCGGTGATCAGCACAGCCAGACGACGCGGTGCGGCGTAGACAGTTTTAGTCTCGTAGCTCAGGCCAGCGGCTTGCAGGCCCTTGTCGATACCCGCGAGGAACGCTTCAGCCAAGGTGTTCAGGGCTTTCGGTGGCAGTTCTTCGGTGCCCAGTTCAACCAGAAAATCTTGCGCACTCATTGTGCTGCCTCCAGCTTGGCCAGTACTTCGTCACGCAGGTCCGGGGTCGCCATCGGGAAGCCCAGTTTGGCGCGCGCCAGCAGGTAGGCTTGCGCAACGGAACGCGCCAGGGTGCGTACGCGCAGAATGTATTGCTGACGCGCGGTCACCGAGATCGCCCGGCGCGCATCCAGCAGGTTGAAGGTGTGCGACGCCTTCAACACCATTTCATAGCTCGGCAACGGCAGCGGCTGGTCGAGTTCGATCAGGCGCTTGGCTTCGCTTTCATAGAAGTCGAACAGTTCGAACAGTTTGTCGACGTTGGCGTGTTCGAAGTTATAAGTGGACTGCTCCACTTCGTTCTGGTGGAACACGTCGCCGTAGGTCACCTTGCCAAACGGACCGTCAGCCCAGACCAGGTCGTAGACCGAGTCCACGCCTTGCAGGTACATGGCCAGACGCTCGAGACCGTAAGTGATCTCGCCGGTCACCGGGTAGCACTCGATGCCGCCCGCCTGCTGGAAGTAAGTGAACTGAGTCACTTCCATGCCGTTGAGCCAGACTTCCCAGCCCAGACCCCAGGCGCCGAGGGTCGGCGATTCCCAGTTGTCTTCGACGAAGCGAATGTCGTGGACCAGCGGGTCCAGGCCAACATGCTTGAGCGAGCCCAGATACAGTTCCTGGAAGTTGTCCGGGTTCGGTTTCAGGACGACCTGGAACTGATAGTAGTGCTGCAGACGGTTCGGGTTTTCGCCGTAACGGCCGTCAGTCGGACGGCGGCTTGGCTGCACGTAGGCGGCGTTCCAGGTTTCCGGGCCGATGGCACGGAGGAAGGTCGCGGTGTGGAAAGTGCCGGCGCCTACTTCCATATCGTAGGGCTGAAGTACCACGCAACCTTGCTCGGCCCAGTATTGCTGGAGCGCGAGGATCAAGTCTTGGAAGGTACGCACGGCTGGCGTAGGCTGGCTCACGAAATTCACCTGTTTCTTGGGCTGCGATTTAAAGAGCGGGAGTATACCCGATTCAGTCGCACCTCCACCCCCTGGAGCCTTATGCCACGCTGCTTTTGGTGTACCGAAGATCCGCTGTACATGGCTTATCACGATCAGGAGTGGGGCACGCCGCTACGCGATGCGCAGGGTTTGTTCGAGTTGCTTTTGCTCGAAGGGTTCCAGGCCGGGCTGTCGTGGATCACCGTGTTGCGCAAGCGCGAGCGTTATCGCGAGGTGTTGTTCGGCTTCGACGTACAGCGCGTGGCGCAGATGAGCGACGCCGAAATCGACGAATTGATGCTCGACCCGGGGATCATCCGCAACCGTCTCAAACTCAACGCCGCCCGCCGTAATGCGCAGGCCTGGCTGGCGCTGGAGGACCCGGTGGCGTTTCTCTGGTCGTTCGTCGGTGATCAACCGATCATCAATCATTTCAAGGATCGCAGCGAAGTCCCGGCGATCACCCCTGAAGCGTTGGCGATGAGCAAAGGCTTGAAAAAGGCCGGATTCACGTTCGTCGGCCCGACCATTTGCTACGCACTGATGCAGGCCTCGGGCATGGTCATGGACCACACTCAGGACTGCGACCGCTACGCGCAGCTCGTCAACGCCGGTTAGAATGGCCGCCTCGCGCACCGCACAAGATCAGGAGTGACCTGTGGAAAAGTTTAAAGGCGCCTTGCTGGTAGGCGCTCTGCGGCTGTTTGCCCTGCTGCCATGGCGGGCCGTGCAGGCCGTGGGTTCGGCGATTGGCTGGATCATGTGGAAAACCCCCAACCGTTCCCGCGAAGTGGTGCGGATCAACCTTGCGAAATGTTTTCCACAGATGGATGCCGCCGAACGTGAACGTCTGGTCGGCCAAAGCCTGAAAGACATCGGCAAGTCGCTGACTGAAAGCGCCTGCGCGTGGATCTGGCCGGCGCAGCGCTCGATCGATCTGGTGCGCGAAGTCGAAGGTCTCGACATCCTCAAGAATGCCTTGGCCTCGGGCAAAGGCGTGGTCGGCATCACCAGCCACCTGGGCAACTGGGAAGTGCTCAACCACTTCTATTGCAGCCAGTGCAAACCGATCATTTTCTACCGTCCACCGAAGCTCAAGGCTGTGGATGAGTTATTGCGCAAACAGCGCGTGCAACTGGGCAACAAAGTCGCTGCTTCCACCAAGGAAGGCATCCTCAGCGTGATCAAGGAAGTGCGCAAAGGTGGTGCAGTGGGCATTCCTGCTGACCCGGAACCGGCCGAATCCGCCGGGATCTTCGTGCCGTTCTTCGCCACTCAAGCGCTGACCAGCAAATTCGTGCCGAACATGCTCGCCGGTGGCAAAGCGGTCGGTGTATTCCTGCATGCGCTGCGCCTGCCCGACGGTTCCGGCTACAAAGTGATCCTCGAAGCCGCGCCAGAAGCCATGTACAGCACCGATACCGCCGAATCCTGCGCCGCGATGAGTAAAGTCGTCGAGCGTTACGTCGCCGCGTACCCGAGTCAGTACATGTGGAGCATGAAGCGCTTCAAGAAACGCCCGCCGGGCGAAGAGCGCTGGTATTGAGCTGATTGGCATGATCTGTGGATAACCTCACTGGCGAGGTTATCCACAACCGTTCATCAAAGGGCGCAACAAGATGTCCGAACAACGCAAATCCTTCCGCATCAAGATTACCCACGACAGCTTTGGCGAATGCCTCGGGCAGACGCGCAACCTGTCGCCTACCGGGGTGTTTGTGCAGCATCCGGTTTTGGCTTCTTTGCCCAAAGGCGCAGTGGTTTACGGCGAGGTGCAGGGTTTACCCACAGGCGCGCCGCGGGTGCGGATGGAAGTGGTGACGGTGGATGCCGACGGGATCGGTCTTCGCTACCTTTGACTTATAGTGCCTGACGATCAAGCTTCTTCAGAAACACCGTCATTTCCTTTTCGGCCTGCTTGTCGCCATGGGCGCGGGCCGCTTCCAGACCTTGTTCCCACGCCTGACGTGCGGCGGCGTGATCGCCTAGCGCAAGTTGCGCCTTGCCTAACAGTTTCCATGCCGCCGAATACTTCGGATCGAAGCCGACACAACGTTCAAAGTGCTCGGCGGCCTTGGCGTTTTCACCCAGATCCAGATAACCCTTGCCCAGGCCGAAGCGCAGCAGAGAGTTATCCACACCCTTGGCGAGCATTTTTTCCAGGGAGTCGAGCATTTATGCACCCTCGTTAATGTGATCGTTCCCACGCGGAGCATCACTAGTGTCCGGTAAAAACTGAAGGGGGAGCTTGCTCCCCCTTGCTGTGCCTGCTTCCTGAGCAATAATCAGGTTTTTCAGACTCGATTTTCGCCTATGTTCAGTAGCACCCGATTTGCGCAGAT
>NZ_JACOPX010000014.1 GCF_015461835.1 Pseudomonas neuropathica | reverse complement strand
GCCTCTGGCTAACACTTCCCCTTGCCGGGTGTGTAGAGGACTTCCACCTCCAAGTCACCAGCGTGGCCACCACAGCCAAGCTGGTTGCGCTTGCGCGCAACGCGCCATGCCTGGCGCACCCAAAAAAGGGCCTGTTGAATCAGGCCCTGAAAAACCAAATACATACTCTCAACTCACTACAAAAAACCGTCACAGCTCATACGCATACCCCTCATACTCTTTATCTGCCTCATCCGAATCATTCACTGCATCGTCGCGCCGTCCATCAATGAGCCGGTTCCTCATTCCTCGGGTCATTGATGAACGGCAATTCACTCGGGTCTTTTTCGCCTAGCGAGCGACGTGCGACAGCCTGTCATCGCCCCCCGACTCAATGGAACCCATCCCGTGAATCAACGGCCCATAACGCCGGCCGAATTCCCAGTTGTACGGCACGCCATCCTTGCTGCTGCCGTTGTCCCAATTCACCGACCAGGTCATCAAGCCTTTGATCGGCATCCCCTTGATCGCCAGACGCTTGAGGACATTCCCGACCACGGTTTTGTCGATCACATACCCGGTGGCCGCCGCATCGTTGTTGGCCGGCAGGCCGATAACGAACTTGTCCGCCGGAATTCTGGTGAAGCCGCGAGTACCAGTCACCAGACTTTCGGTCAGGTAATAGAGGAAATCCTCCTTTAGCGGATCGTTGTTCTGCGCAATCCACGCACCTGCGCCGTTGTTGGCTTCCGGCACCCAGACCCCGTCACCGCCCTGGTTGTAGAACTGCGGGGCGATGAAGTCGTAGTAGCCTTCCAGTGACTGCAGGTAGCTCACGTATTTGCCGGTGCTGGTCAGGTATGGAAACTCCGGGGCCATGCTGATGATGAAGTGCTTGCCCTGGCCTGCGTAGTGATCCTTGACCAGTTTCAGTGCGGCCGGCAGGACGGTCTTGTTGGCCGCGAAATCAATCGCACTCTGTTCAAGATCGATATCCAGGCCGTCGAAGCCATAGGTTTCCACCAGACGGATGATTTCATTGGCCAGCGGTTGTTCCTGACCGCTGCGCAACTCGATGTGGGCATCGGCGCCACCGAGGGAAATCAACACGGCCCGCCCTTGGCTGTTGAGCACACCGACCTGACGGCGGAACTCGGCATCGGAAACGTTGAACGGCTTGAAGGTCGGAATGCCGCTGCCCTTCATAAAGGCTACCGCGACGACGTTGTATTGCTTGGGCACTTCTTCCAGCGACAGGCTGGCGAAGCGGCCCTGACGATAACCATCGCTCGGGCCTGCGGGCCAGTTGTGCCAGAAGCCCATGAGGATCTTTTTGCCGGCAATGCTCGGCATCAGCGAGGCGGCATCGCTCGCGGCGTTTTGCACTAAAGAGAAATCGATTTTTGACATGTTCTAATCCTTCAGAACGTGTGGGTTTGGCGACGCAGCGCCGTTATTTGAAGTCGACGTCGAAGGCCTGATAGAAAGCGTTGCCGGTGTTGGCGACGATCCACATCAGCACGATCACATGATGGCCCGTCTTGTTGGCCGGCAGTTTCACCGCGTGATTGACCTTGGCCTTCAACTCATTCGGGTAGCTGTAATAAGGCACCTGAGTGTAGAAGTCCTCAAAGAACGGTTGCGCCTCCAGTTGCGCGCGGCTGATGCGTTGTTTCGGGTCCCAGCCGTCCTTGGTGATCAGCCAGCGGTAGCCGCGAGTGGTGTGCGGCGCGGTGTATTCCCATTTGATTTCGAGGGTCTGCCCCGGGGTGACATTGAGCAGCGGCCAGGTGAACGGACGAGCGAGTTTCTTGCTCATCTCTTCATTGGTGAAGTTCACACAGTCGCGGGCATCACTCTTGCCGCCGCTGAGGATGTAGCCATCGGCCGGTGGCGTAACACTGTCCGAGTCGCTCTGGTATGGCGCCGGAAACGGCCCCGCTGCCAGTGCCGGGAAATTTTTCCCGCCTTCCATTTCATTGACCTGCCAGGCACCGAGCAGTCCTTGCTCAATGGCCACCGCACCGCGGCTGGCAGGAGAGATGACGCGACCATGTCGCAGTTGGGTTTGTGCTTGTGGTTGATTCATGTTTTTCACTCCGTTGATTTAAGAACTCTCCTTTCCGAGGAGAGGCCTTCAAGCTAACGGAGGCGAATTTTTTGTCCATCGGCGGTTTTGTCGCAGTCAACGGATGAAGGCCAGCAAAACGCTGCAAACACTGGATGTATATCCAGTCTTTTACGATAATACCCACCCGAGATGACGCCAAAAGATTACACGCCGACGCTGCAAAAACTGCCATTCAGTACTCACGACAACTGTGCCTGGAACTCCTTTTCGTATTGCCCGGCGAGTTGTACTTTCTGTTTCTCATTGAGCAATTTGCCGGCCATCTGGAAGAACTTCTGCTCTTCTTCTTTCAAATGATGATGAACCTTGTCCGACAGCTTCTTCGCGGTTGCCAACCACGCCGGACTGGACATCTCGGTCTCGTCGAGTTCTTCCATCATCTCGTCCATTTCATGGTGTTCAGCGATGGCATGGCGGCTCAGATCAACACCCTCGTCAAGCTCCATCAACGGAATGTAGAAATGGCGTTCTTCGGCGGTTTCGTGGGCCTGGAGTTCGGCTTTGAGTTGTTTGTAAGCCTCGACCCGCTCCGGGGTGTCGCCGCTGGTTTCGATCAGGGTTTTGGCGTAGCTACGCTGGCGCTCATGGCTTTCGCGAAGGGCTTCGAAAATATTCATGGGGGATCCTCATCAACCGCGTGCTGGAATGACGCTGTAAGAGCTAGACCCCGGCGCGTGAGCGGCAGTTCCACCGGGTTGAGAGGGCTTGGAAGATCACCGCCCGGCAGGATAGGCTGCGGGTTCAAACCACAAGGAAGTCAGGCATGAACTTGCGCATCGAGTTGTCACAACATTCCACAGAAGAAGAACGCCAGGCAATTTTGGCGCCCCTGCATGCCTATAACGTGGCCAAGGCCGGGATCGCGGTATCCGAACCGCTCACCCTGCTGGTGCGTGACGATCACGATCAGATTCTGGGTGGACTCTATGGCCGGCTGGTCTGCCAGTGGTTGTTCATCGATTTGCTGTCAGTGCCTGAAGCAGGCCGGGGCCAGGGTATTGGCTCGAAGCTGATGCGCATGGCCGAAGAGCTGGCGCGGGAGAAAGGTTGCATCGGCGCATGGCTCGACACGTTCGACTTTCAGGCACCGGAGTTCTACAAGAAACTCGGGTACAGCCAGTTTGGTGAGATTGTCGATTATCCGCCGGGGCACAAGCGGCATTTTTTCCAGAAGCGACTTGTAGGTTGAATGTACCGACCCCTTCGTCGGAACGCCGCCCGGAGCAGGCTCGCTCCCACATTTGGAATGCATTCCACGGTAGGAGTGAGCCTGCTCACGATGCCGACAGCCGCGTCAACGCATGATCAGAGGCAAGTCGCTAAAGCCGCCAACCGGCGCTTGGCGACAAAATCATCCTTCTGCGCGTAGTAATTCAGCGTCGTACCCGATGCTTCGGTGAGCACATCGACAAAAGACTCTGCCGAACGGGTATACACCGTCGTACCGCCCGATTTACGCGGTTCCAGATACGCCGCCGCATCCACGCCAAACACCGCTTCGTCCTGCCAGCCGAACTGCACACAACGCGCCACGTCTTTTTCGGCTTTGTCCGACGTCAATACCTTGTACGGGGTTTTCGTGCGAGCATCGTCCATCACCGAGCCTGCGCAACCGGCCAGCAGTGTCGCGGCCAGCGCTACCATCAGAATTCGCATTGCATTCGCTCATTCAGAAAAAAGCGGACTGTATCATCGCAGCAGCAGGAATCGTTCTGCTTTACTGCATTTATAGCGCGACAGGCGCAGGCCGCTGCGGCAACCTAAGGTCATCAGCCTCACAAGGAAAACACATGGCGCCTACCGACCAGCGACATGAACACGCCCTGAAAGTATTTCTCGACGCGCGTCCCGAACTGCGCGAATCCCTCGACCACCTCAACCCGCTACTGGCTCAGGCCAAAGGCGAAACTCAGGCGCAGTATCGTGAAGAACGACTGCATGAAGCGTTCGAGGCCGAGGCGGAACAACAAGGTCTGTTTGCCTGGGAGCTGACACTGCTACTGACGGCCGCAACGCCTGAGGAATACCAAGCGCAGCGCCTTGAGGTGCATCGTGAAGTCGCAGAAATGGCTCATATGGGCTGGCTGGAATATTGCGATCTGTATGGCATAGAACCCTAACCGCCGCCCAAGGACACTTCTACCGATGCTGCCATCCGCCTCGACTCACCGCGCCAGCCCCGGCCATCTGCACACGCAAAAGTGGCGCGGTCGAGTGGGTCTGGCGCTGGTGGCCAGCCTCTCGGTGCTGGCCGGCATGACCGATGCCATTGGCTTTATGGCCAGCGGCGATTTCGTCTCGTTCATGAGCGGCAACACCACTCGACTCGCCGTGGCGATCAGCGATGGCGAGGTCGGGTTGACCGTGCGCCTGGTGATTCTCGTCGCAACTTTCGTTGTCGGTAACGCTTTGGGTGTTGTCGTCGCACGTTTCGGCGGACGCCGGGCGCTGCCACTGCTGCTGTGTATCGCCACCCTGCTGTGCGCGGCGGCGGTCTGGCCATTCGAACCCCAACTGCCGGCGCTGATGGCGGCGATCATTGCGATGGGCATGCTCAACGCGGCGGTCGAAGAAGTGAATGGCTTGCCGGTCGGGCTGACTTACGTGACTGGCGCGTTGTCGCGGTTCGGCCGTGGATTGGGCCGCTGGATGCTGGGCGAACGGCGCAGTGGCTGGCGGGTGCAACTGGTGCCCTGGAGCGGGATGTTTATTGGCGCGATTCTGGGCGCGGTGCTGGAACACCATTGGGGGCTGAAGGCGATGTTTGTCAGCGGTTTGCTGGCCGCAATGATCGGGCTGCTATCGCTGAAAATCCCACGGCGCTGGCAGTTGGGTTACATGCCGCGTTGATTGAGACCTCACCCCAATCCCCTGTAGGAGCTGTCGAGTGAAACGAGGCTGCGATCTGTTGATCTTGCTTTTAAAGATCAAGATCAACAGATCGCAGCGTGCCGCTGCTCCCACAGAGATCGTGTTTCGCTGCAAGCGCTGCGATCCTTTGCGGTCTGCAATGCTTTATCATGGCCGCAGTTTTGCTGATCGAGTCCGTCATGAAGTTCGCCATTGCGCTGTTTTCCGCCGCCCATGCGCCCTCCTCGCGCCGCGCCCTGCTATTTGCACAAGCAGCGCTGGCCGGCGGGCATGAAATTGTCCGGCTGTTTTTCTATCAGGACGGCGTTTACAACGCTTCGGACGCGGTGGTCACCCCGCAGGACGAACCGGACCTGCCCAAACAATGGCGCACCTTCATCACCGAACAAAAGCTCGACGGCGTTGTGTGTATCGCCGCCGCCCTGCGCCGTGGCGTGCTGGACGCTGAAGAAGCCAAGCGCTATCAGCGTGACGCCGTTTCCGTCAGCGCGCCGTGGGAATTGTCCGGCCTCGGTCAGTTGCATGACGCGGTGCAAGACGCTGACCGCTTGATCTGCTTCGGAGGTGCGTGAGATGGCCAAGTCCCTGTTGATCATCAGCCGCCAGTCGCCATGGTCAGGCCCCGCGGCCCGCGAAGCGCTGGACATCGTGCTGGCCGGCGGCGCCTTCGATCTGCCGATCGGCCTGTTGTTTCTCGATGATGGCGTACTGCAACTCGCCGCCGGGCAGAACGCCAAGGCCCTGCAACAGAAAGACCTCAGCGCCAACCTGCAGGCACTGCCAATGTTTGGTGTAGAAGAACTGTTTTACTGCGCCGACAGCGCCAGCACACGTGGTCTCGGCAATCTGTCGCTGGACGAAGCGCAGCCGCTGGCCGCCGAGCAAATCACCGCCCTTATTGACCGTTACGACCAGGTGATCACCCTCTGATGTCGACTTTGCATGTGTTGTCTCATTCCCCGTTCGGCGATGATCGCCTGAGCAGTTGCCTGCGCCTGATCGGCAGCGCTGATGCCCTGCTGCTGTCCGGCGATGCCGTCTATGCATTGCAACCGGGTACAGCGCCATTCACCGATCTGCAAAACCGCCAGATCAAATTGTTGGTTCTGGCCGAAGATGCACAGGCTCGCGCCATCGAAGTCCCGGATTGGGCCGACGCCATCGATTACCCGGCCTTCGTCGAGCTGTCGATCCACCACGACAAGGTCAACAGCTGGCTATGAATTCCATGACCGTCGGCGCCCGCGCCATCGAACTGGACAAGGACGGTTTTCTCGTCGACCTCAGCGACTGGTCTGCAGACGTTGCCAGCGCCCTCGCCGCTGCCGAAGAGATCGAGTTGACCGCCGAACACTGGGAAGTCCTCGAACTGCTGCGCAGCTTCTACGAAGAATTCCAGCTGTCCCCGGCCACCCGGCCGCTGATCAAGTACACCGCGTTGAAACTCGGCCCGGACAAAGGCAACAGCCTGCACCTCAACCGACTGTTCAAAGGCACCCCTGCCAAACTCGCCGCGAAACTGGCGGGCCTGCCCAAACCGACGAATTGCTTATGACCGACTTTCCAGCGCTGACCCTCGAAACGCCTGCCGAACACCCGTTCGCCCAATTCGTGCGGATTCTCGGCAAAGGCAAACGTGGCGCTCGCGACCTGACCCGCGAAGAGGCGCGCGAAGCCATGGGCATGGTGCTCGACGACAAGGTTGAAGACACCCAGCTCGGCGCGTTCCTGATGTTGCTGCGGCACAAGGAAGAAAGCGCCGAGGAAATGGCCGGCTTCACCGAAGCCCTTCGTGACCGCTTGCAGGCGCCGGCACTGAACGTCGATCTGGACTGGCCGACTTACGCTGGCAAGAAGCGTCATCTGCCGTGGTATCTGCTGGCAGCCAAGTGCCTGGCACAGAACGGCGTGCGCATTTTCATGCACGGCGGCGGCGCACACACCGCCGGGCGTCTGTACAGCGAGCAATTGCTTGGTGAATTGAACATTCCGCTGTGCCGCACCTGGCAACAGGTCGGCGCGGCACTGGACGACGGCGGGCTGGCGTTCATGCCGTTAGTGGACTGGGCGCCGCAGCTGCAGAACATGATCGACCTGCGCAACACCTTGGGCCTGCGCTCACCGATCCATTCCCTGGCGCGGATTCTCAATCCGCTGGGCGCACGCTGCGGCCTGCAAAGCATTTTTCACCCTGGTTATCAGGCGGTACACCGCGATGCCAGCGGATTGCTTGGCGACACGGCGATTGTGGTCAAAGGCGATGGCGGCGAAATCGAGATCAACCCGGATGCCGACAGCCACCTCTACGGCACCACCGGCGGCGAGAGCTGGGACGAGGAATGGCCGCAATTGTCGGCGCAACGCCACGTCAAACCGGCGACCCTGGACGTCGAACACCTGAAAGCCGTATGGCGTGGCGAGGTGGTCGACAGTTACCCGCAAATGGCCTTGATTGCGACCATGGCGCTGGCCTTGCGCGGTCTCGGTCAAAGCCGTGAGCAAGCCTTCGCAACCGCCGAGCACTACTGGGCCGCGCGGAACAAATCGATTTAACCGATCATTCGCGCCTGATCTTTGCGCTTTTTGTTCGAACTCATCGGAATAGACTCGACTCCAACGATTATTGGTTTACGGAGTCTTGATCATGGGTTTACTCGTCGATGGCCACTGGCAGGACAAGTGGTACGAAAGCAGCAAGGACGGCGCCTTCCAGCGCGAACAGGCCAAGCGCCGCAACTGGGTGACCGCGAACGGCGAACCCGGCCCCAGCGGTGAAGGCGGTTTTGTCGCGGAGGCCGGGCGCTATCACCTCTATGTTTCGCTCGCCTGTCCGTGGGCGCATCGCACGCTAATCCTGCGCAAACTCAAAGGCCTGGAAAGTCTCATCGACGTCTCGGTGGTCAGTTGGTTGATGCTGGAAAATGGCTGGACCTTCGACACGGCGCTCGGCTCAACCGGCGACAAACTCGATGGCTTTGAATTCATGCATCAGCGCTATACCGCCGACACTGCCGATTACACCGGCCGCGTCACCGTGCCGGTGCTGTGGGACAAGAAGCTCAAGCGCATCGTCAGTAATGAATCGGCGGAAATCATCCGCATGTTCAACAGCGCGTTTGATGGTTTGACCGGCAATGATCTGGATTTCTATCCGGCGCCATTACGCGGCGAGATCGATGCGCTGAACGAGCGGATTTATCCGGCGGTGAACAACGGCGTGTATCGCGCAGGTTTTGCGACGTCGCAACAAGCTTATGAAGAAGCGTTCGATGAGGTGTTTGCCGAACTCGATCACCTTGAAGGCGTTTTAAGCGCAAACCGCTATCTGAGCGGCGAATACCTCACTGAAGCTGACGTGCGCCTGTTCACTACGATCATCCGGTTTGATGCGGTGTATCACGGCCACTTCAAGTGCAATCTGCGGCGCATTGCCGATTATCCGAACCTGTCGAACTGGCTGCGGGAGATGTATCAGTTGCCGGGGATTGCCGAGACGGTGGATTTCCATCACATCAAGAATCACTACTACGGCAGTCACAAGACGATCAATCCGACTGGGGTTGTGCCGAAGGGGCCGGAGCAGGATTTCAGCGTGGCCCATGATCGGACGCGGCTGGCTGGGAAAGGGGTTTGGTTGAAGGGTTAATAGCAAAAAGCAAAAGATCGCAGCCTTCGGCAGCTCCTACAGGGAACGCATTCTCATGTAGGAGCTGCCGAAGGCTGCGATCTTTTGATCTGACTCAGACCTGCGCCTGAGCCCCTTCGAACCACGCCAGCTTCTCGCGCAGTTGCACCACTTCACCAACGATCACCAATGTCGGCGCATGCACTTCATGCTCCGCCACCAGTCGCGGCAAATCAGCCAGCGTGCCGGTGAAGACGCGCTGATTGACCGTGGTGCCCTGCTGAATCAACGCCGCCGGGGTATCGGCTGAACGACCATGTTTGATCAGTTGTTCGCAGATGACCGGCAACCCGACCAGGCCCATGTAGAACACCAGCGTCTGCGCCGGCGCGACAAGGTCGGCCCAAGGCAGATCGGTGGAGCCGTCCTTCAGATGGCCGGTAACAAAGCGCACCGACTGCGCGTAATCACGGTGCGTCAGCGGAATCCCGGCATACGCCGCGCAACCACTTGCCGCCGTAATACCCGGCACCACCTGAAATGGAATGCCGTGAGCGGCCAGCTCTTCGATCTCTTCGCCGCCCCGGCCGAAGATAAACGGATCACCGCCCTTCAACCGGACCACGCGTTTGCCGGCCTTGGCCAGATCGACCAGTTGCTGGTTGATCTGATCCTGCGGCACGGCGTGATCAGCACGACGCTTGCCGACGTAGACCCGCTCGGCATCACGACGGCATAGCTCAAGAATCGCAGGTGCAACCAAACGGTCGTAGAGCACCACGTCGGCTTGCTGCATCAGACGCAAAGCCTTGAAGGTCAGCAGATCCGGATCGCCCGGGCCCGCGCCGACCAGATACACCTCGCCGGTCGTGACCATGGCTTCACCATCGATCTTGGCTTGCAGCAGACGCTCGGCTTCGGCGCCCTGCCCGGCCAGTTGGCGATCGGCAATCGGCCCCTGAAACACGTCTTCCCAGAAACCACGACGCTGTTGCACATCCGGAAACAGGCCTTTCACCTGATTGCGAAAACGCGCTGCCAGCCCGGCCAATTGGCCGTAGGTCGATGGAATCCAGGTTTCGATCTTGGCGCGGATCAAACGCGCCAGCACCGGCGCATCGCCGCCGCTGGACACGGCAATGATCAGCGGCGAACGGTCGACAATCGCCGGGAAGATCACGCTGCACAAGGCCGGCGCGTCGACCACGTTGACCGGCACGCAGCGCTTGTGCGCATCGGTGGAGACTTGTGCGTTCAGCGTCTCATCGTCGGTAGCGGCAATAATCAGCCCGCAACCGTCGAGATCCGCCTCGACGTAACCGCGCAACAGGCATTCACCGCCAGAAGCGGTAACCAGCTCACGCAGTTGCGTTTCGATTTCAGGTGCGACCACCCGCAGCAGCGCACCGGCATCGGCCAGCAGGCGGGATTTGCGCAAGGCAATTTCCCCCCCACCGACGACCAACACACGACTGCCGCGCAGGTTGTGAAACAGCGGCAGATATTTCATTTAGCCGATGACCTCAAGGCCACCCATGTACGGCTTCAGCACGTCCGGCACACGGATCGAACCGTCGGCCTGCTGGTAGTTTTCCAGCACGGCAACCAGCGTACGGCCGACTGCCAGACCCGAACCGTTCAAAGTGTGTACCAGCTCAGGCTTGCCGGTTTCCGGGTTGCGGAAACGCGCTTGCATACGACGGGCCTGGAAGTCGCCGCAGTTCGAGCACGAGGAGATTTCGCGGTACTTGTCCTGGCTCGGGATCCACACTTCCAGATCGTAGGTCTTGACCGCGCTGAAACCCATGTCGCCGGTGCACAGCGCCAGGGTGCGGTAAGGCAGACCGAGCAATTGCAGGACCTTTTCAGCGTTGGCGGTCAGGCCTTCCAGCGCTTCCATCGAAGTCGATGGCTCAACGATCTGGACCATTTCGACTTTGTCGAACTGGTGCTGACGGATCATGCCGCGGGTGTCACGGCCCGATGCACCGGCTTCACTGCGGAAGCACGGAGTGTGCGCGACGAACTTGATCGGCAGCAGTTTCGAATCGACGATTTCGCCGGCAACGATGTTGGTCAGCGACACTTCAGCGGTCGGGATCAGGTACAGATCGGCTTCGCCTTCGCGCGCGATCTTGAACAGGTCTTCTTCGAACTTCGGCAGTTGACCGGTGCCTTGCAGCGCCGGGGCCTGGACCAGATAAGGCGTGTAAGCCTCTTCGTAGCCGTGCTCGTTGACGTGCAGGTTGATCATGAACTGCGCCAGGGCGCGGTGCAGACGCGCGATCGGGCCACGCAGCAGGGCGAAACGCGCGCCGGACAGCTTGGCGGCGGTTTCGAAGTCCAGCCAGCCGAACTTCTCGCCCAGGGCAACGTGATCTTTCACTTCGAAATCGAAAGCAGTCGGCGTGCCCCAGCGGCGCACTTCGACGTTGTCGTCTTCGTCTTTACCGACCGGCACGGATTCGTGCGGCAGGTTCGGGATACCCAGCAGGATCGAATCCAGTTCGGTCTGGATCGCGTCCAGCTCGACTTTACCGGCGCTCAGTTCGCCCGCCATGCGCTCGACGTCCGCCATCAACGGCGCGATGTCTTCGCCGCGCTGCTTGGCCTGACCGATGGATTTGGAACGCGCGTTACGCTCAGCCTGCAGTGCTTCGGTGCGGGTCTGGACGGTCTTGCGCTGATCTTCCAGCGCTTCGATGCGCGCGGTATCCAGGGCAAAGCCACGGGAAGCCAGGCGGTCCGCTACGTCCTGAAGGTTGCTACGTAACAGTTTGGAATCGAGCATGTCGGTTTCTCGTTATCAAAGTTTGGTCAAAGACAGGCCGGCCCACGTCGCGAGCAGCCCGCCGAATACGCTGAGTGCCGCATAGCCCAGGGCCAGCGGCACTTGCCCGCTTTCCAGCAAGCGCACCGTATCCAGTGAAAAGGATGAAAAAGTCGTCAGCCCCCCGAGGAAGCCGACCATCAACCCGGCACGCACCTCGATCGGCACTTCCGGGCGTATCAAAAACAGGCCGTACAACACGCCAATCAGCAGACAGCCCACGATATTAACGGCCAGCGTCGCGGTATAGAAGTGCCGCGGCCAATTGGCGTTGACCCAATTACCGGTGGCGAAGCGCAACAAGGTGCCGGCAACCCCGCCAGCGGAGACCGCAATGATCAATGGAAGCACTATTTTCTCCGCTGCCGAGGGCTTAAACGATCGAGTTGGGCGAGGTGGTTGAGCTTCTCGCCGATCTTCAATTCCAGACCGCGCGGCACCGGTTGGTAGAACGGGATGGGATCAAGCTCTTCCGGGAAATAGTCTTCGCCGGCGGCATAAGCGTCCGGCTCGTCGTGGGCGTAGCGGTATTCGTCACCGTAGCCCAATTGTTTCATCAGTTTGGTCGGTGCGTTGCGCAGGTGCAGTGGCACCTCAAGAGAGCCGTTTTCAGCGGCGGCGCGCAAAGCGGTTTTGAAGCCCATGTACACCGCGTTGCTTTTTGGCGCACAGGCCAGATAGGTGATGGCTTGGGCCACGGCCAACTCGCCTTCCGGGCTGCCGAGACGCTCCTGCACTTCCCACGCCGCCAGGCACAGGCTGAGGGCGCGCGGGTCGGCATTGCCGATGTCTTCGCTGGCCATGCGCACTACGCGCCGGGCCAGGTACAGCGGATCACAACCGCCGTCGATCATTCGCGCAAACCAGTACAGTGCACCGTCGGGGTTGGAGCCGCGCACGGACTTGTGCAGCGCCGATATCTGGTCGTAGAACGCTTCGCCGCCCTTGTCGAAACGCCGGCGGGTGTCGCCGAGCAGGCTCTGCAGCAGCTCGGTGCCGATTTCGCTGTTGTCTTCAGCCAGGTCCGAGGCGTTTTCCAGCAGGTTGAGCAGACGCCGGCCATCGCCATCGGCGGCGGACAGCAGCATCTTGAAGCCTTCATCGTTCAGCGTCAGGTTGCGCTTGCCCAGACCGCGCTCTTCGGTAAGCGCGCGGTGCACCAGTTTGCGCAGCGCCGCTTCGTCGAGGCTTTTCAGCACGTAGACGCGGGCACGCGACAAAAGAGCGTTGTTGAGTTCGAACGAAGGGTTTTCGGTGGTGGCGCCGATGAAGATCAGCGTGCCGTCTTCAACGTACGGCAGGAATGCGTCCTGCTGGGACTTGTTGAAACGGTGCACTTCATCGACGAACAGAATTGTGCGCTTGCCGTACTGGCCGGCCTGCTGCTTGGCGATTTCAACGGCCTGACGGATCTCCTTGACCCCGGCGAGCACCGCCGAGACCGTTTCGAAGTGTGCATCGGAGACTTCTGCAAGCAACCGCGCCAGCGTGGTTTTGCCCACACCCGGCGGGCCCCAGAAGATCATCGAATGCAGGGCACCCTGCTCCAGCGCCTCACGCAGAGGCTTGCCGCGAGCGAGCACGTGCTCCTGACCGACATACTCATCCAGATTGGTCGCACGCAAACGCGCGGCCAGTGGCTGGGCAATCGGTGCACTGCGAAACAGATCCATCACGTAGCGTTGAAACCTCTATTTTGCCGATCATTGCCCCTGTAGGAGTGAGCCTGCTCGCGATAGCGGTGGGTCAGACGATGAAGATGTGACTGACAAATCGAATCGCGAGCAGGCTCAATCCTACAAAGGGTTTTGTGTTTATTCCTGGATCACGTCGGCACCCTTGGGGATGTCGAACTTGAACTTGGTTGCCGGTACTGGCTCGTTGGCCTTGACCCCGGTAAACAGGATGTTGGTGCGCTGGCCGACGCTGTCGATCAGTTGCATATCGTTGAGCAGACCGTTGCGGAACGACAGACGCAGGTTATCGAACAGAGTGTCTTTGGTTTTCGGCTTGAGGGTGAAGTCGATAACGCCGCCTGCTTCTTTCGCGCTGATATCAAAGCTCTGGCTGATCTTCGACACATCACCGGACAGCAGCAGCGCCGGGGTTTGGGTCAGACGCTCGTCGAGCTTCTTGATGGTGGCCTGTTCCAGGTCCGGATCCCACAGGGTGACTTTCTTGCCGTCGGAGACCATGGTCTGCTCGGCCGGCGCATTGGTGTGCCAGTAGAACAGGCCCGGACGCTGCAGGGTCATGTTGCCGGTGGTTTCCTGCAACTGCGTGCCGCTGCCGTCGAGGGTCAGCTGCGAGAAGTTCGCGCTCAGGGTCTTGGATGTTTCCAGCAATTGGGTCAGACGCGCCACGTCCTTGTCATCGGCGTGGGCCGTGAGAGTGGTCAGCGCCAGTACTGGCAGCAGCATGCGGATAAGACGCATGGGAGTCCTCTTGAATACTCGTTGGGAGAGCGGCGGCACATCATTGTCCCGCCTCTTGCGTTTGCAATCAGTCGCGTACCGGGCCCGGGGCCAGGACTTCACGGGAACCGTTGGTGTTCATCGAGGTGACGACGCCGGCCATTTCCATGGCTTCGATCATCCGAGCGGCGCGGTTGTAGCCGATCTTCAACTTGCGCTGTACCGCGGAAATCGAGGCGCGACGGCTTTCGAGTACGAACTGTACCGCTTCGTCGTACAGCGCGTCGGCTTCCGGATCATCGCCGTCGCCGCCACCGCTGCTGCCTTCAAAACCGCTGCCAGCTTCTTCGACACCGTTGAGGATGTCATCGTTGTATTCCGGTGCGCCGCGCAGTTTCCACGCTTCGACCACACGGTGTACCTCATCGTCGGATACGAATGCACCGTGAACCCGAATCGGCAGGCTGGTGCCCGGCGGCATGTAGAGCATGTCACCGTGACCGAGCAGTTGTTCGGCGCCACCCTGATCGATGATGGTGCGGGAGTCGATCTTGCTCGACACCTGGAACGCCATACGCGTCGGAATGTTGGCCTTGATCAGACCGGTGATCACGTCCACCGACGGCCGCTGGGTCGCGAGGATCAAGTGAATACCGGCAGCACGGGCCTTCTGGGCGATACGGGCGATCAGTTCTTCAACCTTCTTGCCGACGATCATCATCATGTCGGCGAATTCGTCAACCACCACGACAATGGTCGGCAGTTTCTGCAGCAGCGGCGCTTCGTCGTGAATGCTTTCACGCTTGTACAGCGGATCGCTCAACGGTTCGCCGGCGTCCTGGGCTTCCTTGACCTTGGCGTTGAAGCCGGACAGGTTGCGCACGCCCATTTTCGCCATCAGCTTGTAGCGGCGCTCCATCTCGGCAACGCTCCAGCGCAAGGCGTTGGCGGCGTCCTTCATGTCGGTGACGACCGGGCACAGCAGATGCGGAATGCCTTCGTAGATCGACAGCTCCAACATTTTCGGGTCGATCATGATCAGCTTGGCGTCTTCCGGGCCGGACTTGAACAGGATCGACAGGATCATCGCGTTCACACCCACCGACTTACCGGAACCGGTCGTACCGGCCACCAGCAGGTGCGGCATCTTCGCCAGGTCAGTAATGACCGGCTTACCGCCGATGTCGTGACCCAACGCCAGGGTGACCGGCGATTTGAAATTGTCGTATTCAGGCGTCGACAGCACTTCGGAGAAGCGCACGATCTGCCGGTCTTCGTTGGGAATCTCGATACCGACGGTGGTCTTGCCCGGAATCACCTCGACCACCCGCACACTGGTCACAGCCAGGGAACGTGCAAGGTCTTTGGCCAGGTTGGCGATGCGGCTGACTTTGACGCCGGCGGCAGGCTGAATTTCGTAACGGGTAATCACCGGGCCCGGGTGAATTGAATCCACCGTGACCTCGACACCGAACTCCTTGAGCTTGATTTCCAGCAAGTGGCCCACGGCCGCCAGGGATTCCGGTGAGTAATTGAGTTGTTTCTTTTCCGCAGGATCAAGAATCGAGATCGGCGGCAAGGTGCCTTCCACGGCGCTGTCGACGAACAACGGCACCTGTTTCTCTTTCTGCACGCGCTTGCTTGGCTCGGGCGCCTTGGCCGGGGCCGGGGCGATAACCGGCGGCACTTGTTTCTCGCGGTCGGACATGTGCTTGCTCAGGGCTTGCTCACGTTCGATCAGGCGTTCTTTGACTTTGGCTTGTTCGCGTTTGTCAGTGACCGTCGGCGCGACCACGTCATGCACGCGATCGTCGACTTCACGCAATTGCGCAACCAGTTGCTTGCGCTCGGTACGAGCCGACCACCAGCGATTGAGCGCGCCTTGAAACAGTTCGAACAGATCAAGGGTGATCTTGCCGGTGATGTCCATCACCTTGAACCACGACAGGTCGGTAAACACGGTCAGGCCAAACAGGAACAACGCAATGAACAACAGCGTGCTGCCCTGAATGTTCAGGGCGTTCTTCGCCAGATTGCCGAGGCTTTCGCCCAGCGCGCCACCAGCCCCCGCCGGCAGGCCCGAGGCCGCGTGAAAGTGCAGATGCGCCAGCGCAGCGCCAGACAACACCAGAAACACCAGACCGATCAGACGCCAGGAAAACAGCCAGCCGCTCCACTGCCACGGCTCGTGGCGCTGGCGGAAAATCTGGTACGCCTTGATCGCCAGCAGCAACGGGAAGATATAGGCGAAGTAACCCAGCACCATGAACAGGATGTCGGCGCTGTAAGAACCCGCCGGGCCGCCGAAATTCTGTACGTCATCGATCTTGCTGTTGTGGCTCCAGCCTGGATCGTCCTTGCCGTAGGTCAGCAAAGCCATCATCAGGAACAGGCACAAGGCGCCGATGGCGATCAATGCACCTTCCTTGAGCCGGTAGTGCAACTGTTGGCGCCAGAGCGGGACGACTGTTTTTGGTGCTTCGGTGGATTTCTTCAAAACGCTTCTTTTCCTGCGCCCGAGGCGCGTCCATCTATTGAATGACGATAAAAAACTGCCCAATCCAGGCAGGTAAAAAGTTAACGAGCGCAACTGAGACTACTTTTAACAACGAGCGCAACTGAGACTACTTTTAACACTGTGCTGCCGCTTTTATAAATACAGCGCACGGCGAACATTCTGTAACAGCCCGGCATTGTACGGGTTTGTGCGTGCGATGCCATGCTTCAAGCCCCAGGACTGAGCATAGTCAAGCACACAGAAGCCGCGACTCAATTTGAGCATGCATTACCTTTTGTGACAAAGGCTTATGAGGTCTATTTGATGAACGTAGCGAAGCATTCACGCCTGATTATCCTCGGCTCCGGCCCGGCCGGTTACAGCGCTGCCGTGTATGCCGCCCGCGCCAACCTCAAACCCGTGGTCATCACTGGCCTGCAGGCCGGTGGCCAGCTCACCACCACCGTCGAGGTCGACAACTGGCCCGGTGACGTCGAAGGCCTCACCGGCCCGGTGCTGATGGAGCGCATGCAGAAACACGCCGAACGCTTTGCCACAGAGATCGTTTACGACCACATCCACACCGCCAAGTTGCAGCAGCGCCCGTTCGAGCTTATCGGCGACAGCGGCACTTACACCTGCGACGCACTGATCATTGCCACCGGCGCCTCGGCGCAGTATCTGGGCTTGCCCTCGGAAGAAGCCTTCGCCGGCAAAGGCGTTTCCGCCTGTGCGACCTGTGACGGCTTCTTCTATCGCAATCAGGTGGTCGCCGTAGTCGGCGGCGGCAATACGGCGGTTGAGGAGGCACTTTACCTGTCGAACATCGCCAGGGAGGTGCACCTGATCCATCGTCGCGACAAACTGCGTTCGGAGAAAATCCTTCAGGACAAACTGTTCGAGAAAGCTGCGAACGGCAACGTACGCCTGCACTGGAACCAGAATCTCGACGAAGTGCTCGGCGATGCCGGCGGCGTCACCGGCGCGCGACTGCGGGACAGTCATACCGGCGAAACCCACGAACTGGCGTTGGCCGGCGTATTCATTGCCATTGGTCACAAGCCCAACACCGACCTGTTCCAAGACCAGTTGCCGATGCGCGACGGTTACTTGCGGGTCAAGGGCGGCAGCGACGGCGACGCCACCGCCACCGAGATTCCCGGGGTATTTGCCGCCGGTGACGTGGCTGACCACGTTTACCGCCAGGCGGTAACGTCAGCCGGTGCCGGGTGCATGGCCGCTCTGGATGCCGAGAAGTATCTGGACGACATTCCTGTGATTTAACGGCACACTTTATCGCGGGCCAGACGCCCCACCGCCCTCCCCTTCTGTAAGCCTGGATGCCATGCTGACTTGGTTACAACGTAATTCCCTGACTTTTCCGCCACTGGAAAAGGCCATGCGCGACCCCAACGGATTGCTGGCTGCGGGTGGCGATCTGTCGGCCGACCGGCTGATTCAGGCTTATCGCCATGGCTGCTTTCCATGGTTTTCCGAGGGCCAGCCGATTCTCTGGTGGTCGCCGGATCCGCGCACGGTGTTGTTTCCCGACGAACTGCATGTCTCGCGCAGCCTCGGCAAACTGCTGCGTCAGGAACGCTATCAAGTGACCTTCGATCAGGATTTCGATGCCGTGATCCGCGCCTGTGCCGCACCAAGGGATTACGCCGATGGCACCTGGATCACCGAGGCGATGCAGGACGCCTATGTCGAACTGCATCGTCGCGGCTTCGCGCATTCGGTGGAGGTCTGGGATCAGGGCGAACTGGTCGGTGGCCTGTACGGCTTGGCGATGGGCCAATTGTTTTTTGGTGAATCGATGTTCAGCCGCGCCGACAACGCCTCGAAATTCGGCTTTGCCACCCTGGTGCGGCACCTGAAAGACTCGGGATTCGTGCTGATCGATTGCCAGATGCCGACCGATCATCTGCACAGTCTCGGCGCCAGAGCCATTCCCCGCCAGGAATTCGCCGACTATCTGGCTCGCCATCTGGACCAACCCAATCGTGCCACCTGGGTTTGCTGAGCGACTTTTGCGCGCGTGGCTTACACTTAATTCACCAGCTTATCCCGAGGGTTGATCATGACCGAGTTGGCGCGATTGAAGTTCTATGCCACTCAGCCTCACTCTTGCAGTTATCTGCCCGAGGAGCAGGCCACGACCCTGTTTCTCGATCCGAGTCAGCCCATGGATGTGCATGTCTACGCAGACCTGTCGGAAATGGGCTTTCGTCGCAGCGGCGATCATCTGTACCGCCCGCATTGCCAGAACTGCAATGCGTGCGTGCCTGCGCGCATTCCCGTGGCGCAGTTCATGCCCAATCGTCAGCAGAAGCGGATTCTCAAGCGCAATACGGATTTGCAGGTGCGCCCGGCCAAACCGCAATTCAGCGAAGAATATTTCGATCTGTATCAGCGTTACATCGAACAGCGTCATGCAGACGGCGACATGTACCCGCCGAGCCGTGATCAGTTCGCGACGTTTCTGGTCCGCGACTTGCCATTCTCGCGCTTTTACGAGTTCCGACTCGACGGACGGTTGCTCGCCGTGGCGGTCACCGATTTGCTGCCGAACGGTTTATCAGCCGTGTACACCTTCTACGAACCCGCCGAAGAACGCCGCAGCCTTGGCCGATTTGCCATCCTCTGGCAAATCGCCGAGGCACAGCGTCTCGGGCTTGAGGCGGTGTACCTCGGTTACTGGATCAAGAACTGCAAAAAGATGAACTACAAGACGCAATATCGACCCATCGAACTGCTGATTAATCAGCGCTGGGTGATCCTCAACTAAACCCAAGCCGTAAACCCCTTGGCGTAAACCCCATTTTTCGGGCACAATGCACGCCGCTTTTGCCTGGCGCAGTTGCACCGGGCCATTCATTGGATACCGAGGGCTTTACTGCATGTCGAAAGAAGACAGCTTCGAAATGGAAGGCACTGTCGTCGACACCCTGCCCAACACCATGTTTCGTGTGGAGTTGGAAAATGGGCACGTCGTAACCGCGCATATTTCCGGCAAGATGCGCAAGAACTACATTCGTATTCTTACCGGTGACAAAGTGCGCGTCGAGCTGACGCCCTATGACTTGAGCAAAGGGCGCATCACTTACCGCGCTCGTTAATCAAGTCAATACAGAACGCCCGGTTTATGCCGGGCGTTTTTGTTTGTCTGGGATTTGGGGTTTGGGGTTTGGGGTTTGGGGGCATATCCGTTTTTTCGGGTGCGGCCGCTGGCGGTTTCGCTCTTACAGCGAGTCCCTTTTTCAAACGCCAAAAAGGAACCAAAAGGCTTTGCCCCTGGCGTACGGCCCGCTCGCTGGGGCTCGGGGTTCCCGAGCTACGGTGTCCATCCGGGGGCATCGCCTACGGTTTGCTTCGCTGCACCTCCTCTCGATGTATGCGGCTACGCCGCACGGCGCTGCGCGCCTACCCCCGGATGAACACCTCCGCTCGGCCTGCCGATGGGGCAAAAAATCAAAAACCGAAGCAAGATCAAAATCCGGATAAAAAGCCAGATCAAGAGTCCCTCACCCTAGCCCTCTCCCGGAGGGAGAGGGGACTCACCGCGTGGACTGGAAGAGATACGCCGACGTGCGATTCCGCGTTGAACTCAGGTTTTGAAAAGCCCGAAAATCGGCCCCCTCTCCCTCGGGAGAGGGCTGGGGTGAGGGGTAGCCCCACCACAGAATCAAAGCCGAGCACGATGTGCCCCTCACCACTCAACAGGATGAGCGTTAGCTCGGCTGCAGCTTTTGATCTGTAAGGCGACGTCGGAAGGCTGAGTGGAGGGATTGATCCGGGCGTGGGAGCGCAGCGACCGTTTGGCGCAGCCAAACACAGCGAGAGGAGGTGCAGCGAAGCAAACCGTAGACGCTGCGCCCGGATCGATCCCGCAGCGAAGGAACCCCGAGCCCCAGCGAGCGGGCCGCACGTAGGAGCAAGCGTTTTTTGCTTACTTTTTTTGGCGCTTGAAAAAAAGTGAGTCGCCGTAAGGGCGAAACCGTAATAAGCCATCACCGCAGCAACGGATATTCACCCAAAAAACCCAAACGACAAATAACAAAAAGGCGCCCGAAGGCGCCCTCTTGATCTCAGGCCATCAGGCCATTTCTGCGGTAGTTTCGAAGTCAAACGTCAACTCACCATCCTTGATGTCGATGTGCACCACACCGCCATGCTCGGCCAGCTCGCCAAACAGAATCTCCTCCGCCAACGGACGCTTGATCTTGTCCTGGATCAAACGAGCCATCGGACGTGCGCCCATCGCCGAGTCATAACCACCCGCCGCCAGCCAACTCCGCGCGGCATCAGTGACCTCAAGCAGCACACGCTTGTCTTCCAGCTGCGCCTGAAGCTCGGTAAGGAACTTGTCCACCACACTCTTGATGACCTCATGGCTGAGGCGACCAAACTGGATAATGGTGTCCAGACGGTTACGGAACTCCGGCGTAAAGCTCTTCTTGATCACTTCCATCGCATCAGACGAGTGGTCCTGATGGGTGAAACCGATCGAAGCACGCGCCGCTGTTTCGGCACCGGCGTTGGTGGTCATGATCACAATCACGTTGCGGAAGTCCGCCTTGCGCCCGTTGTTGTCGGTCAGCGTACCGTGATCCATCACCTGCAACAGCAGGTTGAAGACTTCCGGATGCGCCTTCTCGATTTCATCAAGGAGCAATACGCAATGCGGCTGCTTGGTGATCGCCTCGGTCAACAGACCGCCCTGATCGAAACCGACATAACCTGGAGGCGCACCGATCAGACGCGATACGGTGTGACGCTCCATGTATTCGGACATGTCGAAGCGAACCAGCTCGATCCCCAACGCCTTGGCCAATTGCCGCGCAGCCTCGGTTTTACCAACACCGGTCGGGCCTGCGAACAGGAACGAACCGACTGGCTTGTCGGGCGATTTAAGCCCGGCACGCGACAACTTGATCGCGGTCGACAGCGAATCGATCGCCGCGTCCTGACCAAACACCGTCAGCTTCAGGTCACGCTCCAGGTTACGCAGCAGCTCCTTGTCGGAGCTGGTGACGTGCTTCGGCGGAATCCGTGCGATTTTCGCCACGATGTCTTCGACCTGTGGCACTTCAATGCGCTTCACGCGTTTTTCGACCGGTTGCAGACGCTGATAGGCGCCCGCCTCGTCGATCACGTCGATGGCCTTGTCCGGCATGTGCCGGTCATTGATGTAGCGCGATGCCAGTTCAGCAGCGGCGCGCAACGACTCATCGCTGTATTCGATGTTGTGGTGCTGCTCGAAACGCCCTTTCAGGCCGCGCAGGATACCGATGGTGTCTTCCACCGACGGCTCGACGACATCGACCTTCTGGAAGCGACGCGCCAGGGCACGGTCCTTCTCGAAGATGCCACGGAATTCCTGGAACGTGGTCGAGCCGATGCAGCGAATGTCGCCAGACGACAGCAGCGGTTTGAGCAGGTTCGAAGCATCCATCACGCCACCGGAAGCAGCGCCGGCACCGATGATGGTGTGGATTTCGTCGATGAACAGGATCGCCTGCGGACGTTTTTTCAGTTCGTTGAGCAGCGCCTTGAAGCGCTTCTCGAAATCACCACGATACTTGGTGCCCGCGAGCAGAGCGCCAAGGTCGAGCGAGTAAACAACGCTGTTGGCCAGCAGGTCCGGCACCTGATTATCAACAATGCGCTTGGCCAGGCCTTCGGCAATCGCAGTTTTACCCACGCCCGCCTCGCCTACCAGCAGCGGATTGTTCTTGCGCCGACGCGCGAGAATCTGCGCGACACGCTCGACTTCCGATTCACGACCGACCAACGGATCGATACGACCCTGGCGCGCGAGTTCGTTGAGGTTGCTAGCATAAGCATCCAGAGGATTGCCTGAAGAAGAAGACTCACCGCCCTCGTCGTCCTGCATATCTTGTTCACCTTCAGAGTGATCGCCATGCCCCGGCACTTTGGAAATGCCGTGTGCGATGTAATTGACGACATCGATGCGCGCAACGCTCTGCTGTTTCAGCAGGAACACTGCCTGACTCTCTTGCTCACTGAAGATTGCGACCAGCACGTTGGCGCCAGTCACTTCGCGTTTGCCCGAGCTCTGTACGTGGAAAACAGCACGCTGCAGTACACGCTGGAAGCCCAGGGTTGGCTGGGTTTCACGATCTTCGTCATGAACGGGGATCAATGGCGTGGTGGAGTCGATGAACTCCTGCAGGTCATGCTTGAGTTTGTCGAGGTTTGCGCCGCAGGCACGCAAAACGGTGGCGGCAGCCTCATTGTCCAATAGGGCCAGCAAAAGGTGTTCGACGGTCATGAATTCATGACGCTTCGAACGAGCCTCCTTGAAGGCTAGATTGAGGGTGACTTCGAGCTCGCGGTTTAACATAGCTTCACCTCATACCCAAGTGGTCGGCGATTAACCGTCCTTCTCGATTTCACAGAGTAGCGGATGCTGGCTTTCCCTGGCGTACTGGTTGACCTGCATGGCCTTTGTCTCGGCGATGTCGCGGGTAAACACTCCACATACTGCCCGTCCTTCTGTGTGGACGGCCAGCATGACCTTGGTCGCCAGCTCGCGATTCAGGTTAAAAAACACCTCGAGCACTTCGACGACGAAATCCATCGGTGTGTAGTCATCATTAAACAAAACCACCTTGTACATCGGCGGCGCCTGTAACGCAGGCTTTGCTTCCTGAACAGCAACGCCTGCCGAATCGTCGTCGTGCTCCTCTGGAAGATCCTTTTGGAGAAGCGGGCGATCCTGATTGAATGTTAGTCGAATCTGGCTGATTGCATGCATGGAAAGAAAGGTTCGTCAGTTGTGCAAATACAGTGGTGGGGGCGGTTGTACGCGTTTTCAACTCCGACTGCCCGGTCACCTTGACTATCGGGAAAACGGTGTTACAACCAATAGAGCCCACAGTGGGTAAAAAAGATCCGCGGAGTCAATCCTTTTAACGGATTAGATTGCGGATGAATTGGATGATACTCCAGCGATGGAGTCTGTTGCAGAGGGATTTGAGCATGGCTGTCGGCAAGGTGAAATGGTTCAACAATGCCAAGGGATTCGGCTTTATCAATACCGATGCCCGCGAAGGCCGCGATGAGGATGGGAAAGAGATCGACTTCTTTGCTCATTTTTCTCAGATTAAGATGGATGGGTACAAAACCCTCAAAGCCGGGCAAGCGGTGGTTTTTAGTATTATTCAAGGCCCTAAGGGGCTGCATGCCACAGACATCCAATCTGTCATCACTGAGCCATCCAGTGCCGTTGAGAGCGCAGCTGTCGGCGCGGCTGCGGCTGCGGCTGCCGCAAACACCAAAGCAATGAGCTGACTGATTTTCACCTGATATTCCAAGCAATAAAAAACCGCCTGACTCAATTCAACGAGTCAGGCGGTTTTTATGTGCCTGCATTTCTTACATATGCGAAATCAACGCATCCCCGAAGCCTGAAGACGACACCAGCTTCGCTCCATCCATCAGACGCTCGAAGTCATAGGTCACGGTCTTGGCACCAATGGCACCATTGGTGCCCTTGATGATCAGATCCGCCGCCTCGGTCCAGCCCATGTGCCGCAGCATCATTTCTGCCGAGAGAATCAGCGAACCCGGGTTGACCTGATCCTTGCCGGCGTACTTCGGCGCCGTACCGTGGGTGGCTTCGAACATCGCCACGGTGTCGGACAGGTTGGCGCCCGGCGCGATACCGATACCGCCCACTTCCGCCGCCAAAGCGTCGGAGAGGTAGTCGCCGTTGAGGTTGAGGGTCGCGATCACATCGTATTCGGCCGGGCGCAGCAGGATCTGCTGGAGCATGGCGTCGGCGATGGCATCTTTGACCACAACGTTCTTGCCGGTTTTCGGGTTTTTGAACTGCATCCACGGGCCACCGTCGAGCAGGGTCGCACCGAATTCTTCGGCGGCCACTTCGTAGGCCCACTCTTTGAAGGCACCTTCGGTGAACTTCATGATGTTGCCTTTGTGCACGATGGTCAGCGAATCGCGGTCGTTATCGACCACATATTGCAGGGCCTTGCGCGCCAGACGCTTGGTGCCTTCCAGCGAAACCGGCTTGACGCCGATGCCGCAGTTTTCGTCGAAACGGATCTTGGTGACGCCCATTTCTTCTTTAAGGAATTTGATGACCTTGGTGGCTTCCGGCGAACCGGCCTTCCACTCAATGCCCGCATAGATGTCTTCGGAGTTCTCGCGGAAAATGGTCATGTCGACATCGCCGGGCTTTTTCACCGGGCTTGGCACGCCTTCGAACCAGCGCACCGGGCGCAGGCAGACGTACAGGTCGAGTTGCTGACGCAGGGCCACGTTCAGCGAGCGGATGCCGCCACCGACCGGAGTGGTCAGCGGGCCTTTGATGGAAACCACGTAATCCTTGACTGCATCGAGGGTTTCCTGAGGCAGCCAGGTGTCCTGATCATAAACCTGAGTGGCTTTTTCCCCGGCGTAGACTTCCATCCAGGAAATCTTGCGTTTACCGCCGTATGCCTTTTGAACTGCAGCATCGACAACCTTGATCATCACCGGGCTGATGTCGACACCAATGCCGTCACCTTCGATGAAGGGGATGATCGGGTTATCAGGAACATTGAGAGAATGGTCTGCATTGACGGTGATTTTGTCGCCGACGGCTGGAACCTGAATCTTCTTGTAACCCATGCTGAACTCCATTGTTTGGATTGAACATCTGGCTTGGTTCGAGCGTAACCCAGTTAAATCAACACGCAAACCCTCTGTTCGTGGCGCGCCTACATCTCGTTTCGTACAAGCCTGAAAGCAAAGGGAAAAGCGCCAAACTCAAGCATTCGCGACGACTCTACGCCCGACCCTGCCCTGCGACCTTTAGACCAATGGACGAGAATCGTTGCATATGAACCATCGGCAGATTGCCAGCTACCTATGTATAATGCCGCCCGCTGACCACAGGGTCACGACGGCTGGCCTCTCTAGCACGAGACTTTCCGCCTGATTGGTCGGGTTGTTACCGCAGTCCGACTGCTTGACGCTCTACTGATGCACCCAACATCACCGCGAAGATTCTCGACATTCGGTTCATGGATGACTTTGAACGAACGCGCTTACCCGGCGCCCCTCGAGTTTCTGCGCACGCTTTAGCAAAGAAGAGAGAGTTAATCCGAATATGCCCACCCGCTCGAAGATCATCTATACCTTCACCGACGAAGCTCCAGCCCTCGCCACCTATTCCCTGCTGCCGATCATCGAGGCTTACACCGCCTCGGCCGATATCGCCGTGGAAACCCGCGATATCTCTCTTGCAGCACGTATTCTGGCCAGCTTCCCCGAGCAACTGGGCGACAAAGCCGTAGCCGACCACCTCGCCGAACTGGGCGACCTGGCCGTTACGCCTGAAGCCAACATCATCAAGCTGCCGAACATCAGCGCTTCGGTGCCACAGCTGCAAGCCGCGATCAAAGAGCTGCAAGCTCAGGGCTACAACCTGCCGGACTACCCGGAAACCGTGACCAGCGACGCCGACAAAGACGCCAAGGCGCGTTACGACAAGGTCAAGGGCAGTGCCGTGAACCCGGTTCTGCGTGAAGGCAACTCCGACCGTCGTGCACCGCTGTCGGTGAAGAACTACGCGCGCAAGCACCCGCACAAAATGGGCGCCTGGGCCAAAGACTCCAAATCCCACGTCGCTCACATGAGCACCGGCGATTTCTACGGCAGCGAAAAAGCTGCCCTGATCGACGCCGCTGACGCCGTGAAGATCGAGCTGATCGCCAAGGACGGTACCGCTACCGTTCTGAAAGAAAAAACCACCGTTCAAGCTGGCGAGATCCTCGACTGCGCCGTGATGAGCAAAAACGCCCTTCGCGCGTTCATCGCTACTGAAATCGAAAGCGCCAAGGCCCAAGGCGTGCTGCTTTCGGTTCACTTGAAAGCAACCATGATGAAGGTCTCCGACCCGATCATGTTCGGCCAGATCGTTGCCGAGTTCTATAAAGACGCCCTGACCAAGCACGCTGACGTGCTGGCCGAGATCGGCTTCAACCTGAACAACGGCATCGGCGATCTGTACGCGCGCATCAAAGCCCTGCCGGCTGAGCAGCAAGCACAGATCGAAGCTGACATGGCCGCCGTCTACGCTGCTCGCCCATCGCTGGCGATGGTCAACTCCGACAAAGGCATCACCAACCTGCACGTGCCGAGTGACGTGATCGTCGACGCCTCGATGCCGGCAATGATCCGTGACTCCGGCAAAATGTGGGGCACCGACGGTCAGTTGCACGACACCAAGGCTGTGATCCCGGATCGTTGCTACGCGACCATCTACCAGGCTGTGATCGAAGATTGCAAAGCCAATGGCGCTTTCGACCCGACCACCATGGGCAGCGTGCCAAACGTTGGCCTGATGGCGAAGAAAGCCGAAGAGTACGGCTCGCACGACAAGACCTTCCAGATCAAGGCTGACGGCGTGGTTCGCGTCACCGACAGCAAGGGCAACCTGCTGATGGAACAGGCTGTTGAAGCCGGCGACATCTTCCGCATGTGCCAGACCAAAGATGCGCCGATCCAGGACTGGGTCAAACTGGCCGTCAACCGCGCTCGCGCGAGCAGCACCCCAGCGATCTTCTGGCTGGACCCGATGCGCGCTCACGACGGCGTAGTGATCGAGAAAGTTCAGGCTTACCTGAAGGATCACGACACCACCGGTCTGGACATCCAGATCATGGCACCGGTCGACGCCATGAAGTACACCCTGCAGCGCACCCGCGAAGGCAAGGACACCATTTCGGTGACCGGCAACGTACTGCGCGACTACCTGACCGACCTGTTCCCGATCATGGAACTGGGCACCAGCGCCAAGATGCTGTCGATCGTGCCGCTGATGAACGGCGGCGGCCTGTTCGAAACCGGCGCCGGCGGTTCGGCACCGAAGCACGTGCAGCAACTGGTTGAAGAGAACTTCCTGCGCTGGGATTCGCTGGGCGAGTTCCTCGCACTGGCAGCGTCCCTTGAGCATCTGGGTGTGAACTACAACAACCCGAAAGCCCTGGTGCTGTCGAAAACCCTGGATCAGGCCACCGGCCAGTTCCTCGACAACAACAAGTCGCCATCGCGCAAAGTCGGCAACATCGACAACCGCGGCAGCCACTTCTATCTGGCGATGTACTGGGCTCAGGCCCTCGCTGCCCAGACTGAAGACGCAGCACTGCAAGCGCAGTTCGCGACCCTGGCCAAAACCCTGACCGAGAACGAAGCAACCATCGTTGCCGAGCTCAACGCCGTTCAGGGCAAGCCAGTCGACATCGGCGGTTACTACCACGCCAATGCCGAGCTGATCAGCAAGGCCATGCGCCCAAGCGCAACCCTCAACGCGGCGATTGCTGCGCTGGTTTAAGGTTGTAAAGGGAACATCACAAACCCCGGCCTCGTGCCGGGGTTTGTGTTTCTGAACACAACACAATTCCTTGTAGGAGTGAGCCTGCTCGCGATAGCGGTATACCATTCAACAGATATGGTGGCTGGTGTACCGCTATCGCGAGCAGGCTCACTCCTACATTGGATTGCATTTCAATCCCAGAATTGAGGAAGGTTTTATGGAATGGCTCCCCCACATCACCGTCGCCACCATCGTCGAGGACAACGGCCGCTTCCTGATGGTCGAGGAACACAAGGCCGGGCGTAACGTGCTCAACCAGCCCGCCGGCCATCTCGCCCCGGACGAAACCCTGATCGAAGCCGCCGTGCGCGAAACCCTCGAAGAAACCGGCTGGGACGTCGAACCTACCGGCGTGATCGGCATTTACCTGTACACCGCACCGAGCAATGGCGTGACCTACCAGCGCGTGTGCTTCAGCGCCAAAGCCGTGCAACACCACCCCGACTACCAACTCGATGACGGCATCGTCGGCGCCAAGTGGCTGACCCGCGACGAATTAATCGCCCAGCGCGACAACTGGCGCAGCGAGCTGATCATCCGTTGCATCGACGATTATCTGGCCGGTCATCACTTCAGCCTCGAACTGATCCGCCCTTCTCTTTAGCCTTGAGGCTGCGAGCCTGCTAGAATCGCGTCCTTTTTCAAGACACTCATTGAATCCCTATGCGTGATCCAGCCCCTTCTGACACAACCAAGAAGCGCGTCATTGTCGGCATGTCCGGCGGCGTGGACTCTTCCGTTTCCGCTCTCCTGCTGATCGAGCAGGGTTACGAGGTGGAAGGCCTGTTCATGAAGAACTGGGAAGAAGACGACGGAACGGAATACTGCACCGCCATGGACGACCTGGCGGATGCCCAGGCTGTCTGCGACAAGATTGGCATCAAGTTGCACACCGCCAACTTCGCCGCCGAGTACTGGGACAACGTGTTCGAGCACTTCCTGGCCGAATACAAGGCCGGCCGTACGCCGAACCCGGACATCCTGTGTAACCGCGAGATCAAGTTCAAGGCGTTCCTCGACTACGCCATGATGCTCGGTGCCGACCTGATCGCCACCGGTCACTACGTGCGCCGCCGCGATATCGATGGCCGCACCGAACTGCTCAAAGGCCTCGATCCGAACAAGGATCAGAGCTACTTCCTGCACGCCGTTGGCGGTGAACAGATCGCCAAGACCCTGTTCCCGGTCGGCGAACTGGAAAAACCGGAAGTGCGCGCCATTGCCGAGAAATACGAGCTGGCGACCGCCAAGAAGAAGGATTCCACCGGGATCTGCTTCATCGGCGAGCGGCGCTTCAGCGACTTCCTCAAGCAATACCTGCCGGCGCAACCGGGCGAAATCAAAACTACCGAAGGCGAAGTCATCGGCCGTCACCACGGTTTGATGTACCACACCATCGGTCAGCGCCAAGGCCTGGGCATCGGCGGCTTGAAAGATGCCGGTGACGAGCCGTGGTACGTGCTGCGCAAGGACCTGGACAGCAACGAGCTGATCGTCGGCCAGGGCAACAACCATCCGTGGCTGTTCTCCAGCGCCCTGCTCGCTTCGGAAATCTATTGGGTCAACCCGATCGACCTGAGCCAGCCGCTGCGCCTGACCGCGAAAGTGCGTTATCGCCAGAGCGATCAAGCCTGCACCCTGGAAAAAACCGCCAGCGGCTACCGCGCCGTGTTCGACGAGCCGCAACGCGCGGTGACGCCGGGCCAATCGGTGGTGTTCTACGACGGTGAAATCTGCCTCGGCGGCGGCGTGATCGAAGTGGCCGAGCCGTGGAGCGGCCAGGCATGAGCCCGACTCAGGAGCAACTGACGGCGCTCGGCGGCGTGTTTCTCGCCGCCGTGCTGGTCGACCGGATCGCCAAGACCGGCCAGACCAGCGAGGCCGGCCTGAGCTGCATGCTCGGCAGCCTGCTCGTGCGCGACCCGAAGGACACGCTGGACGTGTACGGCGGCGACGACATCAATTTGCGCGAAGGTTACCGCGCACTGATCGGCGCCCTCGAGCGCGACCCAAGCACATTGCAGCGCGAGCCACTGCGTTATGCCCTGTCGATGCTCGGCCTGGAACGTCAACTGGCCAAGCGCAACGACATGCTCGACATCATCGGTAAGCGTTTGCCGCAGATCCAGTCGCAGGTCGAGCATTTCGGCCCGGCCCACGAAAACGTGGTCGCGGCTTGCGGCGCGCTGTACCAGGACACCCTGAGCACCTTGCGCCAACGCATTCAGGTGCACGGCGACATGCGCAATCTGCAGCAACCGAGCAATGCCTCGAAAATCCGCGCCCTGCTCCTTGCCGGTATCCGTTCGGCACGCCTATGGCGGCAGCTCGGCGGCCATCGCTGGCAGTTGGTGATCAGCCGGCGCAAGCTGCTCAAAGAGCTGTATCCGTTGATGCGCAGCGAGTAATTCGCCGCGCAATAAAAGCTTTGTAGTCTGTAACGCGTAATACGCCGGTCAGTTGGCAACGGACCGGCGGATTTTTTCATGTATGATACGCGCCCCATTTCGTTGCCCGACTGTCCGAGAACACCCCATGCAGCTTTCTTCGCTCACTGCGGTTTCCCCTGTTGACGGCCGCTACGCCGGCAAAACCCAGGCCCTGCGCCCGATTTTCAGCGAGTACGGCCTGATCCGTGCCCGTGTTCTGGTTGAAGTGCGCTGGCTCCAGCGTCTGGCCGCCCACGCTGGTATCCCTGAAGTGCCAGCCTTCTCCGCCGAGGCCAACGCCGTTCTCAATGAACTGGCTGAAAACTTCTCGCTGGAGCACGCCGAGCGCGTCAAAGAGATCGAGCGCACCACCAACCACGACGTCAAAGCGATCGAATACCTGCTCAAAGAGCAGGCGGCCAAGCTGCCGGAGCTGGCCAAGGTCAGCGAGTTCATCCACTTTGCCTGCACCAGCGAAGACATCAACAACCTGTCCCACGCCCTGATGCTGCGCGAAGGCCGTGACGACGTGATGCTGCCGCTGATGCGCCAGACTGCCAACGCCATCCGCGAACTGGCCATCCGTTTCGCTGACGTGCCAATGCTGTCGCGCACCCACGGCCAACCGGCCTCCCCGACTACTTTGGGTAAAGAGCTGGCGAACGTGGTTTACCGTCTCGAGCGTCAGATCGCTCAAGTCGCTGCCGTGCCGCTGCTGGGCAAGATCAACGGCGCTGTCGGCAACTACAATGCCCACCTGTCGGCCTACCCGCAGATCGACTGGGAAGCCAACGCCCGCGCCTTCATCGAAGACGAACTGGGCCTGGGCTTCAACCCGTACACCACGCAGATCGAACCGCACGACTACATCGCCGAGCTGTTCGATGCCATCGCGCGCTTCAACACCATCCTGATCGACTTCGACCGTGACATCTGGGGCTACATCTCCCTGGGTTATTTCAAGCAGCGCACCATCGCTGGCGAAATCGGTTCGTCGACCATGCCGCACAAGGTCAACCCGATCGACTTCGAAAACTCCGAAGGCAACCTGGGCATCGCCAACGCACTGTTCCAGCACCTGGCGAGCAAACTGCCGATCTCCCGCTGGCAGCGCGACCTGACCGACTCCACCGTATTGCGTAACCTCGGTGTCGGCTTCGCCCACAGCGTGATCGCCTACGAAGCCAGCCTCAAAGGCATCAGCAAACTGGAGCTCAACGAGCAGAAGATTGCCGCTGACCTCGACGCTTGCTGGGAAGTGTTGGCCGAGCCGATCCAGACCGTGATGCGCCGCTACAACATCGAAAACCCGTACGAAAAACTGAAAGAACTGACTCGCGGCAAGGGCATCAGCCCTGAAGCATTGCAGACTTTCATCGATGGTCTGGACATGCCTGCCGAAGCGAAAGCCGAGCTCAAGCAACTGACTCCGGCCAACTACATCGGCAACGCTGTAGCGCAAGCCAAACGCATCTGATCGACCGCTTGCTCCGTTTGAGACGCCCGGCCGCGCCGGGCGTTTTTATTCCCGTCTGAAAAGTGCTTTTTTTCAATAGGTTACATATGAATTCCGATATTCCTCTTCAACTTCTGGGCGGCCTCACAGCACGCGAATTCCTGCGCGACTACTGGCAGAAAAAGCCACTGCTGATCCGTCAGGCGATTCCTGACTTCGAAAGCCCGATCGACGCCGACGAACTGGCCGGCCTGGCCCTGGAAGAAGAAGTCGAATCGCGCCTGGTGATCGAGCATGGCGAGCGCCCATGGGAACTGCGTCGCGGCCCGTTCGCTGAAGACGAATTCAGCAAACTGCCGGAAAAAGAGTGGACCCTGCTGGTGCAAGCGGTCGACCAGTTCGTACCGGAAGTCAGCGAGCTGCTGGAAAACTTCCGCTTCCTGCCGAGCTGGCGCGTCGACGACGTGATGATCAGCTTCGCCGCCCCGGGTGGCAGCGTCGGTCCGCACTTCGACAACTACGACGTGTTCCTGCTGCAAGGTCACGGCAAGCGCAACTGGAAAATCGGCCAGATGTGCGATTCCGAGAGCCCGCTGCTGCAACACGCAGACCTGCGCATCCTCGCTGAATTCCACGAGACCGAAGAATGGGTACTGGAACCGGGCGACATGCTCTACCTGCCGCCGCGCTTGGCGCACTGCGGTGTCGCGGTCGATAACTGCATGACCTACTCGGTCGGCTTCCGCGCACCAAGCGCTTCCGAAGTGCTGACTCACTTCACCGACTTCCTCAGCCAGTTCCTGACTGACGAAGAGCGCTACACCGATGCCGATGCGCAGCCGGCCAGCGATCCACACCAGATTCAACACGATGCACTGGATCGCCTGAAAGCCCTGCTTGCCGAACACATGAGCGACGAGCGCCTGCTGCTGACCTGGTTCGGCCAGTACATGACCGAGCCGCGCTACCCGGAACTGGTGGCCGGCCCGGAAGAAATCGAAGAAGAAGATTTCCTCGCTGCCCTGCAGGATGGCGCCATTCTGATCCGCAATCCGAGCGCACGCCTGGCCTGGTCGGAAGTCGATGACGACCTGCTGCTGTTCGCCAGCGGCCAAAGCCGTTACCTGCCGGGCAAGCTGCGCGAACTGCTGAAGCTGATCTGCGCTGCTGACGCCCTGCACACCGACAACCTCGGTGAGTGGCTGAACGACGAAGACGCTTGCAGCCTGCTGTGCCAGTTGGTCAAGCAAGGGAGCCTGGGGTTCGCCGATGAATAAAATTCGCGTTCGTGTCGCAGACTGGCAGAAGGACATCGCCGAGATCCGGCGCATTCGTGAAACGGTGTTCATCGCCGAGCAATCGGTGCCACCTGAGCTGGAATGGGACGCGGACGACGCGACCGCCGTGCATTTTCTGGCGTTTGAAGGCGACTTTCCGATTGGTACTGCGCGGCTGCTGCCTGACGGGCACATCGGCCGGGTTTCTGTGCTGAAAGACTGGCGCGGGATGAAGGTCGGTGATGCGCTGATGCAAGCAGTCATCGCTGAAGCTGAAGCGCGTGGCTTGAAGCAGCAAATGCTCAGCGCTCAGGTGCAGGCCACGGCGTTCTATGAGCGCCTCGGCTTCAGCCTGATCAGCGAGGAATTCCTCGAAGCCGGGATTCCGCATGTCGACATGGTTCGGCATTCGGCATAAAACCGCGGCGCGGCGATCGCGAGCAGGCTCACTCCTACAATTGAAATGCGATTCCCTGTAGGAGTGAGCCTGCTCGCGATGGCGCCCGCAAGAACACCACAAAACGCCCCGACATCAACCGATGCCGGGGCGTTTTGCTGTCTACGATTCAACTTGCCCCACCCAAGGCCGACAAACTGGCAATATCAAGCCTTTCGAAAGCGGAGATAACGGACATGTCCCTACGCACCCTGCTCACCACCCTGCTGCTCGGTTGCAGTTTTTCGGTGATGGCAGCCACAGAAATCGTGCCCCTCAATTACCGCACCAGCACTGACATGCTGCCGATGGCGCAAGACTTCCTCGGCAAGGACGGTCAGGTCAGTGCCTATGGCAACCAACTGATCATCAAGGCCGAGCCAGACAAGATTCAGGAACTCAAGGCGCTGATCACGCAGCTGGATACAGCGCCCAAGCGCTTGCTGATCACCGTCGATACCAATGAAAACAATGGCCGTGGCGACGAAGGTTACTCAGTCAACGGTGCACAGCCGACCCAGACCCGCATCATCAGCCGCAGCACCGCCAGCCGTGACGGCGGCGTACAGCAGGTGCAGGCCACCGACGGCATGCCGGCGCTGATTCAAGTCGGGCAAAGTGTGCCCATCACCAGCAGCCAGACCAACTCCTATGGCGATTACAGCAGCCAGACCCAATACCGCAACGTCACCCAGGGTTTCTACGTCACCGCCAGCGTCACCGGCGACATCGTTCACCTTGCGATCAGTACCAACCGTGACCGCATGAGCCAGGAACGTCCCGATGTAGTGAACGTGCAAAGCACCGACACAACGGTCAGCGGCCGCCTCGGTGAATGGATCACCCTCGCCGGTGTGAATCGCCAGACTCAGGCCGACAAACAGGGCCTGACCCGCAGCTACTCGACTCAAGGCCGGGATGACATGACGTTGCGGGTCAAAGTCGACGCCTTGGACTAAAGCACCGAAAACTGACTGATTAGTCGTATTAGACGAAAGATGTAGTGCTTGAAAAAAAGCACTACAAAACGTTTGACGGGGTAAAAAAGCGAAGGCATGATGGCCTCGCTCCCGCTAATCAGAGGCCCTGGCAAGGGCCTTCGAAGCGATGTTCGCACCTACCCCGCGAACCGTTTCGTGTCTGTACCGCCCACAAGGTGTGTTTGACGAGGTTGCCGACTGGAACGAAGTTGTCCCGAGGGACGGAAGCGTAATTAGGTAACCCGGCTTCACGCTGTAGACCGTATAAAGGCCCACGACGCCCGAATGCGCCCGCAGTCCGCCACTACCTGCTCACTTCCCCTCGAGCCTATCGTTCATCCCGTCGCCTACCCCGCCGAATCCGACTTGACCACCTAAGCTTCTGGTCAGCGAGCGCAGGAATTTTCCACCGCAGAACAACTTTTCATAAAGACGCGACGAGGTTTATCTCCATGGCACTGACACGCGAACAGCAAATTGCAGCCCTCGAAAAAGACTGGGCTGAAAACCCGCGCTGGAAAGGCGTGACACGCACTTACTCCGCTGCTGACGTCGTCCGTCTGCGTGGCTCGGTTCAACCTGAGCACACCTTTGCAAAAATGGGCGCCGAGAAGCTGTGGAACCTGGTCACCCAGGGTGCCAAGCCGTCCTTCCGTCCTGAGAAAGATTTCGTCAACTGCATGGGCGCTTTGACTGGCGGCCAGGCTGTTCAGCAGGTTAAAGCCGGCATCCAGGCAATCTACCTGTCGGGCTGGCAAGTGGCTGCGGACAACAACTCCGCAGAATCGATGTACCCGGACCAATCGCTGTACCCGGTGGACTCGGTGCCAACCGTGGTCAAGCGCATCAACAACTCGTTCCGTCGTGCTGACCAGATCCAGTGGAAAGCCGGCAAGAACCCGGGCGACGACGGCTACATCGACTACTTCGCGCCGATCGTGGCTGACGCTGAAGCCGGTTTCGGCGGCGTTCTGAACGCTTACGAACTGATGAAGAGCATGATCGAAGCAGGCGCCGCCGGCGTTCACTTCGAAGACCAACTGGCTTCCGTGAAAAAATGCGGTCACATGGGCGGCAAAGTACTGGTTCCAACTCAGGAAGCCGTACAGAAGCTGACCGCCGCGCGTCTGGCGGCTGACGTTGCCGGTACTCCGACCATAATCCTGGCCCGTACCGACGCCAACGCTGCTGACCTGCTGACTTCCGATTGCGACCCGTACGACCAGCCGTTCGTGACTGGCGAGCGCACTCAGGAAGGTTTCTACAAGGTCCGTGCTGGTCTGGATCAAGCGATCGCCCGTGGCCTGGCTTACGCGCCGTACGCCGACCTGATCTGGTGCGAAACCGCCAAGCCGGATCTGGAAGAAGCCCGTCGCTTCGCTGAAGCGATCAAAAAGGAATACCCGGACCAACTGCTGTCGTACAACTGCTCGCCTTCCTTCAACTGGAAGAAAAACCTGGACGACGCGACCATCGCCAAGTTCCAGCGCGAACTGTCCGCCATGGGTTACAAGCACCAGTTCATCACCCTGGCCGGCATTCACAACATGTGGCACAGCATGTTCAACCTGGCGCACGACTACGCCCGCAACGACATGACTGCCTACGTGAAGCTGCAAGAGCAGGAATTCGCTGACGCCGCCAAGGGTTACACCTTCGTGGCTCACCAGCAGGAAGTAGGCACCGGCTACTTCGACGACATGACCACTGTGATCCAGGGTGGCTCGTCCTCGGTAACCGCACTGACCGGTTCGACCGAAGAAGAACAGTTCCACTGATTCGGCTTCGCTGAGCAAACGGCCTTTGCGGATCGTATAGAAAGCTAACCGCAGAGCCGCAAAACTGACGCCCCGACTGGTTCGGGGCGTTTTTTTTTGCGCCCGGAAAACACACCCTCCCCTGTAGGAGCTGCTGAAGGCTGCGATTTTTTGATTTTGCTTTTAAAAGACAAGATCAAAAGATCGCAGCCTTCGGCAGCTCCTACAGGGAGCATGTGTTGGGTTCAAGACCTCCCAAGCGCCACGAAACCTTGTGGGAGCGAGCCTGCTCGCGATAGGGGTGGGTCAGTCACCGCATGCGCAAGCTGACGCACCGCTATCGCGAGCAGGCTCACTCCTACAGGGATCGGCGCAGCCCAGACAAAAACATTGATCCAGCGCGGTACAACCGTCAGAAAAATCCGCTAAAACGTGCGCCGTCGCTACTTGCAGTAACGTGCAAGTAAGACAACTTCCCAACTGACATCCCGTTAGACAGTTACAAAACACCCGCAAACGATATTAATTATCATTTAGCCACAACTATGTTCGTTACATTCCCTACAAAACATTATTTGCATAAACCCGCCTAATGCCCGCAACGCATGGGCTGCAGGGCATTGGAGATGCGCTATGTCCTTATTCCAATAAATAATTTCGCTATAGGAATTTTACTTGCAGGGTGTTTAGCCATAAAATCAGCGCGATTGATTGCTGCGACATATCGTCACTGCCTATTTCTTTATCAAGCTCAGAGACCTTTGCTCTCTGTTAAGGATTACCAGCATGCCCGAAGCGACAGGACTCATGGCCCACAACTGGGGCTTTGCCATTTTCCTTCTGGGTGTCGTCGGCCTGTGTGCCTTCATGCTTGGCGTCTCCAGCCTCCTTGGGTCAAAAGCCTGGGGCCGCAGCAAAAACGAACCGTTCGAGTCGGGCATGCTACCTACCGGTGGCGCCCGCTTGCGGCTCTCAGCCAAATTCTATCTGGTCGCGATGCTCTTCGTGATCTTCGATATCGAAGCCCTCTTTCTCTTTGCATGGTCTGTGTCCGTCCGCGAAAGCGGCTGGACCGGATTCGTCGAAGCTCTCGTTTTCATAGCAATTCTGTTGGCAGGTCTTGTCTACCTGTTCCGAGTGGGCGCCCTTGACTGGGCTCCGGAAGCTCGTCGCAAGCGGCAGGCGAAGCTGAAACAATGAGGCTTTGGCAATGCAATACAATCTCACCAGGATCGACCCCGATGCTCCTAACGAGCAATATCCGATTGGCGAACGGGAAACCGTTTCCGATCCGTTAGAAGATCAAGTTCACAAAAACATTTTCATGGGCAAGCTGGAAGACGTGCTGAGTGGCGCGGTCAACTGGGGGCGTAAAAACTCCCTGTGGCCGTACAACTTCGGCCTGTCGTGCTGCTACGTGGAAATGACCACCGCCTTCACGGCGCCCCACGACATCGCGCGCTTTGGCGCCGAAGTGATCCGGGCATCGCCGCGTCAGGCCGACTTCATGGTTATCGCCGGCACCTGCTTCATCAAGATGGCGCCGATCATCCAGCGTCTCTACGAGCAAATGCTCGAGCCGAAATGGGTTATCTCCATGGGTTCGTGCGCCAACTCCGGCGGCATGTACGACATCTACTCTGTGGTTCAAGGGGTGGACAAGTTCCTGCCCGTGGACGTCTACGTACCTGGCTGCCCGCCCCGTCCGGAAGCATTTCTGCAAGGCTTGATGCTGCTGCAGGAATCGATTGGACAGGAGCGTCGGCCGCTTTCCTGGGTCGTTGGTGATCAAGGCGTGTATCGCGCCGACATGCCTTCGCAGAAGGAACAGCGCCGCGAACAGCGAATCGCAGTCACCAACCTGCGCAGCCCTGACGAAGTCTGATCCAGATCTGTTCTGAAATAGAAACGAGAAGCTGGCTTCATTCTTTACGTTGACCGAAAGCGAAAAAATAACCATGACTACAGGCAGCGCTCTGTACATCCCGCCTTATAAGGCAGACGACCAGGATGTGGTCGTTGAATTGAACAACCGTTTTGGCCCGGAGGCGTTCACCGCCCAGCCGACCCGCACCGGCATGCCGGTGCTGTGGGTGGCGCGTGCCAGACTCGTCGAAGTCCTGACTTTCCTGCGTAACCTGCCCAAGCCGTACGTCATGCTCTATGACCTGCACGGCGTGGACGAGCGTCTGCGCACCAAGCGTCAAGGCCTGCCGAGCGACGCTGAGTTCACCGTGTTCTATCACCTCATGTCGCTGGAGCGTAATAGTGACGTGATGATCAAGGTCGCCTTGTCCGAGAGCGACCTCAGCTTGCCGACCGTCACCAGCATCTGGCCAAACGCCAACTGGTACGAGCGTGAAGTCTGGGACATGTTCGGTATCGACTTCAAAGGCCACCCGCACCTGTCGCGCATCATGATGCCGCCGACCTGGGAAGGTCACCCGCTGCGCAAGGACTTCCCGGCGCGCGCCACCGAATTCGATCCGTACAGCCTCAACCTCGCCAAGCAACAGCTTGAGGAAGAAGCCGCGCGCTTCCGTCCGGAAGACTGGGGCATGAAGCGTTCCGGCCCGAACGAGGACTACATGTTCCTCAACCTCGGCCCGAACCACCCTTCTGCGCACGGTGCGTTCCGCATCATTCTGCAACTGGACGGTGAAGAGATCGTCGACTGCGTGCCGGACATTGGCTACCACCACCGTGGTGCCGAGAAGATGGCCGAGCGTCAGTCCTGGCACAGCTTCATCCCGTACACCGACCGTATCGACTACCTCGGCGGCGTGATGAACAACCTGCCGTACGTGCTCTCGGTCGAGAAGCTGGCCGGCATCAAGGTGCCTGAGAAGGTCGACGTCATCCGCATCATGATGGCCGAGTTCTTCCGGATCACCAGCCACCTGCTGTTCCTCGGGACTTACATCCAGGACGTCGGCGCCATGACTCCGGTGTTCTTCACCTTCACCGACCGCCAGAAGGCGTACACGGTGATTGAAGCCATTACCGGTTTCCGTCTGCACCCGGCCTGGTACCGCATCGGTGGCGTCGCGCACGACCTGCCACGCGGCTGGGAAAAACTGGTGAAAGACTTCGTTGAATGGCTGCCCAAACGCCTCGACGAATACACCAAGGCTGCCCTGCAGAACAGCATCCTCAAGGGTCGTACCATCGGCGTTGCCCAGTACAACACCAAAGAGGCCCTGGAATGGGGCGTCACCGGTGCTGGCCTGCGTTCGACCGGGTGCGACTTCGACCTGCGTAAAGCGCGTCCGTACTCCGGCTACGAGAACTTCGAGTTCGAAGTACCGCTGGCCGCCAACGGCGATGCCTACGACCGCTGCATGGTTCGCGTCGAAGAGATGCGCCAGAGCATCAAGATCATCGACCAGTGCATGCGCAACATGCCGGAAGGCCCGTACAAGGCGGATCACCCGCTGACCACGCCGCCGCCGAAAGAGCGCACGCTGCAGCACATCGAAACCTTGATCACGCACTTCCTGCAAGTTTCGTGGGGCCCGGTGATGCCGGCCAACGAATCCTTCCAGATGATCGAAGCGACCAAGGGCATCAACAGTTATTACCTGACGAGCGACGGCGGCACCATGAGCTACCGTACCCGGATCCGCACTCCAAGCTTCCCGCATCTGCAACAGATCCCTTCGGTGATCAAAGGCAGCATGGTCGCGGACATGATTGCGTACCTGGGTAGTATCGATTTCGTTATGGCCGACGTGGACCGCTAAGCATGAACAGCACGCTTATCCAGACAGACCGTTTCACCCTCAGTGAAACCGAGCGCTCGGCCATCGAGCACGAGCTGCATCACTACGAAGACCCGCGCGCGGCGTCGATCGAAGCCCTGAAGATCGTTCAGAAAGAACGCGGCTGGGTGCCGGATGGCGCCTTGTACGCGATCGGCGAGATCCTCGGCATCCCGGCCAGCGACGTTGAGGGTGTGGCGACGTTCTATAGCCAGATTTTCCGTCAGCCGGTTGGCCGTCACATCATTCGCGTCTGCGACAGCATGGTCTGCTACATCGGCGGCCACGAGTCGGTGGTCAGCGAAATCCAGAACAATCTGGGCATCGGCCTGGGTCAGACCACCACCGACGGTCGTTTCACCCTGCTGCCTGTCTGCTGCCTCGGCAACTGCGACAAGGCACCGGCGCTGATGATCGACGACGACACCTTTGGTGATGTGCAGCCTGCTGGCGTCGCCAAACTGCTCGAGGGCTACGTATGACCCTGACATCTTTCGGTCCTGCCAACCGCATTCAGCGTTCGGCCGAGACTCACCCGCTGACCTGGCGTCTGCGCGATGACGGCGAAGCCGTGTGGCTCGACGAGTACCAGGCCAAGAACGGTTACGCCGCTGCACGCAAAGCCTTCGCCGACATGGATCAGGACGCCATCGTCCAGACCGTGAAAGACGCAGGCCTCAAAGGTCGCGGCGGTGCGGGCTTCCCCACGGGCGTGAAGTGGGGCCTGATGCCCAAAGACGAATCCATCAACATCCGCTACCTGCTGTGCAACGCGGATGAAATGGAGCCGAACACCTGGAAAGACCGCATGCTGATGGAGCAACTGCCCCATCTGCTGATCGAAGGCATGCTGATCAGTGCTCGCGCGCTGAAAACCTACCGTGGCTACATCTTCCTGCGCGGCGAATACACCACCGCCGCCAAGCACCTCAACCGTGCCGTGGAAGAAGCCAAGGCTGCTGGCCTGCTGGGTAAAAACATTCTCGGCAGCGGCTTCGATTTCGAGCTGTTCGTCCACACCGGCGCCGGGCGTTACATCTGCGGTGAAGAAACCGCACTGATCAACTCCCTCGAAGGCCGCCGCGCCAACCCGCGCTCCAAGCCGCCCTTCCCTGCCGCTGTCGGCGTGTGGGGCAAGCCGACTTGCGTGAACAACGTGGAAACCCTGTGCAACGTGCCGGCGATCATTGCCGACGGCGTTGACTGGTACAAATCGTTGGCGCGTGAAGGCAGCGAAGACATGGGCACCAAGCTCATGGGCTTCTCCGGCAAGGTCAAAAACCCTGGCCTGTGGGAGCTGCCATTCGGCGTCACCGGTCGCGAGTTGTTCGAAGACTACGCCGGCGGCATGCGCGACGGCTTCAAGCTCAAGGCCTGGCAGCCAGGTGGCGCCGGTACCGGTTTCCTTCTGCCAGAACACCTCGACGCACAAATGTATGCCGGCGGCATCGCCAAAGTGGGCACCCGTATGGGTACCGGCCTGGCCATGGCGGTGGATGACAGCGTCAACATGGTCTCCTTGCTGCGCAACATGGAGCAGTTCTTCGCTCGCGAGTCGTGCGGTTTCTGCACCCCGTGCCGCGATGGTCTGCCATGGAGCGTCAAGCTCTTGATGGCCATCGAACAAGGTCGCGGTCAGCCGGGCGACATCGAGACCCTGCTGGGACTGGTCAACTTCCTCGGCCCGGGCAAGACCTTCTGTGCTCACGCACCGGGTGCCGTGGAACCGTTGGGCAGTGCCATCAAATACTTCCGTCCAGAGTTCGAAGCCGGTATCGCGCCAGTCAGCGCCGCCGTCCCGCCTCTGGCAAGGCCGATCGTAATCGGCGCGTAAACGCTTAAAAAGGCGAAGGGTCCGTGCCCTTCGCCTTTCGTCCGATGACGCCTTTCGGGGCTGACTGGATTCGGACGAATAACAAGATTCCATTAGCCACGCCCGCTGACACCGGGCCAACGAAGACCTTTGAACCATGGCCACTATCCACGTAGACGGCAAAGCGCTCGAAGTCGACGGGGCAGACAACCTGTTACAGGCATGTCTGTCGCTGGGCCTCGACATCCCTTATTTCTGCTGGCACCCCGCGCTTGGTAGCGTCGGGGCCTGCCGCCAGTGCGCGGTCAAGCAGTACACCGACGAGAACGACACCCGTGGTCGCATCGTCATGTCCTGCATGACCCCGGCCACCGACAACACCTGGATCTCCATCGACGATGAAGAATCCAAGGCATTCCGCGCCAGTGTTGTTGAATGGCTGATGACCAACCACCCGCACGACTGCCCTGTGTGCGAAGAAGGCGGTCACTGCCACCTGCAAGACATGACGGTGATGACCGGCCACAACGAGCGCCGTTATCGCTTCACCAAACGCACCCACCAGAACCAGCAACTGGGCCCGTTCATTTCCCACGAAATGAACCGCTGCATCGCTTGCTACCGTTGTGTGCGTTTCTACAAGGATTACGCCGGCGGCACCGACCTCGGTGTATTCGGTGCCCACGACAACGTGTACTTCGGTCGCGTTGAAGACGGCACCCTCGAAAGCGAGTTCTCCGGCAACCTCACCGAGGTCTGCCCGACCGGTGTGTTCACCGACAAGACTCACTCCGAGCGCTACAACCGCAAGTGGGACATGCAGTTCGCACCGAGCATCTGCCATGGCTGCTCGAGCGGTTGCAACATCTCCCCGGGCGAGCGCTACGGCGAACTGCGTCGCATCGAAAACCGTTTCAACGGTTCGGTGAACCAGTACTTCCTGTGCGACCGTGGCCGTTTCGGCTATGGCTACGTCAACCGCACCGACCGTCCACGTCAGCCACTGCTGGCCGACGGCACCAAGCTCGGTCTGGATGCTGCACTGGATAAAGCCGCTGACCTACTACGCGGTCGCAACATCGTCGGTATCGGTTCGCCGCGCGCCAGCCTCGAAAGCAACTACGCGTTGCGCGAACTGGTTGGCGCCGAGCACTTCTACTCGGGTATCGAAGCCTCCGAACTGGAGCGCATCCGTCTGGTCCTGCAAGTGCTGAAAGACAGCCCGCTGCCAGTGCCGAACATGCGCGACATCGAAGACCACGATGCGATTTTCGTCCTCGGTGAAGACCTGACCCAGACCGCCGCCCGCATGGCGCTGTCGCTGCGTCAGTCGGTCAAAGGCAAAGCCGAAGACATGGCCGAAGCCATGCGCGTTCAGCCTTGGCTCGACGCGGCGGTGAAGAACATCGGTCAGCACGCGCTGAACCCGCTGTTCATCGCCAGCCTCGCGGAAACCAAGCTCGACGACATCGCTGAAGAATGCGTACACGCCGCTCCCGATGACCTGGCGCGCATCGGTTTTGCCGTTGCCCACGCACTGGACGCCAGCGCCCCGGCCGTTGAAGGTCTGGACGCCGAAGCACTGGAACTGGCTCAGCGCATCGCTGACGCCCTGCTTGCTGCAAAACGTCCGCTGATCATCGCCGGTACTTCGCTGGGCTCCAAAGCCCTGATCGAAGCTGCCGCGAACATCGCCAAGGCGCTGAAGCTGCGCGAGAAGAACGGTTCGATCAGCCTGATCGTCCCGGAAGCCAACAGCCTTGGTCTGGCCATGCTCGGTGGCGAATCGGTCGACGCGGCGCTGCAAGCTGTGATCGATGGCAAGGCTGACGCGATCGTCGTGCTGGAAAACGATCTGTACACCCGCACCGCCAAAGAAAAAGTCGATGCTGCACTGAACGCTGCGCAAGTGGTGATCGTTGCTGACCATCAGAAAACGGCTACCAGCGATCGCGCGCATCTGGTGCTGCCAGCCGCGAGCTTCGCCGAAGGCGACGGTACGCTGGTCAGCCAGGAAGGTCGCGCCCAGCGCTTCTTCCAGGTTTTCGACCCGCAATACATGGACGCGAGCATCCTGGTTCACGAAGGCTGGCGCTGGCTGCACGCCCTGCGCGCGACCCTGCTGAACCAGCCGATCGACTGGACGCAACTCGACCACGTCACCGCTGCCGTTGCTTCGAGCACCGAGCAACTGGCGCGTATCGTCGACGCTGCACCGTCCGCCGCGTTCCGCATCAAGGGTCTGAAACTGGCGCGTGAGCCGCTGCGTTATTCCGGTCGCACCGCGATGCGCGCCGACATCAGCGTTCACGAACCACGCACCCCGCAAGACAAAGACACCGCGTTTGCCTTCTCCATGGAAGGTTACTCGGGCTCTGCCGAACCGCGTCAGCAGGTACCATTTGCATGGTCGCCGGGCTGGAACTCGCCACAAGCGTGGAACAAGTTCCAGGACGAAGTTGGTGGTCATATCCGCGCTGGCGACCCAGGCACCCGCCTGATCGAAAGCACCGGTGATTCGCTGAACTGGTTCGCTGCAGCACCGCGCGCGTTCAACCCGGCGCCGGGTACCTGGCAAGCCGTGCCGTTCTTCCACCTGTTCGGCAGCGAAGAAAACTCTTCGAAAGCCGCCCCGGTGCAAGAGCGCATTCCGGCTCCGTACGTGGCTCTGGCCAAGTCGGAAGCGGATCGTCTGGGCGTCAACGACGGTGCCCTGCTGAGCCTGAACGTGGCCGGTCAGACCCTGCGTCTGCCGCTGCGCATCAATGAAGAACTGGGCGCCGGTCTGGTGGCATTGCCTGCGGGCATCGCCGGCATTCCACCGGCATTCGCCGGCGTATCCGTCGACGGTCTGCAGGAGGCAGCGCAATGACCTGGTTCACCCCTGAAGTGATCGATGTGATCCTCTCGGTCGTCAAAGCCATCGTGATTCTGCTGGCCGTTGTGGTTGCAGGCGCGTTGCTCAGCTTTGTCGAACGTCGCCTGCTGGGCTGGTGGCAGGACCGTTACGGTCCAAACCGCGTTGGCCCGTTCGGTATGTTCCAGATCGCCGCCGACATGCTGAAGATGTTCTTCAAGGAAGACTGGACCCCGCCGTTTGCCGATAAAGTGATTTTCACTTTGGCACCGGTGGTGGCCATGTCGGCCTTGCTGATCGCCTTTGCGATTATCCCGATCACCCCGACCTGGGGCGTCGCGGATCTGAACATCGGCCTGCTGTTCTTCTTCGCCATGGCCGGTCTGTCGGTCTACGCGGTGCTGTTCGCCGGCTGGTCGAGTAACAACAAGTTCGCCCTGCTCGGCAGCTTGCGTGCTTCGGCGCAGACCGTGTCCTACGAAGTGTTCATGGGCCTGGCCCTGATGGGCATCGTGGTCCAGGTCGGCTCGTTCAACATGCGCGACATCGTCGAGTACCAGGCGCAGAACCTGTGGTTCATCATTCCGCAGTTCTTCGGCTTCTGTACCTTCTTCATCGCTGGCGTCGCCGTGACTCACCGTCACCCGTTCGACCAGCCGGAAGCGGAACAGGAACTGGCCGACGGTTACCACATTGAATACGCCGGTATGAAATGGGGCATGTTCTTCGTCGGTGAATACATCGGCATCATCCTGATCTCGGCGCTGTTGGTCACCCTGTTCTTCGGTGGCTGGCACGGTCCGTTCGGCATCTTGCCGCAACTGGCCTTCGTCTGGTTCGCACTGAAGACCGCGTTCTTCATCATGCTGTTCATCCTGCTGCGCGCTTCCATTCCGCGTCCGCGTTATGACCAGGTGATGGATTTCAGCTGGAAATTCTGCCTGCCACTGACCCTGATCAATTTGCTGGTGACCGCTGCGGTCGTGTTGTGGAACACGCCTGCAGTCGCGGTTCAGTGAGGATTTGACCCATGTTCAAATATATTGGCGACATCGTTAAGGGTACTGGTACCCAGTTGCGCAGCCTGATCATGGTCTTCGGCCATGGCTTTCGCAAGCGTGACACCCTGCAATACCCGGAAGAAGCGGTCTACCTGCCACCACGCTACCGAGGTCGCATCGTCCTGACCCGCGACCCCGATGGCGAAGAGCGTTGCGTAGCCTGCAACCTCTGCGCCGTAGCTTGCCCAGTGGGTTGCATCTCGCTGCAGAAAGCTGAAACCGAAGACGGTCGCTGGTACCCGGACTTCTTCCGTATCAACTTCTCGCGCTGCATTTTCTGCGGTCTCTGCGAGGAAGCCTGTCCGACCACCGCAATCCAGCTGACACCGGATTTCGAGATGGCCGAGTTCAAACGTCAGGACCTGGTGTACGAGAAAGAAGATCTGTTGATCTCCGGCCCCGGCAAAAACCCTGATTACAACTTCTATCGTGTTGCAGGTATGGCAATCGCTGGCAAGCCGAAAGGCTCCGCGCAGAACGAAGCCGAACCGATCAACGTGAAGAGCTTGCTGCCTTAAGGAAGAACGATGGAATTCGCTTTCTATTTCGCATCGGGTATCGCTGTTGTGTCCACGCTTCGCGTAGTCACCAACACCAACCCTGTGCACGCCCTGCTCTACCTGATCATCTCGTTGATCGCCGTGGCCATGACCTTCTTCGCACTCGGCGCACCGTTCGCCGGTGTGCTGGAAGTGATCGCCTACGCTGGCGCCATCATGGTGCTGTTCGTGTTCGTGGTGATGATGCTGAACCTCGGCCCAGCCTCGGTTCAGCAAGAACGCGTCTGGCTCAAGCCCGGCATCTGGGCGGGCCCGGTGATTCTCGCCGCGCTGCTGCTGGCCGAACTGCTGTATGTGCTGTTCGCTCATCAGAGCGGCCAGGCCATCGGCCACACCACCGTAGACGCGAAAGCCGTGGGCATCAGCCTGTTCGGTCCGTACCTGCTGGTGGTCGAACTCGCCTCGATGCTGCTGCTTGCTGCAGCCGTCACGGCGTTCCATTTGGGCCGTAACGAGGCGAAGGAGTAAGACATGCCTGCTATCCCTCTCGAACATGGTTTAGCCGTCGCCGGCATCCTGTTCTGCCTTGGTCTGGTCGGCCTGATGGTCCGCCGCAACATTTTGTTCGTGTTGATGAGTCTGGAAGTGATGATGAACGCCTCTGCACTGGCGTTCATTGTTGCAGGCGCCCGTTGGGGCCAGCCGGATGGACAGATCATGTTCATCCTGGTGATCAGCCTTGCAGCCGCCGAGGCCAGTATTGGTCTGGCGATCCTGCTGCAACTGTATCGCCGCTTCCACACGCTCGATATCGACGCTGCCAGTGAGATGCGCGGATGAATCTTATCTTTCTGACTTTCGTATTCCCTCTGATCGGTTTCCTGCTCCTGTCGTTCTCCCGTGGACGCTGGTCGGAAAACCTCTCGGCGCTGATCGGCGTGGGTTCCATTGGCTTGTCGGCGATTGTCGCCGCCTACGTCATCTGGCAATTCAACGTCGCACCACCCGAAGGCGGTCACTACACGCTGGTACTGTGGAAGTGGATGGCGGTCGAAGGCTTCAAGCCTGACTTCGCCCTCTACGTCGACGGCCTGTCGATCACCATGCTTGGCGTGGTTGTCGGTGTAGGTTTCCTGATCCACCTGTTCGCATCCTGGTACATGCGCGGTGAAGCGGGTTACTCGCGCTTCTTCTCGTACACCAACCTGTTTATCGCCAGCATGCTGTTCCTGGTGCTCGGCGATAACCTGTTGTTCCTGTACTTCGGCTGGGAAGGCGTGGGCCTGTGCTCGTACCTGTTGATCGGTTTCTACTACAGCAACCGCAACAACGGTAACGCCGCACTCAAGGCCTTCATCGTGACCCGGATCGGCGACGTGTTCATGGCCATCGGCCTGTTCATCCTGTTCCAGCAAGTGGGCACGCTGAACATCCAGGAACTGCTGGTGCTGGCACCGCAGAAATTCCAGGTCGGCGACTTCTGGATCACCCTGGCTACCCTGATGCTGCTGGGTGGCGCGGTCGGTAAATCGGCACAACTGCCGCTGCAAACCTGGCTCGCGGACGCGATGGCCGGCCCGACTCCGGTGTCGGCACTGATCCACGCCGCTACCATGGTTACCGCCGGTGTCTACCTGATCGCCCGTACCCACGGTCTGTTCACCCTGGCGCCGGAAATTCTGCACCTGGTCGGCATCGTTGGTGGCGTGACCCTGGTTCTCGCAGGCTTCGCCGCATTGGTACAGACCGACATCAAACGTATCCTCGCCTACTCGACCATGAGCCAGATCGGCTACATGTTCCTGGCACTGGGCGTTGGTGCATGGGATGGCGCGATTTTCCACCTGATGACCCATGCCTTCTTCAAGGCCCTGCTGTTCCTTGCTTCCGGTGCGGTGATCGTTGCCTGCCACCACGAGCAGAACATCTTCAAGATGGGCGGTCTGTGGAAAAAACTGCCACTGGCCTACGCCAGCTTCATCGTCGGCGGCGCGGCACTGGCTGCCCTGCCACTGGTCACCGCAGGCTTCTATTCCAAGGACGAAATCCTTTGGGAAGCGTTCGCCAGCGGCAACCACGGTCTGCTCTACGCAGGTCTGGTCGGCGCGTTCATGACCTCGCTGTACACCTTCCGCCTGATCTTCATCACGTTCCACGGTGAAGCCAAGACCGAAGCCCACGCCGGTCACGGCATCTCGCACTGGTTGCCACTGTCGGTGCTGATCGTGCTGTCGACGTTCGTCGGCGCCATGATCGTGCCACCGCTGCACGGCGTGCTGCCAGAAAGCGTTGGTCATGCCGGTGGCGAAGCCAAGCACAGTCTGGAAATCGCTTCGGGCGCCATCGCCCTGGCCGGTATCCTGCTGGCAGCGCTGCTGTTCCTCGGCAAGCGTCGCTTTGTCACGGCAGTCGCCAACAGCGGCATCGGCCGTTTCCTCTCGGCCTGGTGGTTCGCTGCCTGGGGCTTCGACTGGATCTACGACAAACTGTTCGTCAAGCCTTACCTGGCGATCAGCCACGTACTGCGCAAAGACCCGCTCGACCAGACCATCGGTCTGATCCCGCGTATGGCCAAGGGTGGTCACACTGCCCTGAGCCGCACCGAGACCGGTCAACTGCGTTGGTACGCTGCTTCGATGGCTGCTGGTGCCGTGCTGGTTATCGGCGCCATCGTGCTGGTAGCGGTCTGATATGAACCTTGCGAATTTGCGAAAGGAAACGAGCCCGTCATGATTCTGCCTTGGCTAATCCTGATCCCCTTCATCGGCGGCCTGCTGTGCTGGATGGGTGAGCGCTTCGGCGCTACCCTGCCCCGCTGGATTGCGCTGTTGACCATGACCCTGGAACTCGCCCTCGGCCTCTGGCTGTGGGCCCACGGTGACTATTCATTTGCGCCGGCGCCTGGCGCCGATCCGACCTGGGCGCTTGAGTTCAAGCACGTCTGGATCCAGCGCTTCGGCATCAACGTGCACCTGGCCCTCGACGGCCTGTCGCTGTTGATGATCCTGCTGACCGGTCTGCTGGGTATCCTCTCGGTACTCTGCTCGTGGAAAGAGATTCAACGTCACGTTGGCTTCTTCCACCTGAACCTGATGTGGATCCTGGGCGGCGTTGTCGGCGTGTTCCTCGCCCTCGACCTGTTCATGTTCTTCTTCTTCTGGGAAATGATGCTGGTGCCGATGTACTTCCTCATCGCGCTCTGGGGTCACAGTTCTTCGGACGGCAAGAAAACCCGGATCTACGCAGCGACCAAGTTCTTCATCTTCACTCAGGCTTCCGGCCTGATCATGCTGGTGGCGATCCTCGGTCTGGTGCTGGTCAACTTCAACAACACCGGCGTGATTACTTTCAACTACGCCGACCTGTTGAAAACCAAGATGTCGATGACCACCGAGTACATCCTGATGCTCGGCTTCTTCATCGCCTTCGCGGTCAAGCTGCCAGTGGTTCCGTTCCACTCGTGGTTGCCTGATGCCCACGCCCAGGCGCCGACTGCCGGTTCCGTCGACCTCGCCGGTATCTTGCTGAAAACCGCTGCCTACGGTCTGCTGCGTTTCGCTCTGCCGCTGTTCCCGAACGCTTCGGCCGAGTTTGCGCCGATCGCCATGACCCTCGGTCTGGTCGGGATCTTCTACGGTGCGTTCCTCGCTTTCGCCCAAACCGACATCAAGCGTCTGATCGCCTTCTCTTCCGTTTCCCACATGGGTTTCGTGTTGATCGGCATCTATTCCGGCAGCCAACTGGCCCTGCAAGGTGCAGTGATCCAGATGCTGGCGCACGGCGTGTCGGCGGCGGCACTGTTTATCCTCAGCGGTCAGTTGTACGAGCGTCTGCACACTCGTGACATGCGTGAGATGGGCGGTCTGTGGTCGCGTATCGCTTACCTGCCGGCGATCAGTCTGTTCTTTGCAGCCGCTTCGCTGGGTCTGCCGGGTACCGGTAACTTTGTCGGTGAATTCCTGATCCTGATCGGCACTTTCGCCAGCGCTCCATGGATCACTGCGATTGCCACGTCCGGTCTGGTGTTCGGTTCGGTCTACTCGCTGATCATGATCCACCGTGCCTACTTCGGTCCGTCGAAATCGGATTCGATCCTGCACGGTATGGACGCTCGCGAACTGATCATGGTGCTGGGCCTTGCGGTGCTGCTGGTTTACCTCGGCGTCTACCCGCAACCGTTCCTCGACACGTCTGCCGCCACGATGCATGGCGTGCAGCAGTGGCTCGGCACCGCCTTCACTCAACTCGCTTCGGCCCGGTAAGAGCGCTATGGAATTCACGATTCAACACTTTATTGCGCTTGCGCCACTGTTGATCACCAGCCTCACCATTATCGTGGTGATGCTGGCAATCGCCTGGCGCCGCAACCACTCGCAGACCTTCCTGATCTCGGTCGCCGGTCTGAACCTGGCCTTGCTGTCGATTCTGCCAGCCCTGAAAGTCGCGCCTCTGGCCGTGACCCCATTGCTGCAAATCGACACCTTCGCCTGCCTGTACATGGCACTGATCCTGGTCGCCACCCTCGCCTGTGTGACCCTCGCCCACGCCTACTTGGGTGATGGCGGTTCGGGTTACCCGGGCAACCGTGAAGAACTGTACCTGCTGATCCTGATGGCCGCCGCCGGTGGTCTGGTTCTGGTCAGCGCGCAGCACCTGGCCGGTTTGTTCATCGGTCTGGAACTGTTGTCGGTACCGGTTTACGGTCTGGTGGCTTATGCCTTCTTCAACAAGCGTTCGCTGGAAGCCGGCATCAAATACATGGTGCTGTCGGCCGCCGGTTCCGCGTTCCTGTTGTTCGGTATGGCGCTGCTGTACGCCGACTCGGGTTCGCTGAGCTTCGTCGGTATCGGTCAGGCCCTGGCTGCGACTGGCCTGCCTAGCTCGCTGGCTCAGTTGGGTCTGGGCATGATGCTGATCGGTCTGGCGTTCAAGCTGTCGCTGGTACCGTTCCACCTGTGGACGCCGGACGTTTACGAAGGTGCTCCGGCACCGGTGGCGGCGTTCCTCGCCACTGCGTCGAAGGTTGCGGTGTTTGCGGTGATGGTGCGTCTGTTCCAGATCTCCCCTGCTGCCAGCAGCGGTGTACTGAGCGACGTGCTGACCGTCATCGCCATCGCCTCGATCCTGTTCGGTAACTTGCTGGCCCTGACCCAGAGCAACCTCAAGCGTCTGCTGGGTTACTCGTCCATCGCGCACTTCGGCTACCTGCTGATCGCGCTGGTGGCGAGCAAGGGTCTGGCGGTGGAAGCCATCGGCGTGTACCTGGTCACCTACGTGATCACCAGCCTCGGCGCCTTCGGCGTGATCACCCTGATGTCCTCGCCGTACAACGGCCGCGACGCGGATGCCCTGTACGAATACCGCGGCCTGTTCTGGCGCCGTCCGTACCTGACCGCCGTGCTGACCGTGATGATGCTGTCGCTGGCGGGTATCCCGCTGACCGCAGGCTTCATCGGCAAGTTCTACATCATCGCTACCGGTGTTGAATCGCACCAATGGTGGCTGGTCGGCTCCTTGGTACTGGGCAGCGCCATCGGCGTCTTCTACTACCTGCGCGTGATGGTCACCTTGTACCTGATCGAGCCAAACCTGCGTCGCCACGACGCCCAGCTGCACTGGGAACAGAAGGCAGGCGGCGTGATGCTGCTGGCCATCGCCCTGGTCGCGTTCTTCCTGGGTGTGTACCCGCAGCCATTGCTGACACTGGTTCAGCAGGCGGGTCTAGCGGGCTGATTGCTCCGTTAGAGCTGGCAATAAATGAAAACGGCACCTTCGGGTGCCGTTTTTGTTTTTGTGGGATTCAACATCTCGAGCGCTTGCGCTGGCCTCATCGCGGGCAAGCCCGGCTCCCACAGGTTTGTGCGTCGTTCACAAACTCCGGGCACACCCAAAAACCATTGTGGGAGCGAGCTTGCTCGCGAAGGCGCAGGCACTTTCAAAATTTTGATTGGCTGACACTCCGCTATCGCGAGCAGGCTCACTCCTACAGGTTGTTTGTCGTGCACAATTTCTACGGCCACCACGAATTACTGTGGGAACGTGGCTTGCCCGCGAAGACGTATTCCGACACGCCAGTTGCGAAGCCTCTTCATAGATCAGTCGAACGTTCCCACCGCCCCCGTCAACTCGTCCTACAGGTGTTTCCACGACCGGCGTCTACCGTTGAAAAAGGGACGAAAAGCAAGGCCAGGAGGCCTTGACCGATTCGATTATCGAGACAACACTATACGTAGGTAACGTACAGAACATGGATGCTCTATTTATCGAATTGCCTGTGTTTCAGAAGCACCGAGACGACTATCTGGATGACGATCTGTTTCGCAGCGTTCAACTGGAGTTGCTGAAAAATCCGCAAGCGGGCGATCTCATCGAGGACACAGGTGGGCTTCGTAAAATTCGCTTTGGCGACCAACGAAGAGGGAAAGGCAAGCGCAGCGGATTACGAGTGATTTATTACTGGTGGTCAGGCTTCGATCAGTTCTGGCTCTTTACCGTCTACAACAAAAACGAGCAGGACAATTTGACGCCTGACCAGAAAAAACTTTTCAGAAAAACACTGGATAGAGAGCTCAACGCGAGAACCCACTATGAAACGTGACATTTTTTCCGAGCTGATGGATGGACTGGAAGCACTGGCCGATGAACGCCAAGGCAAAATCACCTTGCGTACCCACAAGGTTCAGCTGCCAAAACTGATGCCGATCACTGCGGAGGAGGTGGTAGCCATCCGTCAGCAACTTAATCTTTCCCGGTCAGTATTCGCGATGTACCTACGCACCAATACCCGCACCCTCGAAAACTGGGAACAAGGGCGGGCAACGCCTAACGCACAGGCGACGACGCTGATTCGTCTGGTTGAGCGATTTCCGCAAACGATCGAACAACTGGCGGCCCTGACCTGATATTTGGCCATGCCTCTGCCTGAATAAAAAACGCCCTTCCTCTGACAAGAAAGAGCGTCATCTAACGGCTTAATCAGGGCATTACGTTGCTGCCGTCGTAGTGGTTAAAAATGCTCAACGTTGGAATGTCGCCATCGTAACGGACATACAACCAGCCATCCTGACCCGTTTCACGCAGCGTAGGTTGCCCGTGTGGGAACTGTATGGTTACAGAAACACCACCGGCCGGCAGTTCGGTGAACGTGGACGTCGCTCGAATGCCATATCTCCCCCAACCACCCGCTTCATCCGTGGGGCCGTATTTTTCAGTAATCTTGACTTTGTTGTGCCCCAGGACCATGGGTAGCGCCGCCGATTCAGAGTTCCATGCCGGCACCTTCAACCACACTGCAAAGTCGCCATTTTTATGGCTATCGACGCAATTCAATGTCCAGCTCACGCCCTCTGTTCCGAGTATTTGCGGCGTGGTCGGGCTCACGATCACCCCAAGCTCTGCCGCGCCATCACTCAATTCCAGAGTCACGTGCTGGCCAATCAAAGGGCCTGCCTGCCTGGGCTTCACGGTCACCGTATGCGTTGCACCCAGACATGGATACGCCGGACCGCCACCGAACACCTGCGCAAATGAATCGAAAGCAACATTCACCATTTCAGTGATGTGCGCTTCCACACGCCCCGGCAACTGCCAGGCGGGCAGTACCGAGCTGTTCAGATTCAAGCCGAATATGCCGCCGCTCGCCTCCTCGGCAAAAATGTACCAATGCACCGACAGACCTTCTTCTATGACCTGCGGTGTTTCCAGGTCGGGAACAAAGGTCAGGCCACGCTCCGTAGCGCTCCAAAGATTCTGCATAGTGACCGTAGACCCCAGCAAGGCACTGCCCTGGCTGACCTTGAGTTCCAGCTTATAGGCTTCGACTTTTCCCCTTGCCAGCACGAGGTCGCTGACGGCCAGATCAATTCGCTGGCCATCCAGACAGAGCTCGGCTTCCTTCGCCCATTCATCCTGCAGAACAGCGTTTACCTCGTAAGGTTCGGTCATGGCGACACCCTCGTTGGCTTGGGTGATATCCGCCAGGATCTCACGCTTGCCGATCGTGTCCGGGGTATACGCATATTGCGTCCAGCCCTCGAAGTCGGTCGTGGTTTCCGTCAGAGGCTCCAACTCACCGTTGAGGCGCCACTGCACTTTCACGCCTTCGGCCGCCATCCCGGTATCAGCTGAGATCACCTGAACACGCAACACTACGCTCTGGCCTGTACCGACTACCGGCGTGGCCAGTACCGGAATGGCGTCACCTATTCCGTATAGTGACTCGACCACCTGGAAACGGTGAGGTTGCGTCCACTCGGAACAGTCGCCGTCGGCGGTCTGCTGTGCCTGAATGGTGTAAGTACCGATATCCCACTCCTCCTCGGCGTTCCAGCGCCAGTTTTTAGAACCGTCGGCAAAGGCAAACGGTGGCTCGGGTTCTGCTACATGGCGCAGCACGATCTGCCCACCGGTTTCCCCGCCGCCCTGAATCCTGGGACGGCGTAGTGCATTGCCATCCGCTCCCGGCACTCGAATAACCGGTGTTGCTGGCGGTGCGTGTACCGTGAACGGATGAGGTTTACTCCAATCGGAATCCAGGCCATTGCTTGCCTGTTTCCCTTGAAGTTCGTTGTAGCCGGGCACCAAAGGATCCACCACCGTGAACTCCAGAATGCCGTCGTCGTCCGCTGTGTCCTCGCACAACGTATCACCACCGACAAGGCGGACGGTGTGCAGTGCACCGGGTAACCCGACGACCTGAATGGTCGGGTATCTTGAGGTCCCACCGCCCCTCTGCGGTTGTTGAAACCCGGGGGGATCAGGTCTGTCTGCCACCTCCACGGTAAAGGTGCACGTGTCACTAGGGTCGGAGTCCACGCCGTTTACTGTTTGTATGACGTAGACGGTGTTTTCGCCAGGCGTCCAATCCGCATCGGGTATGAAAGTGCGAGTCGCACCGTCACCGGCAAACTCGCCGTCGACCCCGACACCCGTTTGCGTCGACATACGCAATGCGACGACACCCGACCAGACATTACTTATTTTCAGTCCACCTCTCACGGCGACCGGGGTATCCGGTTGCTCAATGACGGCTAGGGGCGGTCTGATGTAAAAATCCAGCATATCGGTAGGATCGGATGTCTGCCCGCCTGACGTTTGTACCGCTTTGATCCGCTGTTGGCCTGGCTCCCAAGGATGTTCGAAAGACCACTGCGTCTGGACGTAGCTCATTTTGCCCTCCAGCGCAATATCGTTGGCGTATTGCACAGCCACTGTTGCCCCCGCTTCGCAAGTTCCTTCCACCGCGAGATTCGCCAAATGACTGGAGTTCGGTAGTGGTTGAGTCAGACGTGGCTTGGGTGGTTTGGCTAAAATCCTGATGGTGACCAGTTCGCTTGGGGCAGAAGGCACATCGTCGATTATCTGCGCGACCTGGACCTGGGTGATGCCCGCCGGCCAATTCGCTTCCGGGGTAAACGTTCGGGTTGTCCCACTACCCCTGAAGCTGCCATCCACTATCGCGCCTGACCCGGTTGTCATCTGAAAATGGCTGGCATTGGCTAACACACCGTTAATAGTTAGCGGCTCTTTGTCCGCAGCCGGATCTGTAGGTTGGGAGATGTCCGGTTTGGGCGGCATTACTGCAACGGTCACTACATCGCTCCACTCGGAGGCCACGTCGCTGACTATCTGCATGGCTTTGACCGGAGTTTTTCCCGCTGCCCAATTCGCTTTCGGTATGAACGTTCGAAGCGCGCCGCTGCCGGTATATTCGCCATCAATCGCTGCACCCGTCTCGCTGGACATTTGCAAGGTGTCAACATTGGACACGACGCCGGTAATTTTCAGTTGCTGGTTCGACGCAGCAGGAATGGTCGGTTGTTCGATAACCAAAATGGACGGTCGAGCAATAACGGAAACCAAATCGCTCGGGATGGATTCCACACTATTGTAAAGCTGTACGGCTTTGACCTTGGTGACACCCGGTGCCCAGGCATTGGTTGGTGTAAAGGTCAGGATCCCGCCGTTGTTGGTAACGCTGCCATCCACGGAGGCATTTGCCTCGGTCCTCATTCGCAGGGAGCTGCCAACAGAGTAGTTCGCAATGATCAGTGCCTGTTTTTCCGTCACCGGATTGGATGGCCGGATGATCGCCAGGGTGGAGGGGCGCACCACAATCATCGCCAAATCGCTTGGATCAAACGGTACTCCGTCGAGAGTCTGCACGGCCTTGACATAGTTGAAGGCAATCGGCCAGAAATCCCTCGGCGTAAAAGTGCGGGTATTCCCCTCCCCCGTGAACTCGCCTTCTACAAGGACATTTTCGTTGGTGTGGATTTGCAAGGTGACTGTACCGCTCAAGACACCGGTAATGGTCAGCGCTTGTTTGGGGTGAGCCGGATCGGGTGGCGGATTAATCCCCGGGATGCCGGTTTCAGCCACAATGGTCACCAGCTCGCTTGGATCAGAGTCTACATAGTCCACGGTCTGCACGACCTTCACCCGAGTGGTGCCCACTCGCCAGCTCACTGCCGGTAGGAAAGTGCGTGTTGCGTTACTGCCGGTGAAATTGCCACCAACCGGCGCGCCTGCTTCAGTGAACATTTGCAGGTCGGCGCTCTCGGTCATGACATTCGTAATGGTCAGCGCCTGATTTACAGAGGTCGGGTTGGGTGGCGGTGTGATGACGGGGCTGGATGGTTTCACTGCAATAAAAACCAGCGCGCTCGGATCTGAGGCTACACCGCCCACAGTCTGCACGACCTTGACCCGGGTGATGCCCGCTGCCCAGTTCGCTTTTGGCGTGAAAGTGCGAGTGGCGCCACTGCCGGTAAAGTCGCCAATCACCGGCGCGTTTTTATCGGTGGACACTTGCAAGGTAACGTCACCGGTCATCACGCCAGTGATGGTCAGCGCCTGTTTCGCTGCTGCCGGATCGGGAGGCGGTGTGATCGTCGGTGTAGATGGTTTCACTGTAACTGAAACCAGACTACTTGGCTCAGAAGCCACACCGCTCACAGTCTGCACGACCTTGACCCGGGTGATGCCCGCTGCCCAGTTCGCTTTTGGCGTGAAAGTGCGAGTGGCGCCACTGCCGGTAAAGTCGCCAATCACCGGCGCGTTTTTATCGGTGGACACTTGCAAGGTAACGTCACCGGTCATCACGCCAGTGATGGTCAGCGCCTGTTTCGCTGCTGCCGGATCGGGAGGCGGTGTGATCGTCGGTGTAGATGGTTTCACTGCGATGGAAACGACATTGCTGGGGTCCGAAGCCACGCCACCTACGGTTTGAACGGCCTTGACCCGGGTAACGCCTACAACCCACTCCGCTGCTGGGATAAACCCGCCTGTGTTGGAAATGTAATAGCCAGGCACCGGTTCGCCTCTCTCGGTGGACACCAGCACCGAGGCATGACCCGAGACGTTATAAATGATCAGCTCCTGTCTCACTGATGCCGGGTAAGGCGGCGAGTAAATGTGCGGGCTTTTCGGCTTATCCGGTTCAGGCGGTTCAGGTTTCGGCACGTACAAATTGTGACATTCAGCCCAATCACTCCAGACCCACGCCTGTTTGTACCTGACTTTGAAATTGAAGCGCGCACCAAATCGATCGAAAGAAGTATCGGGCACCCAATGCTCCAGCTTCATCCACTCACCTTCTGACCCATGATGGTCAGTTGCTTCTCCCCAGCATTCAATTTTCCAACTGGTAGTAAGTCCTCCAGAAGATAGAGCAACGATATTGAACCCGCCGGGCGACACTGTAGAGTTACTTCCCGGTGACAAGATCACCGGCGCCGGCCACAAGCCATTTGGCTGCAGCTCGTTTTCTTCATCCATTTCCATCGCTCCCAGTCTCCTGACGCAATTGCCAGCGTCGAAGACGCGATTTTCGACCTCCTGTACTGCTTGCGCCTACCTGTCAACTCTGACAGTCCCGACGAACGGTTCAGCAAAAAATAGTAGATTCATTGTGAATCACATAAACGAATAAAAACAACATAAAAAATAACAAAAAGATCTAAAAAATAGCCATCGACCTGTCAGGTTTGACAGGTTACTCAACTTTGTTTTGTCGTTACTTTGATCCTGCCAGGCATCTCGGATGCCTCCCCCCCTTCCGGCAGGAGATCCAAAGTCATGGCCGACACCCCCTCACTGTTAAACGCCCTCATCAAGTTCGACGCCCCGTTAAAAAGAGGCCGCACCGACTTCGCAACGGCCATGCAGAAAATGGGCTTCACCTCCGTCTTCGATATTGTCCGCCTACCCAAAGCCGCGTTCGTTCGTCAGCTTGCCGAGTTCACCGATGCCAACGCCGAACTCGCCTACGACAATGCCATGGCCTATGCGGCATTGATTTCACGTTTGTACCGGGAACACCAGACCTCCACTGGCAAGTTTCAGCAACTTTCTCAACGTAGCGGCGTTCGCGCGCTGGTTCCGCCGGGGCCTACTTTTCAGAACTTATTCAATGAAAGCTGGGACGACTTCTGCAAGGTCGGGGCGCTGGTTGCCGTTGATATGATGATTGCTTACCTGATCAACTTAAGGGTATTTCTCCTGCAACTGGAAGCTACCAACAAGGACCCCAAGCGCATCCTGATGGATATGCGTCGTCCCGACCTGAAGGAACTCTTGATCACCCACGAAAGCACTTTTACCCCAAGGCCGATGCTGGAGCTGGTGACTGAGATACTGCAAGATCGTTTGGGTGCCTTTCTAAAAACCAGTCTTGCTGATAAAGGCAAGTCCGCCCATGAAGCAGTGGCTGATCGGCGTTATCCCTTCGAACTGCCCTACAACTTTTATCACCATCAGTGCCAATTGGGGCTGGCCGATAAAAAGCCAAGTTTGGGGGAATTGAACTATCGGGCCAGCTTGTTATTGCCGATCAAACAGCAATCAAGCAACGACTATGGCGAAGTACAGAAACCGGTACTACAAGCGCAACGCTTGTTATGCGGATTGAGCAACGAACAACAGAACCTGCTGATCGAACCCTCGGTGTTCAGCAATTTTTATCTCACCCGAAATGATCTGATCAAAGGCTGGGGAAGCCCGGGCACCACCCATCTGCGCCCGCATATCTCTTACAAGAGCTGCTATTTGCTGCTGGCGGATCAGGAGGATGTCGCAACCGTCAATCCGCAGGCACTAACGCCCACAGGAGATGGGGGCAGCAAAACCCTCCTGTCGCTGACTTTTCGCAAAGGCTCCCAGACACTGCCAGCCGATGTCGATCTGAGTTCCAACACTCCGGTTCCTTTAGCGGGCTGGCTGATCAATCGCCTGCACAATGCGTCACCGAACCCCATCATTTCATACCTGAAGGGCACCGCATCCCTCCCCACCCCCACCGAACAGGGATACACCGCCAGTTTCGATCTGGTCACCGCCACCGCCACCACTGTCGACGCCGAGCCTGTCAGGCTGGCCCGCCAGCGCTTCACCCTCACACTCGATGAGCACTACACACTGACAGCCGCGCAGATGGATTTTTTCAGAAAATCCTACGGTGTCGAGGTTTCGGAAAGTTCGCCGCCATGGCAATTGACGCGCCTCACAGACTTCATGGCGCATACCGGCCTGAATGCCGAACAGGTTGAAATGCTTCTGTGCCGACAGACCCGCACGGTGCGTTTGTCGCCAAACTGCCCCAGCCAGAGCTTGCAACACGGCGGGGTAACGCTCCCGGAAGCGGCTGAAAAAGTGCTTCCGTTTCCCCATCCGAACCAGTATGGAGCCTGCTATGTCAATGGCACCGGCACCGGTGCAGACCTCAATGACAGCGAGCGGGAACCTGACGCCGCATCGATCCTCCGCGATCAGTTCGACAATGCGATGGGGCTGGAACAAATCACCGTGGGCGATAGCAAGCAATGGCGCCTGAGCAAAACCTCGCTCGACCGTCTCGACCGCCTGCAACGCATGATTCGCCTGCAACGCTGGCTGCAGATCCCCTTCGCCAAGCTGGACACGCTGATCATGTCTGCGATCCGCGCCGAGGGCGAAGACAACCTGGCGATGGAACTCAACGAAAATACCCTGCGTGCATTGGGCGTCTATCGCTACCTCCATCGGCACCACGGTATCGAGCCGGAGGAGTTCGCCGCGCTGATGCACGACCTCTCGCCTTATGCCAGCGGCAAGGATGAAGTGCCGTTGTTCGATCAGGTGTTCAATCGCGTGCAACTGTTCGACACCCCTCTGATCCTCGATCAAGAGATCATTGACCTGAACGCCATCGACACCGCCACGCAGAAAACCGTGTTGCAGTTGTGTGCCGGCCTCGGTGTGCAACCGACTGAAGATTCGTTTCTGTTGATTGCCAAGCAAACCAAGAAGTACCTGACCGAGCTCAAGCGCGATTTGCCCACTGTCTCCTCGCTCTACCGTCAGGCCCGGATTGCCCGACTGTTTGGATGCTCCGTCGCCGACTTGCTGACGCTGGCAGGCCTGCTCGGAGGTTCGGATTATAAAACCATATTGGCGAGCGGCCGCCTGAGAACACGGGCGACGACGGGAAAAGCGGACATCCTCGATGTGACGATGCAGTTGAACTGGGCCTTTCAATGGCTCAAGGACAGCCAACAGACCGTCACACAATTGCAACAACGCCTGGGGCCGCATGCTTTGGTGCATGTCGACGATCTGGACGGTAATCCGCAAGCTCAGATGGCCGAGCCGCCGCCCCTGCCCGACGATTTGCTTGAGCGTCTGCGCAAATTGCAGGAGGACACGCGCCGCAGCATGGTGACCGAAGCGCAAGTGGCCGCATTGGGCCTTCCGCTGCGTAAGGATGTAAAAAACCGACCACAAGACATCCAATGGTTCAGCCTGCTGGTCGGCCATAAGCTGATCACAGCAGAAGGCCTGTTGATGGACCTTGATCGTGCACTGACGCTGGTGGACGAACCGATCACCTGGCTACAGGCAGGTGTCGCGAACGTACTCAAGGACCAGGACCTGGAACAGGCCGTCAAAGACACGTGCGCCGAGAAACTCACTGAACTGCTGCTCGGTGCGCATGATCGCCAGGTTCAGTTGCTCGAAGGACTGTTCCAGGAAACCGCCAAGCTGGCGCCGGACCGCTGCCGGGCGGTCATTCACTGGGCACATTCGTCGGTCTACAGCATTCTACTGTCAGCGCTCAAGGACACACTCACACCTGAATTGATCGAGCATTACCAGCGCGTCTTTCGCCACGCCGAAATCGTTGTGCAACTGCGATTGAGCAACAGCGCCCTGCGCCTGTTCGTGGTCAATCCAACATGGCTGGGTGGCTCGCAATACGAGGGTAGCGGCAGCGAGCCGTGGCTGTCCGATCTCTATCTGCTCGAACGCTTCAGCCACTGGTTCCACAGCCAGAGCCAATCGGAGGACAGCGTGCTGAGCTACTTCAGTTGCGCCAATCCGGCCAAGGCGCAATTGAAAAACAAAACCCTGCGCAAGCTCGCGAGCGAAACGGCCAACGCGGCACTGGCTCGTTTGCTGGACTGGTCCGAAACAGAAATTGCCACGCTGACCATTACCCTCCCCGGTGAACGCGCCAGCTCGATGGCCGAGGTCGACTGGGTACGTCGTTGCCAGGCCAGCGGACTGTCAGCCAAGGCACTGCTGCAAGCCACAGGGCTGACAGATGCAAGCGCGCTGGACGACTGGAAAACCGTTGGAGACGCGGTGATGGCCGCCAGCTCTGACTCAACGCTGGCAAAGGGTTAAGGAACGATCATGACGACTGCCTTCGACGCCCCCCTCAATGAAGCATTTCGTGACGCGATGCTCGCCCTGTATCTGCATGAGGCCGTGCCCAACGATCCGTACCTGATCAAGCAGGGGCTGACTCAACATATCAAGACCGCCAACGACCTCTACGAGTTCTGGTTGCTGGACGTGCTGGTCAGCCAGGATGTGCCGACCAGCCCGGTGGCCTGTGCCATTGCCAGTTACCAACAACAGATCAACAGCATGATGCTGAACATGGAGCCGGGGTACAGCGACGACAGCTTCACCCCCCAGCAGATCAAGACCTGGCGCGACGGTCTGAATCGCTTCCCGATCTGGTCCGCCATCCAGCAATTGCATTACTTCCCGGATATCTACCTCGACCGCAAGCTGCGTTTGACCAAGACCGACAGTTTCGAACAACTGGAAAACGACCTCAATCAGGCACAGATTCAGCCCGAAACCGTACAGACTGCGGTGCTCTCTTACCTGGCCAGGTTCGAAGAAATCGCCAATCTGAAGATCTGCAACGGTTACATCGATGGCGAAGATTTCGCCAACAGCACCTACTACTTCATCGGCAAATCCCCCGCCGAAAATGCCTACTACTGGCGCTCACTGGACATGCGCCAACGCCCGGTCAAAGAACCCGCCGCCGGCCCCGGCATTGTTCCATACAAATTCGACAAGCCTCTGCCCAATGCCTGGTCGGACTGGCAAAGAGCCAATGTGCCGATTTCGGAAAAAGCCCTGGAACACACGATTCGGCCATGCTGGTTCAACAACCGTTTGTTTGTGATCTGGGCCGAGCTGGAACTTCAGGATGCCGACGCCACGCAGCTCCCTGTAGAAGGGAGAGCCGATGACAGCGTCAAGGTCAATCCGCGGTTCCGCTTGTATGCCAGCTACAAGAAATACGACGACAGCTGGAGCACGCCCCGGATCTACATCGAGAATTACTGCCAGACCAAGGCGCTGATCGAAAAGCCCCTGGAACAGATTGCAGAGGAAACCCAGACCATTGCGGTGTATGACCATTCGACGTCGCCGGAGTCGATGGTGATCATGTTGTATTCGAACTATGAGGCGAGAACATCCGAAATTCCCGGCAATAGCGACAAATACGACTTTCTGCGAACGGTGCGGATCGACAAGAACTTCAATGTCACGCCGCTGTTTCCATCACATGGAGTAGTGCCCAATGACAAACCAGGCACGCCTCCATCCGCCACAGCGTTTCAGGATGACTCGGGGCATGTGCTGCTGATCGGCCACATCTTCGCTAACAGAAACGCTGGCCGTTTTCAGTACTGGTTACCCGCCAGCACTCCAGTGTTTGGCGCTCTCGAACACGAAACACCAAAAACGGAAGAGAACACATGGAACTTCAACAATTGGCAGTCGCGCATCAAAACCTGGGAAGAACGTTCCGAGCTTGTCTACCATCCCGGCAGCTCAGGTATCGAATTGATCTTGAGGCTGGATGAAGGCTTCGCGGACGTCACCACGATCAAATTTTCTGTTAGTACTGCAACAGGAGTCGAACTCTTCAACTTGACACTCGTGTTCAGTCATACAGACAAAAGTGAATGGCTCACGCTGCTCGAAGGCTCGGAGATCAAGTCCTTCACCGGGTTCATGGATAACCCTGATACGGTGTATTGCTTCAGAGGCTTCCCAGACAGTATCAGAAGTCTGATTTCCGATCCTGACAGCAACAACCGAACTGAATTCTCCGTTCCTCGCCTGGCACCGAGTGAAACCGCCTCTCTCAAGGGGAAATTGGCGGGTTCGCACATACTCGACCTGTTGCGGGATCACCCCGATCAAATTGCGATATTTGATTTCTGGCGTTTTCCCAGAGGCGGAGAGAGTTCTTCGATGATTGTCTTTCCGGGTATTAAACATCATGTCGTCGAGTCTTATGGTTACCAGCTTTTCATAGGCCACCCTCTGGACGTTATGGCCACTGAGTTTCCTGCAACTCTTGAAGATATACGTCCCCTGTATCGCTCCGGAATCGTCGAAAAACTGCCCGAATACTCAGGCGGTGGCGGAATTACAGTCCCCGTCGACAAGATTAGCTACCAACCCGTTGGCTGGCCGGTTGAGTGGCCCGACAATCCGGCCGAAATGAAAATTCCACTCGTGTATGGCGTCTTGATCCACAACAAGAATCGCTTCGGCTATTCACTGGTGGGCGGTGCCCTGAAAGCGATATCCATCACTTGGGGGGAGGCGCTGGCAACAGAACAACAAATAGCGGCGCGCATCAACGACCATGACAGCCCCTCTCTTGGCAACGCCCAGTACATCGACTTTGCTGGATCAAGCATCGAGTTCAGTGACGGATGTAAACCTGATGGAGATTCTCGAGCGCCCATCCGCATGAACACCACCTTCGCCCGGGAGTTGATCCAGCTCGCCGAGAGCGGTATGGATCCGCTACTGAGTTGGGAAACCCAGACACAACAAACGGAGCCGCCTATCCCCAACGGTCTCGGCGCGCAAGCCATGGACTTCTCCGGCGCGTACTACCTGTATTTCCTCGAACTGTTCCTGTACTTGCCGTGGCTTGTTGCCGATGTCTTGAACGAGCAACAGCAATACGAGGAAGCCAAACACTGGCTGGCTTACCTCTTCGCCCCTTCACGGCAAAGCGCCGATCCGGGACATCCCGGCTATTGGCAGGCTGTGCCTCTGGAAACACCCGTCTGGCCCGGTGCGCCAGACCCCAGCCAGGCCATTGTGTACCCGGACGATCCGCATCAGATTGCACTCAGTTTTCCCGTGCACTTTCGCAAGGCGTTGTACGGACTTTATCTCGATATCGAGAGCAATCAGGCTGATCAGGCCTACCGAGAACTGACACCGGACGGTTTGGCAGAAGCCAAGTTGCGCTATGTCCATATTCTCGCTTTGCTCGGGCCGCCCCCTCATGCGCGGCAAGTAGACGTTTGGTCACCGATCACGCTGGATAAGTTGAGTGCTGCGAGCAACAAAGACCTGCGTGCCTTCGAACAACAACTGATTGCCACTCAACGCCAACTGCAGGACAAGCCGCCGCTACGCATCGGCAAGGCCCCGCAATCGCAGGACGCGCCATTGCTGTGTCTGCGGCCGTACCGCGAGGACTCATCGTTAGCCACCGTGGACAATCCGTATTTGCGCCGGCCGTTCAATCCGGAATTGATCAAGCGCTGGGACCGGGCCGAAAGCCGCTTGTACAACCTGCGCCACAACCTCGACATGGCGGGCAATCCCTTGAACCTGCCGTTGTTCGCAGCACCGCTGGATCCGCGCGCCCTGCTCGCTGCCTGGGGCCAGGGCCTGTCCGGGGCGGCGCTGAGTCGGTTGTTGAGTCCGCAGATTCCCCATTACCGCTTCAGCTTCATGTTCGCTCTGGCGCAGAACGCGGTGGACAGCGTGATCCAGTTCGGCTCGACGCTGTTGTCGCTGATCGAGCGCAAGGAACAGGCGCAGTACCTTGAATTGCAGCAGCAACAGGCGTGGAATCTGGCGAAAATGGCGGTGGATATTCAAACGCAAGCCATGGAGATTGATGAGAAAAACAGAGAGGCGTTGCAGGCCAGTCAGGCAGTGGTCGCATCAAGGATCAGCCATTACGCAAAACTCATCAACGATGGCGTCAGTCCGCTGGAAATCGCAGCGGGGGCTGTACATTATCTGAGTGGCGCAGCCCAGGTCGGGGCCTCGCTCATCCAGATTCCCGGCGAAATGGCAAAAATAGTTCCTAACATCTTCGGCCTGGCAGCAGGAGGTCAACGTTATGAAGGTACTTTTTTTGCGGCCACGGGGTTGCTACAAGCCACTGCGACAGGGTTGAGCACAGATGGCCAACTCATGGACCGCATCGAACAATACCGTCGCCGCGCCCAAGAATGGACTCTGGCCCACAACCAGGCAACACTCGAAGCCGAACAAATCAAAGCCCAGCTCGCCGTCCAGGAAGCGCAACACCACGCCACCCAACTACAACTGCGTCAGGCGCAAACCGCACTCAATCAAGCCAAGGCCACCCACGATTTCCTGCTGAGCAGCAATCGCTTCAGCCGATCGCAGACCTACGACTGGCTCAACAGCAAGTTCGCCGGTTTCTACCACACCGCCTACACCACCGCGCAATCCCTGTGTCAGGCCGCCGAAGCCTGCTGGCAATACGAGATGGGCGACTTCACCCGGACCTTCATCCGCCCCGGTGGGTGGAACGCCAGCTACCGTGGCCTCGGTGCCGGCGAAGAACTGAAAATGAGCCTGCAACAGATGCACAGCCAGTATCTGCAGAACAACCGGCGCGATCTGGAAATCAGGAAAACCGTGTCGCTGAAGGATTTGAAAGACCAGGATCCAGGCCCAAGCCTCAATAAAACATGGGCTGAGATCAAAAAATCGCTGGTCAACAACGGCACCTGTGAATTCGAACTGACCCAGGCCATGTTCGACGATGATTACGCCGCTGAAAATCACTACCTGCGTCGAATCAAGACCATCAGCGTGACCCTGCCGGCCTGCCTTGGCCCCTATCAGGATATTCGTGCCATCCTCAGACAGACCTACAGCAAGGTGGAAATGGCCGCCACGGCCGGTAACGTCAAGGAAAACCTGCGCGCCAGTCAGCAGATTGCGCTTTCCACCTCGCTGGAAGACAACGGTATGTTTCAGCTCAACTTTCAGGACGATCGTTACCTGCCCTTCGAGTACACCGGCGCCGTCTCACGCTGGAACCTGATCTTTCCCAACCACGAAAAACAGAGGGCCATGCTCCAATCCCTCCCGAATATCATCGTGCACGTCAGCTACACGGCCAGACGCGAAGGCGGTTCGCAATGAGCGAACAACAGCAATCGCAGCAACAGTCGACGATGCAGATCAACACCCCCGCCCTGCCGAAAATGGGCGGCGCCATCCAGAGCATCGGCAAGGGCTGGGGCGGCATCGGCACCAAAGGAACGGCGTCGCTGACAGTGCCCCTGCCGATTTCTCCCGGACGCGGCTTTGCCCCATCCGTGGCGTTGAATTACAGCAACGACACCGGCAACAGCCCCTGCGGGATCGGCTGGCAGTTCACCGTCAATGCCATCACCCTGCGCACCGCCAAAGGCGTGCCGGCCTATGACGGCACCGACCAGGTTGTCGGGCCGAGTGGCGATGTATGGATGCCCCAGCGCGATGACAATGGTGAGCTGATCTCTCGCAAAACGAGTACCTACAACGGTCTGCCGCTGGGCAGTGAATACCAGGTGGTGCGTCACTGGCCACGGGCCGAGGGTGAATTTGCCCTGATCGAACATTGGTCAAACGGTGCCGACAAACCCGGTTTCTGGCTGATCCATGGTGCCGACGGTAGCCTGCATGTGTACGGCACCAGCATTGATTCGCGCCGCGCCGACCCAGGCGACCCGCAACGCGTCGGCGTGTGGATGATCGACGAAAGCCTCAACACCCGGGGCGAGCATATTGTCTACCGATACAAAGCTGATACAGGTGTCCCCGTTGCGCCGCAGTTTCGCGACTACAGTGCTCAGCGTTATCTCGAACGCATCTGCTACGGCAACGAAAAGGCCCATCCACACTTGTACACGTGGGTTCCCGGCAGCTGGAAAAACCAGTTGTGGCACTTTCAACTGGTGTTCGATTATGGCGAACGCAGCACTGATCTGACTAAAGTACCGACCTTCGCAGAACAACAGCCGTGGCCCCCACGCAGTGACCCGTTCTGGACCTACGCCTACGGTTTCGAACTGGGCACCCGGCGCCTGTGTCGGCAGGTGTTGATGTTTCATCATTTCCCCAAGGAACCGGAAGATGACCCCGTACTGGTCCAGCGCCTGCTGCTGGACCATCGAACCAGCCCATTGGGCTACAAACAGCTGACGGCCGTACACTCGCAGGCTTACGACAGCCTGAGGCAGACAGAAAACCGGCCGCCGATGGAGTTCAGTTACAACGCCTTTGAGCTGGACGCCAAATCTCAGGGCTGGGTCCGCTTTCCCGACATGCCCGGCCTCAACGACGGCCAGCGCTATCAATTCGTGGACCTGTACGGTGAAGGCATGGCAGGTGTGCTGTGTCGGTATGACCAAGCCTGGTATTACCGCGAGCCATTACGTGCGGCGGCCGGCGGTGACGACGTCAGCTACAGCGACTGGAAACGCCTTGACCACCAGCCAACGGCCGACAGCAGCAAACCGGTTCATCAGTCCCTCACCGACCTGACCGGCGATGGCAAGCTCGACTGGGTGGTCGCCACGCCGGGCCTGTGTGGCTTCTTTACCCTCGACCCGGATCGCAACTGGTCCGGGTTCGTCACCTTCGACGCGTTCCCCGGCGAATTTTTCCACCCGATGGCGAAGATGACCGATCTGGTGGGAAATGGACTGAGCGATCTGGCCCTGATCGGCCCTCGCAGCGTGCGCCTGTACGCCAACCAGCGCACGGCGGGATTTGCCGACGCCGTCGACGTATCTCACTCGTGTAAAACCGACGAGGGGGATGACGATGAGTTACCTGTGCTGAGCAATACTCCGGCAGAACTGGTGGTGTTCGCGGATGTGCTCGGCAGCGGCCAGCAACATCTGGTGCGTATCCGTCATTACGAAGTCAAATGCTGGCCGAATCTGGGGCGTGGACGTTTCGGCAAAGGCTTTGTGCTGTGCGCCCTGCCCTTTGCCTACCACCAATTCAATGCCGCACAGGTTTTGCTGGCTGACCTTGACGGCTCGGGGGCGGTGGATCTGATTTATCTGCAGCCCGATAACCTGCAGGTGTTCATGAACCACTGCGGCCAAGGTTATGAGCAGACTCCAATCCCCCTGCCATGGCCGGAAGGTGTGACTTACGATCCACTTTGCCAGGTCAGCGCCGCCGACCTGCAAGGGCTGGGATGCTCCAGCCTGATCCTCACCGTGCCGCACATGACGCCACAGCACTGGCGCTGTGATTTCGTCAAGGCCAAGCCTTACCTGATGAACCGCACCTGCAACAACATGGGCGCTATCAGCAGCGTGAGCTACCGCAGTTCCGCACAGGAATGGCTGGACGAGAAACACGAGCAGCACGCCGCCGGCATCGAGAACCCGGTGTGCAAGCTGCCACTGGCCCTGCATCTGGTAAGCCGGCAGACCCAGTGCGATGAAATCAGCGGCAACCTGCTGACGCAAACCTTCAGTTACCGAGGCGGTTATTACAACCGCTTCGAGCGCGAATTCAGCGGTTTTCGCCTGCTCCTGCAAAGCGATACCGAAGCGTCGGCCGCCGAGCGCGCGCGTGCCGGTTTTACTGCGCCGATTCTGAGTAAAACCTGGTTCCACACCGGCGAGTCCATCGACCCGCCAAGAGACGGTTATTACACTCGCGACAAGGAAGCTGCAGACCTGCTACCCACGCTGCTGCAGGACTACCACCTCAACGACCGCGCGACACAGCCGCTCGGCACATTCGACGAAGACACCGCCCGAGAAATAGCCCGCGTCTTGAGCGGGACCACGCTGCGCTCGGAAATCTACGCAGCGGATGATGCTCCAGCGACCGCCGTGCCTTACACCGTTCAGGAAAACCGTTACGCGGTGCGCAGGCTGCGCCCGAAAAGCAAACACCAGCCTTACCCGGTGCTTCAGGTCCTGGATCTGGAGTCCATCAGCTACCAGTACGAGACCGCTGTCGCGGACGATCCGTTGTGCCAGCATCACCTCAACCTTGAGTGGGACGAATACGGTACGAGTCTGCATGGGTTTACCGTGCACTACGCGCGACGCCGAACCGTCGATGATCCGCCGCCGTTCACTGATGAGCACCATCAGAAATGGTGGAAAGATGCCCATGACCTTGCGCAACAGAAGTGGTACCTGACGCAAAGCCGAGCGCAGCCCATTCACCTGGCGAATGAAGAGGCCTGGCGCCTTGGGCTGCCATATCAGCAACGCAGCAATGCCCTGGTGCTGGAAAAGCCTGAACTGACCGCCACCCAGATCCATCATGATTACTTTCTGCAAATGAGCGCGGATGACGGGCCATGGGCGAAACAAGCGGTGTTGTCCGGCCTGTCCTTGCAGCGCTACATAAACCCCGAGAACGGCCAGACGCTCGCACCCGGCGAAGCGACCTTCGAAGGCTTGCCCGCTTATGTGGAAACGGCGGAACTGGACGCCATCGCCCTCGCCGCCTACGACAAACTCAAAAACGAGCAGGGCAACATGCCCTTCAACCTCAAGGAAAAACTGCAGTCGGCCGAAGTCGGCTACCACATCATGGATCTGTTTTTACCCGACGTTGAAAAGACGCCGCCGGCAGATCCCGAAGACGCGAAAAATTACCTGTGGTCGGTGCACCGGGGCTTCCCCACGTATCACAAGCTGGACGGTTTCTATAACGTGCAGAAATACCGCGAGACGCAAAGTCACGGTGAAACCCTCATCACCTACGACACCTACTGGTGCCTGACCACTGCGGTGACCTTGCCCGACGGTTGCACCACCCGCAGCCTCGATGTCGATTACCGTACCTTCCTGCCAGCGGCAATCGAAGACGCCAACCGCAATATCCAGGAGTCACGTTACAACGCCTTCGGTGAACCGCTGGTGACTGGTTTCCGCGGTACCGAACTGGGCGAACCGGTAGGGTTCGACGCACTGGAGACCTATGAGCCGCCTCCAGACCGCGACCCGGCCATCGCCATCGCCGATCCGAAAAAAGCCATCGGCAATTTCGCCAGCGTCAGTTTCTGGGACACCTTCAGCTGGATGGGACGTATCAGCCGCACGTCCGCACCCTCCCCTGACTGGTTGGCGTGGGCCAAGGCTGAAGGCTTCATCTTGCCCAGCGGGCACCTGTGCGACCGCGCCCGCCAGCGTGTGGCGGGCCTGAAAGATCCCGACGCAAACGAAACCGAGTTGAAGAAGCAAATCGACGCTTCACAACGTGAGCCCGTGTACGCCGTCGCCCTGTTGGCCGATCGCTATCCCGGCGACCCCGAAATGCAAGTACGGGTCAGCATCACTTGTCTGGATGGCTTTGGCCGCACCTTGCAGACCAAACAGGAAGTCGAGCCGGGCAGATCCTGGCAGGTCGATGAGAACGGCGAGCTGCGCCTCGACGCCGAAGGTCGTCCGCTGGAAGCCGACGTGCCCCGCCGCTGGCGCGTCAGTGAACCGGTGGAATACAACAACAAAGGCGAAAAAGTGCGGATCTACCGGCCCTACTTCGCCGATCAACCGCGCTACATCAACGACCGCTCGATGCGCCAGTACGCCTTCCACGACCAGCAGTTCTATGACGCGGCGGGCCGCCCGACCGAAACCGTACTGGCGAAAAAAATGCCGCAAGGCCCCTCGGCGGAACCGAAACCCTTGCGCCGGGAAATCTGGTACTGGATCTGGTGCAACGTGGCCTTCGATGAGAACGACCTGTTTGAACCGCCGCCGGAACAACGGCGGCGGAACTGGTGGTCATGAATATGGGCATCCATGCACAGACGCCGAACCTGAGCGTCATCGATAACCGTGGCTTAGCGGTGCGGCAGATAGCGTATTGGCGCGAGGACGCTGGCACACCTGAGGCACGCATCACTGCCCGTTGCCATGACGCTGCCGGGCGGTTGGTGGCGCAGCGAGATCCACGCTTGTTCGCTGACGCTTCCGCGCCCGCCAACCTCGCCACGGTGTACTCACTGAGCGGTCAGGTGCTTTCTACGCTTAGCGTCGACGCCGGATGGCGCGTCAATCTGTGTGGCGAAACGCGTCAACCGCTGCACGGTTGGGATGGTCGGTACAGCCAACGCAGGATCGAATACGACCAACAGCTACGACCACTGGCAGTGTTCGAACACGCCCGCGACGGCGAGCCTTTGTGTACGGAGCGATATGGTTATGGCGGCAGCGATCCGACGTTCGCCACGCGCAACCAGTGCGGGCAACTCATCCGCCACGACGATCCGGCCGGCACGCAGTTGTTCGAACAGTTCGGATTGACGGGTGGGGTTGTGCAGCAGACTCGGCATTTTCTGCATTCTCTCGATGTTCCCGACTGGCCCGGACCGCTGCCCGACCGCGACGCGTTGCTCGAACCCGGCGCCGGGGCTACGAGCCGTTCGGTTTTCAATACCTTGGGCGAAACCATCGAACAGACTGACGCCAAAGGACACCGCCAGTTCTTCGCACAGAACCTCGCCGGACAGCTGCGCGAAGTACGCCTGCAACTGGATAAACAACCCCAGTCGAAAACTCTGGTCAATGCCATCCAGTACAACGCCCAAGGCCAGGCCGAGCAGGAAACCGCCGGCAACGACGTGATCACCGCGTTGCACTATGCGCCCGAGGATGGTCGCCTGACCCGACTGCACGCCAGACGCAACAACGATATCTTGCAAGACCTGCGCTATGCCTATGACCCGGTCGGCAATGTAATCAGCATCGAAGACGCCGCCCTGCCGATTCGCTATTTCGCCAACCAGCGCATCGAGCCGATCAACCGTTATGGGTATGACAGCCTCTATCAGTTGGTCAAAGCAACGGGATGGGAGGCCGGCAGCACCAGTCAAGGCCCGCTATGGTCTTCTTTTAACGATCCGGCCGCAGTCACCCGATACACCCAGACCTACCACTATGATCGCGGTGGCAATCTCCTGGAACTGAGTCACGAAGGCGCGCAACAACACGGCCATCGCCTGCTCGCTGCCGCCCGAAGCAACCGCTGTCTGCCCGTGTTGAATGGCGTGGAGCCGGACGAAGAAGATTTTCGCAACGGCTTCGATGCCAACGGCAATCTGCTCGCTCTGCAGCCGGGGCAATCTTTGCATTGGGATCTGCGCAACCAGTTGCGCGAAGTCCGGCCGGTTGAACGTGACGACGCGGCTGACGATAACGAGCGCTATGTTTACGGCGCCGACGACATGCGCCTGCGCAAACTTTGCCAGACGCAGGCCAACGCCCGGATGCTGATCGCTGAAGTGCGTTACCTGCCGAACCTGCAAATCCGCACCCACATCGGCACGGGCGAAACGTTGCAGGTCATCAGTGTTCAGGCCGGACGCAGCAGCGTGCAAGTGTTGCACTGGGAATCCGAGCCGCCCAACGACATCGACAACGATCAACTGCGTTACAGCCTCAGCGACCATTTGGGTTCCTGCACGCTGGAGCTCGACAGCGCGGGCCAGGTGATCAGTCATGAGCGTTATCACCCTTTCGGCACCACCGCTTGGTTCGCCGGGCGCGGGGAAGTCGAAGCGAGTTATAAAACGCTGCGCTATTCGGGCAAAGAGCGCGATGCCACGGGGCTTTATTACTATGGGTTCAGGTATTACGTGGCGTGGTTGCAGCGGTGGTTGAATCCGGATCCAGCGAAGGACATTGATGGCCTGAACCATTATCGGTTTGTCCGCAATAACCCGATCCTGTGGGTAGATGCCGAAGGCTTGGCGCCGGTGACGCTCTTATATGGGTTTGAACATGTCAGGTCACGAGTCCTGAATGGCCTTGCCACAGCGTCGCCACAGCAAAGCTTCGTTCGTATCGATGAAATCAATGACGCTCTCCAAATCAATATGGAAAACGCTTCTTCAGACTTTGAAGGGTTCAATGAAATGATCCGCGAAGGCATTGAAGTAGAGGACGACAATGTCGATTACTTTATGCAGGCCACCCCCAGTTACCAAGGGACGCCTGCCCAGGCCCGCAACTTGCTGCAAGGGTGGTCAGATTATTTAAAGAGTCACTCCGCGGCATTTGATATCACCCGAAAAATCCAGAGTTATGAAAAAACATCGACCAAAGAGGTCGAGCAATTCTGGAAAAAAAATCTGCGCGAGCCGCTGTCCGAGCACGAGGTCCAGAATGCTACGTTGGCATTACAAGACAGTAGTGAGGCGTTGTTTTCCCTGCGAACTGCAAGTTCGATAAAAGCGGGAGATGCCGTGATCAATTGGCAGTTCCGTCAATTTTCAAAACTGGCATTGGACTGGATGGCAGGCACTTCCGAAACAGGGGACGACTCGGGCGTGGTGTTTTTGGATGTCATTGCCCGATCCCCCGATTTCGTATTCAAGGAATTTGCACAAGAAACGTTTACAACCAAACCTTACAAGGAGGCTGGGGCGGTCTATGGAAAATCCTATAACCCGATTACGCATTCCGAGCGCCGGCATCTACAGACCCATATGGCAGTATCCGACTCAAGCTATGTCAAGAGAGTGCATATGATCGGTCTTGATCAGGCCAGGCACTTGTCGAACGCATAGCCGTCTACGAGCCAGATAAAACATCCGACCGCTAGCAGCCCCTTCGCTGTTCCAGCACAGTTCCAGGCAAAACACGAACATCGCCAAGGCCATCTTACGATCGCGAACACCTCTGCCGCAGGATTCCTGTTACGTGACGAAATTGTAATTCCCCCATCACCCTGGCGTTATCCGCAGCTTGCAACGATGTCACCCGGCGACCATGCCGGCGGGCCCTGCCCCGCCGAACAATAAAACCCACGCCGATGCACGTTCCCGTTCTGCCGAACCCAAGGAGTGTTTGATGGTTAACAATTCAAAAATATCGATGGCCGCTTTAGCGGTGGTGGTCGGCGCCGGGCCGTCCGTGGTGTCTGCAGAGGACAAGCCCGAAGGCTTTGTCGAAGGCAGCAGCCTGACGGTGCTCAACCGTAACTTCTACTTCAATCGTGATCATCGCAACGGCCAGTCCAGCCCGACCGGCAACGGTTATTCCGAGGCTTGGGCGCATGCCGTGATCAGCAAGTTCGAATCCGGTTTTACCCAAGGTACCGTCGGCCTTGGTGTCGATGCGTTTGCCATGATTGGTCTGAAACTCGACAGTGGTGACGGCCGTAATGGCGGGCGCAGTTCGTTTGATGTGTTGCCGGTCAACAGTGATGGCGAGGCGCGGGACGAATACACCAAGGTCGGTGGCGCCGCGAAAATTCGGGCGTTCGATACGGTGGTCAGGGTCGGTGATGTGTTCCCGGCCAACCCGGTGGTCGCGGCGGGTGACTCGCGCTTGTTGCCGGAAAGCTTTCGCGGCGTGACGGCGAGCAACACCAGCATTGAAGGTCTATCGGTTCAGGGTGGTCGGTTGCATGCGATGAGCCAACCGGTGTCCAGCGACATGCGCGAGAACTTCGCCACTTTCTACGCTGGCCCGGTCAATTCGCCGTGGATTGCTTACGGTGGCGGCGATTACGCGTTGAACAAGAACCTCAGTTTCAGTCTGTATTCCAGCCGTCTCAAGGATGCGTGGAATCAGTATTACGCCGGTACGGCCTGGACGTATCCGCTGTCCGATGACCTCTCACTGTTCGGTGGCCTGAACTATTACAAGGCCGTCGACGAGGGCAAACAACTGCTCGGCGAATTCGACAACAACATCTGGAGTGGCCGCGTTGGCGTCAAGCTTGGTGCCCACTCCGTCGCCCTCTCCCACCAGCGCAACAACGGCAATGACGACTTCGATTACCTGCGCCAGTCCGACTCGATCTTCCTCGACAACTCGATCCAGTACAGCGACTTCAACTCGCCGAAAGAACGTTCGTGGATGGTGCGTTATGACCTCGACATGAGCACTTACGGCGTGCCGGGTTTGTCGTTCATGACCCGTTACGCGCGCGGCACCGACGCTGATTATTCCAACGCCAACGCCGTGTACATGCGCCGCGATGCCGAGGGCAATCCGCTGACCGATCAGAAGCGATGGGAGCGCGATATCGAAGTCAAATACGTGGTGCAAAGCGGTTCGATGAAAGACCTGTCACTGCGCTTGCGCCAAGCCACCACCCGCGCCACGGCGTTTGAGTCGGATCTGGATGAAGTGCGGGTGATTGTCGAGTATCCGCTGGCAATTCTCTGATTACGCGGTTGATGCAAATTCACCTTTAGAAGCTCCTTGCTCCTTTGGTAAGAGGTGAATCTTTTGGCGTCCTTCGGGGCGCTTTTTTTATGTCCGGACTTCAATTCACCCCGAACACCTGTGGGAGCGAGCTTGCTCGCGAAGGCGTCGGCACAGACAACATCATCATCGACTGATCCACCGCTTTCGCGAGCAAGCTCGCTCCCACAAGGTCAAGCGTCTGGTTCGACGTTATCCAGTGCCTTGTTCACCGCCAGTTCGCCGAGCATGACGACCTGCGCGATACCCAGCAGGGTCTTGCGATGGGTGCCGCCCAGCAGCGCGGCGAAGTCGCCGAGCATCACCGTGGCCGAGGCCAGGGATTCGCTGGCGTTGGCCAGTAATGATTCGGTATCGGCTTTGGGATTGACGAGGAACATCTGGTTGGGGATGTACGGTGCGGACATGATCGCGGCTGAGGGTTTGAGGTAGAAATCGAGGGCGCGGTCGGCGGCTTCGTGGAGTTTTCGGGTGTCGACGGAGGCGTACGGGGATGTTGAGTTGGCGTCGGGGATGGCGTCTGTTTCGGGGGGATTGGGTGTTGGCTTTTTCATAAGGTTCATCTTCTGTTCTGATAGTGGAGCTGGCCCATTCGGTTCCAATCGAAAGGGTGGCAGCTGTACGCAGGTTGGAACCCGGGGAACAGAAAACCCGACAGACTCGAAGTCTCCCGCGCACAGCTGCCATAACGAACTGCATACCATCAAAGGTGTGCAAGCATACGTCATGAAAAGTGCTTTCGCTTTCTGTAAAGCCACGGGGTTCCAATCCCGATCGCTGAATTGGCAGCGACCCACACAGGCTAGAGCGCGGTCGTCCGACGGACAACCTGAAAACATTGTGGGAAGGTTCCGCGATTCCCACACAACCTTTAAACATCACGAATTGAAATACGCAGCGTGATATTGCAATTTGGCCCCTGTAGGAGCTGCCGAAGGCTGCGATCTTTTGATTTTAAAGATCAAGATCAAAAGATCGCAGCCTTCGGCAGCTCCTACACGGGACCGCGATTAGACGTTACAGATTCAGCTCCCGCCGTTTCGACACACTCCCATCACGTTGTACTTGATGGTGTTGAGCTGACCTGTGGAATCCTCATAAGTCATGGCCGTCGGCACCACTTTGCACGCAGCCTGCGGCTTCACCACGCTCACCACTTTGGCCACATCCAGCTTCATTCCGTATTGGTAATCCTTCACCACCGGCGGCGCTTTGCCCTGGTTGGCGGCGTACTGTTCCATGGCTTTGCTGTTGGCGCTGAGCGCACGTTCAAAGGTGCGGTCACCACCGCCTTCAGCCAGCACATTCACAGACATCGCCATGACTGCTGTGAATGCAATCAACTTGAGTACTTTCATATCGTTTTCCTTCACATCCGGGCGTAAAAAAAGCCCGGCATCGATGCGCGATAACGGGCTTGTTCAGGTGCAGCAGACTTACAGATCGCGGGTTTTGTCGTCTTTCTTGTCAGTGACGACAACCGGGTTGCCGGCGGTCTTTTCCTTGGCGACGAACAGCTCCATGGAACGGTCGTTGTTGGTCATCATCCGCTCGAATGTGCGGTCACCACCGCCTTCGGCCAACGCCACGGAAGAGATCGTCAAAGCGGCTGCGAAAGCACTGAGTCGGGCAAGTTTCATCGTTGATTCCTCGTTTAAGTAGCTGACGGGATCAAGGTAACAATCCGAACCTTGCGTGACGGTGGCGGGGAAATTACATATCCGTTATGTGCCGGGCACTCTTTCGAAGCCGGACATGAAACCAACTGTGGGAGCCAGTCTGCTGGCGATGAGCGGGAGCGCTCGCTTTTATTGAGCATCCTTTTTCGGCCCGCGAATCTTGTAACAGGCCTCGTACAACGCCGACAGGAACAGCGGCGTCAACTTGTTTACCTGCAGCGCTACCCAAATTTCTTAGCTCGGCTGTCTACCAGTCGATCGCTGAGTTCGGAAGCTGCCCCCCTGATACTGTCCGCATTTTCAGATGCCATTCGCGTCCTGATGCCAGGGTTGCGGTTGAATAAAGAGGCCGCAGTGTCGTAATTCAAATTCGACGGATCCACACCTGAATGCGTTGCGACCCCAAATGCAAACTCCTGTCGAGCGCTCGGAAACTTGGCAGCGACAATTATGTGTTCTGGAACCATGCCCTTCATGAAAAAATCCGACCAAGGCCGCTGCTTTGCCTTCGGTAAATAAAAATTATCCATGGCCTGAGTCCCGGCAACCCCATCCACTTCCTTTAAATGAGTGAGTTCATGACTAAGCACGTAAGCCAGTTTAGTTGGATCGAGAGTATTTACATTCAAAAAAATCCGCCCCTGCTTATCGTCTTTAAATACAGAAGCAGCCACACCTTGAACATTAACCCCGACGATTCTGTCCGAGCCCCATGGCTGTTGGTACTTCTTTGCCCATTCCGCTCCCTTGGTAAAAGCATCTAAGACGCTGGGTTTTACAGACTCATACCCGGCACCGAAGAAATCTGTCAATATTGCTGCGTGATCCACCAAGTCCGAACTGATAGCAACTTGAGCATTTGTATAAATAAGCTCGACTTGGGCGAAAGCCTCTAGAATTATAGTTTGTTTATCCGCTGGAAACTCCACCAAGCCTCGAGCAACAATAGAGCCTGGCGGTAGCGCACGCTCAAATTGATCGTTCCTGGCCTCATAAACTCGCCCATCCTCATCACTGAACACTATCGGATTATTTGAAACAAAAATAAAAATATTCAACCCATTAACAGGACCCGCTGGATCAGCACTTATCCAGCGTTGCAACCACGATGCGTAATACCGATAACCATAATAATAGAGCCCGGTAGCATCGCGTTCCTTACCCGAATAACGGATGGTTTTGTACTTCGCCACCAGAACACTTTTACCCGCCCAGCACGCCGTACCACCAAACGGATAATAGTGCTCCTGACTCAAAATCCCCGCCCCCTCATCCAATTCCAGAGTGCTGGAACCGAGATGATCACTCAGGCTGTAACGCAATTGATCGCTTTCACCTCCATCAGGCCAATGCAGCATTCGCACCTGATTACGCCCGGCTTCGACACTGATAACATGCCGCTCTTTTCCGTTCGCTTCGCGATGCACCTCAAGACCCGGCAGATAACGCACTTCTGTTTTCAGGGTTTGCCCGGATGTCTGGCTGAGGCGTGCTTTACGCAACCGATGGCCGGGTCGATCGTAAACATAACCTTCGTCGTCATTCGGCTCGTCCTGGCGTTGCACCAGCGTCACTCGTCTCAATTGATTGCGCACATCCCAGCTCATGGCCTGTCCGCGCTGCAATTGCAGCTGATTGCCAGCGCGATCAAATCCTTCCGAAATCTGCGGTTCTCCCGGCAGAGAGCCATCGTCGCGCTGGGCCAGACTTCGATTGCTGCAAGCCGAGGTAAACATCGAAAAACCCGCCGCACTGCTGTGATGACGGGTGAGCAGATTGCCCGCCGCGTCGTGATCGAATGTCTGGGTGTAGTTGCGCCGCTGATTCGGGTCCAGCGGTGTGGGCAGCAGATCCGGTAATGCCGGGCCATGGCTCGGCTGGCTGACTTCCCAGCCCTTGGCTTCGACCAGTTGATACAGGCTGTCATAGCGATAGCGGCTGACCGGTTCGATGCGCTGCTGGTTAAAGTAGGTCAGGGCCTGGGTTTTGTCTTCGAGGCTGACGATATTGCCCACCGGGTCGTAGACGTAATGCAAATTCTGCAAGGGTGTTTGTTCGCCGACGGCTGCGCTGAGCTTCAGCAGCCGACCATCCTCAGGGCTGTACTCTGCGCGGGTCATGACACCATTACCGGCGGTCTCCTGTTCGATCTGCTCCTGCGCGTTGTAACGGATAGCACTGACCAGGCACTTGGGCTGCTTATCCGCGCCGGCCGGGTGAAGCCACACCGCAGAAAGTTTGCCCGCCACGTCGTGATGGAAGGTTTGGGCATTGTTCATGGCATCGGTCTGCCGCTGGAGTTCACCGGTCGGACAGAAAACGTAGCGGGTGACGTAGGACTGCTTCTCCAGCAACCCATCACGGTGTTCAGGGTCGCTGGGCCAGTCGGGCAGATCGAGGTCCGTCAGCATGCGCCGCGATTCGACCAGCTCGGCACCGGCCAGACCATAGTCGTGGATGAGCCGGGTCCCCGCCGGGTCATTATGGCGGATCAGGCGACCGCACTGATTGTGCTGGGCGAAGGCATCACCCGTATCGGCATAACTTAATCGCTCAACCACACGAGGCAGTTCGCCACGGGCCTGCTCCGTCACAACAATCGGGCGCTGCAGGTCGTCATAGTCGCGATGGCATTCGCTACCTCGGGCGTCCCAGGAACAATGCAATGAGCCAGCCTGATCCGGCAGACTCAACTGCCAACCGGCATCGACGCTGTCCGTCAGCAATGCCTGCCCGCTCAATCCGTACGTGGTGGCCAGGTTCGGCTGCGGCGCCGTTCCCCACAATCGCGGATCCCACGAGGCCACCTGACGCCCCGCTGCATCAAAGATCTGCCGGGTAATACGCGATTCGATGTCGGTTTGGTCCGGATGCCGACAATAGCCAACGCTGCGAATCGCCAATGCTCGCGGGTCCATGACCGACAAGGTCGGAGTGGCGGTGTCATGGTGAGTCTTCATGGCTACGCGAGTCCTTGGCATCAGAGGACCAAGACTGCACCTGTTTTCTTTCGCCCGATACTGTAAGAACTAACAGGTGCGATGGAAAAAAGGCTCATCCGCCAATACTCATGAAAACCATTTTTTGAAAAAACCCTGATTCTGGGGCTTTTGATAGTAGGCAAAGAAGTTGCCGATGGATCTGACTGGCGCGCCCTCCTGAGGTCGCCTGTAGAGCACATCACCCTGCGCGCCAACCACACCAATCCCGGCGGAATATCCGCCATCAAGGTTCACTGACCATCCTCCAGCCCCACTCATACCTTCAAGCCTGGCCATCACTCTGGACCATTCAGGCATGGTATAGCCCGTAGCCGTTTCGTTACGTCCGGTGCTGTTGCCCCATGCCAGACGCGTACGCTGCCCGGTTTCTGATCCGCCGGGCAAAGTGATTCCCGAACGAATGTTAGGTGAACCTGCATGACCCAACTTTCCAGGTTGATTGTTCTTGGGGTCAAAGAGAAACTTGGTATGACCTAACATGCTTTCCGGAAAAGCAGCTTCGCCACCCTGCGACAGAAGAGGCCCGGCTTCAATCCTCGAGCCGTCTCTCATTCGGACTGTCACAAAATGTCTTCGATAGTCAGAAGGTACAGGCGCATAAATCTGCTTTTGACCTCCGATCTTGCTGGGGCCGATCGACGCAAAAGGCGAGACGTACTTGCTAGCCTGATTTTTCAGGTTGAAAAAACCACCATTTACATAGGCTACGACAGCTGCGTTCTGAAGACCTGCTTGCAACTTTATGTTTTCTCCCGACACTGTATTCAGACGAATACCCAGTTCGGCCCCGGCCACTTTGCCTCGCATTGACGGATCAAGAGACAAATAGGCAAGACTCCTGTCACCTTTGACGGAGCGTTCCATATCCATTCCCATGCGGTTGAAAAGCTCATTACCGCCAGTGATGTCGACTGCAATTATTCCCGGGCCAACAGAGCGTACCCATACACCATCTTTTGATGCCACGACTCCAGCGTACGCCCTACGCCATCTGTTCTGCGCATCGCTCCCCTCCAAACCGTCGGAGTCAACAATGCTTATCGGGTTGTTGCCGACCATTGCAAACAGGTTAAGTCCATCAAAGGCCGGATCCGGGCTCATCCAACGCTGTAACCAAGGCGCGCAGTATCGAAAACCGTAGTAATAAAGCCCCGTTGCGTCCCGTTCCTTACCTGAATACCGATTGGTTTTGTATGTCGCCACCTCCCCACTTTTTCCGGCCCAGCATGCTGTACCACCGAAAGGGTAATAGTGTTCCAGTGTCAGAATGCCGGCTTGCGCATCCAGCTCCAACGTAGAGGAACCAACAAGATCACCATAGCTGTAGCGAACTTGATCGGCATGAGCACCGTCAGGCCAATGGAGTATCTGTACAGAAGTTCGACCGAGCTCGACATTGATGACCTGATACTCGCCATCACCGGCGCTGTAACGTAATTCAAGACCATCGAGATAGCGAACCTCGCTGCGAAGGGTTCGACCGGAAGCCTGCTTGATGGACACTTTGCGCAAACGATGCCCATGTCGGTCGTAGCGAAAACATTCGCAGTCATCAGTGCTGTTTTCACGCGAAACCAAAGTGACCTGATCCAGCTGATTGCGTATATCCCAAACCATTTTCTGCCCGCGTAACAGCTCCAACTGATTGCCGCAGTTATCGAATCCGTTAACGATATCGCTTTCTTCTGGCAGGGAACCGTCATCACGCTGCCCCAGACTTCGATTGTTGCCAGCAGAGGTAAACATCGAAAAACCCGGGGTGCCACTGTGGTGACGAGTGATCAGATTACCCGCCGCATCGTAATCAAATGTCTGGGTGTAATTGCGTCGTTGATTGGGGTCCAGCGGAGTCGGCAACAGATCCGGCAATGCCGGGCCGTGACTTGGGTTACTGACTTCCCAGCCCTTGGCTTCAATCAGTTGGTACAGGCTGTCGTAGCGATATCGGCTGACCGGTTCGACACGTTGATTGTTGAAGTAACTTACCGCCACGGCTTTGTCTTCCAGACCGACGATGTTGCCCACCGGGTCATAGCTGTAGTTCAGATCCTGCAAGGGTGTTTGTACGCCGGCAACTGCCACTAATCTAAGTAACCGGCCGTCTTCACTGCGGTACTCGGCACGGGCAATAACACCGTTACCAGCCGCTTCACTTTCGACCTGATCCTGAGCGTTGTAACAGATTTCGCTGACCAGGCATTTCGGCGTCTTGCCCCCGCCGGCCTGCAGAAGCCAGGTCGCGCGAGGCTTTCCAGCCACGTCGTAATGCACCGTTTTGATGTTACCCACCGCATCGGTATGACGCTGAAGCTCACCTGTCGGGATGAATGTCTGGCGGGTGACGTACACTTTTTCTTCGAGATACTCTTCCCGGTCGGCGGGTTCGGGTGGCCAGTCGGGCGGCGCAAGCTCAATCAAAAAGCGCCGCGACTCCACCAGCACTGCGCCGCCAAGGCCATAATCATTGAAGTGCCGGTTGCCGGCAGGATCGTCATGGCGAATCAGTTGGCCACACTGATTGTGCAGCGCGCATTCATCCGTGGCATCCCCATAAACCCGACGCTCAACCACCTGAGATGGCCCACCGTGCGCTTGCTCGATGAGCGCTATCGGCCGTTGGAGCGCATCGTATTGATGATGGCTCTGGTTGCCCCGCGCATCCCAGCCAGAACACATCGAACCAGCTTCACTCAACAGGCTCAACCGCCAACCGGCGTCAACGCTGTCTGTCAGTACCGTTTGTCCGCTCAACGTGTAGCGGGTGGCCAGATTCGGATTCGGCGCAGCGCCCCACAAGCGTGGATCCCACGACGCCACTTGCCGCCTTGCGGCATCAAAGATCTGCCGGGTAATGCGCGATTCGATGTCGGATTGGTCCGGATGCCGACAATAGGCAACATTGCGAATCGCCAATGCTCGCGGGTCCATGACCGACAAGGTCGGAGTGGCTGTGTCATGGTGTGTATTCATGGTGACGTGAATCTTGGCATCAGTGAACCAATACTGAACCTGTTTTCCCGGGCCAGATACTGTAAGAACTAACAGGTGCCTCCAGCCATTTGTCGCCATCGTTTCCAGCGCTGCGGCATATTCAGGGTTCAGCGCCCGTCCCGATTCTGGCCTTGGCTGTAGGACGCCATCGCTAGCAGACTAGCTTCCACAGGGGCGATCACTTAGTCATGAGTTCGGTGTCCTCATCCCGGCGATGGGCGAGTTGGTAGAGCGCCGGCAAGATCAGCAACGTCAGGATCGTGGAAGACAAAATCCCGCCGATCACCACGGTCGCCAGTGGTCGCTGCACCTCTGCACCGGTGCCGGTCGCAAGCGCCATGGGAATAAAGCCCAGCGACGCCACCAACGCCGTCATCAGCACCGGCCGCAAACGCGTCAACGCACCTTCGTTGATAGCATCGGACAGCGACCGCCCCTCCTCACGCAAATTACGAATAAACGCAATCATCACCAAGCCGTTCAACACCGCCACCCCGGACAACGCGATAAACCCGACGCCAGCGGAAATCGACAACGGAATATCCCGCAGCCACAGCGCCATGACCCCACCGGTCAAGGCAAACGGAATCCCGGTAAACACCAGCAAGCCGTCCTTGAGGTTGTTGAACATCATGAACAACAACCCGAACACCAACAGCAACGCCACCGGCACCACGATCTGCAAGCGCTTGGCCGCCGATTGCAGTTGCTCGAACTGGCCGCCCCAACTGGTCCAGTAACCGGCCGGGACCTGCACGTCACGTTCGATCACCTCACCGGCCTCGCTGACAAATGAGCCGATATCACGCCCGCGCACGTTGGCACTGACGATCACCAGCCGCTTGCCGTTCTCGCGGCTGACCTGATTCGGCCCAAGCACCAGGTCGAGGCTAGCGACGTCTTGCAGTGCGATGAAACCGATCTGATTCGCAGCGCCGCTCAGCGCGGGCACCGGAATCAGCAGCGCCGACAGCCCGTCGATGTCCTTGCGCATGGCATCGGACAGGCGCACGACCATATCGAAACGCCGGTCACCCTCATACAACGTCCCGGCCTGCCGCCCGCCCACCGCGACGGCGATGGTGTCCTGCACGTCACCCACGTTGAGTCCGTAGCGCGCGGCTTTATCGCGATCGATGTTGATGGTCAGCACCGGCAACCCGGTAGTCTGCTCAACCTTGACCTCGGATGCGCCGTTGACCTTCTGCATCGCTACGGCAATCTTCGCCGCCGTGGCATTGAGCACGTCCATGTCATCGCCAAACACCTTCACCGCGACATCGCTGCGCACGCCGGAAATCAGTTCGTTGAAGCGCAATTGAATCGGCTGCGACAGCTCGTAGTTGCTGCCCGGCAACGTCGCGGCGGCAGCCTGCAGCTCGGCCGTCAGGGTTTCGCGGGATTTGTCCGGGTCCGGCCATTGCTCTTTCGGTTTGAGCATCACATAGCTGTCCGAGATATTCGGCGGCATCGGATCCGAGGCGATTTCGGCGGTACCGGTGCGGGCAAACACACGCTCGACTTCCGGCACCTTCGCCAGAATCAACGTCTCCAGTCGCTGCTGCATATCCACCGATTGCGTCAGGCTGGTGCCCGGCACACGCAATGCTTGCAGAGCAAAATCGCCTTCGCTGAGGCTCGGTACAAACTCGCTGCCCATACGACTGGTGAGCACTCCGCTGAGCACGATCACGCCCAACGCCGCGCCCACTGCGATTGCGCGATGGGACATGACCCAGGCCAGCGCCGGCGCGTAAACGCGACGTGCGCCGCGCATCACCGCGCCCTCTTCTTCCTTGACCTTGCCAGTCACGAACAGCGCAATCGCCGCTGGCACAAAGGTCACGGAAAGCAGCATCGCACCGAGCAACGCAATCACCACGGTGAACGCCATCGGGTGGAACATTTTCCCCTCGACACCGCTCAGCGCGAAGATCGGCAGGTACACGACCATGATGATCAACTGCCCGAAAATCAGCGGTCGCCGAGCCTCTTTCGCTGCGGCAAAGACTTCCTTGAAACGCTCAGCACGGGTCAGCAAACGGCCGTGATGCTGCTGCGCATGGGCCAGGCGGCGCAGGGTGTTCTCAACGATCACCACCGCGCCGTCGACAATAATCCCGAAGTCCAGCGCACCGAGGCTCATCAGGTTGGCGCTGACCTTGTTGCTGAACATGCCGGTGAAGGTGAACAGCATCGACAGCGGAATCACCATCGCCGTAATCAGCGCCGCGCGGATGTTGCCGAGGAACAGGAACAGAATCGCGATCACCAGAATCGCGCCTTCGATGAGGTTCTTTTTCACCGTGGCGATGGCTTTGTCGACCAGGTGCGTGCGGTCGTAAACCGGCACGGCGATCACGCCTTGCGGCAGGGATTTGTTGATCTGTTCGAGCTTGCTGGCGACCGCTTGCGAGACCGTGCGGCTGTTCTCGCCGATCAACATGAACACCGTGCCAAGCACCACTTCACGACCGTTTTCCGTGGCCGCACCGCTGCGCAATTCGCGGCCGATTTCCACGGTGGCGACGTTCTTCACCCGGATCGGCGTGCCGTCAACATTGGCCATGACAATGTTGGCGATGTCCTCGGTGCTCGCCACTTGCCCCGGCGCGCGGATCAGCAACTGCTCGCCGCTGCGCTCGATATAACCGGCGCCGACGTTGGCGTTGTTGCGCTCGAGCGCAGTGACCAGATCGGTGAGAGTCAGCTTGTACGCCGCCAGGCGTTTCGGGTCCGGCGCGATCTGGTATTCCTTGGCGAAACCGCCGATGGTGTTGATCTCGGCGACACCGGGCACGTTGCGCAGTTGCGGCTTGATGATCCAGTCCTGAATCACCCGCAGATCGGTCGGCGTGTAGCTTGTGCCGTCGTCCTTCAACGCGCCCTCCTTCGCCTCAACCGTCCACAGAAAAATCTCGCCGAGCCCAGTAGAGATCGGCCCCATGACCGCCTCTGCGCCTTCAGGCAATTGCTCCTTGGCGATCTGCAAACGCTCGTTGACCAATTGACGGGCGAAGAACAGGTCAGTGCCGTCCTTGAAGATCACCGTGACTTGCGACAGGCCCGAGCGCGACAGCGAACGGGTCTGTTCGAGTGCCGGCAGACCGGCCATGGCGGTTTCAATCGGGAAAGTGATGCGCTGCTCGGTTTCCAGCGGCGAAAACCCGGCGGCGCCGGTGTTGATTTGCACCTGGACGTTGGTGATGTCGGGCACGGCGTCGATCGGCAGCTTTTGATAACTGGCAATGCCGAGGCCGGCCATAAGCAGAACGGCGAGCAGGACGATGATGCGCTGCTCGATGGCAAACTGGATCAGGCGTTCGAACATGAGGACCTTCCAGAATTAATGACTATGCTCGGCTGAGGCTTTGCCCAGTTCCGATTTGAGGACGAAGCTGCCGGCGCTGGCGACTTGCACGCCCGCTTCCAGGCCTTGGGTGACCTCGACGTGGCCGGCGGCGCGGCTGCCCAGCTCTACTGCGCGCGCTTCGAAACCGTCGTCGGTGCGAACGAATACCGTGGGCTTGTCCTCGACGGTCTGGATCGCGGTTTCCGGTACGGCGACTTGCGCTTCGCGGCTGTCGGTCGCCACCAGCGCGGTGACGAACAGACCGGGGCGCCACGAGCCTTGCGGATTTTCCAGGGTGACGCGGACGGTCGCGGTGCGGGTTTGTTCGCCGAGCAAACTGCCGACGTAAGCCACACTGCCAACCACTTCGGCGTTCAGTTCGGACGCGCTGACAGTGACCGACTCGCCCACTTGCACCTTGTTCAAGTCCTTCGGCGACACCCCGAACGTCACCCACACTCGCGACAAGTCCGAGAGGGTGAAAGCCGCCGTGGCCTCATCGACCACCTCGCCCGGCGTCAGGTGTTTTTCTACCACCACGCCATCGAACGGCGCGCGTAGTTCGTAGCGGTTGCCGCCAGTGGCGACCACGCTGCCGCTGAGTACGCTGATCTTCTGCTGCGCATTGCTCAGGGCAATTTCAGCTTCTTGCAACGCTTGGCGCGCCTGGAGGAAATCCTGCTCGGCAGAGATCTTGTCCTGCCAGAGTTTTTTCTCGCGCTCATAAGTGGTGCGCGCCAAAGCCAGGCGACGTTGCGCGGCCGCCTGTTCGCTGCGTTGATCGGAGATCTGCTGACTGGCGATCACTGCCAGCAACTGGCCCTTCTTCACCGTCTGCCCGAGATTCACCGCCACCGATTCGACCACGCCCGGCACACGTGGCACGACGTGGGCGGTGCGGTCTTCGTCAAAGCGCACTTCACCGGGGAACGGCAGGCCGCGGCTGATGTTTTGCGGTTTTGCCTCGGCCAGTTGAATGCCGGCAGCGCTGATCTGCTCCGCGCTCAATTCGATGTGCCCTTCTTCGGCATGTTCAGCCGCTGCATCTTCCTGCGCATGATCGGCGTGTTCAGCGGCCTCATCGGCATGCGCGTCGATACTTGCGTGACCTGACCACTGCGAGCCGATGCCAATGCCCAGCGCCAACGTCGCCACCGCGACCACCATCAATTTTTTGTCCATGGAAACTCCTCTGCGCCGTGCCTGCGCGCAGTTGTCTGAAAAATGAAATTCAACGGCTGACGCTGAGGTCGCCAAAGATCCGTTCGATGCGTACGCGGGCGTCAGTGGCTTCGCTGACGGCCTGGATGTATTGGCTGCGAGCGCTGATCAACGTGCGTTGCGCGTCGAGCACATCGAGAAAGCCGAACTTGCCCATTTCGAACCCGCGCGTGGCGCTGTCGACCGCACTTTGCGCGGCGGGCAGGATGGTCTGGTTGAACGCAGTGACTTCGCCGTTGGCGGTCTGCCATTGCTCAAGGCTGGTCTGGATTTCCGTGCGCAAACGCAGCTCGGTGGCGTTGCGCAGATCCCGCGCCTGATCGGTGCGGCGCGCGGCCGCGAGCACGTTGCCTTGATTGCGATTGAACAGCGGAATCGGCATAGACAGCCCGACCACGTTGACCCGCTCGCGCTCGGTTTCGCTGTATTGGCTGCCGATACTGACGGTGAGATCGGGGATGCGCTGGGACTTTTCCAGGCCCAACGATGCTTCGCGCTGATCGATCTGCAACTTGGCCAGACGCAGTTCGGCAGTCTCGTTCAAACGCTCGAGCAATCTTGTCGGTGGTGGTACGGCCGGCATGCTTTGCGTGGGCGCCTGCACCTGGGTCGACGTCGGCAACGGCGCGCCCATGACTTGCGCCAATTGTTGGTACGCGGCGGCCTGATCGCGTTCGGCGCGGCTCAGTTCAAGGCGCACTTGCGAGAGCTGCACTTGCGCCCGCGTGCCTTCGACCGGGGATGATTTGCCTGCTTCGATGCGCCCTTGCGCCACGCGCACACCGTGCTCGGCCAATTGCAGGGATTGCCGGGACAGCTGCAAGCGTTGCTGCGCGGTTTGCGCGCTGTTGAATGCCTGAATCACATCGGCGCGCAAGGCATTGCGCTTGCGCTCCAGTTCGATGCCGGCAGCGTCTTGCGCACGGCTGGCGACATCGATGCGTGCACCGCGTTTGCCGCCAAGTTCAATCGGTTGACTGAGCATCACCGTGGTCGTGCGCGACTCGCGGCGAGTGTCTTCGGCTTCCCACGACACTTCGGGATTGGGGATCAGCCCGGCTTGCTGACGATCGCCTTGGGCGATGCCAATTTCCCACTGCGCAGCGGCCAGTTCCGGGTTGCCGGCGAAAGCACTTTGCAGGGCTTGGTCCAGCGTCAGCGTCGATGCGTTTGCAAGGCCGGCGCTGGCCAGCAACACCAGGCCGCTGACTGTTTTTTTTAGGCGTGATTGCGCCATCAGTTCTATTAAACCGGGCAATGGAAGACTTCCTTTATTCAAGAATCTCGGATGCCGCCACGGTAGGGTTTTGAACTTATCGACAAGGTGACTGGAACATTACAAATCCGTTATCCACGGTTTGGGGAAGTTGTTTTGTTCTAGGATGCGAAGTGCTAGCAGCGTTATCGAAATACATCGAAACAAAAACACGGTAGTTATCTGCTGAACTGCACTTGCTGGAATCAAACTTGCGAGATTCCCGTGGCCCACGCTGCGACCGACTGTCGCAGAACCCCGGTTTAAAGCACCGGGTTGTTGACCCTGTAGCGGCTACAACCTTTATCTTTGCGGACATCCCCTCACCCCAGCCCTCTCCTAGGGGGAGAGGGAGCCGACCGAAGTATCTGGCGTTAGTTGTCGACCTGTTAAATCAAGTCGATTATGGATTCAGCAAATTTGTTTCACGTCGGCGTAGTTCTGAAATATCCCGCATTCAGTCCCCTCTCCCTCCGGGAGAGGGTTAGGGTGAGGGTTTTTAAATTAAATACCCATTAAATAAAAGTGGTGAAAGATCATGCGAATCCTTGTCGTCGAGGACGAGCTTAAAGCTGCCGAATACTTGCATCAGGGTTTGACCGAAAGTGGTTATGTCGTTGACCACGCCGCCACCGGTGCCGATGGCCTGCATCTGGCGCAACAACAAGCGTATGACCTGATAATTCTCGACGTGAACCTGCCGGAACTCGACGGCTGGGGTGTGCTGGAACAGTTGCGTCGCACCCATTCGACGCGGGTGATGATGCTGACGGCGCGCGGGCGTCTGGCCGACAAGATTCGCGGCCTCGATCTGGGTGCCGACGATTATCTGGTCAAGCCGTTCGAGTTTCCCGAACTGCTGGCGCGGGTGCGCACCTTGATGCGTCGTAGCGAAAATATCCCGGTGCCGCAGGTGCTGAAAGTTGCTGATCTGGAACTCGATCCGGGCCGCCATCGCGCGTTTCGCGGGCAACAGCGTATTGACCTGACCACCAAGGAATTCGCCCTGCTGCATCTGCTGATGCGCCAGTCCGGCGAAGTGCTGACGCGCACACAAATCATCTCGCTGGTGTGGGACATGAATTTCGACTGCGACACCAACGTGGTCGAAGTGTCGATCCGCCGTTTGCGGGCAAAGATCGACGACCCGTTCGACAGCAAACTGATTCACACCCTGCGCGGTGTCGGTTATGTGCTGGAGGCACGGGAATGAAGCCCTCCAGCCTGTCGATGCGCCTCGGTTTGACGGTGAGTATTCTCGGCGCGCTGCTGGTGGTGTTTCTGGCGATCCTTGCCTATTTCGCGTTGACCCATGAGCTGAATTCGCTTGCCAGAGACAGCCTGGAAAAGAAGATGGCGCAGGTCGAACACAGCCTGTCGTTGTACGTCGATGCCAATGAAATCACCGGCAAGCCGCATATTCTGCTCGATCAGGTGATGGGGCATGACAACCTCACGCTGACCATTTATGACCGCCTCAATCAGCGCTCGCCGCTGCTCAAATCCGGCTCGGGATTGAGCGATCCGCGCGTCGAATTGAAAGCGGTGCGCGCCACCACCGATCAATTGACTTACAGCGACAGCACCGACGCGGAAGGCAAGAAATTCCTCACCGCCTCGAAACTGATTCGCCTCAAGGACAGCAGCAGCGTGCCGGTGCTGCTGTCAGTGGATAACGCCCACGATGAGGCGCTGCTCAGCGCCTATCTGCGCTCAACGCTGATTGCCTTGCCGTTGTTGCTGGTGTTTATCGGTCTGACCGCTTGGGGCGCGGTGCAGCGTGGCTTGGCGCCGTTGCGCGAGTTTCGCAAGGTCGCGGCGATGGTCTCGACCCAGGATTTGGAACACCGGCTGTCCGTGGTGAACATGCCGCAGGAGTTGAGTGAACTGGCACAGGGCATCAACTTCATGCTGCATCGGCTCGATGCCGGGGTGCAGCAGTTGTCGCAATTCTCCGATGACTTGGCGCATGAGTTGCGCACGCCGATCAATAACCTGATGGGCAAGGCGCAGGTGACCTTGTCCCGCGAGCGCACGACCGAGGAATACAAGGACGTGCTGGTGTCGTGCACTGAGGAACTGGAGCGCGTCGCGCGGATTGTCTCGGACATGTTGTTTCTGGCGCAGGTCAGTCATCCGTCGGCGCTGGCGCCGTTTGAAGCGGTGGCGCTGGAGGTTGAAGTCGCGAAAGTGGCCGAGATGTTTTCGTTGTCGGCGCAGGATAAGAACATTCATTTGAATGTGCTTGGCAGTGCGACCGTGATGGGCGATCGGCTGATGATTCAGCGGGCGATTTCCAACCTATTGTCGAATGCGCTGCGCCACTGTCCTGCCGGGAAAACCGTGACGTTGCTGATCGAACAAGGTGCGACCCAGGCCTCCCTGTTGGTCAGCAACCCCGGCGCCGGGATTGAGGCGCAACACCTGCCTCATCTGTTCGACCGCTTCTACCGCGTCGACAGCAGCCGCTCGCGTTCGCAGGGCAGCACCGGGTTGGGGCTGGCAATTGTGCGCTCGATCATGAGCCTGCATCAGGGTGTAGCGGAGGTTAAGAGCTTGCCGGGGGCGATGACGGTGTTCAGGCTTGGATTTCCGGCCCCTTCGCTTGCAGGCAAGCTCCCACAGTGATTTGCGGGGTATTCAGGTTTTGTGAACACCGCTAAAACCTGTAGGCCTTCGCCCGCTCGCGATGGCGGTGGGTCAGTCGATATTTTTGTACGATTTTTTACCGATTTGCTCCCGTCCCCACACAAACGCCGAAAGCTCTCGCCGCAACCTCCGTTTTGTCCTACAGCCAGTTTTGAGTAGATAGCTCTATGGTGGAGGCCTTGGCAGATGGAATACCGACGAGAGGCTAAAAATGAACAGGGATATCGTTTGCGAATGGGCTGAAGAAGTCTATGGTTTGGCAGCGTTGAAATATTCTGGCTATATTTGTCCAGAATACAGGGGTGAGCTGATGATCATCGTTCCGCTGGCTGAAGCCAAAAACAATTTATCCAAACTCGTCGATGATGCCGCTGCTGGCCAAGTCATCACGATTGCCAAGCATGGCCGGGCGATGGCTCGCCTCGTTCCCGTAGGAAAACCCAGCGCTCAGCGTATTGGCGCAATGAAAGGCAAACTGGTGTTGCCCGACGATTTCGACTCACCACTGCCCGATGACATGCTTGATACATTTGAGGGCACTCAAGCATGAGGCTTCTGCTCGACACGCACATTTTGCTCTGGACGCTCAGTGATGACGCCAGATTGTCCGGCAAAGCCAGAAAATTGATTGAGAACGCCGCCGAAATCTACATCAGCGCCGCCACTTTCTGGGAAATGGCAATCAAGGTCGGGCTCGGCAAGCTGAATGTTGATCTGGAAGAAATCCGCCAATATTGTCTCGACAGTGGCTTTATTGAACTGCCAGTGACTGCAGAGCACGCCATCGCCGTGAAGGATCTTGAGCACCATCATCGCGATCCGTTTGACCGCATTATCATCGCCACAGCGATGACCGAGCCGATGAAGTTGCTCACGGCTGATGCTTTGGTTGCTCGTTACACAGATCTGGCTGTTCTGGTCTGATCAAGACACATCCAGTACCGGCACACATCAATGCTGGCGGCGGATCAGTCGATATCTTTTTCGTCTGACACACCGCTATCGCGAGCAGGCTCACTCCTACAGGTTTTTGTGTCGTTCACAGATGCGGTGTACGCCGCATCTGTGGGAGTGAGCCTGCTCGCGATTACGGTAGATCAGGCGCGAAAGAAAACGGCACCTTGCGGTGCCGTTCGCCTTTCACACTTCCCCTATCACTTACGCGCATCCGCCCAGGATTTCAGCAGTTCGTTGTAGCTCACGGTCTCGCCCTTCGGCTTCTCGTTCGCCAGTTTCGGTTTCGGTGCGCCCGGCTGATCAAACCAGTACTGAGCATCGCGCTCCGGATTCATCTTCGGTGCGCAAACGGCTTGGGCCTTGGAGCGTTCGAGGCGCGTCATGATCGCGTCCTGATCCTTGGCCAAACCATCCAGCGCCTGTTGCGGGGTTTTCTCGCCGCTGGCCGCTTCGGCGATGTGGCTCCACCACAGTTGCGCCAGACGCGGATAGTCCGGCACGTTGGTGCCGGTCGGGGTCCATTGCACGCGGGCCGGGCTGCGGTAGAACTCGACCAGGCCCCCGAGTTTCGGCGCCAGATCGGTCATCGCCTGCGAGTTGATGTCCGACTCGCGAATCGGCGTCAGGCCGACGATGGTTTTCTTCAGCGACACGGTTTTCGAGGTCACAAACTGCGCATACAGCCACGCCGCGAGCTTCTGTTTCTCAGGCGTGGATTTCATAAACGTCCACGAACCCACATCCTGATAACCGAGCTTCATGCCCTCCTCCCAATACGGCCCGCGCGGCGACGGTGCCATGCGCCATTTCGGCGTACCGTCGGCGTTGACCACCGGCAGGCCCGGCTTGGTCATGTCGGCGGTGAACGCGGTGTACCAGAAGATCTGCTGGGCGATGTTGCCCTGCGATGGCACCGGTCCCGACTCGGAGAAGGTCATGCCCGCCGCTTCCGGTGGCGCGTACTTCTTCAGCCAGTCGACATACTTGGTGGTGGCGAACACCGCCGCCGGGCCGTTGGTGTCGCCGCCGCGAGTCACACTGGAACCGACCGGATGGCAGTCTTCGACGCGAATCCCCCACTCGTCCACCGGCAAACCGTTGGGCAAACCTTTGTCGCCGCCACCGGCCATGGAGAACCAGGCATCGGTGAAGCGCCAGCCCAGCGACGGATCTTTCTTGCCGTAGTCCATGTGCCCGTAGACGCGCTTGCCGTCGATTTCCTTGACGTCTTCGCTGAAGAATTTGGCGATGTCTTCATAGGCCGACCAGTTCACCGGCACGCCCAATTCATAGCCGTACTTTTCCTTGAACTTGGCTTTCAGATCCGCACGTTCAAACCAGTCAGCACGGAACCAGTACAGGTTGGCGAATTGCTGGTCGGGCAGTTGATAGATCTTGCCGTCCGGCGCGGTGGTAAAGGAGATGCCGATGAAGTCCTTGATGTCGAGGGTTGGCGAGGTGAAGTTCTTGCCTTCGTTGGCCATCAGGTCAGTGATCGATTCGGTCTTGCCGTAGCGAAAGTGCGTACCGATCAGGTCCGAGTCGTTGACCCAGCCGTCATAAATATTCTTGTCCGACTGCATCACCGTCTGCATTTTCTCGACCACGTCGCCTTCTTGCAGCAGGTCGTGGGTGAGCTTGATCCCGGTGATTTCGCTGAAGGCCTTGGCGAGCACTTTCGACTCGTATTCGTGGGTGGTCAGGGTCTCGGAAACGACCTTGATGTCCATGCCGCGAAACGGCTCGGCCGCTTTGATGAACCACTTCAGTTCTTCCAGTTGCTGCTCGGCCGTCAGGGTCGACGGTTTGAATTCACTGCCGATCCATTTTTTCGCCGCGTCTTCGTAGGCATCCGCCCACGCGGCGGCGCTCAAACCGCTGAGTGCCAGCATGGCTGCCAATGAAATGCTATGTCGCAGCTTATTGTTTTTGTCGAACATAGAGACCTCCTGTTTAAGTTGTGGAGCCGCGTTGCCGAACGACTCGACTAGCCCCAACGCATCACAGCCAACAGCCACACCAGGGACAACGCGGACGCTACCCAGATGCTCCAGTCGGTGGCGCCGATCACCAGCAAATGCAGGTAGGCGCTGCCGAGAAGACCGATAAACAAGCGATCGCCACGGGTGGTGGCAATCGGCAGAAAACCTCGCCGCAAGATGCTCGGCGAACGCAATTCCCAAGTGGTCATGCCGACCAGAATCAGGCCGATGACAATAAAGAAAGCTGCGGTAGGCGTGGTCCAACTCATCCATTCCATCATCAGCTCCTCAGACCCGACCGAGGGCAAAGCCCTTGGCCACGTGGTTGCGAACAAACCAGATCACCAGCATGCCCGGCAGAATGGTCAACACCCCCGCCGCTGCCAGCACGCCCCAATCGATACCCGAGGCCGACACAGTGCGCGTCATCACCGCCGCAATCGGCTTGGCGTTGACCGAGGTCAGCGTGCGCGCGAGCAGCAGTTCGACCCAGGAAAACATGAAGCAGAAAAACGCCGTGACGCCGATGCCGGAACCGATCAGCGGGATGAAAATCTTCACGAAGAACTTGGGGAAACTGTAGCCGTCGATGTAGGCGGTTTCGTCGATTTCCTTCGGCACGCCGGACATGAAGCCCTCCAGAATCCACACTGCCAACGGCACGTTAAACAGGCAATGCGCCAACGCCACGGCGATATGCGTATCGAACAGGCCAATCGACGAATACAACTGGAAGAACGGCAGCAAAAACACCGCCGGTGGCGCCATGCGGTTGGTCAGCAGCCAGAAAAACAGGTGCTTGTCGCCGAGAAAACGGTAGCGCGAAAACGCATACGCCGCTGGCAGCGCCACGCTCAGCGAGATCACCGTGTTCAGGCTGACGTAATACAGCGAGTTGATGTAGCCGCTGTACCAGCTCGGATCAGTGAAGATCACCTTGTAGTTCGCCAGCGTGAAGTCCTGTGGGAAAAGGGTCAGGCCGCCGAGGATTTCGGTGTTGCTCTTGAACGACATGTTCAGCAGCCAGTAGATCGGCACCAGCAGGAACAGGATGTACACCAGCAGCGGAATAAGCTTTCTTTTGCTCATGGCCGGGCCTCAGCGGTTGGCGTCGGAGTGCGTCATGGCGGTGTAGAACAGCCAGGACACCAACAGGATGATCAGGAAGTACACCAGCGAAAACGCCGCTGCCGGACCAAGGTCGAATTGCCCTACGGCCATCTGGGTCAACGTCTGACTCAAGAAGGTCGTGGCGTTGCCCGGCCCGCCGCCGGTGAGCACGAACGGCTCGGTGTAGATCATGAAACTGTCCATGAAGCGCAGCATCACCGCGATCAGCAGCACGCTCTTCAGCTTGGGCAACTGAATATGCCGGAACACCGCCCAGGCCGAGGCGCGGTCGATGCGCGCGGCCTGGTAATACACGTCGGGAATCGCGCGCAAACCGGAGAAACACAGCAGCGCTACCAGTGAAGTCCAGTGCCAGACGTCCATCACCAGCACCGTCACCCAGGCGTCCATGGTGTTAGCGGCGTAGTTGTAGCTGATGCCCATGGCATTGAGGCTAGAACCGAGCAGGCCGATATCCGCGCGGCCAAAGATCTGCCAAATGGTGCCAACCACGTTCCACGGGATCAGCAACGGAATCGCCAGAATGATCAGCACCACCGACGACCAGCGGCCCTTGGTTGGCATCGTCAGCGCAACGGCAATACCCAGCGGAATTTCAATCAGCAACACGCACGCCGAATAGATGAACTGGCGCAGCAATGAGTCGTGCAAACGCGGATCAAGCAGCACTTGCTTGTACCAGTCGGCGCCGACGAAGTAGCGGCTGGACTGGTCGAAGATGTCCTGCACCGAATAGTTGACCACGGTCATCATCGGGATCACCGCACTGAATGCCACCAGCAGGAACACCGGCAATACCAGCCACCAGGCCTTGTTGTTTTGCACCTTGTTCATGGCTGCACCTCATCGTCGGCTTCGAGCAAAAACTCATCGGCATAGACCATCAGCCACTGCGCCGGAAAACTGATGTACGCCGTGCCCTGCGGCACCGGTTTGTCTTCGGCCAGGCGCACTTTCAACGGCGCGCCGTCGAGGTCGAGGGTCAAGATCTTGTAGGTGCCGAGGTCTTCGACGTGTACGACCCTGGCCCGCATCGCGTCATCAAACGGCTCGTCCCAGACATGAATGAACTCGGGACGGATGCCAACCTTCAGATTTTTCCACTGGCCGTGTTCGATATGTCGCTGCATCGCGTCAGACAGCGGCAGATGCGTCGAGGCGAAACCGACGCCGCCGGGTTGCGGCTGCACGTCGATCAGGTTCATGCCGGGGCTGCCGATGAAATAGCCGACAAAGGTGTGGCTCGGCCGCTCGAACAATTCCCGTGGCGTGCCGAACTGGACGATCTGGCCGCCGTACATCACCGCAATCTTGTCGGCGAAGGTCGATGCTTCCAGTTGATCGTGGGTGACGTAGACCATGGTGATGTTGAACTGCTCGTGGATCTGCTTGAGCTTGCGCCGCAGTTTCCACTTCAGGTGCGGGTCGATCACCGTCAGCGGTTCGTCGAAGAGGATCGCCGAAACGTCGTCGCGGACCAGACCACGGCCCATCGAGACTTTCTGTTTTTCGTCGGCGGTGAGGTTGCGCGCCTTCTTGCTCAGCAGGTTTTGCAGGTCGAGGACTTCGGCAATTTCCTGCACCTTGCTGTGCACTTTCGCCTCGGCCATGCCCTGATTGCGCAAGGGGAAAGCCAGGTTATCGAACACGGTCATGGTGTCGTAGACCACCGGAAACTGGAAAACCTGAGCGATGTTGCGCTTCTCCGGCGTCAGGTCATTCACCGCTTTGCCATCGAACAACACGTGGCCCTGTGAGGGGCTGAGCAGCCCGGAAATGATGTTGAGCAAGGTCGACTTGCCGCAACCCGATGGCCCAAGCAAAGCGTAAGCGCCGCCCTGCTCCCAGACGTGATCCATCTCGCGGATTGCATAATCCTCCGCGCCGCTCGGGGTTTTACTGTAGCTGTGGGCGAGGTGCTGCAAACGGATTTCGGCCATCAGGCAACCCTCGCGACACGTTGACCCGGTGCCTGCACCAGACGGCCCTGCGCATCGAACACGAACAGTTTATGGGTCGGGATGTAGATGCGGATCGGCGCATCGACGTCGTATTCGTGAACGCCGGGCAGGTGCAGCACCAGCAGGAAATGCTCGTTGCGCACGTGCAGGAAGGTTTCCGAACCGCTGATCTCCGCCACTTCGACGGTGACCGCCAGTTCCAGATCGTCATCGTTGCTCGGCACCAGCGAGATATGGCTGGGGCGCACGCCAAAACGGAACTCGCCCTCACCCACCGGGCGCAGATCGACGTTCAACGGGAAGTGCACAAAATTGGCGAAGCTGACTTCGTTGCCGGCGATGCGCCCGGGCATCAGGTTGATCGGTGGCTCGGAGAACAATTCAGCCGCCAGCACGGTTTGCGGCTGGTGATACACCGAAGTCGACGGGCCACTCTGAATCACCCGGCCTTCGTGAAGAATCGTCGTGGTGCCGCCGAGTGCCAGCGCTTCGTTGGGCTCGGTGGTGGCGTAGATCGCGATGGTGTGGCGCGCCTTGAACAGCTCGCGCATTTCCTGACGCAGTTCTTCGCGCAGTTTGTAATCGAGGTTGACCAGCGGCTCATCGAAGAGGATCAGTTCGGCGTCTTTGACCAAGGCGCGAGCCATGGCGGTGCGCTGCTGTTGACCACCGGACAGCTCCAGCGGATAGCGCTGCAGAAACTTCTCGATGCGCAGCATCTTCGCGGTTTCCTGCACTTTGCTGTGGATGATCTCTTTCGACACACCGGCCTGACGCAGCGGCGAGGCGATGTTTTCGAACACGGTCATGGTCGGGTAGTTGATGAACTGCTGATAGACCATCGACACGTTGCGCAGGCGCACCGGACGTTGGGTAACGTCGACGCCGTTCATCAGGATGCGGCCGCTGTCGGGTTTGTCCAGACCGGCCATTAAACGCATGAGGCTGGTTTTGCCGGACAGCGTGCGGCCGAGCAAAACGTTGAACGAACCGGGTTCGAATTTCAGGCACGCATCGTCGATCCAGGTCTGGCCCTCGACGGTACGGCTGACGTGCTCCAGGGTGAGTGACATGGCTCGGCCTTTTTATTATTGGAGTCAAGCGACCTGTGCACGGGAGCGAGTTCCGTGCCAGAAATGGCAAGTGTTTGATTTGTCGTGAAAATCGTTGAAAGCGGCGGGATTGGGCGTTCATTGCTGAACACATTTGAACAGTCGGGCGATTGACAATGAACAATAGTGAACAACACTCTATGAACGCTTTTTGCCCAACTCTGTGAACGCCAAAGATCCATTGTAGGCCTTCGCCTGCTCGCGATAGCGGTGTGTCAGTCGATGCAATTTTGTCTGATAGACCGCTATCGCGAGCAGGCTCACTCCTACAGGGGATCTGTGCAGGTTCCAAAGATCGGGTTCATAACAACAATAAAAATCGCTGCATCAGAGGCTGACTGCCATGGCCGCACCTGCCCCGCCGCTGTCCCACGACGCGATCGTCCAGACGTCCTGGCAACGTTGCCGCGCGTTCGGTCTCGACCACCAAAGCACGCCGGCCTTCGATCAACTGCCCGCCGCCAGCATCGCGCAGTTGCTCGACAGCCATCATTCGCTGGTGCAGACCACGCATCAGGAAGTCCTGCCCTATTACGAAAACATCCTCAGCAATTCCAACTGCCTGATCATGCTCGCCGACAATCAAGGCCAGGTGCTGACTTCGTGGGGCACGCAACGGTTTATCGAACCGAATCTGGCCCGGGGGTTTCAGGCTGGTGCAAGTTGGGTCGAGCGCACCAGCGGCACCAATGCGATCGGCACGGCGCTGGCCTGCGAGCAGGCGGTGCATATCGAACACGATGAACACTTTCTCAAAGCCAACCGCTTCATGACCGGTTCCGCTGCGCCGATTTTCGACGCCGAGCGCAAGGTCATAGCGGTGCTCGACGTGTCCAGCGACAGCTATCTGCCGCCCTCGCACACCTTGGGCATGGTCAAGATGATGAGCCAGACCGTGGAAAACCGGCTGATCCTCAACCTGTTCCATGGCCAGCATTTTCAACTGACCTTCAACACCGGGTTGAACAACCTCGACAGCCAGTGGGCCGGGTTGTTGATCTTTGATGAGAGTGGTCAAGTGCTATCGGCCAATCGTCGCGCCGACAATCTGCTCGGTGTGCGCTTGTCGCGGGTGAGCGTTGAAAGTCTGTTCAAGGTCTCGCTGCTGGAACTGATCAATCAGCCGGACGGGTTGCCGTTTGCTTTGCAGACGTCCGGGCGTAACAGGTTTCAGTGTTTGTTGAAGCGGCCGAAGCAAGCGTCGATTCAACCGCGCGTTTTTGCTGCTGAACCGAAAACCGCCGCGCCCACCGCCATCAGCCTCAACACCCTGCACTTCGGCGACAGCCGTGTGGAAAAAGCCGTACGACAGGCTGAGCGATTGCTGGAGAAAGACATTCCCCTGTTGATCCATGGCGAAACCGGGGTCGGCAAAGAGGTTTTTGTAAAAGCCTTGCACCAGGCCAGCTCTCGCAGCAAACAGGCGTTTATTGCCGTCAACTGCGCAGCGATCCCCGCCGAACTGGTCGAATCCGAGTTATTTGGCTACGAGAAAGGCGCGTTCACCGGCGCCAACCAGAAAGGCAGCATTGGGCTGATTCGCAAGGCTGACAGAGGCACACTGTTTCTCGACGAGATTGGTGATATGCCGTTGCCGACCCAAGCGCGGTTGCTGCGCGTGCTGCAAGAACGTTGCGTGCAACCGGTAGGCAGCAGCGAGTTGTTCCCGGTGGATTTGCGGATTATCTCGGCGACTAACCGCTCTTTGCGCGAACAAGTGCAATTGGGCCGGTTTCGTGAGGATTTGTATTACCGCATTGGTGGGCTGACGCTGGAACTGCCGCCGCTGCGCGAGCGCAGTGATAAGGAGGCGCTGTTTAAACGGTTGTGGGAGCAGCATCGTGAGCCGACGCAGTGGGCGGGGTTGAGCCAGGAGGTGCTGGAGCTGTTCAGCCGTCATCCGTGGCCGGGGAATTTACGTCAGGTCAGCAGCGTGATGCAGGTGGCACTGGCGATGGCCGAGGAGCAACCGGTCAGGCCGGAGCATTTGCCGGATGATTTTTTTGTCGATCTGGAGATGGAACCGGTGGAGAGCACGCCACCGCTGGGGGTTGATTTGAATGATGTGGAGGCGTTGAACCGGGAGCTGAAAGCGGCTGGGGGGAATATTTCGCATCTGGCGCGACGGTTGGGTGTTAGCCGCAACACCCTTTACAAGCGGTTGCGTCAGATTGAAGGTTGAGTGACCCCCTTCCCCTCACCCCAGCCCTCTCCCAAAGGAGAGGGAGCCGACCGAGGCGTCTGGCGCTGGACATCGACCTGAAAAAACCAGTCGATTATGGATTCAAAGCAGCACGTTCAGGTCGGTGTATCTCTCGAACATCCCCCAGTCAGTCCCCTCTCCAGGGGGAGAGGGTTAGGGTGAGGGCGAAAATTCCGGCTCAACATGCTCAGCCGAAGCCGCCTCCAATGTGCGCAACCCCATCAGTACAACCACCACCATCATCAAACCTGCACCAATAGCCACCGCAAATCCCGCGCGCGCGCCAAAGGCATCAATAACCAATCCCGCCAGCATGCCGCCGAGTGCAACACCTACGCTGATACCAGTAGTCATCCAGGTCAGCCCTTCCGTGATCCGTGACGGAGGAATAATGATCGTCCCCATTTTCATGACCACGACCATCGTCGGCGCAAACGAGATGCCGGCAATAAACAACGTCGCTGACAGGACATAAACGTCCGCTGCAAAAATCGGCAATACGCCGGTGAACGCCGTGACCAGTATTCCGATCAGGAACTGTTTTTCGATCGCCAGCGAAACCCTCATCGCACCAAACGTCAGGCCCGCCACCAGTGAGCCGAACGCATAGGCAGCGAGGATGAAGGTCGCTGCCCCCGGCCAGCCTTGCGCATTGGCGAAGGCGACGACGGCAACATCGATTGCTCCACCAATGACCCCCATCGCCAACAGCGCCAGAACAATGGTGCGCACGCCGGGAATCAGCAAGGTTGAGCCGCTATGGCTAGCGTGACCGACGACAACCTTGGGTTCAGTCTGGCGTTGCAGGAGAAACGCCGTCACCCCGACAGCCAACAGCCCGACCGCAACAAGGGGTCCGGCTTCGGCGAAAAAGCTCACGCTCAAACCAATCGCCAGTGGCGGGCCGATGATGTAAGCGAGTTCGGTCAGGACCGTGTCCAGCGAGAACGCCGTGTGCAACTGCGGCTTGCCGCGGAACAACTGCGACCATCGCGCGCGGATCATCGATGGCATGCTCGGCATCGTCCCCGCCAAGGCCGACAGCACAAAAAGCAGTGCGGCTGGAGCGCGTAAGTAGACGGCGGTGATCAGTGCCAACAACATCACGATACTGAAAGCCGTGACGACCGGCAGCACGCGACTCTGGCCACGCTGATCAACCAGTCTGGAGATGTGCGGACCGAGCAGCGCATTGGCCAGGGTGAACGTACCTGCGACTGTGCCGGCCAGCCAGTAAACGCCGGTTTGCTGCACCAGCATGGTGATGATGCCAATGCCGATCATTGCCTGCGGCAACCGCGCGATAGAGCTCGCGAGCACTAGCCCGGTGGCACCGGGGGTCGTTAGCAGCTCGCGATAGTGATTAGCCATGGTTTTTCCCTTACATGATCGTCGCCGCTCAGCATCCGGCTGAACGCGTTGCCGACATCAAGACCTACGCGAACGTCAAAAGCAACCCCAGCCCTCTCCCGGGGGGAGAGGGCGCTGACCGAGGTGTCTGGCGTTATACATCGACCTGAAAAACCTAGCTGATTATGGATTCAGCAAAAATCGCTCAGGTCGGCGTATTTCCTGAACATCCCCCAATCAGTCCCCTCTCCCTCTGGGAGAGGGCTAGGGTGAGGGGGTTTTCTTGCGCCCAAACAAAAACCCGCACTAGGCGGGTTTTGTTTTGAAGCCAAACACAGCAATCAGTCAGCCAGGCGCCAGGTAGTCCCACCCTTGCCGTCTTCCAACACAACGCCCATCGCCGTCAGCTGGTCACGGATACGATCGGACTCAGCCCAATCCTTCCCGGCCCGAGCCGCCAGACGCGCCGCAATCAGTGCATCAACCTCTGCCGCATCGACACGCCCTTCAGCGCCCGCCTGCAAGAAGTCATCGGCTTCGAGCTGCAACACACCCAACACGCTCGCCAGTTCTTTCAGTCGTGCCGCTAGGCCCGCCGCCGCATCAAGATCGCTCTCACGCAGACGGTTGATCTCACGCACCATCTCAAACAACACAGCGCAGGCTTCCGGCGTGCCGAAGTCGTCGTTCATCACCGAGGTGAAACGCTCGACGAAGGCTTCGCCGCCGGCCGGCGCCACTGTCGGCAGACCTTTCAACGCGTGGTAGAAACGCTCGAGTGCGCCTTTGGCGTCCTTGAGGTTGTCTTCCGAGTAGTTGATCGCGCTGCGGTAGTGGCTCGACACCAGCAGGTAACGCACGACTTCCGGGTGGTACTTTTCCAGCACGTCGCGAATGGTGAAGAAGTTGTTCAAGGACTTGGACATCTTCTCGCCATTGATGCGAATCATGCCGCAATGCATCCACGCGTTGGCGTAGGTCTTGCCGGTGGCCGCTTCGCTCTGGGCGATTTCGTTTTCGTGGTGCGGGAACTCGAGGTCGCTGCCGCCGCCATGAATGTCGAAGGTCTCACCGAGGCAGCAGGTGGACATCACCGAGCACTCGATGTGCCAACCCGGACGCCCGGCACCCCACGGCGATTCCCAGCTTGGCTCGCCCGGCTTGGCGGCTTTCCACAGCACGAAGTCCAGCGGGTCCTGTTTCGACTCGTCGACTTCGATGCGCGCGCCGATGCGCAGGTCTTCGATCTTCTTGCGCGACAGCTTGCCGTAGCCCATGAACTTGGCGACGCGGTAGTACACGTCACCGTTACCCGGGGCGTAGGCGTAACCCTTGTCGATCAAGGTCTGGATCATCGCGTGCATGCCCGGAATGTGATCCGTGGCGCGCGGTTCCATGTCCGGCTTCTTGATGTTCAGGCGCGCTTCGTCTTCGTGCATCGCGGCGATCATGCGCTCGGTCAACGCTTCGAACGATTCACCGTTCTCGTTGGCGCGGTTGATGATCTTGTCGTCGATGTCGGTGATGTTGCGCACGTAGGTCAGGTCGTAGCCGCTGAACCGCAACCAGCGGGTCACCAGGTCGAAAGCGACCATGCTGCGGCCGTGGCCAAGGTGGCAGTAGTCGTACACGGTCATCCCGCAGACGTACATGCGCACCTTGTTGCCATCCAGCGGCTTGAAGACTTCTTTGCTCTTGGTGAGCGTGTTGTAGATCGTCAGCACTTTATATTTCCTTGACGCTGAATCACTGGCCCCACGAATCACGCAGGGTCACGGTACGGTTGAATACCGGCTGACCTGGTTTCGAGTCCTTCATATCAGCAACGAAGTAGCCTTCGCGCTCGAACTGGAAACGGTCTTCCGGCTGTGCGTTGCCAAGCGATGGCTCCGCACGACAACCGGTCAGTACCTGCAGCGAATCAGGGTTGATGTTGTCGAGGAAACTCGCGCTGTCTTCAGCCTTCTCAGGGTTGGCCGAACGGAACAGGCGATCGTACAGACGCACTTCGCACTCGACGCTGGCGGCAGCCGGCACCCAGTGGATCACGCCTTTGACCTTGCGGCCTTCAGGGTTCTTGCCGAGGGTTTCCGGGTCGTACGAGCAACGCAGTTCGACGATGTTGCCATCGGCGTCCTTGATCGCTTCGTCGGCACGGATCACGTAGCTGCCGCGCAGACGCACTTCACCGGCCGGTTCCAGGCGCTTGTAGCCCTTCGGCGGCTCTTCCATGAAGTCATCACGGTCGATGTAGATTTCCCGGGCGAATGGCAGCGCGCGTACGCCCATGTCTTCTTTCGGGTGGCGCGGCAGTTCGAGGTTCTCGACCTGGCCTTCCGGGTAGTTGGTGATGACGACTTTCAGCGGACGCAGCACGCACATGGCGCGCGGCGCGGTCTGATCGAGGTCGTCACGGATGCTGAATTCGAGCATGCCGAAGTCAACCACGCCGTCGGAACGGTTGGTGCCGACCATTTCGCAGAAGTTGCGGATCGATTTCGGCGTGTAGCCACGGCGGCGGAAGCCCGACAGCGTGGACATGCGCGGATCGTCCCAGCCATGCACGTGCTTTTCATCGACCAGTTGCTTGAGCTTGCGCTTGCTGGTGATGGTGTAGTTGAGGTTCAGGCGGCTGAACTCGTACTGACGCGGGTGCGCCGGCACTGGCAAGGCATCGAGGAACCACTCGTACAGCGGACGATGGCTTTCGAACTCCAGGGTGCAGATCGAGTGGGTGATGCCTTCGATGGCGTCCGACTGACCGTGGGTGAAGTCGTAGTTCGGGTAGATGCACCACTTGTCGCCGGTCTGGTGGTGATGGGCGTGGCGGATGCGGTACATGATCGGGTCGCGCAGGTTCATGTTCGGCGAGGCCATGTCGATCTTCGCGCGCAGCACGCGGGCGCCGTCCGGGAACTCACCGGCACGCATGCGGGCGAACCAGTCGAGGTTCTCTTCCACCGAACGGTCGCGGAACGGGCTGTTCTTGCCCGGCTCGGTCAGGCTGCCACGGTATTCCTTGGCTTGCTCTGGGGTCAGGTCGTCGACGTAGGCCTTGCCGGCCTTGATCAGCTCCACCGCCCAGTCATGCAACTGGTCGAAATACTGCGAGGCGTAGCGCACTTCGCCGGACCACTCGAAACCCAGCCATTTGACGTCGGCTTCGATTGCGTCGATGTATTCCTGGTCTTCCTTGGCCGGGTTGGTGTCGTCGAAACGCAGGTGCGTGACGCCGCCGAACTCCTGGGCCAGGCCGAAGTTCACGCAGATCGACTTGGCGTGGCCGATGTGCAGGTAGCCGTTGGGCTCAGGCGGAAAACGGGTGACGATCTGGGTGTGCTTGCCCGAGTCCAGGTCTGCCTGGATGATCGGCCGCAGGAAATTGACCGGCACGGCAGGGCCGGACTTGGCATTCGAGGTAGGGTCGACAGTGGGCTTGCTCATAGGATCCTTGACTTACATGTGCGCGGCCGCAGAGGGGGCCAGACAAAACAAAGCCGCTATCATAGCCGATGCTGTCAAGGGGCTGACAGAGCACGGCCTATAAAGGAGCGCATTTAATCGCAGGGATTTGGAAAAACTGCCTCGAAATTCGCGCCTGTCACGCTAAACTGCGCACCTTGGCCCACGGGCTGAACCGGTAGCGGGCGCAAATGTCCCATTGCCCACGAATTCCTTATAAAGAGTAGCGATCATGACTCAAGTTAAATTGACCACCAATCATGGCGACATCGTCATCGAACTGAACGCTGAAAAGGCGCCGATCACCGTCGCCAACTTCATCGAATACGTCAACGCCGGTCACTACGAAAACACCGTTTTCCACCGTGTCATCGGTAACTTCATGATCCAGGGCGGCGGTTTCGAGCCAGGCATGAAGGAAAAGAAAGACAAGCGTCCAAGCATCCAGAACGAAGCTGACAACGGTCTTTCCAACGACAAATACACCGTTGCCATGGCCCGTACCATGGAGCCGCATTCGGCTTCCGCGCAATTCTTCATCAACGTCGCCGACAACACCTTCCTCAACCACAGCGGCAAGAACGTGCAGGGCTGGGGCTACGCAGTATTCGGTAAAGTGACCGCAGGTACTGACGTTGTCGACAAGATCAAAGGTGTTTCGACCACTTCCAAGGCCGGCCACCAGGACGTACCAGCAGACGACGTGATCATCGAGAAAGCCGAGATCATCGAAGCGTGATATTGCTGATTTCAGACTTGCATCTGGAAGAGGAGCGCCCGGACATTACCCGGGCGTTTCTGGATTTGCTCGCCGGACGCGCCCGCTCGGCGAGTGCGTTGTACATTCTCGGCGACTTCTTCGAAGCGTGGATTGGCGACGACGCCATGACGCCCTTCCAGCGCTCCATCTGCCAGGCCCTGCGCGAACTCAGCGACAGCGGCACGGCCATATTTCTGATGCACGGCAATCGCGACTTCATGCTCGGCAAGGCCTTCTGCAAGCAGGCCGGCTGTACGTTGTTGAAGGACCCGAGTGTCGTGCAGTTTTACGGCGAGCCGGTGCTGTTGATGCACGGCGACAGCCTGTGCACCCGCGACGTCGGCTATATGAAGCTGCGGCGTTACCTGCGCAACCCGATCACCCGGTTTATCCTGCGCAACCTGCCGCTGAGTACACGCCACAAACTGGCGCGCAAGCTGCGCAGCGAAAGCCGTGCACAGACGCGGATGAAGGCCAACGACATTGTCGATGTCACGCCGGAGGAAATTCCGCGGATCATGCAGGAATTTGGCGTGAAAACCCTGATTCACGGGCATACGCACCGCCCGGCGATCCACAAGTTGCAGCTTGGTGAACAAGCGGCGAAGCGGATTGTGTTGGGGGATTGGGATAGCCAGGGTTGGGCGTTGCAGGTGGATGAGAGCGGGTACGCCTTGGCGCCGTTCGACTTCGCCCCGCCGCTGGCTTTGCCGCACGGCTAAAAGCTTTACCCCCTCACCCCAGCCCTCTCCCCCAGGGGGGCGAGGGGGAAAGGGAGCTGACCGCATGCAGTTCAAAACCTGAGTTCGGCTCGGTATTGCAAGTCGGTGTACCTCGAACATCCACCACGGTCAGTCCCCTCTCCCTCCGGGAGAGGGTTAGGGTGAGGGGCTTTTGACCTTAATGCCCAGAAGCAGCCGGCCCTGCCTTGGCAGCAAACGGCGGTTTCGCCAGCCACACAATCAGAATCAACCCCATAAACCCCCAGCCCAGCAGCGTGAAGTAATCCACGGTAGAGAGCATGTAAGCCTGACTGGTCAAAATCTGATCCATCTGCGCATAAGCCGATTGGCTCGCCCCGCCCAAATGATTCAAGGTCTCGCGAGTCGCCGGCTCGAAGGTGCTGATGCTCTCACTCATATACGCATGATGCTGATCGGCCCGACGAATCCAGATCCACGTGGTCAGCGACGCCGCAAAGCTACCGCCCAACGTCCGCAGGAAAGTCGCCAGACCCGCGCCATCGGCAATCTGACTCGGCGGCAGGTCCGACATCAGAATGCTCAACGTCGGCATGAAGAACAGCGCCACGCCAATGCCCATGAACAACTGCACCAAAGCAATGTGCTGGAAATCCACCTCGTTGGTGAATCCCGCCCGCATAAAGCAGCTCAAGCCAATCGCCAGAAACGCCAGCCCGGCCAGTAAACGCAGGTCGAACTTGTTCGCGTACTTGCCGACAAACGGCGACAGCAGCACCGGCAGAATGCCGATCGGCGCTACGGCCAGACCGGCCCAGGTCGCGGTGTAGCCCATTTGCGTCTGCAACCACTGCGGCAGGATCAGGTTGATGCCGAAGAACCCGGCGTAACCCAGCACCAACACCAGCGTGCCGATGCGGAAGTTGCGGTAGGCGAACAGCCGCAGGTTGACCACCGGGTGCTGGTCGGTCATTTCCCAGATAACAAACACCGCCAGCGCAATCACCGAAATCGCCGCGCCGATGATGATGAAGTTCGACTCGAACCAGTCCAGATCATTGCCCTTATCGAGGATCACCTGTAACGCGCCGACGCCGATGATCAGCGTGATCAGTCCGACGTAATCCATCGGCTGACGGCTGGTCTCCACCGGGCGTTTGGCCAATTGCGAGCGCACCACCATCACCGCAAAAATCCCGATCGGCACGTTGATGAAGAAGATCCACGGCCAGCTGTAACTGTCGGTAATCCAGCCGCCAAGAATCGGCCCGGCAATCGGCGCAACCACCGTGACCATCGCCAGTAACGCCAGGGCCATGCCTCGCCTCGCGGGCGGATAGACCGCGATCAACAGGGTTTGCGTCATCGGGTACAGCGGCCCGGCGACCAGACCTTGCAGGACACGGAAGCCGATCAGTTCCGGCATCGACGTCGAGATACCGCAGAGGAACGAGGCCAGCACAAACAGAATGGTGGCCCAGAGAAACAGCTTCACCTCACCGAAGCGGCGGCTGAGCCAACCGGTCAGCGGCAGCGCAATCGCGTTGCTCACGGCGAACGAGGTGATCACCCAGGTGCCCTGCTCCGAACTCACCCCGAGGTTGCCGGAAATCGTTGGCAGCGCCACGTTGGCAATGGTGGTGTCGAGCACTTGCATGAACGTCGCCAGCGACAGGCCGATGGTGCTGAGCAACAGGCTGGGCGGCGTGAAAGAGGCGTTATTGCTCATTGTGAATCCTATGAAACCAGGTTGACGCCGCCCTCTTGTGGGAGCGAGCTTGCTCGCGAAGGCGGCCTGTCAGACAAATCAATGCTGAATGACACACCGCTTTCGCGAGCAAGCTCGCTCCCACAGGGTCAGGGTCGATATCAGCGTTGCGCGGTTTTGCTCACCGCGGCGCTGTTGTCGTGGATCAGCTGCGCAATCATCGCGTCGGCTTCGGCCAGTTGGCGGTCGTAGACGTTGGTGCTGAACGACGCTTTCTGCGGTGGCTGCTGCGCCAGTACCGGGCCGCTCTGGTCGTGCAGATTCACTTCAACATTGGTCGACAGACCGACACGCAGCGGGTGCTTGGCCAGCTCTTCGGCGTTGATGTGAATCCGCACCGGTACACGCTGCACGATCTTGATCCAGTTACCGGTGGCGTTCTGCGCCGGTAGCAGGGCAAACGCGCTGCCGGTGCCGGCACCGAGGCTGTCGACGGTGCCGCTGTATTTCACGTCGCTGCCGTAGATATCGGATTCGATATCGACCGGCTGACCGATGCGCATGTCACGCAGTTGGGTTTCCTTGAAGTTGGCGTCGATCCATAGCTGATCCAGCGGAATCACCGCCATCAACGCCGTGCCCGGCTGCACGCGCTGACCGAGTTGCACAGTGCGCTTGGCGACGTAACCGGTGACCGGCGCGATCAAAGTGCTGCGGGCATTGGTCAGGTAAGCCTGACGCAGATCTGCAGCCGCCGACATCACGTCCGGATGCGACGACACCACGGTGTCATCGACCAGAGCGCTGGTGGTTTTCAGTTGCTGCTTGGCGTTGGCCAGGGCGTTTTGCGCCGAGGTCAGGTCGTCGCGAGCGTGGGACAGTTCTTCCTGGGAAATCGCCCCGCCCTGCGCCAGGTTTTTCCGCCGGTTGTAGTTGTCCTGCGCCTTCTGCACTTCGGCCTGTTGCGCGTTGACCTGGGCTTTCATGCCGTCAACGTTGCTGTACAGACCACGCACCTGACGCACGGTGCGCGCCAGTTTTGCTTGCGCACTTTGGAGGCCGACTTCGGCATCGTTGGGGTCGAAGTTGATCAGCACCTGACCTTCGTGAACCAGATCACCATCGTCAGCACCGATGCTGACCACGGTGCCGGTCACCAGCGGGGTGATTTCGACGACGTTGCCGTTGACGTAGGCGTCGTCGGTGCTTTCGTTGAAGCGCCCGATGAATTCGTGATACGCCCAGACGCCGGCGCAGGCGAGTGCAACCACAACGGCCAGCACCAGCAGCATGACTTTGCGTTTGCGCGGGTTGCCGGTGTCCGGGGTGTTGCCTTGAGCTTGGGTGTTTTCGGCAGTGGCCATGACAAGTACCTTGAATTAGTTGTGCGGCGTGGCTGGGCTGGCGTTGGCTGCGGTCAGGGTTTGCCCCTGGAAGCCGCCGCCCAGCGCTTGCATCAGTTGAATCGACAGGTCGATCTGCTCGGCATTGAGGGTGGCCAGTTGACGCTGGGCCTGCAGCAATTGCTGCTCGATGCTGAGCACGTCCAGGTAGTTGCCGATGCCGGAACCGTAACGCTGGACGACGGTGTTGTAAGAATCCTGGGCAATGTCAGTGGCGTGTTGCTGCGCGCCGATCTGCCGGCCGATGTCACGCAACTGGTTGATCGTGTCGCTGACATCGCCCAGTGCTTTCACCAGACTTTTGTTGTACTGCGCCACCGCCAGATCGTAATCGGCGTCGCGCGCATCGAGGTTGGCGCGCAGGCGTCCGCCGTCGAAGATCGGCACCGAAATGGTCGGGGCAATGTTGAAGAAGCGACTGGCCGAACCGAACATCGCGTCACCCAACAAAGACTCGGCACCGGCCGAGGCCGACAGGTTCAAGTTGGGATAGAAGCGGGTTTTCGCCGAGTCGATATCCTTGCTCGCCGCTTCAACGCGCCAGCGCGCAGCGACCAGATCCGGGCGACGACCGAGCAGTTCCGCCGGCAGCACCGACGGCACGGCGACCGCGCTGGCTTGCAGGACTTTCGGTCGGGCAATTTCGTTGCCGCGATCCGGGCCTTTGCCGAGCAGCACGGCCAGGGCGATCTTGGCGCTGTTCAAGCGTTTTTCTGCGTCGATCAGGCTGGCTTCGGAACTGGCTTCCAGACTTTGTGTTTGCTGGAACTGGTACTGACTGTCGATCCCGGAACTCAGGCGACGCTGGCTCAAATCGAGCATCTGTTTGGTGCGCTTGAGGTCTTCGTTCGCCAGGTCATAAACGATGTGCGCCTGACCGAGATCGCTGTAGGCACGAGCGACATCGGCGGCAAGCGTCAACTGCGCAGCCTGACGATCAACTTCAGCGGCGCGGGCCTGACCGAGTGCAGCTTCCCAGGCATCACGCTGGCCGCCCCAGAGGTCGAAGTTGTAATTGAACCCGGCGCTGACGTTACGCACGGTGGCGTAGGCATCGCCCTGCCCTCGCGGGTCCTGATCCTTGGCCAGACGCGAACGGCTAATGCCGGCGCTGGCGTCGAGGGTCGGATAGCGCTCGGCATCGGCGGCGTACGCAGCGGCGTTGGCCTGATGCGCGCGGGCTTCGGCGATTTGCATGTCCGGGCTGTCGTGCAGGGCTTCGCGGATCAAGCCGTCGAGTTGCGGATCGCCGAGGCTGGTCCACCAGTCGCTTTTCGGCCACGCGGCCGGCGACAGGGTCACGCCGTTGAGGGATTGGCTGACGTTGAGGCTTTTCGCATCAAGGCTTTTGCCTTGAGTGTCGAGGCCGCTGTAGTTGGCGCAGCCGGCGAGGATCATCGCCGACAGCAACAGCGTCAGGCTGCTGCGCAAGGTTTTACCGCTCATTGTGTTCACCTAACCGCTGAATGGTGATCGGGTCACCGGCTGCCAGCAGGATTTTCTTGAGGATGTATTCCAGGGTCTTCAACTCGTCCGGAGTGACGGCACCGGCCAGTTCATTCATTGCATCGGCGCCGATGTGCGGCAGGCGATCGGCCAATTGCTGGCCTTGCTCGGTCAGCTTCAGTTGCACCTGACGGCGATCGCCTTCGCTGCGGTGGCGAGCCAGAAAGCCCTTCTGCTCCAGACGATCGAGCATGCGTGTCATCGAACCGCTGTCGAGCGACAGATGCCGGCACAGCTCGGCCGGGGTATCGACGCCGAACTGGGCCATGATGATCAACACCTTGAACTGCGCGGCGGTGATGCCGTGGGGTTCCATGTGGGTATCGATGATCCGGTCCTTGAGCAGCGCCGCACGGCCAAGCAACAGGCCGAGATGGCAATGTTTGAATTCGTCCGGGGTGAAATGCTTCATTTGCTCACCTAATAACTGCCTAGGCAGTGAATGTATGTCGAGATGTTACTGCCTAGGCAGCGAATGTCAACGTAATAGTTAGCAGGCTTGGTAATTAATTGATCAGTGGAGTGGGTTTTTGTGGCGCTCAGGCGGACGCCATCGCGAGCAGGCTCACTCCTACAAGGGAACGAATTTCAAATGTAGGAGTGAGCCTGCTCGCGATTGGAGCGACTCGGTGTGAAGTCGGTCAGGATTCGTCAGAAGGATGCACAGGTGGCGGCTGCACCGGATGCACCGCACGCCCCCGCAACGCAGTGGCCACATACCCAAACGCCCGCTTGCTCACCGCATAAATGCTGTGCCAGCCCGGCGGTGCCGGCTCGATGGCAGCATGCAACGCTCGCGCATAATCGAGCACCAGTCCGGGCGTCCAGGCCATCACTTCGGCGCGCTTGCGCACTTGCGCGGCAACCCAGAACTCGGGGCTGAAAATGACCCGGGCGAAATCCAGCATGCTCGAATGCCCCCGGTTCATCGCCCCTTCCAAGGCCGCTTCGAGGCTATGGGCGACAGCACTGGAACAATTGCGACTGGTCAGGTTGTACGTGCTGTTCTGCCGATACTCCGTCCAGAACGCATGCAGGCGCCGGGCGTCGTAATGGGCAAAACTGACCTGCACCGAAGACGGACACCAGTCCGCCACCTCGCCGACATAGTCCGGCAGAAACCGGCCGGCGACGTCGTTGTTCGGCGTCGCCCGCAGCAAGCGCACGAAATCCCCCGCCGAACGATCGATGTCGTCCTGCGGGTAATGGCTGATGTAAATGTCCGGCCCGCATTCCAGCGCCGCATGGCCGGCGGAAATCACGCCGTTGATATCGACCGCCGCGATGTAGCGGTTGAGCAGGCGATTGCGCACCAGGGTGTCGTCGACGGTGCCGCTGGGGGTCCAGACGTGAATCACCATCGCGTCGCTGCTGGTCGGCGCACTCACTGCAGCAGGACTCGTCAGCGGCAGCTGGTTTTTGAAGCGCACCGCTTGGCGCAACAAGGCACAGCCCGAGAGAAACAGGCTCATGCCAATGCAAAACGGCACCGTGCCCTTGTACAGCGTCGGATACGGTTCGAGGATAAACACGCCAAAGCCGATTTCGAACAGCCCCGCCAGCAGCGACACTCGCCAACCGACAAAGCGCACCACCAGCGCAGCCGCCAGCCTGAAGCCCCCATCAATGATGAAAGCCCCGCCAAACAGCACCGCCAGAATCAGCCCGGCGGCGTGTTGCCGGTCGACGATCAGCAGCCCCAGCAAGAGAAACGCCAGTCCTCGCGCTCTGCGCAGGGCCGCAGCGGTCCCGGCTTGCGGTGCCGGCACCAGCAGCAGGATCAGCGCTTCGAGCAGCAACAGATAGCCGAAGAGATGCAGCGGAAAATACAGAACGCCGTCCAGCGCATCAATGAAGATGCCCACACCGGCCGCGCCCCAGACAATGCCCGTCAGCGCCAGCGCGGACCAACGTTTGCGGACAAAGTCGTGACCGAGCAAGACCATACTCAAGCGGACCATATGACCTCTCTGGTGAATCGGGGACCGCACAACCTGCAAGGTTTTCAGGCTTCGGTGAGTCTAATACATCGCCGCGTTTACGCAGGCGCGGGAGCGTGTTCTAAGAATCGCCTGATGTCCATCGGCAAACGGCGTGTTTAACGTACGCCGCTCTTTGGCCAATTACGTAAACCCCTTCATGAAGCGTTTCAAACTCCAGCGCCCGCTCCTGTTTTGTATCGCAGCCAGCTTGCTTGCCTGCGCCTCGAGCGTGATGGCCGGCAGCTGTGTTGCAGTCAACTCAAAGACTGAAACCCTCAATTTTGGCGCCAGTCTCGCCAGTTCCACTCTGACCATTCCTGCCGATACACCCAATGGCACCGTTGTCTATCAGGACACCTTGCAGTCAACCGCCCATATCTGGAGCTGCTCGAAGATTTCCCTGTTTGGCATTCAGATGAATCCGAAACTGGGCACTGCTACCGGTAAGGACAGTATTTTTCCGCTGGGCAAGAGCGGACTGTCTTACCGCGTCTGGTTCGAAGCCCTGAGCCGTTACGAAACAGCTTTGCAAGCCATCGCCGCCAACTCCGCCTATGGCTTCGGCGCGAACTCTGTGCGCCTGGAAATCATCAAGACCGGCGAGCTGACGTCGAAAGTCAACATCGACGCGGGGTATCTGGGCAGCCTGCAGAGCGATGATCTGATCCTGAAGAAACTTAACCTGATGAACCCAATCGTGCTGAACACCGCCTCCTGCCAGACCCCTTCCGTCCCGGTCGCGATGGGCGATGGGCGATGACTATCAACTCCAGGACTTTAGCGACGCGGGCGCCAAACCCCGCACCGTGCGCTTCGACATTGCCCTGAACCAGTGCCAGACCGGCATCAAGAAAGTCACCTATTCACTCAAAGCCACCACGCCCGTCATCGACGCGACCAAGGGCATCGTCGCGCTCAACAGCACCTCCACCGCCAGCGGCATCGGCCTGCAATTGATGAACGACGTCGGGCAACCGATCGCATTCGATACCACCTACCCGTTCAACGCCTTCACCACCACCGGCACCGATTTCAAGATCCCGTTAACCGCCGCGTACTACCGTCTGCCCACGGGCGAACTCAAGGCCGGCAGCGCCAACACCGAAGTCACCTTCATCGTCAACTACCTCTAGCATTCTAAGGATCGTCTGATTTTCCCCGCTCCCTGCCCTCCCTAGAGTGCCGGGATGAGATTGAAGAACTACCTCCATCAGATCAGCCCGCTCCTGTCCTCGCCCGATGCGGCGCGGCGTCTGCTGCGCATTTTTGCCCTGGTGCTGCTGGTGGGTATTCTCGGCGGCGTCTACAGCTTCCTGCTGTTTACCTTCAACAATGAGATTTCCCAACGGCGCAGCTACATGAGCAGCGCCATCGCCGAAGCGCATACCTTTTTCACCACCCGCGAAGCACTGCTGGAAAGCCTGAGCCTGTCGGCCACACGCAAGGCGAAATTAAACGTGCCGGTGTCCGAAGAAGAAATCCGTTTGCTGCTGGGGCAAACGCCGGGCAAGCAATGGAGCATCTGGCTGACCCAGCGCATGCGCGATTACCTGAAAGCCAAGCAGCTCAATCTGCTGTATGTCAGCAATGGCGGTCATGTATTGCGGCTATACAACGCGACACCGCTGGTCGTCGGTTTGCCACAGGCCACGCTGGATCAGCTGGAAGCGCTCAAGCTCACAGCGACCTTGTCGGAACTGTGGCTGACCCATGCCGCAGACGGCCACTCGCGGCTGTACATCTTCATCCGCCTGGATGAACGCGACGTCCACTCCGGCTGGCTTGGTCTGGAAATGGACGACCGCGAAGTCTCCAGCGCCCTGAACGACCACAGTGCCGGCGAGTTCACCATGTTCAACTCACAAGGCAAACCGCTGTTCAGCAACAGCCACAAACCACCGCCAGAACAGCACCTGCCATTGCTGCGACAACAGGATTTTTTCGGCTTCGTCGGCGATGGCTGGCTGCCCGAGCAATTGGTGTTGCGCAAGCAGCTGAAATCGTCGGACTGGCAGCTCACCTACTCCATCGACTTGCTGGCGGTGCTGCGCGCCCTGTGGCCGCAAATGCTCGGCGCGCTGATGTTCTGTGTGTTGAGTATCAGCCTGGTGTGCCTGTTGGTCCGCCGTCTGGAGCATCGTTTCATCACCCCGGCGATCCAGCGCATTCAGGCGCTGGTGGAGAGCGAACTGTTCAGCCGCGACGTGATTCAGACCGCCCCCGTGGCGCTGTGCGTGTTGCGCCGCAGTGACGGTCAGGTGGTGCTGGATAACACCCTCGCGCGGCAATGGCTGGGCCCGTGCAGCGAGCAACTGGGGGCTGGCTGGATCCGCGATGCGTTTGACGACAACACGCCCTGCCTGACTGACTACTTCGAGACCGCCGACGGTCGTCACCTGTACCTGAGCTGCTCACCCACCCGCTACAAGGGTGAAGACGTCTTGCTCTGCGCGTTCAGCGATATCAGCGCTCGGCGACAGATCGAAGCAGCACTGGAACAGGCACGCCAATCGGCCGATGCCGCCAACGAAGCCAAAACCTTGTTTCTGGCGACCATGAGCCACGAAATCCGCACCCCGCTCTACGGTGTACTGGGCACCCTGGAATTGCTCGCGCGCACGCAGCTGGACACTCAGCAAAAAAGTTACCTACGGGCGATCGAGGGATCATCGGCGACGTTGCTGCAGTTGATTTGCGACGTGCTCGATGTATCGAAGATCGAGGCCGGGCAACTGGCGCTGGAGCTGAGCGAGTTTTCCGTCCCGGAACTGGTGCACGAAGTGGTGCAAGGCTATGCCGCCGCCGCGCAAAGCAAAGGCCTGCAACTCTATGCCTGCCTTGATCCGCAACTGCCCGAGTGCCTGCTGGGCGATGTCAGTCGGGTGCGACAGATCCTCAACAATCTGCTGAGTAACGCGGTCAAGTTCACCGATTCCGGGCGCGTGGTATTGCGGGTCAGACTGCTCGCTCGCGAAGGCGAACGCGTGAGCTTGCAATGGCAGGTTTCCGACACCGGCAAAGGCATCGCCCATGACGATCAGGCGTTTATTTTCGAGCCGTTCTACCAGACCACCGGCAACACCAATGTGGTCGCCGGCACCGGCCTCGGTCTGCCCATTTGCCAACGTCTGACGCACTTGATGAACGGCACTCTGCGCATGGTCAGCGAGCCGGGCCTGGGCAGCAGTTTTTCCCTGAGCGTGCCGCTGGAGCAACGCTGCGGCAACGCACCTTCTACTGCTTTGCCGCCCTTGGCCGCGGACCTCGTCTATGTCGTTTCGCCTGTGCGCGAACTGGCCGACAGCATCAGTGGCTGGTTGCGCCGCTGGGGCGCCCGCGCGCATATCGGCGCACCGGATGGCATTGAGCCGGATGCGACGGCGGTGCTGCTGGAACTCTATCCCGCAGCCTTCGGACAGCGCCCGAACCTGGCATGGCGTGGGCCGCGCGTACTGGCCAGCGGTGACGGCGCTCATGAGCCGCAGTTCAGCGGCGACGGCTGGCAGGTCAATCTGAATGATCTGCTGGCGATTCAACGCGCCGTTCGCCAGGCCCAGAGCGGCCAGATCGTTCACCGCCCGCAAGACAGTGAACCCCACGCGATGCGTCCGTTGCGCCTGCACATTCTGGTGGCCGAAGACAACGTCATCAATCAGTTGATCCTGCGCGATCAGCTCGAAGAACTGGGCTGCACGGTGGCGCTGGCCAGCGATGGCGAAGAGGCTTTGGCGCTCTGGCCCGACGCTGCGTTCGACATCGTCCTGACCGACGTCAACATGCCTCGCCTCAACGGTTACGAACTGGTCAAAGCCCTGCGGCGCCTCGGTTGCAGCATTCCGATCATCGGCGCGACCGCCAACGCCCTGCGTGGCGAGGACGCGCTGTGTCTGGCTGCCGGCATGAATCACTGCCTGGTCAAACCTTTTACGCTTCGAGCCTTGTTCGCTGTCCTGGCTCCCTACGAACGAGTCGCCCATGAAGCCCTGTAGCATTCTGATTGTCGAAGATCACCCCTTCCAGCATCTGTACTTGCAGAACCTGTTCAGCGAGTTGGGCGACTTCGATCTGGCCTGTGCCAAGGACGGCGAAGAAGCACTGGATTGCCTGAAACAACGCGACTTCGATCTGGTGCTCACCGACCTGCTGATGCCGGGCATGGACGGTGTGCAATTTATTCAGGGCCTCGCCGCGCAACGTTCGCGTCCGGCGCTGGCGATCATGAGCGCCGCCTCACGGCGCATGCTGATGGGCGCGAGCCTGGTGGCGAGCAACCTGCAGGTGAAAGTCATCGGGCTGATTTCGAAACCGGTGAATGCTGCCGCCCTGCGTTGCCTGATCGATCAATTGCAGGCGCTGCGCCAGAGCGTCCCGGCGGCGAGCCATCCCGGCATCGATCGCCAGAGTATCTGCAACGCCCTCGACAACGGTGAACTGCAAGCCTGGTTTCAACCGAAGAAGGCTTTGAACAATGGCCGGATCGTCGCCGCCGAAGCGCTGGTACGCTGGAATCATCCTGAACATGGCACGCTGTTGCCCGGGGTATTTTTGCCAGCGTTGATTGCGTTCGGTCTCGAGGAGCCGTTGCTCTGGTGCGTGCTGAAACAGGCGATCGCCGCCCAAGCCATCTGGCGCGAACAGGGCTATGACATTCCGGTCTCGGTCAACCTGCCCACGCATTTGCTCAACAGCCACGACCTGCCCGACCGCATCCTCGCCTTCGTGCTTGCTCATCAAGGCCTGCCCGCGCGAATCTGTTTCGAATTGATGGAGTGCTCGGTGCCCGATGACATCAGCAATTTCTACGCCGGCGCGTGCCGTCTGCGGATCAAGGGTTTTGGCCTGTCGCAGGACGATTTCGGCAAGGGCTACAGCTCGTACATGAACCTGGTGTCGGCGCCGTTCACCGAACTGAAAATCGATCGCGCGCTAGTGCAAGGCTGCAACGCCAACGCCGAACTCGCGCAGGCGCTGACCAGCATTGTCAGCCTCGGTCGCCAATTGGGCCTGACGGTGGTGGCCGAAGGTGTAGAAACCGCACAAGAACTTGCTCTGTTGCGTAAAATCGACTGCACTCAGGTTCAGGGTTTCCTGATCTCCCACGCCGTTTCTGCCGATCAGTTCCAGCACTTGCTGACCCACGACGGGCCGGCGAATGTCTATTGAACGGCACGTGGCTGTTGTTGAACGTCGCTCGCTACCGAGGTCACTGTGTCCCAAGGCTGCCCCATCTCCGCTGGTCAGGCGCTGTAATGCCGCATACCAATGCATTTCTGGACAAACTGGCCAGCAGTTCGCTGCGTTTGAACAAAAGTCTGCTGCTGCTCGGCGCACTGGTGTTGCTGCTGTTGGGCATCAGCTATGTGGGGGTGCTGCGCATGCTCGAAGAGCAACGCGACACCCTGCAGTTTCACTTCGCCCGATTGATGGAGAACATCCACGAGCAGGAAGTGTTTCTGCGCGATATCTCGCAAGCCAGTACCAAGGGTCGATATTTCCCTTTGGTGGTGTTGCCCACCTATTCGCAAAAGCTGCTGCCCGATGAAGGCCCGAATATCTATGAAGGTCGCGGCTTGCCGTTTTCACTGCCGTTCAGTGTAAAGATCGATCCGAACAGAATCGCCGCCGACCAATACCCCAAGGTTTTCGCGCTGGGCAGTTATCTGGCCGCCTACTACAGCGCGTTCTGGGCGGCGTCGCACTATCAGTCGCCGCAAGTGATCCTGCTCAATGGCCCCGACAATTTCGACGTGGCCGTGCCCTCCGCCGGACGCTTGCGCGGTGCCGGCCCGATGCAGATCGGCGCGTTTGCTCAAGTGATGAGCCAGGTGAACCAGCATGCACGCGAGCAGCCGTCATCAGTCCCGGATCATCAAGTGCATTGGGTGCCCTACCCGCCCACTCAGGACAGCGAGTCAACACCGACGCTGCTGGCCTACGTCAGGATCAATCTGCTCCAGCCAACGCTTACCATTGAGGGAGCCGATTCCTGGGTAGTGGTCGGCACGTTGCTGAAACTGTCTCAGGTCAACAACATCGAGCGATTGATGGAGTGGTCGATTTACGACGACTTCACCTTGATCACCCCGGCCGGAGTGGTCTTGACCGGCGCACAGAGATCCGATCAGGTACTGGATGAAGGGATAAATTTCGACCGTGACGGTCTGGTGTTCAAGCTGAGCAGCCCCGGCGCACAGCACTGGACCGCGATCTACGTCATCAGCCTGCGCAGTTTTCTCAGTTACGCGCTGTGGCCATTGCTGTGCCTGGTGGCCGTGGTGCTGGCTCTGCTCGGTTGCGGTCGGGTCATCAATCGCTGGTACACCGCTCGGGTGATCATCCCCGCGCAAAGTGCGCACGCGAGCATTGCCGAAAGCGAGGCCTTCAGCCGGGCGGTGATCGACACCGCACCGACCGGCCTCTGTGTGATTCGCCGCAGCGATCACCACGTGCTCCTGGAAAACCAGCGCGCCCAGCAATGGCACGACAGCAGCCGTTTGATGAGCCTGCTCAAGTCACACAGCGAGTCCGGCCATGCCGATCTGGAAATCGACGGGCGTCATCTGCATCTGGCTTTCGTCTCGACGCGCTATCAAGGCCAGGATGCCTGGTTGTGTGCGTTGCATGACGTGACCCGGCATATCGAAGACGCCGCCGCCCTGGAAGAAGCCCGCCAGGCCGCCGACTCGGCCAACCAGGCCAAGAGCCGCTTCCTCGCCACCATGAGCCATGAAATTCGCACGCCGCTCTACGGCGTGCTGGGCACCCTCGAATTGCTCGGTCTGACACCGCTCGCCCCGCGCCAGCAGGATTATCTGGACACCATCCAGCGTTCATCCGCCAGCCTGTTCAAGCTGATCAGCGATGTGCTGGATGTGTCGAAGATCGAGGCCGGGCAAATGACCCTCGAGCTTGAGGACTTCTGCCCGCTGGAGCTGACTGAAGATGTCGTGCGTACTTACAGCGCATTTGCCCGCGCCAAAGGCCTGCAACTGTATGCCTGCATCGATTCGGGCTTGCCGGATCAACTGCGCGGTGACCCGTTGCGCATCCGCCAGATCCTCAACAACCTGCTGAGCAACGCGATCAAGTTCACCGACAACGGTCGCGTGGTGCTGCGCGTGCGAGTGTTGCAAAACGCCGCTGGCAGCGCCCAAGTGCAATGGCAGGTCAGCGACTCGGGGGTGGGAATTTCCCCGGCGCAGCAACAGCAATTGTTCGACCCGTTCTATCAGGTCAACGATGCCGACAGTCAGGCCGGCGCGGGTCTGGGCCTGGCCATTTGCAAATGGCTGTGCGAGTTGATGGACGGCCAGTTGAGCGTGGTCAGCGAACCGGGACTGGGCAGCAGTTTTACCCTGCAACTCACGCTGGAGAACAGGCCGGGCAGTTTGGCCGACTGCCCCGCCTTCGTGGCCGGCAGCCCCGCCGTTTATGTACGCGCACCGATCAGCGAACTGGCGCTGCACCTGATGGCCTGGCTCAACCGTTTTGGTCTGGATTGCCGCTTGGTGACGACCGAGATGCCGCCACTCTCGGCGCTGCTGGTGGACCTCACGCCTCTCGACAACGCTCCGCACTGGAGCGGGCCACGGATCCTCGCTTTGTCGGGCGGCCCAAATCCGGCGCAACTGAATGGCCCCGACTGGGCGGTCGATGCCGACGATGTGCGCGCGATTGCCTGGGCGATTTATCTGGCACAACACGGCGCCAATGCGCAGCGCCCAACCGCATTGCAGGCAAAGACCCGCCCACTGAATCTGCAGGTGCTGGTGGCCGAAGACAACGTGATCAACGCGGCGATCATCAAGGAACAACTGGAGGCTCTGGGCTGCTCGGTGGTCGTCGCCGCGAATGGCGAACAAGCCCTGGCGCAGTGGGCGCCCGGCCGCTTCGACCTGCTGCTGACCGACGTCAACATGCCGGTGATGAACGGCTACCGACTGGCCGAAGCGGTGCGCCAACAGGACGCCACGCTGCCGATCATCGGCGTCACCGCCAACGCCCTGCGCGAAGAAGGCGAACGCTGCGCCGCCGTCGGCATGAACGCGTGGATGGTCAAGCCGCTGAACCTCGCTACCCTGCGCACGCAACTTGAGCAACATTGCAAAATCACTGTGGTACCCGTTATCGATACCCCGCCGTCGCTATCTGCAAAAATGCGCGAGTTGTTTGTCACCACCCTGCGCCAGGATATTCAGACCACCCTGACGGCACTGGATGCCGCCGACGCCAACAGCGTGGCGCAGCAACTGCACAGCATGGCGGGGGCGCTAGGGGCAGTGCAGATCAACGCCTTGGCCAGCGCGTTTGTCGAACTGGAATGTCGCTTGACCGGCATGGCCGTGACGCCCGCTCTGGCCGTGGCGGTGCGACAAAATCTGACGCGGCTGCAAGATCTGCTTGACTCCCTCGAATAACTTCACTCTGGATAAATCACTCATGGAAACCTTCAACGTTGTCATTGCCGATGATCATCCCATCGTTCTGCTGGGGGTACGGGAACTGGTTGAGCGTGACCAACGCTTTCGCGTGGTGGGCGAAGCCGTTGGCTCCGATGAGCTGATCAAGCTGCTGGAGACTAAGCCTGTAGATCTGTTGATCACCGACTTCAACATGCCTGCCGATTCGACCTACGGTGACGGCCTGAAACTGGTGGAGTACCTGATAAGGCACTTTCCCAAGGTTCGAGTGCTGGTACTGACGATGATTTCCAATCCATTGATTCTGACGCGCCTGCAGGAGCTGGGCGTGCTGGCAGTCATTCAGAAAAACCAGTTGCACGACGAAATCGAGACCGCACTCAAAGCCATTGCCAAAGGCAACCCGGTGCGCTGGCAGGCACCCGCGCCGACATCCGTAGTGAACGACGGCGCTGATCTGGATGAACGCTTTTCCCGGTTGTCGCCCAAGGAGCATGAAATTCTGCGTTTGTTCGTTCAGGGCCAAGGCGTCAACGACATTGCCCGTCACTTGAACAGAAGTGCTAAAACCATCAGTACGCAAAAAATATCGGCAATGCGCAAACTGGAAGTCAGCAGTGATCAGGAGTTATTGACTTATTGCATCGAGCGCAACTTGTTCAACTAATCAAACGGATATTGAACTGAAACTTCCGCACATCTAGGAATCGTCTGATGTTCCATTGGTAAACCGCGCTTTATTGTGTTGCTTTAACCCCACCAATGGAAAAAGCAACATGAAAAAGTTGTCCCAAACACTTCTCGCCCTTTCGATGTTCGCTGCCGCAGGTAACGTCCTGGCCGCTGACCCGGTCGTGCCAACCAAAGCCGGCAGCGGCACCATCAACTTCACCGGCACCATCAACAATGACGCCTGCTCCGTAGAAGGCGCCGGCAGCAATAAAACCATTTCGGTCGCCATGGGCGAAGTGTCGATCAAGGACATGGGCACCGCCACGGCACCCAAAGGCAACGGCACTTTGAGCGCCGAGAACTTCGACATGAAGATCAACTGCAATGCCGGGACCAAGGTCGCCATGATCTTCGAACCGACCAAGGGCGCAGGTTCGGGCATCGTTGCCGGGACCAAAGTGCTGAAGCTGATTGACGGTCTGGGCGCGGCCAAGAACGTCGGTATTGCCTTGCTCGATTCCAACGGTGCGTTGATCGACCTGAGTTCGCCCGCTGCGGCGAAGATCGAAAACACCCTGCAGGACAGCAACACCACGCTGAAATTCTCGGCTGCCTACGTCACCACTGCTGACGTTGCAACCGTGGTTGCCGGTCGCGGCGACGCCACCCTGCCGTTCACCCTGCAATACGAATAACCCGCGCGAATACTCGAGCCCGGTGCGGGGCCACGCGGCCCCGTGCTTTCAATCACTTGCGCGGTAACCATCATGTTTTATCGTCACTCATTGTCCTTTTGCGCGGGCCTGCTGGGCCTGTTCGTGGTCAATCAGGCCACGGCCGGCATTTCCTTGAGCAGCACCCGTCTGGTCTTCGACGGCCAGCACAAGGAAGCCGGCATCACCGTACGTAACAGCGGTGCAGATGTCCTGGTCCAGTCGTGGATCGACACCGACGCCAGCGAATCCGCTTCCGTGCCGTTTGCGGTTACGCCGCCGTTGGTGCGCGTCAGCGGCGACGAACAGCAAATACTGCGGGTCATCTACGAAGGCACCGGCATGCCGAGCGACCGCGAATCGGTGGTCTGGCTCAACGTGCAGGAAATCCCGCAGAACGCGAAGACCCAGAACACCCTGCAACTTGCCGTGCGCCAGCGTATCAAGGTGTTCTTCCGCCCGGCTGGCCTGAAAAACAACGCCTACCTGGCACCAAGCGAGTTGACCTGGCGCCTGGCCGAGCGCGCCGGCAAAAGCGTGCTGGTGGTGAACAACCCAGGCCTGTATCACGTGTCCATCGCCGATATCACCCTGCAATCCGGCGCACTTAGCGAGCACCCGTTTGATTCGATGATGATCGCCCCCGGCGAGCGTAAAGAGTTCGCCCTCAAACAACTTCACTCGACTAATGCGGCAACTTTGTTGTTCAGCAGCATTAATGACTATGGCGCACAAGATCGTTTTACCGCGCAACTTTCCAACAGTGCCGAAACCAGCGCCAGTCCAAAGAAAGAAACGCCATAACTCGCGAATCGCTCTGATCGCACACTTTCACTGTATTTCTCTTCGCTCCGTTAGTTCGTATCGGAGGTGATATAGGGTTCCTGCATGTTTTTACTCAAACGCGACGGCCTGGCATCGTTGTTGATCGCCTCGGCTATCAGCACGGCGTGCCAGGCTGACGGCGATGAACAGTTCAACACGTCGTTTCTGCAAGGTGCCGCGTCGACCGTCGATGTGCAATCGCTGCTCGCCAGCAACAGCGTCCTCCCCGGCAACTACCGGGTTGACCTGTACAGCAACGACACGCTGGTCGGGCGTCGCGACATCGACTTCCGTCGCCCCCCCGGCAACGGCAAGATCCAGGCCTGCCTGACCCTGGAAATGGTCCAGCAGTTGGGCGTCGACATCGCCAAGTTGCAGGCCAGCGGCAAACTTGATGCTGACGATCCGAACGCCTGCCTCGACCTGCCGGCATTGATCGAACATGCCAGCGTGCGTTACGACGTGCCGCGCCTGCGCCTGCTGGTCAGCGTGCCGCAAAGCGCCATGGAACGAGGCCGACGTGGTTACGTTGACCCGGAACTGTGGGACGAAGGCGTGCCTGCTGCATTCATCAACTATCAGCTGAGCAGCAACCGTAACAGCACGCAGACCGCCAACACGATTTCCAATAACGTCGGCTTGCGCAACGGCATCAATCTGGGCGGCTGGCGCTTGCGCAACGAGTCCAACTTCAACAGCAGCACCGGCCAGCCGAGCACCTTCAAAAGCAACCGCAGCTACCTGCAACATGACCTGACCGCGTTGAAAGGCCAGTTCAGTGCCGGCGATATTTTCTCCGACGCCGACCTGTTCGACAGCGTGCGCTATCGCGGCCTGAAACTGGCTTCCGATGACGGCATGCGCGCCGACAGCGAGCGCGGCTATGCGCCAGTGATTCGCGGGATTGCGCAGTCCAGTGCGACCGTGGAAATTCGTCAGAACAACTACATGCTCTACAGCGCCAACGTGCCGCCGGGGCCGTTCGAAATCAGCGACATCTATCCGAGTGGTTCCAACGGCGATCTGGAAGTGACGATTATCGAGGCCGACGGTCAGCGCCGGGTGACCGTGCAGGCGTTTTCCAGCCTGCCGATCATGGTGCGTCAGGGGCAGTTGAAGTACAGCGTCTCGGCTGGCCGCTACAACAGCAACAGCGATGACCAGCAGTCACCGCAATTCGTCAGCAGCACGCTGGGCTATGGCATCAGCAGCAACTTGTCCGGCATCGTCGGCGTGCAGGCGACCGAGAATTTTCAGGCGGTGTCCGTGGGCGCGGGGCGTAATACGCCGATCGGTGCCGTGTCACTTGACGTGACGCATTCCGCCAGCCGCACCTTTGGCCAAGTGGTCAAGGGCAACAGTTTGCGGGCGTTGTACGCCAAGACATTTACCGGCACCGACACCAGCTTCACCCTCGCCGCCTATCGCTACTCGACCGAGGGCTATCGCACTCTCACCGACCACGTCGAGGAACTGAGCCACGAGGGCGAAAAACGCACGGGCAACTCGAAAACCCGCACCGACCTGACCATCAACCAGAGCCTGGGGCGTAACCAGCAATTTGGCAGCGTTTACCTCAACGCCAGTGACCAGCGTTATTGGGGACGCGGCGGTTCGCAAAGCCTGTCGGCGGGTTACAGCAACTATTGGGGCGATGTCAGCTACAACCTCGGCGCGACCTACACCAAGGACGTCGGCAACTATGGGCCGGCGAACAACGACACCTTGGTCAACCTGTCACTGTCTTTCCCGCTGGGTTCAAAACCGCGCGCGCCCCGCGCCTTTGTTTCCGCGAGCACACAGAAAGCTACGGACAGCACTCAGGTCGGAATCAACGGCTACCTGACCGAAGACAGCGACACCTATTACTCGGTGCAAGGCGGCAACAGCAGCACTGGTGGCAGCAGCGGTTCGGCCAATATCAGCACGCGGACATCGGTGATGGATATCAGCGCCGGTTACAGCCAGGGGCGCGGCTACAATTCGCAGAACCTCAATCTGGCAGGTTCGATCGTCGGCCACGGCGGCGGGATCAATCTGGGCCAAACCGTGGGCGAGACGTTTGCGCTGGCGCAGGTCGAAGGAGTGTCTGGGGTGAAAATCGGCAGCTTCTCCGGGGCGAAAACCGGGCGTAACGGCTATGCCGTGGTGCCCAACGCACAACCCTACCGGGTCAACTGGATCAACCTCGACACCAGCGATCTGGGCGCCGATATAGAAATCGATAACGCGACCCGGCAAGTGGTGCCGCGCCGCGGTGCAGTGGTGCTGGCGCGCTATGCGAGCAAGACCGGTCGCCGTGTGCAATTTGCCTTGTTCGATGCGCAGCACCAGCCGATTCCCTTCGGCGCGTCGCTTGAAGATGGCGCGGGTAAGCAACTGGCAATCTCCGACCCGAGCGGCAAGGCACTGGCGCTGGTGGAAAACGACACCGGGACGCTCACGATCAATTGGCAAGGCCAGCGCTGCGAGGCGTTGTATGCACTGGCCGAGCGGGACAAGGCGCTGAATTACGAGCGAGCTTCACTGGTATGTCGCCTGCCCACAGCTAATTTGCTGTAAACACAAAATCCTTGCCCACCACAGATCAGTGTAGGAGTGAGCCTGCTCGCGATAAGGCCATCTGCCGCACCATTGATATCGACTGAAAAAACGCCATCGCGAGCAGGCTCACTCCTACAGGGGAACGCATTCCAAATGTAGAAGTGAGCCTGCTCGAGATTGGAGCGACTCGGGTCAGGAGAAAGCGCGCGTTAGAAATCGCGCTTGTAGAAAATATCCAGCGAACTGGCGACACCACTCGCCGCTTCCACATAGACCTTCTTGCTAAGCTTGTAACGCAGCGCAATGGTGCTGGCCGGTTCAAACACGCCCACGCCATAACGCAAACTGAGCTTCTCGGTAATATTGCCGCTGGCCACCACGCTGGTGGCATCGCCGCTGCCTGCCGTGTCGAGCTGGAAGTCCTGAATCCCCAGATCCTTGGCCAGGCCGCTGGTGACCCCGGAACTGCCCATCAAGCCAAGCCCCAACGCCGCTTGCGCGAGCATGTTGTTGTCTTCGCCGTTGGTGCTCAGCGGTCGGCCGAGGACCAGATAGGAAAGCGCCTGCTCCTGGCTCATCGCCGGCTCGGAGAAGATCTGCGTAGTCGGCTGCTCGGCACTGCCGCTCAGGCGAATACCGGCGATCACATCGTCAGTCTGGCGGATCGCTTCGATGTCCAGATACGGTTGATCGAGGGGGCCGGCGAACAACAGACGCGCACGGCGCACTTGCAGGCGCTGGCCGTAGGCACTGTAGCGGCCGTCGTTGAGCCACAGTTCGCCACGGGTGTCCATGTTGTCGCCGATGTGCACATGACCTTGCACGTTGGCGGTCAGGCCGAAACCGGCGAAGGCCAGTTTGTCTTCGCCGACCACCACGTCGATGTCCATTTTCATCGCCATCGGCGGTTTGCCCTCTTCGGTCTGCGCGCCGACGATGATCGTGTCATCGGAGACTTTCACCGTGGATGGCGGCAGCTCACGCACGGTGATTTCGCCTCGCGGCACCTGCACTTTACCGGCAATCGCCAACTCATCACCGGCCATGGAAATCTTCAGGTCCGGCGCCACTTCCAGCTTGGCATAAGGCTCGACGGTGACCGGCAATTGCGTGCCCTTGAGCGCCAGATCGACCATCAGTGCCTGACCCCAGGCGACGTTACCATTCAGACTGCCCTGCCCGCTCTTGCCGCTTTTCCAGCCGCCGTCGAGGCGTACTGATTCGCCGGCAATCACAGCGGTGAGTTGCAGGTTCTGCAGTTCCATCGGCAACTCGGCGCCGGACACTTCACCATCGCTCAGTTGTACGGTGCCGTTGACCAGCGGCGCGAGCAATCCGCCGGAAATCGTGCCGCTGCCATTGAGGCGCCCGGTGAGTTTCTCGACCATTGGCACAAACGGCCGTGCGACGGAAAGGTCCAGCCCGGAGAGACGGAACGAGCCGCTCAACGGTTTGTTTTTCGGCAGCGGATTGAGCTGCGCCTGCACCATCAACTCGCCGAGTTTGCCGCCAACGAAATTGAGTTCGGTATCGACGCGCTTGGGCGTGAGTTTGCTGGTGAGTTTCAGGGTCTGGTACGGGAAGTCCAGCCACTGATCCTTTTCCTTCATGCGCAAGGTGCCGCCGCTGGCGTCAATGCTGACAACACCGTTCGGGCCGCTGGCTGGCAGATCCAATTGCAGATCGGCGTTGAGCTTACCCTTCCAGGCGAAATCTTTTGGCAGCCATTGCGCGAGGCTTTCGATCGGGAACTGCTTGAGGTGGTAGCGCAGTTTCGGCTCCGGCATCAGGCGCTGATCTTCACCGCACAGGCTGGCGTCGCCGGACATCCAGCAATGAGCGCCAAAGTTGATTTTGCCGTCTGCCAGACGTTCGAGCTTGGCCGGGCTTTGCAGTTTCCAGTCCTGGCCACCGGCCTGAATGTCGCCACTGGCCAGCCGCCCACGCCAGTTGCCCTTGTCCAGATTGCCATCCAGACCGAGGGCCAGTTTCAGCTTCGGCCCGATCAGGTCGAGGTTGAGTTTCTGCTTTTTGATATCGCCCTGAGCGCTGGCGGTCAGCGTGCCCAGCGATGTGTCACCGGCTTGAATGCCAGCACCTTTCAGATCGATCTTTGCCCGCTGCGCGCTGTCGAGGGTAGCGTCGAGGTTGAGGCTTTGCAGGCGATTGTCCTGGAAGGCCAGTTGCGAACCTTGCAGGTCGAGTTTGCCCTGCGGTGCTTTCAACGTGCCGGCGACATTGACCTGACCGTTGACCTGCCCGCGCAGTTGCGGCCAAAGCTGAGCCAGACGCGACAGCTTGATGTCGATCTGCCCGGTGAGTTTCTGTTGCAGACTGCCCTTGCCGCTGATGCTGTTGTCGCCGAGGCGGATTTGCAGAGCGTTGAGGTTCCACTGTTCGCCAGCGCCGTCGGCCTTGGCCTGGAGGATCGCCGGTTGCCCGCGCAGTTTGCCTTTCAAGTCGAGGTCGGCGGTCAGGCTCAGGCGTTCATTCTTCATTTCGCCTTGGCTTTTCAGCGGCCCGGCCAAGGTGCCCGGCAACTCGGCGACCCAGTACGCCGGATTCAGCGCCGACAGCTCCAGCGCGGTGTCCCAGGCGATGCCATCGGCGAACTGCACATTGACGTGCCCTTCAGCCTTGCCCTGCCCGGCTTGCATTTTCAATTGCGGCAAAGCGATCTGTTTAAGGCTGCCGCTGAACGGACTGCTCAGGGTAAACGCGCCCGCCGGGCCATCGAGGGCGGCGGCGAAGTTGCCGAGGTACTGACCGTCGGTGTAGGAGACTTCGCCAGTAAACGTACGCAAGGCGACTTGTGGCTCGTCGATTTCGTTGTAGAGCCGATGCCACGGAAAGTCCTGCCAGTTGATGTTGGCTTGGGCGCTGAGGCCTTTGCTCCAGTCAACGCTACCGGTGAGTTTCAGGCTTTGTTTGTCGTTGGCCGTCAGGTCGAGACCGGCGATCTGCGCGCCGCTGGCGTCGACTTTGCCTTGAAGCAGCAGCGCCACCGGGCCTTTGTCGGCGGGTAGCGTGGCGTTGCCGTTGAGCTGGTAGCCGTTTTTCAGGTCACCTTCGCCGGTCAACAGCAATTGATTGAGTTGCAGGGTGTCGGGCAGGTCGGCGCTCGGTTTGAACGCCTCGCTAGTGATGCGCACCTTGGCTGGCAGGTTTTCCGCCAGCGGTTGCAATTCACCACTCAACTGGCCGTCGAGGTAACCCCGGCTGTCGGCATGCAGGTTGAGGGTTTTCAACAGGTCACCGTCGATCTTCAACGCCAGCGTCCACGGCCCCGTGCCCGGCGACGGCAATGTCAGGTCACCGGCGATGTTCAGCGGCCAGTTGCCGGTCGGCGTGAGTGTGCCGGACAGGTTCAGGCTGAGGTCGTCGCGCTGCAATTTCACGCTGTCGATCTGCATGCCTTGCGCGGTCCAGTGCGCCGCCAGTTGCAAACCCTTGAGCTGTTCGCTGCCGTTGAACAACAGGCTGCCAACCTGCACGTCGCCCAGTTCGATGGCCACCGGCAATTGCAGATCCGGCAGTTTGACCGGACCGCTCTCGGTGGTCTCTTCGCTCGGCGGGAATTGCAGAATGACCTGATCAGCCTTGAGCTGTTCGATGCACAGGGTCATGCGCGTCAGGCACAGCGGCGACCAGGCGAAGATCGCTTTGTTCAGCTCGACGCGGCTGCTGTCCTGCTGCCACAGCAGATGATCGGCACTCCATTGCCCGCCGAGGCGACCCTGGAAATTCTCCACCTTCAGCCCCGGCACGAGCCCCAGCACCCAGCGGCTGCCGGCCGCCGTGCCGAGTACGGCGGTGACACTCAATACAATCAACAACACCAGCGCCAACAACGCCAGCGCCGTAATTTTCAAACCACGCTTCACAGCTCAGGCCCCATGGAAAAGTGCAGCCGGATGCCGCCATCGTCGTCGAGTGCGTGGGCCAGGTCGAGGCGGATCGGCCCCACCGGCGAGACCCAGCGCACACCAATACCGACCCCGGTCTTGAGGTTCGGCAGTTCGAGTTTATTGAAGGAGTTGCCTTGGTCGACGAAGGTCGCCACGCGCCATTTTTCGGCGATCGAGTATTGATACTCGACACTGCCGGCGACCATGTAGCGGCCACCGATGCGATCACCCTTGGAGTTTTCCGGCGACAGGCTCTGGTAGTCATAGCCGCGCACACTCTGATCGCCACCGGCGAAAAAACGCAGCGACGGCGGCACCGAGTTGTAGCCGTTGGTGGCGCTGCCGCCGACCTGTACGCGACCGAGAAAGCGGTGTTTGTCGAAGACGGTGGTCAGGCCTTTGACCAGCGCGGTGCCATATAAAAGGTTGTTGTCGGAGCCGAGGCCTTCCTTCGCCACTTTGCTTTCGAAGCTCAGGCGATAGCCGTTGTGCGGGTCGATGCGGTTGTCGCTTTTCAGGTACGAGTAACTGATGCCGGGCATCAGCAAGGTACTCAGGCCGGAGTCGTCGCCGAGTTCATATTCTTCGCGCTGCCACTTCAGCGAGATTACCCGCTGCCAGCCACTCGGCAATTTGCTGTGCCATTCCGGGCCGAAGGTCAGCAGTTTGCTCAGGGTGTCGGAGCCGTCGATGTCTTCGAATTGATAGCCGCCGGCCCAACGCAGTTTGTCGGTCAGTGGCGGGTCGAGCGGGATGTCGTAGAACAGCCCGACGTTTTGCCGAGGTGCCGAGAGTTCGGCTTCCCAGCCATAGCTGTCGCCTTGCGGGTTGACCCAATGGCGCGTCCAGTTGGCTTTGATGCGCGGGCCGACGTCGGTCGAATAACCGAGGCCCAGGCCCATGGTCCGTGGTTTGCGCGTGTCGAGTTTGACGTCGACCGGGATCACATCGTTCTTCGCGGCGGTCGGTGCGGCATCGACGCGTATGCCTTCGAAATAACCGCTCGATTGCAAATCACGGTTCAGCTCGGCGATCAGCTCGGAATCGTACGGCTCGCCTTCCTTGAACGGCACCATGCGTTGCAGCAGGTCTTCGTCGAACGGCGTATCACCTTCGAATTTGACTTTGCCCAGCGCATAACGCGGGCCGCTGTCGTAGATCAGTTCGATGTCGGCGACCCCGGCGCGCGGGTCGACCATGAGTTTTTGACGGGTGAAATGGCCACTGAAGAAACCGAAGCGCGAGGCCTGATTCTGAATAAGTCTTTTGGCGTCTTCGTAACGCCCATGGTTGAGCACCGCGCCGGACTTGAGCGCGTCGCTTTTCGGTACACGAAAGGATTTGAGGGAGGCAGCCGGGCCGTCGACACGAATGGTGACGTTGCGCAGATGAATCGGCTCGCCGGGATCGATGTTCAACACCAGGCGCGGCTTGTCGCCGCCCTTGACGTCACTTTCGATCTGCGGCTGGTAATAGCCCAACGCCTGAGCCGCTTTGCGCGCCTGCTCTTCGGCACCGCGACTGAAGCGCTGCAGGGCTTCTTCGTCACGGTCGCCGAGACTGCCGATATAGCCTTCTATATTGGCCTTGAGTTCATCGTTGGACGGTTTGATCCGCACATCCAATTCACTTTGCGCCAGTGCCGCACAGCTGGATAACAGCAAGAGCACGCCACTGGTAAATCTTCCTGGAAACTTCATAGGCGCGGATGCTATCACGGGCTTGGGAGCGTGATAGAACAGGAAATTTCCCAAGAAGTTCGATTGTTATGCTGTTGCAGTTTGTAACACCTGCGGATTGGCGTGGAAAAATACGTGTTCGCGCACCGGCCCGACGGCAACCTCGCCGATCTCCTCGTAACCCTGTCTTTTATAGAATTCCAGGTAACGCGGGTTGCCGGTGTCGAGCACCACGCCTTGCGAGGTTTCGTCAACGGCGCACCAGTTGTGTACGGCAGTCAGCAATTGTTCACCGAAGTGTTTGCCCTGGAACTGCGGATGAATTCCCAGCAATGGCAGCATGTGCACCGAATCGCTGGGTACGCAGGCAGCAACGGCATCGTGGTATTCCAGATAGCGCCGAGTGCAGCGAAAACCGGTGCTGAGCACCATGCGCAGGCGCCACGCCCAACTTTCGGTGATGCCCAGCCGCCGTTGCGGTGGCGCGATCAGGGCGATGCCGATCAAGCGGTCGTTGACCAGCAGGCCGATGGCCGGCAGATCCTGCAGAAAGTGTTGCTTGACCAGTTCCCGCACCGTCGCCCGCACCCGTTGCTCATAGCCGGGACGCTCGGCTTCGAACAGGTAGCCGAAGGTCGGCTCGTGGCGATAGGCCTGATAGAGCAGCGAGCGGGCTTCGCGGGAATAGCCGCGGTCGAGCATATGAATGTCGGCGATGGCGGTCTGGGTTTCAGGCATGACAGTGACTCTCCCCGGGGCGCGTTCAAATGGCGGCGCTCTTGTTGGTACGAACCTTTTACGGGTGGCGTGGTTCCCCACAGGTATAGACCAACTCGGGATCTTCATCGACTGGGCGGCCGTCAATCGCGAGCAGGCTCACTCCTACAGGGGTACGCATTCCAATTGTAGGAGTGAGCCTGCTCGCGATGACGCCGGTCCAGACAACATCTATCTGGCAGGCAAAGACGATTTCCCCTACCCCACACTGGCCCCCATCCCACATGTCAGCTAGCATCGCCCTTTTGCCAGGACTGCCGACCATGAAGATCGTTTCCTTCAACATCAACGGACTGCGCGCCCGTCCGCATCAGCTGGCAGCGCTGATCGAAAAACACCAGCCGGACGTGATCGGCCTGCAGGAAACCAAGGTCCACGACGACCAGTTCCCGCTCGAAGAAGTCCGCGCCCTCGGCTACCACGTGTATTTCCATGGCCAGAAAGGCCATTACGGCGTGGCCATGCTCTCGCGCAAGGAGCCGATCGCCATCCACAAAGGTTTCGCCACCGACGAAGAAGACGCTCAGCGTCGCTTTATCTGGGGCACGTTCGCCGACGCCAATGGCGTACCGGTGACCATCATGAACGGCTATTTCCCTCAGGGTGAAAGCCGCGACCATCCGACCAAATTCCCCGCCAAGCAGCGTTTCTACAGCGATCTGCAAGCGCTGCTGGAAAGCCAGTTCCACAACGAACAGCCGCTGGTGGTGATGGGCGATGTGAACATTTCCCCGGAGGACTGCGACATCGGCATCGGCCCGGACAACATGAAGCGCTGGCTGAAAACCGGCAAATGCAGCTTCCTGCCGGAAGAGCGCGAATGGATGGCGCGCCTGAAAAACTGGGGTTTGACCGACAGCTATCGCCACTTGAACCCGGATGTGACCGACATGTTCAGTTGGTTCGACTACCGCAGCCGTGGCTTTGAAGATGAGCCCAAACGTGGTCTGCGCATCGATGTGATTCTGGCATCCCATGGTTTGCTGCCGCGGGTGAAGGCCGCCGGTGTCGACTATGAATTGCGCGGGATGGAAAAGCCTTCCGATCATGCGCCGATCTGGCTTGAACTCAGCTGATCCCTAGCCTTACGCAATCCCTGTAGAAGTGAGCCTGCTCGCGATAGCGGTGAATCAGACGACATAAATGTTGACCGGTACATCGCTATCGCGAGCAGGCTCACTCCTACATTGAATCGGTGTCATCTTTCGGTCATGCGCCTGACTTAATCTCCCCGGCAATCCCCTTGGCTTGATTCGGTGCCGGCATGACCCTGCGTGTTTTGTGCGTTTTTCTCTTGAGTGCATGGCTGACGGTTTCTGCCGCTGCCCTGCCCCTCCCTGAAAACGGCCCGGCGCTGCGCATTCAAGGTTCCAACACCATCGGCGCCGAACTCGGCCCGGCACTCGTTGAGGGCCTGCTGCAAGCGCAAGGCCTGCTGAAAATCCACCGCGAAACCCCGGACACCGCCAACGAACTGCGCATCGTCGGCCAGACCAGCGAAGGTAAACGCGTGGTCGTTGAAGTCGCCGCCCACGGTTCCAGCACCGGTTTCACCGCGTTGAAAAATGCCAGCGCCGACCTTGCCGCGTCTTCCCGCGAGATCAAGGACAGTGAGTTGCAAGCTCTGCAATCACTGGGCGATCTGAAAAGTCCCGCCGCCGAACAAGTCATCGCCATCGACGGCCTGGCGATCATCCTTCATCCCGATAATCCCCTCCAACAACTGGACACCGAGCAACTGGCGCGGATCTTCGCTGGCGATGTGAAAACCTGGGAAGACCTCGGCGGGCGTGGCGGTGCGATTCATTTATATGCGCGCGATGATCAGTCCGGCACTTACGACACGTTTAAGGAACTGGTCCTGAGCCGGCGTGGGAAAAGTCTGAACAGCGCCGCGAAACGTTTTGAATCCAGCGAGCAATTATCCGACGCCGTGAGCGCGGATCCGCAAGGCATCGGTTTCATCGGTTTACCCTACGTGCGTCAGGCCAAAGCCGTGGCCATTGCTGATGGCGCATCGCAGTCGATGCTGCCGCTCAACAGCCTGATCGCTACCGAAGACTATCCACTGTCGCGGCGGTTGTTCTTCTATCTACCGCCCGAAAGCAACAATCCTTGGGCGAAAGCCTTGGTGACGTTTGCGCAGAGCCGTCAGGGCCAGGCGATTGTCGCGGCAAACGGTTTTATCAGCCAGACCGTGCATGCGATGAGCGTCGCGCCGAATGCACTGATGCCCGAGGGCTATCAATCCCTCAGCCGTCACGCCCAGCGTCTGACGGTGAATTTCCGCTTTGAAGAAGGCAGTGCGAAGCTGGATAACAAGGCACGTCAGGATCTGGCGCGAGTGTTCGACTATATAAAGCGTCATGACAAGACTGAACGCGCGGTGACCTTGGTCGGGTTTGGTGATGCCAAGGACGATCCGGCACGCGCGGATCTGCTGTCAAAGCTGCGGGCGATGGCGGTACGACGGGAGTTAGTCAAGAACGGCGTGGTGTTGCGCGAGGTTCGCGGCTTTGGCGCGTTGATGCCGGTGGCGGCGAACAATGTCGATGAGGGGCGGATCAAGAATCGGCGGGTTGAGGTTTGGGTGTATTGAGCCTGATGGTTATGTACTGAATGGGCTGGCCCTTTCGCGAGCAAGCTCGCTCCCACATTGGATCTGTGGCGTTCACAAATCCTGTGGGAGCGAGCTTGCTCGCGAAGCAGGCGACGCGGTCTTAATGACCGCTACGCAGCATTTCCTTCGGCACATATTTGCCGATCTCGAATTTGCCGATCGCCGCGCGGTGCACTTCGTCCGGGCCATCGGCCAGGCGTAATGTGCGTTGCATGGCGTACATGTAGGCCAGCGGAAAATCGTTCGACACCCCGGCCCCGCCGTGCATCTGGATAGCCCTGTCGATCACCCGCAGCGCGACGTTTGGCGCAACCACTTTGATCTGCGCGATCTCGCTTTTCGCCACTTTGTTACCGACGGTGTCCATCATGTACGCCGCTTTCAGTGTCAGCAGACGTGCCATGTCGATTTCCATCCGCGAGTCGGCGATCTTGTCGACGTTGCCGCCCAGACGCGCCAGCGGTTTACCGAACGCGGTGCGGCTCACCGCCCGTTTGCACATCAATTCCAGGGCCCGTTCAGCCATGCCGATCGAGCGCATGCAGTGGTGAATGCGGCCTGGGCCAAGGCGACCTTGAGCGATCTCGAAGCCACGACCTTCACCGAGCAGGACGTTTTCGTACGGCACACGCACGTTGTCGAACAGCACTTCGGCGTGGCCGTGCGGGGCGTCGTCGTAGCCAAACACCGGTAGCGGACGGACGATTTTCACCCCGGGGGTGTCGACCGGCACGAGGATCATCGAGTGCTGCGCATGGCGCGGCGCATCAGGATTGCTCAGGCCCATGAAGATGAGGATCTTGCAGCGCGGATCGCAGGCGCCGGAGGTCCACCATTTTTTTCCGTTGATCACCCACTCGTCACCATCACGCACGGCGCGGGCGGCCATGTTGGTCGCGTCCGAAGAGGCAACGTCCGGTTCGGTCATGGCGAATGCCGAGCGGATTTCACCGCGCAACAGCGGTTCGAGCCAGCGCTGTTTCTGCTCTTCGTTGGCGTAGCGCACCAGCACTTCCATGTTGCCGGTGTCCGGCGCCGAGCAGTTGAACGGCTCCGGGCCGAGCAGCGAGCGGCCCATGATTTCCGCCAATGGCGCGTATTCGAGGTTGGTCAGGCCGGCACCGAGTTCCGACTCAGGCAGAAACAAATTCCACAGACCTTCGGCCTTGGCCTTGGCTTTGAGCTCCTCCATGATCGCCGTCGGCTGCCAACGATCGCCTTCGGCAACCTGGCGTTCGAACACCGCCTCGGCCGGGTAAACGTAAGTGTCCATGAACGCGGTCACGCGCTCACGCAGTTCTTGCACCTTGGGCGAATAAGCGAAATCCATGATCAATTACCTTCTTGGGCAGAGGTTGTTTAAGTCATGCAATCGATGCTAGAACAGCGTTGATAATTTACCTAGCCTATTCTCGGCGTGTATAAACATTCATCACCGATATATGATCGGCTGATTGCCAGCCCCTAAAACACTGCCCTAAATAACAAGAGAAGCCGCGTTATGAATCTGAGTAAGGTCGACCTCAACCTTTTCATCGTCTTCGACGCGATCTACACCGAAGCCAATCTGACCCGCGCCGGGCAGATTGTCGGTATCACCCAGCCGGCGGTGTCCAACGCCTTGGCGCGGTTGCGCGAAACCTTCAACGATCCGCTGTTCGTGCGCACGGCTCAGGGTATGGTGCCGACGCCAATGGCGCAGAACATCATCGGCCCGGTGCGCAACGCTTTGTCGCTGCTGCGTGTGTCGGTTCAGGAAAGCCGCATTTTCAACCCGGCCCAAGCGGTCAAGACCTACCGCATCAGCATGACCGACCTCACCGAGGCGGTGATTCTGCCGCCGCTGTTCCAGCGCCTGCGCCGTCTGGCGCCGACCGTGATTATCGAAAGCTTTTTGTCCAAGCGCCGCGAGACCACCAAAGAGCTGGCCGCCGGACGTCTGGATTTCGCCGTGGATGCGCCGCTCAACACCGACCCGCAGGTGCGCCACGTCAAGCTGATGGAAGACCGTTACGTGTGTGCGATGCGCAAGGGGCATCCGATGGCAGGCAAGGAAAAGCTCTCGCTGGATGATTACTTGTCGCTGACCCATATCCATATTTCCAGCCGTCGCAGTGGTCTGGGTTATGTCGATCTGGCGCTGGGCAAAATGGGCATTCAGCGCAAGATTGCCCTGCGCTCGCAGCATTATCTGATGGCGTCGCAAGTGATGCAGCAGACCGACATGGTCATGACGGTGCCGGAGCGCTTTGCCCGTCGGCATGAATTGCAGGCGTTTAATCTGCCGGTGAATGATGTGCCGCCAGTGGAGACGCACTTGTACTGGCATGAAAGCACTGACCAGGATCCGGCGAATCGCTGGATGCGCGAGCAGATGATCGAGTTGTGCCAGCAGGTGACGGCGCAGGAGAAGAAGCTGGATAAGGTGTAGGGCTTTTTACCGCGGCGCTGCCATCGCGAGCAGGCTCACTCCTACAGTTGACCGTGTTTTATCTGAAGAAATGCAACCAATTGTAGGAGTGAGCCTGCTCGCGATGAGGCCAGCATGAACACCACAGATCATCCCGCTTGACGTAAACGTCAACCTGCCATTAGCTTAGCGCCAAGACCTTTTTTCGAGCGCTTCCATGAGCAGCCAGACCTACAGCATCTCCGACCTCGCCCGCGAGCTGGACATCACCACCCGGGCGATCCGCTTTTATGAAGAACAAGGCCTGCTCAGCCCTGAGCGCCGTGGCCAGGAACGCATCTATTCACCGCGCGACAAGGTCAGTCTGAAACTGATCCTGCGCGGCAAGCGCATCGGTTTCTCGCTGGCCGAATGCCGCGAACTGATCGAGCTTTACGATCCGTCCAGCGGTAACACCAAACAGCTCAACAGTATGCTGGCGAAAATCAGCGAGCGCCGCGAACAGCTTGAGCAGCAGTTGCTCGACATTGAGCAGATGAAGCTGGAACTCGATACCGCCGAAGAGCGCTGCGTGCAGGCGCTGGAGCAGACGCTCAAGAGCCAGCAGGCCATCTGACAAACAACACAAATCCCCCTGCAGGAGTGAGCCTGCTCGCGATAGCGGTGTATCAGGCAAGCAGTTTTTATCTGGCACTCCGCGATCGCGAGCAGGCTCACTCCTACAGGGGTTCTCCACGAATTCACCAGAGCAGGTCAGCCCATGTCCCTCCCCTCCCAAGTACGCCTGATCGAAGTCGGCCCACGCGATGGCCTGCAGAACGAAGCCCAACCGATCAGCGTGGCCGACAAGGTGCAACTGGTCGATGCACTCAGCGCTGCCGGTCTTGGCTATATAGAAGTCGGCAGTTTCGTTTCACCGAAATGGGTCCCGCAGATGGCGGGTTCCGCCGAAGTGTTTGCACAGATCCAGCGCAAACCCGGCGTGACCTACGGTGCACTGGCGCCAAACCTGCGTGGCTTCGAAGATGCCATCGCCGCTGGGGTCAAGGAAGTCGCCGTGTTCGCTGCCGCCTCCGAAGCCTTCTCGCAGCGCAACATCAACTGCTCGATCAGCGAAAGCCTGGCGCGCTTCGCACCGATCATGGAAGCGGCGCAACAGCACGGCGTTACTGTGCGCGGTTACGTGTCCTGCGTGCTCGGTTGCCCGTACGAAGGCACGGTCGCGCCGGAACAAGTGGCGATGGTCGCGCGCGAGTTGTATGCGATGGGCTGCTACGAGGTCTCGCTGGGCGACACTATTGGCACCGGCACTGCGGGCGCGACTCGGCGCCTTTTCGACGTGGTTTCAGCGCAAGTGCCACGAGACAAGCTCGCCGGGCACTTCCACGACACCTATGGTCAGGCCATGGCCAATATCTACGCGAGTCTGCTTGAGGGCATCTCGGTGTTCGACAGCTCTATCGCGGGCCTCGGCGGCTGCCCGTACGCCAAAGGCGCGAGCGGTAACGTTGCCACCGAAGACGTGGTGTACCTGCTCAACGGCCTGGGTATCGAGACCGGTATCGACCTGGACGCCTTGATTGCTGCGGGTCAGCAGATCAGCGCGGTGCTCGGCCGCCCGAGCGGTTCGCGCGTGGCCAAGGCCCGTAGCGCACAGTGAGGGGGGAAGGTGTTACCGCTGTGTCCGGAATGTGGGTTTAAGCGAGTAACACGGAAACAAATTGTCTGGTTTCGCTAGAGTGAAAATTTTCTGAAATTCTCAAAGCATTGATTTATAAGGATTTTCAAAAGTTGGCACGGCTTCTGCTATCTCTATGGCATAACAAGAATAAAAAGCAGCAAACCAATAAAAATAAGACGTACCGACTCTGACATAACAAAAACAACACGGCAGAGACGCAGCTAACAGATTTTTTTGGAGAAGGTGTGCTTTTCAGGGTGCTCTCAGGAGTGACCCGCAACCGGGCAGAGAACAATAAAACTACCTTCAGGTAGCCCCCGAATCGGTTGGATCGCTTAGCGAGAAAGTAGATCAGCGCTCAAAAAAATACGTTTGCTCTTGACCCCGGATGGGGGTCGCCAAAAACAGCGGTAAAGGGCCACGGTTGCCAAAAACAACAACAGACCGACCCTCAATAATAAAAAAGAGCACGCGACGACAAAATTAAAGGGGAGCTTCGGCTCCCCTTTGTGCTTTCTGTGATTCCTCTTTCCAACACATATCCCTTGTAGGAGTGAGCCTGCTCGCGATAGCGTCGTGTCAGTCGATGAAAATATTGACTGGTACACCGCTATCGCGAGCAGGCTCACTCCTACAGGGGTTTTGTGTCAGGCGTGCTTTTCGCGTAGCTCTTCGATACTGATCTCTCGCATTTTGAATTTCTGGATCTTGCCCGTCACCGTCATCGGAAACTCTTCAACGAACTTGAAATGCCGTGGCGTCTTGAAATGCGCGATACGTTCCTTGCACCAGGTTTGCAGCTCCAGCTCCGAGGCGCTGTGGCCGGGGTGGAATTTGATCCAGGCAACAATCTCCTCACCGTAACGCGAGCACGGAATGCCGATCACCTGCACGTCCGCCACCGCCGGATGGGTGAAGAAAAACTCTTCCAGCTCACGCGGGTAAATATTCTCGCCGCCACGAATGATCATGTCCTTGTTGCGTCCGGCGATGTTGACGTAACCCTCCTCGTTCATGCTCGCCAGGTCGCCGGTGTGCATCCAGCCCGCGTCATCGATGGCTTCGGCGGTGGCTTGCGGATTGTTCCAGTAACCGAGCATCACGCTGTAGCCACGGGTGCACAGTTCGCCGATAGTGCCGCGCGTCACGAGGTTGCCGGCTTCGTCGATGATCTTGCTTTCCAGCTGTGGCTGGGTGCGGCCGACGGTGGTCACGCGCAATTCCAGCTCATCGGTCGGCCCGGTCTGCAGTGACACCGGGCTGGTTTCCGTCATGCCGTAAGCAATCTGCACTTCGCTCATGTGCATCTCGCTGATGACCCGGCGCATCACTTCGATCGGGCACGTCGCACCGGCCATGATCCCGGTACGCAGGCTCGACAGGTCGAACTCTGCGCGTTGTGGCTGATCGAGCATGGCGATGAACATGGTCGGTACGCCGTACAGACCGGTGGCGTTTTCCTCGGCGACGGTTTGCAGGGTCAGCAACGGGTCGAAGGCATCGCTGGGGTAAATCATCGTGCTGCCGTGGGTGATGCAGCCGAGGTTGCCCATGACCATGCCGAAGCAGTGGTAAAGCGGCACCGGGATCACCAGACGATCGCGCGGGGTCAGGCCGATGCTTTCACCGACCATGTAGCCGTTATTGAGGATGTTGTAGTGGCTGAGGGTTGCGCCTTTAGGGAACCCGGTAGTGCCGGAGGTGTACTGGATGTTCACCGGTTGATCGAAGTGCAGGCTGTCGCTGCGTTCGCGCAGTTGATCAGGAGAAATGCTGGTAGCCAGATCGGCCAGTTGCGACCACGGCAGAAAACCTGACGGTGGTTGCGCGTCAAGGCTGATTACCCCGCGCAGTTCGGGGAGGCGTTCGCTGCGCAGTTGGCCGATGGATTGCTCGGCCAGTTCCGGCACCAACCCTTGCAACATGGCGTGGTAGTTGGAGGACTTGAACGCCCCCGCGCAGACCAGCCATTGGCAGCCGGATTGCTTGAGCACGTATTCGAGTTCGGAACTGCGATAGGCCGGGTTGATGTTGACCAGGATCACGCCGATTTTTGCCGTAGCAACTTGGGTGATACACCACTGCGTGCAATTCGGCGCCCAGATACCGAGGCGATCGCCGGCCTGCAAACCCAGGGCGAGCAGCGCTCTGGCGTGCAGGTCCACCGCATCGGCCAGTTGTCGCCAGGAGTAACGCAACTGCTGATGGCGCACGACGAGCGCTTCGCCGTCCGGGTACTGCGCGACCGTCTGATCGAACTTCTGCCCGATGGTCATCGCCAGCAAGGCTTTGTCCTGAGAACCACGGGTATAGCTGCGCTGCGGGTTTGCACTGGGTTGATCCATGACGACCCCCTATTGTCTTTATTTATGGGTTGCCGACGGTCACTTGTAGGAGTGAGCCTGCTCGCGATCTCGATCCTACTGTCACCATTTACGTCGACTGACACGACGCCATCGCGAGCGGGCTCACTCCTACAAAAACTAATCAGCTTTCAATCTTGAACTGCGCCTACTCTCGCTCAAGTTGACGTTAACGTAAAGGGTGATTGACAGCCATCCAGCGCAGGCTTACGTTAACGTAAAGGTGAGAGCTGAGTAACCGCCCTCCCCACCCTACAAAAAAGCCAAAAGGTGACCCATGAGCTATCCCTCCCTGAACTTCGCCCTCGGTGAAACCATCGACATGCTGCGCGATCAGGTTCAGTCATTCGTCGCCAAGGAGATCGCTCCGCGCGCCGCGCAGATCGACAGCGACAACCTGTTCCCCGCCGACATGTGGCGCAAATTCGGTGACATGGGCCTGCTCGGCATCACCGTGCCGGAAGAGTACGGCGGCGCGGGTCTGGGTTACCTGGCGCATGTGGTGGCGATGGAAGAAATCAGCCGTGGTTCGGCCTCGGTGGCGTTGTCTTACGGCGCGCACTCCAACCTTTGCGTCAACCAGATCAACCGCAACGGCAACCACGAACAAAAAACCCAATACCTGCCGAAGCTGATCAGCGGCGAACACGTCGGCGCCCTCGCCATGAGCGAGCCGAACGCCGGTTCCGACGTGGTCTCGATGAAACTGCGCGCCGACAAACGCGGTGACCGTTTCGTGCTCAACGGCAGCAAGACCTGGATCACCAACGGCCCAGACGCCAACACCTACGTGATCTACGCCAAGACCGATCTGGAAAAAGGCCCGCACGGCATCACCGCGTTCATCGTCGAACGCGACTGGAAAGGCTTCAGCCGCAGCAACAAATTCGACAAGCTCGGCATGCGCGGCTCCAACACCTGCGAGCTGTTTTTCGATGACGTCGAAGTGCCGGAAGAAAACATCCTCGGCGCGCTCAACGGCGGCGTCAAAGTGTTGATGAGCGGCCTCGATTACGAACGCGTCGTGCTCTCCGGCGGCCCGACCGGGATCATGCAATCGTGCATGGACCTGATCGTTCCATACATCCACGACCGCAAACAGTTCGGCCAGAGCATCGGCGAGTTCCAGCTGATCCAGGGCAAAGTGGCCGACATGTACACCCAGCTCAACGCCAGTCGCGCCTACCTCTACGCCGTGGCCCAGGCCTGCGAGCGCGGCGAAACTACCCGCAAGGATGCCGCCGGGGTAATCCTCTACACCGCCGAGCGCGCCACGCAAATGGCCCTCGACGCGATCCAGATTCTCGGCGGTAACGGTTACATCAACGAATTCCCGGCGGGCCGCTTGCTGCGTGACGCCAAGCTGTACGAAATCGGCGCCGGTACCAGTGAGATCCGTCGCATGCTGATCGGTCGCGAACTGTTCAACGAAACCCGCTAAACGGAGCTGGCCATGGCTACCCTGCACACTCAGCTCAACCCTCGTTCAGCGGAGTTCGTCGCCAACAGCGCGGCGATGCTCAAACAGGTCGACGCCCTGCACACCCTGCTCGCCCAAGTGGCGCAGGGTGGCGGCGCGAAAGCCCAGGAACGCCACACCTCACGCGGCAAACTGTTGCCTCGTGAACGCATCAACCGCTTGCTTGATCCGGGTTCGCCATTTCTGGAAATCAGCCAATTGGCCGCCCACGCGGTGTATGGCGAAGACGTGCCGGCCGCCGGTGTGATTGCCGGGATCGGCCGGGTTGAAGGCGTCGAATGCATGATCGTCGCCAACGACGCGACGGTTAAGGGCGGTTCGTACTACCCGCTGACCGTGAAAAAACATCTACGCGCACAAACCATCGCGCAACAGAATCGTCTGCCGTGTATCTATCTGGTCGATTCGGGCGGCGCCAACCTGCCGCGTCAGGACGAAGTGTTTCCGGATCGTGAGCACTTCGGGCGGATCTTCTTCAACCAGGCCAACATGAGCGCGATGGGCATTCCGCAGATCGCTGTGGTCATGGGCTCGTGCACTGCCGGCGGCGCCTATGTACCGGCGATGGCGGACGAAGCGATCATGGTGCGCAATCAGGCGACGATTTTCCTCGCCGGGCCGCCGCTGGTGAAGGCCGCGACCGGTGAAGTGGTCAGCGCCGAAGACTTGGGCGGTGCCGATGTGCACTGCAAGATTTCCGGGGTCGCCGACCATTACGCCGAGAGCGACGAACACGCCCTCGCCCTCGCCCGCCGCAGCGTTGCCAACCTCAACTGGCGCAAGCTCGGTGACGTGCAGCAACGCGCGCCGATTGCGCCGCTGTACGCCAGCGACGAGTTGTACGGCGTGGTTTCAGCCGACGCTAAGCAGCCGTTCGACGTGCGCGAAGTGATTGCGCGACTGGTCGACGGTTCGGTGTTCGATGAATTCAAGGCTTTGTTCGGCAGCACGCTGGTGTGTGGCTTTGCGCATCTGCACGGCTACCCGATCGCGATTCTGGCGAACAACGGCATCCTCTTCGCCGAAGCCGCACAGAAAGGCGCGCACTTCATCGAACTGGCCTGCCAGCGCGGCATTCCGCTGCTGTTTTTGCAGAACATCACCGGCTTCATGGTCGGCCAGAAATACGAGGCCGGCGGCATCGCCAAACATGGCGCGAAACTGGTCACGGCCGTGGCTTGCGCGAAAGTGCCAAAATTCACCGTAATCATCGGCGGCAGCTTCGGCGCCGGTAACTACGGCATGTGCGGGCGCGCTTACGATCCGCGCTTCCTGTGGATGTGGCCGAACGCGCGGATCGGCGTGATGGGCGCCGAGCAGGCGGCGGGCGTGTTGGTGCAGGTCAAACGCGAACAGGCTGAACGCAGTGGCCAGGGTTTCAGTGCCGAGCAGGAAGCCGAGATCAAGCAACCGATCCTCGACCAGTATGAAGAGCAGGGTCACCCCTACTATTCCAGCGCACGGCTGTGGGACGACGGCGTCATTGACCCCGCTCAAACCCGCGATGTACTGGCCTTGGCCTTGTCCGCGTCGCTGAACGCGCCTATCGAACCGAGCCGCTTCGGCGTGTTCCGGATGTGATCGGGAGAATCTCATGAGCGATTTCAACACCCTCGAACTGCAAAGCGACCCACGCGGCTTCGCGACACTGTGGCTCAACCGCGCGGAAAAGAACAACGCCTTCAACGCCGAGATGATCCGCGAGCTGATCCTCGCGCTGGACAAAGTCGCCAGCGACGCCAGCCTGCGTTTCCTGCTGGTGCGTGGTCGTGGCAAGCACTTCAGTGCCGGTGCTGATCTGGCGTGGATGCAGCAATCGGCCGAACTCGATTACCACACCAACCTCGACGACGCCCGTGAACTGGCAGAGCTGATGTACAACCTCGCTAAGCTGAAGATCCCCACAGTGGCCGTGGTGCAAGGCGCGGCGTTCGGTGGCGCGTTGGGGCTGATCAGTTGCTGTGACATGGCGATTGGCGCCGATGACGCGCAGTTTTGCCTGTCGGAAGTGCGCATCGGTCTGGCGCCGGCGGTGATCAGTCCGTTCGTGGTGCAAGCCATCGGCGAACGCGCTGCGCGTCGATATGCGCTGACCGCCGAGCGTTTCGGCGGACAACGTGCGCGGGAAATCGGTTTATTGTCCGAGAGCTATCCAGCGGCAGAACTTGATCAGCAAGTCGAACAATGGATCAACAATTTACTGCTCAACAGCCCCGCCGCCATGCGTGCCAGCAAGGATTTGCTGCGTGAAGTCGGTAACGGCGCGCTGACCCCGGCGCTGCGCCGCTACACCGAAAATGCCATCGCCCGTATCCGCGTCAGCCCTGAAGGTCAGGAAGGCTTGCGCGCCTTTCTGCAAAAACGTCCGCCGAGCTGGCAAGCCGCAACCACCACCAAGGAGCCGCGTTGATGAGCGCACCTGTTCTCACCACCCTGCTGGTGGCCAACCGTGGCGAAATCGCCTGCCGCGTGATGCGCACCGCCAAAGCCTTGGGCCTGGCCACGGTCGCCGTGCACAGCGCCACCGACCGTGAGGCGCGGCACAGCCGGGAAGCGGATATTCGCGTGGACCTGGGCGGCAGCAAAGCCGCCGACAGTTATCTGCAAATCGACAAACTGATCGCAGCGGCCAAGGCCAGTGGCGCGCAGGCGATTCATCCGGGTTACGGTTTTCTCTCGGAAAACGCCGGGTTCGCTCGTGCCATCGAAGCGGCCGGGCTGATTTTCCTCGGCCCGCCCGCCTCGGCCATCGATGCCATGGGCAGCAAGTCCGCCGCCAAAGCGCTGATGGAAACCGCCGGTGTGCCACTGGTGCCGGGTTATCACGGCGAAGCGCAGGACCTCGACACCTTCCGCGATGCCTGCGAACGCATCGGTTATCCAGTGCTGCTCAAAGCCACGGCCGGCGGTGGTGGCAAAGGCATGAAAGTGGTCGAGGACGTCAGCCAGTTGGCCGAAGCCCTCGCATCGGCTCAGCGTGAAGCGCAGTCGTCGTTCGGCGATTCGCGCATGCTGGTGGAGAAATACTTGCTCAAGCCACGTCACGTGGAAATCCAGGTGTTCGCCGATCAGCATGGCAACTGCCTGTACCTCAATGAACGGGATTGCTCAATTCAACGGCGCCATCAGAAAGTCGTCGAAGAAGCGCCGGCACCCGGTCTGTCCACGCAACTGCGGCGGGCGATGGGTGAAGCAGCGGTGCGTTCGGCACAGGCGATCGGTTACGTCGGCGCCGGTACGGTGGAGTTCCTGCTGGATGCGCGCGGTGAATTCTTCTTTATGGAGATGAACACGCGGTTGCAGGTCGAGCACCCGGTGACAGAAGCCATCACTGGCCTGGATCTGGTCGCCTGGCAAATCCGCGTCGCTCGTGGTGAAGCACTGCCGATCACTCAGGAACAAGTGCCGTTGAATGGCCATGCGATTGAAGTGCGCTTGTACGCCGAGGATCCTGCGAATGACTTCCTGCCGGCGACCGGACGTCTGGCGTTGTATCGCGAATCGGCCGAAGGGCCAGGGCGCCGGGTGGATAGCGGGGTTGAAGAAGGCGATGAAATTTCGCCGTTCTACGACCCGATGCTCGGCAAGCTGATTGCCTGGGGCGAGGATCGTGAACAGGCTCGATTGCGCTTGTTGAGCATGCTCGACGAGTTTGCGATTGGCGGTTTGAAAACCAACATCAACTTCTTGCGGCGGATCATTGCGCACCCGGCGTTCGCGGCGGCGGAACTGGATACCGGGTTTATTCCGCGTTACCAGGAGCAATTGCTGCCTGCACCGGGCACGCTGAGCGATGCGTTCTGGGCGGCGGCGGCTCAAGCGGTGGCGCAGAGCCTGCCACAACTCGCACGCCAGGATGACCCTGCTTCGCCTTGGTCAGTCAATAGCGGTTTGCGTGCTGGGCTGCCGCCGGAAATCACCCTGCATTTGAGTTGCGAGGGGCAGGATCGCGCCTTGACGCTGAATGCTGCCGACCACGCCAGACTGTCCGGCGAAGCACTTATCGTCGAGCACGAAGGCGTTCGTCGTACGTTGCGTGCGATTCGCCAGGGCGATGCGCTGTACCTGCAATGGGAAGGCGAGTTGCGCCGTATCGAGACATACGATCCGATCAGCGCCGTCGAAGCCAGCCACAGTCATCAGGGCGGCCTGACCGCGCCGATGAACGGCAGCATTGTCCGCGTGTTGGTGGAGGCCGGGCAATCGGTTGAGGCCGGTGCGCAACTGGTGGTGCTGGAAGCGATGAAGATGGAACACAGCATCCGCGCGCCGCATGCCGGGGTGATCAAAGCGCTGTATTGCCAGGAAGGTGAAATGGTTGGCGAAGGCAGCGCTTTGGTTGAGCTGGAAGAAGTATGAACGTGAGGATCGATCCTGCGCCTGGCGAGGATCGATCTGACTAGTAACGCGCCGTTGCCTGCACCACAACACCGATGATTCGACACTCATCGGTCAGCAGGGCTTTCGGCCACGTCGGATTGAGCGGCACCAGGTAACGCTGGCCGCCCTCTTCGTCGAGTTTGCGAAAAATCGCCTCTGTACTCTCGGGCCACTGGGCGATCACCAGTTTACCGGGCAGCGCTTCGGCGGCCGGGTCGACCAGAATCAGCATGCCTTCGGCAATGCTCTGGCCACTGGGTGCGGTCATTGAATCTCCCGTCACCGTCAACCAGAACGCCGGGCCGCGCGCGTGGTAATCCGTCAACTCGAAGCGCTGCTTGCCTGCTGCCTTGTCGTAGGACGCCGGATCGCTTTCACGCACTTCGCACGTCGTCTGCCAATCGCTGACCGGGTAACGGAAGTACGGGTTGTACTTCTGCGCCAGCGGCATCTCGTCCTCAGGCGTTGGTTGCGGTTCACGGATCACCAGCACCACCTCGAGGAAATCCATGCCCAGCGCTTGCAGCACCCGGTTCATTTCAGTGATACCGGGTTCGCGACGCTTGTTCAGCCAATGGCCGATCCCGCCTTGGGACATGCCGACGCGCTCTCCGAGCTCTGTTTGAGTGATTTTGAGTTCACTCATCTTGGCCTTGACCAACTCAATCCATTTATCCATGTGCAGCACCTTACGTGGACGCCTTCGGCCAGCAAAACACATATTGTAGTATTTAAATTCTCGTCACAACTACACAGAGTACTATCCTGAAGGCACGGATTTTCAATCGACCAAGGAGTGCCCCCTCATCATGAATATCAGCAGCAAAGACTTGCCCGATCTGCAAATGGACACCACCTTCACCTCGCCCCAAGGCAATGCGGCGGCGCAACGAGCGCTGGACTATTACTTGAAACCAGCTGTGTCAGAACCTGAGGTCGACGAGCGTTTTTTCGATGTCAGGCGCCATCTCAGTGGCGAGGAAGCCCTGGTGCATGCTTCGGACCTGTTGCGCTGCGCGGCAGCCACGGCGTTCAAGGCAGCCGAAAACCTGCAAGGCGCGAGTCGCGATCTGGCATTTTCAGTGGTGCATATGGTGGATATGGCGCGGGCGATGGTCGACCATTCACTCGATGGCGATGAAGCCTGAGAAACGGAAGTGCAGGCGGACGGGAAAGAATTTTCCAATCGAGCAGGTAAAAACATTTGACTTGCAAATGATAATGATTATTATTGCATGCAGCTGGTCGCGAGATCAGTCGATGGACCAGAGACCTTAGGTCGGTCTTCTGGACTATCTCCTCATCAGGCTAATCACGGTTTTTGACCCGGCTTTTTGCCGGGTCTTTTTTTTGCCCGTTTTTCAGGCTTATGGCTTCAGGCTAATGAAGTCTTTTAGGTGCTGCAAATTCGATGGCGCGGATAATATCAAAAGAATATTGGTTGGCAAGCGAAGCCCGGCCACATTGGGGCAAACTAATGCCAATTAGCACTTGAGAATCAATCGCACAGTCTCTAAGCTGCTTGCGCGTCATGGAGGACGCCCCCCCGCCACACACCGCAATTCCCCTCGGTTTCAGCCCTGCCTGCGTGTACAGTAACGGCCATAAAAATCATATTCAGGAATCGATTATGACCGTGGCCAAATCTTCGTTCGACATCAGCGCCAACTTCGACAGCGGCAACATCCAAGTCATCGACATCAGCAATCCACTCAATCCGGTTCTGGCCATTCGTCCGGATACTTGCAGCGCGCATTTCCAGTGGTTTCACTTCAAGGCCAGCGGCCTGCATGTCGGCCAGGAACACTGGTTCCGCCTGAACAATGCCAGCCAATCCACGTACAGCAAGGGCTGGCCCGGTTATCAGGCCGTCGCGTCCTACGATCACGTCAACTGGTTCCGCGTGCCGACTATTTACGAGGGCGACTGCCTGCGCTTTTGCCTCGAGGCCACGCAGACCCATGCCTGGTTCGCCTACTTCGAACCCTATAGCCGTGGCCGTCACGACTGGCTGATCGAGCAGGCGCTGAGCAAGGCCGGCACCGAATTACTGGCGACCGGTAAAAGTGTCGAAGGTCGCGACATTCAATTGCTGCGCAAAGGCACTGGCGCTGAAGGCCAGCGCAAGATCTGGATCATCGCTCAGCAACATCCCGGCGAGCACATGGCCGAATGGTTCATGGAAGGCGTGATCGAGCGCCTCGAAAGGCACGATGATCCGGTGCTGAACAAGCTGCTCGCCAATGCTGATCTGTACCTGGTGCCGAATATGAATCCGGACGGCGCGTTCCATGGCCATCTGCGCACCAACGCCATGGGCCAGGATTTGAACCGGGCCTGGCAGAACGCCAGCCAGGAGATCAGTCCCGAGGTGCTCTTCGTCCAGCAGCAAATGGAAAAGTACGGTGTCGATCTGTTCCTGGACGCCCATGGCGATGAAACCATTCCTCACGTATTCACCGCTGGCTGCGAAGGCAATCCGGGCTACACGCCGCGTATCGAGAAGCTCGAAGAGCATTTCCGCAATCACCTGAAACACACCACCAAAGATTTCCAGACCAAGTACGGCTACACCCGCGACGAACCGGGCCAGGCCAACATGACCCTCGCGTGCAACAGCGTCGGCCAGAAATACGACTGCCTGTCGCTGACGCTGGAAATGCCGTTCAAGGATCACGACGACCATCCCGACAACGTCACCGGCTGGTCGGGTAAACGCTCCAAACAGTTGGGTAAAGACGTGCTGACGACCATCGCTGACATGGTTGATACCTTGCGCTGATCCCCTCCTCTGTTCGGTAAAAGATCGCAGCTTGTCTGCGATCTTTTGCTTTCCGCCATTCGCCATCTCGCGCAATCAGGTTGCAAAATAAAACCTGAATCAATACCGCGCTCAAGGTTTTATTTTGAAACCTAAAAGGATGCGGGAAATGAAACCTCTAAAGAGCAGTGCCGTTTTGCTTTTCTCCGTGGCCTGCGGTCTGGCCGTGGGCAATGTGTATTACGCCCAGCCATTGCTGGACGCGATGGCCGAGGCGTTTGCGATGTCGCCGGCGACCATCGGCATCGTCATCACCCTGACGCAAATCGGCTACGGCATCGGACTGGTGCTATTGGTCCCTCTCGGTGATCTGCTCAATCGGCGCCGATTAATCGTTACTCAAACCCTGCTGTCGGCAGCGGCGCTGTTGATGATCGCGCTGGCGCCCAACAGTGCGTGGCTGCTGCTTGGCATGACCTTGACAGGGCTGCTCGCGGTAGTGACGCAGGTCTTGGTAGCTTATGCCGCGGCTCGACCGCGATGTACGCGAGGGCCGGCTGGATCGGCGTGTGCCTGCTCGGCGCCGGCATCAACGTAGTGGCGCTGGCGTACTGGTGGCTGACCCTGAAACATGGCGCATCGCTGCGATGCGCCACGCAAACGGGTTAGCTGCGATCGCGACCACGCAACATGCTGTCGAGCACCTCGTCGCGGCGGATCCAGCCATGAAACAGCGCCGCCGCCAAGTGCAGCAGCACCGTCAGGAACAACAGATAGGCCAGATAACCGTGCGCCTTGCGCAATAACGCGAACAACTGCGCATCGGCCGGAACGATCGCTGGTAACTGCAGCGTTGTGCTGAGCATCACCGGCTCACCCGAAGCGCTGATCATCGCCCAACCGAGCAACGGCAACACCAGCATCAACGCGTAAAGCAGCAGATGGGACGCCTTGGCCGCCAGTACTTGCCAGCCCGGCAGATCGGCGGGCAACGGTGGCTGGCGCGTGGTGAGCCGCACCAGCAAACGCACGATCACCAGCGCCAGAATCGCAATGCCCAGCGGTTTGTGCAGATGGATCAGCCATTCATGCCGCTCGGACACCGAGGTGACCATGCCGGCGCCGATAAACAGCATGGCGATGATCATCAGCGCCATCAGCCAGTGCAGCAGCCGCGCCAACAGGGCGAAATGCGTCGGTTGAGTGCTCATGGACGAGCCTCCTGTTTGGCAGCGGGCAACTGGCTGACTTCGCTGGTGCGACGCAGATAGGAATTGGCGTAACCAGCGGAACGGGCGGCGAGCAACGGGTCGCCGGAACCTTGAATACCGGCCGGCAGCACCAGCGGGTCATAGTTGATGTCCCGGCATTCGCCGCTCAATTGCGGCTGGGTCTTCTCCAGCACCAGCGTACCGGCGTTCAACACTTTGCGCCCCTCGGGCCAGGTCTTGCTGGCGTCGTTCACCGGATCCTCGGGATTGGCCAGAGTGATATTCAACTGAAACCGCAGCGGTGCAGACGACAACCGTTGCACCAGATCTTTCTCGAGAAAGTCGCCGCCCTCAGGCGCACTGGCGCCCGCAGCATCGCGCGCCAACGGTGTCATGCTCCAGCGCACGGCCTGTTTTTTACCGCTGGCGTCGACCAGATAAAACGCGTTGACGCTGTTATAGGTTTCGGTGGCATAACTGGCCGACGGTTTGGCTGTCTTCACCCAGGTCAAAAACGGCACGGTTTCCGGGTGGGAGGCGAAGAACGCCGGAACCTTCGCCGGATCAGGTTTGCCGGTGGCCGGGTCCGGTGACTGCGCCTGCTGCAATTGATAAAACGCCTCAGGCGTGCCGACCGGGAACACCGGCATGCTGTTCATCCCGGTGCGCCACTGCTGCCCGTTGGCCTGGGTGAACCGCAACGCCAGACTGCGAATCGGCACGCTGCTGTCCGGTGCATAGGGATTGCCCGCCGGCAGCGCAAAGCGCCCGACCACTGGAGTCTGCGGCTCGTTGAACACCTGCGCAGTGGAGAATACCCGTGCCTCACCACTGCTTTCGAAATGCCCGATCACGCACACGCCTTTGGCGTGATTACGACGAAACCCGGGATGCACGCCATTGTTCTTCTCCAGCACATCGACCAGCGCCTTTGGCGTCAGTCGCTGTGGGTCGAAGTTACCGTGAACGTAGGCAAACGCCCCGGCCACCGCAGCGACTACCACGGCAATGCCGCCCAGACGCAATATCAGGCTCGCGGCACTCAGTGGCGGGCGCTGGGGCCCGCCGGGCGGTGAAGCGTTGGGTGAGGTGCGATCAACCATGAAGGACTCCAGGGCCAATGGCCACAAGTAGGAAGAATCAGCAAGACGCGCCTCGTCCGGGTTTATTCCACACAACGGTATTTATTTTTCCGAACGTGGAATAACCTCCAACGGCGGACGTCTCCCTAGTCCACAGCGTAGTGACTAGCAGAATTTCATGAGCGAATTCGACGAACAGTTGAGAGAAATCATTCCCAGATTGCGCCGCTTTGCCGTGTCGTTGACGCGCAACAGCAGCAGTGCTGACGATCTGGTGCAGGCCTGTCTGGAGCGTGCCCTGTCGAGTTGGGGCGACAAACGCGCCGACGGCGACTTGCGTGCCTGGCTGTTCGCGATCCTCTATCGGCAGTTTCTCGACGCCCACCGGCGCTCCCGGCGTTATGCGCGAATGCTCGAATTCTTCACCGGTCGCGACGACGCCGAACCTTCGGTGGAGCGCACCGTTATCGCTCAGTCAACCCTGCAAGCCTTCGACAGACTGTCCAGCGAACAGCGCGCGCTGCTGCTCATGGTTTCAGTGGAAGGCCTTTCCTATAAAGAGGTCGCCGAGATTCTCGGCGCCCCGATCGGCACCGTGATGTCGCGCCTGTCCCGCGCCCGCCAGGCCCTGCGCCAACTCAGCGACGGCGAAATCAGCAGCCCTTCTTTGCGGATACTCAAATGATCAGCCTGCCTCCCACCGAGCGTGATCTGCACGCCTATGTCGACCACCAGCTCAGCGACGCCGACCGGCGTGTGCTGGAGACCTGGCTGGCCAGTCACCCGGACGAAGCGGCGCAGGTTCGCGCCTGGCAGCAGGATGCCCAGCAATTGCGCGCGGCACTCAGCGGCGCGTTGCAGCAACCGGCCAACCCGGCGCTTGACCCGGCGATGATCCGCCAGCGCCGTCAGCGCCAGTCGCGTCGTCATCTGGCCAGTGCGGCGGTGTTGCTGATCGCGGTCAGCGTCGGCGGTTTCAGTGGCTGGCAGGCTCGGGAAATGACCCTCGTGCGCCCGGCCATGTTGCCGATGACCGATGCCTTGCAAGCCTATCGCCTGATTGCCCAGCAGGGCATGCTGCCGGCTGATTACCAGGTCGAGAGTGCCGGCGACATGCAGCGCTGGCTCGACCGCTATTTCACCCGGGCCAGTCGCTTGCCCGATCTGAAAGCGGCCGGGTTCGAACCGGTCAGTGGACGCTTGCTCAGCACTGATGAAGGTCCGGCGGCGATGGTGATGTATGAGGATGGCAGCGGCCACAAAGTGAGTTTCTACGTGCGCCCGCCGGGGCCGAAGAACACCTTTTTGCCGCGTGGCACGCGCAGTGACGGAGATTTGCAGGCCCAGTACTGGTCAGGTGGTGGCTATAACTACGCGATGGTCAGCCCGGTCGATACACCGACGGCGCAACAGCTCAAGCAATCACTGCAATTCTGAAAATACCGCTGTTCTATGTAGGAGCTGCGGCACGCTGCGATCTTTTGATCTTGTTCTTAAGGGCAAGATCAAAAGATCGCAGCCTCGTTTCACTCGACAGCTCCTACAAAGGATCGTGTCAGCTCAGAAACCTACATCCAAAACCACATTGTCCAGATAAGTGCCCGCCGGCGGCGTGGTCTGGTCGGTGTAGATCTTCGCGTTGTAGTTGAAAATCTGGCTGCCCGTGCCCAAGCCGTTACCCGGATTGACCTCGGCATCGGTACTCGCCCGCCGCGCCGCGCCGACGCTGCCCCAGCGCGTGGTGCCGGCACTTTTGAAAATGTCGTAGGCCAGATAATTGCTCCCGGAAATCATCCGGCGCCGGCCACCGACACTCACCGCGTTCTGTCCGTCACTCAACCCCACGGTGTAAGCACTGCCTTTGGTGCAGGCCAGATTGATGGTTTGCCCGGTCACCGGCGTGAACGCGCTGACCACCGGCGCGCTGCCGAACGCAATGTTCGGCGCAGTAATCGTGCAGTCGTTGGACACCGTCATGTTCACCGTCAACGAGGTCGTGCCGTTGGCAATATCGCGACCGAGGCAGATGGCACCGATGCCGATTCCCGAGCAGTAATTCCAGTTCCAGAAAATGCTCAGGGTCTCGGTGTACACCCCGGCGGCGACGTTGCTGCCGATGGTTGTACCGAGATAGAGCGGCACGGTTTTCGGCGTCGTACCATTGAGCAGGCCCAGAGCATCGATGATGCCGTTGCGTGCAAAGTCATAGGCCGTGCCGCGCGTCAGCGGGTAGCTGGTGCTGTTGTTGGCATAGATCGTATAGCTGATGAGATCGCCGGTCGGCCCGACCAGCCCGCCTTGCGTCGAAGACACAGTGCCCCAGAAGTGGTCGTTACTGGTCAGCAGCGACAGCAGCGAACCGGTGCAACTCAAACCCGCATTCAGTGTGGAACTGGGCTGCGACGTCGTGCGCACAGCAATCGAACTGAGCGTGCCGAACGCCGCCGGTGTGGTGCTGACCACCGAGCACGCGGCCTGTACCGCCCCCGGCAGCATCAGCGCCAGCGCCAATAGCCATCGCCTGAACATCATTGACACACCAACGGGCCAATCAGCGGCACCTGATCCTGATTCATATCGACGCTGAACTGCGCCTGACAGGTTTTGCCGTCGGCCAGCGTCACTTGCAACGAGTTCTGCGCCTGCAGGTTTTCCAGATACACCAGCCCATCCCAACCGACCACCGTCCGTGTGCCGCTCTGCTCATGCAGCACGCCCGCACCCAGCGGCAGTTCGCGCTGTTGCGCGTCGACCAGCACGATGCTCGCAGCAATCACTCGGGCCAGCGGAAACTCCAGCAGATATCCGCTACCACGCCGTACAGCGATGCGTTGTTCGACATTGGGACTGCGCACATTGGCCGGCAGATTCAGTGGATCGATTTCATACTTGCCGCGGTAATAGGCGCTGCTCCACGGCACCAGCAGATGACCGTTCTTGTCGGTCTGACCAACCTGCTGGTTTTCGTAGCGCACCGGAATGTCGGCAAAACCATCGGTGCTGACCACTACAAACGCGTCGTCGATGCGGTTGGCGGCGAACACCTGACGGTCCATCCACACCAGCGAACCACTGGCGTCGGCCCAACGGGTTTCAGCCTCGGAAGTGCCGTAGACACCGGCCTGCAACTGCACCGACTGCAGGCGCCAGGTGACGTCGGCCTGGCGATAATCGGCGCCATCACCCTTGGCGTAGCCGAGGTTGAAACCCACGCCGCCCTCAGTCGGCACCGCACGACTGTAGTTGACCCGCTGCTGGCTCTGCCCGGTTTTACTGCGATCACTGCTGATCGCCAGACTGCCGCGCAGATCGAACGGAATCACCAGTTGCGCCTGTACCGCCCAGTTGCTGTCGCCGATTTCGCGGTTGGCCGACAGGTAAAAACTGCTGTTGCGCCACAGCGGTTTGCTCCAGCTGAGGTTGAGCAGCCGCGTGCGTGAGTCGTCCGCCGCACGAACATCGAAATAACCGGCGCCGAGGCTGCCCCAACGCTCAAGGTTAAGGCTCAGGGTCGCCTGTTCGCTGCGTCGACTGAGGCTGATGTAGGGGCTGTCGACCACGGTCAGGTCGGCATATTGATCGTGGCGTTGCAGGCGTTGGTAGGAAAAGCTGAAACGCTGGTTGCTGTACTGATAGCCCAGGCTGACCTGGTGACCGCCCTCGCCGTCGAAACGGCTTTGGCTCACGGCACTATTGAGTACGCCGAAATTGCCCAGCCGCAGGTTGCCGCCGAGGCCGCCCAGTGTCAGCGAATCGGCCGCTTCGGCGTGGCTCTCCAGGGTGAAACTGTCGCTGACGCCGTAACGCAGGCTGCCGGAGGTGACACCCGGGCCGTAACTGAAATCCTTCAAGCCATAGTCGCGGCGCAACGTACCGGTCGCCACGGAAAAATCGCTCAAGCCTTTTTGCAACAACGTACTGGTGACATAGAACGGCACCGTGGTCGAGACCTGCCGACCGAGCGCATCAGTGGTCACTACGACGGCTTCGCCCGCACCGTTGATGAACGGAATATTGGTCAGCGTGTACGGCCCCGGCTGCAAATCTGCGCTGCTGGATTTGTAGCCATTGATGAACAGATCCACCGAGGACGGCACCGCCGCTTCACCGGCAAATTGCGGCAACGGATACGTCACCAGATCCGGGCGTACGGCAAAATCCCGAGAAAACTGCACGCCACCCAGACGCACCGAACTGCTCCACGGCAACGCACCGCTGATCACGTCACCGGCCTCGTAGGTGAGCATTCGCTCGTCGTCGGAGTAACGCCAGGTGGTGTCGTAACGCAGGTAGCCATTGTCCAGCGTGTTGAGCGAATCACCGGACAACGTACGCCGGTACTGCCCCGTGTTGGACAGCGTGCCCCAGCTGTCGAACAGCCGCACTTCGTTCCACGCCGCCAGATAAGTGCCGGCATCGTCGGTGTCATTGAGGTAGAGGTCATAGTTGAACAGCGCGCCGAAACTGCTCAGCGCCGGGGTGCGCGGGTAAGCCTGGCGATTGCCGATGAACTGTTCCGGCAGCCAGTCCGGCGGCACGTCCAGCAGCAGGCGCTGACCGACACTGTCGTAATCACTGTGCAGCCCCGCCAGACTGTCGAGATCGACCTCGGCGCCTAGGCTGTCGGGCAGTTTCATGCCGGTCTCGCGCAACGCGGTCACTGGCACGAACAAGCGCCCGTCGCGCTGCTGCACCGCCACCACGCGTCCGGTATTCATCTGGTTGACCACCAGTTCCAGAAACAACTGTGCATCACTCACGGCCTCCATGCCGCTCGGTGGCGGCGGCAGATCGCCGGCCCCGGATGGTTGAACGAACATCAGGCAACACGCGCCGGTGATGAGCCACACCGGACGCTGAATACGACGAACCCGTCCTGGGCTCATACACGTTTTACGTCCGTCAATGGACTGAATCCTCCCTGATACCGCTTTAGCCGACGACAGATAACTGCGCTACGACTCACTCATTTGGCAGGTGTAATGCTCTGCACCTGCGGCGCGCCGTTCACCCGCACCTGCAACGCCGAATCACCGACCAACGGCCCCGGTGCCGGCCAGCGCATTACCGCCCCCGGCAGCACGTAACCCAAGAGTCCTTCGGCCAGCGGTCTGCTCTGCCCTGCCTGTTTGATTGCCACGTCAGTCAGTCGCGCATGCACCGCGCCCTGATTACGCACTTCGACATAGGGCTTGCCGTCCACGGCCACCGTGCGCCAGCTCAATTGCGGCAGGCCGACACCCTTGGGATCACGCGTGCGGCTGCTGTCTTCCTTGCTCCACAGCCCGGCACCATAGGCAAACAACGGCACCGAGTAGCGCATCTGGAAGCGGATCGCTGCCGCTGTTTTTCCGCCGTCAGCAGTCGCGGGTTGCGCGGAAGGAATTTCGTCGATGATGATCCGGTAGGCCAGCTCCTGCCCCGGCGGTACCTCCTTTGTCCGGGTCAGGCGCACCAGTTGTTTCTGCCCCGGCTCGATTTTCGCCACCGGCGGACTGCCGATCACGTCGCGCTGGTTCTGGTATTGCTCGGCGAAACCACTCTGGCTCCAGCCGAACACGCGGATCTGCAGATTGGCGGTTTCACTGCCGCGATTCTCCAGCCACAGCGCACTGGCCTGCTGATCAGCCTCCAGCACCGGATCGATCGGCCAGATCAGCACCGAACTCGCCGCGTGTGCCTGACTTGCCCCAAGCATGACCAGCGTCCACATCGCACAGCGCACGAAAGAATGCCGTGACGTAACTGACCCCATAAACCTGCTCCTTGTCGGCCATTCAACTTCGCCTTACCACGACAGTTGCACCTGCAACACGTCGCTGTACGTCCCCCCAGGCTGATTACCCGGCAATTGCACCTGACCGTAAATCGGCAGGCTGATGTTGTTCGCATCGCTGTAGGCCACCGCCACACTCTGGCCGATGCCCAGGCTCTGGCTGTATGCCGCATCACTAAACAGCGCATACGCCACCCGCGCATTACCGCTGTTGACCTGCATGTGCCGGCCACTGTTGTTGTACTGGCCGCCATCAACGCTCATGTTCAGCGTCACGCCCGGCGTGCATTGCAATTGCACCCCACCCGTCAGCGCGACCTGCACGGTGCCGGTGGCCAGTGCCGAACGCGAACCGAAATTCAGCCCGCCATAGTTCGACACCCCGCCCACCACCAGACACCCGGCGGTGACCGTCGCACTGACCTGAAAGCTCTGGCTCGTCGCCGCTGTCAGCGGCAGCGGTGCACTGCCCGCAAAGAGCATGAGTAGCGCTGCACAGCCATGGCGGCGCATGGCATCAGAACGTCAGTTCAACAGCGACAGTGTCGGTGTACGTCCCCGCCGGCAAACCGGCCTTGCCCACTGCCTGACCGTAGATGTTCACTGTCTGCGCGACACCGGTACTGGCGGCGAGGTTGATCGTCCCGTCAATCGCCAGCAGTTGCGAATGTCCGGCATCGGTGTACAAGTCGTACGGCACGTAATTGGCAACGCCGTCGTACAGCGCCCGCGTGCCACCCGGCGACATTCCGTCGTGGGAGCCCGCACGCACCTTGACCGTCGGCGTGGTGCCGCTGGAGCAGAGAATCGACAACGCCCCGCCGCCACCGCCCAACACCTGCCCGGTGGCGGTGGTGAACAGGCTGTTGGCAGTGCCGAAGTTCAACGCACCGAAGTTCAGCCCGGTGGAACCGCCAGCGCCGTTGACCTGACAGCTGCTGATCAGAATCAGGCTGGAGGTGATCTGGCCGGTGACCGTGGTGGCGGCGTTGGCACTGGAAACCAGCGCCAGGCCAAGCAACGACAAACCTATCCTTGATGCAAACATACGCATGGTGTCCGTCCTCTACGGGGTTACCAGTCGAGCGTCACCGTCAGGGTGTCGGTATAGACCCCTGCCGGTACCGCACGGGTATTCGCCACCACCGTGCCAAATACCGGAATGGGTATCTGCGCACCGCTGGTGACAGCGAAATTGTGTTGCTGGCCGATGCTGTAACTCCGGACGCCGGAGGGATCGACAAACAGCTGATAAGGAAGGGTCTGGCGACCGTTGCTCAGGCGCCGGGTATTGCCGTCACCGTGGGTGCCGCCGTCGATGGTGACGGTGAAACCGGTGACCGAGGGGTTGCAGGCGACGTTGAGTTTGCCGCTGCTGTCGCCGTCCAGACTGGCCTTGATCGGCGCGTTCCAGGTGGGCCCCTGAAGGCCGAAGTCGAGGGTGCCGAAGGCACTGAGCGGACTGTCGGGTGTGCTGGTATTGGTGACTTCGCAGCCGGCAATCAGGATCAGCCGCGCATTGATCTGCCCGCTGACCGCTGCTTGCGCCTCGTCTGCGAGCAATGCCAGCGTAACTGCTGCCATCACCATCCAGTGTTTACCTGTCATTGCGCCCGTCCCTGCTCCTTTACGCTGATTCGATCACCGCGCTCATCATCGAACGCCTTCCTTGCGCACCCGCGTCCAGCGGCTGCCTTGAAACCACGCTCACCAGGTGACCGTCACCTTGACCAGATCCGAATAACGGCTGACCTGCGGCACCTCAGCCAGGCGCTCGATCCGCGCGTACAGTGGCAACTCCACCGTGCCGCTGTCCGGCACCCGCCCACTGACCGGAACATCCACCACCAGCGGCACCCGGCGCGCCGCGTCCTGATACAAGCGGTACGGAATCGGTTTACTGCCTGTTGAACCGACCATATAGCGAACTTCCCCGACACCACCATGCAAACCGCCGTCGACACGCATCTGGTACGGCGTGTCAGGATTGCACTCCAGCCGTGGCAGGCGTTGATTGATCAACGCGGCGCTCAAAGGCCCGGCCGGGTCATCGAGGCGCGCGGTGCTGCCGAAATCAAGCACGCCCAGTTGCTCAATGCCGGCGTTGCGCTGCTGGCCGATCAACTGGCAGCCGCGTTGCACATCGACGCGCACTTCGACCTGAAGATCCGCCGAATAGACAGGCGCAGCGAGCACACCCAACAGCCCCATAACCCCATGTACATTCACTGCGCCATTCCTTGTCAGTGATCGCTTGCGACGTCGTTTCTGTGGTTGAGGTTAGCAACGGTCGACGATTCCGCCAGTCGATTGGATCCATGGATCGGCCGGGATATGTTTCGAAAGATTGGCAACGGGGCGAGCCATGTCGCTAGAAATGGCTGTACGTGCCGCACAAATTTGTTCAATAACCGCCCATTGTCGACACGTCGCGGTGGCTGGTCATCTCGACGTCTGGTTACACTACATCGCCGCGCTCCCGGGAGCCGGTTTTGACGAACACGGAGACGCCGACAGTGCCTGCCCACCCGCCGAAACGATCGCGACTGATCCAGCGCTGGCCGGCGTTGCGCCGCTGGTTCGGCAAGGGTTTGCCGGCCGGCGCCGGGCATGACGCCAGCGCCCAGTCGATCCGCGATTACTTCCGACACAAGGCCAGCGGTCAGGGCTACACCCTCAGCCACAGCCAGCAGCGCGTCATCGAGTGCATGGCGCAGCAGGCCAGTCTGCTGTTGGGCGCCAACAGCCGAACCGCGCCAAGCCTGTATCTGTTCGGCGCCGTCGGGCGTGGCAAGAGCTGGCTGCTCGACGGCTTCTTCCAGGCGCTGCCGATCACTCAGAAACGACGCTTGCATTTCCATCAGTTTTTCGCGCAATTGCATCAGGGCATGTTCAGCCATCGCCTGCAGGACGATGCCCTCGAAGTGACCCTCGACGAACTGCTGCAAGATTGTCGGGTGCTGTGTTTCGACGAGTTTCATGTGCATGACATCGGCGATGCCATGCTTATCACCCGGCTGTTCAAGGCGTTGTTCAAACGACGGATTCTGCTGCTGGTGACCTCCAACTATGCGCCTGAGGGTTTGCTGCCCAATCCGCTTTATCACGCCCGCTTCAAACCGGTGATCGAACTGATCAATACGCACATGCAGGTGATGGAAGTCGGCGGCCCGCACGATTACCGCAGCCAGACGCGTCACTCTGCACACCAGATATTCACCCAGGGACATTACGTGTGGCCGGCCACGCCAGCTCAACGCACGGCCCTGGATCTGCCACCTGCAGAGGCACCGGCCGTTGCGCTAACGGTCGGAACCCGGCAGTTTCAGGCGCGTTTTTTTGAGAATCGGCAGATCGGTTTTACCTTCAACGATCTGTGCGAACAGCCAACGGCGGTGATGGATTATCTGGAACTGTGTCGCCGTTTCGACCGCTGGATCATCGATGATCTGCCGGAACTGGCGGAGTGCTCGATCGCCGCGCAACAACGCTTCATCAACCTGATCGACGTGTTGTACGACCAGGACAAGCACCTGACGCTACTCGGTCGTTTGCCCTTGTGCGCTAGCCTGGATGGCAATGCCATTGACCTGGCGCGCACGCGCAGTCGGTTGGGACAGTTGCAAGAGATACACAACAGCGACTGAGCACGCCGGCCCTGTGGGAGCGAGCCTGCTCGCGAAAACGCCCTGTCAGTCACATCTCAGCGGCTGACACTCCGCCTTCGCGAGCAAGCTCGCTCCCACATGGTTCCATGGCGCTTGCAGCATTCCGCTCAAGCCCGGAACCCGCTTTGCCGTTATCATGTCGCCCATTCCCGGCGCCCCAGCGGCGCGCCCCTGATCAATAGCGAACACCAAACATGCACACCCTTGCTCAATTGCGCGCCGGCGAGTTGTCGGGCATCACTCGACTGGATCTGTCTTGTGGCCTGACCGAATTCCCGCGCGAGATTTTCGATCTGGCCGACACCCTGGAAATCCTCAATCTCAGCGGCAACGCCCTGAGCCGCCTGCCGGATGACTTGCACCGTCTGACGCGCCTGCGGGTGCTGTTCTGCTCCGACAACCCGTTTACCGAACTGCCCGCCTGCCTCGGCCAGTGCGCGGCGCTGACGATGATCGGCTTCAGAGCCAATCGCATCGTCAACGTACCCGCTGCAGCCCTGCCACCACAGCTGCGCTGGCTGATCCTGACCGACAACTGCCTTGAAAGCCTGCCGAGCGAACTCGGTGAGCGCCCTGCCCTGCAAAAGCTCATGCTGTCCGGCAACCGTCTGCAAGCGCTGCCACCCTCGTTGAGCAACTGCCATCGTCTGGAGCTGTTACGCATCTCTGCCAACCGCCTGACCGAGCTGCCGCAGTGGCTGCTCGCGCTGCCGAGCCTGACCTGGCTGGCCTACGCCGGTAATCCGCTGGAAACCGAGGCGGACCCTGCCGCGCTCGACGCGACGGCACAGATCCCCTGGTCTGCGCTAAGTCTGGAGCAACGCCTGGGCGAAGGCGCTTCGGGGGTGATTTCCCGGGCGAACTGGCAACGCGACGATGGTTCGGTGATACCGGTTGCGGTGAAGTTGTACAAAGGTGAAATGACCAGCGACGGCTCGCCGCTGCACGAAATGAATGCGTGTATCACCGCCGGTCTGCATCCCAATCTGATCCGCGTCGAGGGACGCATCAGTGGCCATCCCGACGGCCAGCAAGGATTGGTGATGCAATTGATCGATCCGTCCTTCCACAACCTCGCCGACCTGCCCAGCCTGGCGTCCTGCTCGCGGGATGTGTATGCCGATGATTGCCGGTTCAGTGCCGAGGTCGCGCTGAACATTGCCAAAGGCATCGCTTCGGCAGCCGAACACTTGCATCAGCAAGGCATCACCCACGGCGATCTCTACGGACACAACATTCTGTTGAACGAGCGCGGCGATTGCCTGCTCGGGGATTTTGGCGGGGCGTCGTTCCATGCTGTCGACGACACGCTGGAAACGCGCGCGTTGCAACGCATCGAAGTGCGCGCGTTCGGGATTCTGCTGGGTGAGTTGCTGGCGCGCGTCGACTCGGGGTTGAGTGATGAACTGCGTGCGGTGCTTGAAGAGCTGGAGCGGCGTTGCTGTCAGGCGGATGTGCTGGCGCGACCGGGGTTTGCTGAGGTCATGCGGCAGCTTGAGAATCTGTGACCGCTGCGCGGTCAATCGCGAGCAGGCTCACGCCTACAGTGGACGGTGGTGATCACAAATGATGTGTTCACCTCTGGCCTGTAGGCCTGCGCCTGCTCGCGATGTGGCCATCACTGACGCAGCCGATCAGCCCGCCAGGCCGACAAACATGTCCTGCACGTCATCATGGTTGTCGAGGCCTTCGAGGAACGCTTCAACTTCAGCCATCTGCTCGTCACTCAAACCGCTGACCGGGTTCTTCGGCTGGTAGCCGAGCTTGGCCGACAGCACGGTGAAACCCTGCTCTGGCAACGCTTTCTGCACCGAATCCAGGTCGGTAGGGTCGGTCAGGAACAGCGTTGCGCCGTCTTCGCCCGGCTCGAAATCCTGAGCACCGGCTTCGATCGCGGCCATTTCCGCATCGGCGTCCGGGGTGTCCGGCGAGGCTTCGATCATGCCGACGTGGTTGAAGTCCCAGGCCACGGAGCCGGAAGCCCCCAGTTGGCCTTTACGGAACGCCACGCGGATTTCGGCGACGGTACGGTTGATGTTGTCGGTCACGCACTCGACGATCAGCGGCACCTGGTGCGGGGCGAACCCTTCGTAGGTCACGCGATGGTATTGCACGGTTTCACCGAGCAGACCGGCGCCTTTCTTGATCGCGCGATCGAGGGTTTCTTTTGGCATCGAGGCTTTCTTGGCCTGTTCGACCACCAGACGCAGGTGTGCGTTGGTGGCGGTATCGGCACCGTTGCGGGCAGCGATGGTGATTTCCTTCACCAGTTTGCCGAAGATCTTGCCCTTGGCGTTGGATGCCGCTTCTTTGTGTTTAACCTTCCACTGTGCGCCCATTACTCACTCTCTTGATCTGTGGCGCCGAGACATCTATTGGCCGACGCGTGGCGCCAAGTTTATACGGCCTAAAGTCGGCAATCGACCAAAAAAACGCAATGTGGAATCGACATCTTCACCAGAGCTTGTAGGGGAATTCTGAAAAACGCCTTTGACATGACCATTCAACGCTGCGGTTTCGTACCCTCTCAGGCCCGTATTGCCTGACAGAGCCTGTTCGAATGCTCAATGACAAGGAAAGTCCTTTTACCCTGACCCTGACCGACAGCGGTCTGTGCCTGCCGGTGGTGCGTTTTCACGGCGAGGAAGCGCTCAACCAGCCCTACCGTTTCGACATCGAACTGATCGGTTTGGCCCCCGCCGTGGCGCCGGGCACATTCCTGCACCAACGGGCCTTTCTGCGTCTGGACGACCATCATGGAATCCACGGCGTGATCGACAGTGCCAGTTGCGAACATCGCGGTACGCACCGGATCGGCTATCGCGTGACGGTCGTGCCGCGCTTGCACAGGCTGGCTCAGCCGAGCAAACGGCGAGTGTTCGTGCAACAGAGTGTGCCGCAGATTCTCCAGCAACTGCTCACGGAAAATGCCCTGCCCGCCGACGGCTACCGGATTGAAATGACCGTCGGCCGCTACCCGATCCGACCTTTTTGCATCCAGTACGAAGAAAGTGATCTGGCGCTGCTGCACAGACTTTGCGAAGAGGAAGGCATTCACTATCACTTTGAACACCGGATGGACGGACACGTTGTCGTGTTTGCCGATGACAGCCTCAGTCTGCCGCAAACGCCGGTACTGGTTCCGTTCAAGGCCTGTGAGCAAACGCCTTCTCCCTGCATCACTTCGCTGTACCAGCATCATCACGCCGCGCCCGTCGCCACGCTGCATGCCGTGCGTAACCGAGGGCAGCGGGCGATCAGTGACGAGGCCGCCAACCACATCACGGCAAATCCCCTGCCGCAGGCATCTTCCCTCGAACAACGACACCACGAACAACGCAGCCGTCGACATCTGGAACGGCAACGCTGCCAGCATCGCACGATCAACGGTCGCAGCGACCGGATCGGCTTGCTCAGTGGACAACTGCTGCAAGTGTCGGCGCATCCGGTCAGCCACTTCAACGAACAATGGCGGCTCACATCGATACGTCATCACGGGCAACATCCGTCGATTCTTGACCCGACCCCACCCCTGCACCGCTACGAAAACGAATTTACCGCCCAGCCCTGGTCAAGCGATTTTCGCCCGGCGCTCAACCAACCGCGTCCAGGCATTGCCGGTTATCACCTGGGGCTGGTGCTCGGACCTGCCGGGCAACCGGCGCAGCTCGATGAACAGGGGCGGGTCGCCGTCAGGCTGTGGCCCTCGGAACATCTGCAAACCCTTGATGACCACGCGATCTGGCTGCCCATCGCGATGACTCGCGCCAATGGCCGAGTGGCACGGGAGGAACTGCCCTGCGCTGGCAGCGAAGTGTGGGTGAGTTTCCTTGACAGCGACCCCGACCGGCCGATTCTGTGTCTGGGCAACTCACGCAAGCCCACACCTCGCGAACCACCCGCACGTGACAGCCTATTGCTCGACTGGCTACTCGACAGCGGCGCACGCTGATCCCTTTGCAGGAGCTGCCGCAGGCTGCGATCTTTTGATTTTGATCTTAAAAACAAGATCGAAAGATCGCAGTCTGCGGCAGCTCCTGCATCAACACGCCGTGCTTCAGGCTTTGTCAGCCTTGCCCGCCGCCGCAGCGAATTTCGCCAGACGCACATCCAGATGCCGAGGACGCCGCCCGTGATCCTCGGCGCGCTCCTTGCGGCGGATGGCGTTGCGCACCATCAACGAACCGAGGTAGCGGATTGGCTCCGGCGGGAAATAACCCAGCGGCCCGTTGACCAGCGGCGAACGCGTCCACGGGTTGTCCAGGCCTTGCACCAGCGAAGCAAGAATCTGCCCGCCCATGTGGCACGGGCCGACGCCACTGCCGGAATAGCCGAAGCCGTAAAACACATTGCCGGCGCTGCTCATCTGGCCGAAGAACGGCAAACCGGTGACCGAGCGATCCGACGGGCCGTTCCAGGTGGCATCGACTTTGACATCGGCAAACGCCGGGAAGAAGTCGGCGAGGCTGTTTTTCAGCAGGCCGGCATAAGGCGATGGCTGATCGAACACCGGCAGCATGCGCCCGCCAAACGCGAAGGTGTTGCCACCCTTGCCGAGCATGATCCGGCCGTCCGGGGTGTTGTGGTAGTAGTGCACGAAAATCCGCGAATCGAGCACAGTGACCCCGCTGGTCAGGCCGATCTCCTGCAACAGATCCGGGCGCGGCTCGGTGATCAGCATGTCGCTGGAAACAATCGCCACGCTACGTTCGAACTGTGGAAAGGCACGGGCCATCCACGCATTCATCGCCAGCACCACGCGATCGGCAACAATGCTGCCGTTCGGTGTTTGCAGGCGTGCCGGGCGCCCTTCTTCCAGCCCGGTCATTGCCGTGTTTTCGTGAATCTTCACACCCAACTGCAACGCCACGCGACGCAAGCCACGCACCAGTTTGCCCGGTTGCACGCTGGCCGCTGCCGGCGAGAACCAGCCTTCCAGATGCTTGTTCGAACCGGCCATGCGCTGCACATCGGCCAGCGGACGCTGGGTGAACGAATTTATGCCGTTGCGCTCCAGTGCGGCGATCACCGCGTCGGTCGAGCCGACTTGCGCGCGGTTGGTCGCGGTGTACAGCGTGCCGTCGAGCCGATAATCGGCATCGACGCCGTACTGCTCACAGAACTCGCCAATCGCGTGGATACTGCGCTCCGATTCCTTGACCAGGCGCACTGCTTCCTCGACGCCAAACAAGCGTTCAAGGGTGAAATACTTCGCCGACCACGACAGCGCACAACCACCGTTGCGCCCGCTGGCGCCGGCGCCGCAGATGTCCGCTTCGATCAGCAAGACATCGAGTTCGGAGTTTTGTTGCTTGAGCATGATCGCCGTCCACAACCCGGTATAGCCGCCGCCGACAATGCACACATCAGTGCGGACTTCGCCTTGCAACGGCGGGCAGGTTTGCGAGGTGTCGGCCTGCAAGGCCTGCTCCAGCCAAAACGGTCTCATGGGGTTTCTCCAGTCAGATGGCCACGACCCAGCCTGCCGCGAGCGCCGCAGCAGGCCGCGAGGCAAAGGGTTTCAGGAACGCAGGGGTTTGATCGTCAGCGGACAATTGGGGATCGAGGCGCGCGGCTCCATCACGCCAACCGGGCGGCTGTTCCAGTGCGGAATCAGCACCAGCGCCGAGAACAGCGCGCAACCGGCGAAGACGATGAACACCGTCACCGAGTCGAAGTAACCCGGCAGCAAACCGCCAAGTACCGCACCAACCGAGCCGCAGCCGTTGACGAAACCGGCCGCCGTGGCGCCGGCCTTGGCTTTGCCGAAGTCGATCGCGGCGGCACCGCTGATCATCGAGTCCGGCCCATACAAAGTCAGCCCCATGACGAACAGCAGCGCGACCACCAGCAACACACTGCCGGTATGCAACGCGGCCATAAACAGCGCCAGCGTCACGGTCAGCGCCAGCAAGCTCAACACGCAGGCCGGCATGCGCCGGGCACCGAACAGTTTGTCCGAGGCCAGGCCAATCAGGATCGGCCCGAGCAACCCGGCCAGTTCGAATGAGGTGGGAATGATCGCCGCGCCGACCTTGCCGACACTCGGCATCTGTTCAAAGACAATCACCGGGCCCCACAACAGAATCGCGTAACGCGCCGGTTTCAACATGAAATACGCCAGGCCCAACACCAGCACCGTGCGGTTACGCAGGATTTCCTTCAAGGGCTCCCAGACGCTGAGCTTGCTGTTGGCTGCGGTTTCTTCCGCCGTCAGTTCAGGTTCCGGCTCGACCGCCGGCAAGCCGACGTCTTCCGGCTTGTTGCGCTGGAAGATAAAGAACAACACCGCCACGACGGCAACCACCACCGCACTGGAAATAAACGCCGCGTGCCAACTGCCGACCAGCGTATAGGCCCACCAGCCAGCGAACGGCGACGCTACCAGACCACCAAACGCGTAGCAGGAACTCCATAACCCGAGCACTCGCCCGCGTTGTTGGGAAGGGAAAAAACTACCGAGGTTTTTGCACAGCCCCGACCATCCAGTGGACTGCGCCAACCCCTGTATCAACATGCAGGTGGCGAAGATAGGCAACGTCGCGTAACTGCCCATCACCAGCGCCGCTGCGGCGGAAATCAGCAAACCGCCGAGCACCACGACCCTTGGGCCAAAGCGGTCGGCGAGCATGCCCCAAGTGAACTGGCCGATGGCATAAGCCGCCAGGTAGATCGCATCGAGGTTGGCCATGGCCATCTTGTCGAGCATGAAGGTCGGGTCTTCGGCGATGCCGAGTTTGGCCACCGAAAACGCTTTGCGGGTGAAATAGAAAGCGGCGTACGCAAGCCAGGTGATCGCGAAAATCTGCACGCGCCAACGCGCAATGGTGCCGATGTGCTTGTTCATGGTGGTTCTGACCTCAGGGTGTGAGTGTGCCGGCAGAATCGTTAAGAAAAACGCCTGTGTTTTTATTGTTGAGCACTGCGATATCACCCCGTCCCTGTGGCGATATCGGTCAGATGAGTCCTGTTGTTGCACGCACAGGCTCATGGCCACCGTGCGGCCCGAGCGGGCAGTCAGCGATGGCGTGAGCCGATCAAAGCAATTACTGTTTAATAAATAAAATCGATTTATCGTATTTCACACATAAGCTCAGCTTGTTACTGACTAAACGATCAGGTGACTGCATGTCGGTGTCCCACGCCCAACTCAAAGCCTTCCACGCCGTGGCTGTGCATGGAAGCTTCACCAAAGCCGCCGAGCGCCTTTTTCTCACGCAACCGGCGATATCCGACCAAGTGCGCAAACTCGAAGAGCGTTTTGGCGTTTTGCTGTTTCACCGCAATAAACGTTCCGTACGCCTGACCGACCTGGGCGAGCGCTTGCTGGCGATCACCCAGCGCCTGTTCGTGATTGAAGCCGAAGCGCAGGAATTGCTGCAGGAATCCCAGGCCCTGCAGACCGGCAGCCTGATTCTGGCAGTGGATGCGCCGGTCCACGTGCTGCCGCAGATCGCGCGGTTCTGCGAGCGCTATCCGGGGATCAGCGTGAAGATCGAGACCGGCAACACCGATGAATCGTTATTTCGCCTGTTCAACTATCAGGCCGATCTGGCGTTGCTTGGCCGCGATGTCAGTGATGAACGCTTGCTGTGTGTGCCGCTGCGCAATGATCCGATGGTCGCGTTCGTGTCGCGCCATCATCCGTGGGCCGAGCGCGAATCGATCTGCCTGGCAGATCTGGATGACACGCCGCTGGTGTTGCGTGAACACGGCTCGGTGACGCGGCAGACGCTGGAAGAAGAAATGGCCCGGGCCGGATTTCGCATTCGCCCAGCGATTCAGGTTGAGGGCCGGGAAGCAGCGCGTGAGGCGGTGGTGGTCGGTATTGGCGTTGGCGTGGTGTCGGCGGCGGAATTTGGCGCCGATTCGCGGGTGTGCGCGTTGCCGATTGTCGACTGCACCCGACGGTTGACGGAGACGCTGGTGTGCTTGCGCGAGCAAAGCAATCGACGGGTGGTGGCGACCTTCCTCGATATGGTGCGCCAGAGTCTTGTGTGAACCGTGATGGCCTCTTCGCGAGCAAGCTCGCTCCCACAGGGGTTATGCATTCCAAATGTGGGAGCGAGCCTGCTCGCGAAGGGGGCGCCATGGTGTATCAGGCGGGCGCCAGGCCAAAGAACGCCTGAATCAGGCGCAACTCCCGCCGCCGCTCCATGCAGCCGATCATGTGCCGATTGACCAGCCCTGCCCCGGCAATCGGAATCGCCACCACGCGCGGGTCATGGCTGACCTCCACCGATGACACCACGCCAACACCCAATTCGGCCGCCACCGCTTCGGTCACCGCCTCACGGCTATCAAGTTCCAGCAACACCCGCGGATGGATCGACGCCTGCGCACAGGCGTCATCAAACGTCCGCCGGGTGATCGAACTCGGTTCGCGCAGCACCATGATCACCTGATCCAGTTCCTTGAGTTTCACTTCCCCGGCGCGCATCGCCCACGGGTGCCCTGCCGGCACCAACGCGCAAATCCGTGATTCGCTCAATGCCTGCAGATGCAGGCCTTTGCGCGGTTCGACCTCGGTCAACACCGCCACATCCGCGTGTTCCGACAACAATGCAGCGAGAGTTTCCTGAGCATTGCCCAAGCGCAGGTTCACCGTGATTCCCGGATACCGCGCGCGCAGGCTCGCCAACATTGGCATGACCATGTGCGGCCCGTCCGCCGCCACTTCCAGCCGCCCGGTCAGCAACTGCCGATTGGCCTCGAGCATCGTCTGCGCCTCTTCCGCCAGGCCAAACATCGCGCGGGTGATCGCCGCGAGTTTGGTGCCCTCCTCGGTCAGTTCCACCCGTCGCGCGGTGCGCCGCAACAGGGTGATCTGGTAGTGCTCTTCCAGCGCCTTGATGTGCCCGGTAACCGCCGGCTGACTGATGAACAAGCGCGCGGCGGCACGGGTGAAGCTGCCTTCACGGGCCACGGCGTCGAAGGCGCGGAGCTGGAACAGGTTCATGAATAACTCTCACTGATGGCTGACATAACAACAAACAATTTGATTGATGCAACGGCGAATTGCAACGTATGCCCCGTAGCTTCATCCCACAGCGCTATCCGAGGACACACGAATGAGTATTGCCGAACCCATCCTGCTCACTCCCGGCCCGTTGACCACTTCGGCCCGCACCCGCCAGGCGATGATGGTCGACTGGGGGTCATGGGATGACCGCTTCAATCAACTGACCGCCAGCCTTTGCGAACAACTGCTGGCGATCCTCAACGGCGCCGCGACTCACCACTGCGTACCCTTACAGGGCAGCGGCACCTTCGCTGTTGAAGCGGCCATCGGCACATTGGTGCCGCGTGACGGCAAAGTCCTGGTGCTGATCAACGGCGCCTACGGCAAGCGTCTGGCGAAGATTTGCGAAGTGCTCGGTCGCTCGTTCAGCACCTTCGAAACCGCTGAAGATGAACCGACTACCGCCGCCGACGTCGACCGCTTGCTGCGCGCCGACAGCAATATTACCCACATCGCCCTGATTCACTGCGAAACCAGCACCGGGATTCTCAATCCGCTGCCGGAGATTGCCCAAGTCGTCGCGCAACACGGCAAACGCCTGATCATCGATGCCATGAGTTCCTTTGGCGCTCTGCCGGTGGACGCGCAGCAAGTGCCGTTCGACGCGCTGATCGCCGCTTCCGGCAAATGCCTGGAAGGCGTGCCGGGGATGGGTTTTGTCTTCGCTCGCAAAGAGTCTTTGGCCGCAGCCGCTGGCAATTCGCACTCGCTGGCGATGGACCTGTATGACCAGCACGCTTACATGATGAAAACCGGTCAATGGCGCTTCACCCCGCCGACCCACGTGGTCGCGGCGCTGCATGAAGCGCTGCTGCAATATAACGAAGAAGGTGGCCTGCCGGCACGCCATGCGCGTTATGCCGCCAACTGCCAGGCGCTGATGGACGAGATGGGCAAACTCGGTTTGCGCAGCTTCCTGCCGGCGGCGATTCAAGCGCCGATCATTGCTACGTTCCATGCGCCGCAAGATCCGCGCTACCAGTTCAAGGATTTCTACGAACGCGTCAAGGCCAAGGGTTACATCCTTTATCCGGGCAAATTGACTCAGGTCGAAACCTTCCGTGTCGGCTGCATCGGTCACGTCAGCCCGGGCGAAATGCGCCAGGCCGTTGCAGCGATCGGCGAAGTACTGCGTGAGATGGAAGTGCTAGAAATCTAAGCCCCACCACCAATCCCCTGTAGGAGTGAGCCTGCTCGCGATGAGGCCGTGTCAGTCGACGAAGATGTTGAATGATCAACCGCTATCGCGAGCAGGCTCACTCCTACATTTGAATTGCATTGCCAACTCAGGAATTTAATTGCCATGAACTACGTCAATCCAAACAAACTGCAAGCCGCGATCCTCGACTGGGCCGGTACCGTGGTCGATTTCGGCTCGTTCGCACCCACGCAGATCTTCGTCGAAGCCTTCGCCGAATTCGACGTGCAGGTCTCCATCGAAGAAGCCCGTGGCCCGATGGGCATGGGCAAGTGGGACCACATCCGCACCCTCTGCGATCAGCCGCAAGTGGCCGAGCGTTATCGCAAGGCGTTCGGCCGCACGCCGACCGACGATGACGTCACCGCCGTCTACAACCGCTTCATGCCGCTGCAGATCGAGAAGATCGCCGAACACTCGGCGCTGATTCCCGGCGCGCTGGAAACCATCGCCAATCTGCGTCAGCAAGGCATCAAGATCGGCTCCTGTTCCGGCTACCCGAAGCAGGTGATGGACAAGGTCGTCGAACTCGCCGCCAGCAACGGCTACGTCGCTGATCATGTGGTTGCCACCGACGAAGTGCCAAATGGCCGTCCGTGGCCGGCTCAGGCGCTGGCCAACGTGATCGCGCTGGGCATCGACGATGTCGCAGCGTGCGTGAAGATCGATGACACCGTGCCGGGCATCCTCGAAGGTCGACGCGCCGGGATGTGGACGGTGGCACTGATCTGCTCGGGCAATGCGCTGGGTCTGGATTACGAAGGGTTCCGTGCCTTGGGCAGCGATGAACTGGCCAGCGAGCGCAAGCGCATTCACGCGCTGTTCGAAGGCTCGCGCCCGCACTACATGATCGACACCATCACCGATTTGCCGGAAGTGATTGCCGACATCAACAAGCGCCTGGCCAACGGCGAGATGCCGCAATCGAGCTGATTCCTGCCGCTTGCTGCAAAGAAAAACGCCAGTGTCTTGCCGACACTGGCGTTTTTTATTGGCAAAGCCCCGATTCAGAGCATTGAAAGTCCGATCAGCCTCAGGCAAATCCGCCAAAGCGGATTACAGTTAAAGCATGCCGTCGGCCAAGAACGGCAGGTTTGAACCCTGATCTGTGAGGAAACACCGTATGCCGTGGACAAGTTCCGAATCCCGCTACAGCACCGTCTCGGTCCTGTTGCACTGGCTGATGCTGGTCCTGTTGGTGCTGGTGTACGCCAGCATGGAGTTGCGCGGCCTGTTTCCCAAAGGCAGTGGCGGGCGCACGCTGATCCGCGAAGTGCACTACATGCTCGGCCTGACCGTGTTTGTGCTGGTGTGGTTTCGCCTGCTCGCGCGCAGCATTGGTCCGGCGCCAAAAATCTTCCCCGCCTCACCGCAATGGCAAACCGTGCTGGCGCGGCTGATGCACTGGGCCTTGTACCTGTTCATGATCAGCATGCCGATCCTGGGCTGGCTGATCACCAGCGCCGAAGGACATCAGGTGATGTTCTACGGTTTTGACCTGCCGCTGTTGGTGGCGGAAAACAAAGCCTTCGCCAAGCAGGTCGAACACTGGCATGTGCTGATCGCCACGATCGGTTACTGGTTGATCGGCCTGCATGCACTGGCGGGGATTTATCACCACTATGTGGTGGGCGATAACACGCTGCTGCGGATGATGCCCAAGCGCGGTTGAATATCAGCGGCTGGCGCTAAACCCACGCCGGCCCTGCAGGCCTCCGGTATGAATGAAGATCAGCCGCGTGCCGGGCGCGAATCTGCCTGCCTCCACCTGCTGCTTGAGCGCCAGCAACGCCTTGCCGGTGTACAGCGGCTCCAGTGGGACGCCGCTGGCCTGCTCGGTCTGGTCAATGAACGCGAGCAGCAGCGGATCAACCTTGGCAAAACCGCCACGGCTGGCATCGATCAACTCATAGTCGGCAGTGGCCAGTCCGGCTGACCGCACAATCGACTCGACCTGCGGCGCCACGCCGTGATCCTCAGGGACTGCCAACGCGCCATAGACCCGGTGCGCACCCGCCTCGGCGAGGACCAGCCCGGCGAGTGTCGTCCCCGTGCCGCAGGCCAGCCACCAACCGTGATAGTCGCTCCAGCCCAGCGTAGGCAATTGCGCTTGCGCCTGATCCTTGATGGCTGCACAACCGAGCGCCCCTGCAAGTTCACCTCCACCCTCGGGAACCGCTTGCAGATTGGGGTATTGCTCGTGCCAGGGTTGCCAGAATCCCGGCTCGTTGCGCGCGCGATAACCGCCATAACCCAACCAATGCAATTGCATGCCGAACGCCTGCAGATCCAGCACCGTGGGAGTTTCCTGCGCATGCCCGCGCAGCAGCCCCACGGTTTGGAAGCCCAGCCGTTTCCCCGCCGCCGCCAACGCGTGCAGATGATTGGAGTACGCACCACCGAGACTGATGATGCCCTCGGCCCCCATACGGTCGGCGGCTTTGAGGTGTTCAACGAGTTTGAACCATTTGTTGCCGCTGATCAGCGGGTCGATCTGGTCGAGGCGCAGGATGGCCACTTCAATGCCGGCGGATGTCAGCCAGTCGAGGTGAAGGTGTTCGAGGGGGGCTTGGGGTAGCCAATCGGAGGGAGGCAAAAGCATGAGCGGCGATTCGATCTGGACAGAGCCAGCATTCTAGTCGCTCACAAGCCGCCATCGCGAGCAGGCTCACAAGGTTCGCAGTGTGCACAAATCCTGTGGGAGCGAGCTTGCTCGCGAAAGCGGAGTGTCAGCCAACACATATGTCGACTGCCACCACGCCTTCGCGAGCAAGCTCGTTCCCACAGGTCAAGCAGCGTTGCTTATAGCTCAGCGGCCAGGCGCGAGCCTTGGTTGATGGCGCGCTTGGCATCCAGCTCGGCCGCGACATCGGCACCACCGATCAGGTGCACGTTCTGCCCCGCTTCCACCAGACCGTCATGCAATTCACGCAGCGGATCCTGCCCCGCGCAAATCACGATGTTGTCCACCGCCAACACTTGCGGCTCACCGGTTTCACCGATGCGAATGTGCAAGCCTTGGTCATCGATGCTCAGGTATTCAACGCTGTTGAGCATCTGCACCTGTTTGTTCTTCAGACCGGTACGGTGAATCCAGCCAGTGGTTTTACCCAAGCCATCACCGACCTTGGTTTTCTTGCGCTGCAACAGAAACACTTCGCGGGCCGGCGCGTGCGGTGCGGCTTTGATCCCGGCCACACCCCCACGGGCCTCCAGTTGCGTATCGATGCCCCACTCTTTCCAGAACGCGGCGCGATCCTGGCTGGTGGCCACGCCTTGGTGAACGAGGAATTCCGAGACGTCAAAACCGATACCGCCGGCGCCGATCACCGCCACGCGTTTACCGACCGGCTTGCGCTCAAGGATCACGTCCAGGTAGCTCAGCACCTTGGCATTCTCGACTCCCGGAATTGCCGGCACGCGCGGTGCAATGCCAGTGGCGAGGATGATCTCGTCGTAACCGCCTTCAACCAGTTTCGCCACATCGACGCGGGTATTCAGGCACACCTCAACGTGGGTGGTCTGCAGCTTGCGTTTGAAGTAACGCAGGGTTTCAAAGAACTCTTCCTTGCCCGGCACGCGCTTGGCGATGTTGAACTGGCCGCCGATTTCACTGGCCGAATCGAACAAGGTCACCTGATGGCCGCGCTCGGCAGCCACAGTGGCGGCGGACAAACCGGCAGGGCCGGCACCGACCACAGCAATCTTCTTGATCTGCTGCACTGGCAGGTAGTTGAGTTCGGTTTCGTGGCAAGCACGCGGGTTGACCAGGCAACTGGTCAGCTTGCCGCCGAAGGTGTGATCGAGGCACGCCTGGTTGCAGCCGATGCAGGTGTTGATTTCGTCAGCGCGGCCTTCAGCGGCCTTGTTGACGAAGTCCGGGTCGGCGAGGAACGGCCGCGCCATCGAGACCATGTCGGCATCGCCTTCAGCCAGAATCTGTTCGGCGATTTCCGGGGTGTTGATGCGGTTGGTGGTGATCAGCGGAATCTTCACCGAACCGCGCAGCTTGGCCGTGACCTTGCTGAATGCCGCACGCGGCACTTTGGTGGCGATGGTCGGGATCCGCGCTTCGTGCCAACCGATGCCGGTGTTGATGATGGTTGCGCCGGCCTGCTCGATGGCTTTGGCCAGGGTAACGATCTCGTCCCAGGTGCTGCCGCCCTCGACCAGATCGAGCATCGACAGACGGAAAATGATGATGAAGTTCGGGCCTACCGCCTCGCGCACGCGACGAACGATTTCCACCGGCAGGCGCATACGGTTTTCGTAGCTGCCGCCCCAACGGTCGGTGCGGTGGTTGGTGTGCGCGGCGAGGAACTGGTTAATGAAATAACCTTCCGAGCCCATGATCTCGACACCGTCGTAATCGGCGGTTTGCGCCAGTACCGAACAGGTGACGAAATCGCTGATCTGCTTCTCGATGCCTTCCTCGTCCAGTTCTTTGGGCTTGAACGGGTTGATTGGTGCCTGAATCGCGCTTGGCGCGACTTGCTTCGGGCTGTAGGCATAACGCCCGGCGTGGAGAATCTGCATGCAAATCTTGCCGCCCGCGTCGTGCACCGCGCGGGTGACGATGCGGTGCTTGAGCGCTTCTTCCTCGGTGGTCAGCTTGGCCGCCCCGGAGTACACGCCGCCCTCGTCGTTCGGGCCGATACCACCGGTGACCATCAGGCCAACGCCGCCACGGGCACGTTCGGCGAAGTACGCCGCCATGCGCTCGAAACCGCCCGGTTTTTCTTCAAGGCCTGTGTGCATCGACCCCATCAGGGTGCGGTTGCGCAGCGTGGTGAATCCCAGATCCAGCGGGGCCAACAGGTGCGGGTAATGAGCGGCGGTCATCGGTAACTCCACAGCGAGCAATCACGGAAAAGTTGCGGGCGCTCTGCGGCTCCCGTCAGTCATGTTCGACAGACTAAGAGTCGCATCGCTGTCACTCAATGACCGTAACTGACAACTTATTGATCCAAATGCGCAGCACCCCTTGGCAATCAGGTCCATGGGCCCTACCCTAGTCGCCATACCCTGTACCCGGTAGCTGTTGGTTTTCATGCGCAAACTTTTGTACCTGTTTTTCTCCATGGCCCTCGTCGCCGCCCTGACCACCTACGCCATGTGGGCGGCGGACCGGCCGGCGGGCCATTACCTGTCGGACTTACGCATTAAAGTGGCGATCGATCAGGGCATCCCCGCCGATCGTGGCAATCTGCTGGGCATCCAGCCCGAGCTGTTTCCCACCGATTATCAAAGCACCGAGCGCTTGCACCGCAAACTCGCAGCCTATCTGCAGCAAGCCCAGGATCAAGGCCTGCTGAACGATAAAACCGTCGTGGTGCTGCCGGAGAACGTCGGCACCTGGCTGCTGCTCAGCGGCGAGAAAGACGAGCTGTATCAGGCCCCGACCCTCGCCGAGGCGATGAACTGGCTGGCGGCGAGCAATCCCTTGCTGTTCGCCCGCGCCTGGCTCAGCGCCAACGGCAGCGACCGCCTCAATGACGCGTACCTGCGCATGAAGTCCAAGGCGATGGCCAAGGACTACCAGGCACTGTTCGGTGGTCTGGCCAAAGAGTTTCATGTGACGCTGGTAGCGGGTTCGATCGTGCTGCCGGAGCCAAGCATTCGCGACGGCCAGCTCAAGCCCGGTAGCGGCGCGCTGTTCAACAGCAGCGTGGTGTTCGGTCGCGACGGCGTGCCGCTCGGCCAACCGCAACGGCAAATGCACCCGGTGTTCGATCAACGTGAAGTGATCGAAGCCGCAGACAAACACTTGCTCAACGTGGTCGATACTCCGGCCGGGCGCCTTGGCGTATTGATTGGCAGCGACAGCTGGTATCCGGACAACTATCGCCAACTCGACGAGCAAAACGCGCAATTGGTCGCGGTGCCGGCACAGGTGCTCGGTCAGGGTGCGTGGAACCAACCGTGGCGTGGCTACAAAGGTTCAAGTACACCGGGATCGGTCAGCCTCAAACCCGGTGAAGTCACCGAAGGACAGGCTTGGCATCGGTTGACGCTGACCGCTCAGCCGCCAAGCAGTCGGGCGATTGCCGGCATCAGTGTGTTCCTGCACGGGCAGTTCTGGGACAAGGCCAGCTCCGGTCAGAGCTTCCTCAGCAGCAACGGTCAGCAGTTCGCCGATGGCGAGGCCCGTGGCGCGCGCTTACTGAACATCTGGTTGTAAGCCATGAAGCCGCTGCCGATGCGTCTTGGGGATCTGTCGGTAGGCTTCGTCCACAGCCTCGCCGACGCCGTGCGCAGTCATGGGGCGGATCCGCAGTCGCTGCTGGAGCAATATGGTCTGGACGCCGCGCGACTGGCCGAGGCCGGGGCGCGTTTGTCGATTCCGCGCTATATGCGCCTGGGCCACGCGGCGATTCAGTTGACTGGCGATTCGGCGCTGGGCCTGCGCATGGGCCAGCTCAGTCGCCTGAGTCAGGCCGGGCTGGCCGGCGTCACCGCTGCGCAAGCGCCGACCGTGCGAGAAGCCGCGCGCTGCCTGATCCGTTTCGAGGCTTTGTACGGTTCCAACTATCGCGGTCAGTCCAGTTTCCATGAAGATGCCCATGGCGCGTGGCTGCGTTTCTATTCGATCAGCCCGTACAACGCCTATAACCGTTTTGTCGTGGACTCGATCATTGCCGGATGGCTGCATCAGCTCTCCAGTATCAGCCGCGAACCGCTGCGCGCCGAACGCATCGAAATCGAATTCGAAGCGCCGGATTACCGCGAGGCTTACGACTTGCTGGGGGACTGCCCGATCCAGTTCGGTGCCGAGGGCAATCAACTGCGCCTGAGCCTGAACAGCCTCGCACAGCGCAATCCCGAGCATTGCCCGAGTACCTGGCGGCATCTGCTGCAACTGTGTGAACGCGAGCTGGAGCAATTGACTCGCACCCGCAGCCTGCGCGAACGCATCACTCAACTGTTGGGGCCATTGCTCAATGGTGGCCGGGAACCCGACCTGGAAGAAGTGGCGGCACGCCTGAAGCTGCCGACCTGGACGTTGCGGCGCAAACTGGCCGAGGAAGGCACGCAGTTTCGCGCAATCCTCAATGACACTCGTCGGGACCTGGCGATGACTTACATCCGCGATACCGAACTGGCATTCGGTGAAATCGCCTACCTGCTGGGTTTTGCTTCAGCCGAAGCGTTCCAGCGCGCCTTCAAACGCTGGAGCGGTCAGACGCCCGGCGAATTCCGCCGCAGTCACCGCAAGACGGCCTGAAAGCAGCTGCGAGCCATAAGCTGCAAGCTGCAAGTTAAAGCTCGGTGGCGTCTTCGGCTGGCTCGGGTTGGTCCAGTTCAAAGGCTTGGTATTCGAGCAGCTCTTCTTGATATTCATCCATCGTGTAATCCCCCTGCTGCTCTCTTGAATGGGCCTGAGCAAATGCCCAGTGCCTCGAGCTTAACGTGCTCGTATGAAGGAAAAGTGAAACCGGCCTTCATGAATAAAACGTAGCAGGTGGTCAGGAATTTATCGCAGGATTTTTGTCAGGGGAATGTAACGAGATTTTAAGTGCATCAGAAAGCAATGTGGGAGCGAGCCTGCTCGCGAAGGCGTCGGCCCCTTCAGCACATAGGTGACTGAAAGTCCGTCTTCGCGAGCAGGCTCGCTCCCACAGGGTGTGCGGTGAGGCTGAATTACTGGCCAGACGCTGGCATCGCCGGAATCGGCTCGGAGGGTGGCGGGATATCCGGATTGGCCGGTGGCGTGATGGTTTCGGTCGCCGGTGCAGGTTCTGCGCTAGGGGCCGGAGTGATCGGCGCGGCCTCTGCCGGTGGCGCAACCGGTTCAGACGTCACCGGTGCGGTCTCGGCAGGTGCGGGAGCGGGCTCCGCTGCAGGCGCCGGGGTTGCGGCGGGCGCAGGCGTTGGAGTCGGCGCTGGCACCAGCGCTGCCGGAGCAGCCTTCGCCTCAGGCACGCCGAGGTCAGTCTTCGGTTTCTCTTCAATGTGCGCAGCTTTCTTCGCATCCGTCGGCAGGAACTGCTCGACCAGGGTAAAGAAACGCTCGTAGAACTTCTGTGCCGTCACCGTCTCGCTGGCGACTTTGACCATCGAATCGTCGGAGGAGCCGATCGGCATCGACACCGAGCCCAACACACCCACGCCGAGGCTGGCCGAGTTGTTGGTCTTCTTCAGCGCATAACGATCCTGCAAGGCGTTGGCGAACATCGTCGCATGGTGCCCGACACTGCCGTCATCGGCGCAGACCACGTTGAAGCTGATCTCCATGTGGGTGTCGCCGGTTTGCTGGAAGCTCTTGTGGCCACTGACCAGTTTCGGGTCACTGCTGGTGATGATGTAGCCCTGGCTAAGCAATGCACGGCGCGCCGCTTCGCAGCTGACCGCGTCGGTCACCGGGTAATTGCGCGAAAACGTACCGGAGTCATCGAAGTTCTCATGCTCATACATCGGCTTGTCTTTCGAACAGCCGGCAACAGCGGTCAACAACAGCGCCAACCCGACAACACGCATGGGAGTGGAAATCAACATTGAACATCCTGAGAGAAAACAGTCCGGGGCGTATTGTGCAACAGATCACGCCCCCGCGGCGCATGGATTAGTGTCTTAAAGCAGTTACAACTCTATCGACCTTCAGTTGCGGGAAAAAGTCGCAATGCCAGATGATCGATGAACACGCGCAACTTTGCCGTGGCGTGGCGACTGGATGGCCATAGGACCCAGAACTGTCCGGTGTGTTCCAGATGCGCGTCGAGCACCCGCTGCAAGCGGCCTTGTGCCTCGGCCTCGCGGGTCATGAAATCCGGCAGACAGGCAATGCCCATGCCGGCCAGCGCCGAATGCCCCACCGCTTCGATCGACGTGCTGACCAGCCGCGTCGGTAACGCTGGCTCGGCGGCATCTGGCACGCGGATCAGCGGCCAGGTTTCCAGTTTGCCGGTGGCGTGAAACGTATGCCGAAGGCACGCGTGATCCGCCAGATCGGCGGGCGTCTGCGGCACGCCGCGTTGCGCCAGATACGCCGGACTGGCCACCAGCACCATGTGAAATTCGCCCAACGCTCGCGCCATCAATCGCGAATCCCGTGGCTTGCCAGTGCGGATCACGGCGTCGAAACCTTCTTCAACCACATCGACCATGCGATCGGTCAAATCCAGATCAAGTTCAATCAGCGGGTACAGTGCCATGAACTCGTTCATCACCGGCATCACCAAACCATGCACCTGCGGCAGGCTGATGCGCAACTTGCCATGGGGTTTCGCAGCCGCGTCACACAACTCGAACTCTGCCGCCTCGACCTCCACGAGAATTTTGCGACAGCGCTCCAGAAACAGCGCCCCTTCACTGGTCAGCGTGACACTGCGAGTGGTGCGCTGAAACAGCCGCACGCCGAGTCGCGCCTCCAGCCGCGCAATGCTTTTGCCCACCGCCGACGATGACACCCCTTGCAGCCGGCCAGCCTCAGTAAAACTGCGCGTCTCGGCGACCTGAACAAACACCGAAATACTGCCCAGGCTATCCATACCACCCTCCCATTGCCGACATCCGTGTCCGATATGTTCGGAACCTTAACCCGTTTTTCACCGATGTGCAGCGCCCTACCCTGTGCTCTTCGTCAACACTGCACAAGGATGCCGACTCATGAACGATGCCCAACTCGGTTGCCCCGCACTTGAACAACCCGTCGATCGCCGCGAGCGATTACCCCTCGCCGCGCTCCTGGCACTGGCCACCGCCGGATTCATTACGGTCATGACCGAAGCCATGCCCGCCGGCCTGTTGCCGCAGATGAGCAGCGGCCTGAATGTTTCCCAGGCGCTGATCGGCCAACTGGTTACGCTGTACGCGCTCGGTTCGATCCTGGCAGCGATCCCGCTGACGATCGCCACCCGTGGCTGGCGAAGAAAACCGCTGCTGCTGGCCGCCATCGCAGGCTTCGCCATCGCCAACAGCATCACCGCCCTGTCGCAGTGGTACTGGCTGACGCTGATTGCACGGTTTATTGCCGGCATATTTGCCGGGTTGCTCTGGGCGCTCCTGGCAGGTTACGCGAGCCGCATGGTCGCCCCGCACTTGCAAGGCCGCGCCATAACGGTAGCGATGCTCGGCGCACCACTGGCGCTGTCACTGGGAATCCCCGCAGGCACCCTGCTCGGCGCCCTGGTCGGCTGGCGCCTGAGCTTCGCCATCATGACCGGACTGACCGTTGCGCTGGTGATCTGGGTGCACTGGCAAGTCCCGGACTTCGCCGGCGAACGCGTGGGAAACCGCATCCCGCTGCATAAGGTATTCACCTTGCCCGGCGTGCGATCCGTGTTGTTGGTCACGCTTACCTACGTGGTCGCGCACAACTTGTTGTACACCTACATCGCGCCGTTCCTGCAGCCATCCGGGCTTGATGCCAATGTCGACCGCGTGCTGCTGGCATTCGGCCTCGCTTCAGTGTTGAGCTTATGGATCGTCGGCAGCCTGATTGACCGCTGGCTGCGCGAACTGGTGTTGATCAGTGCCGGGCTGTTCATGCTTTCCGCGATAGCGCTGGGCCTGTGGCGCGACATGCCGAACGTGGTGTACATCGCCACCGCTGTTTGGGGCCTGGCGTTTGGTGCAATGCCATCGTTACTGCAAACCGCCTCGGCGAAAACCGCGAAGGAGGCTGCCGATACCGCGCAATCGATGTTGGTTACGCTGTGGAATGTCGGGATCGCTGGCGGGGGGTTGATGGGTGGTTTGTTGCTGGGGAACCTTGGGGTCGGGGCATTTCCGTGGATTGTTGCAGGATTGCTGATATTGACCCTGTCAGCAACCATCAACACTCGGGATCACGGCTTTCCAAGAGCTGGATGAAACCGGCCGGCAAGCAGTCCAGCTCAAACATTTGAAACGGCAGCCTGCAGATAGAGATTGGTCGATTGGCAGGCCGCCATCGCGAGCAGGCTCACTCCCACAGGTTTAATCTGTGTGCGGCCCACGCGGCAAAGCCGCCCCACTCAACAGGATGAGCGTTAGCTCGGCTGCAGCTTTTGATCTTGATCTGAAGGCCCGTCGGCAGGCTGAGTGGAGGGATTTATCCGGGGGTGGGAGCGCAGCGACCGTTCGACGAAGTCGAACACATCGAGAGGAGGTGCAGCGAAGCAAACCGTAGGCGATGCCCCCGGATGAATCCCGGAGCGAAGGAACCCCGAGCCCCAGCGAGCGGGCCGAACGTCAGGGCAAAGCCTTTTGGGTTACCTTTTCGGCGTTTGGAAAAGGTGACTCGCTGTAAGAGCGAAACCGCCAGCGGCAGCACCCGAAACAACGGATATTCACCCAAAACCCCAAGAACATGGTCGGCCCAAAGGCCGCCACTACCCAACGCCCCAAAAAAAACCCCGACCATAAGGCCGGGGCTTTCACATCACATCACATCACATCTCAGTCAACCATCAAAACCGCTTGATGTCCGCCTGAGCTTCCAACTGCTTGCGATAAGCAGCAAAGTCCTGCTGCCCCTCACGCGAAGCAAGGAAACGACGGTACTGAGCCTTCTCTTCATCCGTCGGCGCAGCCGCTTCGTTAACACCATTCAGACGCACGATCATCAGACTGCCATCAGGCAACGTCACGCTGGTGAACGTCGGCTTGTCCTTGGCAGCCGGCTTCGGCATACGGAACAACGCTTGCAGCACCGCCGGATCAACACCTTCCTGACCACGGGTGGCCGCTTCGGTAGCTTTCCAGTTCTGCCCCTCAACCGCTTTGTCCAGCGGAGCCTTGCCATCGCGCAGATCAGCAATCAGCTTCTCGGCCTTGGTCTTGGCAGCCGCGCTGGCGTGCTCTTTGGTCAACTGAGTGCGAATAGCCGCATTCACGCTTTCCAGCGGCAGTTGCGCAGGCTTGAGGTGTTCCTTGGAACGCAGCACGATCACGGTTTCCGGATCCAGCTCGATGGCAGTGCTGTTGGCACCCTCGTCGATCACTTCGGTGCTGAACGCTGCGGTGACCACGGCACGGTTGGCCGCAACACCTTCGCCACCCTCACGGCCGAACGGCTTGGAGGTGTGCACGGTCAGCTTCAGATCCGCCGCTGGCTGAGCCAGGTCAGAGGCTTCGAACGCGGAGTCTTCCAGTTGCTTGGTCGCCTCGACAAAACGCTGCTCGACCTGAGCGGCTTTCAGCTCGCGGGTCAGCTTGTCTTTCAGGCTGGCCAGGGTCGGCACTTCAGGCGCTTCCACACCCAACAGCTTGATCAAGTGATAACCGAAGTCGGTACGAATCGGCTCGGACACCTGGTCTTTCGACAAGGAGTACAAGGCTTTTTCGAACGCCGGATCGTAAACGCCTGGGCCTGCATAACCGAGGTCACCGCCGTTATTGGCCGAACCCGGATCCTGCGAGAACTCTTTGGCAAGCGCTTCGAACTTCTCGCCCTTGGCCAGACGCGCCTGAACGTCTTCGATCTTCGCCTTGGCCTGAGCCTCGGTGGTCTTGTCGTTCACTTCGATCAGGATGTGCGCGGCACGACGCTGTTCCGACAGGTTGGCGATCTCTTTCTGATACGCCGCCTGCAGGTCTTCGTCCTTGACGGCAACCTGATCGAAGAACGAAGACTTCTTCAGTTCTACGTAATCGATGATCACTTGATCCGGAGTCATGAACTCCTTGGCGTGCTCGTCGTAGTAAGCCTTGACCTCGTCGTCGGTCAGTTTGACCGCCGCCGGGTCAGCCTTGACGTTCAGGGTCGCGAAATCGCGGGTCTGCTTTTCCAGACGGGCGAATGCCAGCACTTCGGCGTCAGTGACGAAACCGCTGCCTGCCACACCGGCACGCAGTTGGCCGATCAGCATTTCCTGAGCCAGCATCTGGCGGAATTGCATACGGCTGTAACCCAGTTGACGGATCACCTGGTCGAAACGGTCGGAGCTGAACTTGCCGTCCACCTGGAATTCAGGTGTCTGCAGGATCACTTGGTCCAGTGCGCCTTCGGAGAAAGCGAATTTCGCTTGTTCTGCACCTTGCAGCAGCAGCTTGCGATCGATCAGACCCTTGAGGGCCGATTCGCGCAGCATTTTCTCGTCGAGCAAGGAAGCATCGAAGTCCTTGCCCAGCTGTTGCATCAGCTGACGGCGTTGCATATCAACGGCCTGGCTCAGCTCATTCTGGCTGATTTCATCACCGTTGACCTTGGCCGCCTCATTCTTGTGAGTCGTGGCCTGGAAAATGGCGTCGAAACCGGTCAGAGCCATCAGTGCAACGATGACCCCGATAATGGTCTTGGCAATCCAGCCTTGTGAATTGTCCCTGATATTCTGCAGCATGCGTCCCCCAGAAACGGTTGAACTTCAAAATTAGGCAACCGTGGAGCGTGGGTAGAATCCGGATAGAAGAAAGGCGCATCCGAGGATGCGCCTTCTCGTAACTGGCGGAGCGGACAGGGCTCGAACCCTCGATCCCGGCGTTACAGGCCACTGTTTCAGTGACCTGCTCTACCGCTCCGCTGCCAAGTCAGGCATGACCCCGACCCGGATGGGTAAAAACCTGAAAACTTAGTTAACAGCTTCTTTCAGTGCTTTACCGGCTTTGAAACCTGGCTTCTTGGCAGCCGGGATTTCCAGAGTCTTGCCGGTTTGAGGGTTACGACCGGTACGAGCCGGACGGTCCGTCACGGAGAAAGTACCGAAACCAACCAGAACAACGGAGTCGCCAGCCTTCAGAGCGCCAGTGACGGATTCGATTACAGCGTCCAGCGCACGGCCAGCAGCAGCTTTCGGGATATCAGCGGATGCAGCGATAGCATCAATCAGTTCCGACTTGTTCACTCTAAGTCCCCTTATATCTATTTTGAGATGATTCTAAGTTTTTTGGTGAAAGCAAAAACGAGTGCTGAATGGCCTACAGACACTTAAGAGCCGCTTTATAACAAGGGCTCTAAAAAACTGTCAAGGAAGCCCCCCAGGCAAAAGCGTATTAATGCGTGCTAATTCTTTCCTTAGAGTCAGACTCACGTTTTTCGTCCTTGGCAACTATCTCCGGAGCCACATCCGGCAAGGGCTCCGGCGCGTATTGCAGCGCAATTTGCAGGACCTCGTCAATCCATTTAACCGGTTTAATCTGCAGATCCTGCTTGATATTGTCAGGAATCTCCTTCAGATCGCGCACGTTCTCTTCCGGAATAATCACGATCTTGATTCCGCCGCGGTGAGCCGCCAGCAGTTTTTCCTTCAGACCGCCAATCGCCAGCACTTGACCACGCAGAGTGATTTCACCGGTCATGGCGACATCGGCGCGCACCGGAATGCCGGTCAAGGCCGACACCAGCGCCGTACACATGCCTACGCCAGCGCTAGGACCGTCTTTCGGCGTCGCCCCTTCCGGCATGTGGATGTGCGTGTCACGCTTCTCGTGGAAGTCCAGAGGAATGCCCAGGCTCTTGGCCCGGCTGCGCACTACAGTGAGCGCGGCAGTGATCGATTCGACCATCACGTCGCCCAGCGAACCGGTCTTGATCAGTTGACCTTTACCCGGTACAACCGCGGCTTCGATGGTCAGCAATTCACCGCCCACCTGAGTCCAGGCAAGGCCCGTGACCTGACCGATCTGATCCTGTTGCTCAGCCAGACCGTAGCGGAATTTGCGCACCCCGAGGAAGTGTTCCAGCAGGTCAGCTGTCACTTTCACCGAGAAGCGTTTTTCCATTGCGTGCTCTTTAACGGCCTTGCGGCAGACCTTGGCGATCTGACGTTCGAGGCCACGCACACCGGCTTCACGGGTGTAGTAACGGATGATGTCGCGGATCGCTTCAGCGTCGAATTCCAGCTCGCCTTTCTTCAAACCATTGGCGGCGATCTGCTTTGGCGAGAGGTATTTGACGGCGATGTTGATCTTCTCGTCTTCGGTGTAGCCCGGCAGACGGATCACTTCCATCCGGTCGAGCAGCGCCGGCGGGATGTTCATCGAGTTCGAGGTGCACAGGAACATCACATCCGAGAGGTCGTAATCGACTTCCAGATAATGGTCGTTGAAGTTGTGGTTCTGCTCCGGATCGAGCACTTCCAGCAACGCCGACGCCGGGTCGCCACGCATGTCGCTGCCCATTTTGTCGATTTCATCGAGCAGGAACAGCGGGTTGCGCACACCCACTTTTGTCATCTTTTGAATCAATCTTCCTGGCATCGAACCGATGTAAGTCCGACGGTGACCACGGATTTCCGCTTCATCACGCACGCCACCGAGGGCCATGCGCACAAATTTGCGGTTGGTGGCGTGAGCGATCGACTCTGCCAGCGAGGTTTTACCCACGCCCGGAGGACCGACCAGGCACAACACCGGGCCACGGATTTTCTTCACGCGCTTTTGCACGGCGAGGTATTCAAGGATACGTTCCTTGACCTCTTCGAGTCCGTAGTGATCGGCATCGAGAATGTCTTCTGCGCGCGCCAGGTCCAGGCGAACCTTGCTCTGCGCTTTCCACGGCACTTGCACCAGCCAGTCGATGTACGAGCGCACCACGGTGGCCTCAGCGGACATCGGCGACATTTGCTTGAGCTTGTTCAGCTCGGCAGTGGCTTTGGCCAACGCGTCTTTCGGCAGACCGGCAGCGTCGATACGCTTTTTCAGGTCTTCGATTTCGTTGTGGCCTTCGTCGCTGTCACCGAGTTCTTTCTGAATGGCCTTCATCTGCTCATTCAGGTAGTACTCGCGCTGGCTGCGCTCCATTTGCTTTTTGACGCGACCGCGAATACGTTTTTCGACTTGCAGCAGATCGATCTCGGCATCCAGCAACGCCAGAACGTGCTCGACCCGGGCCGACAAATCGATGATTTCGAGGATTTCCTGTTTCTGCTCGATTTTCAGCGCCATGTGCGCCGCCATGGTGTCGACCAGGCGACCCGGCTCATCGATGCTGTTGAGCGACGACAGGACTTCAGCCGGGACTTTCTTGCCCAGCTGTACGTATTGTTCGAACTGCGACAGCAGTGTGCGCACGAACACTTCGGATTCGCGCTCGGCGGCGTCGACTTCTTCGATCAACGAAACTTCGGCACGACAGTGCCCGTCAACTTCGCTGAAGCGCTCGACGGTGCCGCGTTGCTCACCCTCGACCAGAACCTTGACGGTGCCGTCAGGCAGCTTGAGCAGCTGTAGAACAGTGGCGATGGTACCTACGCGATAGAGAGCGTCTTCACCGGGATCATCGTCAGCCGGGTTTCTCTGGGCCAGCAGCAGGATCTGCTTGTCGCCCGTCATCGCGGCCTCGAGGGCTTCGATGGATTTCTCGCGCCCCACGAACAGCGGGATAACCATGTGCGGATAAACCACGACATCACGCAATGGCAGGAGAGGCAATTCGATGGTTGTCTTCATGATTTCGCCTCTACGGCGGCCATATGGCCGTAATCAGATGGAATTGAGCTTGAAACCAAGATGGGGGCTGCCTTGAAAAAAAACAAGCACAAAGCGGATGTAAAAAATGACATAAAAAAAAAGAGGCCCGAAGGCCCCTTCTTTATTCCAGCAGACTGGACGCTTAAGCGTCCGGCGCTGCCTTGGCCGTCGGCTCACTGTTTTCGTAGATATACAGTGGCTTGGACTTGCCTTCGATCACGCTTTCATCGATCACGACTTTGCTCACCTCGGACTGCGAGGGGATTTCATACATCGTGTCGAGCAGTACACCTTCGAGAATCGAGCGCAGACCACGAGCACCGGTTTTACGTTCCAGGGCACGCTTGGCGACCGATTTCAGTGCGTCGGTCCGGAACTCCAGATCCACGCCTTCCATCTCGAACAGCTTGGCATACTGTTTGGTCAGAGCATTTTTCGGCTCGGTGAGGATCTGCATCAGCGCAGCCTCGTCAAGCTCGTCCAGCGTCGCGAGGACCGGCAGACGACCGACGAATTCCGGGATCAGACCGAACTTGACCAGATCGTCAGGCTCGACTTCACGCAGGGATTCACCGACTTTCTTGCCTTCTTCCTTGCTGCGTACTTCTGCGTTGAAGCCGATGCCGCCCTTGGTGGAACGGTTTTGAATAACCTTTTCCAGACCGGAGAACGCACCACCGCAGATGAACAGGATATTACGGGTGTCGACCTGCAGGAATTCCTGCTGCGGGTGCTTGCGGCCACCTTGCGGCGGTACGGAAGCGACCGTGCCTTCGATCAACTTCAGCAAGGCCTGTTGCACGCCTTCACCGGAAACGTCCCGGGTGATCGACGGGTTGTCGGACTTGCGGGAAATCTTGTCGATTTCGTCGATGTAGACAATACCCATCTGGGCCTTCTCTACGTCGTAATCGCACTTCTGCAGCAACTTCTGAATGATGTTCTCGACATCTTCACCCACGTAACCCGCCTCGGTGAGGGTGGTTGCGTCGGCAATGGTGAACGGAACGTTCAGCAAGCGGGCCAATGTTTCGGCCAGCAGGGTTTTACCGGAGCCTGTCGGGCCGATCAGCAGGATGTTGCTCTTGCCGAGTTCGACGTCGTCAGCCTTCTTGTCACGCTGGTTCAGGCGCTTGTAGTGGTTGTACACCGCTACGGCCAAAACCTTTTTCGCACGCTCCTGACCAATGACGTACTGGTCAAGGATGCCGCTGATTTCTTTAGGCGAAGGCAATTTATGCGCGCTGCTCTCGGCCTGGGCTTCCTGCACCTCCTCGCGGATGATGTCATTGCACAGGTCGACGCACTCGTCGCAGATAAAGACCGAGGGGCCGGCAATCAATTTGCGCACTTCATGCTGGCTTTTGCCACAGAAGGAGCAATAGAGCAGCTTGCCGTTGTCCTCGCCGTTGCGGGTGTCAGTCATTCGTTCGATCCAAATCCGATAGGCTTGCAACACAAGATGAAGGCTATTGCGGGCTTTTTCAAGCCCGCCGCTGATCAGACAAGCCGACCAAGCCTATTTTGAGCTGCTTATTTTAAGCTGGGCGCTGGTTGATCACTTCGTCGATCAGGCCATATTCCTTCGCAGCTTCTGCACTCATGAAGTTGTCGCGATTGGTATCGCGCTCGATTTCTTCCAGAGTACGCCCGCTGTGTTCGGCCATCAGCGTGTTCAGACGCTCGCGAATGAAGAGGATTTCCTTGGCGTGGATTTCGATGTCCGACGCCTGACCCTGGAAACCGCCCAGCGGCTGGTGAATCATCACGCGAGAGTTCGGCAGGCAGAAACGCTTGCCCGGGGCACCTGCGGTCAGCAGGAATGCGCCCATGCTGCAGGCCTGGCCGATGCAGGTGGTCGACACGTTCGGCTTGATGAACTGCATGGTGTCGTAGATCGACATGCCTGCAGTCACCGAACCGCCCGGGGAGTTGATGTAGAGATGGATGTCCTTGTCCGGGTTTTCCGCTTCAAGGAACAGCAGTTGCGCACAGATCAGGTTGGCCATGTAGTCCTCTACCGGACCAACCAGAAAGATCACTCGCTCCTTGAGCAGGCGCGAATAGATGTCATAGGCGCGTTCGCCACGAGCAGATTGCTCGACAACCATCGGGACCAGGCCGCCGGCGGCCTGGATATCAGAGTTCTGCTGAATATAAGAATTACGGAACATGCTCTGCAGTCGCTCCCAAATAGTTATGTCTTGAATACGCATAAGCCAGCTCGAGAGCTGGCTTATGGTGTGTACTTCTTAACGCAAAACCAATCAGTCGGCTGTTGGAGCTTCTACCGGCTTGACTGCTTCTTCGTAAGAGACCGCTTTGTCGGTCACACTAGCTTTCTGCAGAACAGTATCCACAACTTGCTCTTCCAGCACAACCGAACGCACTTCGTTCAGCTGCTGCTCGTTTTTGTAGTACCACGACACAACCTGCTCAGGCTCCTGGTAAGCGGAAGCCATTTCCTGAATCATTTCGCGAACGCGAGCTTCGTCAGGCTTCAGGTCGAATTGCTTGACCACTTCAGCAACGATCAGGCCCAGCACGACGCGGCGCTTGGCTTGCTCTTCAAACAGCTCGGCCGGCAGTTGATCAGGCTTGATGTTGCCACCGAACTGCTGAACAGCCTGCACGCGCAGACGGTCAACTTCGTTGGACAGCAGCGCCTTCGGCACTTCGATCGGGTTGGTGGCCAGCAGACCGTCCATTACCTGATTCTTGACCTTGGATTTGATCGCCTGACGCAGTTCACGCTCCATGTTCTTGCGAACTTCGGTGCGGAAACCGTCGATACCGCTTTCCTTGATGCCGAATTGAGCGAAGAACTCTTCGTTCAGCTCTGGCAGTTTAGGCTCGGAAACAGTGTTGACGGTCACGGTGAACTCGGCGGTTTTGCCAGCCAGGTCCAGGTTCTGATAGTCCTCTGGGAAAGTCAGGTTCAGAACGCGCTCTTCGCCCGCTTTAGCGCCAACCAGACCTTCTTCGAAGCCCGGGATCATGCGGCCGGAACCCAGTACCAGCTGAGTACCCTTGGCGGAACCGCCAGCGAATACTTCGCCGTCAACCTTGCCAACGAAATCGATGTTCAGTTGGTCTTCGTTCTGGGCAGCGCGATCGGCCACTTCAAAACGAGTGTTCTGCTTGCGCAGGATGTCGAGCATTTTGTCCAGGTCAGCGTCAGCCACGTCAGCGCTCAGGCGCTCAACGGTGATGCCGTCGAAACCGGCAACGGTGAACTCAGGGAACACTTCGAATACAGCAACGTATTCCAGGTCCTTGCCAGCTTCGAGCGACTTAGGCTCGATCGACGGCGAACCAGCAGGGTTCAGCTTCTGCTCAACCACAGCTTCGTAGAAGGAGGACTGGATCACGTCGCCTACAGCTTCCTGGCGAGCATCGGCACCAAAACGGCGCTTGATTTCGCTCATTGGCACTTTGCCTGGACGGAAGCCAGCAATCTTGGCCTTTTGGGCAGTCTGCTGCAGACGCTTGTTGACCTGAGTCTCGATGCGCTCAGCCGGCACGGTGACGCTCATGCGGCGCTCGAGAGCAGTAGTATTTTCAACAGAAACTTGCATGGATATTCCTCGTTGCACAGACGTTAGCCGGCCGTTTCCGACCCCAGAATCAAGGGCATGCATTCTAGTGGGTCAAACTCAAGAAGTCACCCTACTGAAAACGGGTAAAAAAACAGCAGGCAATTTATAGGGATCGATGCACGGATGCAGCGCGTCCCACAGGCGAATACAACCAATCACGCCAGGGCCCTGCGCCAACCTCTTCTATATATAGAAGAGGTTGCCAATCAGTCCCTGACGGCCGAACCTGAAAGCAAGCCCGGCGAGCAGCACAGCATCATCGAGCAACATAAATACGACGAAGCGCCCTGCCCCTGCGCCCCGAAACCGGCAATCGCCGCTTTTCAGAACCGCTAAAACAAAAAAGGCGCCAGACTGTTAAATCTGGCGCCTTTCGAAATATGGGGTGGACGATGGGGATCGAACCCACGACAACGGGAGTCACAATCCCGTGCTCTACCAACTGAGCTACGCCCACCATATTGCGTAACAAAAAAGCCAAACAACTTCTTTGTTGAAACCTCACCAGCCCGAAGACATGAATGAAGCTTTAATTGGTGCGGATGAAGAGACTCGAACTCTTACGCCTCGCGGCGCTGGAACCTAAATCCAGTGTGTCTACCAATTCCACCACATCCGCGATGAAGCTTTTAAAGCAAAGGCGCCAGACTGTTACATCTGGCGCCTTTCGAAATATGGGGTGGACGATGGGGATCGAACCCACGACAACGGGAGTCACAATCCCGTGCTCTACCAACTGAGCTACGCCCACCATATCGCGCTACTTGTGCCAAAGCTGCCTAATGGCGCACCCGGCAGGACTCGAACCTGCGACCATCCGCTTAGAAGGCGGATGCTCTATCCAGCTGAGCTACGGGCGCCTTATTAATCTGTACTCTTAAAGGACTACAAACTAAGTGCTTTCCAGTGTCGCAGAACCTTGATTCCGCTTCACCTTCTTAACCAGTGCTAGGCTGTGCCCGACAAGTGCGACGAATAGTATAGAGCGCTCGAAAGGTCGTCAAATCCTTTTTGAAAAAAATTCATTTAATTAAAGGAGTTAGAGGAATTTGCTGACCAAGCGCCTTTGCCCTCAACGCTCGACATGCGAGAATGCGTTCTCATTTTTTCCCCTCTCGATGGTTAATCACGCGCAATGACTGCACAACTAATCGACGGCAAATCGATCGCCGCCAGCCTGCGCCAGCAGATCGCCCAACGAGTTGCCGAGCGTCGCCAGCAAGGCCTGCGCACTCCCGGCCTCGCGGTGATCCTGGTCGGCAGCGATCCTGCCTCTCAGGTTTATGTCTCGCACAAGCGTAAAGACTGTGAAGAGGTTGGCTTCCTCTCTCAAGCCTACGACCTGCCCTCCGACACCACGCAAGACGCGCTGACCGATCTGATCGATCGCCTCAACGACGACCCTGCGATCGACGGCATCCTGCTTCAGCTGCCGCTGCCCGAGCACCTGGATGCCTCCAAATTGCTGGAGCGCATTCGCCCGGACAAAGACGTCGACGGCTTCCATCCTTATAACGTCGGCCGCCTGGCCCAGCGCATTCCGCTGCTGCGTCCCTGCACACCTAAAGGCATCATGACGCTGCTGGAAAGCACTGGCGCTGACCTTTATGGCATGGACGCAGTGGTCGTCGGCGCTTCCAACATCGTCGGTCGCCCGATGGCCATGGAACTGCTGCTGGCCGGTTGCACCGTGACCGTGACACACCGCTTCACCAAGGATCTAGCCGGCCACGTTGGTCGTGCTGATCTGGTGGTGGTGGCCGCCGGCAAGCCGGGCCTGGTCAAAGGCGAGTGGATCAAGGAAGGCGCGATCGTGATCGACGTCGGCATCAACCGTCAGGACGACGGCAAACTGGTCGGCGACGTCGTCTACGAAACCGCCCTGCCCCGCGCTGGCTGGATCACTCCAGTGCCGGGTGGCGTAGGTCCGATGACCCGCGCCTGCCTGCTGGAAAACACCCTTTATGCGGCAGAAACCCTGCACGCCTGATCGGTAATTTCAGCAATAAGAAAAACCCGCCTTGTGCGGGTTTTTTCATGCCTGAGAAAAAACTGTAACCGTTCGCCGGAAACCCCTCTTTTTACAGGCCTTTTCACGAGATTTTCAGGTCACTCAAACAACCATCGACAGTTCTTCAGCCATACTCCTAAAATGCGACGCTTTGAAGAAATAACCCGTTACAAACTAACGGAATATCCAACCTTTATGAGTTCGCCCGCGTGAAAATTCGTCTTTCGATTCTGAGCCTGTTTTTTGCTTTTACAGGCACATTCATCACGCCAACGATCAACGCTGCGGAAACCACCGCTGCCCCACGTGACGCTTCGAGCCTGAAGATCGCCTCCGGCAGCGCACTGCTCATGGATATGCAGACCAACAAAGTCATCTACTCCAGCAACCCTGACGTGATCGTGCCGATCGCTTCTGTCAGCAAGCTCATGACTGGATTGGTAGTGGTTGAAGCCCGGCAGAACATGGACGAATGGATCAATGTCGATATCAGCAACACACCGGAAATGAGGGGTGTGTTCTCCCGAGTCAAACTCAAGAGTGAGCTGCCGCGTCGCGAGATGCTGCTGATCGCCTTGATGTCTTCGGAGAACCGCGCGGCCGCCAGCCTCGCTCACCACTATCCGGGAGGTTACGCAGCCTTTATCGCGGCCATGAACGCGAAAGCCAAGGCACTGGGCATGACCAGTACGCACTTTGTCGAACCGACAGGCCTGTCGGAACGTAACGTTTCCACCGCCCGTGACCTGAGCAAGCTGCTGGTGGCCGCGCATAAGTACCCGCTCCTCAGCGAACTCACCACCACCAAGGAAAAGACCGTGTCATTCCGCAAACCCAACTACACCCTGGGTTTCCGCAATACCGACCACCTGGTGAACAAGGCCGACTGGGACATCAAGATCACCAAAACCGGTTTCACCAATCCTGCCGGTCATTGCCTGGTCCTGGTAACGAAAATGGCTAACCGCCCGGTCGCGCTGGTGATTCTCGATGCCTTCGGCAAATACACCCACTTTGCCGATGCCAGCCGTATTCGCAGCTGGGTGGAAACCGGCAAGAGCGCCAACGTTCCTGCGGTGGCGCAACAATACAAGGCCGAGAAAAACCTCAAGTCACGCCAGAGCGGTGTGGTTGAAGCGTCCAAGTAACCCGCGCCCGCAAGAAAAAGCCCCGAATCCTCGGGGCTTTTTTTTCGCCTGCATTTCAGTCATTGGGCAGCGGCATCTTGTCGTCATCAGGAATGCCATCGCCTGCACTTGGATCCCGCGAAGGTTCCGGCGTCATGACATTAGGTCGGGCCATCGGATCGCGCAGCGGGCTGTCCGGATCCAGCACCGGATCAATCTCCGGCTCCGGCGTCGTGGGCACGCTGTCCGGTTTTTGGTCATCGAAGCTTGAGTCAGTACTCATACGCACCTCACATCAAGGTTTCAGATTGGCTAACGGGTCATAAGGTTTGGCCGGCGTCTTGTCGTCTTCACCGGGTTTCACGTCTTTCGGCGCCTTGGCCGGGCCAACCGGATCGACTTGCGGATCATCAAGGTCCGGCGAATCGGGGTCGAAACCCAGATCATGACCCGACGAATGCTCGGTCGAATGCGGCCCTTTCGGGGATGGGGAATCTGCCATGTTCGCCTCCTGAGTCACCCGCAGAAAACGGGTTCTATTCGTAGGAGGCTTGCCGGGCGCAGTCGTGCCCGGCAAATGACGAACGGGAACTCAGTGGGCTGCCAGCGCCTTGCGCGCCTGCGCCGCTTCGTTTTCCTGACCGGCCTGGGCCAGTTCATCTGCCGCTTTGAGCCAGCGCTGACGATCAACGGCTGCCGGGATCTGCGACGGTTTCTGGATCAGCACGGCCCAGCCACCGGATTTCTCCAGTGCCGACTCAAAGGAGCTGAAACTCATCAGTTCGCGACGGTTCATGCCGGCACGCAGCAAGACCTTCTGTTTGTTGCGGTCGTAGCCGGACAGGATCGCGTAACGCGGCTCGGCCCAGAATGCCGCCCCCTCGCTGAAGCGCACCATCACCGGATAGCCTGCCGCCACTTGGGTCAACAGTGCGGGCAGGTTGCTGTCCAGCGGGTAAACCACCATGCCGTACTCGCGGGCCAGGTTTTGCAGGTTCTGTTGCAATTTGTCTTCGGCACCCGGCAAGTGCAGAGGTTTCTCGAGCAACCCCGGAGTGATCACGATGCCCTGCTGCGACAACAGGCTGGCCAGCACTTGCGGGCCGCTCTGATTGGCTTCGCCGCGATAGAACGTGCCACTGAGTTCGACCCGCTCCGGCAGACGCTTGACCTCAGGCGCCACAGTACCTGCACATCCGGCCAACACGGCCGCACAACCCGCCACCAGTAGCGCCGCACGAATTCGAGAAAATACCTGCACCATCATCACTCTCTGTTCAGACGCCGGTCATCGTGTTCCGGCAACGCCTGCGATCATAGGGCCGCGCCCGGCTGCGGTATAGCCTTAAGCGGCAGACCCATCGATTGCATAGAGCAAAGTGATTGGTCGCAATCGACCTTTGGTCAATAGTCTGAAACACCCCATTGTCTAGACTGTCACTGAAACAGAGCGAATTGAAAAAGTGTGGGCCCGATGCAGGGCGAAGAGGAGGCACTGATGAGCCTGACCATGACCATCGTAATGTTGATTGCCGGCTGGCTGGCCGTGGCCGCTGCCATGTTGTGGGGGGTGCTGCGGGTTTCGCGGCGCCATCATCATCCGGTTCAGCCTGCTGCGGTTGAGAAAACCGAGAAGCACAGCCCGCGTCACGCAACTGCGCACTGAGGCCAAACTTTAAAAGCAAAAGCCCCTCACCCTAGCCCTCTCCCGGAGGGAGAGGGGACTGACCGAGTTGTTTTTCGAGCTACGCCGACCTGGAAGACCAGGTTGAACACACGTTTAAAAACTACACAAATCGGCTCCCTTTCCCCCTCTCCCTTGGGAGAGGGCTGGGGTGAGGGGCTGGCTCTATCCCGCACTGCAAATCTTGATTCAAAAAAAACCGCCTGTTCTCTAAGAGTTCAGGCGGTTTTTTGTACTTTCAGCAGTTACGCCTGCTCAGCCAGCTTCTTCTGCCTGGCCCGACGAGACATCATGTTCAGCACTTCAATCGCTGCCGAGAACGCCATCGCTGCATACACGTAACCTTTCGGTACGTGGGCGCCGAAGCCTTCGGCGATCAGCGTCATACCGATCATGATCAAGAAGCCCAGAGCCAGCATCACCACCGTCGGGTTGTCGTTGATGAACTTGGCCAGCGGTTCAGCAGCAAACAGCATCACCAGCACCGACACCACCACCGCGATGATCATGATCGGCAAGTGTTCGGTCATGCCGACCGCAGTAATGATGCTGTCGATCGAGAACACCATGTCGAGCATCAGGATCTGGCCGATAGCCGCGGCAAAACCCAAAGTGACTGTCGAGGTCGCCGACTTCGGATCTTCCGGCGCCGGGTCCATGCTGTGATGGATCTCGGTCGTAGCCTTCCAGACCAGGAACAGACCACCGGCAATCAGGATCATGTCCTTCCAGGAGAACGCCTGGCCCAGGATCTCGATCACAGGTGCGGTCAACTGCACGATGAAGGCGATGGTGCTCAACAGTGCCAGACGCAGGATCAACGCCATGCCGATACCGATACGGCGTGCTTTCTGCTGGTACTGCTTGGGCAATTTGTTGGTCAGGATCGAGATAAAGATCAGGTTATCGATGCCGAGCACGATTTCCATCACCACCAGTGTGGCCAAAGCAACCCAAGCGGTGGGGCTGGCGGCGAGCTGTAACAGATATTCCATGGGTCAGTCCTGACTCTGTGTAAGACGAATTAGATGGTCTTGGAGGAAGATTCGGATTTTTCCGCATCTTTTTCCGGTGTTTCTTTTTTCTCGATCAGCCCGCCGGTGGCATCACTGAGTGCTTGCTCAGCGGCTTTATGGGTGTCGTCAATCGCTTGCTTGGCGCTTTCGGCAGCCTTGCCCATCAGTTGCTGGGCGCTTTTCTCGGCCTGATCGCAACCGGCCATAAGCAGTAAAGACGTAAACATCAATGCCGGGATTGTGTATTTCATAAGGTTTCCTTCGAATGAACAGACAGGCTCACAGACCGGCCGTCGATGGGTGGGCATTCTAGGGAGACAAACACTTCAGGAAAATTCGTATTTTTAGCGGCTATACTTCGGTTTTCACGAACTGTAGAACGTCATGCTCAATTACCGACAACTGCATTACTTCTGGGTCGTAGCCAAGACCGGCAGCATCGTGCGCGCCTGCGAGCAACTGAACCTGACACCACAGACCATCAGCGGGCAGATATCACTGTTTGAACAGACGTATGGCATCGAGTTATTCAGACGCGTCGGCCGGCAACTCGAATTGACCGAAGCCGGGCGACAAGCCCTGCCCTACGCCGAGCAGATGTTCCAGCTCGGCGGCGAACTGGAACTGATGCTGCGTGCCCAGCCCCACGAACAGCAGATCCTGTTCCGCGTCGGCGTGGCTGACGTGGTGCCTAAATCCATTGTCTATCGCCTGATCGCGCCAACCATGGAGCTGAACGAGCCTCTGCGCATTACCTGTCGCGAAGACAAACTCGAACGTTTGCTCGCCGATCTGGCGATCCAGCGCCTCGACCTGGTGATTTCCGACAGCCCGATGCCCTCGCACCTCGACATCAAGGGCTACAGTCAGAAACTCGGTGAGTGCGGAATCAGTTTCTTCGCCACCCCGGAACTGGCAGCCAGATACGGTCAGGATTTCCCGCGTAGCCTGCACGGTGCGCCACTGTTGATTCCCGGACCGGAAACCGTGGTGCGCAGCCGCTTGCAGCGCTGGTTTGCCGAGCAGCAGATCCAGCCGCAAATCGTCGGCGAGTTTGATGACAGTGCCTTGATGCAGGCGTTTGGCCAATCCGGCAGCGGGATTTTTATCGGCCCGAGCGTGATTGCCGATGAAGTGAAGCGCCAGTACGGCGTCGAACTGATAGGCCAGACCGACGCGGTGACCGAGTCGTTCTATGCCATTTCGGTGGAACGCAAGGTCAAGCACCCCGGTATCGTTGCGATTACCGAAGGTGCCCGACGCGAGCTGTTTACCGCGTTATGAGGCCTCGGCGCACATTTCGCGCGGCTTGAGCGTCATCAGCACCATGGCGAGGAACACCGACAGCAAAATGAACCCGGCGGCGGCAAACCCCAGGAAGCCCAGACCCGCGCTGTCGATCACCCGGCCACCGACGATGGCGCCCAGGCCAATCCCCAGATTGGCCCCGGCGATATTCAACGAAGCAGCAAACGCTGGCGCTTCCGGCGCGGCTTTCATCAGGCGCACATGGCTGACCAGGAACAACGCAGCCTGAGTCACGCCCCAGATCCCCATCGCCACCGCCAGCCCCAGCGGAGAATGAATGTTCGGTACCAGCGAGACCATGCCGGCAATCATGAACGCACAGAACAACACCGACGCGCCCAGCGGATGGCGATCCACCGCACGACCACCAAGGGAGTTGCCGATCAGCCCGACCGCACCGAAAGCCATCAGGCACCAACCGACCACGGTGCCGTTGAACCCGGCGAGGCGCTCAAGAATGTCGGCCAGATACGTGTAAGCAGTGAACATGCCGCTGAACACCAGGATCGACAGCACGATGTGGCCGATCATCAACGGGCTGCGCAGAATCTTGAACTGCGAGCGGAAGCTGACCTGATGTTGGTGCAGGCTGGTTTTCGGCAGATAAACAAACAGCAACAAGGCTTTGGCAAAAGCGATCACCGCCAGAATGCCAAAGGCACTGCGCCAGCCGAACGCATCGGAAATCAGCGTGCCTACCGGGATGCCGAACACCGTGGCGCAGACAATGCCGAAACCGATCTTGGCGATCGCGCGACCGGCGAAATCCGGGCCGACGATGTCCACTGCGGTCTCACTGGCCAAGGCCCAAAACACCGGCAGCCCGAGCGCGGGGATCAACCGGGCAATCGCCATCACCCAAATGTTCGGCGCCAGCGCCGCCACGGTATTGGCCAGACCAAACATGATCAGGATGCTGATAAACAGCTTGCGCCGCTCGAAGCGGGCGAAATACGCGGTCAGGAAAGGCCCGAACATCGCCACGGTAAAAGCGAATAAAGTCACCAGCAACCCGGCCTGCGGGATGGTGACTTCGAGGTCTCGGGCAATCGCCGGCAACAGGCCGACGATGACGAATTCCGTGGTCAGCACCGTGAAACCGGCGGCGGACAACAGAAGAATGGGCAACAGCATGCGCAACTCCAGCAAAACGACGACACCAGCGTTGACCCGGAGGCCCGCTGGCGGAATGTGAAAATAAGGATGCGCAATCTTAACAGAGTGTGTCCGGACTGACTTGCACAAACCTGTCTATCTGGTTGACTGTTCCGGTGGCAGATCGTCACATGCCTGAAGGAGAAGGCCTACGCTGTGATAAAGTCCGCGCCCTGAAAAACGTACAACCTGATCAGCGGCCGGTTTAATGGCGTTGATATCGCGTCAACACTTTCGGTTCGTGGCGGTGGTCTGCCCCTGTTTTGCCATCGTTTCACGCAACCTTGCACCCTATAAAAAATCAGAGATGCCGCTATGACCGCTTCATCCCCTTCTCTACTGCAACGTCTGAAAAACCTCAGCCTGGTCACGCAGATCCTGATCGGCCTGATCGCCGGTATCGCCTTGGCGCTGTTCGCGCCGGAAGCGGCGAAAGGCACGGCGTTCATCGGCAAAGTGTTCGTATCTGCGTTGAAAGCCGTCGCACCGATTCTGGTGTTCGTGCTGGTGATGGCCTCGATTGCCAACCACAAGCACGGCCAGGAAACCCATATCCGCCCGATCCTGTTCCTCTATCTGCTGGGCACCTTCGCTGCGGCGGTCGTGGCCGTGGTTGCGAGCATGGCGTTCCCGTCGCACCTGGTGTTGTCGACCGACAACGTCTCGGTGACGGCGCCGGGCGGTATCGGCGAAGTGCTGCAGAGCCTGCTGTTGAGCGTGGTCGACAACCCGGTCAGCGCGCTGATGAACGCCAACTTCATCGGCATTCTGGCGTGGGCGATCGGCATGGGCATCGCGATTCGCCATGCCGGGGACACCACCCGCGAAGTGCTGGGTGATCTGTCCAATGGCGTGACGGTCATCGTGCGTGTGGTGATTCGCTTCGCGCCGCTGGGCATTTTCGGTCTGGTGGCTTCGACGCTGGCCACCTCCGGTTTCGGCGCATTGATCGGTTACGCGCACCTGCTGGCCGTGCTGCTCGGCTGCATGCTGTTCGTGGCACTGGTGATGAACCCGCTGATCGTGTTCTGGAAACTGCGTCGCAACCCGTACCCGCTGACACTCAAATGCCTGCGTGAAAGTGGCATCACCGCATTCTTCACCCGCAGCTCGGCGGCGAACATTCCGGTCAATCTGGAATTGAGCAAGCGTCTGGGCCTGCATGAAGACACCTATTCGGTGTCGATCCCGCTGGGCGCGACCATCAACATGGCCGGCGCGGCGATCACCATTACCGTTCTGACCCTTGCAGCCGTGCACACACTGGGCATCGCCGTGGACATCCCGACCGCCATCCTGCTCAGCGTTGTTGCGGCGATTTGTGCCTGTGGCGCTTCGGGTGTGGCTGGCGGTTCGCTGCTGTTGATTCCGCTGGCGTGCAGCCTCTTCGGTATTCCAAGCGAAATCGCCATGCAGGTTGTGGCAGTCGGTTTCATCATCGGGGTGCTGCAGGATTCGGCGGAGACCGCACTGAACTCGTCGACTGACGTGCTGTTCACCGCTGCGGCGTGCCTGGGTGAGGAAGCGAAAGCCCAACGTACGGCTTAATATTCGCTGTAATGAAAAAGCCCGCCACGGTGTGAACCTTGGCGGGCTTTTTTGTGGCTGAGATCTTTTCCCCCCTCACCCCAACCCTCTCCCCCCAAGGGGGGCGAGGGGGAAAGGGAGCTGATTTGTGTGCTGTTCAAAACCTGAGTTCGACTCGATAGATCAGGTCGGTGTATTTCGAAACAACAACTCGGTCAGTCCCCTCTCCCTCCGGGAGAGGGCTAGGGTGAGGGGCTTCTGGCCGCTTAGAACGCGCCCATATAATCACGCTTGCCCACTTCAACCCCGTTATGACGCAGCAGCGCATAGGTAGTGGTGACGTGGAAGAAGAACTGCGGCAGACCGTAGGTCAGCAGGTAAGCCTGACCGCTGAAGCGTTTTTCCTTTGGGGTGCCCGGACGAGTAACGATTTCGATGCCTTCCTTGCCATCGATCTGCTCCGGCTTGATCTCGCCGATGTAGGCCAGAACCTTGGCGATCAGGGCTTGCAGCTCGGCGAAGGTGGTTTCGGTATCGTCGTACTTCGGCACTTCGATTTCAGCCAGACGCGAGGAAACACCTTTGGCGAAGTCGACGGCGATCTGCACCTGGCGGGTCAGCGGGAACATGTCCGGGTACAGACGGGCCTGCAGGAAAGCGTTCGGATCGATGTTTTTCTCGGTAGCGTGGGCTTCAGCCTTTTTCAGGACATCGCTCAGCGCGTTGAGCATTTGTTGAAAAACCGGGACGGATGCGGCGTACAGGGAAATGGTCATGGCAGTCTCGTGTGGTGGCTGGGTGGAACAGGAGGCGATTATAGCCATGCTTGATGACCACACGGCTTGCCTTTTGTTTGGCAAGGATTAGGCTAGGCGCCTTCGACTGCAGAGGGAACGCGCGATGACCACAGAGACAGAATCCAGCTTCGACGAACCACGGCTCAATGCCACGGAAATCCGCATCCTTGGTTCGCTGATCGAGAAACAGGCGACCAGTCCGGAAACCTATCCCCTGACGCTCAATGCGTTGGTCACCGCCTGCAACCAGAAAACCAGCCGCGAACCAGTGATGAACCTGACCCAGGGTCAGGTCGGCCAGAGTTTGCGTGCGCTGGAAGGTCGCGGTTTCGCCAGGCTGGTGATGGGCAGCCGTGCCGACCGCTGGGAGCACAAGGTCGACAAGGCGCTGGAACTGGTGCCGGCGCAGGTGATTCTCAGCGGATTGATGTTTCTGCGTGGCCCGCAGACCGTCAATGAACTGCTGACTCGCAGCGGGCGCATGCATGATTTCGAAGACGCCGAACAGGTGGTGCATCAGCTCGAACGTTTGATTGCGCGGGGTTTGGCCGTGTTGATTCCGCGTCAGGCCGGGCAGCGCGAAGATCGTTATACCCATGCGCTGGGTGATCCGGCGGATAGCGAGGCAATTATGGCAGCGCGGCAGAGTCCGCAGGATCGCGGTGCAAGCAGTGGCGTTTCGGTTGAGCGTATCGAAGAGCTAGAAGCGCGAATCGCCGCGCTGGAAGAACGCCTGGCCCGCCTCGAATAACCACACAAAACCAATGTAGGAGTGAACCTGCTCGCGATAGCGGTGTGTCAGTCACATCATTTTTGGCTGACACACCGCTATCGCGAGCAGGCTCACTCCTACAAGGGATCTGCGTGTTATTCACCGTCCCAGTAATCCACGCCATCCGCCTGCCGTGCCACCGCGACAAAGCCTGAGGCATTGCCCTCGGCATCCACCTTGAAGTTATCCATCACCACGTACTTGTTCGAATCCGGGTATTCGCAAATATCGGGCTGCTGCTGGGTGCTCACCGCCAGATAGCGCAATTCGCCCGAGCTGGTATTGATGATCTGATGCGCCTTCTCCGGCCCACCCGGCGGGCAAGCGATCACGTCGCCTTCGCGGATCGGGAAACGCTCGGCGCCCAGACGCACCTCGCCCTCCCCGGCCACCACGTAAAACATCTCTTCGTTGACCCGATGGCTGTGAAACGGGCTGCCACGCATGCCCGGTGGCAAGGCATACAGCCGATAACCGAGTTTCTGCGAACCCAATTGCTGGCCAATCCGCGCCATGCGCTGCTGATAGCGGCCGGCGGTTTCGCCTTCTGGGGCCAGGGCTTCGGGCAGGGGTTCGAGTTCGACCTGATGCAGGTTGAGGATGGGCGGATGCATGGGAGCCTCGGTCACGGTTTTTGTGGTGGGCAAGTCTGGGCTTGCTGAGGAGGCAGTATAGGCATTGATGGCCGGCGTGAAACCGCGTCGCCTCCTTCGCGAGCCTGCTCGCGAAGGAGGCCCGCCCAGCCACCACAACACATCAGCTCCGGGCAAAGCCCACCGCCGCCGCAAACTGCTCTTCAGTCGGCCGCACGCCGGTGTACAGCACAAACTGCTCCAGCGCCTGAATTGCAATCACCTCAAGCCCGGTGATCACCCGCTTGCCCTCTGCTCGACCGCGCACAATCAACGGCGTCTCCGACGGAATCGCCACCACATCAAACACCGTTTCGGCAGCCTTGATCACCTCCGGTTCAAACGCCAACTGCCCCGCCTCCGGCCCGCCGTCCATGCCCACGGGTGTCACATTGATCAGCATTTGCGGCCGCTCCTCCCCCAGTTCCGCCTGCCAGCGATAACCCAGCGAATCCGCCAATGCGCGCCCGGCACGTTCGTTGCGGGCGACGATCAAACCGTTTTTGTAACCACCGTCACGCAGTGCGCTGGCCACCGCTTTGGCCATGCCGCCACTGCCTCGCAAGGCAAAGGTCGATTCCTTGGGCACCGCGTGGGTTTCCAGTAGCTGCGCCACAGCGATGTAATCAGTGTTGTAAGCCTTGAGATGGCCGTGGGTGTTGACGATGGTATTGATCGACTGGATCGCCGCTGCCGATGCATCCAGTTCATCGACCAGCGCAATACACGCTTCCTTGAACGGCATCGACACGCCGCAACCACGGATGCCCAACGCGCGAATACCGCCCACCGCGCCGGTCAGGTCCTGACTGCTGAAAGCCTTGTAATAGAAGTTCAGGCCCAACTGCTCATACAAATGGTTATGAAAACGCAGACCGAAGTTACCCGGGCGCCCCGACAGGGACATGCACAATTGGGTGTCTTTGTTCGGGTTCATCTGCATGAAACTTCTCCTTCAAACGCACTTTCGGATAAACGGGATTAGCCAGCCCATCGGCTTCTGAACGATCATAGAGGCCTGATTTAAACGTGTTCCGCGGCCATCACACCGCCCGGTAAATAAACCGGTACAGACCTTACACAAAATTTACCCAGTGGCTGTGCTGATTTTCCAAAATTCGCTGTCTTAGAAGTATCCCCGCGACAACTGTGGGCCTGGTGCAGGCCCCGATGCCGGGTCGAAGAACCGAGGAATTATCATGATTCGTAAACTCCCTATCGTCGCCCTGCTGATCGGTGCTTTTGCTGTCACAGGGCAAGCAGAAGCCCACGGCGGTGGCTGGCAGGGTCCGGCGGTGTTTGGCGCAATCGTCGGCTCGGCCATCATCGGTTCGGCGCTTATCAACCAGGATCGTCCGGTTTATGTGCAACAGGCGCCGGTGTACGCCCCGCCACCGGTCTATGTGCAGCAGCCACCGCCACCGGTCTACTACCAGCCCGCACCGGTGTATGTGCAACAACCGGTCTACGTGCAACCGGCCCCGGTGTATTACGGCCCGCCGCGCGGCTACTACGGTCGTCCGCACTACTACGGCGGCCCACGCTGGTAACCGAAACACAAAGCCCTGCTTGTATAGCGGGGCTTTTTTATGACCGTTGGTCGGCCAGCGTCTGAAAAAATCTCGCCAAGGTCGCTGTGAGGACAGTTTCACCGGCTAAAGTCGGCATGATTGATTGACCGTTATGTACTTTTCCATAAAACGGTCATTTATTTGTCATGACGGAACCGCAATCTGAATCCGTCCGTAAACAACAGGTTGATAACAACAAGGACGACAGTATGCCAACACAAAACCCGCACCGCATCGTCGGCCTGTGCACCTCCAGCAAGGTGTACAGCGCGCTGACCGAGCTCAAGCACCTGGAAGGCCATCGTTGCGCCAAGTTCCTTTCGCTGCTGGCGGAAAACCTCGTGCACAAAGGTTTGCTCAACGAGCGCGAAGTCATGCACATGCTTGATCAGGTGGTCGACTGAAGCCTCAACGGCATCAATGACCACTATCGAAAGCGTTGATTGTCCGTAGAACCGGCGAATCTCTAAGGTAGCTCCATTGATAGATGGAGGTACTCGTCATGGCTCAGGTTCAAATCATGTCCGTTATCGGCAGCGCCGTCCCCGCTTCGCTCAGGGCCACGGGCCTGCTTGCCTGCTGGTATCTGATGCGCGACGGCGAAGCGATCAGTGGCCCGCTGACTTCCTTGCCCGCTGCGCAGGCACTGTCGCAGAAGCTTGTCAGCGAGCCGTTTCACGCTTAAGGCAGTTGCACTTTGGGCTTGGTCTCGGCGAACAGCGCCCAGCTCGACATGAACAACGCCGCGATCAGCGGGCCGATCACAAAGCCGTTGAGACCGAAGACTGCCAGGCCGCCAAGGGTCGAGATCAGAATCATGTAATCGGGCATTTTGGTGTCCTTGCCCACCAGAATCGGCCGCAGCACGTTGTCCACCAAACCGATCACGAACACCCCGAACAAGCCCAGCACCACGCCTTGCCAGATCATCCCGCTGAGCAGGAAATACACCGCCACCGGCGCCCAGACAATCCCCGCGCCGACCGCTGGCAGCAACGACAAAAACCCCATCAACACCGCCCACAGCAGCGCGCTGGGGATGTCGAGAAACCAGAAAATCGCCCCGCCCAATGCGCCCTGCGTCACCGCGACCACCAGATTGCCCTTCACCGTCGCCCGTACCACGCGGTTGAACTTCAACTGCAAGCGCCGCTTGTGGCCTTCCTCCAGTGGCACAGCGGTGCGCACCTTGCGCGCCAGCTCGGCGCCGTCACGCAGAAAGAAAAACAGCAGATACAGCATGATGAAAAAACTCACCACGAATTCGAATGTGCCCTGGCCAAAACTGAACGCCTGACTGGCCAGCACCTGGCTGCCCTGCATTGCCGATTTGACGATTTTCTCGCGCAAGCCGTTTAGCTCGCCCATGCCAAACCGGTCGAGCAAGTGCTGAAAGTACGGCGGCAGGCTGTGCTTGAATTGCGCCAGATACGCAGCGATGTCCAGCTCGCCGCTTTCGATGTTCTTGTAGACCGCTGCGCCTTCCTGCACCAACAGCACACTGAGGATGATCACCGGCAGAATCGCGATCACCAGGCAGACCGACAAGGTACACAGGGACGTCAGGTTGCGCTGCCAGCCGAATTTCGCCTGCAGCCGGCGTTGCATCGGCGCAAACACAATGCCGAGAATTACCGCCCAGAACACCGCACCGTAGAACGGCAAGAGGATCCAGATAAACGCCACCGTGACCAGCAACAGCAGCACGGTGAGGGATTTGAATTGAAGGCTTTTTTCGTTCATGTCCGATCCATGTCAGTCAGGCGTCATGCACGCCTCGATGCTTAGTCAACCGCGACCTGCACGAGTGCCATCTTTATTCATGGAGCATAGTTGTGGATCAGCGCGAGCCGCTTATCGAGCTCGTTCACCCACAACAAAACACGCTCAGTGCAAAGCGTAGATCCAGATCAATAAGCCGCGCCCGAATCCGCATTACCCTGCCGCGCTTTTGCGATCGACACCGCCATGACCCCTACCCTCGCCGCCCCCGAACTGCTCGCCCCCGCTGGCACCCTGAAAAACATGCGTTACGCCTTCGCTTACGGCGCCGATGCGGTCTACGCCGGCCAGCCGCGTTACAGCCTGCGGGTGCGCAACAACGAGTTCGATCACGCCAATCTGGCACTGGGTATTCGTGAAGCGCAGGCGCAAGGCAAACGCTTTTACGTGGTGGTCAACATCGCCCCGCACAACGCCAAGTTGAAGACCTTCCTCAAGGATCTGGCACCAGTCATCGACATGGCCCCCGACGCGCTGATCATGTCCGACCCGGGACTGATCATGCTCGTGCGGCGACATTTCCCGCAGATGCCGATTCACCTGTCGGTGCAGGCCAACACGGTGAACTGGGCGAGCGTCGAATTCTGGCAGCAGCAGGGGCTGAGCCGGATCATCCTGTCGCGGGAATTGTCGCTGGAGGAAATCGGCGAAATCCGTGAGCAGGTGCCGGGCATGGAACTGGAAGTGTTCGTCCACGGCGCGCTGTGCATGGCCTATTCCGGGCGCTGCCTGCTCTCCGGTTACATGAATAAGCGCGATGCCAATCAGGGCACCTGCACCAACGCTTGTCGCTGGAAATACTCAGCGCAAGAGGCCACCGAAAACCAGCTCGGCGAGATCGTCCAGACCTTCCAGCCAGAGCCAACGCTGGGGCTGGGTACGCCCACCGATCAGGTGTTCCTGCTGCAGGAAGCCAATCGCCCCGGTGAATTGATGCCAGCGTTCGAGGACGAACACGGCACCTACATCATGAACGCCAAGGACCTGCGCGCGGTGCAGCACGTCGAGCGTATGACGCGCATGGGCGTGCATTCCCTGAAAATCGAAGGCCGGACCAAATCGCACTTCTATTGCGCGCGCACCACCCAGGTGTATCGCCGCGCGATTGATGATGCGGTGGCCGGGCGTGAATTTGACCGTAGCCTGATGACCGATCTGGAATCACTCGCACAGCGTGGCTACACCGAAGGTTTCCTGCGCCGGCATGTGCATGACGAGTACCAGAATTATCAGAATGGCAGCTCGGTGTCGGAGCGTCAGCAGTTCGTTGGCGAGTTGACCGGCGAGCGGCGTGGGCGATTGGCAGAGGTCAAGGTGAAGAACCGCTTTGCCTTGGGTGATCATCTGGAGTTGATGACGCCGAAGGGCAATTTCCATTTTGATCTGCATGATTTGCAGAACGCTAAAGAAGAGGCGATCGAGGTGGCACCGGGGGATGGGCACACGGTGTATCTGCCGATTCCGGATGCGGTGGATTTGCGGTTCGGGTTGTTGATGCGGGATTTAGGCGTTGCTTGAGAAGGGGTCTGGTCGAAGGTATGTATGGAGGGTTATGCCGTCTTCGCGAGCAAGCTCGCGAAGAGGCCGGTAAATCCAGCACAACAACCAAGTCTCAGCGCCGATCATCCGACAACGGCGTCGGCTCATCCGCCGGCGGCACATCCTCATCGTCCGCTCCCGGGTCCTTCCAATCATCCGGCCGGTCGGCGTCACTCAAGGGATCGCGCCCCGGGGGCATTCCCATCGGTGAGTCGTGATCAGCCAGTGTCGGTTCATCGGTACCGGGCAGCGGCCGGGTCGAATCGGTGGGCAGCACGCCACCCTGAAACAGCAAATCGTTAGCCATGACGCACCTCACTCAGGAGGTCCGGAATACCCGGGCCGTACAACTTGGAATCAGCCCTTTGCACGGCGTGCTATCGAACAGACCAACGGACATCAGCCCCGCGCGGAAAACCGGTCGCGGCTGTTGGTCAGATGCAGCCACATGGCCGCGCGCGCGGCGTCCGCATCCTGACGCTTGATCGCATTCAGAATCGCCTCATGTTCCAGATGGGCCAGTTGCCCGAGCTTGCTCAAATCCGCCGCGCCACGTTCAGCAGCATTGAGGCGATGACGCGGAATCATCGCGCTGCCCAGGTGCTGCATGATCTCGCTGAAGCAAACATTGCCGGTGGCCTCGGCAATCAGCAGATGAAAGCGCCGATCCGCTTCGACGCAACTGTCGTTGTTGTCGAGCAGCCGCTGATAGTCATCCAGCGCCTGACGCATCTGCAGCACTTGCGCCTCCGTGCGCCGCTGCGCCGCCAGCGCCGCCGCTTGGGTTTCCAGGCCCAGACGCAGTTCGAGAATGCTGCGCACACCGAGCGCCGTGTCGACATTCAGGCGCAAGCCCTGCTCCGCAACACGCTCGATGACAAAGGTGCCGATGCCGTGGCGCGTCTCCACCAGCCCGGAAGCCTGCAACTTGGAAATCGCCTCGCGCACCACCGTGCGGCTGACACCGTGTTCCTGAACGATGGAATTCTCTGACGGCAGCTTGTCGCCGGGCGACAGCTGGCCGAGCAGGATGCTTTGCGTGAGCTTCTCCACCAGGTCATGGGCGAGGTTGTGCGCACGTTTACGGGCGGGAGCGTCGAGGTCTTCTTGCATGATCGGTTCCGGTGATCGGGGCTTGTGGATCGTAGCATCCTGCGGGGATGACGAAACTGAGTTTAGCGGCTCAGCTTGTATGACAACACTCAAATAAATGGAAATAACTTCAAACATTTCTGACAAACAGAACCGTGCTTCCCTGGGGATGACGTGATGCTCCACGCCCTACAAAACCCAACAAACATTGATCATTAACGCAAAAAAGCATAAGAAACCGGCATCCCAGAGAAAAATAATCGGCGAACCCTACTTGTAGGACAAAATTTCTCAGTTGTATGATGTCTAGCAACAACGCAGCACCTGCCCTACCCCGCATAAAAATAATCAGTGGGAGAAAAACAAGTGAAAACCTCCGTCTCCGGGATGAACGAGGGCGTCGATTCGACACTCGCGTCGGCCATCTCGAAAGTGAAACGCCACGTCCTGCCGCTGTTCGTGATCATGTTCATCGTCAATTACATTGACCGAGTGAACATCGGTTTCGTCCGCACTCACATGGAACATGACCTCGGTATTGGTGCCGCCGCTTATGGCTTCGGCGCCGGGCTGTTCTTCATCGGTTACGCGCTGTTCGAAGTCCCGTCGAACATGCTTCTGCAAAAAGTCGGCGCACGCATCTGGCTGACCCGCATCATGCTCACCTGGGGCCTGGTCGCCGCCGGCATGGCCTTCATCCAAAACGAAACCCACTTCTATGTACTGCGCTTTTTGCTCGGCGTGGCCGAAGCCGGGTTCTTTCCCGGGGTGATCTACTACTTCACCCGCTGGTTGCCCGGTGCCGAACGCGGCAAAGCAATTGCGATTTTCCTCAGCGGCTCGGCCGTGGCCTCGTTGATCTCCGGCCCGCTGTCCGGCCTGCTCCTGCAAATCAATGGGCTGGGCATGCACGGCTGGCAGTGGATGTACTTCATTGAAGGGATGTTTTCCGTGTGCCTGTGCGTGTTCGTCTGGTTCTGGCTCGACGCCAAACCCCACGACGCGAAATGGCTGAGCCGCGCCGAACAGGACGCACTGGTCAACGCCATCGACGCTGAACAGAAGGCCCGCGAAGCCGCGACGCCGATCCGGCCATCCATGGGCAAACTGCTCAAGGACCGCCAGATCATCCTGTTCTGCCTGATCTACTTCTTCATTCAGTTGACCATCTACGCGGCAACCTTCTGGCTGCCGAGCATCATCAAGAAAATGGGCGAGATGAGCGACTTCCAGGTCGGCCTGTTCAACTCGATTCCGTGGTTGCTGTCGATCATCGGCATGTACGCTTTCGCCTCGTTCTCGGCCAAGTGGAAACACCAGCAGGCGTGGGTCGCCACCGCCCTGTTGATCGCCGCTGCGGGGATGTTCATGTCGACCACCGGCGGGCCGATCTTCGCTTTCGTTGCGATCTGCATTGCTGCGCTGGGCTTCAAATCCGCCTCATCGCTGTTCTGGCCGATCCCCCAGGCGTATCTGGATGCGCGCATCGCGGCGGCGGTGATCGCGCTGATCAACTCGGTCGGCAACCTTGGCGGCTTCGTCGCGCCGACCACGTTCGGCCTGCTCGAAGAACACACCGGCTCGATTCAGGGCGGCCTCTATGGCCTGGCCGCGACGTCGATCATTGCCGCGATCATCGTCTTCTTCGCGCGCACCACGCCGAAACCTGCTGCCGACCTCGCCGTGGCTGACGCCGCGCCAAAGCACGCCTGAACTTTTTACAAGGATAAGAACATGACCGCACACGACACCGCCAAAGCCCCGATCATCACCGACATGCAAGTCATCCCGGTGGCCGGCCACGACGGCATGCTGCTCAATCTGAGCGGCGCCCACGGGCCGTTTTTTACCCGCAACATCGTCATCCTCAAGGACAACGCCGGCCACACCGGCGTCGGTGAAGTGCCCGGTGGCGAGCGTATTCGCCAGACCCTGGAAGACGCGCGCAGCCTGGTGGTCGGCAGCCCGATCGGCACGTATCAGAAAATCCTCAATCAAGTGCGCCAGACCTTCGCCGACCGCGATGCTGGCGGTCGTGGTCTGCAGACGTTTGACCTGCGCATCACCATTCACGCGGTCACCGGCCTCGAAGCCGCACTGCTCGATCTGCTCGGTCAGCATCTCGATGTACCGGTGGCGGCGCTGCTCGGCGAAGGTCAGCAACGCGACGAAGTGAAGATGCTCGGTTATCTGTTCTACGTTGGCGATCAGCGCGAAACCGACCTCGCCTACCGAAGCGAACCGGACGCCGACAACGACTGGTTCCGCGTGCGGCACGAGAAGGCCATGACGGCCGAAGCCGTGGTGCGCCTCGCCGAAGCGGCCCACGCGAAATACGGTTTCAAGGACTTCAAACTCAAGGGCGGCGTGCTCAGCGGCGATGCGGAAATCGAAGCAGTGACGGCGCTGGCCGAGCGCTTTCCCGAGGCGCGCATCACCCTCGATCCGAACGGCGCGTGGTCGTTGAAAGAAGCCATTCGCTTGTGCCGCGATCAGCATCAGGTGCTCGCCTATGCCGAAGACCCGTGCGGTGCGGAAAACGGTTATTCCGGTCGAGAAGTGATGGCCGAGTTTCGTCGTGCCACGGGGCTGAAAACCGCCACCAACATGATCGCCACTGACTGGCGTGAGATGGGTCATGCGATCCAGTTGCAGTCGGTGGACATTCCGCTGGCCGACCCGCATTTCTGGACCATGCAGGGATCGGTGCGTGTGGCGCAAATGTGCCATGAGTGGGGCCTGACCTGGGGTTCGCATTCCAACAACCACTTCGATATCTCGCTGGCGATGTTCACCCATGTCGCTGCCGCCGCACCGGGCGAGATCACCGCGATCGACACCCACTGGATCTGGCAGGACGGCCAGCGGTTGACCAAGGCGCCGCTGCAAATCGTCGATGGTCTGGTGCAGGTGCCGAAGAAGCCGGGGCTGGGTGTGGAGCTGGACATGGACCAGGTGGCCAAGGCCCATGAACTGTATAAAGGCATGGGCCTCGGCGCGCGGGATGACAGCGTGGCGATGCAGTTTCTGATTCCGGGCTGGAAGTTCGATAACAAGCGGCCGTGTCTGGTGCGCTGAACCTGATCTCCAATCCACCACGGTCCCTGTAGGAGTGAGCCTGCTCGCGATAGCGGTGTGTCAGTCAAAATTGATATCAACTGACACACCGCTATCGCGAGCAGGCTCACTCCTGCAAGGGTTTTGCGTTAACCAGAGATTTGCAGCAGCCAGGTTTTGAAAGCCATCATCGCCGCCGTTTCCGGCCGCGACTGCAACCGCGTCAACCAGTAACTCCCCGTCGTAATCTCAATCGCAAACGGCTGACAAATCGCCTCCGCCGCCAGTTGCCGGGCGAACATCATTGGTGGCGCCAACGCCACACCACTGCCCTGCAACGCAGCCTCCATCATCGCCAGCGACGAGTCGAACACGATGCTTTGCGGCGGCGCAGCCTGGGTCGCCAATCCGGCCGCCTGAAACCACTCCGGCCACTCATCGGTGCGATAGGAACGCAGCAACGTCTGTTGCAGCAAATCCCCCGGCGATTGCAATTGCCGGGCGATCTCCGGCACGCACAACACCGACAGGGGTGCATCGAGCAAACGCGTCGCGTCGATGCCATGCCACGCCCCTGCGCCAAAACGGATTGCGTAATCCAGCCCTTCCGCCGCGACATCCACACGGTTGTTGTTGGTCGACAGTCGCAAATCTATGAGCGGATGTTTCGCACTGAAGTCCGCCAGCCTCGGCAACAACCAACCTACGGCGAAGGTGCCGACAGCGCCGACGGTCAGCATTTCACGATACTGTCCTCCGGCGACACGCTCGAGAATCTGCGCGATGTGATCGAAAGACGTGCTCAGTACCGGCAGCAAGGTTTCACCTTCGCTGGTCAGCATCAGCCCACGGGGCAGGCGTTTGAACAGGGTTACGTTAAGTTGCGCCTCAAGGCTTTTGACCTGATGGCTGACCGCCGCTTGCGTGACGCACAGCTCCACGGCCGCGCGGGTGAAGCTCAAATGACGTGCGGACGCTTCAAAGGCGCGCAGTGCGTTGAGCGGCAATTGCGGTCGAATCATGCCCAGTCCCAAATTTTTCTAATGGCTCGTGCGAGTTTTCGTCGTTTGTCGATTGGCGTCGCGCTGACTAAATTGGCGGCGCTGATCAGTCGCCCAACGAAGAAATCGCCCGCAGTGTAGCGGGATAACGTCATCAACACTCATGGAGAGTGGTTCATTCATGCCATCCATTCAATCGAGCAAAGTCATTTCCTGCGCTGCTTTCGGCCTGTTCTTGGGCGCCACATCCTGTCTCGCCGCCGCGCCCGACGCTGCGCAGTTGCAAGCATTGGTCAACGACGCAGTAACGCCTGTGATGCAGCAGCAGAACATTCCCGGCCTCACCGTAGCGCTGACCATCAACGGCAAGGCGCATTACTTTAACTACGGCGTCGCCAGCAAAGATACCGGGCAAAAAGTCAGCGAAAACACCCTGTTTGAAATCGGCTCGGTGAGCAAAACCTTCACCGCCACCCTCGCCGGTTATGCCCAGGCGACTGGCAAACTCGATCTGTCGACCAAGGCCAGTCAGCTCTGGCCTGATCTGAAAGGCAGCGCCTTCGACAACATCAGCGTGCTGCAATTGGGCACCTACAGTGCCGGCGGTTTGCCGCTGCAATTCCCGGACAACTCGGATTCGTCTGACAAGATGCTCGGCTATTTCCAACAGTGGAAACCGGTGTATCCGGCTGGCAGCCATCGCCAGTACTCCAACCCGAGTTTAGGTTTGTTCGGTTATCTGGCCGCGAAAAGCCTCGGCCAGCCGTTTGATCAGGCGATGACGCAAACCCTGCTGCCGAAACTCGGTTTGCAGCACACCTACCTCAGCGTGCCTGCCGCGCAAATGGGCTTGTATGCGCAGGGCTATGACAAAAACGGCAAGCCAGTGCGCGTCACCCCCGGCGCCCTGGATTCGCAGGCCTACGGCGTGAAAACCAGTGCCGTGGACATGCTGCGTTACGTGCAGGCCAACCTGAAGCCTGAAACGCTGGAAGCGTCCCTGCAAAAAACCATCGCCAACACCCACACCGGTTACTACACCGTCGGCGACATGACCCAAGGCCTCGGTTGGGAAATGTACCGCTACCCGATCAGTCTCGAGCGTTTGCTGGCGGGCAACTCGACGGAAATGGCCATGGAGGCGCACAAGGTGCAGTGGCTGAATCCGCCGCAACCGCAACCGCAAGACGTGTTGATCAACAAAACAGGCTCGACAGGTGGCTTCGGGGCTTATGTTGCGTTTGTGCCGAGCAAAGACGTAGGCATCGTGATCATGGCCAACAAGAACTTCCCGATTCCTGAGCGGGTGAAGATCGCCCACAAAATCCTCAGCGCTGTCGCTGACTGAAAATCAAAAGATCGCAGCCTGCGGCAGCGCCTACAGGATCGGGTTTTCACTCGGTCAATGTAGGTGCTGTCGCAGGCTGCGATTTTTTGTCTTTAAAGCTGCGCCTGCAACTTCCAGCCGATGACATCCATCAAGTCGCAACTGTCCCGCAACGGGATCGCCATCACCCGGGCGAAATCCTGCAGCAGTAAAGCGTCATGCCCCTTGCCATCCCCCAGCGCCAGTGTCTCCATCAGTTGCGTCACACAGCGCAAACGGTAAGCCGCCGTGCCATGCAGCACATCCACCGGTGCTTCGCTATCGATCAACAGGCTGGGAATCTTGCAGTCGATCCCGGTAATCGGAATGTATCGCGCCATGTTTGAACCTCCCTGTTCAATGCTGCGTCGCCGCAGGTGGATCGAGATTGTCCAGCGCTCGGTTGACCAGCAACTCGCCGAGCACGGCCAACTGCTGAATCGACAAGGCAAGGCTGCGCGGTGAACCTTGAAGTTCTGCGGCCAGGTCGGTGGTCAGGACGTTGAGTGAAGCGAGGGTTTCGCAAGCGTGGCAGAGCAGCGTGGGCGTATCGATATCGGGGAGGATGGTGAAGAGGTGGCTGATGGGATCGGGGTGATGCGGGTTGCGTAATCGGGGGTTGTTGGCGTCGAAGGAGCCTGAATCCATGGGGGATTCGGGAGGGTTTGGCGTTGGTTTTTTCATGTATGAAGCACCGTAGTGAATTGTAGGAAAAACTACCTTTCTCACTTCCACATGAGGGTGGCAGCTGTACGCAGGTGTGGAAGACCAGGCCAATCCACCAAAACCCGGCGCACTCGAAAGTGCCCCTGCGCACAGCCGCCAAAAACGCGGCGATGTTGACATAAATAACGTCGACATGCGCTTTTGAGACATTGATGGATGTAACCGACAACCGGACTTCCACGTCCGACCACTGTGTTTTGCAGCGGCCAAAGAAGACTATGCCTCCTCTCCAAAACCCACCAGTTCACCACCGCCGCCGCGACTTGCAGGAAAAATCCACGGGACTTGAAGGGGGTTTGTGTCAGACATTTCGGCAGCCACATGCTGCAATGACTTTGGGTTAGCGAATGAATTTGATGTATCTACACTGCATCGAGACAATCTTTGGACGAGGATGGCGTCGTGCAAAAAACAGTCATTCGAAGGGCGCAGTGATGGAAATCAAACGTTTGAAGCTTACGGATGTCGGACACTTTGGCGACATGGATATTCAGTTTGCCCCTACCCCGACACACCGTTCGAACATCACGGTGCTGGTGGGAAACAACGGCAGCGGAAAAACCACCATTCTTAAATCCCTGAATATTTGTCTGAGCTGGCTGATCGCAAAAATTCACTCCAATAAAGGCAATGGCAAATACCTTGTCGATGAAGACATTCGCAATGGCGCCTCAGGAGCAATCCTTTCGATTGGCATCACCGACGTTTCGCACCCGCGCGCAGCTGACAGCGATGCGGGTTCCGAAAACGAATTATTCGTATGGGGCGCTGCCCGAAGTCGACAAGAAGGTGCAGCCTCGGGCCGTGGATATTTAAACGAAGTCAGACTGCTTGCAGACCACTACCGCACTCAACTCACCGCCCACGATAACGCCTCACTCCCGCTAATCGCTTATTACCCAGCCGAACGTTGCGTTCTCGACATCCCGCTTAAAATCACCAGCAAACAAGCCTCTGATCAACTCGACGGCTACGACACCAGCTTCAACGGTGGCGCCGACTTTCGCGGTTTTTTCGAATGGTTTCGTGAACGTGAGGACAGCGAAAACGAAGACGGTATTTCCGATACCGCACTGGCCGAAGTCGCGGAAAAATTCGGTACTGACAGCGACGTCTGGAAAACGCTGGCCAATGTGAAAGCCTCCACTCGCGATCGCCAATTGACTGCCGTTCGTTCGGCCCTCACCGCGTTCATGCCGGATTTCACTAACCTGCGCGTGCAACGCAAACCGCATCTGCATATGGCCGTCGACAAGCATGGCGCGACATTCAGTGTCACTCAGCTCTCGCTTGGCGAAAGGTCGCTGATGGCGTTGGTGGGTGACATCGCCAGGCGTCTGGCGATGATGAACCCGTCGATGGACAACCCGCTGCACGGCGATGGCATTGTTCTGATCGACGAGGTGGAATTGCGCATGGATCCGCAATGGCAGCTTGGTCTGATTGCACAGTTAAGTACGACCTTTCCCAATTGCCAGTTCGTGTTGACCACGCATTCGCCATTGGTCATAGGTGACACCAAAGGTGTGTTGGTTTACCTGCTTGATGAGGGCGATAGCCGTGGGTAGACAAGTTGCTGTGAGGGCGTCGGTGTCCGCAAATCTGCTGGCAACGGAGTAAACATTGTAGGAGTGAGCCTGCTCGCGATAGCGGTGTATCAGTCAACGCTGATGGTGACTGATACACCGCTATCGCGAGCAGGCTCACTCCTACAGGGGACGTGTTTTATTCAATGAGTGTGCGATCAGTCATCCGGCATTTCCGGCGGCTTGGCTGGTTTCGCAGGCTTGGTGGGTTTGGCGTTCTTCGCGCCTTTTATCGGTTCCGGCGTAGCAGCAACCGGCGCTTGAGCCGCAGCGGCCGCTTCCTTCTCAGCCATTGGCATGGCATCGATGGTGTCGAAGATTTTCTTCAAGTCCACCGCCTTCGCTTCATCCCCCGACGCCGAGAGTTTGGTCTCGCCGTCCTTGCCCACCAGGAACACTTTCGGATACGCCCCGGCGCCAAGCTTCAGCGAGCGCAGCAGCGCCATGGTGTCTTGCTGGCCCATGTCCTTGCCGTCGAGCTGTCCGGACATGTTGAGGATGGTGTAAACCTTGATGTTGCGGTCGGTGACGCCCTTTTTGTTGGCCGGATCCTCCAACGACTTTTTCAGGGCTACCCACACGGGGTCCACCGTGCTTTGTGCGATCACGATCAGCGGTCGGGCGCGGCCCATGTCCCCGGCGATGGGCGAATCGTTGTCAGCGGCGAACAAGGGGCCGGCAATCGCCAGCAAGAGTGTCAGGGTCAATGACCTGATGAGCATGCGCATCTCCTTTTGATATCCACGCTCTAATGATTGCGCATCGTGGCAATTGTTCCGGGACAACCCGGCAAATATCTTCCGCCTAGTCAGAAGCTTAGGACAGGCGCGACATTGCGCAACATATCCGAGGTGATCGCAACGCGGATTTGATTACCTTTTATGACCGCATTAGGGTGGCGGTTCTGCCAATGGAATGGAGTTCACCCGTATGCATATCGATTACCTGTGCGATCACCCCGAATTGATCGAAGAACTGGCCACGCTCAACTTCAAGGAGTGGGGCGAGTTTCGTCCCGGACAAACCGTCGAGGACCGTATCGAACACATGCGCGAGTCCTGCGGCAAACGTGCCGTGCCGAGTGTCGTGGTAGCGCTAGAGGGTTCGCGGCTGCTGGGCGGCGCGCTACTGATTGAAAGTGATCTGAAGCTGCGCCCGAATCTGACTCCGTGGCTGGCTGGCGTTTATGTGAAGGCTGAGGAACGAGGTCGCGGGATTGCTTCGCAACTGGTCAATCGAGTGGTTGCAGAAGCGGCGGCGCTGGGTGTGCCTGAGTTGTATCTGTACACCGACACATCGCAGTCGCTGTATGCGCGGCTGGGTTGGGAAGTGGTGGAAGAGCTGGTCTACGACGATTTGCCAGTGACGGTGATGAAATACGTCATTCAGCGTTAACCCGTGGTGAGGCGGCGCGCCGCAGGCTGTGCCGCCTCATTCCAGCGCTGAATCGAGTGCCGAAAGCAATTGCGAAGGGTCGACAGGATGTCCCCCGAGTTTGAGTTCACCGCTGTCGAGTTCAACACTCAACCTCACCGACGCCCGATCGCCCGGGTATTTGCGCAGCACCAGCTCGATGCCATTGGCCGTCTCGTCGGCGGTACCGAGCAAATCCCACAGGCTCTCGCTCAGATCCAGCAGCACTTGCTGGCGCTGCAGATCGACTACCTGCGGCGCATACAGCCAATGGCTCATGCGCATTTCACGCGGTTCGACGCTGATGGCGAGACGGCCATCGCAACGGACAGTGGTTTCAGTCATGGCCGGATCAGAACGCCAGTTTGTAACCGATCAGCACCAGCATCGTCGCCAGGCACGGGCGCAGCACTTCATCGGAAATGCGTCCGGTCAGATGGCTGCCGAGCCAGATGCCCGGCAACGAGCCGACCAGCAAGAAGCCCAGCACACCCCAATCCATATTGCCCATGCTCGCGTGGCCGAGGCCTGCAACCAGCGTCAGCGGCACGGCGTGGGCGATTTCTGTGCCAACCAGACGGCGGGTCGGCAGCAGTGGATAGAGGATGAACAGCGCAACGGTGCCCAAGGCGCCAGCGCCGATCGAGGTCAGGGCCACCATGGTGCCGAGGATCAGACCGGTGATCACGGTCATCACGTTCAGGCGCGAACCGCTCGGGTTGTAGTTGCCGCCCGCGCGTTTGTGGGCGAAGTCGAGCAAGCGTTTCTTGAAGAAGATCGCCAGCGCCGTGGCGAACAGGACGAAGCCCAGCGCCTGTTTGATGATGGCGTTCATCGCGTCCGGCGCGGTGTGCAGGGTGCTGAGGAACCACAAGGTCATGGCCACCGCCGGCACGCTGCCGAGGGTCAGCCAACCGGTGATGGCCCAGTCGATGTTCTTGTTTTTGCGATGGACGAGGACGCCACTGGATTTGGTAATGGCGGCGTACAGCAGGTCAGTGCCCACCGCCGTTGCCGGGTTGATGCCGAACCACAGCAGGATCGGCGTCATCAACGAACCACCGCCGACACCGGTCATGCCGACAATAAAACCCACCACCAGCCCGGCAATCACCAGGCCGAAATTTGCCAATTCCATTAAACCGTCCAGAAAAACGACAGGAAAAATCTGGCCCGCAGCATAGCGATTTTTCTTATAACCACATATATCGATGCGGTCTATCGTTATGCCATATCGACCTCACCATCGCTTTACTGTAGGAGTGAGCCTGCTCGCGATAGCGGTCTATCAGTGATGGATTCAGTGACTGACCCTCCGCTATCGCGAGCAGGCTCACTCCTACAGGGTTGGTGGATGCAGATTCAGTGCACCCTTCGACCCGGTTTGAAGCTGTGGTTTTTGTTGACCCACACTGTGGCAAGCGCGATCAGCGACAGAATCAGCAGTGCCCACGGAAACGACATCGCCCCCGCCCGATCCAGCAGCAAGCCGCCGAACAAGCCGCCACCGGCGATCGCCACGTTCCACGAAGTGGTGAGCATCGCCTGCACCACGTCAACGTGATCGCCAGCAGAGTCGGCCGCAGAGGTGAGCAACAAGGTTGCCGAGCCGCCAAACGACAATCCCCATACCGCCATGCAGGCATAAATGACCAGCGGTGAAGGCGCAGCCAGCGCCAACACCAATGCCGTCAGCGCAAACACCGCGAGGCTGATCAACGTCAGCCAGCGCAACCAGCGATCCACCAGCATGCCGATGATCCAGATCCCCACCAGCGAACACAGGCCAAACACCAGCAGCACCAGATCGACCCGGTCAGCCAATCCGGCCTGCATCAGAAACGGCGCGATATAGGTGTAGAGAATGTTGTGTCCGAGCATCCACGTCAGCACCACGAACAACACCGGCCGCACGCCCGGCAGGCGCAGCGATTCGAGCAGCGGCAGACGCTCCTCACTGGCCTGCCCCGGACGATCCGGCACCGCGACGACAATCCAAGCCGCCAGCACCAGGGCCAGCGCCGACATGATCCCGAACGACGCACGCCAGCCGATCAGATTGCCCAGCCACGTCCCCGCCGGCGTGCCCAGTGACAGCGCCACCGGGGTGCCAAGCATGGCAATCGCCAGTGCTCGCCCCTGTTGATGCACCGGCACAATGCCGCGCGCATACCCGGCCATGATCCCCCACGACAGCCCCGCCGCCATCCCGGCGAGGAAGCGCGAAACCAAGGTCAGACCGTAATGGCTGGAAAACGTGGTGACGGTGTTGAACAGCAGAAACCCGCCGACCGTCATCAACAAAACCCGGCGCCGAGGCCAGCCGCGTGTGGCGACGGTCAGCGGAATCGCCGCGACAATCGAACCCAGTGCATACAGCGTCACCAGTTGCCCGGCGAGTACTTCGCTGACGTTGAGCCCGGCACCGATTTGCGGCAACAGTCCGGCAGGCAGGGTCTCGGTGAGAATGGCGATGAACCCGGTCATGGCGAATGCCAGCAACGCGGCATAGGGCAGTTTGTCCGCACGGGCGGTGCGGTCGACGCGGCTGAAATCGGCGCTGGCGGGGTCAGTCATGACGGGTGCGGCTCCATTTTGATCAATAGCGGTGACGGATTGTATACAAAAACAGCCTTCACTATTCGATCAATGTGGGAGCGAGCTTGCTCGCGAATGCTGTCTTTCAGCCATTGAAGTGTTGATTGATCCACCGCTTTCGCGAGCAAGCTCGCTCCCACCTTGGAGCTCTGCACGCCACAGGTTTTCGTGGAACTCATTGCACCGGCAAGAAATTCAAGAACAGCAAACTCTGCGCGTAGTTAAGGCCGATCCGCCGGTAACGCTCGTCGAGCATCTGCGTGATCAGGTCCAGTCGCGCAACGATTTTGCCGAACTCGGTGGCGAAGCTCAGGTTACTGCCCTCCTCCGAGATCTCATTGGAAAACAGCAGCGGCTGACCTTCCTTGTTCTGTCGCTGGGACAAGATCCACGTGGCTTTTTCGATATTGCGTGCAGCGTTGTGAACGAAAGTCGGGTTGATCGCATCGGTCATGTAGAACTCGGTGCGATTGCCATGGGCGGTGACCAGCATGCTGCCGATGGCATAGATGAACGCGCCGACGCGGTCACCGAGAAACTCCGGGCTCATCGCATAGCTCAGCGCCGCCAGGTCCTTTCGGCCACCCAACACCGGCAGCGGCTGTTGCTGCTCGATGGCCAGGCGAACCTGTTTCACCGCGGCATGGATGTTGAGGAAACCCGACTTGCGCAGCTCGTCCGGGTTGCGCAGGTACAGCTTGGCTTGCAAGCGGTAAAGACTGCTGAGGTTGTCGCGCATCGCCAACGTGGCCATACGGTCGACGCTGGTCTGCAGGAATTCCTGTGGCTTCCCTTCACGCATCTGATTGAAGAAGCCGTTGCCGTCCTGGTGGCTGCAACCGCTGAAAAACAGCAACGACAAACACGCCAACAACAGGCACGGGCGGCGGAAAAAAGTAGCGATCAGGGCAAAAGCTCTCGGCATGAAATCTCGAACAGGCACATTCCTGTGCGGCGGGAGTCACCGCATCCTGGCCATGGATAGAGCCGCTGATTGCGAAAAAGTGCAGTGGTGCGCACGACCAGCCGACCTTCGGTGCTTACCCCAAAAGCAATTAGTCTGTCTTTATTGTTGAAATAAACGATTAATCAGCTATAAATCTTGATTGCTAATACAAATAGCATGACTAGTTACGCTGTAGGAGCTGCCGCAGGCTGCGATCTTTTGACCTTGCCTTTGAAAACCAAAATCAAAAGATCGCAGCCTGCGGCAGCTCCTACACGGCATCGGCGCCATTTTGAAAACAACAACAAAAAGGAAGGTCAACCATGCTTCAATCCCGTCACCTGCTTTCCGGCCTCGGACTGTCCCTGATGATCGCCACCCTCTCCGCCAACGCGGCCGGCCTCAGCGCCGAACACAAAGCCTTCGGTAAAACCAATGACGGCACGCCCGTCGAGCAATACATCCTGCGCAACAGCCACGGCATGCAAGCCACCGTCATCACCTACGGCGCGACCCTGCAATCGCTGAAAGTGGCGGACAAGCACGGCAAGTTCGACGACGTCGTGCTCGGCTTCGATGATGTACAGGGTTACCAGAAAGGCACCGCCTATTTCGGCGCGACCATCGGCCGCTTCGGCAATCGCCTCGCCGAAGGTGCGTTCGAACTCGACGGCAAGCGCTATCAAGTGCCGCAGAACGACAAGACCAACGCGCTGCACGGCGGCACGCTGGGCTTCGACAAGAAAGTCTGGAAGGCGCAAGAAACCAAGGACAAGGATTCGGTCGGCGTGACCCTGACCTATCTGTCGGCGGACGGTGAAATGGGCTTCCCCGGCAACCTCACCACTGAGGTGACCTATAGCCTCACCGACAACAACGAACTGCGCATCGACTACAAGGCCAGCACCGACAAACCGACCGTGCTCAACCTGACCAACCACAGCTATTTCAACCTCGCCGGCGCCGGCAATGGCGACATCCTCAAACAGGTCGCCACCCTGCACGCCAGCCATTACACCCCGGTCACCGCCAAACTGATCCCGACCGGCGAACTGGCGCCCGTGGCCGGCACGCCGATGGACTTCACCAAGCCAACTGCAATCGGCACGCACATCAAGGCTGATCATCCGCAGTTGAAATTTGCCGAGCCGAAACAAGGTGGGTTTGATTTCAACTGGGCGCTGGATACCAAGGGCGATATCGGCAAAGTTGCGACTGAGGTGAGTGACCCGCAGTCCGGTCGCGTGCTGCAGTTGTTCACCACGGAGCCGGGTGTGCAGTTCTATACCAGCAACTTCCTCGACGGTACGGTCAAGGGCAAGGGTGGCAAGGTGTATCCGCACTGGGGCGCGTTTACCCTGGAGACTCAGCACTATCCGGATTCGCCGAATCAGCCGGACTTCCCGAGTACTCGGCTTGATCCGGGGCAGGCTTACAGCCACAGCGTGGTGTTGAAGTTCTCCGCAAAATAACCTCCAACGCTGATCGTTCCCACGCTCCGCGTCCCTTCGCGAACTGGAACGCGGAGCGTCCCTTGAGGCATTCCATTGTTGCGCGTGGGAACAATCAATCACCAAGGAGATTACAGACCCACACGCTCCAATCCCTGGCGCATGCCTTGATCCGCCTGCTCGCACCACTGCTTCAGCGTCAGACTCGGCGGCAGATTGGCCTCCAGGGTTTTGTATTGACCATCGTCCAATACCTCACCCTTGCGACCATGAGCCTCGTTCTTATCGCCGTCGCTCTTGTCCATCTGCCCTGGAATACCGGCAACAAACGCCAGGCCAAAGCAGACACTGGCAATCAACCGCTCTTGGCCGATTCCCGCCCGTTGTGAACGGTAGAGAACCGACAAAAATAACGAGCCAGTTATGCCTGCGAAACCAGTGCGATTGATAATGTCGACTTTAGACCAGTAAATGGCTATCACTTTTACTGCGCTACCTCGGTTGTGGTAGCCAGCGCGTAGGCCTTTTATGGTCAGCCCCTCCGTCGAGGGCTACTTTCGTAGCTAGCTTTTCAAATGCCTGACTGAAATCGCCAATCCTGTTGATCATCTCGAAAAACCACTCAAAAGACTCTTGCACGAAATCTTCATCGGAAACTCTGTCAGGATACATGACGCAAAATAAAGCTCTTACAGCAGCGTCCTCGTTATCTTCAATGTCGACATCGCGCCCTTTCGCTTCCAGAAAATCCCAGCATTTAACTCTGGCAGCATTCAACTCCTTTTCATTTTTTCCCCCTTCAAACCAGTATTTGTGCGCAGCTGCAAACGCGCTTTTGACAATTGGGGACACTTCTTCGTCCTGAAGAACCAAACCTACGCCCGCGCACATAAATTTCATTATGTTCCGAGCCGCTTCGGCTTCAGCCTTACCTTTACTCAACTGCTCTGAAAAATGAACGATTTGCTCATGACTAATCATGGTGGACTCCAAGTGTTGTGAGTACAGAGCTACAGGAACGACACGCCTTTTTAGCGGTTCCATGCCCTTTGCCCGAGGTACCAATATTGACGGCTTCGCTTGTACCGCCCGCAGGATCCATTCCCGCGTCATAGGATCGGCTCAAGCACTCGACTTCTGCACACTTGCCATGCCATGGCTCACGTTGATCCTTCGGCACAGCCTTTAGGGCTTTCCTGACCTTGGGATGGACGGGATATCTCGATCCACTCACCCCTACAAACACTTTGCCACCGGTACGTAGTTCTGAGGCGGCGCCTGTGGTCTTACCCTTTTTCAGTGCAGCATCTGCGGCCTTTTTGGCAGTGTCACGTGCCAACCCCAGCGGATCAACCCAGCTAACAGGATTTGGCGCATATTCGTAAAGATTCAGTCCACCCGCATAACTGATCGGGTCTTTGCCGATAAAGCGCCCGATCAGCGGGTCGTAGTACCGATAACGATTGTAATGCAGCCCGGTCTCGTGATCATGATACTGGCCCTGGAAGCGGATTGGATTGGTCAGACCGACCTGCTGCGCAAATCGAGAACGAGTTTCTTGAACTTCACCCCATGCCTTGTACTGGGCACTCCAAGCGATATCTCCTTGTTGATCCGTCAGCTCCTGAGGTGTTCCCAGATGGTCACACTGATACCAGGCCAACACATCCAGAGGTTGCGCAGACGGGGTGTAATTCCACAACGGATCTTCTTCAAGATTGAAATCGCCAGCGTGCTCGACCTGAGTCAAAAGATTAATGAACTGATGTTGCAGCGCCTGAGCAACGGGAACAAAAGTGTCAGGTTCATAGATGTAGTGAACCGTACGACCGAGGCCTCCGTCGACCTGACCACGACTGCTTTCCCACGCAAGGTTGTCGCCGTCCCAACCATACAGCGTAAAGCCACAGCCGAGCTCAAGCTGCTTGCGTGCATACTCGTTTCGGTTCCATTCGGAGCCCGCCTCAGGCCGTTGTTTACAATAGGCGACAGAATTTTTATACAGACGCCGTCCCAGTGCGTCATAGGCGTAGTCAACGGACAAACGTCCGTCTTCGAAGTGCGCTAGACGGTCAAACAGATCCCACCGCATTCGACTGTAACGACCGTCATGCCAGCGAAGCGTCCGATTGCCGCGATCGTCGTACTCGTAGTGTGTCCCGGCATACTCTCTCAAAAGATTGTCGAGTCGCTTACTGCGAGGAGCGTCTACAGACAGCGGACGCCGATCCTCCTCATTGGCCTTGTCCAGCAAATTACCGGCCGGATCGAATGCGAACGTTTCTGTGCCGAGTCGGCTGGCAGCACTCAACAGTCGGCCCACGGGGTCGTAACGATAAGCGAGCGGACCGCGACGGCTATCATTGATGTCAGTCAACTGGCCGGCCGCGTCGTATTGATAATCGCGTTTTAGCAGGGTGGTCTTATCATCGCTGCGACCCAACATTTGCTGCTGCAGTCGCCCAACGGGGTCCCACTGTTGCGTTTGAAGTAAATGGTTGCCTTGATGACGCGCGATCTCCCGGTGCAGATCATCACGCTCGAGTCCGAGCAATTCGTGCTCGTCCAGGCGAAGCCCAAGCAAGTGCCCTGTCCCATAGGTCAACCAACTGACCCTATGCCCGTCCGGACGAATAGTGGCGATACGCTGATTCAACGCGTCGTACTCGTGTCGCCATACCGCGATTGTCGACTTCTCCAGCCCCAGATAGTGTTGGTGCTCGCGCAGCAGATTACCCGCAGCATCATGGAACCAATGCAAGCGACTATGTGCATTGGAGGCTTCGGTAAGGTTGCCATTGCCGTCATAAGCGAAACTTTCGCGCTGCGTTTGATCGCCTAAAGACGCTGAACGCTCGGCCAATCGGCCCATGGCATCGAAGCTCCAGGCAATGCGCCTGCTGCCGGTGACGGTATTGGCTAGTCGCCCAGTAACAGCGTCATAGCCATAACGGGTAATTTGCCCATCGAAACAGGCCTCCTGCAACAAACGCCCTAGAGAGTCATACTGGAACTGAGCACGCTTTTCGTTTTCATTTTCCAGCACCAGTAACCGTCCACAACGATCCCAGTGATAACGCAACGTCTGTTCGCACGCATCGACCCGCTCGCCAATTAAACCGGCCGCGGTATAACTCCAGCTCGTGCACTGACCCAATCCATCCGTATAAGCCAGTAGCCGGCCTTCTGCATCGTGTTGAAAACGCTCTTCGGTTTTGTCGGGATGCTTGGTGAGCACCAAGTGCCCTGCCTTGTACTCATGCTCCGTACTGTTACCTGCCGCGTCCGTGTAACAAATCATCTGCCCACGTTCGTTGTATTCCCAACAGCTGGTTTTCCCTGAGCAGTCGGCATACTCCACCAATTGGCCGGCATCGTTGTAATCGAGCTTTTGTTCGTTGCCAAGGGCGTCCTTGACCCCCGTCACCAAACCCGCTGAGTTGTAGGCATATTCGGTTTTGTTTTCCAGCGGATCGATGGCTTCGATCAGGTTGCCACGATCATCGTATGCGCGCTGCCATTGGCCACCCTCGGCATCACTGACTTTGATCAGTTGATCCAGATCGTCATAGGCGTAATGCATTACGCTGCCATCAGCCCGGATATGTTCAAGCACGTTGCCACGCTCATCGTAGCTATACCGCTCTTCGCTGCCACTGGCGTGAACATGACGGATCAGATTCTTGGCCTCATCGCGGAAGAACCATTCCGAACGCTCATCCGGATGTCGAATACGATAGGTGTAGCCAAGGATGTCGTAGTAGTGCCAGGTTTCGTTTCCGTGGGCATCGGTGACATAGGTCAGCCGAATGTTTTCGTCCCATTCCAGGCGGGTGTCGAAGCTACCGTCATCCGCCCACTCGCGCACAGCGCGAGCCTTTGCATCCTGTCCTTGCCACTGCAGATTCATGCCACGGCCAGTGCGATCCGTGTAACGAGTAATCAAGTGATGCTGATACTCATAAACTCGGCTTGCCCCATTCTCATCCTGAGCCAGCAGAAGATCACCAGTGTCCCCATATTGATAAGCGCACAGTTGACGTTGAGGCGCACCGTCTCGAATTTCCCAGAGTCCGGTCAAGCGGCCCTGCCCATCAATCATCGTCCCCAGGTGGGCCTGAACCTCTGCAATATCATCCTGGTAAGTGATCAGGTCGGACAGCACTGAATCCTTACCGTGACGATGCTCGTAATGCAGCATCATCCCAGCGCCATTGCGCAGTTCAACGCCCGTCAGAACGTAACGCTGGCCCCGGCGCATATAGGTTTCCTTGCGCTCGAAGCCACGGCACAGCACCAACTGATCCTCGCTGGCCCTGACCAACGTGATGTTTTCAATCGCGTCGTAGTGAGAGAGCGCGATTTTGGGGAGCGGGTAATCGTGGCTGCGGCCGTCAGCGTCGTGAAAAGTCACGCCATCACTACGGCAATCAAAACGCGTGGTCAGCGCTGTGATCCAGCGAGCACCGAGTTCACTTTGGTCATACTCAGCCAGACGTGAACTGTAGGTTCGCGTCCACTCTATCGGGAAAGAACCGGACAAACTGAAGTCGGTATGGCTGAGTGATTCTGAGCCCAATGCAAAACTGATGCTGTGCTGGGTTGCGGGCATTACCGTGTTTTTACAACTGTTACAGTTGCTGGTTGCCGGCGCTTGTTGACTGGTTGCTTCCAGACGCCCCTCACCCGCTTTGCGCTGAGCTTTGGAAGTGGTGCCCGGCTTGACACTTGCACCTTGTCCATGAGCCTGACGCTTGCGCCAGGTAAGCACGGAACCGGCAAGCATTTGCAACAGCCAACCAATAGAATGCTGGACGCCAGGATCGCCGAGCTTTTTCATTTGGGTTTGTAATTCGACACCCAAAGTGCGCAGCATCGAGGTATTGGTTAATACCAATGCCTTGGCATTTTCCGGCAGCAGATTCTTCGCTGCGCTGTTGGCCACACCCTTTCCCGCAGCCTTGTAGGCGCTGTAGGTAGCGCCAAGAAAATTACTGATGGACGCCTTGGGATCATGTAGAAACTGACTGCCAGCAGCGCTCATTTTTGCACTTGCAGCCTTCATGTCGCCCTTGGCGTCGAGCTTGCCATTGACCACAGCCTCCAGGCCTTTGGCAATCTCGTTGACAGCGTCATGTCCAAGCTTTCCGGCATCGTCAAGAATTGACGCAAGCTTGGGTTGAGCCTGTTTTACAAAGTCGTCGATGGTGCCAACGATGGTCGCGTTCAAATGCCCGATCAGCACTTCGATCAGTGAATCACCCAATAGCGCCTTTGCGCTATTGCGCAGCTCCTGGCGCACCAGCGATAACGTCGGGCGCAACGTCATCCGCGCCGATGCCATGGTAGGCGGTGCAGGCAATACACCTATCAGGTTGATGCCCAGACTCACCCAGTCCAGCACCTCCCTCTGCTTGCTTTTGGCAAGGGTAACGATGTCGCCGAGCGCATCGACCAACGCCATGATGTTGCCTACCACCGGCAACGCACCAGCGACGTTTTTGACCCGTTCAAGCGTAACCACACCTCCGCTGAGAGACTGCAGCCAAGCATCAAATTTCGCCGCCCCGCGACCGACATCCTTGATGTCGATGGTATTGAGAGGCGCGACCGCAACCTGCGGTTCTCGTTTCTTTGCAACAGCAGGTTCATTTGTCATGACAGCAACTCACCGGCCAGCAGCCCCAGCCTTTATGCACAATTTTTGAACACCTCTCAAAAACAGGTATGAGGCCTGCCTCTTGGAGGTACAGAATCAAAACGCGAACTCAAACTTCAGCTGACTACGGCCCCTTTGGGACCACTTGCAATCAGCGCAGCACCGCAGGCGGTCTTCATGCCATCCAGCGCGATTGGCGTGCCATCGACGGAGTAAGTGCTGCTGCCCTCGGCAATCGGGAAAATCCCCTTGCACAACGGGCAACTGACCTTGTGACCGACCCCGGCAATCGGTTTGCCATTGAGGTCGGTTTGAGAGAAGGCTTCGAGAACCTTGCCACCGTGGGTGGTGGAGTCCCCCAAACGAATAGCGTCTTTCATTGCGTCACTCCTTTGACCGAAATCGTTTCCGTTGTCATGACAGCATCTCACCCGCCAACAGGCCCGGGGTTTTCAAGGAAGGTTTTGGCAGACTCGGTGCAGGCAGACTCGGCAATTTGCCCGCCTTGCTCGCCGCCCCCAAAATCCCCGACGCACTCGGCAACGCCGCACTCGCCAGCTTCGGCAACCCGGCCACCCCGCCCTGCACCACACCTTTCACTTGCTGCGCCGTTTGCATCGCACCTTGCGCCGTCTGCATCGCACTCATCCCTGTCTGCGCCATGTCCTTGCCCTTCTCCAACATCTCCCAACTCTTGCTCGGCAAGACCTGCGCGACCATCGCCTGCACCTGACTCGGCACGTCTTCGGCACCCGGTGGATTCAACGGCCATTCCGGCTTGCCGATGTAACTGCCATCGCTCCAGGTGTCGGCCGGGTCTTTACCGAACAGCACACGCGCAGGCCCCGGTGCAGCCCCGGCGACGCTGGCGAAACCCTTGCCATCGAGCTTGCCCTTGATGCTTTTGCCCAGCGCATCGATGACTTCGTAATCGCCCTCTTTGATGCCCTGGCGCCCGGCATATTGGTTGAACAATTCCAGATTGCCCTTGCCAGGTTTCGGTGGTTCCGGGAATACTCCGGCCAAAGATTTCGCGCCGGTGTAGGCGAAGTTCGCCGCGTGCGCGGTGTACGGGCCGCTGGTGGCGTGGGTGATGCCGCCGGCGTTGTAGGTGGTGGCGCTGCCGCCGCCCTGAATCACCAGTTCGGTTTTCGCGGTGATGGTGATGCGGTCGGCGTTGGCGGTGATGTTGAGTTTGGCCAGCAGGTTGATGCTGTCCTTCAGTGCGCGTACATCGATGTCGCCGGACGCTGCGACCAGCCGCCAGCCCATGCTCTGCACGAACAGGCGCATGCCGCGACTGGCACTGGCCAGCAGGCGTTTGCCGATCGACAGGCTGGTGTGGCCGGTGCTGCTCAGCGCCAGATGTTCGCCGGTGGCGATGTGGCTGGAGCGCGGCGTGGTCAGGGCAATGCCGGCCGGGCTGGCGAGGACCAGATGCGGTTCGGTGAACTCGGGGAATTCGTTGGCGGTGAGGTTGGCAGGACCAGAGCCGAGCACACCTTGATGCTGGGCATGCAGCGCTTTGGCCACGTCGTCCTGATCACCCGCCTCCTGAGCCTGAAGTTCTTTGGCCTGCACCGCAAAGCCGTCTTGCTGATCGCTGGCTGTCGCGAGGCGTTCAGCGGTTTCCGGCAGATCCTTGTGGTGCTTGGATTCGTTTGGACGCGGCTCAGTCGTTATGAGAAGGCCGGCGGCCGCACGCACCGCACCGTGCCGGTCGGTTCGCAACTCGAAACCTTCACCGCGCGGCTGACCACCGCTCGGGCGCGGATGGGTCAGGTAACCGAGGTTGATCGCACTCGCGCCGTGGTCACTGCGCAGCGCAATGCTGATCTCGCTGGTGGTGTCGTCGATGCGCAGTTCATTGGCACGGCTGCCCTTGTATTCCTTGCTCTTGACCGTGGCCAAGGTCTTGAAGTCCGGCAGCTTGTACGGCGGCAGATTCGCGCCGTGGTACAGGCAACCGGTGATTAGCGGCTGATCGGGATCGCCCTCGAGGAAGGTGATCAACACCTCCATGCCAACCCGCGGAATATTGATCGAACCAAAGGTTTCCGCCGCCCAGCTCGATGCCACGCGCATCCAGCAACTGGTCATGTCGTCGTGCTTGCCTTCGCGGTCCCAGAAGAACTGCACCTTCACCCGGCCGTACTGGTCGCAGTAGATCTCTTCACCCTCGGGACCGCAGACCACCGCGCTTTGCGTGCCGAGGACTTTCGGTTTCGGGTGATCGAGCGGCGGACGATACGGGACGTCCCACGGGATGGCGCTGAAGCGGTTACGGTAGCCCTGGTGGAAATCGTCTTTGTTGTCGGTGGTGTCGCTGGTCACCGACTCTTCGAGCACCTGCGGCTGCTTGCCTTCGTGGAAGATTTCGGTGAGCAGCCACAAATCATTCCACGTCGGGTTGGCGTGGTCGGTCAGGGCGAGGAAATGCCCGCTGACGAGGATCGGCTGATCGCTGTTGCCCTCGGCCAGACGGTAGTCGCTGCGATGCCGCTCCAGCGCGCGATTGGCCAGGTGTTTGCCGCGCTCACGATCGACGAAACGGCCCGGGTAATCGTAGTCCTCAAGGTCCGGTTGCGCGCTGCTTTTGGCGTCGCTTTCCAGCTCGATTTTCGGTTTGACGAAGTCGTAATCACGGCGCGTGGTGCGGCTGGTGCGGGTGGCCAAGCGCAGGCCGAAACGCTTGACCACCGGTTTGTCGGCGACCAGTCCCGAGTCCTGCTGATAGGCCACTGGCGCGAGTTTCGGGAACACCGTCTGGTCATCGCCGAAGGTCAGTTTGTGGCCGCTGGACGTGTGCTGAAAGTGGTAGTGAATGCCCTCTTCTTCACACAAGCGCTGGATGAAATCCAGGTCCGACTCGTCGTACTGCACGCAGTAAATGCGCTCAGGATAAATCGCGCTGAGCTGAAAGTGGTAATCGCTGGCGAGGATGCCGTGCTCTTCCAGCACCTGGCTGATGATCTGCTGCACGGTCATCTGCTGGAAAATGCGCTGGTTGACCCGGTGCGCGAGGTACG
>NZ_JACOPX010000013.1 GCF_015461835.1 Pseudomonas neuropathica | reverse complement strand
AACCACTTGCGCTTCCGATCTCTCGTCAGCGGGAGGCGAATTCTACAGCGTTACACGCTGCTGTCAACACCTCTTTTTCAACTTCCTTCTGGCTTCGATGAACTGAAGCAACCTGCTGCCGAAACCTACTTAACTCGTTGAGTCTCAAGGAGTTTTCCGTTTCGACTGCGCCGGAAGTGGGGCGAATTATAGACATCCTGAATCTGCCGTCAACACCTATTTTCATAATTCTGTCACATAGGTCAAAAACCCCCGAAAACACGAAGGCCGACCCGAGGGGTCGGCCTTCGCTACATCGCCTTTCTACTTACAAGCTAGGGAAGGCGAACTGCGATGCTTCGTGGCTCGCCCGCTGCGGCCAGCGCTGGGTGATAGCCTTGCGCCGGGTGTAGAAGCGCACACCATCCGGACCATAAGCATGCAGGTCGCCGAACAGCGAACGCTTCCAGCCGCCGAAGCTGTGGTAAGCCACCGGTACCGGCAGCGGCACGTTGACGCCGACCATGCCGACTTCGATCTCGTCGCAGAACAGACGCGCCGCTTCACCGTCACGGGTGAAGATGCAGGTGCCATTGCCGTATTCGTGATCGTTGATCAGTTGCATTGCCTCTTCCAGGCTGTTCACGCGAACGATGCACAGTACCGGGCCGAAGATCTCTTCTTTATAGATGCGCATTTCCGGGGTGACGTTGTCGAACAGACAGCCGCCGAGGAAGAAGCCTTCTTCATGACCGGCCACGCTGAAACCACGACCGTCGACCACCAGGGTCGCGCCCGCTGCCACGCCGTCGTCAACGTAACCGCTGACTTTGTCGCGCGCCTGGCCGGTTACCAGTGGGCCCATGTCCAGACCGCACGAAGTGCCAGCACCGATTTTCAGCGCCTTGATCTGCGGAACCAGTTTGGCCACCAGTGCATCCGCTACCTGGTCCCCCACACACACGGCCACCGAGATCGCCATGCAGCGCTCACCGCAGGAACCGTACGCCGCGCCCATCAGTGCGCTGACCGCGTTATCCAGATCAGCATCCGGCATCAGCACCGCGTGGTTCTTCGCACCACCCAGTGCCTGAACGCGTTTGCCGCGCTTGGTGCCTTCGGCATAGATGTACTCGGCAATCGGCGTCGAGCCAACGAAGCTCAGCGCTTTGACTTCCGGCGCTTCGATCAACGCGTCCACCGCCGTCTTGTCACCGTGAACCACGCTCATCACGCCTTTCGGCAATCCGGCTTCCAGCAGCAGTTGAGCAATCAGCAGGGTGGAGCTTGGATCCCGCTCGGACGGTTTGAGGATGAAGCAGTTACCGCAGACGATCGCCAGTGGATACATCCACAGCGGCACCATGGCCGGGAAGTTAAATGGGGTGATACCGGCAACAATGCCCAGCGGCTGGAAGTCCGACCATGCGTCGATGTTCGGGCCGACGTTGCGGCTGTACTCGCCCTTGAGGATTTCCGGGGCAGCGCAGGCAAACTCGACGTTCTCGATACCACGCTTCAGTTCACCGGCGGCGTCTTCCAGGGTCTTGCCGTGTTCTTCGCTGATCAATTGCGAGATGCGCGCTTCGTTCTGCTCCAGCAGTTGCTTGAAGCGGAACATCACCTGCGCACGTTTGGCCGGTGGCGTGTTGCGCCAGGCCGGGAACGCAGCCTTGGCGGCATCGATGGCTTTCTGGATGGTGGCCTGGCTGGCCAATGGCAGCTTGTGGATAGCCTGACCAGTGGACGGATTGAACACATCAACCGCGCGACCGTTCTCGGTCACCAGTTCGCCATTGATCAAATGCGGGATAACGCTCATCGAAAACTCCTGAATTCTTGTCCACGGGCACACATTAAGGAGTGCCCGTTCTTGTAGGTATATATAGAAGGAAAAATCAGTCGAGCTTGTTCAGCACTTCGCCGACCGCGTCGAACAGACGATCGAGGTCTTGTGGCTTGCTGTTGAAAGTCGGGCCGAACTGCAAGGTGTCGCCGCCGAAGCGTACGTAGAACCCGGCCTTCCACAGGGCCATGCCGGCTTCGAACGGACGCACGATGGCGTCACCGTCACGCGGGGCAATCTGAATGGCACCGGCCAGACCGAAGTTACGGATGTCGATAACGTTCTTCGACCCTTTCAGCCCGTGCAGCGCGTTTTCAAAATGCGGTGCGACTTCTGCAACGCTCTGTACCAGGTTTTCCTTTTGCAGCAGGTCGAGAGCCGCCAGGCCAGCGGCACAAGCCACCGGGTGTGCCGAGTAGGTGTAGCCGTGTGGAAATTCCACGGCGTATTCAGGGGTCGGCTGGTTCATGAAGGTCTGGTAGATCTCGGAGCTGGCAATCACCGCGCCCATCGGGATCGCGCCGTTGGTGACTTGCTTGGCGATGCACATCAGATCCGGGGTCACGCCAAAGGTGTCGGCGCCGAACATATTGCCGGTGCGGCCGAAACCGGTGATCACTTCGTCGAACACCAACAGGATGCTGTGCTGATCGCAGATTTCGCGCAGACGTTTCAGGTAACCCTGTGGCGGAACCAGTACACCAGCGGACCCGGCCATAGGCTCTACGAATACCGCGGCGATATTCGAAGCATCGTGCAGCTCAATCAGTTTCAGCAGTTCATCGGCCAAGGCGATACCGCCCTGCTCCGGCATGCCACGGGAGAAGGCATTGCTCGCCAGCAGCGTGTGCGGCAGGTGATCGACATCCATCATCGCCTGACCGAACAGCTTACGGTTGCCGTTGACGCCGCCGAGGCTGGTGCCGGCGATGTTCACACCGTGGTAACCACGAGCACGGCCGATCATTTTGGTTTTAGTCGCCTGACCTTTCAGGCGCCAGTAGGCACGGACCATTTTCACGGCGGTATCGGCGCACTCGGAACCAGAGTCGGTGAAGAACACGTGGTTGAGGTTGCCCGGGGTCAGCTCAGTGATCTTCTCGGCCAGCTGGAACGACAGCGGATGACCGTACTGGAAGCCCGGCGAGTAATCGAGGGTGCCCAATTGCTTGGAAACCGCTTCCTGAATTTCCTTGCGGGTGTGGCCGGCGCCGCAGGTCCACAGCCCGGACAACGAGTCGTATACCCGGCGGCCTTTGTCGTCGATCAGCCAACTGCCTTCAGCACCAACGATCAGACGCGGGTCGCGCTGGAAGTTTCGGTTGGCGGTGTACGGCATCCAGTGCGCATCCAGCTTCAGTTGGCTGGCCAGTGGAGACGGCGCGTTTTCAGGCATGTTCATCGGGCAAAACCTCGCAGGGCATAAGCGTCAGGGAGATAAAAAGCGTTGTTGCAGCTAAATTGCCACGCGGATAAAGTCGGTGAAATTCAACTCTTCTAACCTTCAGTTAGAACTTCGCTAAACAATGAGAACAATAAGATGAGCAGCCGTCGCCCCGATCCGCTGGCCCAGGTCAGTGACTTTGATATCCGCTTGCTGCGGATTTTTCGCAGTGTGGTGGAGTGCGGCGGCTTCTCCGCAGCGGAAACCGTGCTCGGCATCGGTCGCTCGGCGATCAGCCAACAGATGAGCGATCTGGAGCAGCGCCTCGGTTTGCGTCTGTGCCAGCGTGGTCGAGCCGGTTTTTCGCTGACCGAGGAAGGTCGCGAGGTGTATCAGTCGGCACTGCAACTGTTAAGTGCACTGGAAAGCTTTCGCACCGAAGTCAACGGCCTGCACCAGCATCTGCGGGGTGAGTTGATCATTGGCCTGACCGACAACCTCGTCACCCTGCCCCACATGCGCATTACCCACGCCCTCGCCCAATTGAAAGAACGCGGGCCGGATGTGCAGATCCAGATCCGCATGATTGCGCCCAATGAAGTCGAGCAAGGCGTGCTCGATGGGCGTCTGCATGTCGGCGTGGTACCTCAGGCCAGTGCGTTGTCGGGCCTGGAATATCAGCCGTTGTACAGCGAGCGTTCGCTGCTTTATTGCGCGGTTGGCCATCCGTTGTTTTATGTCGATGACAAACAGCTCGATGACGAACGCCTTAACAGTCAGGACGCGATTGCCCCGACCTTTCGTTTGCCGGCGGATATTCAAGCGCATTACCAAGCGCTCAATTGCACGGCCAGTGCTTCTGACCGTGAGGGTATGGCGTTTCTGATTTTGACCGGGCGCTACATTGGCTATCTGCCGGATCACTACGCCAGCCTCTGGGTGCAGCAAGGTCGCTTGCGCGCGTTGAAATCGCAAACTCGTTTTTATGACTTGAGCCTCGCATCGGTCACACGCAAGGGCCGGCGCCCTCATTTGGTGCTGGAAAGCTTTTTGGAGAGTCTGGCGGCAACGCGTTGAAAATCCGCCGTGGCCCGCCAGCGTTGGGCCCTGGCGACAAATCTGGCAAATAACCTGAGCAAGTGGACAGCTTTTTGCAGAGCAGGATCAACCCGATCCTTCAACAAGAAGCCTTAAGCCATGCAGCCAGATTCCGCACCGTCCAGCGACCTGATCTACGGCCTCAACGACCGCCCCAAACCCGCTGCTGCAATTCTTGCCGCACTGCAACACGTGCTCGCCAGTTTCGTCGGCATCATCACCCCGCCATTGGTGATTGGCTCGGCCCTCGGGCTGACTGCGCATTTGCCGTACCTCATCAGCATGGCGTTGATGGTTTCGGGCGTCGGCACCTTTATTCAGGCGCGGCGGCCGTTCGGCATCGGCGCGGGGATGATTTGTCTGCAGGGCACCAGTTTCGCCTTTCTCGGTGCGGTGCTATCGGCCGGATTTCTGGTCAAGCAACGCGGTGGCAGTCCGGAAGACATTCTGGCGATGATCTTCGGTGTGTGCTTTTTCGGCGCAATCGTGCAGATCGTCCTCAGCCGCTTCATCGGCCAGTTGCGCAGAGTCGTCACGCCGTTAGTGACCGGGATCGTCATCACCCTGATCGGCATCAGCCTTATAAAGGTCGGCATCACCGATCTGGGCGGTGGCTTCAATGCGCCGGACTTCGGTGCGCCGGGCAATCTGGCGCTGGGCGTGTTCGTGCTGCTGACGATCATTCTGCTCAACCGCTCCAACACGCCGTGGGTGCGTCTATCGGCGATCATTATCGGTTTGCTGCTCGGCAGCCTCGCCGCGTGGTTCAGTGGGAAACTGGTGCCACAGCCGTTGCCTGACTTGCCACTGGTGAGTTTTCCTACGCCGTTCAAGTTTGGCTTCAATTTCGACTGGACGGCTTTCCTGCCGGTCGCGCTGATTTATCTGATCAGCACCATCGAAACCGTCGGCGACCTCACCGCCAACTGCATGCTCGCCCGCCAGCCGATCAGCGGCCCTTCCTATATAAGTCGCCTGCGCGGTGGCGTACTTGGCGATGGCGTCAGTTGCATGATCGCCGCGACCTTCAGCGCCTTCCCCAACACCACGTTCGCGCAGAACAACGGCGTGATTCAGTTGACCGGCGTCGCCAGCCGCTACGTCGGGCTGTACATCGGCGCGATTCTGTTTTGCCTCGGCTTGTTCCCGATGATCGGCGCGGTGCTGCAACAGATTCCGAAACCGGTGCTCGGCGGCGCGACCCTGGTGATGTTCGGCGCGGTGGCGGCTGCCGGTGTGCGCATCCTCGCGCAGTCGCCGCTGGATCGACGCAGCATGTTGATCATCGCCACGTCGTTCGGCGTCGGCTTGGGCATCGCCGCACAACCGACCCTGCTACACCTGCTGCCGAAGCTGGTGCAGAACCTGTTTGATTCGGCGATCACCAGCGGCGGCCTGACCGCAATTATCCTGTGCCTGCTGCTGCCGGAGTCGAAAACCGAGACCGCTGAAGCGCACGCGCCGCTGAACAAGATCGAACAGGCGTAACGGTTTTATCGCGCAAGGACTTGTCGGATGCCTGTGGGTGCGCTATCAACGCAACTGGTTGCACCCACAGACAAACCCGGAAGTGCCTATGACCTTTGAAGTCCCTGCCCATGGCGGCAAACCCGCCAGCCGCATTCGTCAGAAAAACGAAGAGACCATCCTCAAAGCCGCCGAAGACGAGTTCGCTCGTCACGGGTACAAAGGCACCAGCATGAACACCATCGCCCAGAATGCCGGGTTGCCCAAGGCGAACCTGCATTACTACTTCACCAACAAGCTTGGGTTGTACGTGGCGGTGCTGAGCAACATCATCGAGTTGTGGGACAGCACCTTCAACACCCTCACCGCCGAGGACGATCCGGCCGAAGCACTGACTCGCTATATTCGCGCCAAGATGGAATTCTCCCGCCGCCAGCCACAGGCCTCGCGGATCTTTGCGATGGAAGTGATCAGCGGCGGCGAATGCCTGAGCGAATATTTCAATCAGGACTACCGCGCCTGGTTCACTGGCCGCGCGGCGGTATTTCAAGCGTGGATCGATGCCGGCAAAATGGACCCGGTCGATCCGGTGCATTTGATCTTCCTGTTGTGGGGCAGCACCCAGCATTACGCTGACTTCGCCACGCAGATCTGCCGCGTCAGCGGTCGCAGCAAGTTGACCAAGCAGGACATGGAAGACGCCGGCAACAACCTGATCCGCATCATTCTCAAAGGCTGCGGCCTCACTCCTCCTCTATAAGACGTTTATGCCTTTCACCCTCAGCGGTTTTTGCGAGTACCGCGAAGAGATTCGCAAAAGCCGCTTTATCACCTTTGCCACGCCGATCGGCAGCCCTGCCGAGGCGCAGGCGTTTTTCGAGCAGTACAGCGATCTGAACGCCTCGCACAATTGCTGGGCGTGGAAACTCGGCGATCAATACCGCAGCAATGACGACGGCGAACCGGGCGGCACGGCCGGGCGCCCGATTCTGGCGGCAATTGAAGCGCAGGATTGCGATCAGGTCGCGGTGCTGGTGATCCGTTGGTACGGCGGCATTCAACTCGGCACGGGTGGTTTGGCCCGGGCGTATGGCGGTGGTGCGAACAAGTGTCTGCAGACCGCGGCCAAGGTCGAGTTGATCAGCCGCGTGCCGCTAAGTTGTGCCTGCGGGTTTGCCGAGTTGGCGTTGGTGAAGTTGCGGGTTGCGGACTTGGGTGGATTGGTAGTGGAGGAAAACTTCACGGCGAACGGGGTCGAGTTGAAGTTAGCGGTGGGTGAGGCGCAGATCGATGTCTTGCAAACCCAGCTAGCGGATTTGAGCCGTGGGCGGATTTTATTGCAGCGGTGAAGCAGGATCAAAAGATCGCAGCGTTCCGCAGCTCCTACAGGGATCCGGGTTTGTCATGAATTTCGTTGGTGATACCGGTATCAGCGTTTTCGTGTAGGAGCTGCCGAAGGCTGCGATCTTTTAGGGCATCCCCCGTTTTCCTTATTCCACAGAGTTGCCCACATCGGCTGTGCACCCGACTGTGGATAACCTGAGTACATTTCGCTGTAACCCTTCTGTCACGTGGCTTTGCGCGGTTTGTTCACTTTTCGTTCAATTCACTCGACGAAACGATAATTTCAAACAGAAACAGTTAGTTAGCGCGGTTTATCACCATTAGAAGAAAGCACTGCAGTGCTTATGCCCGGGTTTGCAGCTTGCGCACAATAACTGTGGAACAAGCTGTGGATAACCCGTTCATGGCTGGCGCAGTCGCTGGATCCATCTAGCCCCCAAGGGATTGCTCGTTTTTTGATCATATCGCGACGGGCAAAACTGGCGCCCGAGCAACGGCTTTGCTCTGAATTGGTGCCATCGTCGTGCGTGATTCGGCCTTCAATGCTCTATACCGAGTGCTGCCACACGCGGCCCACTCGCGTTCCTGACTCAATGGCCAGGAAATTGCTTTATCCACAGGCACAACTCCAAGCAAGTCGAGCCTGTCATGCCAATTGTCCCACCCATTGCGCGCCTGCAACTGCGCCATATCAGCAAACGCTACCCCGGTTGTCTGGCCAACGATGCCATCGACCTGAGCATCGCGTCCGGTGAAATTCACGCCCTGCTCGGTGAAAACGGCGCGGGCAAAAGTACGTTGATGAAGATCATCTACGGCGTCACCCAGGCCGACGCCGGCGAGATGCTTTGGCAAGGTCAACCGGTGAATATCCGCAACCCGGCGCAGGCGCGGCAGTTGGGGATCGGCATGGTATTCCAGCATTTCTCACTGTTCGAAACCCTCAGCGTGGCGCAAAACATTGCTTTGGCGATGGGCGCAGCAGCCGGCACGCCGAAACAACTGGAACCGAAAATTCGTGAAGTGTCGCGCCGTTATGGCATGGCGCTGGAGCCGGAGCGACTTGTCCACAGCCTGTCGATCGGCGAACGTCAGCGCGTGGAAATCATTCGCTGCCTGATGCAGGACATTCGCCTGCTGATTCTCGATGAGCCAACCTCAGTGCTGACGCCGCAAGAGGCCGATGAATTGTTCATCACCCTGCGCCGCCTCGCCGCCGAAGGCTGCAGCATTCTGTTCATCAGCCACAAACTCGCTGAAGTGCGCGCGTTGTGCCACAGCGCGACGGTTCTGCGCGGTGGGCGCGTGGCCGGGCATTGCCTGCCAGCGGAGTGCTCGGATCAGCAATTGGCGCAGATGATGGTCGGCGAAGCGGCGGCGTTGATTGGCGACTATCCGAAGGTCAGCGGCGGCGCGGCGTTTTTGCAGGTGAACGGCTTGAGCTGGCACAACCCGGATCCGTTCGGCTGCTGGCTGACTGACATTGATGTGCAAGTGCGCAGCGGTGAAATCGTCGGCATCGCCGGGGTCGCGGGCAACGGTCAGGATGAATTGCTCGCCCTGCTCAGCGGCGAACAAACCTTGCCTCGGGCGGAGGCCGCGACCATTCGATTCGCTGAGCAAAACGTCGCCGATTTGCGCCCGGATGCCCGTCGCAAACTGGGCCTGGCTTTCGTCCCCGCCGAACGCCTCGGGCATGGCGCGGTGCCGGAATTGAACCTGGCGGACAACGCCCTGCTGACGGCTTTCCAACAAGGCTTGGTCAGCAACGGGCTAATCCAGCGCGGTAAAGTCGAAGCCCTCGCCCAACAGATCATTCAGCGCTTCGGCGTGAAAACCCCGGACACGCAAACCGCCGCGCGCAGTTTGTCCGGCGGTAATCTGCAGAAATTCATCCTCGGCCGGGAAATCCTCCAGCAACCGAAACTGCTGATCGCCGCGCACCCGACCTGGGGCGTCGACGTCGGCGCCGCCGCGACCATTCACCGTGCGCTGATCGCGCTGCGCGATGCCGGCGCGGCGATTCTGGTGATATCCGAAGACCTCGACGAATTGTTCCAGATCAGCGACCGCCTCGGCGCGCTGTGCGGTGGACGTTTGTCGGCATTGCAAGACACCAGCAAGACACAACTCAGCGACGTCGGCGGCTGGATGGCCGGCCAGTTCGACCACGCCCCTTCAGCCGCCACGGTTTAACGGAGTTATACACATGCTGCTTTCCCTCGAACCCCGTGGCCAGCAATCGCGCCTGATGCTGTGGTGCTCGCCGTTATTGGCGGCGGCGCTGACGCTCGGTTGCGGCTCGCTGCTGTTTATCGCCCTTGGTCATGACCCGCTGCAAACCTTGCACACGCTGCTGATCGCGCCGGTGAGCGATTTGTATGGCGTCTCTGAATTGTTGGTCAAGGCGCTGCCGATTCTGCTCTGCGCACTGGGCTTGGCAGTGGCCTATCAGGCGCGAATCTGGAACATCGGCGCCGAAGGTCAATTGCTCCTCGGGGCACTCGCCGGCAGTGCCTTGGCGGTGAATATCATCGACCTGCAAAGCCGCTGGGCGCTGGTGTTGATTCTGCTCACCGGCACCCTCGCCGGCGCGGCGTGGGCCGGGCTGACCGCATGGTTGCGCACACGCTTCAACGCCAACGAAATCCTCACCAGCATCATGCTCAATTACATCGCGCTGAACCTGCTGCTGTTCTGCGTGCACGGGCCGTTGAAGGACCCGGCCGGGTTCAACTTTCCCGAGTCGGCGATGTTCGGCGACGCCAGTCGTTTGCCGTTGTTGATGGAGGATGGCCGCGTGCATGCCGGGGTGTATTTCGCCCTGCTCGCGCTGGTCGTGGTGTGGGTGTTGTTGCAGAAAAGCTTTGTCGGTTTCCAGATCAAAGTGCTTGGGCTGGACAAGCGTGCCGCAGGGTTTGTCGGCTTTCGCGAGAAGCGCTTGATCTGGCTGGCACTGTTGATCAGCGGCGGCTTGGCCGGGCTTGCGGGTGTCTGCGAGGTCACCGGGCCGATCGGCCAATTGGTGCCGCAGGTGTCACCCGGTTATGGCTATGCGGCGATCACCGTGGCGTTCCTCGGGCGCCTGAATCCGATCGGTATTCTGTTCTCCAGCCTGTTGATGGCGCTGTTGTACATCGGTGGCGAGAGCGCGCAGATGACCCTGAATCTGCCGCAGGCGATCACCCAGTTGTTCCAGGGAATGATGCTGTTTTTCCTGCTCGCCAGTGACGTACTGATTCTCTATCGGCCACGCCTGAACCTGCGTTGGGTAAAGCGCACTTCAACCACTGCCGTAACCGCCGGAGCGCTGTGATGGATATCGATCTGTTGAGCAATATTTTCTACGCCATGGTGCGTTGCGGCACGCCGTTGTTGCTGGTGGCGCTGGGGGAATTGATCTGCGAGAAGAGCGGCGTGCTCAACCTCGGGCAGGAAGGCATGATGCTGTTTGGCGCGGTGATCGGTTTTATCGTCGCGCTCAACAGCGGCAACCTGTGGCTTGGCGTGTTGTTGGCGATGCTGGCCGGGATGTTGTTGTCGTCGCTGTTTGCGCTAGTGGCGTTGGTGTTCAACGCCAATCAGGTAGCGACCGGATTGGCACTGACGATTTTCGGTGTCGGGCTGTCGACCTTTGTCGGCGCAGCTTGGGTCGGTAAACCACTGGCCGGGTTTGAGCCGTTGGCGATCCCTTATCTGAGTGAGATTCCGCTGATCGGGCGGATGCTGTTTGCTCAGGATTTGCTGGTGTATCTGTCGTTCGCGCTGTTTGCGCTGGTGGCGTGGGTGATTATCAAAAGTCGTGTCGGGTTGATCATTCAAGCGGTCGGCGAGAATCCGGATGCGGCCAGTGCAATGGGGTTGCCGGTGTTGACCGTGCGCACGTTGGCGGTGCTGTTCGGCGGGGCGATGGCCGGGCTGGCCGGGGCTTATCTGTCGCTGGCGTACACGCCGATGTGGGCGGAAAACATGACCGCCGGGCGTGGCTGGATCGCCTTGGCGCTGGTGGTGTTTGCCAGTTGGCGGGTGTGGCGGTTGTTGCTCGGGGCTTATTTGTTCGGCCTCGCCAGCATCCTGCACTTGGTGGCGCAGGGGTTGGGGCTGGCGATTCCGTCGAGTCTGCTGGCGATGCTGCCGTATGTGGCGACGATTGTGGTGCTGGTGCTGTTGTCGCGCGATGCGCTGCGCACAAGATTGTATGCGCCGGTTTCGCTTGGGCAGCCTTGGCAGGCGGGGCATTAAGAGGTGAATTTACTGGCCTCTTCGCGAGCAAGCTCGCTCCCACAGGGGATCTGAGTGAACTCGGTCAACTGTGGGAGCGAGCTTGCTCGCGAAGGCGTCCGCACAGGCAACACTTGAGCAATGCCCCACGCCAGTTCGAAGACCAGGAAAACAATCAGAATCGAACTGGCGCCGTGCAGCAAGGCATACGCCTGCCAAGCCGCAAACAGAAACCGCGCCACCGCGTCATACCGTCCATAAAGCGCCTGCGGATCGCGAATCCGCAGCACCGCCCACACGCACACCACCGAGCCCAGCAGATTCGCCATCAACAGGTGCACAGGCTCAAACGCCGGCAGTTCGCCGGGTAAGTTCAGCGCGGTCAAAAACCCATGCAAAGCGGCAAAACTCCACGGCGTGGCAAATGCCACCGTGACGATCAGGTCATACCAGGCACTGCCAAGCACCACGTTGCGATACTGCGTTGAAGTCCACATCATCCATGCTCCAGAAATTCAGGGAGCATCCACGGTAAAGCCTGGAGTATGCTCCAGGGTCAATAGCCCTTTTGAGAGCCAGCATGCGCATCGGTGAATTAGCCCAGGCCAGTGCCGTCAGCCGTGACACTCTGCGCTTCTACGAGCAGCGCGGGTTGATTGCGGCGCAGCGCAGCGCCAACGGTTATCGCGACTATCCGCCGGAGATGGTGCAACTGGTGCTCTATATCAAAACGGCGCAGCGTCTGGGATTTACCCTCGGCGAGATTGGTGACAGCGTTGCCGCGTTGTGGAACGCGCCCGATCCGGACAACGCCGTGGCGCAGTTGCTGCGCGACAAACTGCAACTGATCGAAACCCGTATGCGCGAACTCGACACGCTGCGGCAGGAGTTGCAACTTCGCCTCGGTCAGGCCTGTCCATTGAATCCATGATCCTCATTCATCAAGGAAGCCCATCATGTCTGCAAAAAACGCACTGATCATCGGCGCCTCCCGGGGCCTGGGCCTCGGTCTAGTGAAAACCCTGCTGGCCGACGGCTGGCAAGTCACCGCCACCGTGCGCAATCCGCAAAACGCCGAGGCGCTGCAAGCGCTGGGCAAGGTGCGGATCGAGAAGCTCGACATGGACGATCAGCAAGCGGTGATCGCCTTGAGCCAACAACTCAAGGGCGAAACCTTCGACCTGCTGTTCGTCAACGCCGGGGTCAAAGGCCCGGCGGACCAGACCCCGGGCGGCGCGACACTGGCTGAGGTCGGTCAGCTGTTTTTCACCAACGCGGTGGCGCCGATCAATCTGGCCCAGCGTTTTGCCGGGCAGATTCGTGACGGCAGCGGTGTGCTGGCGTTCATGAGTTCCGGGCTGGGCAGCGTGACCGTGCCGGACGCGCCGGAGCTGGCGTTGTACAAGGCCAGCAAAGCTGCGCTGAATTCGATGACCAACAGTTTTGTCACGCAACTGGGTGAGCAGAAGATGACAGTGTTGTCGCTGCATCCGGGTTGGGTGAAGACGGACATGGGCGGTGAAGGGGCTGACCTCGACGTGGAAACCAGCACCCGTGGGCTGGTTGATCAGGTAAATGCGTATACCGGCAAGGGCGGGCATCATTTCATCAACTACAAGGGTGAAACGATTCCCTGGTAACCGCACAAATCCCAGTGTAGGAGTGAGCCTGCTCGCGATAGCGGTGTGTCATTCAGCAAAAGTGTTGCCTGATACACCGCTATCGCGAGCAGGCTCACTCCTACAAGGGACCGTAGTGAATGGTCAGGTTGGGCTTGCCCGGCGTGACAATTTGTTTGAAACTGCGCACCTCGTCCTCGCGGCGACCCTGGATCAGCAGACAGGGCATCACTGAGCTGGCAACCCTGAACCCCATTTTCAGAGGAGCCGGCAACATGCCCGCGACCCGTACCTGGTTAAAAAATCCCCTCGCCATTTTCACCTCCAACGAGCTCGATGCCCGTGGCGGTCTTGTCGTGCAAGACGGTGTCATTGTCGAAGTCCTCGCCGCTGGCCAACAGCCGTCGGCGCCGTGCAATGCAGTGTTCGACGCCCGTGAACATGTGATCCTGCCGGGCCTGATCAACACCCACCATCACTTCTATCAAACCCTGACTCGCGCCTGGGCGCCGGTGGTCAATCAGCCGTTGTTCCCGTGGCTGAAAACCCTGTACCCGGTCTGGGCGCGCCTGACGCCGGAAAAACTCGCGCTCGCCACCAAAGTCGCTTTGGCCGAACTGCTGCTGTCGGGCTGCACCACTGCGGCCGACCACCACTACCTGTTCCCGGATGGCTTGGAGAACGCCATCGACGTGCAAGTCGAAACCGTCCGCGAACTGGGCATGCGCGCCATGCTCACTCGCGGTTCGATGAGCCTCGGCGAGAAGGACGGCGGCCTGCCGCCGCAACAGACCGTGCAGGAAGGTCAGGTGATTCTCGACGACAGTCAGCGCCTGATTCACGAGTACCACGAGCGTGGCGACGGCGCACAGATCCAGATCGCTTTGGCGCCGTGCTCGCCGTTCTCGGTGACCCCGGAAATCATGTCGGCCAGCGCCGAACTGGCGAACAAGCTCGACGTGCGTCTGCACACCCACTTGGCCGAAACCCTCGACGAAGAAGATTTCTGCCTGCAGCGTTTCGGCCTGCGCACCGTCGACTATCTCGACAGCGTCGGCTGGCTCGGCCCGCGCACCTGGCTGGCCCACGGCATTCACTTCAACCCGGACGAAATCGCCCGCCTCGGTCAGGCCGGTACCGGTATCTGCCATTGCCCGAGTTCGAACATGCGTCTGGCCTCCGGCATTTGCCCAAGTATCGATCTGACTGACGCGGGCGCGTTGTTTGGTCTGGGCGTCGACGGTTCGGCGTCCAACGATGCGTCGAACATGATTCTCGAAGCGCGTCAGGCGCTGTACATCCAGCGTCTGCGTTACGGCGCCGAGAAGATCACCCCGGAACGCGTGCTGGGCTGGGCGACCAAGGGTTCGGCGAGTCTGTTGGGGCGGACCGATATTGGTGAGCTGGCAGTGGGCAAGCAGGCGGATCTGGCGTTGTTCAAGCTCGATGAACTGCGCTTCTCCGGTAGCCATGATCCGATTTCGGCGCTGTTGTTGTGCGGCGCGGATCGTGCGGATCGGGTGATGATTGGTGGTAAGTGGCGTGTGGTTGATGGCCAGGTTGAAGGGCTCGACTTGAAAGGCCTGATCGCCGATCACAGCCAAGCGGCGCGCCAACTGATCGCCGGTACCTGATACAACGACAGACCTCTGTAGGAGCTGCCGAAGGCTGCGATCTTTTGATCTGTTTTTCTAGAAGCAAGATCAACAGATCGCAGCCTTCGGCAGCTCCTACAGGGGGTTCGGCTGAGCTTAAAGGCCGAGCAGCGACAGCATGATAAAGGTCGCAAACAGCACGAAGTGGGTCATGCCTTCGATGGCATTGGTCTCACCGTCATTCAAGTTGATGGCACTAACGATCAGCGTGATGAAGATCATCACCGTCTGCACCGGCGTCATCGCCATTTGAAATGGTTGGCCGGTGTACAGTGCCATTGCCTCCATCACCGGCACCGTGAGAATCACCGTCGACAGTGACGCGCCCATCGCAATGTTCACCACTGACTGCATGCGGTTGGCCAGTGCAGCACGCAACGCGGTGAGAATCTCCGGCGCGGCGGAAATCGCCGCCACCAGAATCGCCGTGATCACCGGCGGTGCGCCCGTGCCTTCCAGGCCCAGATCGAGGGTCTTCGACATCACTTCGGCCAGTGCGCCGATCACCACAATGCCAAACACCAGAATGCCGATCGACAGGCCGATGCTCGGTGCATTCGCCTGCGCGTCCTGCGGTTCTTTCTTGCGGCGTTTGTCCGGATAGCTGTAGCTGAAAAAGTAACTGTGCGGGCCGACCTGCATGCGCAGAAACAGCGCATACAGCACCACCATCGCACCGATGGTGAACGCCGAATAAATCTTCCAGTTGGCCTCGGGAATAAACTCCGGCACCACCATCGACACGCCCATGGCGGTGAGGATCATCACGCTGTAGCTGCGTGCGGAATCGTCGTTGTAGGACTGTTCGCCATGTTTGATCCCGCCCATCAGTGCGGCGAGGCCGAGGATGCCGTTGATGTCGAGCATCACGGCGGAATAGATCGTGTCGCGCACCAACGTGGGCGACGCTTCGTTGCTCATCATGATCGCGAGAATCACCACTTCCACCAGCACGGCCGCCAGCGTGAGGATCATCGTGCCGTAAGGGTCGCCAACCTTTTCCGCGAGCAATTCGGCGTGATGGGCGACGCGCATCGAGGCGGCGACGATGAAGGCGATCAGCACCAGACCGGCAGTCAGCGCGACGATCTGGCCACTGTGCAGCATCCAGTGTTCCAACGGATAGGCGACGCACGCGGCGATGACGGCCAGTAGCAGAAAGCTTTCTTGCTTAAGGATGGTGAGCATGGCGGGCCTTTTGCCGAAAGAGAGCGAATGAGCTACTGACTGCGGGGCGGCGCTAACGTTTCGTTACACCTTAGCGCACCAAGCGCTGGCAGGGCTTTTGGCAGTTGCACTTTTATTGGCCTTGAGGGCGCTATCGCGAGCAGGCTCACTCCTACAGTTGACCGCATTCCCCTGTAGGAGTGAGCCTGCTCGCGATGGCCGTTACGCGATTTCGAATTGTTTGTTGTCCTGTTGGTCAGCAATTTGCATTGGCCCTGACCACACACAACAAAATGGAGTTCGAATTCATGCAAATACGTCCGCTGCACAAACTGCTGTGCGCCGCCCTCGGTCTGGGTATCAGCCTGAGCGCCAGCGCTGCCGATCCGCTCAAGGTCGGTTTCGTCTACATCGGCCCGATCGGTGACCACGGCTGGACCTATCAGCATGAGCAGGGGCGCAAGGCCCTCGCGGAAAAATTCGGCAATCAGATCACCACCAACTATGTGGAGAACGTCGCCGAGGGCGCCGACGCCGAGCGGGTGATCCGCAACATGGCCAAGGATAAATACGACCTGATCTTCACCACCTCCTTCGGCTACATGAACCCCACCGTCAAAGTCGCCAAGCAGTTTCCCAAGGTGACCTTCGAACACGCCACCGGCTACAAACAGGACAAAAACCTCGGCACCTATCTGGCGCGTACTTACGAGGGTCGCTACGTCGGTGGTTTCCTCGCGGCGAAGATGACCAAGACCAAGAAGATCGGGTACGTCGCTTCGTTCCCGATCCCGGAAGTGATCCGCGACATCAACGCCATCCAGCTGGCGCTGAACAAGTACAACCCCGGCACCGAGATCAAAGTGGTGTGGGTCAACTCCTGGTTCGACCCGGGCAAGGAAGCGGATGCCGCCAACGCGCTGATCGATCAAGGCGTCGACGTGGTGTTCCAGCACACCGACAGCCCGGCGCCGATTCAGGCCGCCGAACGTCGTGGCGTGTACGCGGTGGGGTATGCCTCGGACATGGCCCACTTCGGGCCGAAAGCCGTGCTGACTTCGATCGTCAACGACTGGGCGCCGCACTACATTCAGGCGACGCAGAGCGTTATCGATCACAGCTGGAAACCTCAGGATTACTGGGGTGGGTTGAAGGAAGGCACGGTTGAACTGCCGATCAGCGACTTGGTGCCGGCACCGGTGAAAGCCGAGGCCGAGCAGATCATTGCCGATATCAAGAGCGGTGCATTGCAGCCGTTTACCGGGCCGATCAAAGATCAGGCCGGGGTCGAGAAAATCCCCGCTGGCGTAAGCGCGACCAATGCGCAACTGGCGTCGATGAACTATTACGTTGAAGGCATGAAGGCTGAGATGCCGAAGTAATTTCAGCCCCACCACCATCCCCTGTAGGAGTGAGCCTGCTCGCGATAGCGGTGTGTCATTCAGCAAAAGTGTTGCCTGATTCACCGCTATCGCGAGCAGGCTCACTCCTACATTTGATCTTCAGCGTATTCAAGGATTGTGTATGGATCAGCTTCCGATCATCGATATCAGCCCGCTGTACAGCGACGACCACAATGCCTGGCCTGCCGTGGCAGAAAAAATCGACCTCGCCTGCCGCGAATGGGGTTTCTTCTACATCAAGGGCCACCCGATTTCCGCGCAGCGCATCGACGCGGTGCTCGACCACGCCCAGCGTTTCTTCGCCCTGCCAGCAGCAGAAAAACTCAAGATCGACATCACCCAGACCCGCCACCATCGCGGCTACGGCGCCATCGCTACCGAGCAACTCGACCCGAGCAAACCCAGCGACCTGAAAGAAACTTTCGACATGGGCCTGCACCTGCCGGCCAATCATCCCGACGTTCTCGCAGAAAAACCGTTACGCGGGCCGAACCGTCATCCCGCGCAAGCAGGATGGGCTGAATTGATGGAACAGCATTACCTCGACATGCAAGCCCTCGCGCAAACCCTGCTTCGCGCGATGACCCTCGCCCTCGACATCGAACGCGACTTTTTCGACAGCCGCTTCGCTGATCCGGTCAGCGTCCTGCGCATGATCCATTACCCACCGCGCCACACGGCCAGCTCCGCCGAGCAGCAAGGCGCCGGCGCGCACACCGATTACGGCTGCATCACCCTGCTCTATCAGGACGGCGCCGGTGGCTTGCAGGTCAGGAACGTGCGAGGCGAATGGATCGACGCGCCGCCCATCGACGGCACCTTCGTGGTCAACCTCGGCGACATGATGGCGCGCTGGAGCAACGACCGTTATCGCTCGACCCCGCACCGGGTGATCAGCCCGCTCGGCGTGGATCGCTACTCGATGCCGTTCTTCGCCGAGCCGCATCCGGACACCCGCATCGAATGCCTGCCGGGTTGTCAGGACGCACAGCATCCGGCGAAATATCCGACCACCACCTGCGCCGAATTCCTGCTGTCGCGCTTCGCCGATACCTACGCCTATCGCCGCGAGCAAGAAGCCGTTTGATGGATCGCTTGGTCAGGTTTTGCCAATTGTTTCGGCGAGCATCTGTAGAATGCCGTCATTGCACCTGATGAGAAAAGAATATGTACGACTGGCTCAACGCCTTGCCCAAGGCTGAACTGCACCTGCACCTGGAGGGCTCGCTGGAGCCTGAGCTGCTGTTCGCCCTGGCCGAGCGCAACAAGATCGCCCTGCCGTGGAGCGACGTGGAAACCCTGCGCAAGGCATACGCCTTCAACAACCTGCAGGAATTCCTCGACCTGTATTACCAGGGCACCGACGTATTGCGCACCTCGCAGGACTTCTACGACCTGACCTGGGCCTACCTGTTGCGTTGCAAAGCGCAGAACGTGATTCACACCGAACCGTTCTTCGACCCGCAGACCCACACCGACCGGGGTATCCCGTTCGAAGTGGTGCTCAACGGCATCGCCGCGGCACTCAAGGATGGCGAGCAGCAACTGGGCATCACCAGCGGTTTGATCCTCAGTTTCCTGCGCCACCTCAGCGAAGAAGAAGCCGAGAAAACTCTGGACCAGGCACTGCCATTCCGTGACGCGTTTGTCGCGGTCGGTCTCGACAGCTCCGAGATGGGCCACCCGCCGAGCAAGTTCCAGCGCGTGTTTGATCGCGCCCGACACGAAGGTTTCCTGACCGTTGCCCACGCCGGCGAAGAAGGCCCGCCGGAGTACATCTGGGAAGCCATCGATCTGCTGAAAATCCAGCGCATCGACCATGGCGTGCGCGCCATCGAAGACGAGCGCCTGATGCAGCGAATCATCGACGAGCAGATCCCGCTGACCGTGTGCCCGCTGTCGAACACCAAACTCTGCGTGTTCGATCACATGTCCCAGCACAACATCCTCGACATGCTCGAGCGTGGCGTGAAGGTCACGGTGAACTCCGATGACCCGGCGTACTTCGGTGGTTACGTGACCGAGAACTTCTACGCGCTGCATGAACACTTGGGCATGACCCAGGATCAGGCCAAGCGTCTGGCGCAGAACAGCCTGGATGCGCGACTGGTAAAACCCTAAGCAACACCGCATAACCCTTGTAGGCCTTCGCCTGCTCGCGATAGCAGGGTGTCAGCTAAAAAATCTATATCTGACACACCGCTATCGCGAGCAGGCTCACTCCTACATTGGATCGGTGTTAGCCGATAGATTGGGTTTCGGTCAGCTCTTCAAGGGTTTTACCCCGGGTCTCCATCCCGAACAGCCACACCACCCCCGCCGCAATCGCAAAGCACGCCGCGCCCAGCGCAAACACCCCGCCCTGCCCGGTAATCGGGAACACCAGTCCGGTCACCAACGGTCCGAGCAGCGAACCCACGCGGCCAATCGCCGAGGCGAAGCCCGAGCCGGTCGCCCGCGCCGACGTCGGATAAAGCTCCGGCGTATAGGTGTAGAGCACCGCCCACATGCCGAACAGGAAAAACTGCATCAGCAACCCGGTGCCGATCAGCAGTGCCACGTTGCCGCCAAACACCGCGCTCTGCCCATACAGGAACGCCATTACACCACCGCCGAGCAACGTCACGATGCACACCGGTTTGCGCCCCCAGCGCTCAACCAGCCATGCGGCCATGAGAAACCCGGGAATCCCGCCCAGGGAAATCAGCACCGTGTAATACACCGACTGCGTCACCGCGAAACCCGACTGTTGCAACAGCGCACTGAGCCACGACGTCAGCCCGTAAAAGCCGAGCAGCGCAAAGAACCACAGACTCCAGAGCATCGTCGTGCGCTGGCGATACTGCGGCGACCAGATCTGTTTCAGCGCCGCAAAGAAGTTGCCCGGCGGCGTCACGGTTCGCGGCAATCGAATCGGTTCCGGCAACGCGGCACCGCCGAGCGACGAACGCACCCGCGCCTCGATGCCGTTCAACACCTTATCCGCAGCGTCATCGCGCCCGGCCTGCTCCAGCCAGCGCGGTGACTCGGGAATGAAAAACCTGATCGCCAGTACGAACACCGCCGGCACCGCCAAGACCAGAAAGATGTCGCGCCAGCCAATCAGCGGCAGCAGAAAGTAGGACAGTACGCCGGCAGCCACGAAGCCGAGCGGCCAGAAGCCGTCCATCAACGCGATGTAACGTCCGCGGCGCTGCGCTGGAATCAGCTCGGAGAGCATCGACTGGGCGATCGGAAACTCCATGCCCATACCGATCCCCAACAGGATGCGGAACAGCGTCAGCGTCTCGACCGTTTGCGCTGTCGAGCACAGATAACTGGCCACGCCCCACAGCACGATGCTCCACTGAAACACCGGTTTGCGCCCGAAGCGATCGGCGAGCATGCCGGACAGCGACGCCCCCAGCACCATGCCGAAAAAACTCGAGCTGGCGAGCAATCCCGCTTGCGCACTGCTCAGGCCGAACTCGGCTTTGATCGAGCCGAGCAGGAAGGTCATCATCGCCAGATCCATGGAATCGAAGAAAAAAGCCAAGGCGATGATGATGAAAATGATCCGGTGATAACCGCTGATCGGCAGTCGTTCCAGACGTTCTGCCGCGCTGTAGCCGTGAGTCTCCATGCCACCTCCCCCATCCGAAAAATATCCCCGGATCGAGTGTGCTTGATCGCGAAACGGCGTTCGTGCTGGATACGACCTGTTCGCAGTCGCGGGCGACGCCAGAAGCGCTTCCGCAGTTCCGGACGTCGATTGCGAGTGCTCTACAACGCCATTTCCAGCTCGGTCTCCTTGGCAAAACGGTGAAGTTCCCGTTGGCCGGTGGCGGTCAATTGCAAAGCTCTCGAGTCGTTGGGCAGGGTCAGCCAGCCGGACTGCATGAACAACTGCAATAACGCGGCGCCGAGTGATCCCCCCATGTGCGGACGACGTTCGCTCCAGTCTGGACAAGCACACGCCACCTGCACGTTGCGATGGGCCAGCGCCTGAATGAACACGCCACGTCCAGCCAACAGTTTCGAACCCTTGTGGGTCACCACGACGCGTTGTTCGAGCTGTTCGATCCAGCCGGCATCAAGCAAACGCTGATACAGGTCCGCCGCCAGCGTACCGCCGAGGTGGTCATCGCAAAAACGCGCGCGCAACAATGAGGACGGCGCGGTTTGCGGTTTGGCCATGGGGGTGGTGCGTTTGAAGACCTCGGGAATTTCCCGTGGAGCACTGGCGATGGTGGCGCTGGCCAATGCTTCTATCGCAGCACCGACCTCCGGTGCCGAGAGACGGAAAAAGCGTTTGCGACCACGGACTTCGACCTTCAACAGACCACCCGTGGATAGCCGCGCCAGATGCGCGCTGGCCGACGATGGCGACAGCCCTGCCAGTAGCGCAAGCTCCTCGGTTTGCCGGGCCGAGCCATCCATCAACGCCCACATCATCGCGCTGCGCTTGGGGTCGGCCAGCAACGTGGCGATCTGGCTGATGCAAGGTGCATGTTCCATGTGTTCACTCCCTGTTGAATCGTATCGTCTACTGCTCGGAGACATCTTGGCCGGTAATGAGTCATCGGCCAAGACGCGAAAATCGCCATGAACCGGGGCGAGGCAAGCCGCTGACGCAGCCTGCTCCGGCACAGAACCCGCAGCAGTTGCGCGACCGTCACTCGAAGACTGGCGACGCGGTGCGTGGGTCTCCGGGCCGGGGTGTCGGTGCTGGCATGAGGCGGGCGCTAGTATAAGCGGGTTAGCCCGCGCGTCCTGCGCCGGGGCCTGCGCAGGTGGTGATTGTTCCTGACAGAAATTTCTCTATTTACCTGCGACTAATGATCAACTTCCGAAAAAGCGGGAAATTGACTACTCACTTCAGCGCATCGGCTGGCGAGCATTTCCCTCAGAAGGTTCACCGGCTTACTCAACTGGGCGCGATGGGCGCACAACAAATTCAGCGGTGCGCGCTCACAAAGCAGCTCTGGCAGCAGCACTTTGAGCCGCCCGGCGAGCACATCCGCACCCACGTCCAGCCACGACTTGTAGGCAATTCCGGCGCCGGCCAGCGCCCACAGACGCACAACGTCGGCGTCATCGCTGAAACGGTCACCACTGACGGTCAGACCAACTTCACGTTTACCGTCATGAAAACTCCAATGGTCATGCACCCGGCTGCCGAGCATGTACAACAGGCAGTTGTGCTGGGCCAGTTGTTCGAGCTGGCGCGGTTCGCCGTGTCGGGCCAGATACGCCGGGGAGGCGCACAGCACGCGGCGGTTGTGCGGGGCGATAGGCAAAGCAACCAGACTTGAGTCCTCCGGCTCGCCGTAACGCAAAGCGATGTCCACGGGTTGGCGGAACAGGTCGGCGATGCGATCGCCGAGCAGCAAGCGCACGGTCAGCTTCGGGTGCTCGCGCTGGAACTCGTCGAGCCACGGCAGCAACAGGTTGCGGCCGAAGTCCGAAGGCGCCGACAACTGCAAAACCCCACTGACCTGATCCTGTCCGCTGGCCAGCAAGCGCCGACCTTCATCAAGATTGCTCAGCGCCGCCCGCGCGTATTCGAGAAAGCCTTCGCCCTCGGCGGTCAGGCGCAGGCTGCGGGTCGAGCGAGCGAGCAAGCGTGCGCCGAGCTGCTGTTCGATCCGTTTCAACGCCGCACTCGCCACGGCAGCGGACATGTCCATCACCCGCGCGGCTGCCGACAGACTGCCCAGATCCGCCGCCCGGACAAACAACTGCAAATCGTCAAAACGCAGCATGCTCAGCCTCGATTATCAAAAAAATATTGAAAGAGACTGCTCTTTTAGCCGGTTTTATCTCGCAGAGAAATAGCCAATCATCTCTCCATCGCATTCATCCCGCTTCTCTGGAGCCGAGCATGTCCCAGCCCTTCACCGCTATCGCCACCCTGACCGCCAAACCCGGCCAACAGGATCTTCTCGAACAAGGCCTGCGCGCCCTGGTTGAACCGAGCCGCGCCGAAGACGGTTGCAGCCAGTACGATTTGCACCGCGACCTCGCCGATCCGCAGGTGTTTTATGTGATCGAACACTGGGCCAGCGAAGCGATTCTTGAGGCGCACAACAACAGCGCGCACTTTCAGCACTTCCAGGCCAGCGCCGGCCACGCCATCGAACACTTCCAGCTCAACCGCCTCGGCGCGATTGTCTGATCCCTTCTTCTATTACCCGTACGGAGCCACTCATGAAAGCCATCGCCTATTACGCTTCCCTGCCGATCAGCGACGCCAAGTCCCTGCAAGACATCGAACTGCCAGAACCGGTCGCCGGCCCGCGCGACGTGCTGGTGGAAGTCAAAGCCATTTCGGTCAACCCGGTCGACACCAAAGTGCGGCAGAACGCGGCACCGGAAAACGGCGCGGCAAAAGTGCTGGGCTGGGACGTTGCCGGTGTGGTCAAGGCTGTCGGCAGCGAAGTGACGTTGTTCAAGGCCGGCGACAAGGTTTTCTACGCCGGCTCCATCGCCCGCGCGGGCGGCAACAGTGAACTGCATGTGGTGGATGAGCGCATCGTCGGCCATATGCCGAAATCCCTCGGTTTTGCCGAAGCCGCCGCACTGCCGCTGACCGCGATCACCGCATGGGAGTTGTTGTTCGAGCGCCTGCAAATCCGCGAAGGCAAAACCACAGAAGACCAGAGCCTGCTGATCGTCGGCGCGGCTGGCGGGGTGGGTTCGATCCTGACGCAATTGGCCAGGCAACTGACCGGCCTGAAGGTCATCGGCACCGCATCCCGCGAGCAAACCCGCGATTGGGTCAAAGAACTGGGCGCCGACCTGGTCATCGATCACAGCCAGCCGCTGAGCGAAGAACTCAAGCGCGCCGGGATCGACAGCGTGACCCACGTCGCCAGCCTGACCCAGACCGACCAGCACCTGGATCAACTGGTCGAAGCGCTGGCGCCGCAAGGCAAACTGGCGTTGATCGACGATCCGAAGTCGCTGGACGTGAGCAAACTCAAGCGCAAGAGCCTGTCGCTGCACTGGGAGTTCATGTACACCCGCTCGCTGTTCGAGACGCCGGACATGATCGAGCAGCACAAACTGCTCAACCGCGTGGCGGATCTGATTGATGCCGGAACGCTGAAGACCACGGTGGGCGAGCATTTCGGCACGATCAATGCGGCGAACCTGCGTCGCGCCCATGAGCTGCTGGAAAGTGGCAAAGCCAAGGGGAAAATTGTTTTAGAAGGTTTCTAAAAAACCGCACAGCGCAGCCTTCGCCGAACCTAGAGCGGTCGGCGGAGCTGCGCTGTTTTTTGCCGTCAGTCCGATGCTTGACCCTTGTCACAATTGCGATCGTATTCAGGTCTACAATCGAAGCCTCTGCGATACATCTTTTACGCAAGGGAGGTCAGCAATGAAGATCCTGATAAAAGAAGTGGCAAAGTCTCAATGGCAGGTTCGTCTGGACCAACACGCCGTGACATTCCGCAGTGAAGCCGAAGCACTGGCCTTCACCCGCACCCTCGAAGCGCGACTGTGCGCACCCCATCAGATTCCCGATCGCAGCCAGCAGCGCGCCGCCGGCTGAGGTATTCATGCCTCGGCCTGAGCTTGCGCCAGTGCCCGGGCATTCTGCAGACGGCGGGTGAGCAGGGCCACGCACACCACCAGCAAACCGCACAGGCTGATGACCATGGCCATCGGCACGGCGGTGCCGTCGTGCAACACCCCTACCAGCGCCGAAGCGGCGGCGGCGACACTGAATTGCATACAGCCGAGCAGCGCCGAAGCACTGCCGGCCCGTGCACCCTGCCCGTTCATCGCACAAGCGGCAGCATTGGGGCTGATGCAACCCAGGCTCGACACGCAGATGAACAGTGGAATCAGCAGCGGCCACAAGGACTCTGTGTGCATTGCGCTGACCGCGAGCAGCGTCAGCCCGGCGGCGAAGTAAACCCATACCGCCCGCGACAGCAGGAATGCCGGGCCGCGCTTGGCCAACATCCGCGCGTTGACCTGCGCCACCAAAATGAACCCCGCCGCGTTGGTGCCGAACAGCCAGCCGAAATGCTCGGCCGGCACGCCATACAGTTTGATGAAGATAAACGGCGAACCGGCGATGTAGGCAAACATCCCGGCGATGGCGATGCCGCCGGTCAGGGCGTGGCCGAGGTAAACCCGGTCCTTGAGCAAGCGCCCGTACTGACGCAGCGCGCCGGACAACGGCTGACGCGGCATGTGCGCCGGCATACTTTCCGGCAGCCCCAGCGCCACGGCCAATCCGGCCAGCGCGCTGAATCCGGTCAGCACCAGGAAGATCGACTGCCAGCCTGTGGTGTTGACCAGCAGACCGCCGAGCATCGGCGCCAGAATCGGCGCCAGGCCCATCACCAGCATCAATTGCGAAAAGACTTTCGCCGAACCGACTGCGTCGCACTTGTCGCTGACCACCGCCCGGGAAATCACCATCCCGGCACAGCCGCCCAGCGCCTGGACGAAACGCGCACCGATCAGCCATTCCAGGTTTGGCGCATAAGCGCAGGCCAGGGATGCCAAGGTGAACAGCGTAAGGCCCACCAGCAACGGGATGCGTCGACCGAAGCGGTCCGCCACCGGGCCATAAGCCAGTTGGCCGATGGACAGACCGGCGAAATACGCCGCCAGCGTCATCTGCACGTGTTTCTCGTCGGTGCCGAACGCCAGCGCCATCGAGGGAAAGGCAGGTAAATAGAAGTCGATCGCCAAGGGCCCGAAGGCAGTCAAGGCACCGAGAATCAGAATGGTACGGAAGTTCATCAGGCATCCAGGTTGGCAAGTCGGCAGCCCGACAGTCTAGCCGCGCCCGAACGCCTTGAACATTCCGATAGCTCGCTAACGATCAAATTCAGACGAGCTTCACCTCATATCCTTCCTCGCGGATCGCTTCGATGACCTGATCAGCACTCATGGCGCTTTCGACGCCGACCTCTTTAGCCGCCAGATCAACCCGCACACTGGCCGCTGGATCCTTGGCCTGCACGGCGTTGGTGATGGCTTTGACGCAGTGACCGCAGGACATGCCTTGAACGTTGAACACTTGCATGGAATGACTCCTTTGAGTGAGGTTGCCCGCAGTCTCGAGCTTGCCACGATGGCAAGGTCAAGTTCTTCAATAAACTGCCGGGCTGGCAATCGGCGCCGCGCTCGGCCAAGCTGCGTACATCAATGACTCGATTCAGGAGATTCAGCCATGCGCTGGTCAGCTTTCAGCCTGTTTGGCTTTCTCAGCCTCTTTGCCGCCGTCCCTCAAGTGCAAGCTGCTGGCGAGGATTATGCGGTGCTGATCATTTCCCGCGAGCGCCTGGAAGTGTCGACTTCTTGCGAGATCGGCGTGTACATCCAGGATCAGCTTTCGGCGCGGCTGCTGCAGGAGCAAAGCATTTCCTTCAACTTGCCGCCGGGCACTGTTTCGCTGCGCTTGAAGTTGCTGCCGGGACAGGTCGCCGGTTGTAACCCGGGGATGCTCGCGCCGGGGTCGCAGGAGATCAAACTGCATGCCGGTGATGTGCTGAAGTATCGGTTGGCGATGAATTCGGAAGGCGTCTACTTGAAGCCTGCGGCTCTCGAATACTGAGTCGCTAGCCAAAAGATCGCAGCCTTCGGCAGCTCCTACAGGGATTGCACTCCAATGCAGGAGCTGCCGAAGGCTGCGATCTTTTGCTTTTGAGATTGGCGCTTGACCTTGCCCGCATGGCAAGGTTGATCCTTGTAGGCATCTACTACAGGGAGTACGACCGATGTCCGATTCCATCACGTTCGATCTGCCGATTGCCGGCATGACCTGCGCCAGTTGCGCCGGCCGTGTCGAGCGGGCGTTGAGCAAAGTCAGCGGTGCCAGTGCCGTCAGCGTCAACCTCGCCACCGAGCAGGCCCGCGTACAGGCACCGGGCGACAGTCTGCCGGCGTTGCTGGACGCGGTCGAACGCGCCGGTTACAGCGTCCCGCAGCAGACTATCGAATTGAATATCGAAGGCATGACCTGCGCGTCCTGCGTCGGCCGCGTCGAGCGCGCCCTGAACAAAGTCCCCGGAGTGAAGAACGTCAGCGTCAACCTGGCCAACGAACGTGCACACCTCGAATTGCTCGGTCAGGTCGACCCGCAAACGCTGCTTGAGGCCGTGAGCAAGGCCGGTTATTCGGCCAGCGTCTGGCAAGCCGAACACCCGCAAACCGATAACCAGCAACAGCGCCTCAAGCATGAACGCTGGGCGCTGATCTGCGCGATCGCCCTCGCCCTGCCGCTGGTGGCGCCGATGTTGCTGCAACCGTTCGGCATCCACTGGATGCTCCCGGCCTGGGCGCAATTCGCCCTCGCCACGCCCGTGCAGTTCATATTCGGTGCACGCTTTTATGTAGCGGCGTGGAAAGCCGTTCGCGCTGGCGCCGGGAATATGGACTTGCTGGTGGCCCTCGGCACCAGCGCCGGCTACGGTTTGAGTCTTTACGAGTGGGCCACCGCCGCCGGGCGCATGCCGCATCTGTATTTCGAAGCGTCGGCGGTGGTCATTGCGTTGGTGCTGCTCGGCAAATACCTGGAGAGCCGCGCCAAACGCCAGACCGCCAGCGCCATCCGCGCGCTGGAAGCATTGCGTCCGGAACGGGCGATTCAAGTCATCGACGGTCGCGAGCAGGATGTCGCCATCAGCGCCTTGCGCCTGAACGATCTGGTGCTGGTCAAACCCGGCGAGCGTTTCCCGGTCGACGGCGAAGTCATCGAAGGCCAGAGCCACGCCGATGAAGCACTGATCAGCGGCGAAAGCCTGCCGGTACCGAAACAACCCGGAGACAAAGTCACCGGCGGCGCGATCAACGGTGAAGGCCGCTTGCTGGTGCGCACCCAGGCGCTCGGCGCAGAAACCGTGCTGGCGCGGATCATCCGTCTGGTAGAGGACGCTCAAGCCGCGAAAGCACCGATCCAGAAACTGGTGGATAAAGTCAGCCAGATCTTCGTGCCAACGGTGTTGCTGATCGCGTTGGTGACACTGATCGGCTGGTGGCTCTACGGCGCGCCAATGGAAACGGCACTGATCAACGCCGTCGCGGTGCTGGTCATCGCCTGCCCGTGTGCGCTGGGGCTTGCCACGCCGACGGCGATCATGGCCGGCACCGGCGTAGCGGCGCGCCACGGCATTCTGATCAAGGACGCCGAAGCACTGGAACGCGCCCATGCAGTCAGCAGTGTGGTCTTCGACAAAACCGGCACGCTGACCTCCGGCACGCCGCGCATTGCCCATTTCAGTGCAGTGGATGGTAATGAAGACACGCTGCTGAAACTGGCCGGTGCGCTGCAACGCGGCAGTGAACATCCGTTAGCCAAAGCGGTGCTGGATGCCGCAGCGGAACGAGGCCTGAACGTGCCGGATGTCAGCGACAGTCAATCGCTGACCGGTCGCGGCATCGCCGGCAATCTTGAAGGCCGGCGTCTGGCGCTGGGCAATCGGCGGATGCTCGAAGAAAGTGCTTTGAACGCGGACAACCTGAGCGAATCTGCCCAGACTTGGGAAGCCGAGGGCCGCACCCTGTCGTGGTTAATCGAACAAAGCCCGGAACCGAAAGTACTCGGTTTGTTCGCCTTCGGTGACACCCTGAAACCCGGTGCACTGGAAGCCGTGCAGCAACTCGCCGCCCGGGATATCCACAGCCATCTGCTGACCGGCGACAACCGTGGCAGCGCTCGCGTGGTCGCCGAGGCCCTCGGCATCAGCAATGTCCACGCCGAAGTGCTGCCAGCGGACAAAGCCGCGACCGTCACCGAGCTGAAAAAAACCGGCGTGGTCGCCATGGTCGGTGACGGCATCAACGACGCCCCGGCCCTCGCCGCTGCCGACATCGGTATCGCCATGGGCGGCGGCACCGACGTGGCCATGCACGCGGCGGGCATCACCCTGATGCGCGGCGATCCACGGTTGGTGCCGGCGGCGCTGGAGATCAGTCGCAAGACTTATGCGAAGATCCGCCAGAACCTGTTCTGGGCCTTCGTCTATAACCTGATCGGCATTCCGCTGGCGGCGTTCGGTTTTCTCAATCCGGTGCTGGCCGGTGCGGCCATGGCGCTGTCGAGCGTCAGCGTGGTGAGCAATGCGCTACTGTTGAAAACCTGGAAACCCAAGGACCTGGAGGAACACCGATGAACATCGGCCAAGCGGCCAGACACAGTGGCCTGAGCGCGAAAATGATCCGCTATTACGAGTCGATCGGCCTGCTCAAAGCGGCGCATCGCACCGACAGCGGTTACCGGGTCTATGGCGACGATGATCTGCACACGCTGGCGTTTATCAAGCGCTCGCGGGATCTGGGCTTTTCGCTGGAGGAAGTCGGCAAACTGCTGACCCTCTGGCAGGATCGCCAACGGGCCAGCGCCGATGTCAAAGCCTTGGCCCGCCAGCACATCGACGAGTTGAATCAGAAGATCCGCGAGCTCGGCGAACTGCGCGACACCCTGCAAGACCTCGTCGAGCACTGCAACGGCGACCACCGCCCCGATTGTCCGATCCTCAAGGAGCTGGCGTCGGGCTGCTGCGCGCAACCCGCCCGCGCTTGAGCGCCAAAAACTTTATCGTGAGCAATGTGCCGAGGGGAATGCCGTGGAACAGCATGACCACGGCACCCGGCGTCCACCAGGCGTAGAACGGCGCGGCAATCAGCATGCCGATGCCGAACCCGGTCATTTGCAGCAAAGTCAGCACGCTGAAGATCGGCAGGCGCAATTGCTCGGGTTCACGTTGCAGACGCGACATCAGCCCGACTTCGGAAAAGCCGTCACCCAGTCCCGCCGGCAATGAAAACAGCAGCAGGCCGTAGAGGCTGTGTTGCTGGAACATCAGGATAAAGCCGCAGGACATCAGCGCCACGCCGAAGAAAAACCGCCGTTCCAGATGGATGTTGTCCGAGCCTTTGAGACGGCTGGCGATTCGCGCACCGAGGAGCTTGCCGCTGGCCCACACTGCGAGCATCAGCCCCAGCGTGGTACTCGCCGACTCCGGCGTGAGCAGTCTGGAGATGATCGGAAAGCCGACGTTGTGCGCGGCGCTGCCCAAAGTGTCGGCCATGGTGACCGCGAGCATCGCGGCAATCACCGGCGCAGAGCGCAGGCCTTGCTTGAGCGCTGTCCATTCGCCGCGTTCCGGTGCGTCGTTGACGGTTGCGGGTGCGAACCGCAGCGGCACAATCAATAACGCGGCCAGCAAATAGGTCAGCGCATTCAGTGCGAACACCGTTTCAAAACCAAACCCCGCCACCAGCAACCCTGAAACCAGGCTGCCGCCAACCATCGCGGCGGACGAGGCCGAGGTGATCCAGGCGTTGGCCTTGAGCAGTTGATCAGCGGGGATCAGACGCGGCAACTGACTGTTGAGGCCGATGGCGAACATCGAGTTGCCCAAGCCCAGACCGAAGGCAATCACCGGCAACAGCATGGCTTGCTGGCTGACAGGCACAATCAATAACAGACCCAGCACACTGGCGCGCAGCAGATCGAACGCGATCAGTGGCGCGCGTCCGCTGCATCGCCGGTAAAACGCGGTGCCGATCAAACTGGCAAAGATCCCCCCACCCACGCGGCTGGCGAGGAAAATCCCGACGCTCATGGCGCTGTTGCTCAGCAGGTAGACGTAGGTGGCCAGCGCGACCATGTTGAGAAAGGCGCCGAAATCGGAGATCAGTCGAGCGGTGACGATCAGGTGGGTGTTGCGCGGGGTGGTCACATTCAGTCCTTGAGTGTGGTTGGAGCGGTGGACAGTAGACGCGAAATTGCGTTGATCCGAAAGGGCCCTCACCCTAACCCTCTCCCAGGGGGAGAGGGGACTGATTGGGGGATGCTGTGGAGATACGCCGACCTGAAATTTCTTTACCGAATCCAAACAGGTCCAAACGCTGACCTCGTCCAATCCATAATCGACCCGGTATTTCAGGTCGATGTATGACGCAAGACACCTCGGTCGGCCCCCTCTCCCTCCGGGAGAGGGCTGGGGTGAGGGGCTTTTCTGAGTATCAAAAAAAACCCGGCCGAAGCCGGGTTTCTCATCAAGCGATCACTGCATCCACGGTGGCGGCGGTGGTTCGTCGGACTTGCCTTTCGGCTCGTCGTCCGCTGCCCGGATGGCCTGCTTGCGTTCCTCGTCGAGGCGCGCCGCTTCGATCTCGCGCAACACCCCGCCCACGTCGGCCAGGTCTTCCGGATCATCGAACTCACCGGTCAGCACACTGTTCGGGTGCAGGGTGCCGGCTTCGTACAACGCCCACATTTCCTTGGCGTACTTGGTCAGCTTCAACTCCGGGGCAAAGCGTCCGAAGTAGGAAGCCATGTTGCCAACGTCGCGTTCCAGCATGCTGAACGCGTGGTTGTTGCCGGCAGCGTCGACGGCTTGCGGCAAGTCGATGATGACCGGACCGGTCGGCGTCAGCAGCACGTTGAACTCCGAGAGGTCACCGTGCACCAGACCGGTACACAACATCAGCACGATCTGCGAGATCAGGAACGCGTGATACTCGCGCGCCTGATCCGGCTCCAGCACCACGTCATTGAGACGCGGCGCGGCATCGCCGAACTCGTCGGCCACCAGTTCCATCAACAGCACGCCGTCGAGGAAGTCGTAGGGTTTGGGCACCCGCACGCCGGCGCCGGCCAGACGGAACAGCGCCGCCACTTCGGCGTTCTGCCAGGCATCTTCGGTCTCTTTGCGACCGAACTTGGAGCCTTTTGCCATTGCGCGAGCCTGTCGGCTGTTGCGCACCTTGCGGCCTTCCTGATACTCGGCCGCCTGGCGGAAACTGCGTTTGTTCGCCTCCTTGTAGACCTTTGCGCAACGTAACTGATTGCCACAGCGCACCACATAAACAGCTGCTTCTTTGCCACTCATCAGTGGGCGCAGCACCTCGTCGACCAGACCGTCCTCGATCAGGGGTTCAATGCGTTTTGGAGTCTTCATCAGCTTTTATTGTGGGTCCTTTATTACCAAACACGCGAATGTCACTCGTTATACGGCAATCCTCGCATCACGGGGAGGGGTTGCCGACCTGTGAACGTTGAGAATGCACACACTGTGCCGGATTAAACAGGGCCAACTCTGCGCTCGCGCATCGACCGTGGGGAATCATAGCCGAGGCTGTTGTACTTGTTGGTACATGTCTTCAAGGGCATTTGCGACAGAATCTGACATCCGGCTGATGCCCCTTCGGCAGATTTTTGCAAAGTCGCCTCAATTTCCCTGTTTTGCAGCCGAAGCCCTCAATGACAGAGGGATTTGTCCGGCAATCGTTCCACAACAATCAGCGATGCCGCGCTCGGGGATACGAGTGATCCACAACGTTTTCGGCTGCCAATAAACCACAAGTCATCTGCACTGCGTGGGCCTACAAGAAAATCTGGAGCGCGGATGAACATCAAACAGAAATTGACGTGGGCGTTTGCAATCATCGCCTGCTTGCCGGTAGTGCTGGTCGCAACGCTGGTGGTGATGAACTTGCGCAGCGATGCCCGGGACAGTTTCGTCGACAGCAGCGGTCGCGAAATCCGTCAGGTCAGCAATGCCATGCAGCTGTTTTTTGATGGCATCAGCCAGAACGTCGATTACCTGGCGGCGCAGCCGCTGATCAAAAACACCGACGACAGCCTCAAGACCTACATGGGCGCCAACGCCGAATCCATCCCGCAGGGCGAGATGGACAAAAAGGTCTTCGCGTTCCTCCAGGACCTGGGCAACGCCCACCCGGCTTACGCCTACGCCATCGTTGGCACCGCCGCCGGTGGTTATGTGTCGTGGCCGGACGATCCCAAACTCAACAATTACGACCCGCGTCAGCGGCCGTGGTACAAGGCTGCCCAGGCCAAACCGGGCAAACCGTTGCGGACCGCCGCTTACTACTGGGCGCAGGACGATGCGACCTACGTCAGCACCGTGCGCACCATCGACAACAAACTCGGCAGCAACGGCGGCGTGGTCAGCATCGACGTGACGCTCAAGCAGCTCACCGAGATCGTCAAACAGATCAAGCTGGGCGAAACCGGCTACCTGATGCTCCTGGAAAACAGCGGCACGGTGCTGGTCGATCCGAAACAGCCGGAACACAACTTCAAGCCGCTGGACAGCCTCGGCGAAGGCTATGCGCAGCTGGCCAAGGCCGGCAAAGGCCTGGTCGAAGTCGAGCTTAACGGTGAGCGCTACATGGCCAACGTCTGGCCATCGGAACAATTGGGCTGGACCTTCGTCGGCCTGATCAAGCAGAGCGATGTGATGAGCTCGGCCACGCAACTGACCTGGCTGATCGCAATCATCGCCGCCGTGCTGGCCGTGCTGTTCGCCGTGGTTGGCGCCAGTTTCGCCACCCTCATCGTGCGGCCGATCCGCAGCGTCGCCAGTGGTCTGGAAGGCATTGCGCAGGGCGAAGGCGACCTGACCAAAAACCTCGATATCCGGGGCAACGACGAAACCGCGCAACTGGCCAACTGGTTCAATCAGTTCCTCACCGCGATCCGCAGCCTGATTCAGCATATCGGCGGCGCCGCCGGGAAAATCCTCGCGACCTCGCAGAGTTCGACCCGCGTCTCAAGCGATATGGCCGAAGCCGCCGGGCGTCAGCGTGAAGCCGTCGACATGGTCTCGACCGCGTTCCACGAAATGGTCGCCACCGCCAACGAAGTCGCACGCTCGTGCAGTCAGGCGGCTGACTCCGCCGACAGCGGCCAGCGCCAGGCCCGCCAAGGCCAGCAACAGATTGATGCGGCGGTGCACAGCGTCGATCAACTGAGCCAGGAACTGGAGCAATCGGCGCAGTCAATGCAGCAACTGGAGCGCGACAGCAACGATATCCAGTCGATCCTCGGCACCATCCGCTCCATCGCCGAACAGACCAACCTGCTGGCGCTCAACGCCGCCATCGAAGCGGCGCGTGCCGGTGAACAGGGGCGCGGTTTTGCCGTGGTGGCGGATGAGGTGCGCGCACTGGCCAAACGCACGGCGGATTCGACGGCAGAGATCGATGGCTTGCTCGGCAATCTGGCCAAACGCACCAGTCAGGTCACACAACAGATGCACGCCAGCCTGCAGGTCTCGCAGCAGTCGGTGACGCGTATCGGCGAGGCGCGCGAAAGCTTCGGGCAGATCCGCGAATCGGTGGACGTGATTCGTGACATGAACACGCAAATCGCTACCGCCGCTGAAGAACAGCATCAGGTGGCTGAGGACATCAACCGGCACATCAGCCAGATTCACGGGGATGCGCAGTTGGTGGCAGAACTGGCCAACTCGGCGCGTCTGGATTCGCAGAGTCTGGCGGGGTTGTCGAATGAGCTGGATGGGTTGGTCAGACGGTTTCGTACCTGAACCTCAACAGCCACCCTCATCGGAACGCCGCCCGCCCAGCCCTCTCCCAGAGGGAGAGGGGGCTGACCGAGGTGTCTGGCGTTATGCATCGACCTGAAATACCCCGTCGATTATGGATTCGGTAAAGCAAGATCAGGTCGGTGTAACTCTAAAGCATCCCCCAATCAGTCCCCTCTCCCTCCGGGAGAGGGTTAGGGTGAGGGGCTTTTCAAGCGTCAGCGTTCGATAATGGCGGTGACGCCTTGGCCCCCGGCGGCGCAGATTGAAATCAGCCCCCGGCCCTTCCCCGCCGCGTCCAGCAACTTCGCCAGGTTCGCGACGATGCGCCCACCGGTCGCCGCAAACGGATGCCCGGCCGCCAGCGAACTGCCCTTAACATTGAGCCGGCTGCGATCGATCGCACCCAGCGGCGCGTCGAGGCCCAGGCGCGTTTTGCAGTATTCGGGATCTTCCCAGGCCTTCAGCGTGCACAGCACCTGAGCGGCAAAAGCCTCGTGAATTTCGTAGTAGTCAAAATCCTGCAAGGTCAGCCCGTTGCGTGCGAGCAATCGCGGCACGGCGTACACCGGCGCCATCAGCAGCCCTTCGGCGCCGTTGACGAAATCCACTGCCGCCGCTTCGCCGTCGCGCAGATAAGCGAGGATCGGCAAACCGCGTTCCTTCGCCCACTCTTCACTGCCGAGCAGCACCACAGACGCGCCATCGGTCAGCGGCGTGGAGTTGCCTGCCGTCAACGTGCCTTTCGCGCTTTTTTCGAAGGCGGGTTTCAGCGTTGCGAGTTTATCCAGGGTCAGGTCCGGGCGCAGATTGTTGTCGCGGGTCAGACCAAGGAACGGTGTCATCAGGTCGTTGTGCCAGCCCTCGCTATAGGACGCAGCGAGTTTGTGGTGGCTTTCGAGAGCCAGTTGATCCTGATCTTCACGCGGGATGTTCCAGGTCTGCGCCATCAGTTCGCAGTGCTGCCCCATCGACAGGCCCGTGCGCGGTTCACCGTTACGCGGAAATTCCGGGATCAGGTGTTGCGGCCGCAACTGCAGAAAGGTTTTCAGCTTGTCGCCGGTGGTCTTGGCGCGGTTGGCTTGCAAGAGGATTCTGCGCAGGCCTTCGCTGACACTGATCGGCGCGTCCGAGGTGGTGTCGACGCCACCGGCGATGCCGCTCTCGATCTGGCCGAGGGCGATCTTGTTCGCCACTAGAATCGCCGCTTCCAGGCCGGTGCCGCAGGCTTGCTGAATGTCGTAGGCGGGCGTCGTCGGGGACAGACGCGAGCCGAGCACGCATTCGCGAGTCAGGTTCATATCTCGTGATAATTTCAGCACCGCACCCGCCACCACTTCGCCGATGCGCTGGCCGTGCAGGTTGTAGCGTTCGATCAGGCCTTCGAGAGCGGCGGTGAGCATCGCCTGATTGCTGGCAGTGGCGTACGGCCCGTTGGAACGAGCGAAAGGGATACGGTTACCGCCAATGATTGCGACGCGGCGCAGCTGACTCATGAATAACTCCTTTTCCGAAGGTTTGAATTCACGCCAATCCCCTGTAGGAGTGAGCCTGCTCGCGATAGCGGTGGGTCAGATAAACATTTCTTGACTGATACACCGCTATCGCGAGCAGGCTCACTCCTACAGGGGTCAGCTGTGTTTCTGAATGTGGGTTCGGCAACACAAACGCCGGGGGCAAACTACTCTGCTGTTCTAGCGTAGGCCTTATTGCGTGGATCGAACGATTGATTGCCATCGGTAGTCCACACTTTGAACCCCAACTTCTGGAGAGCGTTCCATGTCTGACCGCTATATCGACTTCGCCAACTCGTCCATTGGCCACCGTCTGGTCGGGGCGCTGGGCCTGCCGTCGCCGGTGCGGCTGGAACGCTGGCAGGCCGGACGCCTGCGGCCGGTGGAAGGGGCGCTGCTGATCGGCGGCGGGCCGCTAGCCGAGCGTGTCAGTGCGTTCGCCAACCGTTTGACCGACGGCATCTACCGCTACGGCGAACAACCGGCAACCGCTACCGAATGGATTCCCGGCCACGGCCCGAAACTCAAAGCCGTGGTGTTCGACGCCAGCGAGTTGCTGCACACCGACCAGCTCAAGCAACTGCGCGAATTCTTCCAGCCGTTGATGAAGAATCTTGAGCACAGCGCCCATCTGGTGATCCTTGGCCGTGCCCCGGAAACCCTCAGTGATCCGTTTGCTGCCAGTGCGCAACGAGCGCTGGAAGGGTTTTCCCGTTCGCTGGCCAAGGAACTGCGCAGCGGCGGCACGCTGCAATTGATCTACGTCGGTGAGGACGCCGAAGATCAACTGGAAGGCCCGCTGCGGTTTTTCCTTTCGCCGAAAAGTGCGTTCGTGTCCGGCCAGGTGATCCGCCTGACGGCTTGTGCGACGCCAGTGACTGACTGGACCCGGCCGCTGGCCGGACGCAAGGCGCTGGTCACTGGTGCGGCTCGCGGTATCGGCGCATCGATTGCCGAAACCCTGGCGCGCGACGGCGCCGAGGTGATCCTGCTCGACGTTCCGCCGGCGAAGACCGATCTGGAAGCCCTTGCCGCCCGCCTCGGCGGCCGCGCGATTACCCTGGATATCTGCGCCGCCGATGCCGCCACGCAATTGATCGAACAACTGCCTGACGGCCTCGATATTCTGGTGCACAACGCTGGCATCACCCGCGACAAAACCCTGGCCAATATGACCCCGGAATTCTGGGACGCGGTGCTGGCGGTCAACCTCAATGCACCGCAAGTGCTGACCCAGGCTCTGCTCGACAGCGGCACGCTGCGCGACAACGCGCGGGTGATTCTGCTGGCCTCGATCAGCGGCATTGCCGGTAATCGCGGGCAAACCAACTACGCCGCGAGCAAGGCCGGGCTGATTGGTCTTGCGCAAGCCTGGGCGCCTACGCTGCTGGAACGTGGGATCAGCATCAATGCCGTCGCCCCCGGTTTTATCGAGACGCAAATGACTGCACACATTCCGTTTGGCCTGCGTGAGGCGGGCCGACGCATGAGTTCGCTCGGTCAGGGCGGTTTACCGCAAGACGTCGCCGAAGCTGTTGCATGGCTGGCGCAACCGGGCACCGGCGCATTCACCGGGCAGGCGCTGCGGGTCTGTGGACAAAGCGTTCTGGGGGCTTAGGCATGAGCATCGAATGGCATACGCTGGATCGCGAACCGAGCCTGCCCGGGCTCTACGCACGGGCGGCGACGCGACGCAAAATCACCGGCACCCAATTACCCGACAGCGGCTTGCGCTGTTGGGTCGATGTCGATGGCCAACGCCTGGCGGCCTATCGCCAGGTCTGCGGATTCGTCGATGACGGTCTGTTGCCGCCGACGTATCCGCACATCCTCGCCTTTGCATTGCAGATGCAATTGCTCACCGCCAAAGCATTTCCGTTCCCGCTGTTGGGCCTGATTCATCTGAGCAACCGCATTCGCGTGTTGCGCCCGATGGGCGGGATCGGTCGCGCGCAGGTCAGCGTGCGCGTGACGAATCTGCAAGCGCATCCCAAAGGTGCGACGTTCGATCTGCTGACCACCCTGGATGATCAGCTCGGGCCGCTGTGGGAAGCGGAAAGCCAGATGCTCTGTCGCGGCGTCAAGCTTGAGGGCGAGCCGGTCGAGCAGACCTGGGAGCCATCGCAATCGCTGGTGGAGGTGGCGCGCTGGAAAGCCCCGGCCGATATCGGTCGGCAATACGCCAAAGTCTCCGGAGACTACAACCCGATTCACCTGAGTGCGGCCAGTGCCAGGTTGTTCGGTTTTCCAACGGCCATTGCCCATGGTTTGTGGAACAAGGCGCGGACCCTCGCGGCGCTGAACGATCATTTGCCCAAGGCCAACCTTGAGATCGCCGTGCACTTTCGCAAACCGGTGCGCCTGCCCAGTGAGGTGACCCTGCTGGCGAGTGCGGCGGGGTCCAGTGGTGAGTTGCGGTTGATCGGTGCGCAAGACCTGGAACACATGGTCGGGCAGTGGCAACCGATTGCCTGAGCACGCGGGATACCGTTAATTGTGTGTATATAACTTAAGTTTTCGTCGTCATTCCCCCTTCCGCTGAAAAAACCAGGGCCTTGATTATCAAGGCCTTTTTTTGTCCGGCTATATCCTGGGTATTAGTCCTTAGGCGCTGAACTTCACCTTATATATAAAGGCGTTAATACCAACTTGAGAATGGCCTGAAACCTGCCCCTGGACTGAGATTGAGCACAACGGGCGAAGGCATCACCGACACCAGATCGGCGAGCCATCGAAGACAACGAACGTTGTGACAGGTGCAAGGAATCTCAATCATGAAAACTCAAGATGTGTGGTGCAAATCGGCAATCGCTCTGGCATTGATTCTCTCCCTCGGCCTCGCCGGCTGCAGCAGCGGCGGTGGCGGCCATCACAGCAGCTCCGGCAGTTCTGCGGCGGACGGCACCGCTGGCACTGGCGGCACCTCGGGTACTGGCGGTACGGGCGGCAGCGGTGATACTGCAGGCACAGGCGGAACCGGCGGGACCGGGAACACAGGTGGTACTGGCGGAACCGGTGGCACCGATCCGACCAATCCAACCAACCCGACAGACCCAACGGATCCGACCAACCCGACCAATCCGACCACTACACCGCTGGTGACCACCACCCTGGTGCAGGATGTCGGTAAGACCGTCGCGGGTGTCGGCGATGGCGTTGGCCAGATCGGCGACTCGCTGAGCACCGTACCGGTGGTCGGTGGTGTGGTGCAGAGTGCGGCCAACACCGCAGGCAATGTTGTCAGCACCTTGGGTGATGGCGTCGCCAATGGCGTAGGCAAACTGGCCACCGACCCTAATGGCCTGACCACCACCGTAGCTTCGGTTGGCGGTGTAGTGACGGATGTTGGCAACGGCGTCTCCGACCTCAGCGCCAAGCTGTCCACTGCGACGGGCAGCGTACCGGTGGTGGGCGGTGTGGTGACCAAAGTCGCGCCGCTGCTTGATGGTGTCGGCGAGAAAGTCACCATGCTCGGCAATACCCTCGACACCACGCTGACCAGCGGCCCGACCAGCCAATTGACGAACAAACTCGGCGGTAGTCTGGTGCCAGTGATTGCGATGGTTGAAAGCACCACGGACAAACTCGGCGCGACCACAGGTCTTGGCGATCCACTCAAAGGCGTGGTTGCGCAAGTCGGCGGCGCGGTGAACACACTGGGCGGCAATGTTACCGATGCGGGTAACGGCAACGCCTTGACCAATACGCTCGGTGGCGCCTTGAGCAATACCGGCACCGCAGTCGGCAAGGCCGGTGGTCTGGTGTCTAACGGCACTGGTTCGGGTACCGGTGGAGTGGGTGGTGGTTTGGGCGGTGGCCTCGGCGGCACCGGTTTGCTGCAAACCGTTGGCGGCGCCGTGGTCAACGTCGGCGCGGGCCTGAATGCCGGCAATACCAATGGCGTGGTCAGCGCAGGCGGCGTTACCGCTGTCGGTCTCGGTAATACCGTCGCGTCGCTCAACACCGTGCTTGGCGGTTCGGGCACCCCGATCACTGCTACGACTTCACCGCTGGCCACGGTTGGCGCCACCTTGGGCGCAGGCCTGAACCCGGTCACCAGTGGCGTTACTAACGTGACTCAGCAACTCGGCGCCGCCACCGGCATCGGCTCACCTGTTGCAGGTCTCACCGGCCAGGTGGGCGGCGCGGTCAGCAGTATCGGCGGCAGCATTGCTGCGACCAACAACCCGGTCACCACCGCAGTCGGTGGTCTGGTCAGCAACGTCGGCGGCACCGTCGCCGCCGTCGGTGGCCTGGTCAACGGCGGTACCAGCGGGGGTACCACCAGTGGCGGTCTGGGCGGTGTACTCGGTGGTCTGACTGGCACCCTGGGAGGCAACAAACGCTAAATTGCACCTGGCCGATTCGACGGCCTCACCTACAGCGCCTACGCTTGGTTGAGGGCGGAAGATTCCCACGAGTCTTCCGCCTTTTTTCTTAGGAAAATTCAGCCCAGTGCCGTGATCTGACCATGGAGTGTCCTATGCGCGTAATGGCATCCCTGCTGTTCCTCAGTCTCAGTTCCGCCGCCCTCGCCGACACCCAGCCCAGCTTTCTCAACAGCAACGAAACCATCCGCAATCTGCCGGTGCCGAACCTGCCGGCCGACGCCTATCGCCCAAGCGCCACGCCGGTGCAAGTGCCGGACGCTGGTGCCGCCACTGCGCAACCGCTGTTGATGGACACCAAGATCAAACTGCAAACCGTGCAGATCGAAGGCGGCACGCTCTACCCGCTCAACGAACTCGCCGAAATCTATAAGCCCCTGATCGGCCGGCAAGCCACGCTCGCCGAGCTGATCGAAGCCACACGCAACATCACCCGACGCTATCAGCAGGACGGTTACCTGCTGTCCTACGCGTTCTTGCCGCAGCAAAATTTCAATGACGGCGTAGCGCGCGTGGTGCTGGTGGAAGGCTACGTCCGCGATATCCAGATCCAGGGCGATGTCGGCCGGGTCAAAGCGCTGCTCGACAAACTGGCGGCGAAGATTCAGGCCGAGCGGCCGCTGACCCGCAAGACCTTCGAGCGCTACACCACGCTGATGACGCGCATTCCCGGGGTGACGATCCAGGCCCAGGTGCCACCGCCCGGCACCACCGACGGCGCCACAACGCTGGTGGCCCAGGCCAGTCGCAAACCCTTCACCAGCACGCTGAGCACCACCGAAGACAACCGCAACGGCACCCAGGCCCTGCTCGGTGTCAGCAGCAATTCGCAAACCGCGATGGGCGAGCAACTGACCCTCAGCGGCCTGTTTCCACCGGGTGACGATCACGAACATTACTACCGGCTCGACTACAACCAGTTCCTCAATGACGAGGGCGCACAACTGGCGCTGTCGGCTTCACGCTACCGTGCTGACCCCGGCACCAATGTCCTGCTCGACAATGGCCTGCAACTCAAACCGCACCGCGAAAACGACCGCTACTCGATCGGTTTCACCCTGCCGCTGATTGCCGCTTCCAACGAACTGCTGACGGCCGGCTCAAGGCTTTACGCGGTCAACGACAAGACCCGCTACAAGGTGATCGGCTTCCCGCTGAGTGTCGAAGAACGCACCGACATCCGCGCCCTCGCCTTCGAGAGCGACTGGCGCAAGGCCGATGCCCGCCAGTTGCGGATCCTCAGCGGCGGCGTGTACCAGGGCCTCGACAGCATGGGCGCGAAAACCAACAACAACGCCATCGACCTCGACTTCTTTCGCCTGCGCCTGTCTGGCGTGCAGAGCGACAAGTTCCTCGACAACTGGCAAGGGGTGCTGTCGGCCGCGTTGTACTGGAGCGACGACACCCTGCCCGACAGCGAGCGCGCGGTGTTCGGCGGGCAGAATTTCGGGCGCGGTTATCCCGACGATCAAGCGTCCGGCGACAAGGGCTGGGGCGTGGCGTACGAGGTCAACTACAGCTTCAACCGCGACGGCAACTGGGTGCGCATCCTGCAACCGTATGTCGTGCTTGATCGCTCGCGCAGTTGGTTCAACGAATTGCCGGTGCGGGCCAACAATCTGTCATCGGCGGCGATCGGGCTACGGTTTGGCGATGCCAAGTACTACAACATTGCGCTGGAAGCGGCGAAGGCGATGTCGGATGAAGCACTGGACACGTTCAATCGCCGGACGCGGTACAGCATTAGTTTCAGTTATCAGTTGTAGGGCCGGGATTGCCCCGACCGTGAATCAAAACAACGATGGGAGCGAGCCTGCTCGCGAAAGCGCTGGATCAGCCAACAAATCTGTCGACTGACACACCGTCTTCGCGAGCAGGCTCGCTCCCACAGGTTTCACGTGATGCGGATCAGAACGCGTAACGCACCTTCGCGGTAAAGCCGTCGGCATTGAAACCGCTGGCCGTTACGTAGTTGTACGAACCGCCGACACTCCACGCACCCATCCGATAGTTGGCGCCCAGGCCCAGTTCATAGCTGTCGCGCACAGGTGTGGTGCCACGGCTGGTGAATGAATCGCCGCCGAGTACGAACGATGAGGAGGTCGCAACCTTGTCGCCAATCACGTCATGCCAGGCCATGACTTTCGCCTCAGGCTCCAGACTGCCGGTGCCGAGCGCAAAATCAGCGGCCAGGCGCGCACCGAAGCCCATCTCACCGACTTCGTAACGCTGGCTGCCGACATTCAGCGCTGCCGAACTGCCCTTCTCGCGATAAGAATCCATACCGACGTTGGCGTAACGCGCACCGACCTGCGGCTCCAGCACCACACCCGGGGTCAGGCGCAGGGTATAACCGGCCAAGGCACTGACGCCGAATACATCGCTGTCGTAATCGCCTTTGGCGCGGGTGCCGGCGATGTAGCGTTTGGATTCGTTGTCGTTCCAGCCGTACATCAGCGAAGCGTCGACAAACCAGTTGTCACGCGTCCAGTTGCTGTAAACCGTCAGCGCATGGCCGGTCACTTTGGTTTTGCTGCCGAGATCGGATTTCACATCGGTGTCGAGGTAGCTGTAAGCCAGACCGATCGATGTGTCGGCGGTCAACTGACCGTCGGCACCAACGGCAATCCCGTGGCTGTCGGCGTCATAACCGGCGACACCGCGACGGGCATCCTGGTCGGCATTGCTGCTGAGGGCTTGCAGCCAGACGCCTTTTTCCAGGCTGCCGGTGGCGGTGCGTGCACGATTGGCGCGGCCATTGATCAGGTCAGAAACCAGCGTCTGGCTGTTGGTGGCGGCGTGCAGCACGCCACGGCTGACGTCCGGGCTGAGTGTCTCGGCCAGCCGCGCCAGTTGCGTGTCGGTGCTGGCGTTGGCAAACGCCTGGAACACCGGATCCTGTTCACCAAGACGTGACATCAGCGAGGCCGACAGTCCGACCAGAGCAGAAGCAGCGTTTTGGCTGCCACCGGCATCGAGGGTATTTTGCGTCAACACATTTTGCGACTTGGTGCTGACCAGCGCCTTGACGTCGTTGCCCTCAACGCCATAGCTTTTGACTTCGAGCAATGCCGAGGTCGACTCGACCGTAAGGTTTGCGCCGCCGATCAGATTGCCAGAACGGATCAACGTGTAACGGTTGCCGCCAGCGGCCGTGCGAAAATCGCTGGAGCGCGCCTGCAATTGCAGGTGTCCGCCCGGCGCGATCTCGGTGGTGCCGGTGACGGTCAGAATCGCCCGGTTGATGTCGGTGTCATTGCCGACCGACATCGCGATATTCGAGTCCGCTTCCTCCATGTCCAGATTGCCGATGATCGTGGTGTGAGGCTGCATCAAGGTCAACGTGGCCTCTTGAATGGCCACATAACCGGACTTGATCACCGAGCCATAGAAGTCGACCTCTCCATCGACCGACATCCCCGACAGCCCAAGCAAATCGCCTTTGACGTCACCGCCCCACCAATACAAATAACTCGTCCCATCGTCCACTTGAATGGCCGCCGTCGAGCCTTCGACCAAGCCTCCCGCCAAGGTGATATTGAATGAGCCTTGCGCCGCCGGTTGATTGCTCACATGGATGCCAATGCTCTCGCCGGAAATGGTGCCCCTGTTGAAAAGGCTGTCGGTGTTATTGCCAGGCTTGGGTACAAACGCCGCCCCGTTTAACGTCAAACCTTCCGCGCCACTGCCAGTGGCCTTGATCGTCGAGGTGTTGAAGATCGGCATGGACTGCGAGGTGTTCTCCATGTAAATGCCACGGGCGTTGTTACCGCTGACGATGATGGAGCCACCGGCATCGTTGGTCACGCCGTAGCCCATGGTCGTGCCGATCAGCGAAACCCCTGTGGCGTTATTGCCGGAGACGTTGATAGCGCCGTTGTTGATGAAGTTGCCGGTGATCGGCATGTCCTTGATGGCGATACCCGTCGAATCCCCATTGCTGGCCAGACCGTTAACCGTCACCGAGCCCTGGTTGGTGAAGTTCGAGTCCAGCTCTACCCAAGACACCCCCGCCGACTTGATGTCGATGCCGACACCGTGGGTGGCACCATCAATAGTGATCGCGGCCTTGTTGATGATTTCAGCATTGACCCTCGAACCGGAGAACTGCGCGGCGCTGGTCATGGCCGATGGCGAGCTCTCGACGACGTTTGCTACACCGACGAGGTTCAGGAAGTCATAGGTCTGGTTGACGCTGACCAGAGGTCCGCTACCCAGATCGTAATTGAGGGTGACAGCCCCGGTAACCGGAGCGTTGACAGCGAAAGCCGCAACAGAAAGCGCCAGCAAAGAGCGGCGCAGACCAGAAGTATTCAAACGAGAGTCCCTTCGAAAACATGAAAAACAGTTTCAGCAGGGGTCACGTATTCATACAGGCATCCCTACCGGCCCGCCATGTGTCCTGGCTCGGGCGCGGGGAATCTACAGGAGCCATCATTTTGATACCATCAAAAAGTCAAAGAGATGGCGCCAAATTCTCAAGAACCCGACCAGCAGTCGAACCGCCATCGCGAGCAGGCTCACTCCTACAGAAGAACAAGAGCAATGCACCAAACCCCGCATCACCTCTGCCCTTCACCACTCAACAGGATGAGCGTTAGCTCGGCTGCAGCTTTTGATCTTGACTCACCGGCCGCGTCGGCAGGCTGAGTGGAGGGATTGAACCGGGGGTGGGAGCGTAGCGACCGTTTGGCGAAGCCAAACACAGCGAGAGGAGGTGCAGCGAAGCAAACCGTAGGCGCTGCCCCCGGATCGATCCCGGAGCGAAGGAACCCCGAGCCTCAGCGAGCGGGCCGAACGTTGCGGCAAGCCTTTTTGGGTACTTTTTCGGCGTCTGGAAAAAGTGCCTCGCCGTAAGGGCGAAACCGCCAACAGCAACACCCGCAGCAACGGATATTCACCCAAAACACCCAACGCACGGTCGGCCCAAAGGCCGCCGAGTTCAACCTGAGCCAGCCTGCGACTTAGGCTTGGGAAACAAATTATCCAAAGTCTCCAACAACCTGACGTGATAAATCGGCTTGCGAAACAGATCCAGCACCTGCAACCGCAACAGATCACTGACGTCTTCCATATCTGCATGCCCCGACATCACAATCACCGGCAAATGCTGGCGCGAAGTATGCTCACGCAAGCGCTTGATCAACGACATGCCGGACTCCTCCGGCATGCGCAAATCAGTGATCACCAACGCGATATCCGGGTGGCGAGTCAGATGATGCAACGCCAGCTTCACCGACGTCGCCGTATGACAGACAAACCCCTCCCCCTCCAGCAACTCCGCCAACTCCAGCAACGCGTCCTCTTCATCGTCAACCAGAAGCAACTGTTGCCGGGGCAGCGAGGAAGCAGTCATGGGCAATCCCTGAAAACTGAAAGTGAACCCGAGTGTAGCCCGACATCATCCGGGCATTGAGCTTCGTTTCAGCTCAGGGGGACGGCGCAGGCGTCGTCGACACGGCCGTTCCACCCAGCGCCACCAGCAAGTTGTTGAACATGACCACCACACGGCCACCCACTGGCGTGACGAACACGATGACCACCACCGCGACCATCGCCACCACAATCGCATACTCGATGGCCGATGCAGCGTCATCATCGGCCAGGAAACTGCGAGCACGAATCATCAGGTATTCAAAGAGCATCGCCGTTCTCCTTGATCGTCAGGGTCTGGTCACGGCAGTGCCGCCCAGTCCGGTCAAAATGTTGTTGAAGTAGAACAACACCCGATTACCGAGGGGGGTCACAAATGCCACAACCACAACGGCCACCATCGCCACCACGATCGCGTACTCGATAGCCGATGCCGCCTCCTCGTTTCTGAACAACAGACGCACTCTGGCCATCAAGTAATCAACAATCATCTGGAACATACATCCACTCCTTCGCGCCTCTGGCGCCGATGTCGCACTACAGCGGCAAGGTTCCACCGTGCCATTTGAGCATTGTCAACAAACCCCCACCCAACAACTGTAAGAACGGATTAACCTGAAAGTATTAATCCAATCGTGTTTTTGCCATCGGCTGCTGTTAATTGGCCAAGACTCATACTTTCGTGAGTTATTTTCCTGTCAGTAATGGCGTTTTGGCTTGGATCAGCTAGCGTGGAAATAGCGAAATAGTTGCATGTTCATAGCTGCCGGATTGGGAACTTCTCTCGTTAGCAATAGCAGTGGGTAGTGCAGCAGGAAAGGGAGAGCCGTCATGAACAGTCGCGTCACCATGGGCCTTGCAGCCATCCTGTTATTGGGAGCCATTTTTGTCGGTTACTGGGGACTGGTACTCAGTCGTCAACCAGCGCCCGTCGCCGTCGCCCCCGTCGCCCCAACTGTCACTGTTGAAAAAACTGTCGCGATCGCCGAAGACCAGACCCGCCAACCCGTGGTGGTGCTGCTGCACGACGTGCCACCCTTCACTGCGCTGACCGCCGCCGATGTAGCGGTGGAAAAACTGCGCAGTGCACCGGCGGGCAGCTTGAGCACTGTCGATCAGGCCATTGGCCGCACACCTTGGCGGCACCTCAGCGCCGGCACCTGGCTGAACGATGAAAGCTTCACGGCGGGCGGCTCACTGGCACGCATGATTCACACTGACGAACGCGCGCTCACCGTGGCCGTTGACGAAGTGATCGGTGCCGCCGGGCAACTGATTCCCGGCGATTACGTCGATGTCTTGCTCTACCTGCGCCAGGACTCCAGCAACCTCGAACAGTCGGCGCAGATCGTTTTGCCGGCCATGCGCGTGCTTGGGGTGGGTGACCAGTACGGCCTGACCAACGACGGCCAACCGGCCTCGCCGGCCCTGAGTGCAGACGAAAAACTCAAACAGGATCAACGCCGCGTCGCCGCGCGCACCGTGGTGCTGGCGGTGCCGGAACAACTGCTCAGTCGCCTGATGCTCGCCACCCAGGCCGGCACCTTGCGCCTGGCCGTACGCAGCAGTGAAGAGCAACGCCTGGCCAAATACTGGGCCGGCGAAAACCAGTCCACGGCCCATCTCGACACCGCCAACCGACAACTCTTCCAGTTCAACCAACTGGCCATGGGCACCGCACCGAAAGCACCGTCCAGCGGTGGTTCCGGTGGCGCCGCACGGCCTGCTGTGGAAATCATTCGCGGCAACCAGATCACCCAACAAAACCCATGACAGCGCAAGGATCCAAGGGCATGCAGAGTCGTTTCAGGCCGACATTCAAACCCATGCTGTGCGCCCTGTTACTGATGGGACTGTCGATGGACGCCGCGTTGGCGGCGGTCGGCAATTGCTCGGCACTCGGGCGCATGCCGCCAGTGATCGAAATCGGCGAAGGCTTTCAGCAGGACGTGCAGTCCCCCGTGGCGATCACACGTCTGGCGATTGGCGACCCGAAAATCGCCGACGTCCACGCCAACGGCAGCTCGTCCTTTCTGCTCACCGGTGTTGCACCCGGCGCCACCAGCCTGATGGTCTGGACGTCATGTTCAAGCGAGCCGCGCCAGAGCATGGTCTTTGTTCAGGGCGCCGCCACTGCCGCCATGACCGGCACCCTGCCCTCGGATGACCCGAACCTGCCGTCGCAAGTACAGACCGATATCCGTTTCGTCGAAGTCAGCCGCACCAAACTCAAGGAAGCTACCGCCTCACTGATCGGTACGCGCGGCAATTTCCTCTTCGGTTCGCCCGGCACCCTGCCGCCGATTGACGGGGTGCCGCAGCCACGCCTGCCGGTGGACAACTCACTGTTCAACTTCTCGTGGATCGGCGGCAAGACCATGGCGATCATCAACGCGCTGGAAACCTCCGGCTTCGCCTACACCCTCGCGCGGCCGAGCCTGGTGGCGCTGAACGGGCAAAGCGCAAGCTTTCTGGCCGGCGGTGAAATTCCGATTCCGGTGCCCAGTTCCGGCAGCGACAGCGTGTCGATCGAGTACAAGGAATTCGGCATCCGCCTGACCCTGACGCCGACCATCATCGGTCGCGACCGCATCGCGTTGAAGGTCGCCCCGGAAGTCAGCGAACTGGACTTCAGTAACGCCGTACAAATTGCCGGCACCACTGTGCCGGCCCTGACCATCCGCCGCACCGACACCAGCGTGTCGCTGGGCGATGGCGAAAGCTTCGTCATCAGCGGCTTGATCAGCACCACCAACAGCTCGCAGGTGAACAAGTTTCCCGGCCTCGGCGATATCCCGGTGCTCGGCGCATTTTTCAAAGGCTCGCAGATCAAACGGGAAGAGCGCGAACTGCTGATGATCGTCACCCCGCATCTGGTCCAGCCATTGGCCGCCGATGCCCAGCTGCCGTCGTTACCGGGCGAAAAACTGCGCAATTACGATCCGAATTTCTATCGCATGTTCTTCCTCGAGAACGGCAATTTCGACAAGCGCAGCGGGTTATCGCAATGAGCCAGAGCCTGAGCCAGACCTTTCTCGCCATCACCCGCAACAGCACCGATCTGGAGTGGCTGCAGGGCGCGCTCGCGCCGCTCGGTCAGGTGGTCAGCGCCGGTGGCGGCAGCCTGGATGAGCTGCTGGCGCTGGTCGACGTCACCTTTGCCAGCCTGGTGTTCGTCGGGCTGGATCGCGAACACGTGGTCGCCCAGAGCGCGTTGATCGAAGGCGCGCTGGAAGCCAAACCGATGCTGGCGATCGTGGCCCTCGGCGACGGCATGGACAATCAGCTGGTGCTCAATGCGATGCGTGCCGGGGCCCGGGATTTTGTCGCCTACGGTTCGCGTTCCAGCGAAGTCGCCGGGCTGGTGCGGCGCTTGAGTAAACGCCTGCCGCCCGTGGCGCCGAATACGCAACTGGGCGGCCTTACGGTCATGTATGGCGTGCAGAGCAGTTCCGATGGCGCGCTGTTGGCCAACCACATGGCCCTGGTGGTGCAAAAGAGCGGTCAGCAAACCTTGCTGCTCGATCTCGGTCTGCCGCGCGGTGACAGCCTCGCCCTGCTCGGGCTGGAAAGTTCGTTTCACTTTGGCGATGCCTTGCGTCACTTGCGCCGGCTCGACGCCACGCTGATCGACAGCGCCTTCACCAGCGCCGAAGCCGGCCTGCGCATTCTCGCCTACGCCAGCAACGATGAGCCGTTGGAAAACACCAGCGCCGCCGAGCTGTACATGTTGCTCAGCGCCCTGCGCCAGCACTTCCAGCATATCGTCGTGAACCTCACCGGGCAGACTGACAGCGAAGCCTTGCGCACCTTTGTCAGCCATTGCGACAAGTTGCTCTGGTACACCGACCAGAACGTACTCAACTGCCGACGCAATCTCGCGGTGCTCAATCTGTGGCGGGAAAAAGGCATGAAACTCGACCACGGGCGCCTACTGATCGACCGCTACCTGAGCAACGTCGCGCCCAACTCCGAAACCCTCGGCAAGACCTTCAATCTGGAAGTGATCGCCACGCTGGCCCTCACTCCAGAAGTGCGCCTGAACGCGAAAAACCAGGGCGTCAGCCTGTTCGAACTGGCCCCGCGAGAAAAACTCACCCAGAGCCTGCGCGCCCTCGGTGAGCGCCTGGCCAAACGCTCCGAGGGCCTGGCCAAGCCCAAAGTCACCTGGTTCGACCGCTTGCGAGGCACCTCATGAGCGCAGAAAAACTCTTCGGCGCTGCGCCCCGCAGCAGCGGCGGCAACAGCGATCACGAAGGCCTGAAACTGGTCCTGCATCGCTACATCATCGACGCCCTCGAAGAGTCGGGAAAAAACCTGCTGGAAGGTTCTCGTCAGCAACTCGCACAGTTCGTCACCGACAAGGTCGCCGAGTACATCGCCCGTTTGCATCTGGCGATTTCCCGCTACGAGATGGAGCGGCTGGCCGAAGAGATCGTCGACGAACTCACCGGTTTCGGTCCGCTGGAAGTGTTGCTGCGCGATCACTCGGTGACCGAGATTCTGGTCAACGGCCCGCACCGGGTATTCATCGAACGCGACGGTGTGCTGCACCAGAGTGACCTGCGGTTTATCGATGCGCATCACGTCGAACGCGTGATGCAGCGCATCCTTGCACCGCTCGGACGGCGCCTCGACGAGTCCTCGCCGATGGTCGACGCACGCCTGCCGGATGGCAGCCGGGTCAATGCGATCATTCCGCCGATTGCCCTCGACGGCCCATGCCTGTCGATTCGCAAATTCCGCAAGGACATGCTTAAAAGCAGCGACCTGATCGCCATGCAAACCGTCGACCTGTCGATCTTCGAGTTTTTCCAGGATGCCGTCGGCAAGCGCTGCAACATCCTGATCAGCGGCGGCACCGGCACCGGCAAGACCACGCTGCTGAATATTCTCAGCCAGTTGATCAACCCGCACGAACGTCTGGTGACCATCGAAGATGTCGCCGAATTGCAGCTCGGCCACCCGCACGTGGTGCGCCTGGAAACCCGTCCGCCGAATGCCGAAGGCCACGGTGAGGTGAAGGCCAGCGACCTGATTCGCAACGCCCTGCGGATGCGCCCCGACCGGATCATCCTCGGCGAGATCCGCGGTGTCGAAGTGGTCGACGTACTCACGGCGATGAACACCGGCCACGACGGTTCGATGAGCACCGTGCACGCCAACAACGCCCAGGATGCCCTGCTGCGCCTGGAAACGCTGGTCGGCCTGACCGGCCGTTCCATCGCCGAACGCACCCTGCGCCAGATGATCTGCGCCGCCCTCGACGTGATCATTCAGTTGACGCGCATGCCTGACGGGCGCCGCTGCGTCAGTGAAGTGGTGGAAGTGGTCGGCATTCGCGAAGACGTCTACGTCACCAACACGCTGTTCCGCCTCGACCGCCGTACGGGCTTCGGCTTCCTGCGCGAAGCCGTCAATCCGGCCGGCGACAAGCTGCGCCACGAGACACATCTGGGCTGACGGCAAGGAGCATCGAGCATGCTGGGACCGATCATTCTCATCGTTATCTGCCTGACGCTGCTGGGGCTGTCGATTCGCCTGTTTTTGCAGGGTCTGCGCAAGACCGCCACGGAAAAAGTGCTCAACCGTCTCGCCGCCGGACAACCGCAACTGGCGCCGGAAAAACCTGTGTGGGTTGGACTGGAACGGATGTTTCTGCGCGCCGGACTGGGCCGTCCGACCGAACGTTTCGGCCTGTGGCTGAGCCTGTGGGCGCTAGCGATAGCGCTGGGGTATTTTCTTGCCGACTGGATCGGCCTGCTACTGATGATCGTCATACCGCCACTGCTATTGCGGCTATACATCGCCATTCTTTACCAGCGTCGGATCAAACGCATGATCGAGCAACTGCCGCAGTTGCTTGATCACACCGTGCGTAGCCTGAAGTCCGGGCGCACCCTGAGTGACGCAGTCATGGGCGGCATTGAAGCCAGCGAAGATCCGCTGAAAAAAGCCATGGGCCGGGTCCAGCGCAACGTGCAACTGGGGGTGAACCTGCCCGATGCGGTCAGTGATTTTGCCGAGCTGTATGAACAGGATGAACTGCGCATGTTCGCCCTCGGCCTGAAGGTCAATCATCGCTACGGCGGCAACGCCAGCGAGCTGCTGGAGAACCTGATCAAACTGATCCGCGAACGCGACCAGGGCGCCCGCCAACTGCGCGCCCTCACCGGCGAAACGCGGATGACCGCGTGGGTGCTCGGCTCATTGCCGTTGCTGCTGGTGAGTTACTTCATGCTGACCAACCCCGGCTACATGCTGGGGATGTGGAACGACGCCAGTGGTCAGCACATGTTGATCAGCGCCGCCGTGCTGCAAGTGGTCGGCAGCCTGGCGCTGTGGCGCATGTTGAGGAGCGTCTGACATGGTCTGGCTCGCGGCACTGATGTTGCTGCTCGGCGCCTTGATGCTGGTAATCAATCACCTGCTGATGGAGCGGCGCCGGGTGCGTCAGATCAATCAGCGCCTGCAAGGACAACTGGTACGCGAGAACCGCTTCGGCAGCTGGTTGCGTGCACTCGGCAGCAGCAAGTTCGGTCAGCGCTCGGTGAGCATCGACAGCGAAACCCAGACCCTGCTCAATCGCATCGGCTGGCGCCGCGCCAACGAACGGGCGCTGTATGCGGCATGCCAGGTGGGTACGCCGTTGTTGACGCTGGGCCTGGCGATCTTTCTGCAAGAAGTGTTCTTCCCCCAAGCCGACAACCGCTGGCTGGTGCCAATGCTCGCCACCGGTGGCGGTTACCTGCTGCCCAAACGCCTGCTGGCGTACGCCGCAGCACGGCGGCAGAAAACCATCGCAGTGGAGGTTTCGACGTTTATTCCGCTGCTGCGCATCCTCTTCGAATCCGGCATGGCAGTGGAACAAGCCCTGCGTGTACTCAGCATCGAAGCGCAAAAACTGCTGCCGGAACTGACCAGCGAACTGCGTCTGATCCTGACCCGTGTCGACTCTGGCCTGGAACTCGGCCAGGAGTTGAACAAAGCGGCGGTGATGCTTGCCGTGGACGAATTCAGCGACACCTGCGTGATCCTCCAGCAACTGATTCAACAGGGCGGCGGCGCGATGAAATCGCTGCTGGCGCTCAAGCAACTGCTGGATGACCGACGCCTGACCCGCCTGCAGGAATACATCTCGAAAATGTCGGCGAAGATGTCTGTAGTGATGATGCTGTTTCTGTTTCCGGCACTGCTGATCGTCCTCGCCGGCCCGGGCTTCACCGCGATAGCCCGGGCGTTCGCAAACTGACCTTGCTCATGGAGAGCGTTTGATGAAAGTACTGATAGTCATGGCAAGTCTGTTGCTGCTCGGTGGTTGCGCCACCGACGGCCAGGCACCCTGGACAGCGCTGCTGGCACCGAGCAGTTGCAGCAAGATGACCCAGGAGCAGGAGCTGGCCCTGAACCTCGCGGACGATCTGGCCAACGACGGCAAACTACACGCCAGCCTGGCTAACCTGCAAAGCCTGCCGGACAACATCAGCGAAGTGCGCCTGCGCAAAGCCAAGGTCTATCGTCTGCTCGGCCGTAGCGAAGCCGAGCCGCTGTACCGCGGCCTGCTCGGCGGCTGCCTGACCGCCGAAGCCGAACACGGCCTCGGCCAGCTCTACGCTGCTCGCGGCGACAACGGCCAGGCCCAGGCCCACCTGCAACGCGCCGCGCGCCTGGCCCCCACCGACGAAAAAATCCGCAACGACCTGGGCGTGGTCTACCTCAACCAACTGCGCCTCAACGACGCCCGCTTCGAGTTCCTCACCGCCATCGAACTCAAGCAGAACAACCAACTGGCGACCCTGAACATGGTCACCCTGCTGCTGTACCAGAACGACTGGCCACAAGCCGCGGAAATCGTCAGCCGCGCCAAACTGACCCCGCAACAATTCACCGAAGCCCAGGAACGCGCAGAAAAACTCAAAGCCCCGGTCAAGGCCAAACCTGCCACCGGCAATCAAGTGGCCGCCGTCGCTGACCCGTTGCCGTCATCGCTCAAATAAGGAGACAGCCATGAACCCCTTCAAAGGCCTGTGCTACCTGACCCTGCTCAGCCTGCCCCTCAGCGCCGCCGCCATCGACGCCGGCCCCTCTTCGGCGCAACAACAGGAAACCGAAGGCTGGCTGGTCCTGCAAAGCCGCAACAAAGCCGCCTCCCCCAAACCCCAAACGGCGACTGCGACCGAACGGGATTTGGCAATGCAGCGCTGGCTGAAGAAGTACAAATACGAGATTCCGGATTTTTATGATCCGGATGCGGGTGGGAAGATCGAGAGCAAGAATTAGTGATGGGGTGACCTTGCGAGCGCTTTCGCGAGCAGGCTCGCTCCCGCCTTTTGAAATGCACTCCACCTGTGGGAGCGAGCCTGCTCGCGAAGAACGATGACACGGTGTGCCTGCCGGATCAGGCCTGCGGATCCACCCGATCCAGCGCCCGGTTTACCGCCAGCTCGGCCAGCATGACGATCTGCTGAATCGCCAGCGCGGTATTGCGCTCAGGCCGGCCAAGCTGATCGGCAAAGTTACCGGCCAGGGTGTTGGCCGACGCCAGGGATTCGCAGGCATGGGCGAGCAGGCTTTCGGTGTCGATTTTCGGATGGATGAGAAACATCGTGCTGGCTTGCCGGGGTTTTTCAGGTTCGGGGCAGAGGTAGAAATCGAGAGCGCGTTTGATGGCTTCGCGGTTCTTGACGAGGTCGTCGGCGCGGATGGCATCTTCGAGCGGGGTGGTGGCTTCGTTGGGTGGGTCGGGGATCAGTTTGTCCATATCAACTCCTACTTGGCTGAGGAGCCACCTTTGTCGTTTCCACACGACAAAAGGTGGCAGCTGTACGCAGGGTGGAAAACCGATAAGTAGGCAACCGGCCAGACCGAAGCCTGCCCGCGCACAGCCGCCGCGACACAGTTTGCAGACGAAAGAAGACGCCGACAATGATTGCGGTAGCGATGCAACGCATCTACTTGAAATTCAGGTTTCCACACCCGGTCGCTGAATTGGCAGCGACAGCCAAAGACTAGAGAGCGCACGTCCGACGGACAACCTGAAAACAGTGTGGGAAGGTTCCGGTTATCTGCCACAAATTTAAACAGCCAAAAGCCAACCCTCACCCTAGCCCTCTCCCGGAGGGAGAGGGGACTGACCGAGTTGTTTGGGAGAGCTACGCCGACGTGAAAGACCGAGTCGAATTCAGATTCTGAAACAGATCAAAAGCCCCTCACCCTAGCCCTCTCCCGGAGGGAGAGGGGACTGACCGTGGTGTTTGGGAGAGCTACGCCGACGTGAAATACCGAGTCGGACTCAAATTCTGAAACAGATCAAAAGCCCCTCACCCTAGCCCTCTCCCAGAGGGAGAGGGAACTGACCGTGGTGTCTGGGAGAGCTACGCCGACGTGAAATACCGAAGCAAATTCAGATTCTGAAACAGATCAAAAGCCCCTCACCCGCTCCTAACCACTCAACAGGATGAGCGTTAGCTCGGCTGCAGCTTTTGATCTGCTGGCCCCTTCGGCAGGCTGAGTGGAGGGATTTATCCGGGGGTGGGAGCGCAGCGACCGTTTGGCGAAGCCAAACACATCGAGAGGAGGTGCAGCGAAGCAAACCGTAGGCGATGCCCCCCGGATAGATCCCGGAACGAAGGAACCCCGAGCCCTAGCGAGGGGCCGAACGCCGGGGCCCAGCCTTTTGGTTACTTTTTGGCGTCTGAAAAAGTGACCCGCCGTAAGGGCGGAACCGCCAGCCGCAACACCCAAAAAAACGGATATACACACCAAACCCCAAGAACCTGGTCGGCCCAAAGGCCGCCAAGTCAATGCGCCGTAACCCTCTGCCGCGCAGCAGAAGCACTCGGCGACAAAGCCAAAGCCAACTGCGTCCGATTATGCATATGCGTCAACCGCAACACCTGCGAAACATAAAGCTTCACCGTGTTCTCGGTAATCCCCAACTCACAGGCAATCTGATAATTGGTCTGCCCCTTGCCCACCAACCGCGCCACATCCAATTGCCGCGGCGACAACTGATTGAAAATCTCCGGCATCTCCTGAGCCTCAGCCTCGACAGGCTCACCGCCCAACACATCACGAACCACCGCCGAAGGACTACGCCGCACCTTGTCCAGATCCTGATAAAGGTCATCAATCGACTCAGACAGATACTGCAACTTCTGATTCAAATGCCCCAATTGCAGATTCTTCTGCCGCTCCTGCAGCGCCGCCTCCTGACGCCGCACCCCGTCGAGCAACTCATCCAGATCAATTGGCTTCTGATAATAATCGGCAATCCCGGCACGCAATGCCTTGATCACATCCTGCTTGTCGGCACGCCCAGTGAGCATGATCGCCTCGAACACCCGACGCTTGCCCGCCAAACGCTGCAACGCCTGAATCAGTTGAATGCCATCCATGTCCGGCATGTGCAGATCACTCAGCACCAGACCGATTTCCGCGTCCTCACTGAAACGCTCGATCGCCTGCAGACTGGATTCGCATGGCACACAGCGATAACCGTTGCTTTCAAGAAACTCGCACAGCTCCTCCACGATCAACGGCTGATCGTCGACCACGAGGACTTTTACCGCAGACGTAAGCTTGTTCACGTGCTACTCCATGTCCCAGGCCAAAGCTGACCATTCCTGTACTGTCAGCCTTTGGCTGTATAACCAGTTCATTTGAAAGTAGACGTACTTTCCGACTATGTACATAGAACTAGTGGCGCTTGGCGACTAGTGGATCCAAAGCATGACGAGCACTGCACCGACCAGCACGAACGGTGCAAATGGCAGCTTTTTTGACATCTCCGGGGCCATATATCGCAGACGTTCTCTAAGCCCTTGACTCATATGGAGCCAGACTCTTGGCGCCAGCAGCATCCAGATCAGGCTGGCGACGCCCGCCCCCATAAATACGCCAAGAATAAACAGACCGTCCGTCGCAAGACCGAGGGCTGTCATTAATTTCACATCGCCGGCGCCCATGCGACCCATGAAGAAACCCGGCAGGGTCAGCGCCAGCGCGATCAGGCAGGCCCAACCGCCCTGCCCCGCCTCTGCGCCCAGCCAAGTGCTGCCGGTCCACAACAGATAGATCAGCGCCAGCGCCGCCGCACCGAGCGTCAGCCCATTGGCAATGCGTCGCTGGCGGGCATCTTGCGCCGCGCACAGGCCCAGCCAGATCAGGAGGAGAAAACTGTACATCCGGTAAAAACCGTCCATTTTTGCGGAATGATTCTATGCTGAGACTACGCAGTGACAGTCAGGGTAGACGCACTCATGAAAACCGGCTTTCGCAAGTCGCAAAAAGGTGCGGTGGCGATTGAGTTCGCCTTGGTGTTCATCATCTTTTTCGCCGTGTTTTACGGCCTGGTCAGTTACAGCCTGCCCTTGGTGATGATGCAATCGTTCAATCAGGCCACATCCGAAGCCGTGCGCCGCAGTGTCGCGGTCGATCCCAACACGCCCAACTATTCAACCGTGGTGATCAACACCGCGAATGCCACGCTGACCCAGCAATTGTCCTGGATCCGTCCGATCTTCAACCTGGTGGTCGGCGTTGACACCAGTGTCGAATACAGCGCGACGGGCCTGCTGACAGTGCAAGTGAATTACCCGGTCAGCAAGCTCAATCAGGTCATGCCGTTTCTGGTTCTGCCGGGCATCGGCGCGGTACCCAGCCTGCCCACTTACCTGACCGCCAAGTCGAGTCTGCAATTTTGACGTCTGGAGACAAACTTTTCGGGCGTTTGCTCAAACGCACACCGCCCGCCGCCCATGAGTTGCCCGACCCACTCGGTTCACCCGCAACAGGCTTGCACCTGTACCTGAACGACGACGGGGACGTGCTGCAAATGGCCGGGCCGCTGCGGCACCTGTTGGCGCAGTTCAAGACTCACGATCGGCCCTTACCGCTGAGCGCCTATCTACTGCCGCACAGCACACTGACCATCGAAGGTCGACCAAGGGAGTGGCAGGGGCTTTTGCTTGATCTCGACTTCTTCGGTCTGGGCGAGCAGACCGTGCACGTGCGTGGCTGGGTTCAACCGCTGGGCGAGGGCTGGCTGATGCAGTTGATCGATATCGCCGACTTGTTGCTCGAACGCCAACAATCGCGCCAGCGTGATGCCTGCCGATTGCTCGCCGGGCAGATCAGCGACCAGTTGCGCGCATGCAGCCAGGCGCGGTTGCCGGCGATCGTCAGCGAACAATTGCAAATGATCGCCCAGCGCTGGCACATCCCTTGTCTGGCGCTGGCCTTGCTCGATGATGAGCAGCAGGGCTGGCAGATCTATCGTCAGCATCGGGCCCACGATGCGCCGAACCTGTGGCACGACCAGCAACGTCTGGGCACGCCGCTGGACAGCCTGAACGGTGCCGCGCCGCAACGTGTCGGCGCGCATCAGGGCCTGGATGAACATTCGCGAGTGCAGGTTCTGTTCGGCAGTGCCGAAGGTTTCGCGGTGCCGTATAGCGATGAACACGGTGTGGTGGCCTGGCTGCTCTGTGGGTTTTATCCCGTGGACAGCGCCGCACCATACCTGACCGAGCGTGACTGGATGGCACTGCTCGGCGCGCTGGCCGGGCCGTTGCTGGGGCGCCTGCGCGAACAGCAGCATCACCTGCAACTGGAACGCATCGAATCGCTGCAAACCCTGCTCGGTACCGGCTGGTGGGAGATCCTTGCAGGCGACGCCAACATTCAGCTGGCGCCCACGCTGGCGGCGGCCCTGAACGTCAACCCTGGCGGATTGCCGCTGGAAGACTGGCTGACGCAAATCCATCCCGCCGACCGCGACGAGTTGCGCAGCCGTCTGCACGCTTTGCAACAACACGGTGAGGCTCTGACGCTGTCGGTGCGTCTGCACGGCGGCAATCCCGCGCAAGCGCCCACATGGTATCGCGTACAGGGCCAACTGATTGGCAGCGGCGAGCACCGCCGGCTGGTCGGTTTCATGCTCGACATCAGCGACATCCAGAACCAGCAACAACGGGCCGCCGCCGCGCATGCGCGGCTGGACAACCTGATTGCCAGCTCGCCCGCGGTGATTTACGTCCAGCACTACCACGAAGGCGCGCTGATCCCGGCGTTCTTCAGTGCCAGCTTGCAACCCTTGCTGGGCTGGAACCTCGAGGACTGCAGCGACGGCGCACTGGTCGAGATGATCCATCCCGAGGATCGCGAGGTGTATTTCGCCCGCAGCCGCCAGTTGCTGCGCGAAGGTTCGGTGCGCAGCCGTTATCGACTGCGCGACCGTCGCGGCGAGTATCACTGGTTGCTCGATGAAGCCCGTCTGCTGCGCAATGACCTCGGCCTGCCGGTCGAAGCGGTCGGTTTGTGGCTGGACGTCACCGAGGCGACCCTGGCAGCCGAACAGGTGAAAAAGAGTGAAGAGCGCTATCGGATTCTGGTGGAAGACTCGCCGGCAATGATCTGTCGCTATCGCCCGGATCTGATTCTGACCTTTGGTAACCGGCCGCTGGCGAAGTATCTGGAATGCACGCCGGAGGAACTGCCAGGGGTCGATCTGGGCAGCTGGATGTCCGAGGAACAACGTACTGCGTTCGTCCAGCGCCTCGCTGCACTGACTGCGGAGCAACCGGTGAGCACCGCGGAAATCAGCCTGCAACTGCCCGGCAGAGAACATGCCTGGTGGGTGTGGTCCGATCGCGGCGTGTTCGATGAGCACGGCCAGTTGATCGAAGTGCAAGCGGTAGGCCGCGACAACACCGAGGTGCGCCGCTCGCAGCAGCAACTCACGCAAAGCGCGAAAATGGCCACCCTTGGCGAAATGGCCACCGGCCTCGCCCATGAAATCAATCAGCCGCTGAACGTGATGCGCATGGCCATCGTCAACGTGCTCAAGCGTCTGGGCAACGGCGATGTGCAGGTCGATTACCTGACCGACAAGCTCAATCGCATTGATGCGCAGGTGCAGCGGGCAGCGAAAGTCGTCGATCACATGCGCGTATTCGGCCGACGTTCGGAGATCGAGCAGCAACTGTTCAACCCCGCCTCGGCCATTGAAGGCACGCTGTCGCTGCTGGCCGAGGGCATGCGCGGCAAAGGCGTGGATTTGCGCATCAGCGAGACCGGGTTCGAGGTGCAAGTGCGCGGCTACGTCGATCAGCTTGAACAGGTGTTGATCAATCTGATGGTCAACGCGCGGGATGCGTTACTGAGCAAACGCGAGAAGGACTCAAGCTTCAAACCGTGGATCTCAATCTACGCTGAACGTGATGAGCAGCATGTGCGACTGTGGGTCGAGGACAACGGGGGCGGCATCGATCCGCGTTTACTGGAGCGGATCTTCGAGCCGTTTTTCACCACCAAACCCATCGGCGTCGGCACCGGGCTGGGGCTGTCGGTGAGCTACGGCATCATCGACAACATGGGCGGCCGGTTGAGCGTGCGCAACTCGGTGGAGGGTGCACGGTTCTGCATCGAGTTGCCGGTTGCCGTGGACGCCTAGATCACCAGATAGGCCTTGCCGGTCTGGCCGCAGGTCATGTTGGCACCGACGTCGACATCCATCAGGTTAATGCCCAGGCCTTTGAGCAGGTTGTTCAGCAGCGGGTCGAGCAACGGGCTGACCAGGTTGGTCACCACCGGCAGCAATTTGCTGGCGACATCGCTGATCAACGAGGCAACGTCGGTAACGATAGCCCCCAATGGATTGCTGCCCTGGGGTTTGTAGACGATCAGGTTGATGCCCGCGAGGGTGTTCGACAGGCTGCCGACGATGTTACTGGTGGGTGCGGCCGACTGAATGCTTGGGGGCAATTTGAGGTTCGCCGGGGTGGCGAATGGCGTAGCGCTGGAGAACACCAGATCCTGATTGTTTTGCGCGACGCTGGTGTCGAGTTTGATCGCAATGCCGCCAGCGCCGTATTGAATATGGGTGGAGGGGTCGCAAGTCCCGATGCCCAGAATTTTGTGGCACGTGACGATTCCCAGATCAACCAACGGTAACGGCGTGACAGTCGGTTCGGCGGCCGAGGAAAAGGCGTTGGCAGGGTCGATCTTTCCGAGTTTGAGGTCGGCAATGGATGTGATGGTGTGGGCAGTCAGGCTTTTCGTGCCTGTTGTCCCGGTTGGGCAGCTGTAATCGGTGACATAGCTTTTCGCGCCACCAGCATCCAGGCTGATGTCAATTTCAGGGGATGGCAATAGGAGTGGGTCAAGTTGTTGGCAACCGACGCAGGCAACCGAACTCAGGACTGCTACCAGATTCAGACTCAGGACTGCATTGAGCGTCGGCGTCAGTCCCGCGACCAATCCCAACACCGCATTGGTCAGCCCCGTGACCCCGGACAGCACCGGCAGGCTCACCGACAACATCGTGCGCACCTGCGCCGTACGCACATAAATCCGGTCCGGCCCGGTCGGATTGACCTTGGCCCGCGCCGGATCGCCAATGGCGGAAAACTGCGGCGGCTCGATCACTTTCACCCGCACCGTGACATTCGCCAGCCCGAGCACGCTGATCGGCAACGTCGCCGCCACCGCACTCTTGCTGTTGGCCAGTTGCACCACGCCCTGAATCAGTTGCAGCAGTTGCAGATTGGCGTCCAGCCCTGCTGCCGTGGTGCCGGTCTGCAGTTGCAGGATGTCGCCCAGTTTGACCGGCGCCGCGTTGATCGCGGCCACCTGCAATTGGCCCAGCGCAGTGATCACCTGCGCGGTCGCACCATTGAGTTGCACCACCGTCGCCGCCGCCTGAATCAGTTGCGTCACCGTGGCCTGAGTGTTGAGTAATTGCGTGTAATTGCCCGCCGCGACGTTGAGATTGATCGCCAGTTGATCAAGGTATTTGAGCAAGTTGATATCAGTGTTCAGCAGGCCGTCCCAGCCTAACGCGGTGAGGTTGACGTTACCGCCGAGCAACCCGGAAAACAGCGGATTGAGGATGTTCGACTGGGCCGTATCGATGCTCGCCAGCGTGCTGCGAATATTCAGCTGGGCGACCGTTGGCTGCGGTTTGGCGGCCACCGCCGAGGCATTCAGCGTGGTATTGAGACTGACCGGTGTAGCGCTGAACAAGGCTTGTACGCCGCCGGCAAAACTGGTGATCACCGTGCGACTGGCGACGACTTTGACCGCAGCCATTTGCGTGGCATCCACGGCGAACGTGCGTAAACCGCTGGCGGCAGTCACCAGGGTGCCGCACGTGGTGGCGAGGGTGTTGCTGGCATCGACGATGTAGCCATTGCGCACGGCGCTTTGCCCGGCATAACTGGCGGCGCTCAGCCCCGGCAGGCAATTACCGCCACGGCTGACGGCTTCGAGGGCGGCGTTGTCGACCACGCGCTGCAATTTGCGCTGTTCCATGTACAGGCGGCCGGTGTCGACCACCAACAGCAGCATCACCACCGCCAGACTGAGGGTGGCCGCCGCTATCAAGCCAATCGCCCCGCGCTGGCGGGCCGGGCCGTTGAATCGCGAACGAGGCGACATGGCGCACTCCTTTGCCGCTAGCTCCATTGGTGCAACTGAGTGTAGACGCGCAATCCCCGGTAGGAGCTGCCGCAGGCTGCGATCTTTTGATCTTGGCCTCTGAAAAGCAAAATCATAAGATCGCAGCCTTCGGCAGCTCCTACCGGTGGTCGTCGCAGGGCAAAAAAACGGGAGCTCAGGGGCTCCCGTTTTTTCTGAACAGACTCAACGCGGTGGATAGTTGGCCAGAATCCGCCCGACAGTCTCGCGAATGGCATTGCTGCGATCTTCGGGATTCGGCCTGCTGGCGAGCATCTGCTCATCGCTGCCGCGCCACACCAGTTTGCCGTCCTTGCCGTCGAGCAGGTCGATCTGGATGGTCGCGACCTTGTAGGTGATGTTGCGCGTTTCGTTGTACATCGGTGCGCCCCAGTAGCCGTTCCACGGGCCACCCCAACCGCCACCGTAATTGGTCGTCACTTGCTGCTGACGATCCTCGACGATCAGGTAGGTCTGCACATTCAGGTCACCCTTGGCCCCCGCCGCCGCAGGACGCAAACCGCGCTGGTCGAGCTGATCGGCGACGGCCTGGCGGATGCGCTGTTCGGTCAGGTCGCTTTTGATTCGTGGATCATCGGGGCGATATTGCAGGGCGGGGTCTTTCCAGCTCCAGCTGCGATAGGCGGCAAAGTCGCGGCTGGCATCGAAGTCGTGGTTGACCTGGTTGGCGGCGCAGGCGCTGAGCAGCGCGGCCATGGCCAGTAAAGCGAGACGGCGGAACATGGTTTTTCTCCGGTTGAAGACATGAACCTGCGGCAGCTTCCCGTTGGCAGAAAGCTAACTCGGAGGATACGCCGACATGGCCTTTTCCACAGCTTCGCGGATCGAATCGGTGCGATCGATTTCGCTGCCCTTGTTCGCGGTTTCGGCACTGGCACTCCAGACCGGTTGCCCGCTGCCGGCGTCGAACAGATTGACCTGCACCACCACGACCTGCTCCGAATACGTGCGCACGATCGGCACCGTGTTGTACATGCCATAACCGCGACCATATCGATCGTAGCCGCCGTATCCGCCGCCATAGTAGCCGTAGTCGTCCTGGACCTGCCGCAAACGGGTTTCCAGCCGCAGATCGGCGCTGACCAACAGGTCGGCCGGGCGATTGTCGTGCAATGGGCGCAAACCGCGCTGATCCAGCGCGTTGCTCACCGCTTCGGCCACTTGCGCCGAATCCGCCCAGGCCGTGCCCGGCGGCAGTTGCCCGTTGAGCCAGGCCCAGCTGCGATAGCGCCCGTAATCACGCGGCGGCGCCGGGTACGCGCTGCGGTCAAACGTAGTGGCGGCTTGCGCTGGCGCCGGCGGCAAGGGCCGCGATTGCGCCACGTACGGGTTGCTGCTCTGGCAAGCAGCCAACCCCAGACAGATCAGCAATAACCCGGATTGAGCTTTCATGTCGCGCTCCGATCAGATCGGCCGGCAGATCCAGTGCAAATAGCGCCCAAGCCCGGCGAAGCTTGGGTGACGGCGGTGAGCGAGCTCCATCTCAAGCAAATCCGCGAGTTCGGCGCGGGCCTGGAATTCCACCGGCATGTAGTCGTGGAAAACCCTGATCCCGCTTTGGGTTTCGACCTGCCACAGGCCGTCGAGTTGCGTTGCCAATTCCCGTGGGTCGAGAGGCTGTTGCGGGGTCAGGCTCTGCTTTTCCCCGGCCATGCTGTTCTTGCGCATTTTCTTGAAATGGCCTTTGAGCAGGTTGCGGTAGATCAGCGCGTCGCGGTTGTAGAACGCCAGCGACAACCAGCCGCCGGGCTTGGTGAGTTGGTGCAGCACCGGCAGGATCGCGTGGGGTTCGGCCAGCCATTCGAGCACGGCGTGGCAGATCACCAGATCGTACGGTTCGTTGAGTTGGCCGAGCAGTTCCTGCCACGATGCCTGAATGAACGTCGCGGTTTGCCCAGCCTCGGCAAAACGCTGGCGCGCACCTTCGAGCATCGGCGCGGCCGGCTCGGTGAAGGTCACATCGTGGCCGCGCTCGGCCAGCCACAGCGACATGTGGCCGAGACCACCACCGATGTCGAGAACGCGCAACGGACGATCCGGCAGTGCCTCGATTAGGTCGGCCTGCAACACCGCGAGGCGAATCGCGCCTTTCGCGCCGCCATAGATTTTTTCGGCGAACCGCGTCGCCAACTGATCGAAATGCCGGTCGCTCATCAGCTGAACCGCCGTTCGCTGTCGGCAAGCTTGGCGCGCACCACTTCATTCATGTCCAGGCCCAACTCGCTGCACAGCAGCAACAGATACAACACGATATCGCCGACTTCCTGACCGGCGTGGGCGAGTTTGTCGGCGGGCAACTGGCGCGACTGGTCTTCAGTCAGCCACTGGAAGATTTCCACCAGTTCGGACATTTCGACACTGGCTGCCATGGCGAGGTTTTTCGGGCTGTGAAATTGCCGCCAGTCATTACGGTCGCGAATGGCGTGCAGGCGTTCGGTCAGTTCAACAAGGTTCATCGGGTTCTCCTGAAGGCGTATAGCTTCGGGGGGATACCCACCAAAGGCAAGCGGCGCAGGCTCGCTCCCACACAGAATGGGTGCAAACCTTCTATCATGCAGGGAACTCGGCCACCCGCGTTGTGGCCCAAGGCTCAGCTCTTTCATCAGGATGCACACATGCAGGTAGAAAGCTTTTTCGAATGGCTCGGGCAGGCGCTCGGTTCGGTCATCCGGTTTATCGTCGATGGCCTCAGTGGTTTGTTCAACATTCTGAGCAATGCCGGCGGCAACTTTGTCGACGGGCTGGCCAAAACCCTGGGCATGGACACCTCGATCATCAGCATCATCGCCCTGATTGTCGGGCTGATGCTGTTGTGGTCGGCGATTCGCGCGTTCATGAATGCGTCGATCATTGCCGGGATCATCTGGTTGTTGCTGGGGTTGTGGCTGCTTAGCTGGATTATTCACTAGCGCCACAAAACCTTGTAGGAGTGAGCCTGCTCGCGATAGCGGTGTGTCATTCGAAGCTGTTTTGACTGAACGGACGCTATCGCGAGCAGGCTCACTCCTACAGTGAATCGCGTTTCAGGCCAGAGGAATCGCTACAATGCCGCTCCCCAAGGAGCCCGCATGTCCAACCTGATCGCCGACTGGCGCGACCGCCCGACGCACCGCAAGGTCTGGGCACTTGCCGCGCCCATGATTCTGTCCAATATTTCCGTACCGTTGGTGGCGCTGGTCGACAGCACCGTTATCGGCCACTTGCCCCACGCCCATCAATTAGGCGCAGTGGCGGTCGGTGCCAGCCTGTACACCTTTCTCGCCTGGGCCATGGGCTTTCTGCGCATGGGCACCACCGGATTTGCCGCGCAGGCCGCCGGGCGCAGCGACGGTGCGGCGTTGCGGCAGATTCTGTTGCAGGGCTTGCTGCTGGCGATGGGACTGGCACTGGTGCTTGGCACCTTGGGTGTGCCGCTGAGTGGTGTTGCGTTGCACTTCATGCAACCGTCAGCGGAGCTGGATCAACTCACCCGGGACTTTTTCCATACACGCCTGTTCGGCCTGCCGGCGGCGCTGGCCAGTTATGCGCTGGTCGGCTGGTTCCTCGGTACGCAAAATGCCCGGGCGCCGCTGGCGATTCTGCTGACCACCAACCTGATCAACATCGTCCTCAATCTGTGGTTCGTCATCGGCCTGGATTGGGGCGTGGTCGGTTCGGCGCGGGCCTCGGTGATCGCCGAATGGAGCGGCGCCCTGCTCGGCCTGCTGCTGACCCGCAAGGCGCTGCGCGCGTACCCCGGGCACATCGCTTGGGCAGCGCTGAAAATCTGGCAGAGCTGGCGCCCGTTGCTGGCGGTCAACCGCGATATCTTTATCCGCAGCCTGGCGCTGCAATCGGTGTTTTTCATGATCACCGTACAAGGGGCGCGCCTGGGTGATTCGACGGTGGCCGCCAACGCGCTGCTGCTCAATGGCTTGCTGCTCACCGCGCATGCGCTGGACGGTCTGGCCCACGCCGTCGAAGCCTTGTGCGGACACGCCATCGGTGCCCGTGATCGTCTGGCCCTGCGTCGCTCGCTGGTGGTGGCAGGCGGCTGGTCACTGATCGCCAGCCTCGGCTTCGCCCTGCTGTTCCTGCTGGCCGGGCACTTGTTCATCGAGATGCAGACTGACATCCAGAGCGTGCGCGACACCGCGTTCGTCTACCTGCCCTACCTCGCCGTGCTGCCGCTGATTGCAGTCTGGAGCTACCTGCTCGACGGTTTGTTCATCGGCGCCACCCGCGCGCGGGAAATGCGCAACGGCATGCTGATCACCGTGGTGCTGTTATTGCCGTTCGCCTGGGCGCTGCAAGGTCTGGGCAATCACGGGCTGTGGATATCTTTTCTGCTGTTCATGGTGTTGCGCAGCCTGACCCTCGGTGCGCAAGCCTGGTGGCTCAAGCACAACGATGGCTGGTTCAGTGGCGGCGTTCACTGACTCGGCGTATGGGCGATAAACCCGACCACCTGATCGAGCACCGGCGCCAGACGCCGCAACGGCCGCGACAGGGTCGCCACCAAGGTTATGTGGCTGGGCCGCGAATAATACAAATCCTGCGCCGGCACACCGGCCTCGCGCAGCTTGCTTGCGAGACCGCCGGTGTTGCGCGTCGGGTTGACCAGATCATCCCGGCTTGCCGCAATCAACAGCGCAGGCGGTGCGCCGCGACTGACATGGTTGATCGGCTGCGACTGCGGCGGTGAATCCGGCCAGAAGAACACCGGACGCACCTCGGGATTCTTGATCGGCAGAAAATCATACGGCCCGGCCAGACCGATCCAGCCTTGTAAATCCCTGGGCGACATGCCCACCGCCGCGAGCCATTCGCTGTCCAGCGCGAGCATCGCCGCGTTGTACCCGCCCGAGCTGTGTCCCATCAGATACAAGCGCTGCGGGTTGCCGGAAAACTCGTGGATATGCGCTTTGGTCCATGCCACCGCACGCGCCCCGTCTTGCAGGAACAGCGGATAGCGCACCTGTGGATACAAACGGTAATCCGCCACCACGGCAACAATCCCTCGGGACGCCAGCGCTTCGCCGACAAAGCGGTAGTCGACGCGCGAACCGCTGTTCCAGCTGCCGCCATAGAAAAACACCACCACCGGCGCGCCGGGCATCGGCTGATGCGGCACATACACGTCGAGCTTCTGCCGAGGATCGTCGCCATAGGCGATGCCCACGGTTTTGGCGTACGTGCTGTCAGGAGTCAACGCATTGAGCAACTGCACCGGCGAACAACCGCCCAGCACCAGCAGCAACACGATCCCCAACCCTTGCCGGAATAAACCTGCCATACGCGCCGAACCTCGCCTCAGGACTGATCGCTGCGCCACTGGCGCCGCACATGGTCAAGCCGCTGCTGCTGGGTCAGCCCCACCGGCGGTGGCACCAGCACGGCTCGCGGATGCAGCAAGCGTAGCCATAACCAGCCATCGAGCACGGTGCGGTCGCTGAATCCCAGCGTCAGGCCTTGATGCACATGGGAGGCCATCGTCGCGTAATCGGTTCCCAGCGATTGGCACCAGCGCCAGATATGCTGCTCCAGCAAGCAGGTTTGCAGGCGTTCGCGCTGGCGCCGGGTCAGGCTTTCTTCGATGCTCAGCGGCTCGACGGCTAGCCCCGGGTTGCGCAACTGCTGCCAGCCCAGACTGCCAATAGCCCGGTCGGCCCAAGTGCCACCGAACCAGCGCAGCTGACGGATCGGGCCGAGCCAGCGGCTCAGCTCAGCGGCGTCGCAGGCATCGAAAAAATAGCTCGCGGTCTGCCGGTTGTAATAGCTGAGCAAAGCCCGGTGGTTCAATCCAAACGACACCGTGAGCATGCGCTGCAAGTGACTCAGCAGTTGTTGCGCCGCAACCTCACTGCTCAGCAACAGCCCGCGCCAGGTGTTCGGGTCGCTGTGACACAACGCGGCCAATGCCGGGCAGTCACGCAGCTCGATCAACACCGGGCCGTGCTCGCTGACCGGTTCGAACTCAGTGCCTTCGAACAGGCTGAAACACTGCACACCGGCAAAAGCCCGGTGCAGGGTCAGCAAGGCCTGCGGTGCATCCGGGCCATCGAGCAACAGCCACTGCGCCATGGGCTCAAGCGCCGCGCCATTCATGTTGCGCCGCTCTGTTCAAGCGCGGTGACCAATCGACAACTGCACACCGATTGAGCGCAATGGTTGAAACTGCCGCCGCCGGGAATCAGGCACAACAGCAGCAACGGTTCACCGCAAGTCAGCAGTTGCTGCAAGCCGTCACTCACCAGGCTGTCTGGCAGAGGCATCGGCAGGTCATCATCGGTGTCGGCAACGGCAGATGGCGGCTGCAGCACGCCGCTGATCATCGGCTGATCCGGATCCCCTTCGAAGAAACTCACCACCACCTCGACACCCTCGCTCAGCGCCGCCATGGACACCTGCGCCAGGGACGGCGCAAGCGGTAGCCAACAATGACTCGGGGCGGCCCCTTCGCCCTGGTAGAGCCAGTCGAATTGCACCGCCACCGGGCGCATCCGGTCAGGCTGCGGTTCATCGACCGCCACCACCCAGGCCCGTTGCAGGCTGTGCATGCGCAGGCGCGATGGCGCTGTAGCCGATGTGTACGGCACTTGCACCGTACCGAACAGGCGGTTGACGTAGGGAGGTTCACGGGATGGATCGGCGCGATGTTCAATGCGTGTGAGCAACCACGGCCGATTGCATTCAGCGAAGGGATGACCGGCCAACCGCAGCCAGCGACCGCTGCGCAACGCTGGCAGTTCACTCTGGCCTTCAGCCCGTTGCACACCCGATAAACGGGTCCCGATTGCACTTTGCAATTGCCATTGCCGCAACGCGGGTGACCTGTCTTGCCCGTCGTCCCCGCACGGATACTGCGCGGTACCGGCTACGGGTAACTGCGCCGGATCATCGGCGAACACCAGGCAATGCCGGTCGCGATCGTGTTCAAAGTAGTAGTGAATCCGCGCCTGCGCACACAAGCGCTGGAGCAGTTGCAAATCGGACTCGCGGTACTGCGTGCAGAACGTCCGGGCCGGGTAGCCGCCGGACAGATCGAAGCGGCGCTGGGCACCAACAATCCCGTGCTCCCTGAGCACTTGTTCGATGATCTGCGGCACCGAACGGCCACTGAAGATGCGCTGGCTGAAGCGCAGCCCGAGGCAAGCGAGTTTCGGCCCCAGACGGATCCGGCTCAATCTCGAACCCTCTGCGTGTTCATGCTGGACAAGGCTCTGCAATTGCCCGTGCACGCCCTCCCCCGACGGCCCGAAACAGAGGAACGCCGAACGGTATAGCAGGCCGGCGAGATCCAGGTGCGGATCGTCGATCAACACATCGATCTCGAACGCAAAGGATTCGCTGAGGGCTTCGCTACCGGTAAAGGCCAGGACTTCGAAAGGGTCGGACAGGCCCGCTACATCGAGACGAAAGGACGACTCGTTGACTGGTTCGAACATGGGCGGATCTCTACAGGAGGGGCGGTCGGGGATTCTCGCCGAGAGCCATGGCCGAGTAGAGAGCTGAAGTACAACTTAGGAAATGACCTACGCGAAAAGCAGACCGGATGACTTTGCTGGCCGGGAATGCCATGGATTTCGCGAAGATTTTGGGAGATATCCCACCGGATCATCCGAATTTTCCGCCACGCTCAGGAAAAATTCAGACAACCCGGCAAGATCGCCACCTGGCCTCAGGAAGACAGGTAGGAGGAGCGGGTCAGGCCCAGACGCAAGGCATCGAGAAATTGCGTGCGCTCGCTGGCACTGATGCGGGCACTGGCGCACTTGTCGCGGTAGTGAGTCATCAGTTCTTCCGGCGACAAGTGCACGTAACGCAGCATGTCTTCGATGGTGTCGTGGGTCTCGATACCGGCGTGATACACGCTGCCATCGGCGTTCTGGTAGATGTTCACCGAGTCGGTGTCACCAAACAGGTTGTGCATGTCGCCGAGGATTTCCTGATAGGCGCCAACCAGGAACACGCCCAGCAGGTAATCTTCGCCTTCATTCAAACCGTGTACCGGCAGGCTGGTTTCGATGCTCTGCTCGTCGACGTACTGATTGATCTTGCCGTCGGAGTCGCAGGTCAGATCCTGCAGCACCGCACGGCGCAGCGGCTCTTCGTCGAGACGGTGCAGCGGGATGATCGGCAGCACCTGATCGATCGCCCAGGTGTCCGGCAGGCTCTGGAATACCGAGAAGTTGCAGATGTACTTGTCGGCCAGCTTGTCGTTGAGCTCGTCGAGCACCTGACGGTGCGAACGCTGACGGGCTTTCAGCGAGTTGTGCAGGCGACGGCAGACGGCGAAGTAGCACTGCTCGGCCAAGGCTTTTTCAGCCAGGGTCAGCTTGCCGTCGGCGTACTGCGCGGCAACGTCGCTCATGTAGTGGGTGGCGCGCCAGTAGGTTTCGGTGACCATTTCGATGTCGGTCGGGCCGAGCAGGTCAACCAGCCACTGCACGGTTTCCGGCAGCGACTCTTTGTTTTCGATCTGCGGGATCTCGTCGTTGTGCTTCTCGACGTCGGTTACCTGCACCACCAGCATGGCGTGGTGCGCGGTCAGCGAGCGGCCGCTTTCGGAGAAAATGTGCGGATGCGGCAGGCTCTGCGCGTCGCAGAATTCCTTGAGCATGCCAACCACGACACCGGCGTAATCGTCCATGTCGTAATTGATCGAGCTGGCGTTGCGCGAGTGCGTGCCATCGTAGTCGACGCCCAGACCGCCGCCGACGTCGATGTGATCGACCGGCAGACCGAGATTGCGCAGCTCGCCGTAGTAACGGATCGCTTCCTTGAAGCCGTGCTGGTAGTCAGCCAGGTTGGCGATCTGCGAGCCCATGTGGAAGTGCAACAGGCGAATGCCCTGATCCAGGCCAGCCGCGCGGAAACGCTCGACCACCGACAGCAGTTGTGCTGCCGACAGACCGAATTTGGATTTCTCGCCACCGGTGTCCGCCCACTTCGACGACGCCAGCGACGACAGACGCACGCGCAGGCCGACCTGTGGCTTGACCTTGAGCGAGGCGGCTTCTTCGATCACCAGACCGACTTCGGATTCTTTCTCGATGACGATGAAGACGTTGTGGCCAAGCTTCTGGCCCATCAGCGCCAGACGGATGAACTCGCGGTCCTTGTAACCGTTGCAGACGATGGTGCCGCCCTTCGGCGCCAGCGCCAGCACGGCCAGCAACTCAGGCTTGGAGCCGGCTTCCAGGCCGATGGAAACGTCCTGGGTGGCGATGATGTTCTCGATCACCGCTTCTTGCTGGTTAACCTTGATCGGGTACAGCGCGGTGTACTTGCTCTGGTACTCCAGGCGCTCGATGTTCGAATCGAAGGCACCGGTCAACTGACGGACGCGGTCTTGCAGAATGTCCGGGAAACGAACCAGCAACGGCAAGGACAAACCGCTTTTGCGCAGTTGGTCGACTTGTTCGAACAGGTCGATAGGCGAACTGCTCGGGCCGTTCGGACGAACTTCGACGCGACCGGCGTCATTGATCGCGAAATACCCGGCCCCCCAATGGCGAATCCCGTAAACACTGCGGCTGTCCGCAACTGTCCATTGGCTGCCATCGTCTTTGCGTGTGCGTCGTACGGACATCGAAGTCCCCTATAAAGAAGTCATAGTGCGTCGCCTGATCTCAGGCCGGCGCATTCTAAAGAATGAAAATGACGGTTTGTCAGCGCGGCGGTAGACCGCACTGACTGCGTGGAGTTTAGAAACCGGTCATGAACAGGCTCTGTGAAAACCATGGAGACGACGCCGGATCTGAAGTGTTTCAGCGCCGGATCAAGCCGCAGGTGGTTTTCACAGAGGCTGCTAGCCGCCGGACTTCTTCGCTTTGAAACCGTGCTTGATCAGCTCAGCCAAGAGTAGCTCGACATGATCGCCCTGGATTTCGATGATCCCGTCCTTCAACGCGCCGCCAGTGCCGCAACGTTTCTTCAACGTTGTCGCCAGCTCCTTGAGCGCGTCTTCGGCCAGTGGCACGCCGGTGATGGTGGTCACCGTTTTGCCGCCACGGCCCTTGCTCTCGCGTCGCACGCGGGCAATGCCGTCGCCAGCCGGGATCACGGTTTGTTTGCAGATACAGGCGTCCACCGGCTTACTGCATTCCGGGCAATGACGACCTGCGTCGGTGGAAAATACCAGGCCGCCCAGGGCGGCGAAGGATGCGGCTTTTTTGGCCACCGGCAATCCTCTCGGGAGGACAAAGACTGATCGCGACCTTGGGCAAGGTCATCGACCGCGAAGCCCCACTCAGGCAGGGGCAGCGCTACTGCACCGGAATTTGGCGACGAGACTGCTGAACCGTAGGAGCTGCCGAAGGCTGCGATCTTTTGATCCTGCTCTTGAAAAACAAGATCAAAAGATCGCAGCCTTCGGCAGCTCCTACAGCGGGTCAGCAGGCCAACCTCAAACTCTTTGGTGCAGCTTGAAAAGGTCGCGCAGTGTAACGGCAAAAATCCCGATTGCTAAGTGCCAATCGGCGCCAATTTATGTGTTCTTTGCGACGTCGCTTTGCTGCGCCTTCAGATAGCGCTTCAATGCAGCCAGAGAGTCCGGGCAATAAGGCTTCTGCTGGATTTCCTGCAGCACCTGCTCGACCGGAATAAAGCGCGCTTCCAGCACCTCTTCCGGTTGCAGTTTCAATGGGCCGTCCCACACAGCAGAAAACGCCGAACACCACAGCCGATTGCCGGTGTCCTCAAAATAGAAATGGTCATGAGCCGTCAGCTCGACGCCGCTGACGCCCAATTCCTCTTCCAGTTCACGGGCCGCCGACTCGGCGTAGGTCTCGTCTGCCTGGACCATGCCGCCCGCCGCGACGTCCCAGTAGCCGGGATAAATCGCCTTGCTCAAGGTGCGCCGGTGCACGCACAGCTCACCGGCGGAATTGAACAACATGATGTAGGTGCCACGGCCAATCAGCCCGCGCTCGCGCAAATCGGCGCGCACGAGCGCGCCGAGCAAGTTGTCCTGCTCATCGACCCAGGCGATCTGTTCGGCATCCGAGGCGGCGCGATGGGCCGCCTCTTTGGCGTTCGGGCTCATGAATCAGCCCTGATTGAGCAGTTGACGCAAATCGATCACCGCGGCGTTGGCCCGGGAAATATAGTTGGCCATGACCAGCGAGTGGTTGGCCAGCACGCCGAAGCCGCTGCCGTTAAGAATCATAGGACTCCAGACCGGCTCCTGCGAGGCTTCCAGTTCACGGATGATCTGACGCACGCTGACGGTGGCGTTCTTCTTCGCCAGCACATCGGCGAAATCGACTTCAATGGCGCGCAGCAGGTGCGACAGCGCCCAGGCCTGACCGCGGGCTTCGTAGAACACGTTGTCGATCTGCATCCACGGGGTCTCGACGACTTCTTCGTCAACCTGCGGCACTTCGCCGATCGCCGGCACTTCGGTTTTCAGCGCGGTATTGAGTTTGACCCGGCCGACGCTGGCCGACAGGCGTTGCGACAGCGAACCGAGACGGGTGCCGACATCGCCCAGCCAGTTGTTCAGGTTGTCGGCGCGAGCATAGAACAGCGCGTTTTTCTGGGTTGGATCGGACAGGCGTGCCTGATAACGACTCAGCGAGTTGATGCCTTCCTGATATTCCGACTCACTCGACGGCAGGATCCAGCTTTTGTTGTCGAAGTTGAAACGCGGCTCGGCCTTGGCCAGATCGGCATCTTCCGCCGACTGCGACTGCGAACGGGCAAAGTCTTTACGCAGGGCACGGGTCAGGTCACGCACCTGCACCAGCACGCCGTATTCCCAGCTTGGCGTGTTGTCCATCCACAGGCCTGGCGGGAAGCGGTCGTTGGAAATGTAGCCGCCCGGCTTGTTGAGCAAGGTGCCGGCAACGGTCTTCAGGGTTTCGACGGTGGTGTAGCCGATCACCATCTGCTTGCCTTCTTTCTCGGCCGCCACTTGCGCGTTTTGTGCGACCGGAAACAGCGCCGGCTCCTGGCTCCAGTACCAGCCAAGGCCAATGGTCACCAGCAGGTAGATGCCGACCAGCGTGGCCAATGCACGGCTGAACAGTAATCCGCCAACATAGCTGCGGGTGGCCGACTTGGGTTCGGCGGCACGTTCAGGCGCGCTGCCCGCGCGATTTTTCCAGTCCAGCATGGCGATATCCTTTCAATCACTTGGGTTCAACGGTTCGACCACAACCATACAACAACGTGCCGGGGCCGGGCACCCGCGCGTAAAGATAAGCCGCAATTCGTTTGGGCGAATGACGCTTCGACGATGACTAAGGGAATCCCCGATGTCCACGCTTCAGCCCATCGGATTGAAAACCATCGCAAAGGTCATTCACTGCACGGATAAAAGCACGACTGCCCCGTCATCCTGATTACCCAGCTTAGTCAGGGAGAGCCCGGCCTACGGGGACTTTTCAGACACCCAGGTCTAAAACAAAACCGTCCGGTCAGAAACTGAATGATGACGTACTGCAGATTATTGACGTACGACACTCGTGTAAGGGAAAAGAGGTGCTAGCATAGAGCCACCAGTCGATCTCAGCATGCAGCCTAACTAGTAGTCAGGATATGACCGAGCCAGAAGACCCCAGCCGTGAGCGTCTCAAGCACCACTTTGCCCAGCGGGTAATTCATCAGGCACGTCAGATTCTTGAGATATGGCAGCGCCTGCAACGCACTGAGTGGTCCAATGTCGATCTCGCCGAACTGAGCGAGGCCAACCTGCGCCTGCTGCGTTTTGCCGAGCGCTTCGAACAGCCCGAACACACGCAGCTTGCGCGCCATATCAGCCAATCGCTGGAAGCGGTGGACGCCAACCGCGGTCGCCTGAGCAGTGGCTTGATCACCGACCTCAATCGCTTGATGCAGCGTTTGTCACGCACCGGCCTGCGCCATGGCGATCAACTCGACCAGACGTTCCTGCCACCGCTGCGCAAACCGATCTATGTGATGCTGCAAGATCACGACCGCGCCGAACGCCTGGCCAAACAACTGGAATTCTTCGGTCTGAGCGCGCAGGCGCTGGACAGTGTGTCGGCGTTTCGCTCCTCGATGGTCGAGCGCCTGCCCGCGGCGATCGTCATGGACGTCGATTTCAGCGGCGCCGGCATCGGCCTGAAACTCGCCGCCGAGGCCCAGGTCGGTTTGGAAGAACCGCTGCCGCTGCTGTTTTTCAGCCTGCACGAAACCGACACGCCAACCCGCCTCGCCGCCGTGCGCGCCGGCGGCCAGGAGTTCCTCACCGGCACCCTCGAAGCCTCGAGCCTGCTGGAAAAGATCGAAGTCCTCACCTGCGTCGCCCAGTACGAACCTTATAAAGTGCTGATCATCGACGATTCGCGTGCGCAGGCCTTGCACACCGAGCGCCTGCTCAATAGCGCCGGCATCGTCACCCGCACCTTGATCGAACCGATTCAGGCGATGGCTGAACTGGCCGACTTCCAGCCAGACCTGATCATCCTCGACATGTACATGCCGGCCTGCACCGGTACCGAACTGGCCAAAGTGATTCGCCACAACGATCGCTATGTCAGCGTGCCGATCATTTACCTGTCGGCCGAGGACGATCTGGACAAGCAACTCGACGCCATGAGCGAGGGTGGCGATGACTTCCTGACCAAACCGATCAAGCCGCGCCACCTGATCACCACCGTGCGCAACCGCGCCGCCCGCGCGCGCAACCTCAAAGCACGGATGGTCCGCGACAGCCTCACCGGTCTGTACAACCACACGCACATTCTGCAATTGCTCGAAGACTGCTCGTTCCGCGCCCGCCGCGAGAACAAGCCATTGAGCTTTGCCATGCTCGACATCGACCATTTCAAACGGGTCAACGACAGCCACGGCCACCCGATGGGCGACCGGGTGATCAAGAGCCTCGCGCTGTTTCTCAAGCAGCGTTTGCGCAAGACCGACTTCATCGGCCGTTACGGCGGCGAAGAGTTCGCCATTGTCATGCCCGACACCGATATAGAAGCCGCTCACAAAGTGCTCGACGAAATCCGCCAGCGCTTCGCCGAAATCCACTACCCGGCGCAGCCGCAGGATTTGTGGTGCACCTTCAGCGCCGGAGTGGTGGAGATGCACGATGATTGCGACAGCCTGATGATGGCCAGTCAGGCCGACGAAGCGCTGTACCGTGCCAAGGGTGCCGGACGCAATCGCGTGCAGACCGCGCGCGACTCAAAGCAAAGTGCCACTTTTTCATCGGATTCCACTGATTCGGTCATAACCCTGTAACAGAACCGCAATAAATTCAGGCGCTTACCATTTCTGCCGTTGGTAGCCGTCATGCGCCTGAAGTTGCTCACCAATCTCAATACCCTGCTGTTGGTCGCCGTGTGCCTCGCACTCGGCGCGACGCTGTGGTGGTCGCAAAAAGCCCTCGAACGCCCGTATCTGTTGATGGAGCGTTATCTGGGGCTGTCGCAGCAATTTCAGAACGAGGTGGCACGCAACGTCGAGGATTACCTCGCCAGCGGTGACGCTTTGCGCCTGAGCAGCGCCAGCCAGGCCATCGACGGCTTGCAGAAGGAGCTCGGCGAATTGCCGCCAGCGCTGGCCGACACCCTGCGTCCGAGCCTGTCGGGCCTTGATGAATTCAGCAAGACCGACCTGCTCGCTGCCGGCAAACTGGCGGGCGACCCGCAGGCCTTGCTGTTGCAGGCAGAGCGCGAACTGAGCGCCAGCCTCGATCAGCTCAGCACTTACGCCAACGGCAATGCGGCTTATCTGACGCCGTTGCTCGTCGCTTCGCAGCACTTGGGCAAGCTGTCACTGGCGCGGGACAAACTGGTCAGCAGCGGGCGCAGTGAACTGGCCGCCGATGTTGAGCGCGAAGTCACCAATATCCGCTCGCAAGCTCAAGTGATTGATGCCCTGCCCTTGCTCGGCGTCGTCGCCAACAATGAATCGGGCAGCGACGATTTCGCCGCGCTGATGGGCATCGAGAGCAGCGAAAAAGCCGTTGCCGAAGACGCCGGTGTCGGACTCAAACGCGAGCTCAACAGCTTGCTCGGACGCTATCCGGCGGAGCTGGCACGCACACGGGATCAGATTCAGAAACGCACCGACCTCAGCACCGCCACCCACCAGAAAATCGCCGCCGTGCAGCAGGCCATCGCTGGACTTGAGCCGGTCGTGCGCGCGCAGCACGGGCAGATTCAAGGCGAAGTGCGGCTGATGCAAGGCGTGATGATCGGTTTGATTCTGCTGATTGCGTTGCTCATCGACACCTTGCAGCGGCGGCTGGCCCGCACGCTGACCAATCTCGCTCCGGCGCTGTCGAACTGGGCCGAAGGCGATTTCAGCCGCGATATTCATTTGGGCAAAACCAACCGTGAACTGCACGACATCGAGGCCTCGCTCAATCGCTTGCGTGCCTACCTGGTGGATTTGGTCGGGACAATTCGCGGCAATGCCGAACAAGTCGCAGGCAGCAGCCGCACGCTTGCCGAACTGAGCAACGACTTGCACAACGGCGCCGAACATCAGGCCGGTGACACCGCGCTGATCCGCGATTCCCTCGGCGAACTTGAAGCGACAATCCAGCAAGTTGCCGGTGATGCGCAGCAGGCAGCGGATGCCAGTCGTCACGCTGGACTGGCGGTCGAGCATGGCCAGACCGTGATTGGCCAAAGCCTCACCGGCCTGCACGCGCTGGTCGGTGAGGTTCAGAGCAACGCGCAAATGATCGAGCATCTGGCCGAGGAGTCAGCGACCATTGGTGGCGTATTGACGGTAATTCGCTCGATCGCCGACCAGACCAACCTGCTGGCCCTGAACGCGGCGATCGAAGCGGCGCGTGCCGGGGAAATGGGTCGAGGATTTGCCGTGGTGGCTGAAGAAGTGCGCTCGCTGGCACAACGTACAGCCGGCGCAACTGCCGAGATTCAAACCCTGATCGCCGGCCTGCAAACCGCTGCTCGTCAATCGGTTGAAGGCATGCGCGCGCAGGTCGAGCACGCCGAAGCCACGGCCAATCAGGCGCAAGCGGCGGATGGCGCGCTGGATAAAATCGTCGGCGCGATCCAGACCATTTCCGACACGGCGATCCGCATTGCCGACGTCACGGCGCAGCAGAGCGGCGCGGTCAGCGAGATTCGCGATCACAGTGAGCGGATTCATCAGTTGGGTGGGGATAATCTGGTGCGTATCGGCCGCGGGCGTGAGCAGGGTGAGAATCTGCTGGTGTTGGGTGGGCAATTGCATACAGCCGTGCAGGCCTTCCGCGTCTGACGAAAATCCCTGTAGGAGCTGCCGAAGGCTGCGATCTTTTGATCTTGCTCTTGAAAATCAAAAGATCGCAGCCTGCGGCAGCTCCTACAGGGGGTTCACCACAAGTGACCGGATTAGGACCCTCAGTCACATATTTCGCGCAAACATCGGCCATCGTGCTGGCTATTGCATAGAACTGGACAGTCACAAAGTCTTTGCGGCATAGTCGCCGGGTTCTGACGATTGCTCATTCATAACAAGGACTACGCAGATGGCGACCCTCCTGGTGCTGCACGGCCCCAACCTGAACCTGCTCGGCACCCGCGAACCCGGCACTTACGGTTCCACGACCCTGGCGCAGATCAATCAGGATCTGGAGCGCCGCGCCCGTGAAGCCGGCCATCATCTGCTGTATCTGCAAAGCAATGCCGAGTACGAATTGATCGACCGCATCCACGCCGCGCGTGGCGAAGGGGTCGATTTCATTCTGATCAATCCAGCAGCTTTTACGCACACAAGTGTCGCATTACGTGACGCGTTGCTGGGAGTGAGCATCCCATTCATCGAAGTGCATTTGTCCAACGTGCACAAACGCGAACCTTTCCGCCATCACTCTTACTTCTCCGACGTAGCGGTGGGAGTGATCTGCGGCCTTGGCGCCAGCGGTTACCGACTGGCCCTGGAGGCTGCGCTAGAACAGCTTGAAACACAGGCAACGGCTTGAACTACAAGCGTTAAACGCCCCTGACCGACCCTTGGGAGTTGATGATTCATGGATATCCGTAAAGTTAAGAAACTGATCGAATTGCTGGAAGAGTCCGGCATCGACGAGCTCGAGATCAAGGAAGGCGAAGAGTCCGTACGCATCAGCCGTCACAGCAAGACCCCGGCTCAGCAGTACTACGCGCCGGCTCCGATGCACGCTCCGGCTGCCGCACCTGCCGCCGCTGCTGCTCCGGTTGCTGCCGCAGCCCCGGCTGCCGCTGCTGCACCAGCGCTGAACGGCACTGTTGCCCGTTCGCCGATGGTCGGTACCTTCTATCGCAAATCTTCGCCAACCTCGCCGTCCTTCGTTGAAGTCGGCCAGACCGTGAAGAAAGGCGACACTCTGTGCATCGTCGAAGCCATGAAGATGATGAACCACATCGAAGCTGAAACCAGCGGTGTGATCGAGTCCATCCTCGTCGAAGACGGCCAGCCGGTTGAGTACGACCAACCGCTGTTCACCATCGTTTGAACTGCGGAGAGCCTTTGATGACTGCGAAGTTGGAAAAAGTTCTGATCGCTAACCGCGGTGAGATCGCCCTGCGGATTCTGCGTGCCTGCAAAGAGATGGGCATCAAGACCGTCGCCGTTTACTCCAAGGCCGACAAAGAGCTGATGCACCTGGGTCTGGCAGACGAATCCGTCTGCATCGGCCCGGCGTCTGCCGCTCAGTCCTACCTGCACATCCCGGCCATCATCGCTGCCGCTGAAGTGACTGGCGCGACCGCCATTCACCCAGGCTACGGTTTCCTCGCGGAAAACGCCGATTTTGCCGAGCAGGTCGAGAACTCCGGCTTCGCGTTCATCGGCCCGAAAGCCGACACCATTCGCCTGATGGGTGACAAGGTCTCAGCCAAGCACGCGATGATCGAAGCTGGCGTGCCAACCGTTCCAGGTTCCGACGGCCCACTGCCGGAAGACGAAGAAACGGCATTGCGCATCGGTCGTGAAGTCGGCTACCCGGTGATCATCAAAGCCGCTGGCGGCGGTGGTGGTCGCGGCATGCGCGTGGTGCACAAGGAAGAAGACCTGATCGCCTCGGCGAAACTGACCCGCTCCGAAGCAGGCGCGGCGTTCGGCAACCCGATGGTCTATCTGGAAAAATTCCTGACCAATCCGCGCCACGTCGAAGTGCAGGTACTGTCCGACGGCCAGGGCCACGCCATCCATCTGGGCGACCGCGATTGCTCGCTGCAACGCCGCCACCAGAAGGTTCTCGAAGAAGCGCCGGCACCCGGCATCGACGAGAAGGCTCGCGAAGAAGTGTTGGCCCGTTGCGTCAAGGCGTGCATCGACATCGGTTACCGTGGCGCCGGCACCTTCGAGTTCCTCTACGAAAACGGTCGTTTCTACTTCATCGAAATGAACACCCGTGTTCAGGTGGAGCACCCGGTTTCGGAAATGGTCACCGGTATCGACATCGTCAAGGAGATGCTCAGCATCGCCGCCGGCAACAAGCTGTCGTTCACGCAGGATGACGTGGTAATTCGCGGTCACTCGCTGGAATGCCGGATCAACGCTGAAGACCCGAAAACCTTCATGCCGAGCCCGGGCACGGTCAAGCATTTCCACGCACCAGGCGGCAACGGCGTTCGCGTCGATTCGCACCTGTACAGCGGTTATGCGGTTCCACCGAACTACGACTCGCTGATCGGCAAGCTGATCACTTACGGCGCGACCCGCGACGAAGCCATGGCCCGCATGCGCAATGCCCTGGACGAAATCGTGGTTGACGGGATCAAGACCAACATCCCGCTGCACCGTGATCTGGTTCGTGACGAAGGCTTCTGCAAGGGGGGTGTGAACATTCACTACCTCGAGCACAAGCTGGCCAAGCAGTCGTAAGACTGACCTGGCGTGAAAAAACCCGATCCCTGTGGATCGGGTTTTTTTATGCCTGCAGCCAGCGCATCAGTTCATCGACACCAAGGTAAAAGCTTGCCCCTGAATCATTTCAGGGGTTGCCCGGCGCCCGTTCTGGTCGACTACAGCGCCAGAGGCATCTTGGTGCAATGGCTTTCGACGAAACCGCTCCATGAATACCTGTGCGCGTTTCGACACCGGATCGCTGGCATATCTGGCCCGCTGCAAAACCGGCGAATACAAGCGTTCAACCTGGCTGGCGGAAGTCTTGAACACCGTCGAAACACCATTGTTCAGATTCAACGAAACAGCATAGGTATTACCCAGACAGGAAGAATACGACCAGTAATCCCATGTCGGCCTCAGCCCCTGTTGACGCAATACACTCCTGACCGGTCCACCGATGTCGGTGCCGGTCAGCCAGTCACCGCCCACCAGCGTGACCCGAACATCTTTGGGCGAGCCTCCCAGACGCGTCATCGCATCCTTGACGGTGTGGTTGATCAGCGAGCGAATGTTGTGATCGAAATGAATGACTGCGCCGACCTTCGTCGTCGGGTTGTACATCGAGGCAATCACGCAGGTCTGCGCATTCAGCGAAAACAGATAATTGTCCATAGACCCGGCGACAAACTTCGCCACCACAGCCTCGCCCTGCAACGCACCACGGTTCAGCACTGGCTCGACCCGGCCGGGAAACGCATTGCGCAGATTGTTCACTCGACCAAGATTACGTACCTGATCATTGCCGCCGCGCAGCCCGACCCGGTCATGCGTCCATTTGCCACTCGCAGTCAGACGTACGGGGCGCTGATAAATGGCTTCGGGGCGCCGGGCATCGATCAGGCTGAGCCCCCCGAAATGCGGGTTTTCCCTGACCTGGAAGTACTTGCCTCTGTTGCGGATGTAATAGGTCGGCTGGGGCTGTGCAGCACTGGGCGGACTGCGCCATGTGCCAAAAAAGACACCTTCTTCAGTGACCTGCTGCAAATTATCCGGCTTGTTGCTGACAGCCTGTCTGGCGTAAAAACGCACCTTGCGAACCGCCGGCAGCGCTTCCTTGCGAATCGGAGCGACGGTGCTCAAGCGCTCTGTGAGCAATGAGACCGGCCGCGTCGTGTGCTTCAGATTTCTGACCGTGCGCCCGAGTAACTTGACCGTACTGCCGGCGCCAACCATGGCAAACAGCGCGCCCCACGACGCCTCAAGCCAATGGCCGAGCGCGCCATCGACATCGCCTTCCAGATGCGCCGCGACGGCATCACCGGCACTGACGGCGATGAACACCAAGTCCAACAACAAGGCGAAGGGCGGAAACACCATGCAGAACGGCGCGGCGGCGAACATCAGTCCCTTGACCACCTGTCTTTCGATCATTTCCGCGCGGCTGGTCGTGATGTCGTGCACATCCGTAACCGTGCGCTCGATGTAAGCGTTGAACTCAACCCGCGCGTCGCTCACTCGCTGTGCTTCGTACAGCGTATCGACGCGCTGATTTTTTACCGCTATCGCATGCAAGGAGAGCGAAACGGTTTTGCGTGCAGCAACCGCCGTGCGCGCCATCAAGTAGTCATGCAGCTCGCCGGCGATGTCGCCAAACAGTGAATGGTACGGGCGCACCGCAAGGCCGTCAGGAGCATCCGGGGTATACAACCACCAAGACGGCTCGGGATCGAAAGCGGTAAAAACATAAACCCCGAGTACGACATGACCACGCACAGTAAACCTGAATACGCCGTCAGTCGTGACCCTGTTGGCGCCCGGCAAATGGCCCCCTGACGTTGGCAGTTGACTCAACAGCGAGACCTGGCGGACGAGCGCTGTATACACCGTGTCGCTTAGCCGTGCCTGACTTCGCGCAACCCGCAAGTCACGATCCATTGTCGACAGCAGCACATTGCGCCAGGCAAACCGGCGCGGCTCGTAGTCCGCATGGCGAGCGTCGAGATATTTGCCTCGGATCTCGCTGGCGTACTTCTCACCCAGCCAGGCCCCACGCAGATACAACGCCAGATCGGCGCTGCGCACCTCGCTCAGATCCTGGCCAACGGATGAGCGCACGCCCTTTTTCGGATTGTCGATACCAGCGTTGTCGTCGTAGCCGTAGATCGCCAGATCGAGCAGGCTGGCTACCGACTGTTTCCTGCGATCGGCGATGCCGGCGTTGTAATCGATCAACACGGTGGCCGGATCAACCGGTTCCAGCACCTGTTTGCTGCGCATATAAGGCGCGATCTCTGCGGCCACCGTGCGTCTGGCAAAATCGACAAAGACTTCGAAACCGCCCAGTAACTCATTGAAGACCTGCTGATGAACAACCAGCTCCTGATTCAGACTGCTGAGGCGTCGACGCGCATCCAGGGTCAGCGTTGAGTTCCAGCGCAGCAAGTTGTCCTCTTCAACCTGCTGCAGGTTTTTGGCCAGGCCCATTTTTACAGCCGCTTCGACGCACTGAGCGAACGGCAGGGGCGCACGCCGAATATCACTGCTCATACCCCAACGGCCAGGGTCGGCAGCCACGGCGACAAGATACTCCCGCGCTCGGCGATGGGCTGTGGGAGAAAGCTGCTGCAAAAGATATTCGCGACCGGACTCGCTCTGCGTCCAGCCCCAGACCTCTCCGGTCAATGCCGCCAGCGAAGGCAGGCGCACCCACTCCTGGCCGTCTGGCTTGTTTGGCGCGTACAGCAGCAGATCGCTCACCGCTGGTGCAGGCTCTTGCCGGTAAAACACCAGAAAGTCGGCACACTGCATGCCGTTGGGTAAAGCCAGTGCGGCGACGCGCAAAGATTCGCCCATGGCTTCCCCTGCCCACATCGATTCGAGACGATCATGATCGTCCACCGCCAGATGCCCCGCACAACGCGCAACGAACGCGCTTTGCTTGAGTCGCGCGACAAACCAGTCGATCAAGGCCTTTTGTACGTCCTCGCGCTCATACTGCCCGGCCAGGGCTCGCAGGTACCCGACCGGATAATCCTGGCCGGCCAGCATGTCGGCGATGAATGCCGGCTCCAGCGGCTGATTGCGTCGCGAAGGACCACTGGTGACTTCCAGAACGGCAGCGAAATCCGTACCGATCGGCCCCGCCGCGAGCAACTGGCTCAAACTGCGGTTCTGCGTCGGCTCGCCGACCGCTGAAAGCCACCTCAGGCGGACATCGATCCGGTCTGGTTCCACCTCCATGTCGAGTTTGAGCTGGATATAGTCAATCGCCTGTTGCCGGGCATAGGCGCGCAACGAGCCGTAGCCTTCCAGCAGATCATCGAGCGCTGCCTGGGCCTGCGACGTCTGTTCTTGATAATGGCGCAGCCTGGCACGCTCCGGTTCGTTCAGCACCCGCAGCCAATGCGGTAATTGAGCGTATGACTGCGCTTCGAGCCTCTTCTTTTCCGCACCCGTTGCCAGTGCGGTCAACCGATAGCGGCGAGCACCTCGTTCCTGAACCTTTTCGATTTGCCTGCGCAATCGATCCGGCGTCAGTCGCACGAGCCGGTCAGTGCGGAACAGCGCGTCGATGTCATCGATATAGCGCTGCAATTTGCGCAAAACCAACTGATCGAACGCAGCCTCCTGCCCTTTGGTTTCCCAATGTGTTCGCAGGTAGTTTTTGTATTGATCAAGGAAATGCTCAGAAACGCTCTCCACAGTCTGGATGACCGCTTGACGATGGCCGAGCGGAAATCCCCGGTCAGCAGCACCCGGCCAGCGGTACGGAGCGTCCTGAATCGCCAGGTACATCATCGGCTTGCCGTCGATGATTTTCTGCAGAATCGAATCGAGCAAAGCCAGCACAAAACCCGGATCGATATTGCCGTGCGGGTAATGATTGCGCAGCTCGGTCAACGCGAAAGCTTCCATGGCCTCCAATAAGGTCAGCTGACTGCTCAGGCGCTTGTCGATGAGTACCTGCCAACGCGTGATCCGCAGCAGAATCTCCTGGGCCGTTCCTGTGGGCGCAGCGGCTTCCGGTGGTTTTTCTTCTACAATCCCTTGTTCACTCGCCATATCGTCCAGCCCGCTTGCGTAGAAATGAGCTTTCACTCTATTTGCCGGCAACCGCGCTCCGGGGATACATATGTATATCGCGCCGGCGAATGTGTAACAGCCAAGAGGCGTGTCCACTTTGCCGGCGACCTGGCGTAAACTGCGCGCTTTTGCAGCTTCGGGCTGCCCCACAGATTTTCAAAGGTGCCCGCCATGCCTTGGCTGCAAGTCCGTCTCGCCATCACCCCCGAACAAGCCGAAACCTACGAGGACGCATTCCTCGAAGTCGGCGCCGTGTCGGTGACCTTCATGGACGCCGAAGACCAGCCGATCTTCGAACCGGAACTCAACACCACCCCATTGTGGTCGCACACCCACTTGCTGGCGTTGTTCGAAGGCGGCACCGAACCAGCCCCGGTACTGGCCCACCTGGAACTGCTGACCGGCAGCCCGCTACCCGAACACCACAGCGAAGTCATCGAAGATCAGGACTGGGAACGCAGCTGGATGGACGGTTTCCAGCCGATGCGTTTCGGCCAGCGCCTGTGGATCGTGCCGAGCTGGCACGCCGCGCCGGAACCTGATGCGGTCAACCTGCTGCTGGATCCGGGCCTGGCGTTCGGCACCGGCACTCACCCGACCACCGCTTTGTGCCTGGAATGGCTCGACGGCCAGGACCTGAAAGACTGCGACGTGCTCGACTTCGGTTGCGGTTCGGGAATTCTGGCGATCGCCGCCCTGTTGCTCGGTGCGAAAGAAGCCGTTGGCACCGACATCGACGTGCAGGCACTGGAAGCCTCGCGCGACAACGCCGGTCGCAACAATATTGCCGACGAACTGTTCCCGCTGTACCTGCCGCAAGACTTGCCGCAGGTTCAAGCTGACGTGCTGGTCGCCAACATTCTTGCCGGTCCGCTGGTTTCGCTGGCGCCGCAACTGTCTGGCCTGGTCAAATCCGGCGGTCGTCTGGCCCTGTCGGGCATCCTCGCTGAACAAGGTGATGAAGTCGCTGCCGCTTATGCACAGGACTTCGATCTCGACCCGATCGCCAATCGCGATGGCTGGGTGCGCATCACCGGCCGTCGGCGCTAATATGACCGCCTGCATAATCCGGATCGCCGCATGACCGACAGTTTCGTCACTCAGTGCCCGCATTGCCAAACCAGTTTCCGTGTCAGCCATGCTCAATTGAGCGTGGCCCGCGGGGTGGTTCGCTGCGGCTCCTGCCTGCAAGTGTTCAACGCCGCCAAACAGCTGCTGGAACAACACGCCGGCAAGGACGCGGTGACGCCGGTCGCGCCTTCGCTTGCCGAGCCACCGCCGATTGTCGAGTCGACGCCAGCCGTCGAACCCGTAGCCATCGTCGAGCCGCCGGCACCGCGCGCCATCAGCCAAAAGCAGTGGAGCGCCTCGGAGCTGGATCTCGATAGCCTCGATCTGGATCAGGAACTTGCCCGCCTCGAGCAACGGGAAATCCAGCCGACCACCGAATTCGGTCGTCCCCGCGAAGATTCTCTGAGCGCCCGGCGCGACATGCCTGAGCCGGACGAAACCGTCTGGCGCGACAGCCTGTTCAGCGAACATGCCGATGAGCACACGATCGAGCCCGACGACGAGACAGAAGTCTCGGAGATCGAACCGGCCAAAGCCGCGCGCACCGAGCCTTCGCTGACTTTGGAACCGGTAGATCTCGACGACGAGCCGGTGATCCCGCAGCTGCGCCTTCACGACCCGATCGATCCGAATGCCCGTCGTGAACGATTTTCTGCCAGCGACGATATCGATGACGGCGACGAGTTGCCATCGATCGAGCCACTGCGCAAAAAACGCGATCGCGCCGAACCCGGTGTACGCGCTGAAGTCCTGCAAGACCTGACCGACGACCCGCTGCAACTGGACTGGCAGAAACGCCGCTCGCCGTGGGGACGCCGCATGCTCTGGCTGCTGTTGGTGCTACTGGCGGCGGGCGGACTGGCGGCCCAATACGTCGCCTATCATTTCGACGAACTGGCCCGTCAGGATCAATACCGTCCGTGGTTCCAGCAAATCTGCCCGCAGATCGGCTGCACAGTGCCGTCCAAGGTCGACATCGCCCGGATCAAGAGCAGCAACCTGGTGGTGCGCAGTCATCCGGAGTTCAACGGCGCATTGGTGGTCGACGCGATCATTTATAACCGCGCGACGTTCTCTCAGCCCTTTCCATTACTGGAACTGCGTTTTGCCGACCTCAATGGCCACTTGATCGCCAGTCGTCGCTTCAAACCCGGCGAGTACCTCAGAGGGGACCTCGAAGGTCTGGCGGAAATGCCGCCGCAAACGCCGATCCACATTGCGCTGGATATCCTCGACCCAGGCCCGAAAGCAGTGAATTACAGCCTGAGTTTCCACTCGCCCGAGTGAATCCCTGCGGCGGTTTGCAATTGACGGCGGTTTTCTGACTTTGCCACCCACAACCAAACCTGTGGCGATAACGGAATAACTGTTCAGATTTTGTTCAATTCAGCCTTTATCCAGTCATCGAGAGCGGGTATCATGCCAACCCTTTTTCGAACTCTCATGATCCGGCCCCACCTCAGGGAAGTCCTATGTCGGCGGTACGCATCGGCCCATACACATTGCAGAACGGCTTGATTCTTGCCCCTATGGCGGGCGTCACCGACCAGCCCTTTCGTCAGCTGTGCAAGCGTTTGGGCGCAGGGCTTGTAGTCTCGGAAATGGTCACCAGTGACATGAGCCTGTGGAACACCCGCAAGTCGCGCATGCGCATGATCCACGAAGGCGATCCCGAGCCCCGCTCGGTGCAGATTGCCGGTGGCGACGCGCAGATGCTGGCGGATGCGGCCCGGGCCAACGTCGAATTGGGCGCGCAGATTATTGATATCAACATGGGTTGCCCGGCAAAGAAGGTCTGCAACAAGGCCGCCGGTTCCGCGTTGTTGAAGGACGAAGCACTGGTGACCGAGATCCTGCAGGCCGTTGTGGCTGCGGTTGATGTGCCGGTCACCTTGAAGATCCGCACCGGATGGGATCGCGACAACAAGAACGGCCTGACCGTGGCGAAGATCGCCGAGCAGGCCGGGATCACCGCGCTGGCAGTGCATGGCCGCACTCGCGCCGATCTGTACACCGGTGAAGCCGAGTACGACACGATTGCCGCGATCAAGCAGGCGGTGTCGATCCCGGTGTTTGCCAATGGCGATATCGATTCGCCGGAAAAGGCCCGTTACGTGCTCGACGCGACCGGTGCCGATGGCCTGTTGGTAGGCCGCGCCGCCCAAGGGCGGCCATGGATTTTTCGCGAGATCGAACACTTCCTGCGTACCGGCGAGAAATTGCCGGCACCGGAGCTGATCGAAGTGGAACACATTCTGCTGGAGCATCTGGCCGCCCTTCACACTTTCTATGGGGATGTGATGGGCGTGCGCATTGCGCGCAAGCATGTGGGCTGGTATCTCGCAACCTTGCCGGGCGCCAGGGAGTTTCGCGCCCACTTCAATCGTTTGGATGGTACGGAAACACAATGCGCCAACGTTCGGGAGTTCTTCGCCGAGCGTTACAAGAGCCTGACAGGGGACGAAGAAGGGGTGGCCGCATGACGATGATGACCGAGACTTTAGTGAGTGGAACAGCACCCGTGAGCGACAACGTGAATTTGAAACAGCACCTCAATACCCCGAGCGAAGAAGGCCAGACCCTTCGCGGGAGTGTCGAGAAGGCGCTGCACAATTATTTCGCCCACCTTGAGGGCGCGTCCGTCACGGATGTGTACAACCTGGTGCTCTCCGAAGTCGAGGCTCCCCTGCTCGAAAGCGTGATGAACTACGTCAAGGGCAACCAGACCAAGGCCAGTGAGCTGCTCGGACTTAACCGCGGCACGCTGCGCAAGAAACTCAAGCAGTACGATCTGCTGTAAGCATTCAATCAAACCAGAAAGGCGCCCGCGTAAAAAACGGTCGCCTTTTTTGCTGACTTCCTTTGCTTTTGATGGAAATTGAGATGACCGACCAGACTACCCGCCTGCCGATCCGCCGCGCCTTGATCAGCGTTTCCGACAAGACCGGGATCCTCGAATTCGCCAAGGAGCTTGAAGCTCTGGGCGTCGAGATCCTCTCCACCGGCGGAACGTTCAAGCTGCTGCGCGACAACGGTGTTGCCGCAGTGGAAGTCGCGGATTACACCGGTTTCGCCGAAATGATGGACGGTCGGGTGAAAACCCTGCACCCAAAAATCCACGGCGGCATCCTCGGTCGTCGCGGTACTGACGACGCGATCATGAGCGAGCACGGCATCAAGCCGATCGATCTGGTTGCCGTTAACCTGTACCCGTTCGAAGCCACCATCAACAAGCCAGGCTGCGACCTGCCGACCGCCATCGAAAACATCGACATTGGCGGCCCGACCATGGTCCGTTCGGCGGCGAAAAATCATAAAGACGTAGCGATCGTGGTGAATGCCAGCGACTACGCCAGCGTCCTGGAAGGCCTGAAAGCCGGTGGCCTGACCTACGCGCAGCGTTTCGACCTGATGCTCAAGGCCTTCGAACACACGGCTGCCTACGACGGCATGATCGCCAACTATATGGGCACTGTGAATCAGGCCGCTGAAACCCTGAGCACTGAAGGTCGCAGCGAATTCCCGCGCACCTTCAACAGCCAGTTCATCAAGGCCCAGGAAATGCGCTACGGCGAGAACCCGCACCAGAGCGCGGCGTTCTACGTGGAAGCCAAGCCTGCCGAAGTCGGCATCGCTACCGCGACCCAACTGCAAGGCAAAGAACTGTCGTACAACAACGTGGCCGACACCGACGCCGCGCTGGAGTGTGTGAAGAGCTTCGTCAAGCCAGCCTGCGTGATCGTCAAGCACGCCAACCCGTGCGGCGTGGCGGTCAGCCCGGACGCTGAAGGCGGCATCCGTCAGGCTTACGAACTGGCTTACGCGACTGACACCGAATCGGCATTCGGCGGCATCATCGCCTTCAACCGTGAACTGGATGCCGAGACCGCCAAAGCGATCGTCGAGCGTCAGTTCGTTGAAGTGATCATCGCCCCGAGCGTCAGCGAAGAGGCTCGCGCCATCGTTGCAGCCAAAGCCAACGTGCGCCTGCTGGCCTGCGGCGAGTGGTCGGCAGACCGCGCAGCCGCGTGGGACTACAAACGCGTCAACGGCGGTCTGCTGGTACAGAGCCGCGACATCGGCATGATCAGCGCCGATGACCTGAAAGTCGTGACCAAACGCGCGCCGACCGAACAGGAAATCCATGACCTGATCTTCGCCTGGAAAGTCGCCAAGTACGTCAAGTCCAATGCCATCGTCTACGCCAAGAACCGTCAGACCATCGGTGTCGGCGCGGGCCAGATGAGCCGCGTAAACTCGGCGCGTATCGCCGCGATCAAGGCTGAGCACGCCGGCCTGCAAGTTGCCGGTTCGGTGATGGCATCGGACGCGTTCTTCCCGTTTCGCGACGGCCTCGACAACGCGGCCAAGGTCGGCATCACTGCGGTGATCCAGCCGGGCGGCTCGATGCGTGATGCTGAAGTGATTGCTGCTGCCGACGAAGCTGGCATCGCGATGGTATTCACCGGCATGCGCCACTTCCGTCACTGATTCCCCGCTCCCTCTGCACGCAGGAGCCATGTAGGAGCTGACGAGTAAAACGAGGCTGCGATCTTTTGATCTTGTTTTTGAAAAGCAAGATCAAAAGATCGCAGCCTTCGGCAGTTCCTACAGGGTTTGAATGCTGAGGTTTGGTAGCGCCCACAGAATTTTGAGGTTTTTGAAATGAATGTTTTGATCATTGGCAGCGGTGGCCGTGAACACGCCCTGGCCTGGAAAGTGGCTCAGGATCCGCGCGTGCAGAAAGTTTTCGTCGCACCGGGCAACGCTGGTACCGCCATCGAAGCCAAGTGCGAGAACGTCGCCATCGACGTATTGGCTCTTGAGCAACTGGCCGACTTCGCCGAGAAAAACGTTTCCCTGACCATCGTCGGCCCGGAAGTGCCGCTGGTCGCTGGTGTTGTTGATCTGTTCCGCTCCCGTGGCCTGGACTGCTTCGGTCCGACCGCCGGCGCTGCACAGCTGGAAGGTTCGAAGGCCTTCACCAAGGATTTCCTGGCTCGCCACAAGATCCCGACCGCCGACTACCAGAACTTCACCGAGATCGAGCCGGCCCTGGCGTATCTGCGTGAAAAAGGCGCACCGATCGTGATCAAGGCCGATGGCCTGGCGGCCGGTAAAGGCGTGATCGTCGCCATGACCCTGGCCGAAGCCGAAGACGCCGTGCGCGACATGCTCGCTGGCAATGCCTTCGGTGACGCCGGTTCGCGCGTGGTAATCGAAGAATTCCTCGACGGCGAAGAAGCCTCGTTCATCGTCATGGTCGATGGCAAAAACGTCCTGCCGATGGCCACCAGCCAGGACCACAAACGTGTTGGCGACGGCGACAGCGGCCCGAACACGGGCGGCATGGGTGCCTACTCCCCTGCCCCGGTGGTCACTGCCGACGTGCACCAGCGCGTGATGGACCTGGTGATCTGGCCGACCGTGCGTGGCATGGCTGAAGAAGGCAATGTCTACACCGGTTTCCTCTACGCCGGTCTGATGATCGACAAGGCTGGTAATCCAAAGGTTATCGAGTTCAACTGCCGCTTCGGCGATCCGGAAACCCAACCGGTGATGCTGCGTCTGCAATCGAGCCTGGTGCTGTTGGTTGAAGCCGCTCTGGCGCAAGCACTGGACAAGGTTGAAGCACAGTGGGATCCACGCCCGAGCGTGGGCATCGTGCTGGCCGCTGGCGGCTACCCGGGCGACTACGCCAAGGGTGCGGCGATCAACGGTCTGGACGCTGCGGCCAGCCTGGAAGGCAAAGTCTTCCACGCCGGTACCGCGCTGAAGGATGGTCAGGTCGTCACTGCCGGTGGTCGCGTACTCTGCGCCACCGCAATGGGCGCTAGCGTCGGTGAAGCCCAGCAGCAAGCCTACAAGCTGGCCGAGGCCATCGACTGGGAAGGTTGCTTCTACCGCAAGGACATTGGCTACCGCGCCATTGCCCGTGAACGTGGCGAAACCCAGGAATAAGCTGTTCATCAAGTCCGGCAAGGGATACCGTTCCTCGCCGGACTGTTCCGCCGCGGCGCATCGTTATATTCTGGCATCAACCTACGAAGGGATTTCGCCGTGCGCTGGCTCAGGATTGCCATAAGCTTCACCGTCACGTTGCTGACCTTGCTCTGCATGCTCCCGGCCCAGGCCGCGCAAGGCAGTGGCTGGTCGGTATTGCTTGACGATCAGGGCAATCTGCAACTGAGCGATATCCGCTCCGCTCGCTACACCAATCAATTCAGCCCCATCGACCTCGACCGCCTCACTGCGGCCGAGCCCGATGGCGCCCTGTGGTTGCGCTTCAAACTGGCGCCGGGCAAGCACGAACAAGTGCTGCGCATCTTTGCCCCCGACCTGTCACAGCTCAATCTCTACGTGCTCGACGGCGACAAGCTGATCGAGCAACGCAACACCGGCACCGACCAGCCACAGGCCGAAAGGCCGTTGCCGAGCAGCGACTTCATGCTGCCGTTGCCCCAGACCGACAAACCGCTCGATGTCTACCTGCGCCTGGTCTCCGATCACCAGTTGCGGCCGCACGTCACCCTGCAATCGGCGGTGATGAGCGCGGCCAACCACAATCAGACGCTGATCTTCGGCTTGCTGTTCGGCTGTCTCGCCATGCTGCTGTTGCACAACCTTGTGCGCTACGCCTACTCCCGTTCGCGCAGCAGCCTGTGGCTGGCGGTCTGCGAGGGTCTGCTGGGCCTCAGTCTGTTGCTGCTGCTCAACCTCGCCGGCCCCTGGCTGCCGAACTGGCACGCGGTGCAGACCCCGGGCGCCTATCTGGCGTTGCTGCTGACCGCTCCAGCAGGGTTGATGTTCGCCTATCGCTTCTTCGCGCCGCTCGGCCCGCACCCGCTGAACAAACTGTTGATTGGCGACATCCTGTTTATCGTCACCTGCAGCCTGTTGCTGCTGTTCGTCAATACCCTGCCGCTGAACATCATCACCTATGCCCTGGTGGCCCTGGCCGGCCTGAGCATGTTGTTTGTCGCCTTCTATCACTGGCAGAAGGGTTACCGCCCGGCGCGCCTGTTCGTCGCCGCAATGGTGGTGTTCAACATCGGCACCTTGATCATTCTTCCCGCGTTGCTGGGGCTGACACTGGTGTCGCCGCAGGGTCTGATCATGACCCTGATGGCATTCATCTGTATCAGCGGGCTGCTGATGAGCATCGCCCTCGGCGAGCGTCAGCGCAGCATCACCGAAAGTCGTTTCAGCGTCAGCCGCGACCTCGCCGCGAGCAATGCCGAGATCAACGCCAAAGCCGAGTTCCTTGCCAAGATCAGCCACGAAATCCGCACGCCGATGAACGGCGTGCTGGGCATGACCGAACTGCTGCTGGGCACGCCACTGTCGGTCAAGCAACGCGACTACGTGCAGACCATCCACAGCGCCGGCAACGAATTGCTGACGTTGATCAACGAGATTCTCGACATCTCCAAGCTCGAGTCGGGGCAGATCGAACTGGACGATGTGCAGTTCGACCTCAATGCCTTGATCGACGACTGCCTGAGCATCTACCGGGCCAAGGCCGAACAACAGAACGTCGAACTGATCAGCTTTATCCAGCCGCAAGTACCGCGGGTGATCAGCGGCGACCCGACCCGCCTGCGTCAGACGCTGCTGAGCCTGCTGGAAAACGCCCTGAAGAAAACCGATGAAGGGGAAGTGCTGATCGTCGTCGCCCTCGACGAGCGCAGCAACAAACCGCGTCTGCGCATCGCCGTGCAGGACAGCGGTGAACCGATGGAGCAGGAAGAACGCGACGCACTGATGCACGCCGAACTGCACAGCAAGCACTTCCTTTCGGCCAATCGTCTGGGTGGCAACCTGGGGCTGGTGATCGCGCGACAACTGATCCGCTTGATGCATGGCGAGTTCGGCATCAAGAGCGGCGCCAATCAGGGCAGCACGTTATGGCTGACTTTGCCGCTGGACCCCGACCGCCTCGAACACCCGACCTCCGATCTCGACAGTCCGCTGCAGGGCGCGCGGGTCCTGGTGGTCGACGACAACGACACCTGCCGCAAAGTGCTGGTCCAGCAATGCAGTGCGTGGGGGCTGAATGTCAGCGCCGTACCTTCAGGCAAGGAAGCGTTGGCCCTCCTGCGGACCAAGGCGCACCTGCGTGATTACTTTGATGTGGTGTTGCTCGATCAGAACATGCCCGGCATGACCGGCATGCAGCTCGCGGCCAAGATCAAGGAAGACCCGAGTCTGAACCACGACATCCTGCTGATCATGCTCACTGGCATCAGCAATGCGCCGAGCAAGATCATCGCGCGCAACTCGGGGATCAAACGCATCCTCGCCAAACCGGTGGCCGGCTACACCCTCAAGACCACCCTGGCCGACGAGCTCAACCAGCGCAACAAAGGTCAGGTGGTGTTCCAGCCGCAAGTGGTCACCCCGGCCACGGCGGCGAAAGTGCCGAGCGATTTCCGCATCCTCGTCGCCGAAGACAACACGATTTCGACCAAAGTGATTCGCGGCATGCTCGGCAAGCTCAACCTGCAACCGGACACCGCAGCCAACGGCGAAGAAGCCCTGCAAGCGATGAAAGCCCAGCGTTACGATCTGGTGCTGATGGACTGCGAAATGCCGATCCTCGACGGCTTCTCGGCGACCCAGCAGTTGCGCGCCTGGGAAGTCAGCAATCAACGCATTCGCACGCCGATCGTGGCGTTGACGGCGCATATTCTCGCCGAACACAAGGAGCGCGCGCGTCAGGCCGGGATGGATGGGCACATGTCCAAGCCGGTCGAGTTGTCACAATTGCGCGAGCTGATCGAGCACTGGGTAGCCGAGCGTGATCAGCAGAACCGTGCCACGACGCCCACCTCCTGAGCCGACAGACCCCGTAGCGCCTGATAGACTCCCCCACGAATTCCCTCGCCAGTGAGCTTGCACCATGCTCCATGTGTTGTTCAGCGTTTACCTGAAGATGCTGGTGCTCTACAGCCCGTTCTTCGTGCTGTCGTGCTTTATCAGCCTGACCCGCGGTTATTCGCGCAAGGAACAACGGCGGCTGGCCTGGAAAGTCGCCGTGGCCACGCTGGTCTCCAGCATCTTGCTGTATCTGTTCGGGCGGGTGATTTTCGATGTGTTCGGCATCACCGTGGATGCGTTTCGCATCGGCGCCGGCAGTGTGCTGTTCATTTCGGCACTGGGCATGGCGCAGGGCAAACCGGCGGTACAGGCCGACAATGTGCAGCAGGACGTCACCATCGTGCCGCTGACCATCCCGCTGACCGTCGGCCCGGGCACCATCGGTGCCTTGCTGGTGATGGGCGTCAGCCAGCCGCACTGGGACGACAAACTCACCGCGATCATGAGTATTGCCCTGGCCAGTTTCACCGTCGGCGTGGTGCTGTACCTGTCGAATCGTATCGAGCGGATTCTGGGCGATCAGGGCTTGCAGATCGTCAGTCGTTTGATGGGATTGTTTGTTTGCGCCTTGGCGGCGCAGATCATTTTTACAGGGGTCAAAGGCTATTTGGTGCCCTGAACAAGCGCTTCGAATACGTCAGTATATTTCTTGCAAAGGGCCGTGAATTTACTCTTCACGGCCCTTTTTGCTTCTACCTCGGTCGTTGACTCAAAGCGCTGCCTCGATCAGCACGTTCAGACTGACCACGGCATTGGCGCCCTGTATCTGCGCAAAACGCTGCAACCAATCAGCGAGAGTAAACGTGCAGTGGACCCGCTCATCGAGCCGGACTGTTATTTCCATTGGCGTGTTTTCCTCGCCGCCCTGCGGCTCGACATCCCGCACAATCAGCGTGCTTGCACTGTCCGGGTCGGCAAACACCAGATGCCCTTCAACCCGCGACATCAAAAGGCGCGCGCAGTCAGCCATGTCGAGAAACAGCAGGTTCGTGCCCGAACCATCGTCGTCCGCTGCCAGCCGCGTATCGACCACGATGCAGTCCAGACGCTGCCAGGTTTCGTCGGTGATGCGATACCCGGTTTCCCGGGAACCGAAGGCCAGAATCAGTGTGTCGATACCATCGGGCAACAATGCGCAGACATCGGTCACCTCATCGCTCAAGGACAGGGACAACACCTCGCCTTCGCGGTGCGCGTGGCAGCCCGGAATCCAGACAGGATCAGGATCGACCGGGCCTGCGCTGAAGACAAGTCCGTCAACTGCGTCGAACAGCAGCGCTACGGTGTTTTGGCGCGTGCCAAGAAACGTCGGCCACTGTCGCGCATGGCGCCCGGCGACCTCAAACAAGCGATCCGTTGCAGGCAGGTAATACGTGTAGCGCGCGCCGGTATGTTTGACCGGCACGACTTGCGCGTGGACCTGTCCCGCGAGCAGTGCTTTCAAGCGCGTACGCCACTGCTCGGCCGTCTGCCCCTGCACGTGCGACCAGCGATTTTCCACGCTGATGATCCGCGCTGGCTGCTGATCGTGCAGCTCGACATTGACCCCGTCGCGGGTTTGCCCGAGCAGACCTTGTCCATGCCTCAGCACGTGAACAAATGACCACTGCGGCCAGACCTTTTCTGCCATGGGCAACTGCCCGGGGCTCACGCGCTGCGGCCCAGCAGCAAACGCGACGCGCAATGCCTCGATGGCAATCGTCGGCTGGCGATAAAGCCGCCCGGTCGAACCCTCCAGCAACCATGCGGCCTGTTTGTCCGGCGTCAGTCCCAACGGCGTCAACTGCACTTCAGGACCGATGTTCGACACGACGAATTGCTCCTCGATGCACCACGCCGGCAGAAATGCATGAGCCGCCCCATTGCCCAATCCGATGAGCGGAAAAGGTTCGGCTTTGTAGACTTTTGCCAGCGCCGGCAAGGCGTCCAGCCAGTCGGAGTTGAGCTGTAGCCAGCGCTGGCCGAGGCCGGCAAATTTCAGAATGTTCGGTGTGGGAATGCCGCCCATCCACTGCTCATCTTTAAGGTTGGTGTCGACCTCGAAAAGGCGGCCGTCGGCCTTGGTGGCAATGTAGCTTCCGAACGTTTGGGTGACGTCGACAATATCGCGCTCGATGACCCGATTGATGAATTGCCCCACCCTCGGTTCCACCCCTCGACTGATGGTCTGCGCTTGCTTGCTGTAGAACAGCAGCGCACCGCTCTGTGGATCGGCCGGCATCAACATGACCATGTCCGCCTCACTGCCCAACCCCGCCGAAAAATAGTGGCCCGTGCGTTTGTTGACCCAGGCACGCCGGCGCAATCCTTCGAAGTAGTAGGTGCGCGCGTAAACGAACGATGCATATACCCAGGTGCTGATGGCATTGGCCATGTCCGGGGTTTCATCGTTATACGCGCCGAAGGTCGTGAAGTGATGCAAGTCGCCCTGCCCGGGGCGCGCGGTGGGTTCCTCGATAAACGACGACTTGATGCCCGTCAGGACCACGGCCGCATCGCTGAGGCGATACTCCAGTGTGGTTTCGGTTTCAGTTATCCGGGCGTCGATCAGCAAGCGTTGCAACACTCGCAAACTGCCATCGGCGTCCTGGACACAACCCATGATGTGCGACCCGCTCGCGGGGTTCATCAAGCGGTAGCGATGCACAACCGTGCCGGTGATGGTGTCCACACGCCAGACCGTCGCCCGTTGCGGATGGTAGAACCAGGCATGGCGGGCACTGGCGCCGCCCAACAGCAGCCCCTCGTTCACCGCGCTCGGCAGATTGCGTGCGTACAACAGACGATCACTGGTCGCGTCATACCAGGCGGTGGTCACCACCATGGTGGCGGCGGGCACGCGAAATTTGTACAGCGCCACAGCATTTGCGACCAATCGGCCTTCGCGGGCGTGCTGGCGCAGCATCGCCAGTATTTGCGGCAGGCGGCTTTGATCATCAAGGGTGACCGACTGCAAGCGAAGGCAGCGCTCCCACCCATCGACCCGGAACAGGCCCTCGGCCAGTTCGATCAAGCCATCGAAAACCGACAGCAGCGTGCCATCAACCAGCAGTTGGACTTCATCATCATTTTCCCGATTCGGGACGGCAAATCTGACCTGTTCCAGGCAAGCCCAGGTCGCCTGCACGATCCACTTGGCACGGCCATGAAATCTCACCGCGACAATGCCGGGTACCAGACGCACCTGATAGTCCCCGGCAGGAGCGGTGATCGCGTAGGAAATTTTGTTCTGCACTGGCGCTTCCAGCGTCGGCACCACCAGTTGTCGTACCTGACTGTCCAATGCCACCGTGATGTCTGTCGGTTGATAGACCGGATGCAGCTTGTACAGAATGTGCGGCAGCGACGGGTTACTGGTGAGATAAAAGCGCCGGTTTCCGTGTTGGTCATATTCCAGCATGTCCGCCATGCGATCCGTCACTTGCGGGTAGCGGGTTTCAGCAGGGATGTCGCCAGCGTCCCCGACCTCGCCGGGAAGGGGTTCGTAGGTGTACCCGCCCAGCCCCTTCAACTGATACTCGTAACCGTAATGGCAGATCGGCGTGCACGGCAGCACCAGCGTCTCGAGCCTGTCGGTTTCGTCACGGTAAAGGTGAACGACCTCCGGCAGCCCCAGTGCCTGGCGGATATCGAGGGACAGGTGAATAGCCTGCGGGTCATCGTTGTACTGCGGCAGTTCCAGTAGCCCGCCCGTCCATGGGTAAAACTTCTGGCTGTCGAAGCGCACGTCATTGGTTTGCAGGTTCAGACTGACGATGACCGCTTCTGCGGGAAATTGCAGCACGCCATCCTTCAAGGTGTAGGCACCGCGCCGGTAAGCATGACCGATCGCCCGCAGATGATTGCCCACCGCCGTCGCCTTGTCCCTGATCTGTCCCAGGTTGCTGGCAATCGCCGTCACCCCAATGCCGACACCCAGCAGCGGCACCGAGAGAACGGCCGCTGCCGTGCCCACCGCCCCGCCAGCCGCCAAAGCAACAACATCCAGCCCCAATGCCGCAACGTTGAATACCAGTGAGGTGGAGAACCGCGAGCGTTGCTCGTGGTTCTCGGCCACCGACAGGTTGTGGAGATCGAAGCCGATGTTGGCGAGCGAAAATACCAATCCGCCTGCCGTGGTGGCACGCCCCAGCAGACGCCCGGACAACGACGACTGACCAAGCGCCAATGCCCGTTCGCTGGCCGCCACCTGACGCACCAGATTGATCGTCTGGGCCGTGTCGCTCAATACGCCGAAACCCAACTGCGCATAGTTGAAATAGACCTGCACTTGCAGGGCTATCGACAAAACCGGCGCCCGCTCGCCATCAGCCTGATAGTCACGATGGCGCATTTCAGTGACCAACGCCTGGATCGCGAAGGCGAAACTCAGACGACTGCCGCCGTCGGCTTCGACCACGGCACTCGGCTTGCCCGTCAATGCGATAACCAAACGTTGAAGGTGTTTTTTAAGCCTGTCGAACCGCGCATCGGCGGTGCCGACCGTCAGTGATCTGGCCGGGTTTTGCACATCCACCAGCGTCAGCGAATAACCCGCGTCCGGTTTTGTCTTGAGCGTTTCCAGCAGCGGCAGATAGTCGCCACCCAATGTGTGTTCAGCGCGCAATTGCCGGGTCGCCTGATCAAACTCCTGCGCCCAGTAACGCGCGTCCAACTGCGCGAGGCTAGCCCCCAGCCGCGCGTTTTCACTGAGTGAGCGCGTGCGTGCGACAGCTTGCCTGGCCCAGACCGAAGCCGCCTGAGGATCGGCGATCGCTGCGGTTTGCAAAAAACTTTCGACGCGCAACCCGGACGACAATGTCCGCTCGGCAAGCGCTACGGTGTCCAGTTCGATTACATCGAACTGCGCAGTGCCGATGTCAGCCAGGCCGTACAACTTCGCCAAAGTGTTGCCGTCGTCACTTAAATAACGTGCCACGCCCTGCTTCATTTCTGCGCTTGCGGCAAATCCATAAATCGCAAAATTGGGATCATAAAAGCGATAGAACGTTTGCTCATCCACTTGCCCTTTGGCCACCAGCAAAGCGTGATTGCCTGTGTCGAGCAGCAGGACGCCGGGGGCGGTTTTCGCTTCCAGTATCTGCATCACGCTGTCGAGGCTTTGCCGGCCACGAGCCTGTCCGATCGCACGCCCGGAGACCTCGCCCAGCTCATCCAGCGCACTGAGCAACGCCCGCGAATCAACGTCTTCCGGCCTCAGGCTGGCATTGGCCACACGTCCGATCAGTGCACGCTCGGCCAACCCGCCGGCCACCACGGCGGCGCCCATCAACAACGCCAGCGGGTAGCAACGGCGTCCCGGGTCGCCCGTGCTGCGCCTCAACAAATCCTGCGGCAGTTGCCTGACGGACACGGCGCCGGACTGGAACAACGCCTCCCGCACCTGGCCACCCCGCTTGAAAATGTGCCTGTGGTATTCACGCTGTGCCGTGCGATTGATCTGTCCGATGCGCTCGCCCCACTGTTTCAGCGTCAGCGGTTCGCTCATCGCCAACGCCTTGAGTTCGCGCGCCGTGTGCGTGCTGTGGATGCTCGCGCCGGCAAGCCCCGCCTCGAATGTCGGCGATGCCTGCTGAATCAGGGCCTTTTCGATCGCGTGGTAACGGGCGAACAAACCGCCCTCAGCGGTTTCCCGAGCGATGTCCATAACGCTCTGCCAGACCGGGGCAAACCCGGCGGCATCCAGGCTGTTTGCCCCCAACATCCCGCCGAGGATGACGCGTTGCAACGGGCTGAGTTGCTCAACCGCCAGCGAGCCATGGGCAACGAGGGTGAACAACTCATTGAGATTGCGGGTAGGCTCCGCGCCATGGGACAGCGGAATCTCACGGACTGTTTGCGCGCGAACCTGCTCACGACTGTCGAAACCGATGGAGATCGCTGAATTGAACGTCATGTCGCCGCTCAACTTCTCCTGCATCGCGCGCAGGAACGGCTCGCCCAGATCGTCCATCAGTGGCTGCAATACCGAGGTCAACAACACCGGTTGGCCTTCGATGACCGGCCAGCCCTGCTTGAAGGTTAGCGTGTGCGCTTTCAGCAGATCCGCCAGTTGGCCGACGTAGCGCGATTTCAGTTTGCCGTTCTGCCACTTCTCCCGCTCTTCGAGCAACCATTGCTCGGCCTTACCGTCGACGGTCCAGCCGGAGATCATCTCCTCCTCGGTGTGGGTGTTGTAGCCTTCGAGCAACTTCAGGCGCTCACGGATCTGCACATGTCGATCGGGTTGCAGGTGCTGCTCTATGTATTTGAGCAGCGCGGCCGCGGCGGCTCCCGGGCCGGTCAGGGTGATGGTGCCGCGGGCTTCAAGGCGAATGCCATCGCGGTAATAGGTAAAAATCGCGTCGATCAATCTGGAGCGGAACACCTCGCCTTGCGCTTCAGGCAGTTTGCCCTGCGCCTGAGCTTCGTTGACCACATTCTCGACCACATCAAACATCCGGGCCTGATCCGTCGCGTCGATGCCGGCGAGCGCCGCACGCCGCTCCACTTCCAGCAGGCAGTCATAATTGAGGCGGATCATCTGCATGTACGCCAGGGTCATGGCACTGCCGGGATGGGCCAGCATGTGCGCATTCATTTCCGCCCAGTCCGGCAAGCCATAGGCCGTGCCCAAACGCATCGCGTCCTGCGGCACCGCGTGATCTTGCGGTGCGACAAAGATCTCGCTTAGCGGGTGTTGTTCACGGGCAAACGCCGTCAATGCCTCGAGGTGTTCGGGCGGGATTTTGTCAGTGCGGTCGAGATAACGCTGGCGGTCGCGTCCCGGCATCAACGCTTCATTGTGGTTCAACAGCAACTGCAAAACGCCGATTCGGCCTTCTTCGCCGACGCTGAGAATATCGACACCGGCCAGCGTCTCCGCCAGTGGCGGCAAGTAATCCATGTCACTGTAACGGCCACCTTCGAGGTATTCGGCCTGCAGGCGCACGACATCGCTCGCCGCGGCAAAATTGCCGCGCATGGCCACCTCGCGCTGATAGACATCCTGCAAAAAGTGCCCGGCAAATTCGTCGCCGACATCGCGCAATTGCAGGTCCGCTCCGAGCATCGCCTGATGCGTCTGCAGGCAGCGCTGGCGAAAGGCTTCGAGCGTCGCCCGATCCTTGCCGTAGGCACGCACCATCAAGTCGATCCGCGCTTCGTCGGCTCGCCCCCGCCACTGTGCTTGCTGAAGGTGGGCGAACATCTGCTGCTTCAACACCCGCGCACGGTCTTCGATCATCTGCGACAACTGAAAAGCCTTGCTGACCTTGTCACCGCCCGACTCCAGCGCATCCACTCTGGCGCTGTCGAGGATCACCCGGTTCATTTCAAAGGCCAGCAACGCATCACTGTCGTACCAGAGGTTGAAGCGGTAACCCTGCGGCTCCAGCACCTGGCGCCAGATGTTCATGTAGTCGCGCTGATTGGCCCCGACTTCACTGCCGCCCACCCAGACAAAGTGCATGATTTTCGCCACGGGCCTGGCCACGCCATGGAGCATGGCGTGTGTGTCCTCCAGCCTGGCGACAGACTTGACCAGATCCGATCTGATCTGGCTGATGGCTTCGGAAAGGGGCTGAGTCCTGCGTTGGAGCAACGACTCCAGCGCCTCCTGAAACAGCTTGATCAACAGCAGTCGCTGCGGGTCATCAGCGGCTTGTCTGGCCAGTTCATAGTGCGACAGCAACGCCTTGTATTCAGCGCTGCCGGCAAACTCGCTCAGCGCCCGCTGCAGTTGCGAGAAGTCTTTGACGGAAAGGATTTCGTACGGCTGGTTGGTTTTCATCGTGGCACTTCTTCAATAACGGCTTCGTTCGCCACGAAACTATTGAACTGAAGTACCACGCTCAAACCCGAACAAACTCAAACGATGTCCAGTGAAACAGCCAATAACACTCGGGGTTTGCGCTTGAACCATGTGGCAATGAATTGCCTGGTTTCTTACCGGCGCACAAACGCACAAGGCCGCCAATCCAGAAGATTGGCGGCCTTGTGTTCGAGCGGGATGATTCAATCCGAAGCGTTAACCGGATATCACGTCTCACGCAGTTGCTTACAACTGCGCTGGACGCTCAACACGACATTCTCACGCCCCGGGTTTTTCACCGTACCAGCGCGGGGTGTAAACCCAGACGCCGTCGTCGCCGCGCGGGAAGGTGCAGGTGGTCGAAGAACCAATCAACACCATGGTGCGCATATCCACTTGCTCGGGGGTTAAGGCGCCGAGTGTCGTGGCGCGCAGGGTCTGGCCCGGACGGCCGATGTCGCGGCCCAATACCACGGGAGTTTCAGGTGCGCGATGCTGCGCGACAATCTCCAGCGCCCGGCCCAGTTGCCACGGACGTGCACGGGAGATCGGGTTGTAGAACGCCAACGCCAGATCCGCTTCAGCGGCCAGATCCAGACGTTTCTCGATGATCGACCAAGGCTTGAGATTGTCCGACAGCGACATCACGCAGAAGTCATGGCCCAGTGGCGCACCGGCCTGTGCTGCGGTGGCCAGCGAAGCGGAAACACCCGGGAGAATTTCCAGGTCGACGCTGTGCCACGCCGGGTCCGTCGACTCGTGCAAGGCTTCGAGCACCGCCGCCGCCATGGCGAACACGCCGGGATCACCCGATGACACAACAATCACCGAGCGCCCCTCGGCGGCCAGCCGGAAGGCGTGACGGGCGCGCTGCATCTCTTCGCGGTTGTCGGTGCAGTGCTGCACTTGATCGTCGCGAAACGGCCCGGCCATGCGTACATAGGTCTCGTAGCCGAGCACATCGGTGGCGCGGGCCAGTTCGGCCTTCACCGCTGGCACCATCAGTTCGGCAGCGCCGGGGCCGAGGCCGATCACGGCGAGACGGCCGCGTGGCCGGCCAATGCTGGAAACATCCAACGGCTGTTCGGCGACCGCGATTGCCATGCCGTGGCTGACCACAACTTTAGCCTCAGGCACTGCGGCACGAGCCAGAGTTTCGATGTCGCTTTGCGCCGCAACGAAGCGCAGCGGCACACCCAGCTCAAGCGCCGCTTCACGCAAAAGTGGCGAAGCCATTTGCGTCTCGCTGGCCAGCAGACAGGCCAGCGATTGCCCGGCGATTTGCGCCTGCTGCAACGCACTGCGAACGGCACTCGCCAGGTCCGCTGTGTCGGCACTCACCACCAGCGCCACGCTGCGTGGATAGATCAGTAACTCACTGTCACTCACCTCACGCGCGGCACTGCCGACATGAATCGAGCGCTGCGCCTGCGGATCTTCCGGCAATTGCGCCTGATCCAGCCACGGCGCCGCGCCTTCGATGCGCACGCTGTGACCGGCCAACAGGTCGGAGACAAAACGCTTGCCCAGTTCCAGATCGCCCAGGGCATAACCGCTCGGAGGGTTGAGCAGGCACGTGCCAAAACGCAACTCGCCGCTGGTGGTGATCGCGGCTGCGACTTGCAGCCCGGCAGCGATGTCGCGCGCCATGACATTCACCCCGCCGAGGCCACCCAACAGCGGCACCACGGCGCTGCCGTCTTCGGCCACGGCGAGTACCGCAGGCTCGGCGCCCTTTTCCAGCAACAGCGGCGCCAGCGTACGGATGACGATGCCGGCCGCGCACAGGGCAATGATCGGCGTGTCCTGCTGATACAACGCGCGCAAGGTCGCGCCGAACTCCTGATAGGTGCAATCGGCGCCTTCGACGCGCCCGGCGAGGCCGTGGATCTGCGCCGCCGGATAGACCTGCTGAATGCGCCGTGCGGTGGCCAGGCTACCCTGGCCGAGAATGACGATGGCTGGCGTAGATTGAGTCATCAGCCTTGCCACCGTTCGCCCGGCACGATGATCAGCGAGAAGTACGGCGACGACATCGGCTCGACCTGATCCATCGGCACGATCTTCTGATTGGCCATGGTCGCGCGCTCGACATACAGCGCGCGTTCGGCCAGCCCCAGTTCTTCGAGGACCTGACGCACTTTGGGGAAATTGCGCCCCAGCTTCATGATCACCGCCGCGTCGGCATCGGCCAGACGCCGCTTCAACTCTTCATGGGGCAACACGCCCGAAAGCACCGACAGGCTCTGATTGCGATACACCAGCGGAGCGCCGAGCACCGAAGCGCCGCCCAGCATCGAGCACACGCCCGGCACCACTTGGGCTTCATAACGAGTGGCGAGGCGATCGTGCAGGTACATGTAGGAGCCGTAGAAGAACGGATCACCTTCACAGATCACCGCCACATCGCGACCGGCATCCAGATGGGCGGCGAGCGTCTCGGCGGCTTCGTCGTAGAAATCGCTGATGACCTGCTCATAGGACAGCGGCGCCGGCAGCGCTTCGGTGGTCACCGGATAGACCAGCGGCAACAGGTTCTGCGCCTGTTGCAGATGCGCTTCGATGATGCCGAACGCGTTGCCCTTTTTGCCCTTGGCGACGAAGTACGCCACTACCGGCGATTCGCGCAACAGGCGCAGGGCCTTGACGGTAATCAGCTCCGGATCCCCCGGGCCGACGCCCAGGCCAAGCAAACGTCCTTTGGCCTGCATCATTCGATCTCCGTGGCGAGGGCATTGACGGCGGCGGCGGCCATGGCGCTGCCACCGAGGCGGCCTTGCATGATCACGAACGGCACGCCACGGCTGTCGGCGGCCAGGGCGGCTTTCGACTCGGCGGCACCGACGAACCCCACCGGGAAGCCGAGGATCAGCGCCGGTTTCGGTGCGCCGGCGTCAAGCATTTCCAGCAGATAAAACAGTGCGGTCGGCGCGTTGCCGATTACCACTACGCTGCCTTCCAGGTGCGGACGCCACAGTTCCAGCGCGGCGGCGGAACGGGTATTGCCCAGCTCGCGCGCCAGCTCCGGCACGCTCTCGTCACGCAAGGTGCAGATCACTTCGTTGTTGGCCGGCAGGCGCGCACGGGTCACACCTTCGGAGACCATCCGCGCATCGCAGAGGATCGGCGCACCGGCGGCGAGCGCATCGCGCCCGGCCTTGCCGGCACCTTCGGAGAACTGCAGACCGTCAATGGCCTCGACCATGCCGCAGGCGTGAATCACCCGCACCGCGAGTTTTTCCAGATCGGCCGGGATGCGCGCCAGATTGGCCTCGCGGCGAATGATCGCGAAGGAGTTGCGATAAATCTCCTGACCATCGCGGATGTAATCAAGCATCAAAGGGGCTCCGAGAGCGGGCGGCGAGCAGGGTCGCGGCCGCTTCAATAGTAAGGTTGCGTGCGTGCAGCGCGCCGAAACCCGGCAGCGTCGCATCGCGAAAATAGAGGTCGTAATGACCGGCACTGACGGCCAGCAACGTCGCCGGGGCACAGTGGGCGGCAGCGCAAGAGCGCGTGCAGCCACTGAGATGCGCGTTGACGGCCGTGGGCAGCAGCGTCGCCAGATGGCGGGCATCCTGCTTGGTGTCGGCCAGGCCTTTGCCGCAGCCACTGGTCCCGGTGCAAGCGATCAAGCGTGCGAGGGGCTCGGTAGCGCGGGTCAACAGGTTCAGTTGCTCAAGACCTTCCTGCACCTGAGCCGCATCACTTGCTTTGACGTCCGGCACCAGCAGGCTTTGCCAAGGCGTGAAACGCAGGCTGCCATTGCCGAACTGGCGAGCCAGTTGCGCAGCCCCGCGCAGCATCGCCGGATCGAGACGGCCCAGCGCCGGCACCGCACCGATATACACCTGACCCGCATTGTTTTGCGGATGAACACCGATGTGCAGATCGTCCGCCTCGGCGGTGCGCTGCCAATCGCTGATCGGCTTGATCGGCAAACGTGCGCTCAGTTGTTGAAGAAACGCCGGCATCGGCAATTCATCGAGCAAATGACGCATGCGCGTCTGCTCGGGACGCGCCAATGCCAGAAACAACTCCAGCACCGCCACCACCAACGCATGGCCGTGCTCCAGCGCCACCGCGCCGACCGCGCGATCTGTCGGGCATCCGGCCAGGCCGAACGCCAGCCAGGTTTCACCGTCACGCGCGAATGCCGACAACCACAGGTCGTGGGGATGTTCGAGCATCGCCAGCGCTTCACCACCATCCAGTTGCACGGCGAACTTGGCGCTCAGCTCGTGGAACCGTGGATGGCTTTGCAAAGTATCGAGGATCTGCCCGGCGAGGCCGCGCGTGTCGATCTGCATCTGCCGATCAATGCCGGCAGCGGGGCTGAGCATCAGGTTGCGCACATCGTCACCGGCCGCCGTGCGCGGGCCGAGACCGGCGGCGAGCAAGCGTTCGATCAGTGCCGCAGATTGCTCACCGATCCCGCGAATCTGCAGATTGGCACGGTTGGTCGCCTCGATCGCCCCGCCGAACTGTTCGGCGGCATCGGCCACCGCGTCGGCCTGATCGACGCTGATCGAACCGCCATTGAGCTTGATCCGGCAGATGCCGCCGTCCAGTGCCTGGACGATACGCAGCAACCCCGGGCAGGCCGAGGGGCGTAAGGCGGTGGACATCGGGCGTTCGTTCAAGGGGCTGACCGGCTGCGTGGGAAAGGCGCTTCGCGGGCGAAGGCGCGGTATTATGCCTGCTTTGTCCGCTGGCATGAAAAGACTGCCCGTCGGAACGGCGTGTTTAGAGGAATATAGATGTCACCCTGGCTGACGGTAGTGGGAATCGGTGAAGACGGCTTCAAGGGCCTGGGCAAAAACGCCCGGCGTGCCCTGCTGGGCGCCTCGCGGATCGTCGGTGGCCAGCGCCAACTGGATTTGTTGCCGGTGTGCATTCGCGGCGAACGGCAGTTGTGGCCGAGCCCGTTCTCCCTCGCGCCGGTGCTGGAACAGTGTGGCGAAGCAGTTTGCGTATTGGCCAGCGGCGACCCGATGTTCTTCGGCGTCGGTGCCAGCCTCGCCCGCCAGGTGCCAAGCGAAGAGATGCTGATCCTGCCCGCCCCGTCGTCCTGCTCGCTGGCCGCCGCCCGTCTCGGCTGGCCATTGCAGGAGGTGGTGACGCTGTCGCTGGTGGCCCGACCGCTGGCGGCGCTCAATGCGCAATTGTTCAGCGGCGTGCGCCTGTTGTTGCTGAGCAACGATGGCCAGAGCCCGGCGGCGGTCGCGCAATTGCTCGGCGAGCGCGGCTTCGGTTCGAGTCGCATGAGCGTGCTTGAGCATCTTGGCGGTGACGCCGAACGGCGCATCGACAGCACCGCCAATGCCTGGAATGCCGCGTCCGTGGCCGACCTCAATGTCATCGCCATCGAATGTCTGGCCGACGCACAGGCCCCGCGCCTTTCGCGTCTCGCCGGACTGCCGGATTCGGCCTTCCAGCACGACGGCCAGTTGACCAAACGCGACGTGCGCGCCATCACCCTCGCCCGCCTCGCCCCGACCCCCGGCGAACTGCTCTGGGATGTCGGCGCCGGCAGCGGCTCGATCGGCATCGAGTGGATGCGTGCGCACCCGAGTTGCCGCGCCTTGGCCATCGAAGCCGACGAAGGTCGCCAGCAATTGATCGAGCACAACCGCGATGCACTGGGCGTGCCCGGTCTGCAACTGATTCGCGGCAAAGCCCCGCAGGCACTCGCGGGACTGGAACGCCCGGACGCCATCTTCATCGGCGGCGGCGTGACCCGTGAAGGCGTGTTCGAAACCTGCTGGGAACAGCTCAAACCCGGTGGCCGTCTGGTCGCCAACGCGGTGACGCTGCAAAGCGAAATGGCCCTGATGAACTGGCGCGAACGCTTCGGCGGCGAGCTGACGCGTATCCATGTTGCCCAAGCGCAACCACTCGGCGAGTTCGACACCTGGCGCCAGGCACTGCCGATCACCCTGCTCGATCTGGTCAAACCCCTCGATGCGTGACGAAACCGCCGAACAACCCGCGCCCCTGCGCAGCGGCCTGACCACCGGCAGCTGCGCCACCGCGACCAGCCTGGCCGCCGCGCGCCTGTTGCTCAGCGGACTGGCGGCCGATGCGGTGCAGATCGTCTTGCCCAAAGGCAAACAGGTGCAGATGCGTCTGGAGTTCTGCCGGTTGACAGATGACGGCGCCGAGGCCGGCACAATCAAGGATGCTGGCGACGATCCCGACGTGACTCACGGCGCGTTGCTCTATTCGCGCGTGCGGCTGCTGAGTGAACCGGGGATTCGTTTCAATGCCGGCGCCGGCGTGGGCACCGTAACGCGGCCGGGACTGGTGCTGGGTGTCGGCGAGCCGGCAATCAACCCAGTGCCACGCAAGATGATCAGTGATCACCTGACACTGCTTGCCACCGAAACCGGTTATGCCGGCGGCTTCGACGTCACGGTCAACGTCGAGGGCGGCGAAGCGCTGGCGCTGAAAACCATGAATCCACGGCTGGGCATTCTTGGCGGTTTGTCGATCCTAGGCACCAGCGGCATCGTCCGGCCATTTTCCTGCGCGGCTTACATCGCCTCGATCCATCAAGGCATCGACGTGGCGAAAACCAACGGTTATCTGCACATCGCCGCGTGCACCGGCAACGCCAGCGAAGACACCATGCGCCGGGTCTACAACCTGCCGGAAATCGCTCTGATCGAAATGGGCGATTTTGTCGGCGCGGTGCTCAAGCATCTGCGCAAAGTGCCTGTGGATAAACTCAGCCTGTGTGGCGGCTTCGGCAAGATCAGCAAACTGGCCGCCGGGCACATGGACTTGCATTCGCGGCATTCAAGTATCGATTTGCCGCAACTGGCTGAGTGGGCGGCGGCGATTGGCGCCGATGAGGCGTTGCAACAAAGCATTTGCGAGGCCAATACCAGCCAGCAGGCATTGGCCATGGCCAGTGCGGCGGGGATCGCCCTCGGTGATGAGGTCTGCCGCCATGCGTTGAATTTCGCCCGCAGCGTGGTGCCGCCGCAGGTGCAGGTCGAGGTGTTTGCGATTGATCGTCAGGGCGGCATTGTCGGGCAGGCCGGAGGTTTTGCATGAAGCGCATATTGCTGCTCGGCGGCGTGACCGAAGCACTGGCGATTGCCCGCACGCTCGGGCCAGAACATATCTACAGCCTCGCCGGTGTTGGCCGGGTGCCGACGGACCTGACCTGTCAGGTGCGCGTCGGTGGCTACGGGGGCGCTGAAGGTCTGGCGCAATTCATTCATGACGAAGGCATCGATCTGCTGCTCGACGCCACGCATCCGTATGCCGCACAGATCAGCCAGAACGCCGCGACCGCCGCACGACTGACCGACATCCCCTGCTGGGCTTTGCGCCGTCCGGCGTGGCAGCCGCAGCCCGGTGATGACTGGCGCGAAGTCAGCGACTGGGCCGAGTTGATCGCTACCCTCAAGCCGTTTCGCCGACCGCTGTTCACCCTCGGCCGTGAACCGCTGCAACACCTCGATGAAATCCCTCAGGACCAGTTCTGGACCTTGCGCGCCCTCGACGTCTACCCCGGCAATGAACGCTGCGAAGTGATCGGCGCGCGTGGGCCGTTTCTGTTGGAGGATGAGCGGGTGCTTTTTGAAAGACGGCAGATCGATGTGCTGATCAGCAAGAACAGCGGCAGCACTGCCACCGAGCCCAAGCTGGAGGTGGCGCGCGAGCGTGGGGTACCGGTGATTGTGTTGAAGCGACCGGGGTTGCCGGGGGTTGATCGGGAATTTGCCTCGGTCGACAAAATCCTCGCTGCCCTCGCTGCCCTCGCTGCCCTCGCGACCTTTAACCGTATCTGAAAATAAGCACAGATCTCACGGCCGCCTGCGCCGGCAAGTCGAATCGTCGCACCGCCGCTTCCACTGGGTTCGCGGGGTGAACAGGCAATGTGGTCGCCACCGAACAGTGTGGGAGCGAGCCTGCTCGCGAAAACGTCGGCAAAGTCTGCACATCATTGCCTGACCCACCGCTTTCGCGAGCAGGCTCGCTCCCACAATGTCACGGGCTCGGCCGGATATCTGACCTGAATCCTACAAACGCGCCGGACACTGCCCACAACAACTTAACGAATCACTGACTATCGGCATTCAGCGTCCACCTCTACGCTCAACGTCTTTGATTCCAAGGGCGTACATATCCAATGTCAGAAAAATTCTCCCGTTTCGACGTCAAGGATTACCTCAAAACGCCTGCCGATCTTAGCGAATACATCAAGGGTTGTGAGATCGAAGACTCGGGCGATGGGCAGCTCAACCGGGTGGCGCTCCGAGACTACAAGCAGACCATTCGTGCACGAATAGAAAGCGACTCGAATTTCGCCCAGGCAATGCGAATCGAAGCCGCTACACTCATTTATAACGGCGAAATCGAGCTGGGGCGCAGGCTTCTCAAGCTCTTGCAGGCAGCGCTGCGACACCAAACCGCACGACGCTTTTTTACTTATCGGCCCTGATCAGGCTAAATAGCCGCGCCTGATCGCCCACCCAATGGATCTGTCCCATGAACCGACACCGGCTAGCAATTGCCTGGATCGCCTGCTTTGCAGTGCTGTTCAACATGCTCGCCATGCCGATGACCGGGGCGATGGCGCAGGCGGCCAATTCACCGGCCGAACAGTTGCTCTGGAGCAGTTTCTGCACCGGCAGCGGGACGAAGATGGTGGCGATCAACATCGGCACCATCGATCAAAAAGCCCCGACCAACGATACACATTCGAACATGCAGCATTGCTGGTGCTGCTCAGGCTCGGCGCCACTGGTGGCGCTGCCGGGGCATTCGCCGCAGCTGTATTTCGCCCGCTATGAAAGCAATCGCAGTGTGGCACCCGCCTTGCTGCAAACACCCACGCCGCGCCAGCAATGGCCGAGTCTCAATCCCCGCGCCTCCCCTCTGGTTTGATTTGTTCGCGCAATTGACCTGCGTTTCAAATCGTTCTGGAGAACTGCCATGTTGAACAAACTCATCATCGTCGCTGCGCTGCTGTTGCCGGCGTGCTTTGCCCATGCTCACGAATACAAAGCGGGCGAGCTGGAAATCGCTCATCCGTGGTCGCAAGAGCTGCCGCCGAATGCGCCAACGGTCGCCGCCTATTTCATCATTCACAACGCCGGCAAGACGGACGACCGCCTGCTCAGCGTCGACTCGCCGATTGCCCCCGAAGCGCAACTGCACGAACACGTGATGCAGGGCGATCTGATGAAAATGCAGCAAGTGCCGAGCGTGGCCATTCCGGCCGGCGGCAACGTGACGTTTGCACCAATGGCCTATCACGTGATGCTGCTCAACCCGACCGATCGCAGCCTGCTCAGCGACGGCAAGCGCTTCCCGCTGACCCTGCATTTCTACAAGGCCGGTGACGTCACCGTCGAAGTCTCGGTGCAGAAGAAACCGCCGGAAACCACACAGGCCCACGCGCACGCCCAGTAAGCCTTCCGGCAGACTCCGCCCATGCGCCCGCTGAGCGCCAGGCCGCCAATGCAACGCCGTCAGACTCAACACCTGACTCGCGGCAGCTGGATCGCCCTGTTCGCCATGTTGATGATTTTCATCGGCCCACTGATTTCTCAGTCGATGCCGATGGATCAACACGCCTCGACATCGATGCCGTTGAGCATGGACATGTCGATGGACATGCCGGGCATGGATCACGCGGGCCATGATGCAAAACCGAGCGCCGAACACTGCCCACCGCAATCCTCGCACCACGTGCTGTGGGAAAAGTGCGGCTACTGCAGCCTGCTGTTCAACTGTCCGGCGCTGACTGGGGGCGGTGATTTCGTCGCCTTCAACATCGCGCCGCTGAACACCTTCACCCCGCCCTCCCCGCGCCTGGGCCACGCCCGGCAGACCTTCTTCCCCGGCGCCCGCACCCGCGCCCCGCCCGTCACAGCGTAAATACCGCACCTCTGATTGCACACGGTTGAGAAGACAGCTTCAGGCTGCCGGCCGTGTCGTTTACGACTGTTTGATGGAAATTGTCATGTCCAGGTTTGCTGCTGTTCCACGCTCGGGCGTTGCCCCGGCGTCCTTCGCTTTGAACGAATCGCGGATTCGTTTCAGGCACGCTACCGCCGTCCTTTGCGGCGTCCTGCTGTCACCGCTGGTACTGGCCGATGATCACACCGGCCACCAGGAAGAACTGAGCCCGACGGTGATTACCGCGATCGCCCCGAGTTCGCCACTGACCATCGTCACCACCCCCAAAGACCCGCGCCAACCGGTGCCGGCCAGTGATGGCGGCGATTATCTGAAGACCATTCCGGGTTTTGCCCTGGTCCGCAACGGCGGCACCAACGGCGATCCGGTGCTGCGCGGCATGTTCGGTTCGCGCCTGAACATCCTCACCAACGGCAGCATGATGCTCGGCGCCTGCCCCGGCCGGATGGACGCACCGACCTCGTACATCTCGCCGGAAACCTACGACAAACTCACCGTGATCAAAGGCCCGCAAACCGTGCTTTACGGCCCCGGCGCGTCGGCGGGTACGGTGCTGTTCGATCGTGAGCCAGAGAGCTTCGGCGAACTCGGCACCCGCGTGAACGCGAGCATTCTGGCCGGCTCCCACGGCCGCTTCGACAAGGTTGTCGATGCCGCTGCCGGCGGCCCGCTGGGCTACGTGCGCGTGATCGGCAACACCGCGCATTCCGACGATTACCGCGATGGCAACAACGACATCGTCGCCTCGCGCTACGACAAGTGGAACGGCGACATCGCAGTGGGCTGGACCCCGGACGCCGACACCCTGATCGAACTCACCGCCGGCAAGGGCGACGGCGAAGCGCGCTATGCCGGACGCGGCATGGACGGTTCGCAGTTCCTGCGTGAAAGCCTCGGCCTGCGTTTCGAAAAATCCAACATCACCGACGTGCTGGAAAAACTCGAAGCGCAGGTCTACTACAACTACGCCGACCACGTGATGGACAACTACACCCTGCGCACGCCGTCCGGCACCGGGATGATGGCGGGCCCAATGGCATCCAATGTCGACCGCCGCACCCTCGGCGCACGGATCAAAGCCACCTGGCGCTGGGCTGATATCCAACTGATCACCGGCCTCGACGCGCAGACCAACGAACACCGCCAGCGCAGCGGCATGGGCATCGATACCTACAAGGATCAGCCGTACAGCAAGGACGCCGATTTCCATAACTATGGCGTGTTCAGCGAAATGACCTGGTACGCCGCCGACCGTGATCGGCTGATCAGCGGCGCCCGCGTCGACCGCGCTTCAGCCAAGGATTACCGGCAAACCACCGGCTCGGGAATGATGACTCGCCCGAACCCGACCGCCGACAATACCCGCGCCGACACCCTGCCCAGCGGTTTCATCCGCTACGAGCATGACCTCGCCGACAGCCCGACCACGCTGTATGCCGGCCTCGGCCACGCCCAGCGCTTCCCGGATTACTGGGAGCTGTTTTCGCCCAAGTCTGGCCCGGCAGGATCGGTCAACGCGTTCGATTCGATCAAACCGGAAAAGACCACTCAGTTCGACTTTGGCGTGAACTACAAGAGCGCCAAACTTGAAGCCTGGGCCTCGGGTTATATCGGCGTGGTGCGCGATTACATCCTTTTTGATTACACCCCGGGAATGATGGGCATGAGCACCTCGCGCGCCGAGAACATTGACGCGCGAATCATGGGCGGTGAACTCGGTGCCGCGTACAGACTCACCGACCACTGGAAAGCCGATGCGACCCTGGCCTACGCCTGGGGCAAGAACAGCAGCGATGGCAAAGCACTGCCGCAGATGCCGCCGCTGGATGCACGCTTCGGCCTGACTTACAGCGAAGACAACTGGAGTGCCGGCGCACTGTGGAGGGTAGTTGCCGCACAAAACCGTATCGATCAGAACAAGGGCAACGTGGTCGGCAAGGATTACGACAAGAGTTCGGGCTTCGGCGTGTTCTCACTCAACGGTGCCTACCGGATCAACAAGAACTGGAAGGTCAGCAGCGGCGTCGACAACCTGTTCGGCAAGGCTTACGCCGAACACCTGAACCTGGCGGGCAACGCCGGTTTCGGCTACCCGGCCAACGACCCGCAAGCGATCAATGAACCGGGGCGCACGCTCTGGACCAAGGTCGACATGAGTTTCTAACAAGAAAAGTCAAAAGATCGCAGGCTGCGCCAGCTCCTACCTGGGAGCGCATACACCCTGTAGGAGCTGCCGAAGGCTGCGATCTTTTGATCTAAAAAAATTCGCCCAGCGGAGCACACGTGATGAAACAGCCCAAACCGAATTTCTACAACCTGGCCTGGCGTTGGCATTTTTACGCCGGTCTCTTTGTCGCCCCGTTCATGGTGATGCTGGCCCTGACCGGCATCATTTACCTGTTCAAACCGCAGCTCGATTCGCTGATGTACAGCAGCCTGCTCAATGTCCCCGCCGGCCATCACACTGTCCCGGCCGATGACCTGCTGCAGCGGGTGAAAAGCGCTTATCCACAAGGCCAGGTCACCCAATACCTGCCACCGGTCAACGCCGAGCGCAGCGCACAGTTTGTGGTGAAGAACGCCGGCCATGAACTCAACGTATTCGTCGATCCATACCACGGTGACATCCTTGGCGAGCAGGATGCCAAGCAGAATCTGCAAGCCATCGCCCGCGCCATCCACGGTGAGTTGATGATCGGCACCGTCGGTGACCGCCTCATCGAAATGGCCGCCGGGTGGGGCGTGGTGCTGGTGGTGTCCGGCCTGTTCCTGTGGTGGCCACGCGGTCAGGCCGCGGGCATTCTGTGGCCACGGCTGAACAGTCGCGGCCGCGTGCTGTGGCGTGATCTGCACGCGGTCACCGGGTTCTGGGGCGCAACATTGCTGCTGGTGATGTTGCTCAGTGGCATGACCTGGACCGGTTTCTGGGGCAAGCAATACGCCCAGGTGTGGAACGTGTTCCCGGCGGCGATGTGGGACAACGTGCCGACCTCCGATGTCGAGGCGCGCAGCCTTAACAGCGCCACCCGCCAGACTGTGCCATGGGCGATGGAAAACACGCCGATGCCGATGTCCGGCGACCACGCCGAACACATGAACCACGGCGCCAGCAACGCCGGCCCAGCAGCACCCGCCATCCGCCTGCAAGACGTGCAAAACATTGCTACCCAGCGCAAGGTCGAGCCGGGCTACAGCATCACCCTGCCGACCACCGCCACCGGTGTGTTCACCATCGCGGTGTTCGCCGATGACCCGCGCAACGATGCGACCCTGCATGTCGATCAGTACACCGGCAAGGTCCTCGCCGATGTGCGTTTCGAACACTACGGCACGGTGGCGCGGGCCACGGAAATCGGCGTGATGCTCCACGAGGGCAAGATGTTCGGCACCTTCAACCAGATCGTCGTGCTGCTGATCTGTCTGATGATTCTGCTCAGCGCCGTCAGCGGTGTGGTGATCTGGTGGAAGCGTCGGCCACAGGGCAAATTCGGCGTACCGCCGCTGCGCCATGACTTGCCGAAATGGAAAACCGGTGTGTTAATCATGTTGGCGCTGGCGGTGGTGTTCCCGCTGGTGGGCGCTTCGCTGGTGGTGGTGTGGTTGCTTGACCGCCTGCTGCTGTCGCGCGTTGGGCGGACTGAGTCGGTCTCGACTTGAGTCGGATTCAACGAAGAGTGGCCGCCGGCGGCGGCACACTCCTTTGTCGAGACCCGCTATCGTCAGTTACAACTCATCCCGGACACGGACAGCGCCTTGGGGCGACGGCTGTTGGCGCAGCAGGTTCCAGCCGCGTCTTATCAGCCCGGTCTGCCGCCAGTAGTGTCCTGCGACGAGTACCCGGAACTCACCGAGTGCCATGAGACGTGAAATGAATTCCCCGGGACTTAGCCGGTTGGTCCAGCGCCCGTCCAGGAAAAACACCGATCGGGTCAGCAACAAATCCCTTTCGGCATCTGAATAACTTGGTGTGTATTTAAGCAATACCTGATGTGGCGTCGAGTAAAAATAATGCTGGATATCAAAACCCCTGCTCTTCAGATCATGGGTGTGGGCGTACACGAGCTCAGGTGCGGCAAAGTTGACTCCCACCTCCTCCGCGTCCTGCCCCAGAGTGGTGTTGCCTGACAGGTGCAACTGATGAGCAGCGACCGGTGTGTAACCTTCGGGATAATGCGGCGCCGGGTGTCGCCAACTGGCCGATGCGTCATTCGCCGACAGGAATATCCGCGCCAGCGGGTTTCGGTCATGTGCGGACCAGAGCATGGGTTCGAGCGGCACAAATTGACTGCCGGTTGCCGAGGCCAGGATGGCGCTCTCATGGCCGACATCGAAAACGGACTCGGTCGCACGCTTTTGTGTGTGGCGTGCAGCATCGTCGGGGTGATGGAAAACCGGGCCCAGCGCCGGGACCGGATTTTCCTGCCAGCGTTGCTCACGGCCGACATCGACCTGTCGTGGTTGCCAACTGTCTCCCACCTCGCCATGTCGCGACCAGTGATCGCTGCTCTCGATAACCTCTAACTTGCCCGCTCGTGCCATTCGGTGAACATAGGCAGAAATCCTGAACGTGCCTTTGGCAATATCCCTTTCATCGGCTGCGGCCTGTTGTACTGATACAAATGCATTGGGACGAAACTCGATCTGTCCGAACCGATCATAAAACTCGCCTGGCTCGAACGCATGCAACTGCAGTTTCAACAACGCCCCATCCGCGCAGGAAAAGTAGATCGGCAGATATCCCTGCGGCGTGTCGGCCCGTACGCACGCCGACTGAATTTCGCTGGGCATAAAAAAGCACTGGCGCACATCGTCAGACCGCACGCCCAAAGGCGGCAGCGCTGCTCGAAGATACAGGCCGTGCAGAGTAAAACCTGAAACCAGCTCGCCCTGTTCAAACACCCGATCCAGAGTCAACGCCGAACGCTGTACCGCCACGGGCAGGGTTGCGAGAAAAATCCCCTCCGGATTACCCAGAATGAAACCGAAGGCCGCCGTTTCCCGGCTCACAGACGCTTCGTGAACATATCTGGCGGCAGCATCTGCCTGAACGAACTGTGGACTGCAGGCGGGTCTGCTCAGGGCCTTGTCGTAGTCTCTCGTCGGCAAAAGATCCGTCGAATAAGGCGCCCAGACAATTACCCGGCGTGGCAGCCCCCAGATGTCGCTGCCCTTGATCACCTGCAGACGCCCCCCCTTGGCCAAAGCGTTGATCCATTCCACGGGCTGTAAATGCCTGCTGCGCAAGCCTTGCATTATCGCTTTTGCATCAACGGCGGCAAACCGATCGCCCTGGCCAAGCAGCTGCGAAAAAAGCTCGGCCTGCGGCTGGTAACTGAGCACCGAACCGTCCGGAGCGAACAGGTATTCGTACAATGGTTCCGGTTTGTAGCGCACCAGCGAGCCGTCCGCCAGCACGCGGTAGCGGTCTGTCACCCCGCGCCTGTTGAATGCCGACTCCAGTACATCGACCGATAACATGTTCAGATAGATCTGCTTCTGAACCGGCGATACGACCAGCGACGCCTCACGAGTGATGCGCGAGCGGTAGCGCGCCACGATGTGACAATCGGCGGGAAATAATCCCTGGGTTCGGCTTTCCTCAGGGCAAACCTGGGTGACCTCGAAATCTTCATGGCTGACTTCAATCGGCGCGGTGGCCACGTAACGCTTCTCGGCCGTCTCCAGAATCAGGCCGCCATATACGCTGTCGGTCACAGCGGGAAGCAACGTTCTGGCGTGGATAGCAGCATCGTCAGCCGTCTGAAAAACCGGGCCGAGCCAGCGCCGCTGCAGATTGGCGTATGGCTGCCAGGGCACCTTGACCGGCCCCGTCCGGTCCCAGCATATGCCGGCACGCATCACCGCGAGTTCGCCACTGTTGGCGACCTCATGAACAAAATCGGTCGGCTGCCATTTCCCGGACGCCAGATCGTTCTTGATGGTCTCAAGCGCGCCTTGCGACGTAGCCTCATGAAACAGCTTGCTGGACTTGTTTCCTGCGTATTTCAACAAGGCGCCATCGCGCGCCGCTATATAGAGCGCTACCGGAACGTCAGAGGCTATTACCGGACGACGGCGTCCGTAACTCATCGCGGTTGTCAGGTTATCCGGCGAAATGAAGTAATGGGCTAGCCAGTCATCCGGACTTTTTGCCGCTCCCTCTACGTGATGATGCGAATACCAGCTGGCGTGTAAATCGAAGTCGTCAGGGAATCGATACCCAGGAGAAGTTCGCTGCAAGGCAAACAGGCTATCCAACTCAAACAGATTGCGCTGCGCTGCGCTGACCGGAACCCGTTCAGTGGCGATGTACTCGTCACGCTCACGATGTTTGAGGATGAAACCGAAACAGGCGCTTCTCTCTTCTTGCCAATGTCGGTCGTGCGCATGTTGACTCTGTGCCACTTCGTCCGCTGAAGCGAACACCGCACCGTACGCCACCGTTGCCGGGCGGCGCCACGGTAACGGCAATGGTAAAGCCAACGCAGGCAAATCCTTTGCAGGCCGGATGTGCCCGGGTAACGACGAGACCGCAAGCTCCGCCGTGTGCTTGGGAAACTCATGAATAACCTGCCAGACGGGCGCATCGGGATCAGGCGGCGCTTCTCGCACAGACCAGGTCGGGGCTATCCGGCCGCGATAGCCCCATAATTGATTATCCAGAAGGCTGGTCAACCGACCGCTGGCGGCTTGCTCACGAATGAAGTCTTGTGGGCGCTTGCTGCCAGCAGCCAGCTCGGTAGCCAAGGCACCGGGATTGTGCCGAGTGCCAAGGCGCCTGCTCAGACTCTGCGCTGACGACGAGCCGTTGGACTCATACCGCAGCAGAGAGTCCGGTACGGCTGATGCGTACAGCACGACCTGATCAAGCAGCACCTGTCTGATCTCATCGACACTGAACATCTGCAGACTCAGCAACGCTTCATGAAAGGTCCACTTGGGGTAATCGACGTCTGCAGGATCGAGCTTCGACAATGCAACGTGGCTCACATAGCGTGCGTGCAAAAGATGGTCATCCGGAAAAATCGCGTGCCCGTTATTGTCCTGCGGATAGAGCCGATTCTGCCCGAGCGTAGCGATATCGCCAGGCAGCGGCTCGGTAACCACGAAGCGATTGTCGCGCTGAAAAATGTAGCCGACGTACTGTCGGTCACGGCGGTTGCCGATTTTCTCGTGGGCATGACGGGCCGCGTCATCGGCGGTCAGGAATTCCCGACTCAAAGCTGGCCAGGGGAAATGACTGAAGGGCTGCCACTCCAGGTCTACCGCACCCAGGTTCGCCCACAATGCGCTGCCCCGCAGAACCTCGACTTTTCCAGCCAGCACCAGCATCGAGACAAACGCGTGCGGGCGCAGGGTTCCGGCCGATAGCCTCGCCTGCAGACCGTTGTCACTGATCGTGCCGTCAGCGTACTCGACGCTGAGTGCCGCTTCGACCGGAGTGCCGCTGAAGCTGTATTTCAACATGGCCTGATCGTGCGCCAGCATGAACAACGATAACCCGCGTCCGACCTTTGCCAGATGCCGGTTGCGGCCAAACGCGGCGATGGCCACCGCCATGTCATGAGGGCTGAAGAAGTTTTCGTAGAGCCACGGCTGCACAGGCGGAAATTGTTTGGGATCGGGTCGCGAGGCGAAGTAAAAGCCTTCCAGCCGATAGCCCCGCGGCAGTTGCAAATCGCCTTGGGTGTCCAGCGGGAAAAGGTGCCCGGCGTCCCAGGCTGCCAGCCCGCTTGGGCGTGCATGGGTCGCCACATATTCTTCGCCAGTGAGCTTTTTCAGGATCAGCCCGGCGGTCTGCGCGCCTCTGGATTTCAGTGCCGCAAGCACGGCACGCTCGGCATTGACGCAAACGCGCGTCATCAGCGGCATTTCGGTGACCGCGCCAGTGGAAAACGCCGCGCCGGCGGTCCAGTCCGCAGGTACCCGGCCCACGGAGTGGCCCCAGTCGGCGTTCGAGACAATAACGTTGAGTTCACCCACGGTCGCCAGCTTATTGATCAGCGCCATGACGTCATATGCACCCGACGCATCGCCAGACGGCGCGCCGGATTGATGCCAGAGGAAATAGTCGCGCTCCTCCGGCGAGCCGCTCGACACGTATTTGAGCAAGCTGCCATCGGGCCCGGAAAGGTAAGCGCTGCGGAAAAAATCCCGCGACGACACATCACCAATGAAATCGCCCCCTGAATAGAAGCTCATGAACAGCCTAAGCAGATTTTCATCCTGACGCCGATTGCCATTGCGAAACTGGTCATGTATCGGCGGATGGCTGTGTACGCTGGCGATACATCGGTAACCCAGTGGATGGAGCATGTCGCCACGGGCATCTGTCGGCACAATGGTGCCAAAGTCAAAGCGGGTGGCTTCACCCGGGATGGGTGAGGTGGCCAAGAATTTTCCGTCCGGGCGCAGCAAAATCACGCTGCCATATTCTTTGTCCGGGTTGAGTGGAATCCGTGTATGTACCCAATAGGCGGCGTCTTCTTCGCTCAGAAACGCCGGACTCACAGGGGGCAGCTTGAACGTTGCCGTAGAACTTGCGGCGCCACCGGACCGGCCAGACACATCACTCATATAAAACCTGCTTAGAAATCGGGATGAGCGAATGAGTGTGTGCCGGCGAGGCCAGTCACCAGCGGTACATGTTTATCGTTTTTGTATCCATACCTTTGCCAACCGCGACGCCCCAATCTGGCGCAGCCGTTTGCACCGACGCGCCACGAGCGTCCCCTGATGGTGCGCCGGCTCCGCGTGCAACCGCTCTGACACGACATTTTCCTGCCCAATCCCGACCGGGCACAGCCCTTGCAAAACACACCTTCAGTCGTCCGCATCTGCCAACCAAAAAAACTTCAAACGTTCATGGAGATCGCACAATGAAGCGTCGCAGTTTGATCAAGGCTTTCACACTCACGGCATCCATTGCCGCGATGGGCATGACCTGGACTGTCCAGGCCGCCGAGACCATCAAGGTCGGGATTCTGCATTCGTTGTCCGGCACCATGGCGATCTCCGAAACGTCGCTCAAAGACATGGCGCTGATGACCATCGACGAGATCAACGCCAAGGGCGGTGTGAACGGCAAGATGCTTGAGCCTGTAGTGGTTGACCCTGCATCCAACTGGCCGCTGTTCGCCGAAAAGGGCCGGCAGTTGCTGACCCAGGACAAGGTCGCCGTGGTGTTCGGCTGCTGGACTTCGGTGTCGCGTAAATCGGTGTTGCCGGTGTTCGAAGAGCTCAACGGCCTGCTGTTCTACCCGGTGCAATACGAAGGCGAAGAAATGTCGCCAAACGTCTTCTACACCGGCGCTGCACCGAACCAGCAAGCGATCCCGGCGGTTGAATACTTGATGAGCGAAGAAGGCGGCAGCGCCAAGCGCTACTTCCTGCTCGGCACCGACTACGTCTACCCGCGCACCACCAACAAGATCCTGCGTTCGTTCCTGCACTCCAAAGGCGTCGCCGACAAGGACATCGAAGAGGTCTACACGCCGTTCGGTCACAGCGACTATCAAACCATCGTCGCCAACATCAAAAAATTCTCCGCCGGTGGCAAGACTGCGGTCATCTCGACGGTCAACGGCGACTCCAACGTGCCGTTCTATAAAGAGCTGGCCAACCAGGGTCTGAAAGCCACCGACGTGCCGGTTGTAGCGTTCTCGGTCGGCGAAGAAGAACTGCGCGGCATCGACACCAAACCACTGGTGGGCAACCTCGCGGCCTGGAACTACTTCGAGTCCGTCGAGAATCCGGTGAACAAGAAGTTCGTCGATGACTGGAAGGCTTACGCGAAGAAACACAACCTGCCGGGTGCCGACAAAGCCGTGACCAACGACCCGATGGAAGCCACTTACGTCGGCATCCACATGTGGGCGCAGGCGGTCGAGAAAGCCAAATCCACTGACGTCGACAAAGTCCGCGAAGCCCTCGCCGGCCAGACCTTCGCCGCGCCGTCCGGCTACACGCTGACCATGGACAAGACCAACCACCACCTGCACAAACCGGTGATGATCGGCGAGATCCAGAGCGACGGTCAGTTCAACGTCGTGTGGCAGACCGAAGGGCCGATCCGCGCGCAACCGTGGAGCCCGTTCATTCAGGGCAACGACAAGAAGCCGGATTATGCGGTGAAGAGCAACTGAGTCTGACTTGGGTTTTGTGGTGAGGCGGAGATCTTTTCCCCCTCACCCCAACCCTCTCCCCCAAGGGGTAGAGGGGGAAAGGGAGCCGATCTTCATGCTTTTCAAAGCTTGAGTTCGACTCGAATTCGCAGGTCGCAAAATATCGTCCAGACACCTCGGTCAGTCCCCTCTCCCTCCGGGAGAGGGTTAGGGTGAGGGGCGGTTGAACAGGACACCACCAATGCCCACTGCTCTCTACCGCTTTATCTGTGCCATCGCACTCTTGTTGCCAATGCTGGCCCACGCTGGCGACGCCGAAGACTTCGTCGCGGCCAATCCCGTGCAACAAGCCAAACTGTTGGAAACCTGGGCCGCGCAGCCCGATCCGGCCCGTATCGAACTGATCAACGCCCTGCAACAAGGCGAACTGACCATCGATGGCCAGCCAAAAACCCTGCGCCTGAACAATCGCCTGCGAGGTCTGATCGACACCGCCATGGCCAGCCACCAGTTGCTCGCCGCCGACGCCAAAATCCGTCTGGCTGCCGCGCAGCAATTGCAGAAAAGCGCGAAACCCGCGCAGCTGAAATTCCTCGACCAGCAACTGGCTGGCGAAAAAGACGAAAGCGTCCATGCCGCTCTGAGCCTGGCGCTGGCCAATCTGCAACTGGTCGACAGCGACCCGGCGGTGCGCCTCGCCGCTGTACGCCTGCTCGGCGAAACCGGCGACCCACTGGCGCGAACACGCCTTGAAGGTTTGCTCGAACCCGGCGTCGAAAGCGATGCCGGCGTGCGCACCGCCGCGGAAACCAGCCTCGCGCAAGTCAAACGCAAACTGCTGATCGGCGAGATCCTCGGCCAGGCCTTCAGCGGCATGTCGCTCGGCTCGATCCTGCTGTTGGCCGCGCTCGGTCTGGCGATCACGTTCGGCCTGCTCGGCGTGATCAACATGGCCCACGGCGAAATGCTGATGCTCGGCGCCTACTCGACGTACGTGGTGCAGTTGATGTTCCAGCGCTACGCACCGCAAGCCATCGAGTTCTACCCGCTGATCGCCCTGCCGGTGGCGTTTTTTGTCACGGCGGCAATCGGCATGGCCCTGGAGCGCACGGTAATTCGCCACCTCTACGGCCGGCCACTGGAAACCCTGCTCGCCACCTGGGGCATCAGCCTGATGCTGATTCAACTTGTGCGTTTGTTGTTCGGCGCGCAGAACGTTGAAGTCGCCAACCCGGCGTGGCTGTCCGGTGGCATTCAAGTGCTGCCGAATCTGGTGCTGCCGTATAACCGCATCGTCATCATCGCCTTCGCACTGTTCGTCGTCGTACTGACCTGGCTGCTGCTGAACAAAACCCGCCTTGGTCTCAACGTTCGCGCCGTCACTCAAAACCGCAATATGGCCGCCTGCTGCGGCGTGCCGACCGGGCGCGTGGACATGCTCGCCTTTGGCCTCGGTTCAGGCATCGCCGGCCTCGGCGGCGTGGCGCTGAGCCAGATCGGCAACGTCGGCCCGGATCTCGGCCAGAGCTACATCATCGACTCGTTCCTGGTGGTGGTGCTCGGCGGCGTCGGCCAATTGGCCGGTAGCGTGCTGGCGGCCTTCGGCCTCGGTATCGCCAACAAGATTCTTGAACCGCAGATCGGTGCGGTGCTTGGCAAGATCCTGATCCTCGCGCTGATCATTCTGTTTATCCAGAAACGTCCGCAAGGTCTCTTCGCACTGAAAGGACGGGTGATCGACTGATGAACCAGCCTCTGTTAGTCACGGCCACACAAAAGGCCGGCCCAAAAGTCACCATTGCGGTCGGCGCGGTGATCCTCGCGCTGCTAATCGCCCTGCCGCTGCTGTCATTGTTGCCGGCGGAAAATGCCCTGTCGGTCTCGGCGTACACCCTGACGCTGGTCGGCAAAATCCTCTGCTACGCCATCGTCGCGTTAGCGCTGGATCTGGTTTGGGGTTACGCCGGGTTGCTGTCGCTGGGCCACGGTCTGTTCTTCGCCCTTGGCGGTTATGCGATGGGCATGTACCTGATGCGTCAGGCCGCTGGCGATGGTCTGCCGGCGTTCATGACCTTCCTGTCGTGGAGCGAATTGCCGTGGTACTGGACCGGTACCAGCAGCTTCCTCTGGGCGATGTGTCTGGTGGTGTTGGCGCCGGGGTTGCTGGCGCTGGTGTTCGGATTTTTCGCCTTCCGCTCGCGGATCAAGGGCGTGTATTTCTCGATCATGACCCAGGCCCTGACCTTCGCTGGCATGCTCCTGTTTTTCCGCAATGAGACCGGGTTTGGTGGCAACAACGGCTTCACCAATTTCCGCACGATTCTCGGTTTCGGCATCACCGAACCGGGCACCCGTGCGGTGTTGTTTCTGGCCACGGTGTTGTTGCTGGTGGCGAGCCTGTTCATCGGCTGGCGTCTGGCGCAGAGCAAGTTCGGCCGCGTGCTGACGGCGCTGCGCGATGCGGAAAACCGCTTGATGTTCTGCGGCTACGACCCGCGCGGTTTCAAGCTGTTCGTGTGGGTGTTGAGTGCGGTGTTGTGTGGCCTGGCCGGGGCGTTGTACGTGCCGCAAGTGGGCATCATCAACCCGAGCGAAATGTCGCCGACCAACTCCATCGAAGCGGCCGTGTGGGTCGCTCTCGGCGGTCGTGGCACGCTGATCGGCCCGCTGCTCGGCGCCGGTGTGGTCAACGGCATGAAGAGCTGGTTCACCGTGGCGTTCCCAGAATACTGGCTGTTCTTCCTCGGCGCGTTGTTCATCGTCGTGACGCTGTACTTGCCCAAAGGCGTGATCGGCCTGCTGAAGAAACGAGGTGAACAATGAGAGTCACGGCGAGCGCTGAATTCATGTTGGAACCGGCCTTCTTTCCCGTCGAACCGAACAAGGACGAGGGCACCAGTCGCGACTCGATCGGCCTTGGCCAGCGCGTCGGCCCGGGTCTGGATACCCGTCACGGCACGATCCTCACCCTGGAAGACATCAGCGTCAGCTTCGATGGCTTTCGCGCACTGAACAATCTCAACTTGTACATCGGCGTCGGTGAGTTGCGCTGCATCATCGGCCCCAACGGCGCGGGCAAGACCACGCTGATGGACGTGATCACCGGCAAGACTCGCCCGAGTCACGGCAAGGCGTGGTTCGGCGAAACGCTGGACCTGACGCAAATGAGCGAAGTGCAGATCGCTCAGGCTGGCATCGGTCGCAAGTTCCAGAAGCCTACGGTGTTCGAGGCTTTGAGCGTGTTTGAAAACCTTGAGCTGGCGCAGAAAACCGACAAGTCGGTGTGGGCCAGTTTGCGTGCGCGGTTGAGTGGTGAGCAAAAGGATCGCATCAGCGAAGTGCTGGAGACGATTCGCCTGACCACCTCGGTCAATCGCCCGGCCGGGTTGCTTTCTCATGGTCAGAAGCAGTTTCTCGAGATCGGCATGTTGCTGATGCAGGATCCGCAACTGCTGCTGCTCGATGAGCCGGTGGCGGGCATGACCGATGCAGAAACCGAGTTCACCGCTGAACTGTTCAAGTCGCTGGCGGGCAAGCATTCGCTGATGGTGGTGGAACATGACATGGGTTTTGTCGGCTCGATTGCCGACCACGTCACCGTGCTGCATCAGGGCAGCGTGCTGGCCGAAGGCTCGCTGGAACAGGTACAGGAAAACGAGCGCGTGATCGAGGTCTACCTCGGCCGCTGAAGATTTTGCCCTGTGTAGGAGCTGCCGAAGGCTGCGATCTTTTAATCTTGCTCGTCAAAAAAAAGATCAAAAGATCGCAGCCTTCGGCAGCTCCTACAGGGGGATTTGAGGAGATTTTGGAAATGTTGCGAGTCGACAAGCTGCACCAGTACTACGGCGGTAGCCACATCCTGCGCGGTCTCTCGTTCGACGTGAAGGTCGGCGAAGTCACCTGCCTGCTTGGCCGTAACGGCGTCGGTAAAACCACCCTGCTCAAATGCCTGATGGGCCTGCTGCCGGCCAAGGAAGGTGCGGTGAACTGGGAAGGCAAACCGATCACCGCGTTCAAGCCGCACCAGCGTGTCCACGCCGGCATCGCTTATGTGCCGCAAGGCCGGGAAATCTTCGGACGGCTGACCGTGGAAGAAAACCTGTTGATGGGTTTGTCGCGGTTTCCCGGCAGTGAAGCCAAAGAAGTCCCAGGTTTCATCTACGAATTGTTCCCGGTGCTGCTACAAATGAAGCAGCGTCGCGGCGGTGACCTCTCTGGCGGTCAGCAACAGCAATTGGCGATTGGCCGCGCATTGGCCAGTCGTCCGCGTTTACTGATCCTTGATGAACCCACCGAAGGCATTCAACCCTCGGTGATCAAGGAGATCGGCGCGGTCATCAAGAAACTTGCGGCGCGCGGTGACATGGCGATTTTGCTGGTGGAGCAGTTCTACGATTTCGCCGCAGAACTGGCCGATCAGTACCTGGTGATGTCCCGGGGCGAGATCGTCCAGCAAGGTCGCGGTGAAAATATGGAGGCCGAAGGTGTACGCGGGCTGGTAACGATCTAGTACAACGAACTAATCTGTAGCTTCCTAACGATAATTACAAACCATGAATTCGACTGTTTCACCTGCCCTGTTTACCCCGAGCTGGCACGCCGAGCTGGAACTCGCCTACGCGCGTTTCGGCGACTGCACGCGTCCGGTCATGCGCCGGCACCTCGGCCCGCTACGCGTGCAAAAACACTTGTACGCCGAAGGCCCCGAGGTCTGCCAGCACATCATCGTCCATCCGCCGGGTGGGATTGCCGGCGGTGATCGACTGGACATCAGCGCCCGCGTCGAACAGGACGCCTGGGCGCAGATCACCAGCCCCGGCGCGGCGAAGTGGTATCGCGCGGCTGGGCCGGCGTATCAAAAACTGGATTTGAAAGTGGCAGCCGGCGGGACGCTGGAATGGCTGCCGCAGGAAACCATCGTCTACAGCGCCGCGCAGGCTGAGCTGACAACTTCGATTGATCTTGAGGGTGATGCACGGCTGTTCTACTGGGACGTGGTGGCGCTGGGTCGCCCGGCCAGTGGCGAGCGTTTTGACCGTGGGCATTTTCAGGCCCATCTGGATATTCGCCGTGATGGTCGATTGCTCTGGCACGAGCGCCAACGCATTGTCGGCGGTGATGGTTTGCTTGATTCGCCGATCGGGCTGGATGGCAATCCGGTGTTTGCGACGTTGTTGGTCACCGGTGAGATTGAGGCTGAATTGCTTGAGCGCTGCCGCTCGTTGGGCCACGAAGTGCGTGGGGATTTGACCCAATTGCCGGGGTTGTTGGTGGCCCGTTGTCTGGCCAGTGAAGCGTTGCTCGCTCGCGCCTGGCTCATCGATTTATGGCGTTTGCTCAGACCCGCCCTGCTGGGTCGCGACGCGGTATCCCCCAGAATATGGAGCACCTGAAAAGCGACCCTCACCCCCCGCCCTCTCCCGGAGGGAGAGGGCGCCTGACCGAGTCGTTTGAAATGAATTTACTGCCTGAACGAATACTGCTGACTGAACCGGCCATTGCAAACAACCGAGATCAGTCCCCTCTCCCTCGAAAGAGAGAGTCTGACCGAGTCGCTTGAAATGAATTTAACTGCCTGAACGAATGCTGCTGACTGAACCGGCCATTGAAAACAACCGAGATCAGTCCCCTCTCCCTCGGGAGAGGGCTAGGGTGAGGGGTTGCTCCAACGGGCACCCCGCGCCCGCAAGAACCTCACAAATCTGCCCTGATGGAACCCCACAATGGACCTGACCCCACGCGAAAAAGACAAGCTGCTGATCTTCACCGCCGGCCTCGTCGCCGAGCGGCGTCTGGCCCGCGGCGTGAAACTTAATTACCCGGAAGCCATGGCCTACATCTCCGCCGCGCTGCTCGAAGGCGCGCGTGACGGCCAGACCGTGGCCGAGTTGATGCACTTCGGCACCACCCTGCTCAGCCGCGAACAAGTGATGGAAGGCATCCCGGAAATGATCCCGGAGATCCAGGTTGAAGCGACGTTTCCCGACGGCACCAAACTGGTCACCGTCCACCAGCCGATCGTCTGAGGCCGCGCCATGACTTACACCATTCGCGATGCGCTGCACGCCGACCTGCCGGCGATCCGCGACATCTACAACGACGCCGTGCTCAACACCACGGCGATCTGGAATGAACAAGCCGTCGATCTCGGCAACCGCCAGGCGTGGTTCAGCGCGCGTCAGGCCCAGGCTTATCCGATTCTGGTGATCGTCGACGGCGACAACAGCGTGCTCGGCTACGCTTCCTTCGGTGACTGGCGACCGTTCGACGGCTTTCGCCATACCGTCGAGCACTCGGTTTATGTGCGCAGCGACCAGCGCGGCAATGGCCTCGGCCCGCAATTGATGGCAGCGCTGATCGAGCGCGCCAGAACCTGCGGCAAACACGTCATGGTCGCCGCCATTGAAAGCGGCAACGCTGCCTCGATTCGTCTGCATGAGCGCGCCGGTTTCAACATTACCGGGCAGATGCCGCAAGTCGGCACCAAATTCGGCCGCTGGCTCGACCTGACCTTCATGCAACTGACCCTCAACCCTGGCGCGGAGCCGCCTGACGCCAACAAGGAGTGACACCGATGAACGCCGCCCAACTGCGCCGCGTCAATGCTGAAAGTTTTGCGCATTACCGTCAGGGCCTGATTGATCTGCTGCTCGATGCCGTGGGTTATGGCGCCAGCGTCGGCTTCATGGCCGACCTCGATGCGGCACAAGCGCGCGCGTATTTCGATGAGGTGCAGGACAACGTCAACAAAGGCAGTGTGCTGCTCTGGGTGGTGGTCAAGGACGAGCAGGTACTGGCCAGTGTGCAACTGGGCCTGTGCCAGAAGGCCAACGGCCTCAATCGTGCCGAGGTGCAAAAACTGCTGGTGCGCGAACACGCCCGGCGTCGCGGCCTCGGCCAGCAACTGATGAGTGCGCTGGAACTCGAAGCACCGAAACACAAGCGCGGCATGCTTTACCTCGACACCGAGGCCGGCTCGCCCGCCGAAGATTTCTACAAGGCGTTGGGCTACAGCCGCGCAGGCGAAATCCCTGATTACGCCTGCGATCCGAACGGCACCTATCGGCCGACCGCCCTCTATTACAAGATTCTGCAAGGAGCCCAGTGATGATTCCTGGTGAGTACCAGATCCAGCCCGGTGACATCGAACTCAACGTCGGCCGCCGCACTATCAGCCTGAAAGTCGCCAACAGCGGCGACCGGCCAATTCAGGTCGGTTCGCACTATCACTTTTTTGAAACCAACGACGCGCTGACCTTCGATCGCGCCGCCAGCCGTGGCATGCGCCTGAACATTCCGGCGGGCACCGCGGTGCGCTTCGAACCGGGGCAGAGTCGTGAGGTTGAGCTTGTGGATTATGCCGGGAAGCGGCGGGTGTTCGGGTTTGCCGGACGGGTCATGGGTGATCTCTGACATCTGCGTGCACCGCTGCCCCTCACCCCAGCCCTCTCCCGAGGGAGAGGGAGCCGAATGGGGGCTTTTCCGATCCTGAGTTCGACTCGATATTTCAGGTCGATGTCTGTCGAAAGAAACCCGCGATCAGTCCCCTCTCCCTCTGGGAGAGGGCTAGGGTGAGGGTCAATGGCTCACCACTATTTTCTTGAAGGACGCAGCATGAAGATTTCCCGTCAAGCCTACGCCGACATGTTCGGTCCCACCGTCGGCGACAAGGTGCGCCTGGCCGACACCGAGCTGTGGATCGAAGTCGAACAAGACTTCACCACCTACGGCGAAGAAGTGAAATTCGGTGGCGGCAAAGTCATCCGCGACGGCCAGGGCCAAAGCCAGTTGCTGGCTGCCGAAGTGGTCGACACGCTGATCACCAACGCGCTGATCATAGACCACTGGGGCATCGTCAAAGCCGACGTCGGCCTCAAGGACGGGCGTATCGCCGCGATCGGCAAGGCCGGCAACCCCGACGTGCAGCCCAACGTGACCATCGCCATTGGCGCCGGCACCGAAGTGATCGCCGGCGAAGGCATGATCCTCACCGCTGGTGGCATCGACACACACATCCATTTCATCTGCCCGCAGCAGATCGAAGAAGCGCTGATGAGTGGCGTCACCACCATGATCGGCGGCGGCACCGGCCCAGCCACTGGCACCAACGCCACCACTTGCACCTCCGGCCCGTGGCACCTGGCGCGCATGCTTCAGGCCGCTGACGCGTTCCCGATGAACATCGGCCTCACCGGCAAGGGCAACGCCAGCCTGCCGGAACCGTTGATCGAGCAGGTCAAGGCCGGCGCCATCGGCCTCAAGTTGCACGAAGACTGGGGCACCACACCGGCGAGCATCGACAACTGCCTGAGTGTCGCCGATCAGTTCGACGTGCAGGTGGCGATCCACACCGACACCCTCAACGAGTCCGGTTTCGTCGAAACCACCCTCGGCGCGTTCAAGGGTCGCACCATTCACACCTATCACACCGAAGGTGCCGGTGGCGGTCACGCGCCGGACATCATCAAGGCCTGCGGCTTCCCCAACGTATTGCCGAGCTCGACCAATCCGACCCGGCCGTTCACCCGCAACACCATCGACGAACACCTCGACATGCTGATGGTCTGCCATCACCTCGACCCGAGTATCGCCGAAGACGTTGCGTTCGCCGAAAGCCGCATCCGCCGCGAAACGATTGCCGCCGAAGACATCCTTCACGACCTTGGCGCGTTCTCGATGATCAGCTCCGACAGCCAGGCCATGGGCCGCGTCGGCGAAGTCATCACGCGCACCTGGCAGACCGCTGACAAGATGAAAAAGCAGCGCGGCCCGCTGCCGCAGGATGGCGAAGGCAACGACAACTTCCGCGCCAAACGCTACATCGCCAAGTACACGATCAACCCGGCGATCACCCATGGCATCAGCCATGAAGTCGGCTCGATCGAAGTCGGCAAGTGGGCCGATCTGGTGCTCTGGCGCCCGGCATTTTTTGGCGTAAAACCGACGCTGATCCTCAAGGGCGGCGCGATTGCCGCGAGCCTGATGGGCGATGCCAACGCCTCGATCCCAACGCCGCAACCGGTGCACTACCGTCCGATGTTCGCCAGCTACGGTGGTTCGTTGCACGCCACCAGCCTGACCTTTATCAGTCAGGCGGCGCAGGAAGCCGGGCTGCCTGAAGCATTGGGCTTGAAGAAGAAAATCGGCGTGGTCAAAGGCTGCCGTGATGTGCAGAAAACCGACCTGATCCACAACGACTATCTGCCGAATATCGATGTCGATCCGCAGACCTATCAGGTCAAGGCTGACGGGGTGTTGCTCTGGTGTGAACCGGCGGAAACGTTGCCGATGGCGCAGCGGTACTTTTTGTTCTGATCACAAAAAAGGCCCTTCGGGGCCTTTTGCTTGTCTGTCTGTTATACCGCGTCACCGTTCTTCGCGAGCAGGCCCGATCAGCGAACCGGCAAACATCAGACTGACTACTCCACCACCAGCCGCCCCAACCGCTGACGCAACATACGATTCTCGGCACGCAATGCCCGCACCTCTTCCAGCAGATCCAACGCCAGCGCAACACCTTCCCACTCCAGCTCCAGCTCGCGCCGCAACTTGGCGGCGCGTTTGGCCAGACTCAGTTCGTAATCGGTGAAGCGCCATTCCCGGGGCTGCGCGCCCTGAGGTTCGAGGATGCCGTGCTCGACGATTTCGATCACGTAGACGTCCGACAGATCGGCCGCCTCACAGAATTCTGCCAGGTCCAGTTGAACGATCAGGGGGCTGCTCATGATGGGCTACTCCGTCGTCGGGTTCAGAAGTTCTCTCGCGGATTGAACGCGGCTTTCTTCGCCAGTTCCTGCCACAGCGCCTTGACCTCGTCGTCGGCGGCTTTCGGCATCACGGCTTTGAGCTGGACGAACAGGTAACCGCGCTCGCCGGCCTTGTTTTTCAAGCCATGACCTTTGGCGCGCATGCGCTGGCCGTTCTGGCTGCCGGCAGGGACCTTGAGGTTGATCTTGCCGGTCAGGGTCGGCACCGCCACCTCCGCTCCCAGCGCCAGCTCCCACGGGGCCAGCGGCAAGGTGATGATGAGGTTTTCGCCTTCAACATCGAATTTCGGGTGTGGCGCAAAACGAATGGTCAGGTACAGATCGCCATTCGCCCCGCCACCGATGCCCGGTGCGCCCTGGCCTTTGAGGCGGATGCGCTCGCCGTCGGTCACGCCCGCCGGGATCTTCACGTTCAGGCTTTTGCTGGTGTTGCTGACGTGCTGGCCGTTGGCGTTGTATTGCGGCACCTGGAAGGTGACTTTCTTCGATTCGTTAGCGAGCGTCTCCTCAAGGAAGATCGGCAGTTCCATTTCCACGTCTTGCCCTCGGCGCCCAGCACTGCGTTGTTGTCGACCTTCGCCGCCACCGAAACCGGGGCCGCGATTGCCGAAGATCGAACTGAAGAAGTCCGAGAAGTCACCGGTGTCGCCACCGCCGCCGCCAAAGCCGCCACGGCTCTGCCAGCCCGGTGGTCCCTGGAACGGCTGACCGTGCTGACCATAACGGCGCAGCTCGTCGTATTCAGCGCGCTTGTCGGCGCTTTTCAGCGCTTCATAAGCTTCCGAGGCGTCTTTGAATTTGGCCTCGGCGTCTTTTTCCTTGCTGACATCGGGGTGGTATTTGCGCGCCAGCTTGCGATAGGCAGCCTTGATTGCCTTGTCGTCTGCTGTCGGCTCCACGCCGAGTATCTTGTAATAGTCTTTGAAGTCCATCGAAGGAGTCACCGTCCGTTATCGATTTCGCGCCGATACCAGCATGCGCCGATTCGCGCGTGCCAGGTTGACCGATCTCAAAGTTGTGACCGGGTGGCGCAGCAGAAGTTTATCGGCAGTGGACGGCGGTTCTTGCGACCGCCGGTGGTTCTGCCGGCCCATGCCAGCAAGTTTGGGGCAAAGCTTGAGGTTTCAAGGCAGTTTAGTCGTGAAATAGCAGATGACCGGCCTTCGAATCTGGCGCGCACTGACATACACTGCGCGGCCGTTTTTTTGACCGGAACCGAAAGACATGAAAGACGCCTCTCCAGCCCGTGCCTGCGGCATCGACTTCGGCACGTCCAACTCCACCGTCGGCTGGCTGCGCCCCGGCATGGAAACGATGATCGCGCTGGAAGACGACAAGATCACCCTGCCGTCGGTGGTCTTCTTCAACATCGAGGAACGCCGCCCGGTGTACGGTCGTCTGGCGCTGCACGAGTACCTGGAAGGCTACGAAGGCCGGCTGATGCGCTCGCTGAAAAGCCTGCTCGGTTCCAAGCTGATCAAGCACGACACCAGCGTCCTCGGCACGGCGATGCCGTTCAAGGACTTGCTCGGCCTGTTCATCGGCCAGTTGAAGAGCCGCGCCGAAACCGCCGCCGGTCGGGAATTCGAGCAGGTGGTGCTCGGGCGTCCGGTGTTCTTCGTCGATGACGATCCGCTGGCTGACCAGGAAGCCGAAGACACCCTGGTCGAAGTGGCGCGCAAGATCGGCTTCAAAGAGGTCTCGTTCCAGTACGAGCCAATCGCTGCCGCTTTCGACTACGAGTCGACCATCGAGAAAGAAGAGCTGGTGCTGATCGTCGACATCGGCGGTGGTACCTCCGACTTCTCGCTGGTGCGCCTGTCGCCCGAGCGTCGTGGACTTGATAACCGCCACGATGACATCCTCGCCACCGGCGGCGTGCACATTGGCGGGACTGACTTCGACAAACAGTTGAGCCTGCAAGGCCTGATGCCGCTATTCGGCTACGGCAGCCGCATGAAGAGCGGCGCCTATATGCCGACCAGCCACCACATGAACCTGGCGACCTGGCACACCATCAACTCGGTGTACTCGCAGAAATCCAGCCTGGCGCTGGGCAGCATGCGCTACGACATCGAAGACACTGGCGGCATCGATCGCCTGTTCAAGCTGATCGAACAGCGCGCCGGCCACTGGCTGGCGATGGAAGTCGAAGAAACCAAGATCCAGCTGACCCACACCGACAGCCGCCATGTGCCGCTGGACCGGATCGAAGCCGGGCTGAGTGTGGAACTGACGCGCGCACTGTTCGAATCAGCGATCGATGCGTTGCTGGAGCGGGTACGCGGCAGTGTTACCCAGTTGTTGAACGATGCCGGTGTGGCAGTGGATCAGGTCGATACCGTGTTCTTCACCGGCGGTTCGAGCGGGATTCCGGCGCTGCGCAACAGCGTCTCGGCGATGCTGCCGAATGCGCGGCATGTTGAAGGGAATATCTTTGGCAGCATTGGTAGCGGTTTGGCGATTGAAGCGATGAAACGCTATGGTGCCATGGCCTGACTTGAAATCGGCGTAGCGCCATTCGCGAGCAAGCTCACTCCCACATTTGACCGCATTCCTTCAGTTGAAATGCAATCCAGCGTGGGAGCGAGCTTGCTCGCGAAGGGGTCCGTTCAGTCGCTACAAGGCTTGGATCAAACCATCCCGCCCAGCTTCAACTCACTCTTCAGGTACGCGTAATAAATCGGCCCCGCCACCACCCCCGGCAGGCCGAATGCGGCCTCGAACACCAGCATCGCGAGCAGCAACTCCCACGATTTGGCACTGATCTGCCCGCCGACAATGCGCGCATTCAGGAAGTATTCGAGCTTGTGGATAACAATCAGATAACCCAACGCCGCCACCGCCACCCAGATTGACAGCGACAGGCCGACGATAGTGATCAGCGTGTTGGATATCAGGTTGCCGATTACCGGCAGCAGGCCGAGCAGGAAGGTCAGCACGATCAGGGTTTTGGTCAGCGGCAGCTTCACACCGAACATCGGCAGGATCACCGCGAGGAAGATCCCGGTGAAGAAGGTGTTGAGCAAGGCAATCTTGATCTGCGCAAAGACGATATTGCGAAATGCCTGCACCAGCAGGTGCAAACGGTCGAACAACGCGGCGGCCAACGGTTTGCGTTTGGTGACGTCGGGCACGCGCTGCAGGGCGATGATCGCGCCAAGCACCATGCCGATCAGCAGCGTCACGAACATGTGCGCGGCGTCTTTGCCGACCAGTTGCAACTCGGAGAGATGCTTGCTCAGCCATTCGCCGATCGCGACGCGAAATTCTCCGGCGCTGGCCGGTAGATAGGCGTCGATGAACGGCGGCAATTGCCCGCGCGCGCGATCAACCACGCCCATGAATTTGTCGAGGGAAGCGCCGGGATTTTCCGCTTCGTGCAGTAAGAAGCTGATGGCGCCAGCAAAAAGCAACGCCAGCACACTCACCACCAGCGTGCCCAGCAACGCCACCGCCAGCCAACGCGCGCGACGGCCTTCGATCAGCCGTTGCAGTTGCGGGGTGAGCATGTTGACCAGTTCATAGACCAACAAACCGGCCAACAGACTGGGCAACAAGCGCAGCGGCAACACCAGCAGCAAACCGCCGAAAATGATGATGCAACTGACCCAGAACACTACATGACGCTCAGAAAACGTTGGCATACAGCCTCAAAACGAACGGCGTAAAAGGATTGGCAGTCTGCCAGCGTTCCGGGGTGAGCACTAGAAATATGCGGAGCTTCAGCTTTTGGTGCCTGGCTTCAGATCCAGCCCTCACCCTAGCCCTCTCCCAGTGGGAGAGGGAACCGATTGGGGGATGCTCTGGATATCCAGTGACCTGAGACAACGCCATGGAATCCATAATCGCCCGGTTTTTTCAGGTCGACGAATGTCTTGTAACACTGCGGTCAGTTCCCCCTCCCTCAGGGAGAGGGAACCGATTGGGGGATGCTCTGGATATCCAGTGACCTGAGACAGCGCCATGGAATCCATAATCGCCCGGTTTTTTCAGGTCGACGAATGTCTTGAAACACCGCGGTCAGTCCCCTCTCCCTCTGGGAGAGGGTTAGGGTGAGGGCGCACTCCACAGAACCGGGTTATTTTTTCTTCAGGCAATCACTCATGAACGTCTTGCGCGCATCGCCGGTCAGGGCTTTGGTTTTCGCGTCGGCGTTGCAGGTTTTCATTTTCTCCTGCTGCGGGGTCAGGGCCTTGGCGTCGTTGGCTGCTGGCGCTGCCTTGAGGCAAGTGCTCATGAAGGTTTTGCGCTCATCGCCTTTCAGACTCTTGGCGGTCGCATCGGCATTGCAGGTGGTCATCTTGTTCTGTTGCGCCGTGGCGGCGAAACCCTGGGAACACAGGAGCAAACCAATCATCAACAAAGGCACACGCAACATCTTCATGGAGTTTTCTCCTTGTCGCCGCACCGATGGGAACGGCCTCTGCTGGAGTGTAGCCAAATCTTGTTACACCTTCCTGCCTTCCAGATGGCTACGGCGATACTGCTCCGGCGTACACCCGGCCTGCCGCGCGAACATAGCGATAAATGCCGAGCCACTGCTGTAGCCGAGATCGAAGGCGATTTCCTGCACGCTGCGCGAAGTTTCCAGCGCCTCGATTGCCGCGAGATAACGCAGACGCTGACGCCACTCGCCGAAACTCATCCCCAGCTCCCGAACGAATTGCCGGGCCAGCGTGCGTTCGCTGACGTGCACCTGAAGCGCCCAATGCGCCAGCGGCTGATTGTTGCCCGGCTCGGCCTGCAAGGTTTCGAGAATCGCCAGCAACCCCGGACTGCTCGCGTACGGCAGATAGCATTCGTGCACTGGCGCCTGTTGCAGTTGATCGACGAGAACCTGAGCCAGACGCTGATCGGCATCGAGTTCAGGAATCTTCACGTCGCGGGCGGCGAAGTCTTTGAGAATCGCCTTGAGAATGTCGCTGATCGCCAGGGTACAGGCGCGCTTGGGCAGTTCGGCGCAAACCTCGGGATCGAGGCACACCGCGCGATAGTTGACCGGTTGATGGCTGTAGAAACTGTGCTCAACCTGCGGCGGCACCCACACCGCGTACTGCGGCGGCGACATGAAACGGCTGCCGTCGACGTCCATGTGCAACACGCCATGAGCGGCGTACTCCAGCGTGCCCCACGGATGCCGATGCGGCGCGGCAAATTCGTGGGCGTTGAAATCGGCGTAGCGGAAGTACACCGCTGACGGCAGTTCGCTGAAATCCAGCAGATCGATGTGCTTGCTGTTCATGCTGTCCGGTTTCAGAGGCAGGTTGTCCGGTTCGAAGTATAGGCCTGCATCCAGACAAGGGATAATTGCGCTTCATCAACGTACTGGTTTCAACTCATGCAATACGCGTTTCCACTGCTGGCGATTTTTATCTGGGCCGGCAATACCGTGATCAACAAACTCGCGGTCGGGGCGATTTTCCCCGCCGAGATCGGTTTCTACCGCTGGCTCCTGGCCGGCTTGCTGTTCACCCCGTTCATGCTCAAAGCGGTGATCGCGCACTGGCCGCAGATCCGTCCGAACCTGGGCAGGATTTTCATCCTCGGCGTACTCGGCATGGCCGTGTATCAGAGCCTCGCCTACTTCGCCGCAACCCTGACCACCGCCACCAACATGGGCATCATCCTGTCGCTGATGCCGTTGATGTCGCTGGCCATGGCGATCATCAGCCTCGGCCAACGCCTGACCGCCGGTGCGCTGGTCGGTGCGGTTCTGTCGTTTGCCGGCGTATTGGTCGTGGTCTCGTCCGGCAGCCTCGGCGCGTTGCTGCAACACGGCGTGAACATGGGTGATGCGATGATGCTGATCGCCACCCTGGCCTACGCGATCTACAGCACTTTGCTGAAAAAATGGCAGCTGCGCCTGCCACCGCTGGTGTTGCTGTATTTGCAGGTGCTGGTGGCAATTGTCGTGTTGTTTCCTTTGTATGCTGCCTCGCCAAAAACCGGTTTGACCCTGCAGAACATTCCGCTGGTGCTGTATGCGTGCCTGCTGGCGTCGATGCTTGCGCCGCTGGCGTGGATGCAGGCGGTTCAGCGGTTGGGGCCGAGTCGCACGACGCTGTTCTTTAACTTGCTGCCGTTGATTACCGCGCTGATTGCGGCGGTGGTGTTGAAGGAGCAGTTGGCGATGTATCACCTGGTGGGCGGGTTGTTGACGTTGGGCGGGGTGATTCTTTCCGAGCGCTGGACCACCGTGTTGGGCCGCCGGATCAGCGTTGCCTGACCTGGCCCCATCGCGAGCAGGCTCACTCCTACATTTGGAATGCGTTCCCCTGTAGGAGTGAGCCTGCTCGCGATGAACAATAGCTCGGTCTTACAAGTTAAACCCCGGCAGACTCAAGCCGCGCCGCATGCTCGACAAACAGCCGCACCGGATCCGCGCCCTTGCCAACCAGCCCCAGTGACTGATTGACGATGTCGAAGTGATCCAGCGGATAGTCATCGCCAATCACCGTGCCCAGATGCGAGCTGTACCGCCCGACCATCCCGTCGCACTGCCCCGGCTCACGCACGAAGGTTTTCGCAAACAAGCGACAGCTGCGATTGGTCCCGTCGAACAGATTACCGCCACGATCAGTCTTGCCCGGCTGCAACGTCCCTGACCAAGAGTAATAACGCACGCCGTTAACCTCCTCCGGCCCGTGCCCACCCCAGGTTTCAGGCAACCCCTGTGGATAACGCTGATTGAACAGCGCCACACCCTCAGTCGTCAGCGATTGGTGCGAGGCGTGAATATCCACCGGCAGTTTCGGCCCGTGGTAACCGGTTTCCAACAGCGCCATCAGCCAGCCGACAAAACGCAGCAATGCTTCAAGCAGACGGCCCTTGGCGCTGTCCGCCGGGTAGTGTTTCTGCAGATAGTCGGCCAGTTCCGAACCATGATTCGGCCCGGCGACCGACGTCACTGAAGCCACCAGATCCGGCCGTTTCGCCGCCGCATAGCGCGCCGTCAGCGAGCCCTGACTGTGGCCGAACAGGTTGACCTTTTGTGCCCCGGTCTCGCGCAAGATCTCATCAATCTGCGCCAGCAATTGCTCGCCGCGCACCTCTGTAGAGTTGAGCGGCGACACCTGCACCGCGATCACCGTCGCACCACTGCGGCGCAATGCTTTGATGATGCCGTACCAGTACGGATAGAGCACCAGCCGGATAAACCCGAGCATGCCGGGCACCAGCACCAGTGGATAACGCGTCGACATGGGCAAACATCCTTGTGGTCGGTGAGTGGATGCAAGGTGTGCAAAACGCCCGCCAAGCATCCTCCCTGATGATGACAACTCAACCACCAGCCTACTTCAGGCCCACCACCCCCGCCACAATCAGCCCGACTGACAGCAGTTTGACCAGCGTCAGGCTCTCGCCGAGCAAGGCGAAACCGAGGAACACCGTGCCCAGTGAGCCGATCGCGGTCCAGATCGGGTAGGCGATGCTCACCGGCAACTCGCGCATCGCCAGTGTCAGGAAGTAGATCCCGCCAACCGCTGCAATCACCGTAATCACAGAAGGCCAGAGCCGGGTAAAGCCCTCGGCGTACTTCATGCCCATGGCGAAGGTCACTTCAAACCCGGCGGCGATCAGCAGGAACAACCAGGCCATCTAGAACTCCCTGGCCAGGTCGAACAAACGCTGCTCGGCCTCGGCCACCGACACTGCGAAGGTACGTTCGGCGGACTCTTCGCCTTCGGCCGCGACCACGCTGACGTCGTTGATGCCGATGAACCCCAGCGCCGTGCGCAACCATGGATCGGCGTGGTTCAAGGCTTCCAGTTCACCACCCGGACCGAAGCCGAAACCACCGCGACTGGTGACGATCAGCGCCTTCTTGCCCTGCAACAGTGGGGTGTACTGGGCGACGCCATTGTCCAGCGTGTGATCAAAGGTCAGGCCCAGCCGCACGATCTGATCGACCCAGGCCTTAAGGCCGCTGGGTACGCTGAAGTTGTACATCGGCGTGGAAATCAGCAGCAGGTCGTGGTCGAACAACTCGCCGACCAGTTGATCGCTCAGCGCCAGATCGGCCTGCATCGACAATGGACGCGCTTCAGGCTGTGGATAAAACGCGGCGGCGACAAAGGCTTCATTGACGGCGGGAATCAGCGCTCGACCGACCTCACGTCGAGTCACCTGCGCCTGTGGATGACGCACCTGCCAGGCGCTGAGAAAAGCTTCCGCCAACCGCCGCGAGTGCGAACGGTCGCCACGCGGGCTGGCATGAATCGCAAGAATCCTGCTCATCTGTAAATCCTCCGGACTAGAATCAAACTGCTTGTGGCTTGCAGCTTGCGGCTCGCCATTGCTTCTTCTCAAATGAGCAAAAATCATTCGGGATGAATTGATTTCATCCATGGAGTTTTCCAATGTTCGCCTCGCTACCGCTGACCGCCCTGCGCGCCTTTGAATCGGCATCACGATTGCTGAGCTTCAAGGCTGCCGCCGAAGAGCTGTCGGTCACGCCGACCGCGATTTCCCACCAGATCCGTTCGCTGGAAGACTGGCTCGGTGTCGCGTTGTTTGAACGTCTGCCACGCCAGGTGCGCCTGACCGAGGGCGGCGAACGCCTGTTTCGCAGCCTGCACGGCGCATTGCTGGAGGTGGCGCAAAGCGTCGACACCCTGCGCCCGCAACGCAGCGGCAGCACGCTGACGCTGTCGACCACCGCCGCGTTTGCTGCGCTGTGGCTGGTGCCGCGTCTCGGGCGCTTTTACGCACAGCATCCGAACATCAACGTGCGCCTCGATACGCACTGCGAAGTCATCGATCTGCATCAGGACGCCAGTGTCGATCTGGTCCTGCGCTACAGCCTCGACGATTACCCGAACCTGTATGGCCTGTGCCTGTTCGATGAGTCGTTCGGCGTGTACGGCTCACCCGAGCAAGTGGCGCTGGCGGCGCGGCGTACACCCACGTTGATCAGCGTGCGCTGGCACAATTCCAAGCTGTATGCCCATGGCTGGGAAGCTTGGTGCGCCAAGGCCGGCGCAAACTGGTTGAACCAGCCACCGGCCATCCGTGAATACGATGAAGAGCATTACGCCCTGCAAGCGGCGATCGCCGGGCAAGGGCTGGTGCTGGCGAGCAATATTCTGGTGTCGGAGAGTGTCGCCAGTGGTTTGCTGGTGCCGTTCATGGGCCAGGTTCAGGTCGATGGCGCCGGGTACAGCGCGTTGTGCGTGCCAGGGCGCGAGCGGCATCCGCCGGTGCGGGCGTTTTTTGCCTGGTTGCGTGAGGAGGCAGTTTTGTCCGGGCTGGCACCAAGATCGCGGCCTTCGGCAGCTCCTACAGGGGTTGCGTAAACCGATAAAACTTTTTGCAACGCTCACGACTCACAGCTTAGGTAGCGACCGCGTCCGCAGAACGTGGCGACAATCGGATTAGCCTCCAGGAGATCGAAATGAGCGACGACCTGCATCTGTCAGATGTTCAAACCTTGCGCGAACGTGCGCGCCAACACGTCGAGAACGGCGCCGTCACCGAGGGCTATAGCGCCGACCGTGAAGAGGTGCTGCGCTTGCTCAATGAATCGCTGGCCACTGAACTGGTCTGCGTGTTGCGCTACAAGCGCCACTACTTCATGGCCAATGGTGTGAAAGCCCATGTGGCCGCCGAAGAGTTTCTCGAACACGCCACCCAGGAAGCCCAGCACGCTGACCGTCTGGCCGAGCGCATTGTGCAATTGGGTGGCGAGCCCGAGTTCAACCCCGACATGCTGTCGAAGATGTCCCACGCGCAATACGTGGCCGGCAACACCCTCAAAGAGATGGTCTACGAAGACCTCGTTGCCGAGCGGATCGCCATCGACAGCTATCGCGAAATCATCCAGTACATCGGCGAGAAAGACCCGACTACGCGGCGTATCTTCGAAGATATCCTGGCGCAGGAAGAAGAACATGCCGATGACATGGCTGACATCCTGAACGACCTGTAACCCTTCAAAACCGCCTGCTCGCGAAGGGGCCGCAACAGAAACAAAAAGATCGCAGCCTTCGGCAGCTCCTACATGGAAATGCATTCCAAGGTAGGAGCTGCCGAAGGCTGTGATCTTTTGATCTGGCTCTTATTTAGTGGGCTTAACGGTGACCGGCGCCTTGCCCGCCTTCATCTGTTCCAGCAACGGCGCACACTGATTCGGCTCACCGCCACTCGGTGCCACCAGCGCCAACAGCCCCGCCGCCGGCGCGGCGATCACACCCAGCGCAACCATCCCCGCCCCGCGCAACATCAGCGGCACGGCCTTCACGCCGGCATCCGGCTTGATGAACTTGCCGCGCACGTACAGCGGCGAGCGCAGGGAAATCAACCGCCAGCCCTTGGATTCCGGTGTCACGGTCAGATCCAGCTGCTCGGTGGCCATGTTCGCCGTGCCGTCGATATAGATGATCGCGTTCTCGGTATCGAAGACAAACAACTGCGTGGTGGCCAGACCGGTTTTGATATCGAAGTCCGCCGCTGCGCAGTTGATCTTCACTTCCTTGTCGCCAAAGATCTTGCCGACCACATAATTGCCGACGTTGAGCCCGGCCAGTTCCATCAGCTCACGGCTGATCGCGCCGTCGTTGATCAACATCTTCAATTTGCCGTTGGCACCACCCAGCAGTTTGGCCACCGAGTTGCCGCGACCAGTGATATCGGCGTCACCGTTGAGTTCACCGAAACTGGTCTTCATCGGTTCAAAGGTCGGGAACAGCTCCTTGAGCTTGAACTTGCGCGCGGTCAATTTCGCGCGGCCCTCAAGCGGTTCGGTACGGCCGTTGAGGCGGATCTGTGCATCGAGATTGCCACCAGCGACACCGAAGCGCAGCGGCTCCAGGCTGAGTTCCCCGTCGTTGAGTTTCAAGTGGGTATAGAGGTCGTTGAACGGCAGTTTCTCGCTGTGGACGATGCGCTTGCCGGTGAACTCGACATCGGCATCCATCGCGCGCCAGCGATCAGTCTTGAACTCTTCCACCGGCAGCACTTTATCGGCTGGCTGTTTGCTTTCGCCGCCGCGCGCCTTCTGCTTGTCATTGGAGTCAGCGCCGATCAGTGGTGCGAGGTCAGCGAACAACAGTTGATTGGAGAGCAACGCGCCGCTGAGTTTCGGCCGTGGCTGGCTGGCGACGTAGGTCAGGTCGCCATGGATGTCACTGCTGCCGATCTTGCCGTTGAACTGCTCGTAGGTGAATTTCGCCCCGGCCTCATCGTGCAATTTGGCGATCAAGTGACCGTCAGTGGAATACGGAGGGGTGTCCGGCAGCGTCACGCCAGTCAGCGGATAAAGATTGCCGAGGCTGGCGCCGGCCAGTTTCAGGCGCAGATCGAGAGCGCCGAGGTTGAGCGGATCCGTCAGCGTGCCGGCCAGTTCGATGCGAGTGTCGCCAATCTTCGCCTGGGCCTGCAGCGGGAATGGCTTGCGCGCATCCTGCAAGGCGAGCAGCCCACCGATCTTGCCTTGGCCGGTGAGGTTCTGACCGTGGTATTGGCCTTTGACCTTCAAGGCAAATGCATAATCCTGCGGCGCACCGCCCTTGTCCTGCGCAGTCTTCGCTGCTTTGTCACCGACGATATCGCTGTAGGGGATGGGTTTGCCCAGCGGATCGATCAGCACATCAAGATTGGTTTTGAGCGTTTGATCGTCGAGGGTGACATGGCCCTTGTCAAAACCGATGGCGCCGATGTCGACCACCCAGCTCGAGGGTTCAGCGTTCGGATCTTTCGGATCGAACTTGAACGTCCAGTTGGCGCGGCCATCGGCCAGACGCTGCAACTCGGCATTGGGTTCGGTCAGGTCGATGCGCGGAATCACCACGCGTTGCGCCAGCAATGCCAGCGGCGAGATACGCAGCTCCACGCGTTTGAGCGTGACCATCTGCTGCTTTTTCGACCAGTCCGGGTTGCCGAGGCTCAAATCCTCTGCGACCACGTGCGGCCACGGCACCCAGGCGCGCCAGCCACCCTCGTCCGGCTCGCGCTGCCAGATCACCGCGAGGTTGCCATTGATAGCAAACGGTCGGTGCAGTTCTTCCGAGACTTTGGCGTTGAGCGGCGGTTTGATCCGGTTCCAGTCGAAGAACACGATGATCAACACCAGCACGGCCAGTAGCAGCACGAGGATGGCGAAGGTCCAGCTGAAGATTTTTCCAGTGCGCGTCATGCACAAAGCTCCTGATCACGACCGCACGCAAAGACTGCGGCGTACGGCTGAAACGGCGGGCCAAAGCAGCCCTCATGAAATCTACGACTGGCAAACCAGCCGCAGGTTTAATCGAAAGGCCAATTACCGCGTAAAAAGCCGCGCGAAATCTGACCGATCAGTCGAACAGTGTTACCGCGACCCGCACGTTTGCGAGGCGCGAGTGAGTCGGAAATACCCACCTCGGTGCAAAACCGTCGCCCGGAAAGCCGCGATCTAGAGCCTCCCGGCAGAACAATCAATTCTGTTGATTATTACCATTGCGTTTATGAACTTTTATATCGACTTATCGAGAGTAGCATTGCCCTCGTACCCACTTTATCGCCCTCCCAAGGAGCAACCCATCATGAAACGCCAATTACTGCTCAGCCTTACCCTGTCGATGCTAGCCAGCACTGCTTTCGCCCTGCCCGCTGCCGACCAGGCTACCCCGCAAGTGAAATCCAGCCACTCGGTATTCAGCCAGACCGTAGCAGCTGATGGTTCGGACCGTACCCCACAAGGTCAGACCCTGGCTGAAGGCGGCCGTGATCGCCTGGAAGAGAAAGGCCTGGTTCAGGACGGCTACGACAAGACCCCACAAGGTCAGACTCTGGCTTCCGATGGCAGCGACCGCACCCCACAAGGCCAGACCCTGGCTTCCGACGGCAGCGACCGCACCCCACAAGGCCAGACCCTGGCATCTGACGGTGGCGACCGCACTCCACAAGGCCAGACCCTGGCTGACGACGGTTTCGATAAAACCCCACTGGGTCAAGCACTCGCCGAAGGTGGTGGTGACCGTGTGATCGAACGCAACAGTGCCTTGAGCTAAGCCCATGGCGGCCGCGAAAAAAAGCCCAATCACCGGATTGGGCTTTTGACTTTTCTGGCCGGTGAAATCTTCTGCCCCATGTCCTCTCGTTCGACGCCGACAAAGCCGATTTGCTAGAGTGCGGCGCTTGTCCTGCCAAAGAACACACCCTGCGATGCTGCCCCGCGCCGAACAGAAACAACAGACCCGCAACGCCTTGATGGACGCTGCCCGCCACCTCATGGAAAGCGGCCGAGGATTCGGCAGCCTGAGCCTGCGCGAAGTGACCAAAACCGCCGGGATTGTGCCCACCGGTTTCTACCGGCATTTTGCCGATATGGATGAGCTGGGCCTGGTGCTGGTCAGTGAAGTCGGCCAGACCTTCCGCGAAACCATCCGCTTGGTGCGCCACAACGAATTCGTCATGGGCGGCATCATCGATGCCTCGGTACGGATCTTCCTCGACGTGGTCAGCGCCAATCGCTCGCAATTCCTGTTTCTCGCCCGTGAACAGTACGGCGGTTCGCTGCCGGTGCGTCAGGCAATCGGCCGGTTGCGCGAGAACATCAGCTCCGACCTGGCGGCCGACCTGACGATGATGCCCAAGCTTCAGCACCTGGACGCCGCCGGTTTGAGCGTGATGGCTGACCTGATCGTCAAATCGGTCTTCGCTACCCTCCCCGACATCATCGACCCGCCGGTCGAAGCCCTGCCGGAGCATCTGACGCCGCAGGCAAAGATCACCCAGCAGTTGCGCTTCATCTTCATCGGGCTCAAGCACTGGCAAGGGCTAGGCAGTACCGAGTAACAACCTCTTCCTTACTGATACATCCGGTCCCCTGTAGGCCTTCGCCTGCTCGCGATAGCGGTTTATCAGCTACATATTTGCTGACTGACACTGCGCTATCGCGAGCAGGCTCACTCCTACAAAGGTGCGGTGTCACAGCCTCCATTTGGTGCATTAAAAAATCTTCACGCACCAAAACCTTCCATATTCCCGCAACATCTTGAAACATCCACTACGCTCCGACAGGGATTTCCTACATCTCGTCCGATTGGCAAGGCCCTTGCTCTAGCCAGAGTATTGTCCATAGCTGGAAGCTTTCCGATGCTGGTGATTCACCGCAGAATCGACCCTCAACCCGTCTGGGCCGCCGAGTTGCACCTGACCTTCGAAGCGCGGAGCAAAAGCCGTTTGCGCTGTTTCAGTGCCGAGAACGAAGACGTCGGGTTGTTTTTGGAGCGCGGTCAGCCGCCGCTGTATGACGGCGAATGCCTACAAGCTGAAGACGGCCGCATCGTCCGCGTCTGCGCCCGCCCCGAGCAATTGCTGCACGTCACCTGCGCCAACGCCTTCGAACTGACCCGCGCTGCCTATCACTTGGGTAACCGCCACGTCGCCCTGCAAGTCGGCGATGGCTGGCTGCGTCTGCTCGACGACTACGTGCTCAAAGCCATGCTGGAACAGCTTGGTGCGCAGGTAGAAGCGATCGAAGCGCCATTCCAGCCCGAGCACGGCGCTTATGGCGGCGGCCATCACCATTCTCGACACGGCGACGAAGACTTCAACTACGCGCCGAAACTCCATCAGTTCGGCGTACGCCTGTGAATCCGGCCTGGGCGCTGCTGCGCCTGGCCAGTCCGCAATTGCCGATTGGCGGCTACAGCTATTCGCAAGGCCTGGAAATGGCTGTGGATAACGGCGGCGTCAACAACCCGGACAGTGCCCGGCGCTGGATCAGTGATCAGTTGCTGCTCAACCTCGCCCGCTTCGAAGCGCCGCTGCTGCTCGCGCATTGTCAGGCGGTGGCGGATGGCCGATGGGCCGAGCTGCTGATCCTCTGCGAAAGCCATCGCGCCAGCCGCGAGACGCGCGAGTTGCATCTGGAAAGCCGGCAGATGGGTTATTCGTTGCAACAATTGCTCAATGGTTTGCCGGAACTCGACGCAGCCGCCCGCGATTTTCTTGATCAATGCCCTGAACCCCATCTGGCCCTGTGCTGGGCGCTGGCCGCGCGCGCCTGGGGCATCAGCCCGCAAGACGCCCTCGCCGCGTGGTTGTGGAGCTGGCTGGAAAACCAGCTCGCCGTACTGATGAAAACCTTGCCGCTGGGCCAGCAAGCCGCCCAACGCCTGACCAGCGAACTGCTGCCGCTGCTGCAACAAGCGCAGCAGGACGCGAGCCGAATCAATCCCGACCACATGGGCAGCGCCGCGTTCGGCCTGTCCCTGGCGTGCATGGCCCACGAGCGCCAGTACAGCCGCCTCTTCCGCTCTTAGGAGAAACAACCATGAACACACAACCTCTGCGCGTCGGCATCGGCGGCCCGGTCGGTTCCGGTAAAACCGCGTTGACCCTGGCCCTGTGCCTGGCTCTGCGCGAGCGCTACAACCTCGCCGTGGTCACCAACGACATTTACACCCGCGAAGACGCCGATTTTCTCGTGCGCAACGAAGCCCTCGCACCGGAGCGGATCATCGGCGTGGAAACCGGTGGCTGTCCGCACACGGCGATCCGCGAGGACGCCTCGATCAACCTGGAAGCGGTGGATCAACTGAACCGGCGCTTTCCGGGGCTCGATCTGATTCTGGTGGAATCCGGCGGCGACAACCTGTCGGCGACTTTCAGCCCGGAGCTGTCCGATCTGACCATCTACGTGATCGACGTTTCGGCCGGCGACAAGCTGCCGCGTAAGGGCGGGCCGGGGATCTGCAAGTCCGATCTGCTGGTGATCAACAAGATCGATCTGGCGCCACTGGTGGGCGCCTCGCTGGAGATGATGGACAGCGACACCCAACGCATGCGCAACGGCAAGCCGTTCGTCTTCAGCAACCAGAAAACCGGTCAGGGCCTTGAGCAAATCATCGCCTTCATCGAACGCCAGGGCCTGCTGACCGCAGCCTGATTCACTGCTCAACAAGGAAGCTTATCCATGACACTCAAACGTATTCTTGGCGCTGCGGCGCTGCTGCTGACGCCAGCGCTGGCCTTCGCTCACCCGGGGCATGGCGACAGCGGCCTGGTCGCCGGTATCAGCCACCCGATTGGCGGCCTCGACCATTTGCTGGCGATGCTGGCTGTCGGTTTGTGGGCTGCGCAGCAGCAGGGCGCCGCGCGCTGGGCGCTGCCGTGCACGTTTGTCGGCACCATGCTGATCGGCGGCATGCTCGGTTTCGAAGGGCTGGAACTGCCGGCACTGGAAAGCGGGATTGCCGCGTCGGTGCTGGCGTTGGGTCTGGCGGTGGCGCTGGCGGTGCGGCCGCCGTTGGTCATGGCAGTAGCGGCGACGGCGCTGTTTGCGTTGTTCCATGGCGTGGCGCATGGCTTGGAACTGCCGGACATGAGCAGTCCTTGGGCGTATGCGGCGGGTTTTGTGGCCGCGACTGCTGCACTGCATGCCGCTGGTTATGCGGTGGTGCGTTTCCTGCCTCAAGCTGCTGCGCCGTTGGTGCGCCTTGCAGGTGCGGCTTCGGCGGCGACTGGTGTTTGGTTGCTCGCAGGCTAGTTTTATTGTCTGAACTGGCCCCTTCGCGAGCAAGCTCGCTCCCACATTGGAGTTGTGGCATACACAAAACCTGTGGGAGCGAGCTTGCTCGCGAAGGCGGCCGATCAGACGCCGCATCTCTGATGCCGGTCTCTCTGCTACCATGTCGCGCAATCGCCCCAGCCGTGACGACGTCCGCCCATGCCCCACGCTTCTCGCTCCACCTCCCTGCCCGAATTGACCGCCCTGTTCGGCGCTGTGCAACAGCACTTCGTCAACGTGATCGTGCCGCTCTGGCAAGGCCCGGGCTGGAACGCCGACATGGCGCTGCCCTATGAGGCGCTGGACGCCACGCATCAACCACTGCCGCCGCAGCGCTATCGGGCGATGGCCTGTGCGCGGCAGCTGTATCTGTTTTCCAGTCTGATCGGGGTTGTGGATAACGCTGAAGTGCGTGCGGCGGCGCTGTTCCGCTCCTTGCAACGGCACTTTCATGATGCCGAGCATGGCGGCTGGTTCTACAGCGTCGATGCCCAGGGCAAACCGCTGGATCAGCGCAAGGATCTCTACACCCACGCTTTTATCCTGTTTGCCTGCGCGCATTACTGGGCAAAATCCGGCGATCCGCTGGTCGAGTCGACGTTGAATGCGGCGCTGGAAATCATCGGCCGGCGCTTCGCCACCGGCGATGGCTTGTACGAAGCCTGCCTGGAACGGGACTGGATCACCCTGCAAACCGGTCCACTGCAAAACCCGCTGATGCACCTGGCCGAAGCGTTCCTCGCCACCCTTGCCGTGCGCGAAGATGCCCAAACGCAGACAGCGTTGCTGGCGTTATGCACAGCCATGCACAAGCAGTTCGTCGATCCGCAATATGGCGTGTTGATGGAGAAGCCGCTCGGGGCTGTGGATAACTGGTATGAGCCGGGGCATCAGTTCGAATGGTATTTCCTGCTCGAATCGTCGCCGTTATTGCGTGGTTCGAAACTGCATGCAGCACTGGACCGGGCATTTGCCTTCACCGAGCAATACGGTGTGGTGCAGCCATCCGGTGCGGTACGGGCGATGCTCGATCTGGAAACCGATGGACGCCCGCGAGACTCGACCCAGCGGATCTGGGCGCAGGCGGAATATCTGCGCGCACTGACCTTGCGTCAGGGCAGTGAAGCGGTGGTGCTGCGCCAGTTGCAGGCGTTGCAGCAGCGGTTTCTGCATGCCGGTGGCTGGCATGAGTGCCGGGATGAGTTGGGGGAGGTGAGCCGCAAGGACATGCCTTCTACTACGCCGTATCACCTGGCGACTTGCTATAGCGGCCTGGCTGAATATCTTCGCTGACGGATAAATAGCTATCGCGAGCAGGCTCACTCCTACAGGGGAACGCATTCCAAATGTAGGAGTGAGCCTGCTCCGGGCGGCGATCCGACGATTGGCCGTTATGCGGTCGTTAGGCGATCCACTTCTTGTCGCCGGTAAAGCTGATGGTCAGCCAGCGCGCTGCATCCGGCTTGCCCAGCTTCGCCGAGATCTCTTCGCGCAACGCATCCAGTTGCCCGACATTGCTCAGCGCATAATCCGCCGGCAACACCACATGAATCTCGATAAATCGCGCCCGCCCGTGCTTCTGCACGTACGACATGTAATCGTCGAAACCGTGTTCGGTTTTCGCCGCGTCCATCACCTGTCGCACCTGCTCATCCAGCGTGTCCGGGGCAATCCCCAGGACATCACGCAGGGCCGGTCGAAGAATCTTGAACGCCGGCGGCAACATGGTCAGGGCCAGCACGATCAGGATCAGCGGGTCGACATACACCGCCCACTGCCCATAGCCCTGCGACTTGAGCAGCAGCGCCGCGAGGAAACTGATCAAAAGGCCCACGGACAGCATCGCGTCCACCAGCCAACTGATGTTGTCGAACTGGATCAGACTGGATTTGAGCTTGAGGTTACGGTGCCGCACGTAGAAAAAGTAGGCGAACTCGACCACGGTAAACACGGCCGCATAAATGATCACCAGCCCCAACTCGATCTCGCGGCCACCGTTGATGATGCCGAACACGCCGTTGAGAAACGCGTAGATCGCGATCAGCATCAGGAAACTGCCTTCGATCAGCAGCACCATCGGCTCCAGATGCCAGAAACCAAACTGGAAACGGTGGTTGCTTTGCTTGGCGATCAGCTTGGCCGTGATCAGCATCAGGACTTTGATGAAGGTTGCGATCAGCGAGAAAAAACCATCAAACAGGATGGATTGGGAACCTGAAACAAAACCGGTGACGATCCCGGCAATCGCCACAGCCAACATCAGAATGGTCGATTGTTTGAGCAGTGCCTGCTCACCTCGGTTACTCACTTTGACTCCTCGAAAACCTTGAAAACCGCGGGATGCGGTTGGGTTGTTGCGAGGGGAGTTTACCTTATCGGGATTTATTGCCTGTGACGGCCCCTTCGCGAGCAAGCTCGCTCCCACATGAGACCGCGATCAACTGTGGGAGCGAGCTTGCTCGCGAATGGCTTCAACGCGGTCTTAAGCCTTGTTCCGCTCGATGGCAAAACCCGCCCAGGTCTGGCTCACCGGCATCAATTCCAGGCTATTGATGTTGATGTGCGCCGGCGCGTTCATCACCCAGAAAATCGTCTCGGCAATGTCCTGCGGCTGGATCGGCTCGGCACCGGCGTAAGTCGCGTTGTAGCGTTCCTGATCGCCGGCAAAACGCACCAGCGAGAACTCGCTTTCGCACAGCCCCGGCTCAATGTTGCTGACCCGCACGCCCGTGCCTTGCAAGTCGCAACGCAGGTTCAGCGAGAACTGTTTAACGAACGCCTTGGTCGCGCCATACACATGGCTGCCCGGATACGGATAGTTGCCAGCAATGGAGCCAAGGTTAACGATGCCGGCGCCACGGCCATGGGCGATCAGGCGCGGCAGCAGCAAGCGGGTGGCGTACATCAGGCCTTTGACGTTGGTGTCGACCATGGTGTCCCAATCGTCCAGATCGCACTTCGGCGCCGGGTCCACGCCCAGCGCTAAACCTGCGTTGTTGATCAGGCCACGCAGCTTGGCGAACGACGGCGGCAGGTTGGCAATCGCCGCTTCCATCGCCTTGCGATCGCGCACATCAAGCACCAGACCGTGCACTTCGGTCTGTTTCGACAATTCGGCGCACAACGCATTGAGGCGTTCTTCACGACGGCCGGTCAGCACCAGTTTCCAGCCAGCCTCGGCAAAACGGCGGGCGCAGGCTTCACCAAATCCGGACGTCGCGCCGGTGATAAACAGGGTGTTGGACATCGTGTTCTCCTTGCTTCGGCCGCCAGGGCAGCCCTTGGAATAGAAAATCAGCAGGCAGCATGCCCGCCCGCGCATTCACGGGCAACACCCACAAGCTGTACAAAAAATAACCAGACATACCAACGCCACAGCTACCGTGGCCTGTAGCCATGTGCACGCATGTTATCCACAGTCCCTTCCACAGTTTCCGGGGGCAACTGGAAACGCGCAAAGCCGCGCCACACAAGGCTTTGCGGGCGAAATAGAAAGTTTTTTGCTTGACCCTGAAGCGGCAGATGTGCCGGAGATGGCATTTTGCACGACCGAGCAGTCAGCGCAGTGATTGCGCGAGGCCAGTAATTACGGCCCTCAGCGCAGTCTTTCCAGAGTTTAATCACAGACTTATCCACAGGCTTGTTCACCCGGAATCGCTGCTATCCGCGACACTATAAAAAGGTTGACAACAAAGACTTCAAGCCCCGCAAAAACGCCTGATCAAAAAACAACCACACACTTGCAGGCCACGGTTTACATGGCGCGCAGCCAGATACACCCACGTTATTCACAGCCAGCTCCACAGCAAACGGGGACAAGTCAAATCTGTGGAAAAACAGCCATTTGCAGCGTCTATATGTCGCGCTTTGGCAGCTTGGGGAATTTGTTTTCCACAATTCCACGCAAGACTTGAAATCACTGATCAATTCCCTGTAGGAGCTGCCGAAGGCTGCGATCTTTTGATCTTTAAAGACAACATCAAAAGATCGCAGCCTTCGGCAGCTCCTACACAGGCGTGCGGTATGTTTGCGGAATGAAAAAACCCCGGGACTTTCGTCGCCGGGGCTGTGCATAACCTCGAAGAATCAGTGCCCGCCCAGATAGGCGTTACGCACCTCCTCATTCACCAGCAACTCTTTACCCGTGCCCGTCAGGCGAATCTCGCCGTTGACCATCACATATGCGCGGTCCGACAGCTTCAGCGCATGGTTGGCGTTCTGCTCGACGAGGAAAATGGTCATCCCGGTTTTCGCCAATTCGCGCAGGGTCGCGAAGATCTGCTTCACCACAATCGGCGCCAGGCCCAGGCTAGGCTCATCGAGCAGCAACAACTTTGGTCGGCTCATCAACGCGCGGGCAATGGCGAGCATTTGCTGTTCACCGCCAGACATGGTCATCGCCCGCTGGTTACGTCGCTCTTCAAGCCGTGGGAACAGCGTAAACATGCGCTGCATGTCCTCTTTGGCGTACTTGTCGCCAATCGGAATGGTGCCCATCAGCAGGTTTTCCTCGACGGTCATGTCGGGGAACACTCGCCGCCCTTCCGGCGACTGCGCAATGCCGTTGGAAGCGATGTAGTGCGAGGACTTGTGGGTGATGTCGACGCCTTGATAAAGAATCTGCCCGCCCGCCGCCCGTGGCTGGCCAAAGATCGACATCAGCAACGTCGATTTGCCGGCACCGTTGGAGCCGATCAGGCTGACGGTTTCCCCTTCGTTGATCTGCAGCGAAACACCTTTGAGCGCCTGGATCGGGCCATAGAAGACGTCGAGGTCTTTGAGTTCGAGGATCGGTTGCGTCATACCAGCTCCTCTTCGTCGGCGCCCAGATAGGCTGCGATCACCTTCGGATCGTTGCGGATCGCTTCAGGCCCGCCTTCGGCGATGACGATGCCGTGGTCCAGCACCACGATGTGGTCGGAAATGCTCATAACCATGCCCATGTCGTGTTCGATCAGCACCACGGTCAGATCGTGCTCGTCGCGCAGCAGCCGGATCATCGCGCTGAGCGCTTCGGTTTCCTGAGGGTTGAGGCCGGCGGCCGGTTCATCGAGGCAGATGATCTGCGGCCGCGTGCACATGGCCCGGGCAATTTCCAGACGGCGCTGTTGGCCGTAGGAAAGCTCACCGGCGAGCCGGTTGGCGCAGTCCACCAGATCGACCACCTCCAGCCAGTAGAATGCGCAATCCAGCGCGTCACTTTCGGCCTTGCGGTAGCCCTTGGTGTTGAGGATGCCGGCAAGCATGTTGCGGTTGACCCACATGTGCTGGGCCACCAGCAGGTTTTCCAGTACCGACATTTCCTTGAACAGGCGAATGTTCTGGAACGTCCGCGCCAGGCCTGCCCGGTTCACCAAATGCGTACCGCCGAACATCTTGTAGTACATACGGCTGAGGAATGACTTCGGCGATACGAAATCGGTCGGTTTGAACGACTCGCCCAGCAACTGGATGACGTTGGTCTGCTGACCGCGCACATTGAGTTCGATCTTGCCGCCGGAGGCCTTGTAGAACCCGGTCAGGCAGTTGAACACCGTGGTCTTGCCTGCACCGTTGGGGCCGATCAGGGCGAAGATCGAGTTGCGTTTGACCTTCAGGCTGACATCGCTCAAGGCCTTGATGCCACCGAAATGCATCATCAGCTTTTCAACAGAGAGTACGACTTCACTCATGGCGCAGTCCTCTCATAGTGAATGGCACCTTTGCGTGGAGTGACCCCGGTCCGGCTGATGCGAATCAGCCCGCGTGGTCGCCAGATCATCATCAACACCATCAGGATGCCGAACAGCAGCACGCGATATTCGGCGAAGCCGCGCAGCAATTCCGGAGCGACGGTGAGTACGAATGCCGCAATCACCACGCCGATGGTCGAGCCCATGCCGCCGAGCACGACGATGGCGAGGATCAACGCCGATTCAAAGAAGGTGAACGAGGTCGGGTTGACAAAGCCTTGGTAGGTGGCGAAGAACACACCGGCCAGACCGGCGGTCGATGCACCGATGGTGAACGCCGAGAGCTTGACCAGCACGTGGTTGAGCCCCATCGAACGGCAGGCGATTTCATCTTCACGCAGGGCTTCCCAAGCGCGACCCACCGGCATTTTCACCAGACGATGCTTGATGTACAGCACGGCCAGTACCACCAGGAACAACACCGCGTAGATGAAGTAATACTTCACGTCCGGGTTGTAGGCGATACCGAAGAACTCGTGAAACGGCACCCCGCCATCCTTCGCCCGCTTGCCGAACTCCAGACCGAAGAACGTCGGCAGCGGCGCCGGCATGCCATTCGGGCCACCAGTCAGCGACAACCAGTTGTTGAGGATCAGACGAATGATTTCACCGAAGCCCAGGGTCACGATCGCCAGGTAGTCGCCATGCAGTCGCAACACCGGGAAACCGAGGATGCAACCGGCCAGACCCGCGGTGATCGCCGCCAGCGGCAACACCGTCCAGAAACCCAGCCCCAGGTATTGATAACCCAAGGCCAGACCGTAGGCACCGATGGCGTAGAACGCCACATAACCAAGGTCGAGCAGACCGGCCAGACCGACCACGATGTTCAACCCCAGCCCCAGCAGCACGTAGATCAGCCCGAGGATGACCACGCCGAGCAGATAGGAGTTGGAGACAAACGGCACGATGACGGCCAGCACAATCAGCAGCGGAATGATCCAGCGCAGCGAGGATTTGTGATCGGCAGGCAGCACGTGCACACCAGAGCCGGTGTTCTCGAATCCGTCGAGAATTTTCAGGCCCTTGGGCGTTTGCAGGAACAGGCTGAGGGCAAAGCGGCCGATCATGACAATGCCGATGATCCAGGCCACGCGGGTCGGTTCGAGGTTAAAGCTGTAACCCTCAAGCACGACGCCGACAATCGGGCCGAAAACGATCAGGGCAATCAGGCCGGCAAGAATCGCCTCAACCAGGCTTTTTTTGATATCGATGGATTTTTGAGTGGTTGAAGACATCGCTTACACCTTCGACACAAGAGGACGGCCCAACAGGCCCTGCGGCCGGAAGACCAGAACAAGTACGAGCAGCGAGAAGCTGAACACGTCTTTGTAGTCGGAGTTGACCAGGCCGGAGAACAGCGACTCGGAGATGCCGAGGATGATCCCGCCGAGCATTGCCCCTGGCAATGAACCGATCCCGCCGAGTACCGCTGCGGTAAACGCCTTGATGCCGATAATGAAGCCGGCATAGAAGTCGAAGGTGCCGTAGTTCATGGTGATCAGCACGCCGGCCAGCGCCGCCATGGCTGCACCGATGATGAACACATAGGAAATGACCCGATCGGTATTGATGCCGAGGATCGAAGCCATCTTGCGGTCTTGCTGGGTCGCACGACACATGCGTCCGAGCTTGGTGTACTTGATGACATAGGTCAGCAGGCCCATGCCGACGAATGCGGCCACCAGAATGAAGACTTTGGTGTAGGTCAGTTGCACGAAGCCGGTACCGACTTCTACACGCCACGCCCCGGTCAGCAGGGTAGGTACGCCCTGTTGTTTGGCGCCTTGGGCGATCTGTGCATAGTTTTGCAGGATCAGCGAGATACCGATGGCGCTGATCAACGGTGCCAGTCGGGTGGAGTTGCGCAGGGGTTTGTAAGCGACACGCTCGATGACCCAGCCATACACCGCCGTGATCACGATGGTGAAAATCAGGGTGCCGAGCATCAGCAGCGGGAAGGATTCAATACCGAAGTAAGCCAGCAGAGCCAGACTGATTGCCGCCAGGTAAGCAGAAATCATGTAAACCTCGCCGTGGGCGAAGTTGATCATGCCGATGATGCCGTAGACCATTGTGTAGCCGATGGCGATCAGGCCATAGACCGACCCGAGGGTCAGGCCGTTGACCAGTTGCTGCAGGAAAATACCATCCATAACGCAATCTCACGCAGTGAGAACCTGCACACCAGTGATGTGCGGTTCTTCTAGGAAAAATACAGATTTACGTCGGAGCAATGTCAGCCACGATCAGCCCATCCCACACCGTCCCTGTGGGAGCGAGCCTGCTCGCGAAAGCGGTCGATCATTCAACACATGTGTTGGCAGTCATTCCGTCTTCGCGAGCAGGCTCGCTCCCACTTTGGATTGGTGGGATCAGCTGATCGCGTCAGCCCTTACTTCTGTTTTTCCAGCTGGTGATATTTGCCGTCCTTGTCCCACTGGTAAACCACGTAGTCGGAGACTTTCAGGTCGCCCTTGGAATCCCAGGTTTTTTCACCCATGACGGTTTTAACCGGGTTTTTCTTCAGCCAGGCCGCAGCCTCTTCGCCCTTGTTGGACTTCGCGCCGTTGAACGCGGCAGCCAGGGTTTGCACCGAAGCGTAGGCGTACAGGGTGTAGCCTTCAGGCTCGGTACCGGCCTTGCGGAAAGCATCTACCACGGTCTTGCTGTCTGGCAGCAGACGTGGGTCGGCGCCGAAGGTCATCAGCACGCCGTCGACGAATTGCGGGCCACCGGCGGTGGTCACCAGTTCGTCCGTCACGATGCCGTCATCGGACATGAACTTGACGTCTTTCAGGCCTTGTTCACGCAGTTGGCGAACCAGCGGGCCGGCTTCCGGGTGCAGACCGCCGAAGTAGACGACGTCGGCGCCAGCGCCACGGATCTTGGTAACGATGGTGCTGAAGTCTTTTTCGCCACGGGTCAGGCCTTCGTACAACACAGGCGTCACGCCGCGCTTGACCAGTTGGGCTTTGGTGGCATCCGCCAGGCCTTGGCCGTAGGTGTCTTTGTCGTGCAGTACGACAACTTTCTTGCCCTTGAGCACGTCGACGATGTAGTCGCCGGCCACGATACCTTGCTGGTCGTCACGCCCGCACATACGGAACATGGCGCTGAGGCCGCGCTCGGTGACTTGTGGGTTGGTCGACCCCGGGGTGATCGCGATGATCCCGGCTTCGTCGTAGATTTCCGACGCTGGAATGGTCGAAGAGGAGCAGAAATGACCGACCACGCCGGCGACTTTCTGGTTGGTGAGGTCCTTGGCGACCGTCACGGCCTGCTTCGGTTCGCAGGCGTCATCGCCCTTGACCAGTACGATTTTCTCCCCGTTGACGCCGCCTGCCGCATTGACTGCGTCAGCCGCTGCCTGTGCACCCTTCATGTACTGCTCGCCAAATGCCGCGTTGGCGCCCGTCATTGGACCCGCTACACCGATTTTCACATCAGCTTGAGCAAACGCAGAAACACCCAACGCAGTAGCCACTGCGAGGGCCAGAAAGCCTTTCTTGTAAAACGTCTGGGACATGAGGTGGTGCTCCAAGGTTTTTTTTAGTTGGCACTGCGACTTCACTTCACTGATTGCTCTGAGCAAGGGCCGTGCCATCGGTTTTTTATTCTTCAAAAAGTCGCTGCTTTCTTGTTATTTCGACTGTTTCGTTCCCATTTTCATTGGGCGTGCAACCGTCTAAACCGCGGAAGGTGAAACCATTTATTTTTTCAGGCGCAACCCGCACGCGCCATCATTGCAACCGCGGCGCCAAACGACGTGCAACCAGCCTGTAACAGCCCGCGTCACCGAACTGCACACTGCTGGTGCGGGACTGCTACAACCCGCACCATTACAGGCTAGTCGCTACGTGAAAAAGCGCCGCGTCCGGCAACATATTTCAACACTCAAATCACAATGCGCAGGCACTGGCCCGCGTGATACAGCGAGAACCCGGCCTCGTACAGACAACTGCGCAAGCCCACACCGGTCAGGGGCTGCATCGGTGCGAAGGGAATCGGCAGGGCTTGAGGATTTCCGTTACACAGGTAATCAGCGAAAGCCTTGCCGACCACGGTGCCGGTGGTGACGCCACGGCCGTTGTAACCGGTGACGGCCACCAGCCCCGGCGCCGGCTCGAACAGGCGCATGAGGTGATCTGGCGTAAAAGCGATACGCCCGGTCCAGGTGCATTCCCACTCGACCGGTTTCAGATTGGGGAAATAATGCTGCTGCACGCGATCGGCCCAGGCCTTGAGAAACCAGGTCGGTTTTTGATTGCCGTTGCCCAGGCTGCCGAGCAATAACCGCCCTTCTTTGTCACGGCGGATGCTGCTCAACACCTGACGCGTATCCCACGAGCCCTGCCCGCCCGGGAGAATTGCCTGCGCGGCGTCTTCACTCAGCGGCACCGAAGCGACCTGATAGTAGTAACCGGGGAAGAAGTTGCGCTTGAGTTCGGTCCAGTCGCCTTCGGTGTAGGCGTTGGAAGCGATGACCACTTGCTCGGCCAGTACCGAACCGTGTTCGGTCTGCACCGACCATTTCGCGCCCTGACGCTCAAGGCGAGAGACTGGGGAATGATCGAACATTTGCCCGCCGAGTCCGCTCACTGCGTTGGCCAGCCCGGTGACATAAGCCATTGGGTTGAGCGTGCCGGCGCGACGATCGAGCAACGCAGCGGCGATTTTTTGCGTGCCGGTGGCTTGCTCGCAGGCCTTGCCGGTCAGCAGTTCGACTGGCGCACCACGGCGCTTCCATTGCTGCTCGCGACTGCGCAGATCCGCCTCGCCCTTGGCGTTGTGCGCCATGTGCAGGGTGCCTTCACGGCGCAACTGGCAATCGATGTTGTACTTATCCACAAGGCTGAACACCAGCGCCGGCGCCGCTCCGAGCATGCGGTTGAGCTGGCTGCCGACCGCTTCGCCAAACCCGGCCTCGATCTCGTCCGGCGGAATCCACAGGCCGGCGTTGACCAGCCCGACGTTGCGCCCGGAACCGCCATGACCGGCGCGATGCGCTTCCAGCACGCAGACGCTTTTGCCTTTTTCCAACAGATGCAGCGCCGCCGACAATCCGGTGAACCCGGCGCCGATCACGCAGACATCGACCTTTACTTCGCCCCGCAGCGCGGTGTTATCCGGCCTTTGCGGCGTGAGCTTTTCCCACAGACATTCTTCGCGTAACGGCATTGCCAGACTCCAACAGAAACCTAACCAAATGCGCTTGCAGGGCCACCAAAAGATCGCAGCCTTCGGCAGCTCCTACAAAACCGCAGCCAACCGCAGCCCTGTAGGAGCTGCCGAAGGCTGCGATCTTTTCAGCTTTCTCTCAATCCTCAGTCGAACGTGATGCCCTGCGCCAGCGGCAACTCCAGCGAATAATTCACGGTGTTGGTCTGACGGCGCATGTACGCGCGCCAGGCGTCCGAGCCCGACTCACGGCCACCACCGGTTTCTTTCTCGCCACCAAACGCGCCACCGATCTCGGCACCGCTCGGGCCGATGTTGACGTTGGCGATGCCGCAGTCGCTGCCGACTGCCGACATGAACTGCTCGGCCTCGCGCACATCGGTGGTGAAGATGCAAGACGACAAACCTTGTGGCACCGCGTTGTTCAGGCGCAGCGCTTCCTGGAAATCGCTGTAGCCGACTACATAAAGAATCGGTGCGAAGGTCTCACTGCAAACCACATCACTTTGCTCGGGCATTTCAACGATCGCCGGCGAAACGTAGTAGGCGTTGGGGAATTGATCCTCAAGCTGACGCTTGCCACCGAACACCCGACCGCCCTCGCTCAACGCCTGCTCCAGCGCGTCCTGCATGTTTTCGAAGCTGTGCTTGTCGATCAGCGGGCCGACCAGATTGCCTTCCAGCGGATTGCCGATGCGCACTTTCGAGTACGCAGCTTTGAGGCGAGTAACGATTTCTTCCTTCACCGACTCATGGGCAATCAGTCGACGCAGGGTGGTGCAACGCTGCCCGGCAGTACCGACGGCGCTGAACAGAATCGCCCGTACCGCCATGTCCAGATCGGCGCTCGGGCCGAGGATCATCGCGTTGTTACCGCCCAACTCCAGAATGCTGCGAGCGAAACGCGCGGCGACTTTCGGCGCCACTTCGCGGCCCATGCGTGTGCTGCCAGTGGCGCTGATCAACGCAACACGCGGGTCATCGACCAAGGCTTCGCCAGCGTCGCGACCACCAATAATCACCTGGCAAAGATTCGCTGGGGCATCGCTGAAATTCTTCACCACGCGATCAAACAGCGCTTGGCAGGCCAACGCGGTCAACGGGGTTTTCTCTGACGGTTTCCACACCACCGGGTTGCCGCAGACCAGCGCCAGCGTGGTGTTCCATGCCCACACCGCGACCGGGAAGTTGAACGCGCTGATCACCCCGACCACGCCCAGTGGATGCCAGGTTTCGCGCATATGGTGGCCCGGACGCTCGGAGGCGATAGTCAAACCGTACAACTGGCGGGACAGACCGACGGCGAAATCGCAGATGTCGATCATCTCCTGCACTTCACCCAGACCTTCCTGGGTGATCTTGCCGGCTTCCCAGGAAACCAGTTCGCCAAGATCAGCCTTGTATTCACGCAACACTTCACCGAACTGACGCACCAACTCGCCGCGACGCGGCGCCGGCACCTTGCGCCACTGCTCGAACGCATGATCTGCGCGACTGATGTGCTGCTCGACTTCGGCCGGGCCTTCCCAGTTCACGGCGGCAATGCGGCTGCCGTCGATGGGCGAATGCACCGGCACTTTGCCGTTCTGATAAAGGGCCGGGTTCACACCAAGACGATCGAGCAATGCGGCAACCATGGGTCACTCCTCAAGCAAAAAACTGAATGTGTGCGGACGCTTTTTCGCGACCGGGCAGGCCTTTAGTTGTAGCGTCACAATGGCGAGGCAACAAACGACCTTTACGCGAGATATCATTCCGTTTATTCATGCTGGGCATAGAAAGACAAGAAAAGGATCAGCCATGCTGAACAAACGCCACTTGCCGTCGATCACCGCATTGCAGTGTTTCGAGGCCGTGACCCGGCACTTGAGTTTCACGCGCGCCGCCGAGGAACTGAATCTGACCCAGAGTGCGGTGAGCAAACAGGTCGCGCAGCTTGAAGAGCTGTTGCAGCATTTATTGTTCCGACGCGTGCGTCGACGTTTGCAGATGACCCCGGCCGGGGATTTGTACCTGGTTGAAGTACGAAAAATCCTCACACAAGTGGAGATGTCGACGCATTACCTGCGCTCCTACGGCGGCGAGACCGAAGTCCTGCGCGTCTCGACGCCCTCGACCTTCGGTGCGCGCTGGCTGGTGCCACGCCTGAAAGGCTGGCGGCTACGCCATCCGTCGATTCATCTGGACTTGTGCAACGAGCAGGAAGCGGATGATCTGCTGCAAGGGCGCAGCGATCTGGCGTTCTATTTCGGCCAGGGTTCACGGCCCGGCACTGAATGCCTGAAGTTGTTCGGCGAAGAGTTGGTGCCGGTGTGCGCGCCGGGCAGCCTGCCGGACAAGCCGTTTACTGACCCGACGCAACTGACCGATCTGGTCCTGCTGCAAAATGCCTCGCGCCCCCAAGCCTGGCACGACTGGTTCGACAGTCAGGGTTACCAGACCGAACACAGCTACCACGGGCCACGCTTTGAAACCTTTTATATGTGCATCCGTGCCGCGCAGGTTGGCTGCGGTGTGGCGTTGTTGCCGCGATTTCTGGTGGAAGAGGAATTGGCCGACGGCAAACTGGTCATTCCTTTTGAGCATGCCATGCCCAGCACTGATGCCTATTACCTGGCGTACCCGGAGCACGCGGCGGAAGTGCCCAAGGTGCGGGATTTCGTGAAGTGGATGCTGGAGCAGATCGACAACCCTTGATCCCCCTACTCTTGCTCGCTCCCAAAGGTGGGGGGGAGTTTATCAGGCGATAACAAACAAGCCCTCAACAAGCTGAGCCTGGGCCAGACGCGCACGTAGATCGTCATCGATAGCGCAATCATCAGGCTTGTACAACCGAACGCGTCGATAGGCATCGACGTGATTGATTTCCTGCCCGAGATATTCCCAGACAACCCTGCAGCACGCAGGAGCACGATGATCCGCAGCAGAAACCCCTATTTTCAAACCATTGAGCCGTGTAATACAGCTTTTAAAACTCGGGATGAGAATGGTCTGGCTGATTTCATTGGAGGTAAGTGACTCATAATCGATGAAAAACAAGCGATCCCGCAGGTAATAGGCAACACCCAGATATTGATACCGTTCAAAATCTTCCCCCGCCCCGGCAATCTGTAAGCGCTCGTTTCTCTCGTAGACGACGTCATCCCCCTCCCCCCGCACATGCACAAGCGAACACAGAATGGAGCCGGGGTCAGTCATTGCGTGGTAATACTCGTAGTAATAACCGATGTGGGCTTTCAGTTCCGCTGAAGACTTATGACGCAGATGCTCATGCATTATCTGTGGCGCAGTTACTTCGCCCAAGGCTGGGTTCTTACGGGCTTTCACGCCAATCAGGTTGATGAATTGCTCCGTTGGAAGTCCAATCTCAAACTCCTCCACACCAAAGAAGTCGCAGATTCGTTTGAGATTAAAAGGTGTCGGAACGCTTTTCCCACAAAGGTACTTATTAAATTGCCCACGGTTTATACGAACTTTCCTACAAACCTCCGCGACAGATCGGTAGTGACTGCACAGCAGTCTCAAGTTTGCCGAAAGAAACTCACACATACAGTAATCCAACAAAAATCAAGAAGAGGCAACCATAGCAGCAACTCGCATCACTTTTAAGCAACTTGCGAAATTGCGCCGAATGAAATATGGCTGGATATTACGACACCTGAAAGCTTTCAGGACTGACGGCACCATTAATTCGCCAGCACCCTATATAGCAAGGAGCTTTGAATGCTAGACGTCATCAACGATTTTTTGTCGGGCAAGGTATTAATACCTTTAGTTCTTGGATTGGGAAGCTATTTCACTGTCCGATCGGGATTTGTCCAGATTAGATATTTCCGCCATATGTTCGGTGTTCTACACGGAAGTTGGCGCACAGGCAGCCATCAATTGAGTTCATTTCAAGCACTCACACTCAGTCTTGCCGGACGCGTGGGCACCGGCAATATCGTTGGGGTCGGGATTGCCGTCAGCATGGGTGGGCCCGGCGCCGTATTCTGGATGTGGATGACCGCACTTTTGGGTATGTCAAGCAGCCTCTTCGAATGCACACTGGGCCAGCTCTATAAGCGCAACGACGAAAACGGTCTCTATCGAGGAGGGCCGTGTTGGTACATCCAGCACGGTCTGGGCAAACGCTGGCTCGGGATAATAGCGGCTGTATTAATGCTGGTGACCTTCGGCTTTGCAATCAATGGTCTCGAGTCTCATGCAGTATCTCACTCGCTAAAGGATGCGTTTGGTCTGCCCCCCATGTGGTCAGGACTGGCACTTTCCTTGATGCTGGGAGTCGTCCTCATCGGCGGGATAAAGCGCATAGCAGCAGTAACCGACCTTTTGGTTCCTATCAAGGTCCTCGCCTATATCGGCGTAACAGGCTACGTGTTGATTCTGCAGTTCGATCAAGTTCCGACAATGCTGCTGACCATTATCAAAAGCGCACTCGGCCTGGATCAGGCGCTTGGCGGTCTGATCGGCAGTGCAATTATCATGGGTGTCAGACGCGGGGTATTTTCCAACGAAGCAGGACTGGGTAGTGCGCCTAACGTTGCGTCAGTAGCGAAGGTCAGTCATCCGGTTGCACAAGGTGTCGTACAAGCACTGAGTGTTTTCATCGACACATTCGTGATCTGCACATGCACTGCACTAATGATTTTGCTGTCCGGTTTCTACACTTTGGGCCTTGAAGGTGACGGGATCGCTCTGGCGCAAAACTCGCTGGCAGCGGTTGTAGGAGAATGGGGGCGAATGTTTATCAGCGTGGTGCTTGCGTTGTTTGTATTCACGGCGATGCTTTACAACTACTACCTGGGAGAAAACAGTCTGCGGTTCATGTTTGACGAACCTCGTAAAATGCTGACTCTCTATCGTGCGCTAGTGTTGACTCTAGTGTTTTGGGGTTCTGTCGAAGATCTTTCCACTGTCTTGGCTTTTGCAGATATCACCATGACGTTACTGGCACTCGTCAACCTGATAACGATGGCCTTGCTTTTCAAGATATGCCTGCGCATCTTGCGTGATTACGATGACCAACGCCGCGCCGGAGTCGAGACACCCATTTTCGATTCAAAATTATTTCTTGATCTGGATCTTGACCCTGTGGCGTGGCCACCGCTGGCTTGCCGTTCCAGCACAATGAAACTTATCGAGCCCTCTGACTCTCCGGAAATCAACAAACAGATTGCTTAGGCTTAGATAGAACAGATGCAGAGCCGTTAAACCAAGTAATGGCTCTGCACAAGGCAAACCAATAAACCCAACTATCGAACTATCGAACTATCGAACTATCGAACTAAAATAATATTAGACCCCTCGACTTGCCACGTCTAAAACAATCTGAAGGACCTTATCCCATGAATCGATTTCATCCGCTCAAAGCAAACGCAACTAACATCCCCACCTTCTTTATAGACTCGCACGCCGCACCTGATCAGTTATTTGAAGACGCCTGCTTCAGAATCCGCGCCGCCGCCAGTCTCCTGGAGACGTTCACCTCAGTCACTATTAAAGGAACCAACGACTCTGACTTCTATCGACTAATACTGCCTGCCTATGTATTGCTTCAGGATGGTGTTGATACGCTGGAACAGATCTCCTCCAAGGGAAGTTTCATCCATGTATAAAATTGCAACCAACGAAATGATAAGAGCTGCCATGATTAAAGCAGTTGAAACCAAGCTGATACCAAAACACGCTCTACTCGCCGAGTATATAAAGAGCTGGGACTGCCTTGAGCAAGTGCTTCACGCTGCACTTGAGGTACAACCGAAAATGAACAGTTTTTGCGGGCTAAGGTGTATGGCCTCAGCGGATCTTTCACCTGAAATCAAAAAAGCACTGGCAATCCCCACCGCTGATATGCGCCACTAGCGCCATTGATTGAGACCGCGCCACGGCGCGGCGCACCTGGAGACCCCGTTATGAGCGAGAGCGTGTTTGCCGATCGCATCGTGCAGAACCTGCTCGACACCGACTTCTACAAACTGACGATGATGCAGGCGGTGCTGCACAACTACCCCAACGTCGAAGTCGAATGGGAGTTCCGTTGCCGTAATAGCGAGGATCTTCGCCCGTATCTGGCCGAGATCCGCTTTCAGATCGAGCGTCTGGCCGAACTGAGCCTGAGCGCCGATCAACTGAGTTTTCTTGAGCGCATCAGCTTCCTCAAACCGGACTTCCTGCGCTTTCTCGGATTGTTCCGCTTCAACCTGCGCTATCTGCACACCGGTATCGAGAACGGCGAATTGTTCATCCGTCTGCGCGGGCCGTGGCTGCATGTGATTCTCTACGAAGTGCCGTTGCTGGCGATCGTCAGCGAAGTGCGCAACCGCTATCGCTACCGCGAAACCGTGCTCGAACAAGCGCGTGAACAGCTCTATCGCAAGTTCGACTGGCTGACCGCCAACGCCTCGGCCGACGAGTTGTCGCAACTGCAGGTCGCCGATTTCGGCACTCGCCGGCGCTTTTCGTATGGAGTGCAGGCTGAAGTGGTGAATGTGCTCAAACACGACTTCCCCGGGCGTTTCGTCGGCACCAGCAACGTACACCTGTCCCGCGAGCTGGACATGAAACCGCTGGGCACCATGGCCCACGAGTGGATCATGGCCCACCAGCAACTCGGTCCACGGCTGATCGACAGCCAGATCGCCGCGCTCGATTGCTGGGTCCGCGAATACCGTGGCCTGCTGGGGATCGCGCTTACCGATTGCATCACCACCGATGCCTTCCTCGGCGATTTCGACCTGTTCTTCGCCAAGCTTTTCGATGGTCTGCGCCACGACTCCGGTGACCCTGTGGTGTGGGGCGAAAAATGCATCGCCCACTATCACAGGCTCGGCATCGACCCGATGAGCAAGACCCTGGTGTTCTCCGACAGCCTGACCCTGCCCAAGTCGCTGGAGATCTTCCGCGCGCTGCACGGCCGGATCAACGTCAGCTTCGGCATCGGCACCAACCTCACCTGTGACATTGCGGGTGTCGAACCGATGAGCATCGTGCTTAAAATGACTGCCTGCAACGGCCAACCGGTGGCGAAGATCTCCGACGAGCCAGGCAAGTCCCACTGCAAAGACCCGAATTTCGTCGCCTATTTGCGACACGTGTTCCAGGTTCCTGCCGATTCCAGTCTATCTAGCAAGGAGTGAATTCATGCAAGCCGTACAGCGTGAGATTGCTGAACAGCTCAAGGTGCAACCGCCGTTCGCCGACTACCAGGCCCTGCAGGCCGAAGTCGCCCGGCGCATTGCCTTTATTCAGGATTGTCTGGTCAATTCCGGGCTCAAGACACTGGTGCTAGGCATCAGCGGTGGCGTCGACTCGCTGACTGCGGGCCTATTGGCCCAACGGGCAATGCGTGAACTGCGCGACCAGACCGGCGACAACAGCTACAAATTCATCGCCGTGCGCCTGCCGTACGAAACCCAGTTCGATGAACACGACGCCCAGGCCTCGGTGGATTTCATCGCTCCAGACGAACGCCACACGGTCAACATCGGTCCGGCGGTGAAATCGCTGGCCAGTGAAGTCGCGGCATTCGAAGGCAAACACGCGGTGTCGGTGGACTTCGTGCTGGGCAATACCAAAGCGCGCATGCGCATGGTCGCGCAGTACACCATCGCCGGCGCGGCGCACGGGTTGGTAATCGGCACCGATCACGCGGCGGAAGCGGTGATGGGTTTCTTCACCAAGTTTGGTGACGGCGCCTGCGATCTGGCACCGCTCAGCGGTCTGGTGAAGAATCAGGTTCGCGCGATTGCCCGCAGCTTTGGAGCGCCGGAGTCGCTGGTCGAGAAAGTGCCAACGGCGGACCTTGAGGATTTGTCGCCGGGCAAACCGGACGAAGCATCGCACGGCGTGACCTATGCCGAGATCGATGCCTTCCTGCACGGCGAGCCGGTGCGTCAGGAAGCGTTCGATATCATCGTCGCGACCTACAACAAGACTCATCACAAACGCGTGATGCCGTTTGCGCCGTAAGCGTTGATGGAATGAAAAAGCCCGCTGAGGAGTGATTCTCAGCGGGCTTTTCTTTGGCCATTACATTCATTGATGCGGATGGCCCCTTCGCGAGCAGGCTCGCTCTCACATTGACGGCGCAAACCTGTGGGAGCGAGCCTGCTCGCGAAGAACGATGACGCGGTAGTCCTGATTACTTGACAGTAATCGTGCCTTTCATCATCGAGATGTGGCCAGGGAACGAGCAGAAGAAGCCGTAGCCACCATCAGCGATTTTCGCCACGTCGAAATTCAGCGAATCGGTTTCCTTGGCGCCGATGATCTTGGTGTGAGCGATGATGCGCGCGTCACCTTCCGGCAGGTAGTTCTTGTCGATACCGGCGGCCAGGCCAGCGGTAGCGATTGGCTGCATGTCAGCTTCTTTGCTGATCACCAGGTTATGGCCCATGACGTTCTTCGGCAGGTTGCCGGAGTGGGTCAGCTCGACGGTGAAGGTCTTGCAGCTCTTGTCGATCACGATTTCCTTGGTGTTGAAGGACATCTGATCGGTGGAGTCAACGGTGGTTTTGCACTCGGCAGCCATCAATTGGCTGCTGGCCAGCGCCAGCAGGGATACCGCAACAACTTTGGAAAACATGGTGAATCTCCAAGGCAGGGTTAACAAAAACACGAATGATGGAAAGACTGCCTGAAATCTTCGCAAGTTCCTATGACTTGAGTCAAAAATTGTATACAACTTTCAGGCTATGACATTCATCGAAACAATCTAACGGCCAGAATTCCCGGCCCGCCCTATGATCAGCGCATCTACTGAGACGGAGTGCCTGTCATGTTCTTTAACGGTCTGTTGTGCAGTTTGCTCGCCGCCTACGCCTGTGGCGCCAGCGGTACCTTTGAATCGCCTGAACGCGAAGTTTAGGCCTTGGATCGAGGCTTGCCAGCCATTACCCTGTGACGGATTGACCCAGGAGGAAGGCATGTCTCTGAAATCCGTGTGTGTATTTTGCGGTGCCAACGCCGGCACTGTTCCGGCCTACACCGAAGCCGCCGTCGCCCTTGGCCGGGCCTTGGCCGAACGTAAATTGACCCTGGTCTACGGCGGTGGCGCCGTGGGTTTGATGGGCATTGTTGCTGACGCGGCGCTGGCTGCCGGCGGCGAAGTAATCGGGATCATCCCGCAGAGCCTGATGGACAAGGAAATCGGCCATAAAAGCCTGACGCGCCTGGAAGTGGTCGACGGCATGCACGCGCGCAAGGCACGCATGGCCGAGCTGAGCGACGCCTTCATCGCCCTGCCCGGCGGCCTCGGCACGCTGGAAGAGCTGTTCGAAGTCTGGACCTGGGGCCAGCTCGGCTACCACGGCAAGCCGTTGGGTTTGCTGGAAGTGAACGGTTTCTACAGCAAACTCACCGCATTTCTTGACCATATCGTCGGCGAAGGCTTCGTTCGCGCGCCACACCGTGACATGCTGCAAGTGAGCGAATCAGCGCAAACGCTGCTCGATGCCCTGGATAACTGGAAGCCGACCGTCACGCCAAAATGGGTCGACCAAAAACCCGGCTAACCACGAGGCACCGATACAAGGCAGAATATGCGCCGCTCAACCTCACCTTCGACCCAAGAGGATCGCCCATGGCCAAACCCAATTACTCCTTCGCCAAACGTCAACGAGACCTGGCAAAGGAACAGAAGAAAGAGGAAAAGCTTCAGCGCAAGAAACAAACCGCTGAGGAAGCGGCACTGAACCCTGACGGTGAAGTGGCGACGCAAGATGATGTTGATGCAACTGAAGTGACTGAAACACCGAAAGATCAGGCGCCCGACGCCTGAACCCCACCGGGTTTGATCATCGAATCAGACCCTGCGGATTTGTGACGGGGCTGGCGGTTCCACTGCCGGCCCTCACAGCCCTTCCCCTACCCAATACACCAAAATTCCCTGTGGGAGCGAGCCTGCTCGCGAAAGTGGTGTATCAGTGGAAATATTTGCTGCTGACACACCGCTATCGTGAGCAGGCTCACTCCTACAGTTTGATCTGCGTTAATCCAGGGGCATTACGGTGACGCGCACTTCCGGGTCATGATTGCCGCCGCCCAGAATCACCCCGCGCAACGGTGACACATCGGAAAAATCCCGCCCCCACGCCAGCGTGATGTGCTCCAGCGCCGGCTGCACATTGTTGGTCGGATCGAAATCCACCCAGCCCAGCACCGGACAAAACACCGACACCCAGGCGTGCGACGCATCGGCGCCGATCAGGCGTGGTTGCCCCGGCGGTGGCTGGGTCAGCAGATAGCCGCTGATATAACGCGCCGCCAGCCCTCGCGAGCGCACGCACGCCAGCATCAGGTGAGCGAAGTCCTGACAGACCCCACGCCGCCGTTCCAGCACTTCCACCAGCGGTGTCGCCACCTGGGTTGCCTCGGCATCAAAGGTGAATTCACTGAAGATCTTCTGCATCAAGTCTTGCACACCCAGCAGCAACGACCTGCCCGGCGGAAAACAACTTTGCGAAAACTCGACGAAGCTGCTTTTCAAATGCACGTAAGGGGACTGGAAGCGGTAGCGACAAGCTTCGAGCAACTCAGCGGACAGCGGTTGACTGCTGTAAGTCAGCGCATCGCGGGTCAGCTCCCAGGCGGGCGACTGACTGAAGTCCAGCACCGGCCGCGCCAGCACCTCAACAGTGAGCCGAGCATTGACCTGCAATTCATCGTGAGGCCGTTCGAAGGCCAGCCGGGTCAGCGGATTGCCAAACACGTCGAGCTCATCACGGCGGGCTGTCGGGTCCGGGCTGATCAGCAACCGTTGTTCGGTGCAGCGCTGCCATTCGCATTCACGCGGCCACAGGTGCGCCAGTTGCTGGGCGAGGGACACCGGGCTGTCGTAGTGGTAACAGGTGTCGTGGAGGATCTGGTAGCGAGCATTCATCAGACGGACACCGTGCGCTGGCTGACATCATCGACATGGGCGAAATGGCGCAGGGCCAGGCGATCCGACACTTGCCCGCTGGCCTCGGCAATGTCCTGCAGCAGATCCGCCAGACCATTCAAAGCGGCTCGTACGCTGGATTCCCCGAACAACGGATTCTCCAGACATCCCAGATCAAACCGCGCCAGACGCTCGACCAGTTGCGACAATGCCGCTTCCCGCGGCGCCGCGAAATCATCGTTCAAACGTTTCAAGGTGCGGGTCACCAGTTTCAACTGAAACAACACCGCGTGCGGGTTCTGCTCGTCTAGCAACAACAGGTCGAGCACCGGAATCAATTGCGCCACGGCCAGATAACGCGAACGGTAGGTGATACTGCTGTTGCCCAGTTCCAGCAGCCATTCGAGGCCCGCTTGATCGAACGCCCCGGCGCCGCGCAGAAATGCCGCCAGACTGCTGCTGAGAAACTGCAGACGCTCAATGCGCCGGCCGATCATCAGAAAGCGCCAGCCTTCGTCGCGGGTCATGTCGTCGAGGGCAAACCCGGAAAGCGCCGCCAGCGACATCACCAGCCGGTTGAGGAAGTCCAGCAGTTCGCCGAAGTCGGGTTCGTCGGTATCCAGTTCCATCGCTTCGCGCTGCAACTCCACCAGCGCCTGCCAGTTCTCCCGCGAAAGCTTGCCACGCACCTGCGAGGCCGCCCACTGCAAACGCTGCAGGTTGGCGCGCAGACTGAACGACCAGTCGTCGCCCAGCAGTGCCGCCAACAGACGCTCCGGCAGTTCACCCTCGTCCGGCAGCAGCGTCAGTCGCTCGCCGAGATCGACAGCGGCCTGCAACGCTTGCGGGTCGTCGCCGTCGACATAACGCGCGAGCATGATGCGCAGCAACCGCGCACTGTCATCACAGCGCTCGCAGTATCGGCCGAACCAGAACAGGTTCTCCACCACCCGTGAGGGCAGATACGGATCACGCCGCACCAGATCATGGACCCCAACGCGGCGCTGACTCTTCCACTGCTCGCCACTGGGCGGACGATCACCGAGTATCCAAGTGTCTTTGCTCGCCCCACCGCGCTGCATCGACACCACTTCGGCATCAGCCTCGGCGGCCACCCGGGTCAGACCACCGGGGAGCACGCGATAACCGTCAGCACCGGCCACGGCGTACATGCGCATGCCGATCGCCCGTGGTTGCAGTTGACCATTTTCCGCCTGCCAGATCGGTGCCTGGGACAGTTGAGCCAATTCTTGCGCCACATAAGCATAAGGACGCGCCTGCATGCGCTCGGCAAGCGCCTGACGCTGTTTTTCACTCAGATCACGGCCAAAGACCGGCGCAAAGCTCTGCGAAGAAAATGCTGGTTTGATCAGCAGTTCGGGCAGTTTTTCCAGGGCTTGGGCCAACACCGGCGCCTCACCGCACCACCACGTCGCGATCGACGGCAAAATCAGTTCTTCGCCAAACAGGTATTGGTTGATCTTCGGCAGAAAGCCCAGCAATCCCGGCGACTCCAGTACGCCGCTACCCAGCGCATTGGCGACCAGAACCCGCCCTTGGCGTACTGCCTCAAGCAACCCGGGAACGCCGAGTGCCGAGTCCGTGCGCAACTCCAGCGGATCGCAGAAATCATCATCGAGCCGGCGCATGATCGCATGCACCCGACGCAAACCACTGAGGGTTTTCAGGTAGACCGTGGCGTCGCGCACCGTCAGGTCACCGCCCTCGACCAGCGGATAACCGAGCTGCCGAGCCAGATACAAATGTTCGAAATAGCTTTCATTGAAGCGCCCCGGCGTGAGCAACACCACCAGCGGCGCGTCATCGTCACTGGGCGCTTGCCGCGCGAGGGTTTCCTGCAATGTGCGGAAGAACCCGGCCAGATGCTGCACCTTCAGATCCCGGTATAACTCGGGAAACGCGCGCGACACGATGGTGCGGTTTTCCAGGGCATAGCCGGCGCCGGATGGCGCTTGCGTACGATCGGCGGTGACCCACCAGCGCCCGTCCGGTGTACGCGCCAGATCCACGGCGTACAGGTGCAGAAACGTCGCTTCCGGCAGCGCGACATGCTGACAGGGCCAGAGAAAGTTGTTGTGGCCGAACACCAGCTCTGCCGGCAACAAGCCTTCGCTGATCAGCCGCTGCGGCCCATACAAATCGGCCAGTACCGCATTGAGCAGTCGCGCACGCTGGGCGATACCTGCCGACAGCTGCTGCCATTCATCCGCAGCAATCACGTGGGGCAGCAGATCCAGTTCCCACGGCCGATCAGCGCCCTTGGGATCGGCATAGACGTTATAGGTGACGCCGTTCTCCTGAATCTGCCGCGCCAGCAGCGCCTGACGCTGCAGCAGTTGCGCCGGCGTGCTGCGCTGCAACTGATCGAACAATCGCCGCCAGTGCGGGCGCACCGCGCCACTGCCGTCGAGCAGTTCGTGATAAGTGCCCGCCGTAAGCGGGTAGCGGTCTAGCAGGTCAGGCATGGAAAGCTCGGCAGACAGCAAGGTACGGTCAGACTAACGCAGGCACATGACGCGCGGATATACGAAAAATCCGCGTGTCGCGTAGGCCTTAGAAACGTCGCAAATCGATTGTCATCGGTAGCTCGTCACTGATTTCCACGTTGGGTACAGGAAGTTTCCCCGGCGTGTGTCCGACGCGGAAGAATCGCGCCATGCGCCGGCTCTCCGCTTCGTTGGCATTGACCGGCAACGTCTCGTAATTACGCCCGCCCGGATGGGCGACGTGGTACTGACATCCACCCAGCGAACGGCCCATCCAGGTGTCGAGCAGGTCGAACACCAGCGGTGCGTGCACGGGGATGGTCGGTTGCAAGCAGTTGGCCGGCTGCCATGCGCGGTAACGCACACCCGCGACAAACTCGCCAACCCGTCCGGTCGGATGCAACGGCACAGCGATGCCGTTACAGGTCAGCAGATAACGCTGTGGTGGCAGGCCTTTGACCTTGACCTGCAAGCGCTCCAGCGATGAGTCGACGTAACGCACCGTGCCGCCAGCCGCGCCCTCCTCGCCCAGGACATGCCACGGTTCCAGCGCCTGACGCAGCTCCAGTTCGATGCCGTTGACGGCGTAATCGCCGACCTTGGGAAAACGAAACTCCAGATGCGCTGCGAACCATTCGGCCCGCAGCGGATAACCGGCGTTGTTCAGTTCGACGATGACGTCGGCGAAATCCTGTTCGATAAAGTGCGGCAGCAGGAAACGGTCGTGCAGTTCGGTGCCCCAGCGCGCCAGTTTCGGCGGCGCATAAGGTTCGCGCCAAAACCGCGCGACCAGCGCCCTTAACAACAACTGTTGGGCCAGGCTCATGCGCGCATGGGGCGGCATTTCAAAGGCACGCAGCTCAAGCAAGCCGAGACGCCCGGTGGCGCCGTCCGGTGAATACAGTTTGTCGATGCAGAACTCGGCACGGTGCGTGTTGCCGGTGACGTCGATCAGCAGGTTGCGCAGCAGTCGATCAACCAGCCACGGCGCACATTCCTCGCCCGGCTCGGGCATCTGCGCAAAAGCGATTTCCAGTTCATATAAAGCATCATTACGCGCCTCATCGACCCGCGGCGCCTGCGATGTAGGGCCGATGAACAATCCGGAGAACAGATACGACAATGACGGATGGTTATGCCAGTAACTGATCAGGCTGCGCAGCAGATCCGGGCGGCGCAGAAACGGTGAGTCCGCCGGCGTCGCCCCACCGAGAACGAAATGATTGCCGCCGCCGGTGCCGGTGTGACGACCGTCGATCATGAATTTCTCGGTGGTCAGGCGGGTCTGGCGCGCCTCTTCATAGAGAAATTCGGTGCGTTCGACCAATTCGTCCCAGGTCGCTGACGGCTGCACATTGACCTCGATCACACCCGGGTCCGGGGTGATGCGGAAATTGCTCAAACGCGGATCGCTCGGCGGCTCATAGCCTTCCAGCAGCACCGGGCAATGCAGTTCATCGGCTGTCGCCTCAATGGCTGCGACCAGTTCCAGATAATCCTCAACCTGCTCCAGCGGCGGCATGAACAGGTACAAACGCCCCTCGCGCGCCTCGGCGCAAAACGCGGTGCGGGTCAGCCAGTCGGCAGATTCGTCGATTTTTGGCACGCGTTCGTCAGTCGCGGCAGGTTCGCCATGACTGTTGAGCTGCGTGGTTTCCGGCAGCTCAGGGAAGTCCTGATTCGGATCCTGAGGATGAATGAACGGATACTCGGCGGCCTTCACCCACGGCTGCGACCCCAACGGCAGGCGGTAGCCCAGCGGCGAATCCCCCGGTACCAGTCGGCAATGTTCGTCACGCAGATACCAGCGCCCGCTCTGCCATTGATCGCCTTTGGCGGTGCGCGCCAGCGGCAACACCTGACCGATTACCTTGTTCAGGCCCTGACTGAAGACCTTGCGCAGGCGTGCGCGCTCCAGCGGTTCCTCAAGACGTGAATCTTCGGCGCTGACATTGCTCGGCAACGAGCCCTCGCGCCAGAGGTAGTAGAAATTATCCTCGTAGGCCGGGAAGACAAAACGTGTAGGCAATTTCAGGCGCTCGGCGACACTGGCGAGGAAGCGTCCAGCCAGTTCGCCATCCGCTCCGTAGTCCTGCTGCTCATCGGCGATCAGTGCGTTGTTGTGCCAGATCGGCACACCGTCGCGACGCCAATAGCAATTGAGCGACCAGCGCGGCAGTTGCTCGCCGGGATACCACTTGCCCTGGCCGAAATGCACCAGACCTTGCGGCGCGTAATGCTTGCGCATGCGCTGGAACAGTTCAGCGGAAAGTCGCCGCTTGGCCGGCCCCAACGCGGCGGTGTTCCACTCGGCGCCATCCGGGTCATCGATGGAAACGAAGGTCGGCTCGCCGCCCATGGTCAGGCGCACGTCATCCGCCAGCAGATCGGCATCGATCTGCCGTCCCAGCGCCTGAATCGCCAGCCACTGCTCGTCGGTGTAGGGCTTGGTGACGCGCGGCGCCTCCCAGATCCGCTCCACCGACATTTCATGGCTGAATTCACATTCGCACGGCTCGACCAAGCCACTGATCGGCGCCGCTGAGGACGGATCGGGACTACACGCCAACGGGATATGCCCTTCGCCGGCGAACAGCCCGGACGTAGCGTCCAGGCCGATCCAGCCAGCGCCAGGCAGATACACCTCGCACCAGGCGTGCAGGTCAGTGAAATCGACTTCAGTGCCGGACGGGCCATCGAGGCTTTTCACGTCGGCGGTCAGTTGAATCAGATAACCGGAGACAAACCGCGCGGCCAACCCGAGGTTGCGCAGCAGTTGCACCAGCAACCACGCCGAATCGCGGCAGGAACCGGAGGCGTGCTCAAGGGTGTGTTCCGGGGTCTGCACGCCCGGTTCCATGCGAATCAGGTAACCGATGTCTTCGCTCAAACGCTGGTTGAGCGCCACAAGGAAGTCCACCGCCGGCAGCGGCGTGCGGTCGATGGCGTCCAGATAGGCTTTGAATTTCGGCGTCAGCGGCAGGGTTTCGAGGTACGGCGCCAGTTCCTTGCGCTCATCGGCGGCGTAGGAGAAAGGGATGTTCTCGGCGTAGGGTTCGAGGAAGAAGTCGAACGGGTTGAACACCGCCATTTCGGCGAGCAAATCGACCTCGATGCGCAGCTCATTGGTTTTCTCGGGGAACACCAATCGGGCGAGGTAGTTGCCCTGCGGGTCCTGCTGCCAGTTGATGAAGTGCTGCTCGGGCGAGACTTTCAGGGCATACGACAGAATCCGCGTGCGGCTGTGGGCAGCCGGGCGCAGACGTACGATCTGCGGGCCGAGTTCGACAGCGCGGTCATAGCGGTAATGCGTGACGTGATGCAATGCGACATGAATCGACACGGCGTGCCTCCTGCGAGCCTAAGCGTATTCGAAAGCGCGCAAGACTTATGCCATGCAGAGGGCTTGGGCGCTTTCCCGGAATGCTTAGGGCAGTACAGCACCAAAATCGGGCGATGCGGGGAAATGGTTTGGCGAGTTTGCTTCTATTTGTGGCAGACATGCGATGGTGGTTGCATATGCCGTCCTCTTCGCGAGCAAGCTCGCTCCCACACTTGGAATGCATTCCCCTGTGGGAGCGAGCTTGCTCGCGAAGAGGACAGTAGGCTCACCGCATTTTCTGGGGCCTGAAATGCAAAACGCCAACCCGAAGGTTGGCGTTCTGCTCAGCTCAAGCGATGTTTAGCGCGGTACGACCGGCTTGCGGGTCGGCTTCGGCCCTTTGCCTTTCGCGGCGTCTTTGCGCTCTTTCGCAGCCTGCTGGTTACGGGCAAACGCCGCCGCCTTGGCCTGCTCCCGCTTGTCCCAAGGATTACCACCGTCACTGGCACGCGGCGGCAAACCGGTGTGCTGGGTGAGAATCTTGGTGGTCTTCTCTTTACCGTCCTTCGCCACTTTATGGCTGCCGGCCGGTGTCGAGTTCTTGCGACGGGCGCTCTGGTAGCTGTCGGTCGCCGGTTGATGGGTCGGGATCAACTGATCCTTGCCCGAACCGATCAGATCAGCGCGGCCCATGCGGATCAGCGCTTCACGCAGCATCGGCCAGCCTTTCGGGTCGTGATAACGCAAGAACGCCTTGTGCAGACGACGCTGCTCTTCGCTCTTGACGATGGTCACGCCGTCGCTCTTGTAGGTGACCTTGCGCAGCGGGTTCTTGCCCGAGTGGTACATCGCGGTGGCGGTGGCCATCGGCGACGGGTAGAACGCCTGCACCTGGTCGGCGCGGAAGCCGTTGCCCTTGAGCCACAGGGCCAGGTTCATCATGTCTTCGTCGGTGGTGCCCGGGTGGGCGGCGATGAAGTACGGAATCAGGTACTGCTCTTTGCCCGCTTCCTTGGTGTACTTCTCGAACATGCGCTTGAACTTGTCATAGCTGCCGATGCCCGGTTTCATCATCTGGTTGAGCGGACCTTCCTCGGTGTGTTCCGGGGCGATCTTCAGGTAACCACCGACGTGGTGGGTCACCAGCTCTTTGACGTACTCCGGCGACTCGACCGCGAGGTCGTAGCGCAGGCCGGAGGCGATCAGGATCTTCTTCACACCCGGCAAAGCACGGGCGCTGCGGTACAGCTGAATCAGCGACGAGTGGTCGGTATTCAGGTTCGGGCAGATGCCCGGGAACACGCAGGACGGCTTGCGGCACGCGGATTCGATTTCCGGTGTCTTGCAGGCGATGCGGTACATGTTCGCGGTCGGGCCGCCGAGGTCGGAAATGACCCCGGTGAAACCTGGCACCTTGTCGCGGATCTCTTCGATTTCACGAATGATCGACTCTTCCGAACGGTTCTGGATGATCCGGCCTTCGTGTTCGGTGATCGAGCAGAAGGTGCAGCCACCGAAGCAGCCACGCATGATGTTCACCGAGAAACGGATCATGTCGTAGGCCGGGATCTTCTCCTTGCCGTACGCCGGGTGCGGGACACGGGCGTAAGGCATGCCGAACACGTAGTCCATTTCTTCAGTGGTCATCGGAATCGGCGGCGGGTTGAACCAGACGTCGACTTCACCGTGCTTCTGCACCAGCGCACGGGCGTTGCCCGGGTTGGTTTCGAGGTGCAGCACGCGGTTGGCGTGGGCATACAGAACGGCGTCGCCGCGCACCTTTTCTACCGATGGCAGGCGAATCACGGTCTTGTCACGGGTCATGCGCGGGCTGGCCAGGATCTGTACGACCTTGGCTTCCTGCGGATCGTCGACCGGACCTTTTTCCTGCTCGATGGCGCAGGCCTGGGTGTCCTGAGTGTTCACGTACGGGTTGATGATCTTGTCGACCTTGCCCGGACGGTCGATGCGCGTCGAATCGACTTCGTACCAGTCTTTCGGCGTATCGCGACGGATGAACGCGGTGCCGCGCACGTCGGTGATGTCTTCGATCTTGTGCCCATAGGACAGGCGCTGGGCGACTTCGACAATCGCGCGCTCGGCGTTGCCGTACAGCAGAATGTCGGCGCTGGCGTCGATCAGGATCGAGTTACGCACGCGATCCTGCCAGTAGTCGTAGTGGGCAATGCGGCGCAGGGACGCTTCGATTCCGCCGAGCACGATCGGCACGTGCTTGTAGGCTTCTTTGCAGCGCTGGCTGTAGACCAGGCTCGCGCGGTCCGGACGCTTGCCGGCCATGCCGCCAGGCGTATAGGCGTCGTCGGAACGGATTTTCTTGTCCGCGGTGTAGCGATTGATCATCGAGTCCATGTTGCCCGCCGCAACCCCGAAGAACAGGTTCGGCTCGCCGAGCTTCATGAAGTCGTCTTTGGACTGCCAGTTCGGCTGGGCAATGATCCCGACACGGAAGCCCTGGGACTCCAGCAGCCGGCCAATGATCGCCATGCCAAACGACGGGTGATCGACGTAGGCATCACCGGTAACAATGATGATGTCGCACGAATCCCAGCCAAGCTGATCCATCTCCTCCCTGCTCATCGGCAGGAATGGCGCTGGCCCGAAACATTCGGCCCAATATTTTGGATAGTCAAATAACGGCTTGGCTGCTTGCATGTCGACGACCGGTGTTGAAGTGAAAATTCGCGGGCGCGGAATATAGCACAAAAAATAACCAATTCCGACGGCAATGGTCGGTTTCTCTTACAACCCGCATCGAGCCTGCCCGATACCCCGTAACAGGCAAAAAAATCATCGTTCAAACTTAACGTTCATCAGTCCGGTGCCTGCGCCGACTGATGTGGCAACCCTTCAAGGATGAAGCAATGTCACCCAAACAGCCCGCCAAGGGCAGCATCAAAGTCAAGCCCCCCACCAGCCCGGATGCGCCGCAGCAAGGCAATACCGGGCGAGCGCCACGGACGGGGCCTGAACCGTCCCTGCCTGTCCCCTCTGCAACGCGTCCGGGCGGCACTCACGGCACTGCCAGCCCTGAGGTAACAAGACCGTCTCCCGTCGTCATCACGCACACAGCAAGCGCCTCGGTGAAAACGGGCGCAACGGGAGCAAAATCACTGGAGAGTTACCGTATCCCCGCACCTGACCGTTTGCCCCAGGCCAATATCGAGGGCTTGAGGCTGTACAAGGGCCGCGAATACGTCGATGTCGCGCACGGCAGCATCGTGATGGTCGGGGTCGATCCGCAGACCGGACTCTACCGCGCCCAACTCGCAGCCGAGCGGGTTGCCAATGGTCCGCTACTGCTGCGCGACGCCGACAGTGGTCTGTGGCATTCGCTCAAGGACGGTGACACCGTGACCTTGATTGACACTCACCTGCAGACGTTGCGCATGGATCTCGAACTCACACGCGCCAAGGCCGACAGCGACGGGTTATTGCGCCACGAGGGCCGACTGTACCTGTCCCTGCACACCCACGTTTATCAGGTCATGCACGATGTGAGTGCCTCCACGGCGACACAAAAAGCGTGGCGTATCGTCAACCCGAAAGATCCCGTGGCAACCGATATCGCAAATATCTACCGCGCCAGCCGCAGCGGCGAAACGCGGACTGTGCGGCGCGATGAGGGCAATCGCTGGGTCTATCATTTGCCAGAGCTGAAGGGAGCTATTCAGGACGCGGAGATTGCCCGCCTGAGTAAAGACACGTTGTTGCAGATGCATGAGCCTTTTCAAAAGGCCCACACGGAATTGACGAATTCGTCGGACCGCCACAACACCCTCTGGGCAGAAACCCAGAAACTGCCGCAGGGCAGTGCAGAGCAAAACGCAAAACTGCTGAGCCTGGAAGTGCATTTGCTTAAGCATGTGCAAAAACAGGCGGATTTCGTAGAGTCGCTGGTGCTCAACAGAAAATGGCTGACCCTTGCGAAAGCCAGCGGGCTATTCAAGCAGGAACTGCAGACTTTCCGCATAGAACGCGCCGAATTTCTGAACCGCCTCATGGCGGCCATGGACCTGCGGGTCAAGCCTACCGTCTCCAGTCTGGATGCCGACAGTTGCAAGCGGATCATCCCTCACCTGAACAAGAAGCTGAGGTTTATCGAAGAACGTGAAGTGGTGTTGGCAGAAATCAGAAAAGCCGACCCGGGAGCGGCACCGATACTCGAAGAAATCAGGCAGCAAGTGCCGTCGCCCGAGCGCATCAACTTCAACAAGCTGACCCTCTACGTGCACCTGTATGCGGGCACGCCCGACCATTCGCCCAATACCACCATGCCGTCGCTTTCTTGCGTCGATCTGGTCACCGGAGACCTGAAAAACATTCCGCAACACGAGCACCCCATGGCACTGCTTTTGAGCCTGGATCAGATCAGGGCGGACAAATCACGATTTGAGGTGCAACTGGCCACTCACGCTGACAGCGATGCCTCTCGGGCCGGGTACCTCAAGGAAATCCTCAGTTTGATCGATCCACTCGAGAGGCGAATCGATAACAGGCTCAGCGACATTCTGGAGTCGATCGGGCGCGACCGCGAACTGCCCAACATCGACCACGATATCGATTTTGACTTCCTTCCAGCGCTCCCCGACCCTTCCGAAAGCTCCCGCCCGTTAACGCCCAGGAAAGTTTTCCGGGTCCGTCAGCACGGTACTTACCGGGTTCTGGTCGGTGAAACGGAAACGGCTCAGGACGGCAATGTCATCGTCAGGGTTCCGGACCCGTTGCGCCCTGGCTCTCCATCCGCTCGCTACGAAAAAAGACAAGGTGAATGGCTGCCAGTGCGCCCTCCCATCACCAGTACACCCAGACCACAGCTGGTCGCCGAGGCCAACCGGTTACTGGCCGACGTCGAACAACACGTTGCCAAGGCCAGGGTGGACGAGGCGAGAAAAACCAATCCGACCGATATTGTCGAAGACCTGAGCAAAGAGACTGAACGACTGAACGAGCAGGCAAGGCGCCTGGAAAGCCATGAAGACGCAGACACCGAAATCCTCGACCTGGCTACGCGCTTGCGAAGCGCTGCCGTGTCACTGGAGGCGCATGGCCAAAGTGTTCTGGTGCGCATGTACAAGAACAGGGACGTGCTCGACATCATGCGTTTGAACTATCTGATGGATGCCGACGAAGTCAGCGTGAGCAAAACCGTTGATCGCAAGCCATCGGGCAAAGGCAAGGGCAAGTCGTTTCTCGACGTTTATTCGATCACTGATCGCGCCGATGACGCACCGTTATGGGAGGCACACTTCCACTATGACCAGCACAACGCCGCGCCGCTGAGTTTCACCACAAGAGGCGGCCACCTCAAAACCCTCGAACAGAGCCGACGCGGTATCGAGTCTCAGCGCCGCGATGAACAGGCTGGCTTGCCGCACGTGGCCATCTGGCGCCAGACCTTCGATGGCAAGACCGCGAGCAAGATTTTTGCACTGGCCAGCCAGGCTGGCGTGCCTTCCAGGCCTGAGTAAAGGACTCAGGGCCATACGATCAATCAGGCAATGACGCCGCCCCTGCCATCAGCTCCCGTTCAGGCGAACTGATGCGCAAACCCGCAAGGATAGAAAGACATGCCCGTTAAATCGCCCCCCAGAGGCAACAATTCCGGCAATCCCCCGGTTCGCCAAAACACTGTGCCAGACGTGGACACCCCGCGCCTCGACCTGCCACCGCGCACACATTTAGAGGTCTCGATACCCGGTGGGCAACCACCACGACCGGGCCGCTTACCAACGCCAGCCGATATCGACGCGATCGAGCCGGCTCCGAGCATCACCATTCATCGACCCGCGTTGCCAATTGAAAATCCGCGTGCGGCTAGCCAGTCCCTGGAACATTACTGGGTGCCTGCGGCCAGCGGTTTGTCGGATCGCAACGCTGACGGCTTGAGAACGCACAAGGGCCGCCAGTATGCCGACGTACCCGGCGGCATCGTGCTGGTCGGCAAAGATGCGCAAACAGGGCTGTATCGGGCCAGGCTGCCCAGCGAATCCAGTCCCTCGGGCCCCGTGCTGCTGCGTGACTCCAGCGCGGGACTCTGGCATGAGCTGGAACACTTCGAGCCGATCGGTGTGCCATTGTCGAGCAGCCGCCTGGAAGCTTTCCGCACGCCACTGGATTTCAGCGGCATTCAAAGGGGCAGCGATGGCCTTCACCGGCTCAACGGTAAACTCTATGCGGTGATCGACAACCACAGTTATCAGGTTCTGCACGACACCGATGCCTCGACCCCGTCGACAGCGGTTATGCGTATCGTCCGTGCGCAAGATCCGGTGGCCAGCGACAGCACCAATACCTACATCGCTACACGCCCCGGGCGCTCGGAGCCGATCATTTACGATGCTCGCGAAGGCTGGCTGGGAACGGCGGTCGGCGGTGCCGGCGGCATGTTCCGTAGCGAGCCAGGAAGCCCCGCGCATCCTGGCCTGCTGCAACGGTTTGCCAGCGCGATCAATCATTTGCGCACGCCAGAGTCCCGTGCTCGAAAGCTCTTCCCGGCCCTCGACAGCGATGAGATCACCCGGCTTCTGCATTCGCACGGAGATGACGTCCGCGGCTATCTGTCCCAACGCGAGGCCAGTTACAGGGCGCTCAAGGCGGATCTCGCTTCCTGGATCAGGAAGACATCCTCGCAGGCCCCCAACGAAGCTGCACATCCCGCAGTGGAGCGTGCCGTCGAAGAAATAAAACGTTGCTGGAAACGGCAGACGGGAACGACGCTGAAACTTGATTTGGGAGAGGCAATCCTTGCGCCGCTGACGGCTGATTTCAGCCATGTAAGAACTCTGGAGCTGAGAGCGGTCGCCTGGTCGGACACCGCCGATACCTTCCTTGGCAGTTTTCCCAACCTCGAGAAACTGTCGGTGACTCACTCCACCCTGGATACGCTACCGCCCGATATCGCGCCGATGACCGTTCTCAAGACTCTGGAGCTGAGCTCGAACCGAATCCAGCTCAATGAGCAGACAGCAGTAAAACTGGGCGCACTCAAACAGCTTGAACACCTCGACCTGTCGAGCAACCCGCTTGGCAGAATCCCCGACTTTCGCGGCATGTCGCAACTTCGGTCATTGAACCTGAGCAACACCGGACTGGATCACTGGCCCAGCGGTTTACGCGATCAAGTGGCACTGGACGTGGTCGACTTGCGCCATAACCAACTGCGCGAAATTCCACAGGCGATCCTTGACCCGTCAAACAATGAACTACTGGCGATTGCCCGTATCAACTCGGTCACCCTGATTGAAGGCAACCCCTTCCCGACCGGTTACTGGCGAACGCTTGAGGTTTATTGGCGCCGCGTAGTGGCCGACTATCCGGCGATGCGCACGGGTTCCCGCGCAGACGCGTTCAGACTGGATGGCGACATTCCCGAAGTGGCGATGGTGCGGCGTATGTATCCAGACAAGGACCCGCAAGCCGCCAGGGAATATCTGCTCGCCCTGGGTGATGGCGCCGAAGAGCAGATCGCGCGACGCATTGCCGGTTTCGAGTTACTGGAAACACAACTGCAGGCCTACATCGCCGACAGTCAACCCGGGGCGGCCAACGCCTTGGGCCCGGAAAGAGTCAACGCCACCCGCCTGGCAAGAATCATCAGAGGCTGCTGGCTGGGTGAGTCGGAAGGCGTATTGAAACTGCCACAGCTGTACGGTCCATTACCCCTGCTGACCGTGGATTTCAGTCACATCAAATCCCTCAGTCTCGACTCGGTAATCTGGTCGGACACCGCCAATACGCTCCTGTCCAATTGCCCCAATCTGGAAAGCCTGACCATCGTTAACTCCGGCATCGATAAACTGCCGCAAAAAATCGCCGAGATGGACAAACTCAACTATCTGGATCTGAGTTCAAACCTGATAAAACTGGATGAGCAAAGCGCTTTGGCACTCAGTGCACTGCATCAGTTGAAACAGATTGATCTGTCCAACAATCAACTGCGGGTGGTGCCTGACTTCAGCGCCATGTCCGGGTTGCAGGTCTTGAACCTGAAAAACACAGGCCTCACTCAGTGGCCTGCCGGGCTGCTCGACAAAACCGCTCTGACCAGCCTGGACCTGCGCGACAACCGCTTGCGCGAGGTCCCTCAGGCGAGCCTCAACCCGACACCCGAGACGCTGTCCGTGATCGCGCGGATCAACAATGTCACGCGCCTTGAAGGCAACGACTTCCCCTCCACGTACTGGCGAAAATTCGACGGCTACTGGCGACGCCTAAAACAGTCTCACCCCGAGCTGATGGAGCCGGCCCATCCCGCGGTATTCGATAGCGAAGACTCCAGGGCGCAGCGTTATCGAAACCTGTTCCCGAGCAAAACCATCAAGGAGTGCAGGGAGTTCATCTGGAATCATGACAAAGGCACCGTGGCGCCACGCTTGCTCGCGCTGGAACAAGAATTCGATCTTCTGAAAACCCAGCTCGACGACTGGGTCTTTTCCGGGGGCGGCAACCGCCTGCGTTACGTGCGTGCCAATCAGCTGCAAATAAACGCCACCACCCGTAATGACCGCACTGCAGCGCGGGATCGGATCATCAGTTGCTGGCGCCGCGAGACGGCGCAAAAGCATGCTTTCGACGGCACGCCGATCGGTCTGGAACTGGATTTGAGCGGCCTGACCTTGCCGACCCTGCCGGATCTGAGCATCGACTTCAGCCATGTTGGCTCACTCAGATTGAGCGGCATGAGTCTGACGGAGTCACCGGAAGGTTTCCTCACCCGTTTTCGTCATGTGCGCTGGCTGGACATGTCGAACAATCGCCTCAGGGACTTGCCCCCGGCGGTGGGAGAAATGCACGGGATGACGCGCCTGTTTCTGCAGCACAATCAACTTGAACTCAATGCAGAAACGGCGCGGATACTGGCCGGACGCACAACGCTCAGAGCACTCTGGATCGACCACAATCCCCAGCTCGGTGTGATCCCGGATTTCAGCCAGATCACCGATATGCGCGAGGTCACGCTGGCGAACACCGGCATCACGCAGTGGCCAACCGGGCTGTTTGATCAACCCCAGCTGACCCGGATCGATCTGAGCAACAATCAGATCACCACGATTCCTGACTTTGTCACTGCTCCGCCGCCGGAGCGTCTGGCGCACTCGGTCCAGGTCAACAGCGGCACGCTGGTGAGCAATAACCCGCTGTCGGACGCAACGCCGCAGCAATTGCTCGCCTACCGTGAGCGACTGACATTAGCCGGTACGCCTCTGACCCGAACAGCCAACCTGATCACGACGTCCGTCAACGTCGCACGACGTCCCGTCACAAGAGACGCCCTGGAACCGGACCCGCGATGGACTGAGGGATTAAGCGTCGACCAGGCTACCGCGCGAAGAGCTCAATGGCGCGCGTTACGCGAGCAGGATGGCTCGGACGGTTTCTTCAACATCCTGGCGAGCCGCGGTGACCATGCTGATTTTCGGCGTCAGGCCTGGGACGTTATCGATGTCATCACCGAGAATAATCCGCAGTCGCGAAGCCTGCGCAGGGAGCTGTTCGATCGCGCGTGCGAAGCCGGCTGCACTGACCTCGCTGCGGCCACCTTCACCGACCTGCAAGTCCTGGCCATGACGTACAAGGCTCGGGTTCAGGCCAGACTCGATTTGGATGGCGCACCCTTGGTGGCGTTGTCCAAAGGATTATTTCGTCTGAAGCACGTCGACGACTTCGCGGCCGCAGAGATCGCCTCAAGCAGGGCCATCATCAACGATCCGGCTGCCTCCCGCGAGCTGCGAAACAGCCATAGCTTGCGCATACGCGATCCCCATGAAATGACCATGGCCTACCGCTTTGGCCTAAAAGATCGCCTGCAATTGCCGTTTCAGCCGCAGGCACTGACGTTTATCGGCATGGCCGGCGTTACCCCGGCAATGCTGGATGCGGCGTATCGCAAAGTCTCGACGCTGAATGGTTCGCCTGAAGAGTTTCAGGCATTGGTGTCGATGAATTTCTGGCAGGACTTCATCATTCACAAATACCAGGCGCAATTCGATGCGAGTCGCCAGCCGTTCCAGGATCGCCAGGAAATTCTCGACAGCCAGTCATCACAAAGACTGCTGAGCGAAGCTCAATACAAATCGCAAACCGATGATGTAACGGCGCAGTTGGCGATTGTCGAAGCGACATTGATCCAGACGCTGACGCGACAGGAATTGCAGCCTCGAACAACAATCGAGGCGTCTTCTGCCAACGTCACGCCCGCGCAGGAAACCCCGGTCGCGAGTGGCGCGACGTTGTAATCGATACAGCGTCGCAGCAGGCCGATGAACTTCGGCCTGCTGTCACTCGTCGTCGTCGAAGTTGTAACTGCCCGGTGCGAGGTTTTCGAAGCGGGTGTACTTGCCGATAAACGCCAGGCGGATAAAACCGATCGGGCCGTTACGCTGCTTGCCGATGATGATTTCGGCGATGCCCTTGTGCTCGGTTTCGGGGTGATAGACCTCGTCGCGGTACACGAACATGATCACGTCGGCGTCCTGCTCGATCGCTCCGGATTCGCGCAAGTCGGAGTTCACCGGGCGCTTGTTGGGACGCTGTTCGAGGGAACGGTTGAGCTGCGACAGCGCCACCACCGGGCAGTTGAATTCCTTGGCCAGCGCTTTCAGGGATCGCGAGATTTCGGAAATTTCGTTGGTGCGGTTGTCACCACTGGAACCGGGGATCTGCATCAGTTGCAGGTAGTCGATCATGATCAGGCCGACGTCACCGTGTTCACGCACCAGACGCCGGGTCCGCGCACGCATTTCCGACGGACTGATGCCGGCAGTGTCATCGATGAACAGCTTGCGGTCGTTGAGCAGGTTGACCGCCGAAGTCAGGCGCGGCCAGTCATCGTCTTCCAATTGGCCGGAACGCACTTTGGTCTGGTCGATGCGCCCAAGCGAGGAGAGCATACGCATGATCAGCGATTCGCCTGGCATCTCGAGGGAGTACACCAGAACCGCCTTCTCGCTGCGCAACACGGCGTTTTCCACCAGGTTCATCGCAAAGGTGGTTTTACCCATCGACGGACGGCCGGCAACGATGATCAAGTCGGACGGCTGCAGGCCGCTGGTCTTCTCGTCGAGGTCGGTGTAGCCGGTGGACAGGCCGGTGATGGCGTTGTCGGTGTTGAACAGGGTGTCGATGCGGTCGATGGCCTTGGTCAGCAAATCGTTCACACCCACCGGGCCGCCGGTTTTTGGCCGGGCCTCGGCAATCTGGAAGATCTGGCGTTCGGCTTCGTCGAGAATCTCGGCGGCGGTGCGGCCTTCGGGGTTGAAGGCGCTGTCGGCGATTTCGGTGCTGATGCCGATCAACTGGCGCAACGTCGCTCGCTCACGAACGATCTGCGCATAGGCCTTGATGTTGGCGACGGACGGTGTGTTTTTCGCCAGTTCACCGAGGTAACCGAGGCCACCGACCTGCGAGGTCTGGCCTTCCTTGTCCAGTTGTTCAGACAGGGTCACCACGTCGATCGGCATGTTCTGATCGGCCAGCTTGGCGATCGCACGGAAAATCAGACGGTGGTCATGTCGATAGAAATCGCCGTCGGAGACTTGATCGAGCACACGTTCCCAGGCGTTGTTGTCCAGCATCAGACCACCGAGTACAGCCTGTTCGGCCTCGATGGAATGCGGCGGCACCTTCAGGGCAGCGGTTTGCAGATCGTATTGCTCGGGAGCGGAGATGTCGTTCATGGCCACTTGTGTAATTTGGAAAAACAGGGAGTTCAGAAAGACAAAGGGCACGACCTGTAAACAGGATCGTGCCCGATGTTAACCGTCTGACGGGCAAGCCGCCAGCCGATCAGGTGTTACTTAAGCTGCTACCACGACAACGCGTACGGTGGCTTCAACTTCGGCGTGCAGGTGCACAGCCACGTCGAATTCACCCACGTTGCGGATGGTGCCGTTCGGCAGACGAACTTCGCTCTTCGCAACTTCAACGCCGGAGGCGGTCAGTGCGTCAGCGATGTCGTGAGTACCGATCGAACCGAACAGCTTGCCTTCGTCGCCAGCGGTGGCAGTGATGGTCACTTCCAGCTCGGCCAGTTGGGCAGCACGGCTTTCAGCCGATGCTTTACGGTCTGCGGCAGCTTTTTCCAGCTCAGCACGACGCTCTTCAAACGCAGCCAGGTTGGCAGCAGTTGCAGCGGTAGCTTTGCCGAAAGGCAGCAGGTAGTTACGGCCGTAACCGGCCTTAACGTTTACTTTGTCGCCCAGGTTGCCCAGGTTGGCGATTTTTTCCAGAAGGATCAGTTGCATGTGGAAATCCTCTTAACTTTTAACCTTCACCGTTCGCGTTATCGGTGTCTTTCGACACGTGACGACCGCGAAAATCAATCAGGCTGTCGACAATGGCCAGAACCACGAGCAACGGATAGATCAGCTGCATGAACAACAGCAGCGTGACGTACAACCCCACCAGCCAGAAACCGGCCAGTCGCTTCTGCCCGACCAGCCCGTGAATCAGGGCGAGTCCGGCGAACACCAACGGTACACTGCACAACGGCGTCAACATGGCCATCTGTGCACCGAGATTCGGGCCCAGAAGCATCAACGCCAGCAGCAACATCGCCGGCCCCAGCGGGATCCGGATGGCGCGAAACTCGCGACCAAAACCACCCGGGTTGTACAACAACGCCTGCCAATGCCGCCCGACAATCAGGCTCAGCACGCTGACGATCTGCAACAAAGCCGCAATCAGTCCGGTCAGGACCGGTGCAATCAGGGACGCGAAACGCGCTTGCTCATCGACCGACAATTGCTTGTAAGTCTCACCAAGAAGCGCCGGCATGACCTTTATCAAGGCCTGCGCGAGCATCTCGATCTGGGCCGCAAACGCCGCCCCGAGCACCACTGAAAAAACCACTCCAATCACTACGCTGACCAGCAGCGTGCGGACCCAGGATTCACTTGCGCGCAAAACCAACGCAAGCCCCGAAGACCCCAGCAGCACCAGAAGTGCCCGTGGGTCATCGGCATACAGCCACCAGATCAACGCCGGCAGCAGCCCCAGAGACAGAACACCCAGGGCGTCCGTCAGTCCGCGCCGCAGCAGCACAAGGCTCCCCGCGGCAGCACCCAACCAATACAACAACGGCAATGTTGCACATCCGGCCACCACGAGAGTGGCCTGCATACGGCCTCGCATGATGAACTCAGCTAAGGCACGCATGCATTCAATCCTTTGCTACTTGTCGACTGCCCGGTCTCAGCGGCCGTGGCTGTCGGTGTAGGCCAGCAGGGCCAGGAAGCGGGCGCGCTTGATAGCGGTGGCCAGCTGACGCTGATAACGAGCTTTGGTACCGGTGATGCGGCTTGGAACGATTTTGCCGGTCTCGGATACGTAGGCTTTCAGAGTGTTGAGATCTTTGTAATCGATCTCTTTCACGTCTTCAGCGGTGAAACGGCAGAATTTACGACGACGGAAGAAACGTGCCATTTGATAGGCTCCTTAATAAGGTCCGTGGATTACTCGTCAGCGTTATCGCTGTCGTTCTCTTCGCCTTCAGCGCTTTCAGCGCCTTCGTGCTCAGGACGATCGCGACGCTCACGGCGCTCACTGCGGTTTTCTTCAGCCTTGAGCATCTCGGACTGGCCGGTAACGGCTTCGTCGCGACGGATGACCAGGTTACGGATCACTGCATCGTTGTAGCGGAAGTTGTCTTCCAGCTCGGCCAGGGCCTTGCCAGTGCACTCAACGTTCAGCATCACGTAGTGAGCCTTGTGAACATTGTTGATTGCGTAGGCCAGTTGACGACGGCCCCAATCTTCCAGACGGTGGATTTTGCCGCCGTCTTCTTCGATCAGCTTGGTGTAACGCTCAACCATGCCGCCGACTTGCTCGCTTTGATCCGGGTGGACCAAAAAGATGATTTCGTAATGACGCATGAATGCTCCTTACGGGTTGTAGCCTGCCGCTCAAAAACGGTCAGACAAGGAGTGAATGACACTTATGAACTTGCTGGCGCGGGGCACATGCGTGCCTGCCGTCACAGCAAGGGGCGCAATTGTAGAGAAGGGACAGAGGAGGTGCAAGGCAATTGGTGATTATTTGAACAATCACCGATCTTCGCCTTCCCACAAAACAATGCAGGAGTGAACCTGCTCGCGATGAGGGGGCAACATTCAACTTTGATGCTGAATGTTGCACCGCTATCGCGAGCAGGCTCACTCCTACAAGGGATGTGCAGCAGATCAGGATTTCTTGGCAGTAGCCTTGGCTTTTGCACCGCGCTGACGCTGCGCTTCGAACAGGCACACGCCCGTCGCAACCGACACGTTGAGGCTGCTGACGCTACCGGCCATCGGCAGCTTCACCAGATAGTCGCAGTGCTCGCGGGTCAGGCGACGCATGCCTTTGCCTTCGGCGCCCATGATCAGGATGGTCGGGCCGGTCAGATCCTGGTCGTAGATGCTGACCTCAGCCTCCCCCGCAGTACCGACAATCCACAGACCGCGCTGCTGAAGTTTTTCCAGGGTGCGAGCGAGGTTGGTCACGGCAACCAATGGAATCACTTCTGCCGCGCCGCAAGCGACTTTACGCACGACCGGCGTCAGGGTCGCCGATTTGTCTTTCGGCACGATCACCGCGAGCGCACCGGCCGCATCCGCCGAACGCAGGCAGGCGCCGAGGTTGTGCGGATCGGTCACACCGTCGAGCACCAGCAACAGCGGTGCGCCTTCGGTGCGATCGAGCAATTCGTCGAGCATCGCTTCGCCCCAGACCTGGCTCGGGCTCACTTCCGCGACCACGCCCTGGTGCACGCCTTCAACCCACGCGTCCATTTCGCGACGCTCGGCCTGGCCGACCTGAACACGGTTTTCGTTGGCCAGCTCAACCAGGGTCTGCACGCGCGGATCGTTGCGGCTTTCCGCCAGCCAGATCTGCTTGACGCGCTTCGGGTGGTGACGCAGCAACGCTTCTACCGCGTGAACGCCGTAGATTTTTTCCAACTGACTCATGACTTCGCCTTCGGTTTACGTGCCCCGCCACTTTTGGCTGGAGCGGAGCCCGCTTTTGGCGGCCCCTTACGGTGTTTGCTCGGTTTCGCTGGCTTGCCGCCGGAGGCCTTTTCAGGCGCCGACCGTCCGGTCTTTCCCCCGGACGCCGCTTTACCACCGTTTTTAGCGTCAGAAAGCAGAGCCTTCTTCATTTCACGGCTTTTGCGCAGCTCGGCATTCTTCGCCACGGCGTCGCTTGGACGATAGGCTTCAGCCGCTTTTTCCTTGGCTGGACGACGGCTGGCGGATTTAGCCGGAGCCTTTTCTTCCGCAACCTTGGCCGCCGGAGCAGCGGTTTCAGCGCCACGTTTTTTGCGACCGATCGGTGCGCTGATGGTTTTTTCGGCCATCTCGAAGTCGATCTTGCGCTCGTCGAGGTCAACGCGCATGACGCGCACTTCAACGGTATCGCCAAGACGGAAGCTGCGACCGGTGCGCTCGCCCGCCAGGCGGTGATGCACAGGATCGAAGTGGTAGTAATCGCCCGGTAGCGCCGTGACGTGGACCAGACCTTCGACGTAGATATCGGTCAGCTCAACGAACAGGCCAAAACCGGTGACCGCAGTGATCACACCCGGGAACGACTCGCCCACGCGGTCCTTCATGAACTCGCACTTGAGCCAGTTCACCACGTCGCGGGTCGCTTCGTCGGCACGGCGTTCGCTCATCGAGCACTGCTCGCCGAGCTGCTCCAGCGCCGCCTCGTCGTACGGATAGATGCGCGCCTTCGGAATGGTCATTGCCCCGGCACGGCGAACGTGCGGAGTGTCCTGTTTCGAATGGATTACGCTGCGGATCGCGCGGTGCGTCAGCAGGTCCGGGTAGCGACGGATTGGCGAAGTGAAGTGGGTATAGGCTTCGTAATTCAGGCCGAAGTGGCCCTGATTGTCAGCGCTGTACACCGCTTGACTGAGCGAGCGCAGCATCACGGTCTGGATCAGGTGGAAATCCGGACGATCCTTGATGCTTGCCAGCAACGCCTGATAATCCTTCGGCGATGGACCGTCCTTGCCTTTGTGCAGGGACAGGCCGAGTTCGCCAAGGAAGGCGCGCAGTTTTTCCAGACGCTCCGGTGGCGGGCCGTCGTGGACACGGTACAGCGCAGGAATTTCGTGCTTCTTGAGGAATTCGGCGGTGGCCACGTTGGCCGCCAGCATGCATTCCTCGATCAGCTTGTGCGCGTCGTTACGGGTGGTCGGACGGATTTCGGCAATCTTGCGCTCGGAACCGAAGATGATCCGGGTTTCCTGGGTCTCGAAATCGATCGCGCCGCGCACGTGACGGGCAGCCAGCAACACTTTGTACAGCGAATAAAGCTGCTTGAGGTGAGGCACGACGTCGGTGTACTCACCACGCAGTTTGCGTGCTTCGGCGACTTTCGGCGTTTCCAGCATCGCACTGACTTTGTTGTAGGTCAGACGCGCGTGGGAATGGATCACCGCTTCATAGAAGCAGTAGTCGGTCATTTCGCCGGACTTGGAGATGGTCATCTCGCAAACCATGGCCAGACGATCGACGTGCGGATTCAGCGAGCACAGGCCGTTGGACAGCTGCTCAGGCAGCATTGGCACCACGCGCTCAGGGAAGTACACCGAGTTGCCGCGCACCTGCGCTTCGTTGTCCAGCGCCGAACCGATCTTCACGTAGCTGGAAACGTCAGCAATCGCCACGTACAACTTCCAGCCGCCGGAGAACAGGCGCAGCTTGCCCGGCTTGGCTTCGCAGTAAACAGCATCGTCGAAGTCGCGGGCATCTTCGCCGTCAATGGTGACGAACGGCAAATGGCGCAGGTCGACGCGCTTCTCTTTGTCCTTTTCCTCAACTTCCGGCTTGAGCTTGGCCGCTTCTTTCAGAACGGCTTCAGGCCAGACGTGCGGAATGTCGTAGGTGCGCAGGGCGACATCGATTTCCATGCCCGGCGCCATATAGTTGCCGACCACTTCAACCACGTCGCCTTGCGGCTGGAAGCGCGGCGTCGGCCAGTGGGTGATTTTCACCTCGACGAACTGACCGATCTGCGCGTTGGCGTTGCGGCCCGGCGTGACCAGCACTTCCTGCTGGATCTTCGGGTTGTCCGCGACGACGAAGCCGATGCCGCCCTCTTCAAAGTAGCGGCCGACGATGGTTTCGTGAGCACGGGACACCACTTCGACGATCACGCCTTCGCGGCGACCGCGACGGTCGAGACCGGACACACGCGCCAGCGCACGGTCGCCATCGAACACCAGACGCATTTGCGCGGGGCTCATGAACAGGTCGTCGCTGCCGTCGTCCGGCACCAGGAAGCCGAAACCGTCACGGTGACCACTGATGCGACCGAGTATCAGGTCGAGTTTGTCGACCGGCGCATAAGTGCCGCGGCGGGTGTAGATCAGTTGAGCGTCGCGCTCCATGGCGCGAAGGCGGCGGCGCAGGGCTTCGATCTGATCTTCTGTGGTCAGACCAAACTCTTCCACCAGTTGCTCGCGGGCAGCCGGCGAGCCCCGATCGGCGAGATGCGCCAGGATCAGTTCGCGGCTAGGAATAGGGTTTTCATATTTTTCCGCTTCACGAGCGGCCTCGGGATCGAGGGACTGCCAATCGGCCATTAGAGAGTTTTCACCTTGTCTATATGCGGGTTAGTTTGGCATAGGCGCCATGAAACGGGAAATTTCCGACTATATAAGGCCCTTATGAGGGTCTGTATCGTCGCTTGAAAGCCGTTTTGAACACCGCCGGTAAAAAAAATCATATTTTTTGCTGACAGGGGTTTACAGTTAAAAAGACGCTCCGTATAGTGCGCGCCATCGACGACGCACAAGCGTTAACGATACTGCCCAGATGGTGAAATTGGTAGACACGCCAGCTTCAGGTGCTGGTGACCTTACGGTCGTGGAAGTTCGAGTCTTCTTCTGGGCACCAATTTCGAGTTTGAGACTAGATCAGTTTCAAGGCTCACACAAAACCCGCGAAAGCGGGTTTTTTGCATTCTAAGCCCGGCTTTTCTTAAAACTGATTTATTAAAATTAAATCAGGGGTTTACAGATCAAAACGCGCTCCGTATAGTGCGCCACATCAACAGCGGCAACGCTAGCGATGATTGCCCAGATGGTGAAATTGGTAGACACGCCAGCTTCAGGTGCTGGTGACCTTACGGTCGTGGAAGTTCGAGTCTTCTTCTGGGCACCAATTCAAATTCAAGGTTACGACCTTGGATTTCACAAAAACCCGCGAAAGCGGGTTTTTGCGTTTCTGGCTTCCCGAAACCCCATCACCATCGCACCTATCAAAACGCCAGCCCCACCGCAAGGCGCACTTGAGAAACAATATCGTTTATCATTGTTGCAAGTTTTTGCAATGCGACAGTGAGGAACCCGCGAATGACGTTTCGAAATACCCTGCGCCGAGGCCTGACCTTCACCTTCCTCGGCCTGGCGCTCGCCACTCCCCTCACCCAGGCTGCCGATGCGGTTTCCCTGACTCTCTATAACGGCCAGCACAAGGAAGTCGGCGACGCGATCGCCAAAGCCTTCGAAGCCAAGACCGGCATTCACGTCAACGTGCGCAAAGGCAGCAGCAATCAGCTCGCCAGCCAGATCATCGAAGAAGGCGACCGCTCTCCCGCCGACGTGATCTACACCGAAGAGTCGCCACCACTGAACAATCTCGGCGAACTGGGCTTGCTGGCCAAAACCGATGACACCACTCTGGCTGTGCTCCCGGAAAAATATGTCGCCGGTAACGGCACCTGGATCGGCGTGACAGCGCGGGTTCGCGTTGTCGCCTACAACCCGAAACTGGTCGACGAAAAAGACCTGCCGAAATCGGTGATGGAGTTCTCCGATCCGCAGTGGCAGGGCAAGGTCGGATTCGTACCGACCAGCGGCGCCTTCCAGGAACAAGCCGTCGCCATCATCAAAATGCACGGTCGCGATGCCGCCGAGGAATGGCTGACCGGCCTGCGCGCCTTCGGCAAGACCTACAGCAACAACATGGTCGCACTCAAAGCCGTGGAAAACGGCGAGGTCGCCACCGTGCTGGTGAACAACTACTACTGGTTCGCCCTGCAACGCGAGAAAGGCAAACTGGATTCGAAACTGCATTACTTCACCGGTGGCGACGTAGGTGGCTTGATCACCGTGTCGAGCGCTGCCGTGTTGAAATCCAGCAAACATCCAAAAGAAGCCCAGCAATTCCTCGCCTATATGGCCAGCGAAGAAGGTCAGCGCGTGATCACCCAGACCACCGCCGAATACCCACTGCACAAAGGCATGGAATCGGATCGCGGACTCAAGCCGTTCAGCGAACTGGAAGCGCCGAACGTAACCCCGGCCGATCTGGGCAATGCCGAAGAAGCGCTGGAGCTGGAACGCGAAGTTGGCTTGAACTGATGACCGCATCGTTATCGGCCCCCGCCATACGCGGGGGTTACGTGCCAAAACGCAAGCGGCCATCAATCTGGCTGGTGCTGCCGGTGTTGTTACTGGTGGTGCTGAGCCTGTTGCCGCTGGCCTATGTCGGGCTCAAGGCCTGGCAGGCCGGCTGGGCCGAGGCGTTGCATTTGTTGTGGCGCCCGTATGTGTTCGGCCTGTTGCGCAACACGTTGGCGTTGATGGTTGGCGTAACCCTCACCTGCGGCGTGATTGGTCTGTCGCTGGCCTGGCTGCTGGAGCGCAGCAATTTGCCAGGGCGTCGGCTATGGGGCGTGATCCTGTGCCTGCCGTTCGCGGTGCCGGCGTTTGTCAGCAGCTTTACCTGGGTTTCGCTGAGCGCGCAGTTCGAAGGGCTTGGCGGGGCGATTCTGGTGATGAGCCTGTCGAAGTACCCGTTGATCTTCCTGCCGGTGGCGGCAACTCTGCGCAATCTCGACCCCTCCCTTGAAGAGTCGGCGCGCACCCTTGGGCAGAATCGCTGGGGCGTATTTTTCCGCGTGACCCTTCCACTGCTCTGGCCTTCGCTATTGGCCGGCTCGCTATTGATTGCCTTGCACATGCTGGTGGAGTTCGGTGCACTGTCGATCATCGGCCTGCAAACCTTCACCACGGCGATCTATCAGCAATTCGAACTGGAGTTCAGTAACGCGAACGCGGCGATGCTTTCCGCCGTGCTGCTGGCGCTGTGTCTGGTGTTGTTGTGGCTGGAGCTGCGCGTACGCGGCAAAGGTCGGCATGTGCGCACCGGACAAGGTGCCGCGCGCCAGGCTGAACAGGTTCGGCTAGGACCATGGGCCACGGTCGGTCAGCTGTATTGCCTGATGCTGGCAATTGTCGGCAGCGGGATTCCGTTGGGGATGCTGGCGTATTGGCTGGCGGTCGGTTCATCCGCAGCATTCCCGGTGGCAGCGATCACTGAAGCCCTGCTTTCTTCTCTGGCACTTTCTCTTGGCGGAGCTGCGCTGTGTCTGGTGCTGGCCGTGCCGGTCGGCTTGCTGGTGGTGCGTTACAAAGGCCAACTGGCAATCTGGGCAGAGCGCTTGCCGTATCTGCTGCATGCGCTGCCGGGCCTGGTGATTGCGCTGACGCTGGTGTATTTCGCCCTGCACTACGTGCCAGCGCTTTACCAGACTTCGGGGTTGCTGCTGATCGCTTATGCGCTGCTGTTTCTGCCATTGGCGCAGGCGCCGATTCGCACGGCACTGAACAAGGCAGCACCGCAACTGGAAGAGGCTGCGCGAACGCTGGGGGCTTCGTCGTTCACGGCGTTTTGCCGAGTGACGTTGCCGATCATCTTCCCGGCATTGGGCGCGGCGTTTGCGCTGGTGTTTCTGGATGCGATGAAGGAGTTGACGGCGACGTTGCTACTGAGTCCGACCGGGCTGAACACTTTGGCGACTGAGGTCTGGGCGCATACTGCGAATGTCGAGTTTGCGGCGGCGGCGCCTTATGCGGCGTTGTTGATTTTGGTGTCGGGGCTGCCGGTTTATTTGCTGACGACCCGGATGTATCTGAGCCGCTGATACCGCTTTCGCGAGCAGGCTCGCTCCCACATGTTGACCGAGTTCCATCAGAGGAACGCGATCCAATGTGGGAGCGAGCCTGCTCGCGAAGAGGCCCGCCCAGACGACCTCAAGCCCTGAACTGCCCCAGACTCGCCTTGAGCTGCGCCGCCAAACCATCCAGCACCTTGCCACTCGCAGTGGTCTCCACCACCGCCTGCGCCGCTTTCTCGGCCTGCGCATGAATTGTCTCGACGCGCCCACGCACAGCCTGCGCTCCCTGCGCCTGATGCGCAGCCGCCTGCGTTGCCAAGCCAATCGCCGCATGCACCTGCTCGACTGAGACCTGTACCGAATGCTGCAAGCGCGCACTGTCACGCAACACGAGTAAACCTTCGCTGGCCTGACGCCCGGCCTGGCCGATCGCTTCGACCGCCTCACGAGCGCCCTGCTGCAATGCCACGATGTGCGCCTGAATATCGCCGGTGGAGCTTTGCGTCTTGCTCGCCAACGCACGCACCTCGTCGGCAACAACGGCGAATCCACGCCCGGTCTCGCCAGCACGCGCGGCTTCAATCGCCGCGTTGAGCGCCAGCAGATTGGTCTGCTCGGCAATCCCGTGAATCACCGTCAGCACCACCTCAATCTGCTCACTCTGCTGAGCCAGCCGCTCGATGACTTTCGCGCCGGTATCGACCTGCCCCGCCAACGCCTCGATCAGGCTGCCGACCTTGGCGGACGTCCGGGTGTTTTCGTCGGTGGCCTGGCGAATATCCACAACCTGTTTCAAAGCCGCTTGCATCGCATGGCTTTCCGACTGCGCCTCATCAGCCATTTGCGACAGCGCGCGCAGACTCTCCGCCACTTCATCACGCTGCATGCCCGCCGCCGCATCGGCACCGGCATTGCGCAGCGTCATCGCGCCGATTTCCACGCCGGTACGCTGCGCGACATCGCCCGCTTCGCGCACAATTGGCTGCAACTTATCCACAAAGCGGTTGACCGCCGAGGCCATGTCGCCGATTTCGTCCTTGCTGTTGATCTGCACACGCTTGGTCAGGTCGCCCTCGCCCGCCGCCAGGTCATCCATCGCAGCGTTGAGCATCTTCAGGCGATTGACCACGCGATGGCCGAGCACGACGGCCAGTAACAGCAGCACGCCAAAGCCGACCAACGCCAGGCCCATGCCGATCCGCCAGCGCAGGGTAGCTGCCGCCTCTTGAACAGTATTGGCGGTGTTGGCTTTCATTTCGACGGCGGTTGACTGCGCCGATTGCAGGCGCGCCTGCATGGCTTTGGCACTGTCCGCTGCAGCGCCCTTGAGGCTGTCGCCGACCAGTTGATCACTGCTCGCGATCAGCGCCGAGAAGCGCTTGTCCAGTGCCGCCAGATCGGTTTCCACCGACGCCGTGGAAACGCCCATCAGCACCTTGCCGATTTCCACGCCATTGGGATTGATCGAGGCTTCAAGGTAGTAAACCGATGGATCGCTCTTCGCCGCATCCAGCACTTTATCCAGTGCACGCTCGCCCTGGCCCTTTTCCAGCAAGGCCTTGTTGATCGGGTTTTCGCGATTGAGATAGCGGGTCAGGTGCTGGCCGGTGGCGTCGTCGTAGACCACGAACAACACATTGGGATTACGCTGGGCACGGCGAGCGAACTCGGACAGGGTCGGTACGTCGCTGTCCCACATGGCTCGCGGCGCTACCGAGGCGAGCAATTGCGCCATGTCATTGGCCGAATCTTTCAGATCTTTTTCCAGCGTCGCACGCAGTTGCGCCTGCTCTTCTTTCAGGCGCGAGGACAGGCCGGCGGTAAGCCGCTGGCGGGTGCTGGCAGACAAAGCATCGAGGCTCGAGGTGACTTCACGCCCGGCCTGCTCCAGTTCACCGGAGAGCTTCTGGCTGTCGGCGCCGAGGCGCACCGCCAAGTCAGCTTCCAGCGCCGTGACGGTGCTCCGCGTCAGGGCAACGGCCACCAACACTTGCACCAAAAGGGCGATACCAAGGGTAACGAACACGGGGCGCAACAAACGGCTTTGTAACAGTGAGAGAACGGCCGACACTGTGAATACCTCTACTTCTGACGCCATTAATTTGATGGCACTCTTGTAGACAGATTCACAGCAAAGGTCATGCCGTCCAACAGGCATAAACGACAAAGACCCCGATGAAGGGGCCTTTGTGTTTTTACATCAACGACTTATCAAGCAAACGGATGACGCAGAACGATGGTTTCGTTGCGGTCCGGGCCCGTCGAAATAATGTCGATCGGTGCGCCGATCAACTCTTCAACGCGTTTGATGTAGGCGCGAGCGTTAGCTGGCAGCTCTTCCAGGGTCTTGGCGCCCACGGTCGATTCGGTCCAGCCCGGCACTTCTTCGTACACAGGCTGCAGGCCTACGTAGCTGTCAGCGTCGGTCGGAGCAACGGCATTGCCTTCGGCGTCTTTGTAGCCAACGCAGATGTTGATGGTTTCCAGACCGTCGAGTACGTCCAGCTTGGTCAGGCAGATGCCCGAAATGCTGTTCACATCGATAGCGCGACGCAGGATAACGGCGTCGAACCAGCCACAACGACGGGCACGGCCGGTGGTCGCACCGAACTCGTGACCTTGTTTGGCCAGGTGTGCACCGACGTCGTCAAACAGCTCTGTCGGGAACGGACCCGAACCGACACGAGTGGTGTAAGCCTTGGTGATGCCCAGGATGTAGTCGAGGAACATCGGGCCAACGCCGGAACCGGTCGCTACGCCACCGGCAGTGGTGTTGGAACTGGTCACGTACGGGTAGGTACCGTGGTCGATGTCGAGCAACGAACCCTGGGCGCCCTCGAACATGATGTCTTTGCCGGCGCGACGCAGGTCGTGCAGCTCGGCAGTGACGTCGAGCATCAGTGGCTTGAGCAGCTCAGCGTATTCCTTGCACTCGGCCAGGGTTTTCTCGAACTCGATGGCTGGCTCTTTGTAGTAACCGACCAGCATGAAGTTGTGGTAATCCACCAGTTCACGCAGTTTGTCTTCGAAGCGCGGCATGTTCAGCAGGTCGCCAACACGCAGGCCACGACGAGCCACCTTGTCTTCGTAAGCCGGGCCGATGCCGCGACCGGTGGTACCGATCTTCAGCTCGCCACGGGCCTTTTCACGGGCCTGGTCCAGCGCCACGTGGAAGGACAGGATCAGCGGGCAGGACGGGCTGATACGCAGACGCTCGCGCACCGGTACGCCTTTCTCTTCCAGCTTGGTGATCTCGCGCAGCAGGGCGTCAGGTGCAACCACCACGCCGTTGCCGATCAGGCACTGCACGCCTTCGCGCAGCACGCCCGACGGGATCAGGTGCAGGACGGTTTTCTCGCCGTCGATCACCAGTGTGTGGCCAGCGTTGTGGCCACCTTGGTAGCGCACTACGGCGGCAGCATGTTCGGTCAGCAGATCAACGATCTTGCCTTTGCCCTCATCACCCCACTGGGTGCCCAGGACTACGACATTCTTACCCATAACACTTGTCCTCATTCGCGCAAACTTGGTGCCGGCGATGGCCGGCAGGAAAACTCAAGAAGCCAGTGGCGATACTTGCCAAAGCCCGTTCTGCTGAATCAATTGCCGGTCGCAGTCCGCATCACGGGCGGCGGCCAAAGGTTGCCCAGGCAAAGCCTGAACGACACGCTGACCCTCACTGCGCAACTGGCAAACCTGCTGCCAGAGTGCCGCATCCGTACTGTCAGGCATCCAGATACCGCCAGACGGTAGCTCGATCTCAGCACGCCCCAGGGTCACCAGGGTTTTCAAATCGGTGGAAAAACCAGTCGCCGGACGCGCGCGCCCAAAATCTGCGCCGATGTCGTCGTAGCGACCGCCCTGAGCGATGGACTGGCCAACGCCCGGCACGAACACCGCGAACACCACACCGGTGTGGTAGTGGTAGCCACGCAGCTCACCCAGGTCGAAGTACAACGGCAGGTCCGGGAAACGCGCCGACAGGCGCTCGGCGATCGCCAGCAAATCTTCCAGTGCTGCCAGAACCGGCGCCGGCGCATTGGCCAGTCGTTCGCGGGCAGCGCTCAACACTTCACGCCCGCCGCACAGGTCGACCAGCGCCCGCAGCATGCCGGACAAGTCGGCCGGCAAGCCTTCGGTCAAGGTAATGACCTCGTCGATGGCCTTGCGTTGCAGCGCATCGAACAACTGCTGTTCGACTTCACCGGACAGACCGGCGGCACGCGCCAGACCACGGTAGATGCCGACATGACCAAGGTCCATGTGCACATCCGGCACATCGGCCAGTTGCAGCATGGCCAGCATCAGGCTGATCACTTCAACGTCGCTGCTCGGGCTGGCGTCGCCGTACAACTCGGCGCCCAACTGGATCGGGCTGCGCGAGGAGGACAGTGCACGTGGCTGGGCATGCAGCACGCTGCCGGCGTAGCACAGACGGCTCGGACCTTCGCGACGCAGGGTGTGCGCATCGATACGCGCCACTTGCGGCGTGATGTCGGCACGAAAACCCATCTGCCGGCCCGATTGCGGGTCGATGACCTTGAAGGTACGCAGATCCAGGTCCTGGCCTGCGCCGGTCAGCAGGGATTCCAGGTACTCGATATGGGGAGTCACGACAAACTCGTAACCCCAGCTCTGGAACAGATCCAACACCTGACGACGCGCGACTTCAATGCGCGCCGCTTCCGGTGGCAGTACTTCTTCGATGCCATCTGGCAGCAGCCAGCGGTCTACCGTTGCCATTACGCCATTCCCCTTTGATCCGGGCGGCCAGCCTGCGGGCGAGCCTTGAGTGAAGCAGAAAATGACCGAACCGTTCAAAACGCACGCGCATGAACGACGCGGCGAAAGGCCTGTTACCGGCTTCGCCCATCACTTTCCTCGAAATACTCTCGGGCCATTCAACCCGATGCCTGCAACAAAAAACAGCAATCAAACGTGCAGACGCAAAAAAGCCGGGAATTTCCCGGCTGCCGCATCATACACACGTTTTCCCAAAGGATCACCCCGCCCGAGGTTTTAGCCGCCGGGCGGAATGATTCAGGTCAACGGCGTATCAAGGCTTGGCCTTTTCCAGGTAGTGGAAAAAGTCGCTGCTTGGGTCGAGGACCAATACGTCGGATTTGTTCGCGAAGCTTTCACGGTAGGCGCGCAGGCTACGATAGAAACTGTAGAACTCCTGATCCTGACCGTAGGCCTTGGAGTAGATCGCAGCGGCCTGGGCATCACCATCACCGCGAACCTCTTCGGACTCACGATAGGCTTCAGCCAGCAGCACGCGGCGTTGACGATCGGCGTCGGCACGGATGCCTTCAGCCAGCTCGTTACCCTTGGCGCGGTGCTCGCGAGCTTCACGCTCACGCTCGGTGCTCATACGTTCGAACACACTGCGGTTTACTTCTTTCGGCAGATCGATGGCCTTGACCCGAACATCGACAACTTCGATACCCAGCTCTTTTTCCGCCATTTTGTTCAGCGAAGCAGTGATGTCAGCCATCAGTGCGTCACGCTCACCCGACACCACCTCGTGCAGGGTGCGCTTACCGAACTGGTCACGCAGACCGGATTCCAGACGACGGGACAGACGCTCGTCGGCGATTTGCTTGAGGCCGGAAGTTGCGGTGTAGAAGCGCTCGGCATCCTTCACGCGCCACTTGGCGTAGGCATCGACCATCACGGCTTTCTTTTCCAGGGTCAGGAAACGCTGTGTCGGTGCATCCAGCGTCATCAGACGTGCGTCGAATTTACGCACCTGGTTAACGTAAGGCACTTTCACATGCAGCCCTGGCTGAACATCGGCCTGAACCACGCGACCGAATTGCAGCAGCACCGCACGCTCGGTCTGAGCCACGATGTAGAAGCAGTTCCAGCCCACCAGTACCACAACAACGCCAACGATCAGGGCGATCAGCGATTTATTGCTCATCAGCGGGTCTCCCTTGTGCGCGACTGCGGCAGGTCAGTGACATGCGGCGTGACGTCCGTGTTGTTGCTGGCGGCAGCCGAACCGGTGACCGGTGCATTGCTGCCCGAACTGTTCTGAATCATTTTGTCCAACGGCAGGTAAAGCAAGTTGCTCTGGCCGTTCTTGTTGCCGGTCACGAGTACCTTGCTGGTATTGCTGAAGACTTCCTGCATGGTGTCCAGGTACAGACGCTGGCGGGTAACCTCAGGTGCCTTGCGGTACTCGGCGACCAGCTTGGTAAAGCGATCGGCCTCACCCTTGGCGCGCGAGACCGTTTCGTCGCGATAACCGTTGGCGTCCTCGAGGATGCGCTGGGCCTGACCACGGGCTTCCGGCACGACGCCGTTGGCGTAGGTTTCAGCCTGGTTGCGCGAACGCTGCTCGTCTTCACGGGCGCGGATCACGTCATCGAAGGCTTCCTGCACTTCACGCGGTGCAGCTGCGCTCTGTACGTTGACCTGAGTGACGGTGATACCGGTGCGATAGGTATCGAGGAAGCGTTGCAGACGCTCCTTGATTTCGCTGGCCATCAATTCACGACCTTCGGTCAGCACCTGGTCCATGGCGGTGGAACCCACCACGTGGCGCAGGGCACTGTCAGTCGCATGCTGCAGACTGATTTCCGGCTGATCGACGTTAAGCACGAAGTCCTGCAGGTTGCTGATCTTGTACTGCACGGTCAGCGGCACTTCGACGATGTTCTCGTCTTCGGTCAGCATCTGGCCTTGCTTGGTGTACGCACGCTCACGCGTGACGTTTTCCATGTACTTCTTATCGATCGGCGGGAAGTAGATATTCAGGCCCGGGCCAACAGTCTCGTAGTACTTGCCGAAGCGCAGCACCACGGCTTGCTCCTGCTCGTCCACCACGTAGACCGCGCTGTACAGCCAGACAGCCGCCAGCACGACGAGGCCGATGCCGAGCAGACCGCCGAAGCCGCCACCGCTCCTGCCCGAACCACCGCCATCATCACCACCGCGTTTCTTACCACCACCGAACAACCCGTTCAGGCTTTCCTGCAGCTTTCGGAAGGCCTCGTCGAGATCCGGTGGCCCCTTGCGGTCGCCGTTATTGCGGCGTTTGCCACCCCAAGGATCCTGATTATTCGAGTTGCCACCCGGCTCATTCCAAGCCATAGCGCTCTCCATCTGATAAAGCAAAGACGCACCCACGGCGCGCCGACCAATGCTACAGAATGCCTGCCGTTACGGCACAACCGCTTCTTCAGGCTTTTATTGCAAAGTGTGTTGCTCGATGAACTCCATCGGCTGCAATCCTTCGCGGCTTACCAGTCGATTCAGCTCGACCCGGGGCAAACGAACGGCCAGCAGGCTGATGCCTTCTTCGTCATGCTCTTCTTTCTGCACCGCACCGAGTTCGAAAAACTGCGCACGCAGTCGGGCGAATCGTTGCGGCAAGCGCAGTGTGCCGATGAACAAATCACTGCCGAGCAATTCGGCAATGGCTTGTTCAAGCAATTCCAGACCACTGCCATCACGCGCCGAAAGCCAGACCCGCTGGGGCTTGCCGTTTTCGTCGCGCTGGATTTGTGGCTCAACGCCTTCAAGCAAATCGAGTTTGTTATAGACCTCGAGTATCGGCAAGTCCTGGGCACCAATCTCGCCCAGCACCACCATCACCTGCTCGATCTGCAACATGCGATCCGGTTCGGCCGCATCGATCACGTGCAACAACAGGTCGGAGTTGGCCGACTCTTCGAGGGTAGACCGAAATGCTTCGACCAGTTTGTGCGGCAGGTGACGAATGAAGCCTACCGTATCCGCCAGAACAATCGGCCCCAGGTCGTCCAGATCCAGACGGCGCAGGGTCGGGTCCAGTGTGGCGAACAACTGGTCGGCCGCGTAAACATCGGATTTCGTCACATTGTTGAAGAGTGTCGATTTGCCGGCGTTGGTATATCCCACCAAAGACACGGTAGGGATATCCGCACGGGAGCGGCCACGTCGCGATTGCTCGCGCTGGCTGCGCACCTTCTCCAGCCGCCCTTTGATCTGGCGCAGGCGGACCCGCAGCAAACGGCGGTCGGTTTCCAGCTGAGTCTCACCCGGGCCGCGCATGCCGATGCCGCCACCCTGACGCTCAAGGTGAGTCCAGCCGCGAACCAGGCGGGTGCTCATGTGGTCAAGCTGGGCCAGTTCGACCTGGAGCTTGCCTTCATGGGTACGGGCGCGTTGGGCGAAAATATCGAGAATCAGACCGGTACGGTCGATCACGCGACACTCGAAAACACGTTCGAGGTTACGTTCCTGACTGGGCGTGAGGATGTGATTGAAAATCACCAGATCGGCTTCTTCAGCCTTGACCAGGTCGCGCAGTTCCTCGACCTTGCCGCTGCCGATCAGAAATTTGGCGGTTGGCCGATGACGCGGCACGTTAAAAAACGCAACGGTCTCGGCGCCGGCCGAATTAGCCAATTCCTGAAACTCCTGCGGATCTTCGCGCGCCTCAGGGTCCTGTCCATCCAAGTGAACGAGGATCACTCGTTCACCACCACCGTGGCGCTCAAAGAACAAAGGAGACTCCTATCAGGCGTTACCTGGCTCAGCGTCACCTGCTTCGGATTCGGTTGCGCTAGGCAGACGAATTGGACGAACCGGCACTACTGTCGAGATAGCGTGTTTGTAAACCATCTGGCTTACGGTGTTTTTCAGCAGGATCACGAACTGGTCGAACGACTCGATCGTGCCTTGCAGTTTGATACCGTTGACCAGGTAGATGGAAACCCCAACTTTCTCTTTACGTAAAGTATTCAAGTAAGGGTCTTGTAGCGAATGCCCTTTTGACATGTGCCGCACTCCTTTAAGGATTCAATAATTAAAAATAGGTAATTCAGATGGCTTTGGCCGCCACACCCCCAAGGATAGACGGCAATTGCAAGGACTCAGCTCAATATGGAGATGGTCCCAAGGTATTTCAAGGCGCGTGGCAGATTGTCGCAATCAAGACTGTCCAGCCAGTGTATATCTTCCCAGCTGCGCAGCCAGGTGAACTGGCGTTTGGCCAATTGGCGCGTGGCGATGATGCCGCGCTCCTGCATTTCGGCCAACGTCAGCTTGCCATCCAGGTAGTCCCAGACTTGGCGGTAGCCTACCGCACGTATAGACGGCAACCCCGAATGCAGGTCACTTCTTTTACGCAGGGCTACGACCTCGTCGAGGAACCCCTGTTCCAACATATTTGTGAATCTTTGTTTAATGCGCTCGTGCAATACCTGACGATTCGCCGGGGCAATGGCCAAGTTCGCGACAGTATAGGGCAATTGTTGCAGTCCCGAAGCGGCTGCTTCAGTACTTTGCGCAGATTGTTGCTGACGCAGCTCGGTCATGCTCTGACCACTGACCCGATAAACTTCCAGCGCGCGACTTAAGCGCTGCGGATCGTTCGGGTGAATGCGCGCCGCCGACACCGGGTCAATGATCGCCAATTGATCGTGCAAGGCTTGCCAACCGAGGCGTGCAGCCTCTTCTTCGATCTGCGCGCGAACATCGGCATCGGCCGCTGGCATATCCGCCAGACCTTCGACCAAAGCCTTGTAATAGAGCATCGTACCGCCGACCAGCAGCGGAATTTTTCCGCGCGCGGTGATTTCGGCCATGGCTTGCAGGGCATCGCGACGGAAATCCGCAGCCGAATAAGCCTCAGCCGGGTCGAGAATATCGATCAAGCGGTGCGGATATTCGGCGAGCAGTTCTTTCGAAGGTTTGGCCGTGCCGATGTCCATGCCGCGATAGACCAGCGCTGAATCGACACTGATCAACTCGCACGGCAGCACCTTGGTCAGCTCAATGGCCAGATCGGTCTTGCCCGCAGCAGTCGGGCCCATCAGGAAAATCGCTGGAGGAAGCTGGCTCATCAACGACCGCGCAGAAACAGTTTGTCCAGATCGTCCAGGCCCAATTGGGTCCAGGTCGGTCGGCCATGGTTGCATTGTCCGCTGCGCTCGGTGTTTTCCATGTCGCGCAGCAAACCGTTCATTTCCGGCAGGGCCAAACGCCGGTTGGCGCGGATCGCGCCGTGGCAGGCCATGGTGCCGAGCAATTCGTTGAGGTGTGCCTGAATCCGGTCGCTGGTGCCGTACTCCATCAAGTCCGACAGGACATCGCCGACCAGACGGTTGGCTTCGGCCTGTTTCAACAACGCCGGGATTTGGCGGATCGCCAGGGTTTCCGGGCCCAGACGCTGCAGCTCGAAGCCCAGACGCTGGAACCATGCGGCGTGCTCTTCAGCGCAATCGGCCTCGCGCTGGCTAACGGCCAGGGATTCCGGCACCAACAATGGCTGCCCACTGAGGCCCTCGCTGGCCATGGCGATTTTCAGGCGTTCATACATGATCCGCTCGTGGGCGGCATGCATGTCCACCAGCACCAGCCCTTGGGCGTTTTCGGAAAGAATGTAGATACCTTTCAACTGCGCCAAGGCATAACCCAGCGGAGGAATATCTTCCTGCCCGGCCGGCAGTGCGTTGGCATTAGCCTCAGGCAGCGGCGCGAAAAACTCGCGATACGCAGCCTGAGCCTCGGCAGCCGGCGGTACCGCTGATTGTGGGCGTGGCGTGTATTGATACTGATAAGCCCCGCCAGCGCTGGCACCGGACGAGGTATTGAACGCCGGCTGCGCCTGCGGTTGCTCCAGCAGCGCATTGGCCGCCAGACGCATTTCACCCTGCGGGCCGAACTCACCGGCATCGAGGCCCGTTGGCCGCACGACAGCTGTGGTCACGGAACCGGCAAGCTGATCTTCCGGACGCACGTCGCCCAAAGCGCGGTGCAACGTGCCATAAAGGAAGTCATGCACCATGCGCCCGTCACGGAAGCGCACTTCGTGTTTGGTCGGGTGCACGTTGACGTCGACCGCCGCCGGATCAACTTCAAAAAACAGCGCAAACGTCGGGTGACGGCCGTTGAAAAGCACGTCGCGATAGGCCTGACGCACGGCGTGAGCCACAAGCTTGTCGCGCACCGCCCGGCCATTCACAAAGAAATACTGCAGATCCGCCTGACTGCGGTTGAAGGTCGGTAAACCAACCCAGCCCCACAGGTGCAAGCCGTTGCGCTCGATCTCGATCGGCAGCGCCTGCTCGAGGAAACCCGAACCGCAGATCGCCGCCACACGCCGGGCGCGGGCCGCGTCATCGTGGGCTTCGTGCAGGCTGAGAATGGTTTTGCCGTTATGCCGCAGATGGAAAGCCACGTCGAAACGCGCCAGCGCCAGACGCTTGATCACTTCTTGCAGGTGATCGAACTCGGTTTTTTCGGTCTTGAGGAATTTGCGTCGCGCCGGGGTGTTGAAGAACAGGTCGCGAACTTCCACGGAAGTGCCGACCGGATGCGCTGCCGGTTGCACCCGAGGTGCCATGTCGCGGCCTTCGGTTTCGACTTGCCAGGCTTGATCGGCATCGCGAGTACGCGAGGTCAGCGTCAGGCGCGCCACGGAGCTGATCGAGGCCAGCGCCTCACCCCGGAAACCTAGGCTCATCACCTGTTCAAGGTCTTCCAGGTTGCGAATCTTGCTGGTGGCGTGACGGGCCAGGGCCAGCGGCAGGTCATCGGCAGAGATGCCGCTGCCATCGTCACGCACCCGCAGTAACTTGACCCCGCCCTGCTCGACATCGACATCAATACGCTTGGCGCCGGAATCGAGGCTGTTTTCCAGCAGTTCCTTGATCACCGAGGCCGGACGTTCAACCACCTCACCGGCGGCGATCTGGTTCGCCAGCCGTGGGCTGAGCAGTTCGATGCGCGCGGCAGCGTTCAGCATTTCGTTCATTCTTTGGACGCCAGTTCGGTGCCAGGAATGGTCAGGTGCTGACCGACTTTCAACTCATCGCTTTTCAGATTATTGGCAGCGCGCAGCGTGGCCGGCGACACCTGATAGCGCACGCCGATCATCGCCAGCGTTTCACCCGGACCGACGCGATGATCGCGCGGGCCTTGAGCAATCTTGCCGGAATCACGCAGCCAGGCAATGTAGGTGCCCGGTGGCGGGTTCTGCTGGAAGAACTGGCGCACGCCGCTGCTGATCGAGCGGGCCAATGCTTGCTGGTGGCTCGATGCCGAGAGTTTGTTCGCCTCGTTGGCATTGGAGATAAACCCGGTTTCGACCAGAATCGACGGGATGTCCGGCGACTTCAGCACCATGAACCCGGCCTGTTCCACGCGCTGTTTGTGCAGTGGCGTGACGCGGCCGATGTTGGTCAGGACTTTCTGGCCGACGTTGAGGCTGGAAGTCAGCGAAGCGGTCATCGACAGGTCGAGCAATACGCCGGCGAGCATGCGGTCCTTGTCGTCGAGGCTGACGTTGCCGGCACCACCGATCAAGTCGGAACGGTTTTCGCTGTCGGCCAGCCAACGCGCGGTCTCGGAAGTTGCGCCGCGATCAGACAGGGCAAACACCGAGGCGCCGAAGGCGGCCGCAGACGGCGCGGCGTCAGCATGAATCGAGACGAACAGGTCGGCGCCTTTCTTGCGAGCGATTTCGGTACGGCCGCGCAACGGGATGAAGTAGTCGCCGGTACGGGTCAATTCGGCACGGAAACCTTTCATGCCGTTGACCTGACGCTGCAGTTCGCGAGCGATCTGCAGCACTACGTCTTTCTCACGCTGACCGCGCGAACCGGATGCGCCCGGGTCTTCGCCACCGTGGCCGGCGTCGATCACCACAATAATGTCGCGCTTGCCGGCCGGGGCTGGCGGCAACTTGATTGCCGGTTCGGTCGGGGTTACCGGCACCGCTGGCACAGTCGCGACCTGCGGCGTCGGCGCAGGCGGCGGTGCGGCGTCGGCCGGGTTATCGAACAGGTCGACCACCAGGCGGTTGCCGTACTGCGCGTTCGGCGCCAGCGAGAAGCTTTTCGGGGTGACGGCTTTCTTCAGGTCGATGACCACGCGCAGATCAGTCGGCGTGCGCTGGGCCGAACGCATTGCGGTGATCGGCGTGTTCGCGGTCTGCACATTCAGCGGTGCACCGAGGGTGGCGCCATTGATGTCGATCACCAGCCGGTCCGGTGCGGTCAGGGTAAACACGCTGTGCTGCACCGGGCCGCTCAGGTCGAAGACCAGTCGCGTGTTATCCGGCGCCCGCCACAGGCGCACGCTGTTGACCTTTGAATCGGCCACAGCGTTGACAGTCACTGCCATCAACAACAGTCCAGCGGCAGCCACCAACGCGCGAAAGCGCATACCTAACCCCATCATTTAATTGGATTCCAACGCCAAAGCGGCACACCAGGCCTCGCCACGCGAGCCCTGGGATAAAATTTTCAGCGAACGGCCGCTGTCTTGCGGGCTAATGGTAATGGTCAGGTCAGGCTTTGGCAAAAAGCCTGCACCTTTATCGGGCCATTCGATCAGGCACATCGCGTCATCTTCGAAGTAGTCGCGGATGCCGAGAAACTCCAGTTCTTCCGGATCGACCAGACGATACAGATCGAAGTGGAAGGCGCGGATCTCACCAATCTCGTACGGCTCGACCAAGGTGAAGGTCGGACTTTTCACCGCGCCGACATGGCCCAAGCAGCGAATGATGCCCCGCGACAGGGTGGTTTTGCCCATGCCCAGGTTGCCTTCGAGAAAAATCAGGCCATGGCCCTGGGTCACGCGGGCGATCCGTGCGCCAAAGTCGCTCATGGCCTGTTCATCGGCCAGGTACAGGGTTACTTCAGACACGGTACTTGCTCCTCCAACAACTGACGAATGGCTGGAATCAGATCACTGGCCGCCAGCCCACGGCCGAATTTTCCCTGTTGCTGACCGGCATTGGCGTGCAGCCAGACCGCCAGACACGCCGCATCAAAACCGGCCATGCCCTGCGCCAGCAGCGCACCGGTCAAACCGGCCAGTACGTCGCCGAGTCCTGCAGTGGCCATGGCCGGATGACCTTGGTGACAGAGCGCCAAACGGCCATCGGGATGCGCAATCAGGCTGCCTGCGCCTTTCAACACCACCACTGCTGTATATTTTTTGCTCAGTGCCAACGCTGCCGCGGGACGATCCGCCTGCACGTCGGCGGTGCTGATGCCCAGCAAGCGCGCCGCTTCGCCCGGATGCGGGGTGATCACGCAATCCTTGGGCAATTGAACGAAACCGCTGGCCAGCAGGTTCAGTGCGTCGGCATCCCACACTTGCGGCAATGCCGCGTTGGCCGCCGCCGACAGTAATGCGCGGCCCCAACTGGCCTGGCCGAGGCCAGGACCGACGACCAGCGTCGAGACTTTTTCCAGCAAACCCATCAACTGATTGGCCGACGAGGTGCCAAGAACCATAGTTTCCGGCACACGGGTCAGGGCTGCAGGCACATGCTCTGGCCGGGTCGCCAGCGAAACCATGCCCGCGCCGCTGCGCAGAGCCGTTTCGGTGCTGAGCAGAATTGCCCCGCCAAATCCGTGATCGCCACCGATCAGCAGCACATGGCCAAAACGGCCCTTGTGCGACGCCGGCGCGCGCGGCGCCAATCGAGGAAGATTAGCGGCATTGAGTCGCTGGGCGCGGACAGGAATGTCACGGTAAGTTTCCGCTGGCGCCTGCAAATCATTGAACAGCAGCGCGCCGACATGATCCGCCGCGTCACCGGTGAAAAGCCCAAGCTTCAGACCAATAAAGGTCACCGTGAGATCGGCACAGACCGCGACACCCAGCGCTCGCCCAGTGTCGGCACACAATCCGGAAGGGATATCGACCGCAGCAACCGGCAAACCACTGACGTTGATCGCATTGATCGCGGTGGCATACGGCTCACGCACGTCGCCACTCAGGCCGGTGCCGAGCAAGGCATCGAGGATGACCCCGCGCAACTCGCTGTGAGCGCTCCAGCCCTGAATCGCCACACCGTGCGTCGAGGCCTCGGCATGGGCTGACGCTGCGTCGCCCTGCAATTGCCGGGGATCACCGACCGCCAACACCCGCACGAGCAACCCGGCTCGCTGGGCCATTGCCGCGACCAGATAACCGTCTCCCGCATTGTTGCCATGCCCGGCCAGCACCGTCAGTTCAGTCGCCGAAGGCCACTGTCGCACCAATGCGCGCCACGTCGCATGGGCCGCGCGCTGCATCAATTCGAAGCCCGGCGTACCGGCGGCAATCAGCCGTGCATCGAGTTCGCGCACCTGTGCGGCGCCATACAGCGCGTCGGGTAATTCATCTTTCGTATGCGGCATGCGTCTTCGGGCTCCGATGTCTGGCAGAATTATACGCACCTCAGCTCCGGTTTCTCTCGCCTCATGTCCGCCATCACCACAGACCTGCCCGCCCTCGCCCAATCGATCAAGGATTGGGGCCGCGAGCTGGGCTTCCAGCAAGTCGGCATCAGCGGCCTGGATCTGGCCGAGCATGAGCAGCACCTCGCGCGCTGGCTCGAGGCCGGCTACCACGGCGAAATGGACTACATGGGCGCCCATGGCAGCAAACGCTCGCACCCCGAAGAACTGGTGCCGGGCACGTTGCGCGTGGTCTCGCTGCGCATGGACTACCTGCCCGGCGACACGCAAATGGCGCAAATGCTCGCGCAACCGGAAAAAGCCTACGTGTCGCGTTATGCCTTGGGCCGCGATTACCACAAATTGATCCGTAAACGTGTGCAGCAATTGGCCGACAAGATTCAAGCGCAGATCGGCCCTTTCGGTTTCCGCGCGTTTGTCGACAGCGCCCCGGTGCTGGAAAAAGCCATCGCCGAACAGGCCGGGCTGGGCTGGATCGGCAAAAACACTCTGGTGCTGAATCGCAAGGCCGGCAGCTATTTCTTCCTGAGCGAGTTGTTTGTCGATCTGCCACTTCCGGTGGATGAACCGCACAGCACTGAACATTGCGGCCGCTGCACCGCGTGCCTCGACATTTGCCCGACCAATGCTTTCGTCGGTCCCTACGTGCTGGACGCGCGGCGCTGCATTTCCTATCTGACCATCGAGCTGAAAACCGCAATCCCCGAGGATCTGCGGCCGCTGATTGGCAATCGTGTGTTCGGCTGTGATGACTGCCAGATCGTCTGCCCGTGGAACCGCTTCGCCAAGCCCTCAGGGGAAAGCGATTTCAAGCCACGGCACAATCTCGACAATGCCGAATTAGCGGAGCTGTTTTTGTGGGATGAAGAGAAGTTTTTGAGCAGTACTGAAGGTTCGCCGTTGCGGCGGGCGGGCTATGAGCGCTGGTTGAGGAATCTGGCGGTAGGATTGGGCAATGCGCCTTCAACGATTCCGGTGCTGGAAGCGTTGAAGGCTCGACGGGATTATCCGTCAGAGTTGGTCAGGGAGCATGTGGAGTGGGCGCTGGAACAACACTCCAGACTTTCAACCCCATAAAAGGCAACAAAGTACTCAGGTCGCTGGCAGACGCGTTGTGTCAATGCTTTTAGCCGTTTTCATCATTGTGTTGGTCTGCCCGTCGGACAAATGGCCGCCCGCCTGCAAGACTTTGCATACTCGCTGCTTACTGTCCTCTAGAAGGTAAATACGCTCGCCACGTCCTTTGGTCTTCGCAAAAAAAACATGCGTTACTTTTCTTCCAGCGCCGACGGGTCCGAACTCCTCGTACAGCATCTCGGACTCCGCCGCTGCCTGGCTGGCGGACTTATTGCTTTCCACGAGTTCGTAGAAACCTTTAGCCCTCTGCTCATTGATTTCAGACACGAAATTGTCTTTTTTGGCCCTGTGCAGTTGCCAAGGTTCATCCGCCACTTTCTCAACCGGCGCGTTGGCTTTTTTGGCTGCAGCCTTGGCGCCTTTGCCGCCCTTCTTCAAAAATTGCCCCGCTTTGCCTGCGCCCCTGCCACTGAGCCCTTGGCTAAAGGCTGAAGCCATCTTCCTGCCAGCATTCACAGCAGCTTTTGCACCTGCCGCCATACCTGCACCCAGCGAAGCCAGCCCAAGACCAAAGCTGATCCAGCCCAAGATCTCGCCTGCTTGAGAACCCGGTGCCAGCTCATTGACCACCTCGCTGGCAATACCCGCCAGGCCTGAAGCAACCGCCAGCCCCAACGCCGCCACTGCCCATGGCGTCGCCGCGCCCATCGTCAGTACGCTGGCCACAACCCCGAGAATACTGAGTCCGATGCCCAGGATCGTTTGCCAGGATATATGCCCGGTTGGGTCGACACGATTGACTGGGTCGCCCAGGCAATAACTGTAGGCATTCAATCCGCCCGCGCCGAACGGACTCATGCTGTCGGGGGCGAGAAAACGCATGAGTGTCGGACTATAGGCCCTGTAACCGTTACCCAGCAGATACAACCCGGTCACCGGATCCAGTTGCTCGCCGTTGAACCCTGCCAGGCTGAACAATCCACCTTCGGCAGGGCGATGCCCGTAAGGGCTGTAGGCGCAATCGGTGAGCTGTTCCTTGCCCAGCGTTGCCAGCACGCTTTGCTGCTGATCGGTACCAAACAGCTGCGCGCCGGCGTTCGGACCGAGCTGCTGTTGCCCCACAAGCGCTCCACCGTGACGCACAACACTGGACGAGTTTTCACCACTGACCTCATTGGCGACCCGGCCCGCATGGTAGTAACGCTGCGTAAGCACCTTGTCGGGTTGCGACAGTTCGACCAGATCGTCGAAGCCGTCGTAATGGTAGCCACGAATGACTGATCCCCCTGCGCTGGACAATTGCTCAAGACGTCCGAATGCGTCATAGGCCAGGGTTCGCGCCTGGTCGTCCTTGATCATCCTGCCGTTGGCGTCGTATTCCAGTGTCACTGCCGGTGGATAGTCGGCATGGGAATGTTTGACTGCACTGAGCTGTGCAGGATCAGGATTGTCATAACTGAAGGTGGTCAGATTCATGCCCAGCGGGAACTTCGTCTGCACGGTCAGAATGTTATCCAGCGCATCGAACGTGAACGTCTGCCGGACAATTTCCTTGCCATACGGATCGCGGGGCTTTTGGGTGCCGGCGCAGTCGTACTGGATCAGCCGCCCGCGCACATCGTAGGTGAATTGTTCGTCGCGCAATACTTGCGTGCCGCGCCTGGAGATTTTCTGCGCCAGTTTGCCGGCAAGCGTGTAAGTCGATTCCAGCGTCTGCTCGGGCTGGCCCTGAATCTCGAACGTACGGCGGGTTTCACGACCGATATCGTCATAGGCAAACCGCGTGATCATCTGCCGCTTGATCGACGTGTCTTCGGTTTTCGTCCAGCCCAGCATCCCCGTCTGGGTGTCGTAGTGGAATTCGGTTGTCAACGAACCCCGTGAGGTGGATAGCAGGCGGCCGTGCTTGTCGTATTCGGATCGGCTTTCGGAGCCGAGTACATCGACATGGCTGATCGGTCGTCCCTGCAGGGACCAGGTACTGGACGTTGATTTTGTGATAGCGCCGAAGGTCGTCGTTTCGGATTTGAGGCGTCCGGAAGGGTAATAGGCAAAACTGCGTTCCCTGCCGTCTTCGGTACAGGTCAAGGGATTGCCACTGACCTTGTCGTAAGTCAGGGTAGTGACCAGTTCCCCGGCCTTGCGCTCCGTCAGCACACCGCCCAGATCGCGCAAATATGTGAATTCGGTTTTTTTGCCATCGGCACTCTTGTACCACTGAGGCTGAGTGAAGCCCGCCTCATAACCCGCCTCGGACTTTCGTCCGCCGACGGTACTTTGTATTAAACGACTCAAGCCGTCATAAGTTTGCTGCCCCAACACCTTGTCACCGACCTTAATGCTGATCGGTAGTTCTTCATCGCTATGCTCGGCGTAGTCGTTCACGACGGCACTGGCGTCAGGCAGGACAGTGCGAACTATCCGGTCAAAAACGTCGTATTCATATCGAGTGGTGTTACCGACAGGATCTGTCTGGCTGGTTGTGCGCCCGAACCCGTCATAGCTGTAAACAGTTTTGCCCAGACTCTTGTTCTTCAGATTGAAGCTTTCCACACTCAGCGGTTTACCGAAGTCATTGACGAGGGTGAGTGTCTTGCCCAGCCCCTGTAGCCAATGGGTTTGCTGGCGAAGAACCGGATTCGCCTCGCTGTGTTCGATACGCCCGTCGGCATGCAGCGTCTTGCTGACCTGGCCCCAGGAATCGAATTCGTAGCGGGTACTGACCGGATAAGGCTTGCCGTCACGCCAATCGGTCAGCGTCACTTTCATCGTATGACCGACCGAATCATGCAGGGCAGAATAAATCGTGCGGGCCTGAATAAGCCCGTCCTTGTCAGGATGGTCGCAGTCCTTTTCCTGAACGGTGATCACCCGCTCCAGGCCGTCATAATGCACTCGTTGCTCACCACCGACGGGATCCGTGGTCACCATGGTCGCCGGTTGCTGTTTACTGGCGGCCAGATAGGCAAACTGGGTAGCGGCCGCATAAGGGCTCCCGGAAGCAACCGTTTTGCGCACTGCCCGGCCGATGGCGTCGTATTCATGTTCGACGTGCTCGCCATCGACACCGACCTCTGACATCAGTAATCCGGTCAGCGTCGAAAGCACTTTCTCACGGGTCTGTAGCGCACCGTCGAATCCACATGTGCTGGACTTGACTCGCAACCTGTCACCCTCGAGTTCATAGGAAAACCCGGTAGAGGTTTTTTTCTCATTGAGGGTGATACTTTGCTGTTTCGTGGCACCGTGCTTGAGTGGGTCCTTGGGCGTATCCAGATAGCTGCGTTCGGTTTTCGAGCGTAAGACTTCAACATCTGCCACAACTTCGTAAAAACGTTCAGCAACCGGCAACACGAATGCCAGCTCCGCCCCCTCCAATGCAGTATGCAGCGCATAGTCGTAGTACGTGACAGTCGTAGCCCCATCCGACGCGGCAGCGGTAACCGTTCTCTTTTTCGGGAACCTGGAGAAACCCAGCGGATCCTCTGGGCAATTGTCTCCACCATCTACCGGATAAAACTCCGTCGAAGTCGTCACCCCACTTGGCTCAATGTGTTTGAGCAAGTTGCCTTCGCCATCGAACTCGGTGACGGTGGTTTCCACACGCTGCTGTTGGGTGCGTCGATCGAGGTGAGTCACCGTATGGACTTTCGGCATGCGAAACTGAGCCGCCTGCTCATTGAAAGGCTTGGTGACGGAGCAGTGATACTCGGTGGCGGTGGCGATCTGGGCGTCACCGCAGGTTGTAACCTCAGCCACCAACAGATGGAACTTGTTGTAGGTGCGTTTAATGCGCGTATGCACTTTGCCGCTCAGTAACAACTGCTCGTCCGAGGTATAGACATAGTGGCCGGGCGCCAGATAGAGCGGGTCCAGGTCATTATCCTTGGCAGGGAGGAGGCCCTGCCCAAGGAAGTTATGGTCGGAGTACGTGTATGTCTTGCAGAGTCTGGGTTGGCCGCGCCCTGGGTAGATATCGTGCGCGATAACAAACGGCAGTGTCTGTTCCGCGCCATTTACGAAGCTATGACCTTGCCGCTTGTAGCGAATGATTTCTACGCCGCGTAGTGGATTGACGACTCGGTGCAAATAGCTGCCCTCGTCTATGACTTCATATTCCAGCTCCCAACCTTTGCCTACCGGAAGCTCGATAGCCGTTACCCGAGCGTTTTTCAAGATCAACTTGTAGTCGGAACTGGAAGAGGTATCGGGATACCGGGTCAACGTTACCTGACCTGCATTGCGGGTGATTTTCAGCAGGCATTGTTTGGCGTCACGAACTTCGGCCAACCTGGGGAACTGGTTGAACATCTCGTGCTTCAACGCGATGCTTACACCGTTCGCCGCGATTATTTTTTCCGCTACGGCGACCTGAGTGCCAGCCAGGACCTTGAGCAGTTCACGCCGACCATCCTTGTATCGAACTTCATAGCGCCCTGCTCCGGTCACCAGCACCTTTGCCGTTTGCAGCTTCATTTCCTTGAACTTCAAACCGGTGGACGTTTCCACAGCCTTGTAACGCTCACCGTTGGACAGCGTCATGACTTTGCTGCGCAAGTCGTAATGGGTCAGGGTCAAAGACCAGCCAATGCCAAAACCGGAGTCCGCTTGATTGAGCGGATTGAAACCCATTGAAAGTGCAAGCTCAGGACCATTGAGATCCGCCGAGTGCAGCTTTCCTAACGAAAACGAACACGTATACATGCCGGTGCGGGGATCAACACCACCGGAGACAAACTCACCGAAGTTGAAAGCATTTGAATGAACAGCGGCAGATAAATTACTTTCCATTGAAAAACGTCCTTTTTATTCAAGATCCAGATATTGACTCGTAAACCTGGCCAGCCAACATCGCTGGCCACATTATGAAATCAGACAAGCTGTTTCATTGGTCGCTTGGACTCACCCAGAATAAAAGTGCGCTGCTCTTTATTACCTTCGATACACAGCCTGTGTTCCGAGCCAAACTCATCGATCACTGCAAACTCAAATGAACCCTCGCTTTCCCGCCCCACTTGCAGGTCAGCGGAAATATATTGAACAAGCGTCAGTTGCCCAGGCGCATTGTTGATCGGCACGTTCATGACACCGAGGGGACTGCGGAAATTTGCTTTCAGGCCGTAGATGGGTGCCATGTAACCGTAAAAGTTTCTGCGCCCGTCGCGAGTACCAGGAATGTTTCCAGAGGCATAGACTTGCACCGCATTTTCGGAATCATAAGGATCAAGTTTTACCTCACTGCTGTACCAGTCAAACAGGTGAATCTGCCTGCCGTCCGCGTGCAGCCCAATGTGATGACTTTGAACCCAGTCATATTGTGCTTTCTGCTGTTTGCTACCATATTCATTAAATGTAAAGCTCTTCAGCGAATATTCTTTCGGCGGAATTGCCTCCAGCGTAACACTGCTGTCAAAGCCAATTCCGTTACTTCGCAATAACACGCCATCCACGAGAATTTCGGCGGCCACTTCCATGATTCCGGGCCTGGTGGCCGAAACCCAAAACTGGAAAATCTGCACGGGATCAGAGTCGTCACTTATCCGATTGTGCGCGGCACGTGGTACTTCGGTAATCCGCGGTGCACCACCCGACATTTCGTGAGCATAACGATTTTCCTGCAGCGATACATTCCAGTCGCCTTCCAGAGGGCGCGCGCCGTTATAGGCGATCAACCGCAGTGTTTGCAGGGCGGGATGCCCATACAGAGATGCGCCATCGCCATTGTTATCGATCCCGTGCAGAAGGACCAACACCCGCACCTGCATGCGCCCATTGGCATACAGCACTTTATGCTGGCCTGACCTTGTGGAGTCGAGCTTTACCTCTATACGGGAAATACCAATTTGATCATCAAACATTTATCAATACCTTGCTGATTAATAGATTTCGCCCTCTAAGGACTCAGCAAACTATTGACGATCGTTTTAAATAAGAACAGCCGCGACATTCGACAAATTATTAGAAAGTAATATTTCAACACCACCCTCAACAACCCTCACAAATGCTAATACTTTCAAAAATTGCAGACCACCTTATGCAAACTTCAACCACACTCTTTCCGCCCCTTTGATTTCAGCACTCAATAATCTGGCTCCCCTTATGACTTCAACTACTCACAATCAAAAGGGGAGCCAACGGACAGTTTATTCTTGTCAGGTTATGTTAGACAAATAAAGGAGCGGTTACTTCCACCAACATTCAGTCACTGTCTGAACCTGTCGAGAATCCGCTTTCCGAGGACTCGCTATCGGAGTCAGATTCGAAAACCACCTCCTCCGTCTGGATTGCCACCTTCCGATCCATACTGGAGTTTTCAAGATACTGACTAATCCGTTGCCTTGACGCGTCACTCAGCGGATTATTCAATAAACCAATGAACAGATCCTGTGTATCGGGAATCTCGAACAATTCATATCCCACGTCAGAAATATTATTATCATGCAATGCCACGACCCCCAGTTTCCTGAGCGAATCTATGCCTGAAGGAACGTTCGAAAGATGTGCGTTGCTCAGCATCAATCCGGTTAAACCGGCCATGTAGCCTACATGCGGAGCAACTGTCAGAGGATTGTTTGCCAGATTCAATCGGGTCAGCGTTTCGATTCTGGACAATCCTTCAGCTGTGACCTCGGATAGTTTTAGCGAGCACCCGTCCAGCGTAAGCTCGCTTAACTGGCGCATTTGAAATATTCCTGACGGGAATCCCTCCATTTTTATGCCAACGACTCCCAAATATTGAATATTCGGAAAGCTGTCGAGAAACGCACCTATCCGTGCACCCGGTTCATTTGCGGTCAATACCAACTCTGCTACATATTCAAATCGGGCGGACAACCCTGGTAACTCACCCGAAAAATCAACATAGTGAGAAAAAAAATAATCCCCCTCGCCCCACCTCGAAACCGACTTGCGCTGCCAGATATCTTGCAGCTTTGCGCTGAACTTCTCGCGAGCCAGGCGTCGTTCGGCAAGCGTCGACGCGCCCTCTGGTTCCGACGTCTGCGTATGAGATGACGCCCCATCGGCAGTCCATATCGCCAGTTCATTACGCAATGTCGCAAATTCTTTTTCCAGGCGCAGCAATACGCCGGATGGATCACTCTTCAAGCGCTCGGAGATAAATGCCGTCACCTCCTCATCTGGAAGATGCGGATAAAGATCACGCACACGGTCGGCAACGGACTTGGTCGATGTCAGGTTGTTGTCGCCGCCGCCACGCAACTGCCCCGTTTGCCGGTGTTGTGCAGTGGCAGGATCAACGGTAACCGCAAGCGGCGCCATCCCCAACAACTCACTCACGGTTTGGCGTGATGGCAACGGCTGCGCACGGACCCACTGTTGCAACGCCGCACCACCACCTTCTGTCACACCCAGCAACTGACGATGCCCGGGCGACAACAGAAACCAGATGGTTGAATACAGGTCCTTCGATTTCCGAGGTGATTGGGCGTCGCTGCTCTGGAGGACATAGCCATCATCCCGACGGATCAGTATGTGACGAAACGGTGATCGGGCATCGCCGATAGCGCTCAGGACATGCCCGTCCATCGTCCCTTGGCGAATTTCGACACGCGTCTGCCGCGGCCAATTCGCCAGATTTCCGAGCATATGCAGCACTAACCGATCACTGTCCGGGTTGGCTACGGCCTCTAAGTGAATGCCTTCCACGGCCCTTGCCAGGCGAATGTCTCGCAGCGCCACCAGTGCCTCTTTCGCCACTCGCTGAGGCATGCCTGGTTGGTTGTGCATATGTAAACGCTCGGCAGCGCTCATATTGCGCCATATCGACAGCGCGGCCGTTTTCGGTAGACGTGGAAACACCCGACGCATCCGTAAAGTGTTTTCATCGCAATCGGATTCGAAGGCACCTTCCAGATCCTTGAACCGCCTAAATCGCTCAGGGGCGGCCCCGCGTCTCTGCGCCTGAATCGTCTGATCAAGTTCGAATCGCCTGATGGTGTCCTCCAGTAAAAAAGGCGCAGGGCGATCATTCATGAGCACATCGCGCAGCACTGATTCATTGACCCCGCTCACTGCCAGCACACGTGCAACCATGACGGCGGAAAATTGCGCCACGGAACGGCCCATCCGCCGAAAAAGTTCTGCGGTTTGTACTGCGATTGAGTCAGTGAAGGGGGTGACATCGCTGTCCAGCGGCCCCCAGAACCGACCTTCGCTGTCCGGCTTCAATAGCGGGCCGGAGGGATCGAGTTCACTGGCCAGCGTGGCGCGAAACAGCCCGCTCTCAGCGTCGAGCACCACTTGCACGATATGGTCATCGGCTACGGCGACGTACTGGCGCTGCTTCACAACCCGGATGCCTTGCGCTTCGGCTTCACCGAAGATTTTGGGTGCGGGTATCCAGTAATCTGCCAGTGAGTACTTCGCGACATGCATCGCGAAATCATCGATCGCAGATGACCTCGGGTTCACGCTCACTCTGATCGCTGGCGTCACGGCGATCGAGTCAGGCCCGAAGGAAACGGGCAGCGTTTCGAAATGGTGGGGTATAGGCAGGTGCGGCATTGCTGAAGAGCCCGGCGGTGGCCGATGAGTACCGTCTACGCTGAATTCGGGGATTTTGATTGGGGCAGGTACAGGTTTGACCTTTGGCGGTTTGCCAGTCATGGCTGCTCATCCTTGAGATATGGCTGCGTTGGCCCCGCATTACAGAAGGGGCCAACACTCGATATAAGCAAAAGCACTTTGAGTGCAATTACCTGATAATTGAACACCACAGCTTATCGGTAGTTACCATGCCAAAAAGCATATATATCTACTACATCCACTGGCATTGCATCAGCGAAGGTGAGTCTTAGCCTCGTTCCAGATATAGATTTCGCTCGTAAAAGTTTACGCGAATCGCCAGCCTATGCTCTGTACCGTGTTCATCAATGGCAAGAAAGTGAAGCTTGTTTCCGTACTTGGAACCTTTACCAGCTTCCGAGTATTCGGACAGGGCTTGCACGACAGTTAGCTCGCCATCGCTCTGAATCTTCACATTATAATGTTCTCGACCCCATGTATGGGCGTCAGGAAAAAAGGTGTATACAAAAGGATCTCCGTTAGCCGGCAAGATCACAGTCACACTTTGTTTTTCAGGGCGAACAAGAATGACCTCCATATAATTGGTTTTTACTTCATTAAGTCTGTTACCCCCCGCAAAATTATGGTCAACGCCTTCTGCTACTCCGTCTACAACCCAATCGACCAGTTTGATCTGCTGCCCTCGCGGATAGAGCCCAAGACGATGGTTCCAGATTCGATTGCCGGGCAATTCATCGCCGCGCCGGGTTTGATACCAGCGAAATTCTTCGATGGAATACGCCGATGGAGGTTGTGCTTCGATGGTTACACTACTGTCATGAACACTGGAGAGTGTCGTTCCATTACTGAGAATCCTCTCACCGTTCAGCGACAGGCGCGCACCAATCTGGGTCGTCCCGGCGCTCGATGAGGATACCCAAAACGTGCGGACCTGCGGATGAACGCTGTCATTTTCCGGATCGTTGTCGGGAGCGTCTCCGGCGGAGGTTGAAGGTCGCGCCTCAATCGTAAACCGCCCTTGATCGGTACTTGCGGCCCAGCCGTCGCGCAACGTTTTGCCAGTGCTGTAATGAATCAGCTCGATGCTTTCCATTACATCTGCAGGCACGTGCATGGCATTGCCGTTGGCATCTACCCCGGAAACCAGAACTTGTACTTTCACCTGCATCCGGCCATTACCAAACAGCGACTTGCTGCGAGCATTGTCGCTCGCATCAAACTTGACCTTCATAATGGCAAGGCCTGCAAGAATGGGCGCAGTAGTTTGCTGATCGTGTGTAGCATCCATGCTTTCGCTCATGATGTGTTCCTTCGAAGAGTAATATTTAAATGTCGACATCGAAAATATGCCAACAAAAAAATTACAGACCTTTCAAATAAACAGCAAAGCGAAAAATGTAAGAAACATACACTTGCAAACCTTTAGCGGCTTACAGACTTTTGTCGGACGAACAACTGTTTTCCGGCGACAAGCATCAAGGCTCGTCGTTATAAACAAACTTGGGCATTTCCCAATGAAAACGGATGGCCAGCAGACGTAACAAGAACCCGCCGAACAGCGTAATCAGAATGGCTTGTTCACCGGGCACATTCAGATAAAGACACAGCATGTAGCACCACGCTGCAGCAAAGGAGACGCTCGCATACAGTTCGCGGCGAAAGATCAGCGGAATGTCGTTGCAGAAAATATCGCGCAAGATGCCACCGAACACCCCCGTGATCACGCCACTGACCGACGCCACCAGCATGCCGTGGCCCATTTCCAGTGCGGTCATGCAGCCAATCAGGGTGAACGCCACCAGACCGACGGCGTCGAGCACCAGGAACAGCGACCGCAAGTGGCGCATCCAGCGCGCGGTGAACACGGTGAACATTGCCGCGACCGAAGTCAGCACCAGGTATTCCGGGTGTTTAACCCAGGTCAGCGGATAATGCCCGAGCAGCACATCGCGCACAGAGCCACCGCCCAAGGCTGTTACGCAGGCGATCAATACCACGCCAAACCAGTCCATGCCGCGCCGCCCGGCAGACAGGGCGCCAGTCATGGCTTCAGCGGTGATGGCGATCAGATAGAGCATCAGCAACATGGTGGCGATCCAGGCAGGAAGGCGCGCAGTCTAGCCATTTCAGTGCGGCACCAAAAGGGGGCAATCGCAATGCCCGCCCCCATCGCCAGGCATCAGAACTTGATGAAATGCTTGCGGTAGTGCTGCAACTCGGCGATCGACTCACGGATGTCGTCCAGCGCCAGGTGCGTGCTGCCCTTCTTGAAGCTGTCGCGCACGTCCGGTGCCCAGCGCGCGGCCAGTTCCTTGAGCGTGGAGACGTCGAGGTTGCGATAGTGGAAATAGCTTTCCAGCGATTTCATGTGGGTATAAAGGAAGCGGCGATCCTGACAGATGCTGTTGCCACAGATCGGCGACTTGCCCTTCGGCACCCATTTTTCCAGGAAGGCGATGGTTTCAGCTTCGGCTTCGGCCATGCTGATTCGGCTGTCACGCACGCGCTGGGTCAGGCCGGAGTTGCCGTGGGTGCGGGTATTCCACTCGTCCATACGCGCGAGCACTTCGTCACTGTGGTGGATAGCGATCACCGGGCCTTCGGCCAAGGTGTTCAGATCACTGTCGGTGACGATGGTGGCCATCTCGATGATGACGTCGTTTTCCGGATCCAGACCGGTCATTTCCAGGTCGATCCAGATCAGGTTCTGCGGGTTTTGCATATGTCGGCTCCTAGGCAATGCTGCGCAGTTTAGCCTAGGCCGGTGGCCGGGCGTGCTAAACTCGCGGCCGTTTTACCTAATCGCTGCATTCTTCAGACGGAACACCCATGGCCAAACGCCAACTCAATCGTCGTCAAAACTGGCGCATCGAAAAGATTCAGGGCGAGCGCGCTGCACGCGCCGCCAAACGCGAGTCCTCGGCTGTCGAAGCCCTTGAGGGCGGCGACCTGGGCCCGGAACAGACCGGCCTGGTGATTGCCCACTTCGGTGTACAGGTCGAGGTCGAGGCCGTTGACGGTGATCAGGCCGGCCAGGTGTTCCGCTGCCACTTGCGCGCCAACCTGCCTGCGCTGGTAACCGGCGACACAGTCGTCTGGCGTGCCGGCAATCAGGGCATCGGGGTGATTGTCGCGCAACTGCCGCGCACCACTGAACTGTGCCGCCCGGACAGCCGTGGCCAGCTCAAACCGGTAGCCGCCAACGTCGACATGATCGTCATCGTCTTCGCGCCGCTGCCCGAGCCGCATGCCAACCTGATCGACCGCTACCTGGTTGCCGCCGAACACGCTGGCATCCGGCCGCTGCTGCTGTTGAACAAATTCGACTTGATCGACGAGCAGAACGCCCCAGCACTGAATGCGCTGCTGGCGGTGTATCGGACGCTGGGTTATCCGGTGCTTGAAGTCTCGGCACACCACGGCAACGGCATGGAACAACTGCAACAGCAGCTCGACGGCCGCATCAGCGTGTTCGTCGGCCAGTCCGGTGTCGGCAAGTCGTCGCTGGTCAACAGCTTGCTGCCTGAAGTGGAAACCCGTGTCGGGCCGTTGTCCGAGTTGTCCGGTCAGGGTACGCACACGACGACCACTGCGCGTCTGTTCCACTTCCCTGGCGGCGGTGAGCTGATCGACTCCCCGGGTATCCGCGAATTCGGCTTGGGTCACGTCAGCCGAGCCGATGTTGAAGCCGGTTTCATCGAGTTCAATGACCTGCTCGGCACCTGCCGCTTTCGCGACTGCAAACACGACCGCGAACCCGGTTGTGCACTGCTCAAGGCGCTGGAAGATGGCCGCGTGCAACAGCAGCGGATGAACAGCTACCGCTCGATCATCGCCAGCCTGCCGGAAAACGGCTACTAAACATCTGCACCGGCAGTACCTCGCCCGAGGGCTGCCGGATGTCGGACTGCGCCTGACAAACCCCCGACTCCGTTAAACGCCAGACTTTTCTTACAGGCCCGCACACGCCTGCTTGCAGGACATTTCTCTTTCACCGCCCAACCCTTGTAGGCAAGCTCCAGATGCCTAGATTGGGGTCCTCCTTCGCACCTTCGCGACCTTCGAGGAACCCCATGCAGACCTATCACCTGTTCATCAGCCATTCGTGGAACTACGCCCACGCTCACGACAATCTGGTACGCCTGCTCGGCGCCAAGCCGGATTTCAGTTTCAAGAATTTTTCCGTGCCGCCACATAACCCGATCATGGGCGCGCAGACCGACAAGCAGCTCGAAGAAGCCATCGAAAACAAGATTCGCCCCTGCTCGGCGGTACTAATCATGGCCGGGATGTATTCGACCTACAGCAAGTGGATCAACAAGGAAATCGAGATCGCCAAACGCATGGGCAAGGTGATCATCGCGATCAAGCCATTCGGCGCCGAGCGCATTTCCGCCGTGGTACGTGACGCGGCACACGCCGAATGCGCGTGGAACACCAATAGCATCGTCAGCGCGATTCGCCTGCATACGGCGGTGTGATCATGCGCAAGGGACTGTTTATCGGCATCAACCACTATGACTATGTCTCGCCGTTGAGCGGTTGTAACAACGACGCAATGGCCATGGCTTCGGTACTGGAGCGTCACGCCAACGGGCGCCCGAACTTCAGCAGCAAAGTGCTGACGTCGGCCGAAGAACAACTAACCCTCAAACTCATGAAACAGCAGATCCAGAGCCTGTTCTCAGGCGACTGTGACGTGGCCCTGCTGTACTTCGCCGGTCATGGGCAGTTCGACACCAGCATCGACGAAGGACTACTGATTCCCCAGGACTATCAGCCTGGCGGAGACGGTATCCGCATCAGCGACATTCTGGAATGGGTAGACAGGGCCCCGCACATCAAGAATAAAATCATCATTCTCGATTGCTGCCAGGCCGGTGCAGCAGGCGCCCTGCGCAACCTGCGCGGCGGCAGCAGTGTGATCGGCGAAGGCGTGACCATTCTCACCGCCTGCAAAAAAGAACAGTACGCCCTGGAAAGCCGCGGTCACGGTGTATTTACGGATCTGTTGCTGCAAGCGCTGCATGGTGGCGCTGCCAACGTGCTCGGCAAGGTCACCCCCGGTAGCGTCTATTCGTTTGTCGACAATGCGCTGGGAGCCTGGGAACAGCGTCCGGTATTCAAGACCAATGTCTCGCAGTTTGTGCCGCTACGCGAGGTCGCGCCGCTGATCGCCGAAGAAACCCTGCGCAAACTCAAGGACTGGTTCCCGGAACCGAGCTTCGTTTTCAGACTCGACCCCAGCTACGAGCCCACCGAAGCGCTGTTCAACCCCGAGCACGGCGACATCTTCAAGCAACTGCAAATGTGCAATCGCCACAGCCTGATCGAGCCCGTGGACGCCGAACACATGTACTACGCCGCCATCAACTCCACCGGCTGCCGCCTCACCGCCCTCGGCGCCTACTATCGCGAACTCGCCATAAAAGGACACTTCTGATGCCCGTATTCATCAGCTACCGCCACATGGATCGCGCCCACGCCATCGCCATCAATAGCCGCCTGATCCAGGCCAACATCAAAACCTACCTCGACGTGCTCGACCCCGAGTCGCAGACCACCGACGACATCACTGGGGTCATCACCCGCAACATCACCGAATGCACGCACCTGCTGGCAGTGGTCTCGGAAAAGACTGCGTTATCGTGGTGGGTGCCGTTCGAAATTGGCGAAGCGACCATCAGCAACCGGCGGATCTGCTCGTTCAAGACAGGGCCGACGGAGCTGCCGTTGTATCTGGATAAGTGGCCGAAGCTGAGCACGGACAGTGATCTGAATTTCTTTATCGACGCGTATCGCGAGGAAGTGTCGAACAAACGCTCGATGACGCTGGATTCGAGCAATGAATCCTTTAGCGGCACCTATAAGCGCAACGCCGAGATTTTCCACGAACAACTGAAGAACCGGATTCGGCGTGGGTTCTGACAGACGTAAAAAAGCCGCGATCATCTCGCGGCTTTTTTTGCCTCACGCGCTGGCCGGCGGTTTTGGCACAACCACCTTTGGCTCAGGCTTGCGAAACGCATACAGGTGCTGACGCACAATCCCGCCCGGCAGCTCCTTGCCAAACACACCATAACGCACCGGCCATTCCTTTGGCGGCAGCTTGAACGTACCGAAGAGCATATCCACCAGCGGCGTGTGGATCGCGTAGTTTTTGTAGATGTAGTCCTTGTGCCGGGCGTGGTGCCAATGGTGATAGCGCGGCAGCACGATCAGGTAGTTCAGCCAGCCGCCGTTGATTCGCACGTTGGCGTGGGCCAGTACCGCTTGAACGCCGACCAGGATCACATAGGCATTCAACGCTTGCGGCGCGAAGCCCAGCAGCATCAATGGCACCAGCACGCCAGTGCGGGTCAGCAGGATTTCAATGAAGTGCACGCGGGAGCCGGCGAGCCAGTCCATGTGCGTACTGGAGTGATGCACCGCATGAATGCGCCACAGCCATGGCACTACATGGTAGAGCCGGTGCAGCCAGTACTGACCGAGATCGGCGACCAGTATCGCCAGCAGAAACTGCACAACGAGCGGCAGGCTTTGCACGCTCGCTTGCAAGCCCGGCGACATCGCCCAGCCGGCGATGTAACTCGACGAGGCGGTGATGAAGATCAGGATGAACTGCACCAGCATGTGGCTGACGAAAAAGTAGGTCAGGTCGGTGCGCCAGTGCGGGCGCAGGATGTTTTGCTCGGGATCCTTGGAATAGAGCTTTTCCAGAGGAATGAACACAATGGCCGACACCAGCAGCGCCAGCACAAACCAGTCCAGGCCGAGCGAGTACGGCGTCTGCCCGATCGCGCTGACCTGGACATTGGTACCGCCCAGAAACACCGCCAGCCCCGATGCCACCAATCCGGTAATCCCCAGACGTTTGCGCTTGTTGAGCAGGATATTCAGGGTGCCGAGGCTGAACGACAGCACCAGACCGAGCAACAGCGTGGTGCGCGCAAATTGCTCGTCATAGACCTTGCGCAGTTCAGCCGTGGTCAGCCATTCCGGGAAGAGAAAGCAGAGTACCGCCAACAGGCTCAACAGCCCGAGGGTGGCTGATATATAGCCACTGACCCGCCCCTCGCCAAACTTGAAGGGTGCGTTGCCGTGCCGCTGAAAATAGGCTTTGAGTCTTTCCATAACTGATCTTCCGTGATTGCGAAAACTGCGACTGGTGATTGCGACGCAGGCAGAAACAAAAAAGCCACGGTGACCGTGGCTTTTTGTGAATCACTGCTTGGGCGCGGGAGCCGGTGCAGTGACTGGCGGAGCAGCGGGAGCAGGCGCCGCACTCCCCGGCTCGGCCGGTTTCGGTGCGGCGTCGTCGAACAGATTCAAGCGCTCGCGAAGCTCGTGCGCCGGCACCGGTTGCTGATCCGCCGGCAGCGCGTTCGGATCAACCGGTGTCGCCGGGGCGTTGCCGTTCTGACTCTGATCCGCCGGTTTAGCCGCGTCGGCACCTTGCGCACCTTCGATGGCCGCCTGGGCCTTCTTGGTCAGCACGACAATATCGATGCGGCGGTTGACCGGGTTGAACGGATTTTCCTTGTCGAACAATGCCGACGAGGCGTAACCCACTACCCGCGCCACTTGCGCATCCGGATAGCTACCGGCAACCAAGGCACGCCGGGCAGCGTTGGCACGGTTGGCCGACAGCTCCCAGTTACCGTAATCACCGGTACCGATATAAGGCTTGGCATCGGTGTGGCCGCTGATACTGATCTTGTTCGGCACCGCTTTGATGGTGTCGGCCATGGCCAGCAGGATGTCTTCGAAGTACGGTTTCAGGCGTGCAGAACCGGAGTCGAACATCGGCCGGTTCTCGGCGTCCATGATCTGGATGCGCAAGCCATTCGGAGTGATCTCGAAGAGAATCTGATCCTTGAATTTCTGCAGTTGCGGGTTCTCGTCGACCTTGTTCTGCAGTTCTTGCAGCAGCAGTTCCAGACGCTCCTTCTCGACCTGCTCGGCCATGCCTTCAACCTGTTCAGTATCGACCGTAACCTTGTCAGGCTGCGGCTGCGATTTCACTTCCGGGTTAAGGGTGTTTTCCGGGGCCAGGGTCGGCGTGCCGCCCAGATCGATGATGTACGGCGTGCCGCTTTCGGAGAAGCCGACCGGGTCTTTGAAGTAACCGGCGATAGCGATCTTCTGCTCGGGCGTGGCGGTGGACAGCAGCCACAACACCAGGAAGAACGCCATCATCGCCGTGGCGAAGTCGGCGAAGGCGATTTTCCACGCCCCGCCGTGATGCCCGCCGGCTATGCGCTTGACGCGCTTGATGATAATCGGCTGATTATTTTCCATGACTTAGCGACCGCGAACCGCTTGTTCCAGCTCGGCGAAGCTTGGACGGTGCGCCGGGTACAAAACCTTGCGACCGAACTCGACCGCCAGCGAAGGCGGCATGCCGGAAGCCGAAGCCACCAGCGAGGCCTTGATGGCTTCGTAGACGTTCAGCTCTTCCTTGGCATCATGAGCCAGGGAATGCGCCAATGGGCCGAAGAAACCGTACGCCGCGAGAATACCGAAGAAGGTACCGACCAGTGCCGCACCAACGTGCAGACCGATGGACTTCTGATCACCTTCACCCAGCGAGGCCATGGTCACCACGATACCGAGTACCGCCGCGACGATACCGAAACCGGGCATGGCATCAGCGATGCCGTTCACCGCATGAGATGGATGCTCAAGGTCTTCTTTCAGGCTGTACAGTTCCATGTCGAACAAGCCTTCCAGCTCGTGCGGCGCCATGTTGCCGGACGACATGATGCGCAGGTAATCGCAGATGAACGCGGTCATGCGCTCGTCTTTGAGGACTGCCGGGTACTTGGCGAAGATCGGGCTCGCGGCGGCATCTTCGATGTCGCCTTCGATGGCCATCATGCCTTCGCGGCGGCTCTTGTTGAGGATCTCGTAGATCAGCCCGAGCACTTCCAGATAGAACGTGTGGCTGAAGCGCGAACTGAACATGCTCAGGGATTTCTTGAGCACGTGCATCGTCATGTAACCGGGGTTGGCCTGGAGGAATGCACCCAGTGCCGCACCACCGATGATCATCACCTCGAAGGGCTGGATCAGGGCGGCAATCTTGCCGTGGGAGAGCACGTATCCGCCGAGCACGCTCGCGAATACGACGATGATGCCGATAATTTTAGCCATAGGTAGAAAGTACTTATTTAAGTCGGGTTCAAGGTCATATTCGGAAGTTAAAAAATCTCTTCTTCTACTTATCGGCAAAACTGCGCCAGACTATAGCCAGTTCAGGCGAAAAGCCAATTTAGCCCATGCCGGGCGCGTCTACAGTCAGTGAAGATCCCGTCCAGACATGGCTAATGAAACGAACGTCCCACACGCAATACCGACCACGCTCGACGGCTGGGTCAAGCTGCTCGACAGCGTCCGGCTGCCCGTGCCGCAAGAGGCTCACGACAAAGTCTGTCGGGCGATCCGCGACAATCGCAGCTCGCTGCGCGACATCGCCGAACTGATGCAGGACAGCCCGGCACTGGCCTTGAGCATCATCCGTGAGGCGAATCGTCACACCCACGGCACCATGGCCGCACCGGCGGAAAATCTCGAGGTGGCGATCAACCGTCTCGGCCTGGCGCGGACTGAAGAATTGCTCGCGCGCCTGCCCGCTGAACCGCAGATGCAAATCCCCAAGGCCCTGCGCCAATTGCAGATGATCAGCCAGCACGCGACGCAACAGGCCAACGGTTTTTTCGCCAGTCGGCTGGCGCGGCTGTGGCAGGACATTCATTGGGGCAGCCTGTTGTTTTTGTCGCCGCTGTGGCCATTGGCGCTGACTTATCCGCAATTGCTCGAAGAATGGGAACTGCGGGTTATCCACAAGGGCGAATCGGCGCGCGTGGTCGAAAAGCAATTGTTCGGCGCACGCCTGCTGAAAATCGCCGAGGCGCTGGTGCAAGTCTGGCACCTGCCGATCTGGGTGCAGCAGGGTTATAAGCTGCTGCTGAGTGAACAGCGCGAACTGGTCAAAGTGCTGCGCATCGCCCGCGACAGCGAACATCCGTTGCGCCAGCAAAACCGCCTCGATGACGACCCGACCCTGCGCCGCTGGCTCAACCAGCCAGCCAACACCGTGCTGCTGGCCAACGGCCTGGCACTGTCTGCGCAACAGGCGTGGGACAGTCCGCACAGCGAACGCTGGCAGTACCTGACCAGCCTTTATCTGCAGATTTCCATGGATGAAGTGCAACAACAGTTGCACCAGCAAGCCGCCAACAGCGCGCGCCATCATGCGATGCCCGACCTGTGGCATCCGGCGGTTTCGTTGCTGTGGCCATGGGGCACCCATCGTTTGCCAGCCGGCATGCTGCCCGCCGCTGCGCCAACCTCGGAAGATCTGACGCAATGGCGCCAGCAATGCGCCGAGCTATTGGCCGAGCCAAGCCGCTTCACCAATGCCATGAGCCTGACCGTCGCCGCTCGCGATGCGCTGGTCGCCAGCGGCATGCGCCGGGTGATGATCCTGATGGCCGATCGCACACAGTCCAATCTGCGCGTGAATCAAACCGCCGGGCTGCCGAAAGAAGGGGCGGCGCTGAATTTCGTCGTCAGCCAGAGCAAGGTCTTGCAACGGCTGCTCGCGCAACAGGCGCAGGTGCGGATCAATCCCGAGAACAACGCTCAGTTCTCCGCTCTGCTGCCAGCGAGCCTGCGCACCCTGTTTCGTGGCGAGCATCTGTTCCTGCGTTCCCTGGTCAATAACGGCCGGGTGATCATGATTGTCGTCGCCGATCAGGGCGGCGGGCCGTTCGCCGATATCACCGTGCAAGCCTTTGGCAAAACCGCACAGTGCATCGAAAAGGCCCTGCACAGCTTTAGCAGCCGCGGCCGATGAGGCTGCGCTACAATCCTCCCCTTTGTGCTCTGGAGACCTCACATGTCTGACTTCTCTGGCTTGCCGCTCGTCATCGAGCCGAGCGACCTGCTCCCGCGTCTCGATTCCCCTGAACTGATTCTGGTGGACCTGACCAGCCCTGCCCGGTATGCCGAAGGTCACTTTCCCGGCGCACGCTTTGTCGACCCGAAACGCACCCAGCTCGGCCAGCCACCGGCGCCGGGCTTGTTGCCGGCCAAAGGCGACCTGGAAGCGTTGTTCGGTGAACTGGGCCATCGCAAAGATGCGGTCTACGTGGTCTATGACGACGAAGGCGGCGGTTGGGCCGGGCGTTTCATCTGGCTGCTCGACGTGATCGGTCACGACAAGTATCACTACGTCGACGGCGGTCTGCCGGCGTGGCTGGCGGCCGGCATGCCGATGTCGATCCAGATTCCGCCTGCAGTGGGCGGCCCTGTGCCATTGACCCTGCATGAAGAACCGACCGCGACCCGTGAATACCTGCAGAGCCGCCTCGGTGCTGCCGATCTGGCGATCTGGGATGCGCGCGGGCCACTGGAGTATTCCGGTGAGAAAGTGCTGGCCGCCAAGGCTGGGCACATCCCCGGCGCGGTCAATTTCGAATGGACTGCCGGCATGGACAAGGCCCGTCAGTTGCGCATTCGCACAGACATGCCGCAGATCCTCGAAGACCTCGGGATCACCAAGGACAAAGAAATCATTACCCACTGCCAGACCCATCACCGGTCGGGCTTCACTTATCTGGTGGCCAAATCCCTCGGTTATCCGCGGGTCAAGGGCTACGCCGGTTCCTGGGGCGAATGGGGCAACCACCCAGATACGCCAGTCGAGATTTAAGGTTTTTAAGGACAACTAATGAAAGAGCGTCTGTTTATCCTCAGCCAGTACCTGCTGCCTCATCACCTGCTATCGCGTCTGGCCGGCTGCATTGCCGAATGCCGCGTGCGCTGGTTCAAGAATGCCTTCACCCAATGGTTCGCCAAGCGCTACCAGGTGGACATGTCGCAAGCGCTGGTCGAAGACCTCACTGCCTACGAGCACTTCAACGCCTTCTTCACCCGGGCCTTGAAAGAGGGTGCGCGTCCACTGGACGAAACCCCGGGCGCGATCCTCAGTCCGGCCGACGGTGCGGTCAGCCAGCTTGGCCCGATCGAACACGGTCGCGTGTTCCAGGCCAAGGGCCACAGTTTCAGCGTGCTGGAACTGCTCGGCGGTGATGCGGCTAACGCTGCACCGTTCATGGGCGGCGACTTCGCCACCATTTACCTGTCGCCGAAGGACTACCACCGCGTGCACATGCCGCTGGCCGGCACCCTGCGCGAAATGGTCTACATCCCGGGCCGGATCTTCTCGGTCAACCAGACCACCGCAGAAAACGTTCCGGAACTGTTCGCCCGCAACGAGCGCGTGGCGTGCATTTTCGACACCGAGCGCGGGCCGATGGCCGTGGTGCTGGTGGGTGCGATGATCGTCGCTTCGATCGAAACCGTATGGGCCGGTCTGGTCACGCCGCCGAAGCGCGAACTGAAAACCTTCCGCTACGACGAAGCCGCCCGCGCGCCGATTCATCTGGAAAAAGGCGCCGAACTGGGTCGCTTCAAACTGGGTTCGACCGCGATCGTGCTGTTCGGGCCGGATCAGGTGACATGGGCGCAAGAGCTGGTGGCGGGTTCGCCAGTGCAGATGGGTCAAGGCCTGGCGCTGCCAAAAGCCTGAACATGATGTGAGCCACTGATCCGCCTTTTCACACGTCTGCGAAAAGGCGGATACGACTCGGTGGTGCCGTTACTCTATTTGCCCACGAAAGCCGATCGGGCCTTCGTTGGCATAGGTATTGGTGCCACTGAGGTTTTTCCCTCCGTCACTGGACGTGACGCTCAACGCGATAACGTTCTGATTGTCCCGGCCGCCAATCACCCACTTGCCGCCCGGATGCCATGGGGCATCATTGCCACCCCACTGATTCTCGACGTTGTACTGGTTCTGACCGGTGCGTTGCGCTTTGAAGCCAATGGGACCTTCCCCGGCATAGGTCATGGTGCCGGTGAACGTTTTACCGTCATCGCGCGACTTGATCTCGATAGCGACGACATTCTGGTTGTCCCGCCCGCCGAGTACCCAGGTTCCACCCGGATGCCACGGCGCCGAACTGCCACCCCATTGATTTGCCACTGCATATTTAGACATGAACCTCATCTCCTTGAAGTTTCGGGAGACCTGCCCGAGGTTGACGGCAGGCCGTGCAACCGTGCGTTTCCGATCGCACGCCTGAGAGCCTAGTAGGGCTTGGGGAATGGCATCCGGCCAGCAGACCAGCGGTCAAAAAGTCTGACGCTACCCAGCGAAACAGACCACAGCTGCTAGAGTTTTGGGCATTGCCCCTTCCGCCGCCGGAGCCCGTCAAGGCATGAGTGAGTCTCGTCCCCAACCCTCCCTGAGCGCCCCGCCCCCGACGCAAACGCGTCTGTCGTTTTGCGAAGCAACGCCGCGCGACCTCAAGCGCTGGATCGCCGGCCTGCCCAAGGCCAACATCGGTGAAACCGCCCGCCTGCTGTATCAAGGCCTGGGCGAACTCAATCTACTTCTCACCCCCAGTGACAATCGCCTCAACCTGCTGGAGCTGCTGCGACCCGAGGTGTATTTCGTCTGCCAGCATCTGGAACGGCACTTCCTGCATCAAGCGATCATGCTCGACGAGCGTTCACGCAAGATCAGCAATTTGTGCCAGGCGCTGCAAAGCCATCTGGCCGTCGGCTACAAACAGATCGTGTTGCGGATTGCGCCGAAGTACAGCAAGGATCGCGCGATATTGGTCAGCACCGCCCTGCAACGGGCGGCCCATGCTCTCAAGGGTCAACTGCTGCGTGCGACGCAACTGTACAGCGCGGCACCGGAGCAGGTGTGGTTCGAACTGCATCAGCTGTATCGCATCGCCTGCGAACTACAACTGCAACAGCGCCGGGTCCGCGACGATCTCGCCAGCCTCACCACCGAACTCACGCTTGAACAGACTTACATCGCCGCCCTGCTCCTGGGCAGTGCCCGCTGCAATCAATTGCGGCAGAACCAGATCGCCCGATTGGCTGAAGTACTCGAACCGTGGAGCGCCCTGCTCAAATTGCATCCCGGTCGCTCGAGCGAAGGACTGTTTGCGATCAGCCCGGCGATCGATACCGGCCCGCGCTACCGCAACATGTTTCGCAGCGAAGAACAGGCCGGATTGCTCGGCTTCGATCCGCAGCCACTGGTGAACGCCATCGAAGCGCATTTGCAGCACCAGCCCACATCGACACCGCTGCCCGTTCCGCCCGGGCTCAGCTTCGACACCCTGCAACACCTGCATGCCACCTGGGGACAAGCTGCCGAGCGCAGCTTTCAGCGCACCGTCGGCCAAGGCCATCTGACCGTGTGCGTGGGCATGAGCGCCCTGCACTTTTATCTGGGTGGCGAGCGCAGTTTCAGCGAGCTGCTCAAGCATCCCGGAACGCGCTCGGCGAATTTCAGCAGTGCCGTCGCCAAAGGTGAAAAGGACAGTTGGAGCCAAGCCTTCGACGCCGCACCGCAGAGCAAAACTGATGAATTTTTGCCTTACGAGGAAATCCAGTACGACCACTTGTTCGAGGATGAAAGCGGCACCGACAGTACGCCGCACTACCCGACCCATGCCCTGCCGGTGATCAATCACAGCCCCGGCGGATATTGCCTGGCGTGGCCGAATGAAGTGCCCGCCGAGCTGCAGGCCGGAGAAATGCTCGGCATTCAGGACAGTGTCAGTCTGGGCTGGAGCATCGCGGTCATTCGCTGGATCCGCCAGGTGCGCGGCGGCGGCACGCAAATGGGCATTGAGCTGGTGGCGCCACATGCCCAGCCTTGCGGCCTGCAACTGGTGCGCTCACGGGACGATCACAGCCAGTATCTGCGCGGATTATTGTTACCGGAGATCAGTGCGATAGATTTGCCGGCAACCTTGCTGGCGCCGCGCTTGCCGTTTCAGGAAGGCAGTAAAGTGCTGATAAACACCCAAGGCGAAGAACACCGCGCCGGGCTGGATCGACGGGTGGCGAGTACGCACAGTTTCAATCAATTCGCCTATCGCTCGCTGGAAACCGCGCGCAATGCCGGGAGCGAAGAGGATTTTGATTCGTTGTGGAAATCGCTTTAAGTGCCCGCCGATGGATCGGCGGCGCAACCTTCGCGAGCAGGCTAGCTCCCACATTGGAATACATTTCAACTGTGGGAGCGAGCCTGCTCGCGAAGAGGCCAAGTCAGGCGATAGAGATCTCAGAGCTGCCCGTCGCGGTCACGGAAACCCAGCAGATACAGCACGCCATCCAGCCCCAACGTCGAAATCGCCTGCTTCGCCGACTGCTTCACCAACGGCTTGGCACGGAACGCTACGCCCAAACCGGCAATCGCCAGCATCGGCAGGTCATTCGCGCCGTCGCCGACCGCGATGGTCTGCTCCAGACGCAAACCTTCCTTGTGTGCCAGCTCTTTGAGCAAATCAGCCTTGCGCTGGGCATCGACGATCGGCTCGATCGCCACGCCAGTACACTTGCCATCGACCACTTCCAGTTCGTTGGCAAACACATAGTCGATGCCGAGTTTGGCCTGCAATTGCTTGGCGAAATAGGTGAAGCCACCGGACAGGATCGCGGTCTTGTAGCCCAGACGCTTGAGTTCGGCGAACAGCGTTTCGGCGCCTTCGGTCAGACGCAGGGAAGCGCCGATCGAGTCGAGCACGCTGACATCCAGACCTTTGAGCAAGGCCAGACGCTCTTTGAAACTGGCGCGGAAATCCAGCTCGCCGGCCATCGCCCGCTCAGTGATTTCGGACACCTGCTCGCCCACGCCGGCAGCCTTGGCCAACTCGTCAATGACCTCGGCCTCGATCAGCGTCGAGTCCATGTCGAACACCGCCAGACGACGGTTGCGCCGGAACAGCGAATCTTCCTGAAAGGCGATATCGACGTTCAGCGCTTGGGCAACGCTGAGGAATTCGGCACGCAGCGCCTGTGGATCGGCCGCTTCGCCACGCACCGAGAACTCGATGCAGCCCTTGCCTTTGTCCGCTGGAGTGTCCAGCGGCATGCGACCCGACAGACGGTCGATGTGATCGATATTCAGGCCGTATTTGGCGGTGATCGAGCTGACAGCCTGCAATTGACCAGCGGTTACTTTGCGGGTCAGCAGGGTGACGATGTGGCGCTTCTTGCCCTGATTGCCCACCCACTGCTGGTAATCCTCTTCGGACACCGGCGTGAAGCGTACCTGCTGATCGAGCTCGTAGCCCTTGAACAGAATGTCCTTGAGCACGGACTTGCCTTGCTCGGAATCGGGGATTTCAACCAGGATGCCGAACGACAGGGTGTCGTGGATCACCGCCTGACCGATGTCGAGAATGTTCACACCACCTTGTGCCAGAACGCCGGTAATGGCCGCAGTCAGACCCGGACGGTCGACTCCCGTGATGTTAATCAGGACGATTTCGCGCAACGCGCACCCCCGCAACTGGAAAAAAACCGCATTCTACCCACTTTCAGTGACCATCGGGCACCGCGAGCGCTTTGCCGGTCTAGGGCCTGTCGCTATACTGCGCGTCAACTTCACGGACAAAAGAGCCGAGCTCAGTGAACCGGCCCACGCCAGTTAAAACCGATAACTTCTTCCTGCTGATCTTCCGTGCACTGCGCCACCGCCGTGTACCGATTGCATTGCGCATTGCCAGCCATAACGTGATCCTGGTCGCTCTGGCCCTGGTGATCTATGCCGGCGTGATGGGTTTGCAATTCAAGCAGGCCATGCACCAGCAGGCCGATGCGCTGGGCGAAAGCCTGACCACGCAGACCGCGACCTCGGCCACGGAGCTGTTGGTATCCAACGACATCCTCAGCCTCAACGTGCTGCTCAACAACCTGACCAAGAACAAACTGGTGGCCCACGCGGCGATCTACAGCGTGGATAACCGCATCCTCGCCGAGTCCGGTCAGCGGCCCAAGCACAGCCTGCTGGGCGAAGCCGAGGGCATGTACGAGAGCAAGATCACGTTCCAGGACGTGACTGCCGGGCAACTGCGCATCAGCCTGGACATGGATCAGTTCCAGCAGCCGATGACCATCAGCCTGCAAAGCATGGGCATTCTCAGCGGGATCCTGTTGGCGCTGTCGCTGGCCCTGAGCCTGCGCATGGGCCGCTATCTGTCGACGCCGTTGCTGCAATTGCGTGTCTGGTTGCGACGCATCGACGAACACACGCCGGGCATTGATCGTCAGGATGAAATCGGCGATCTGGCGCGTCAGCTGCACGCCAACTACGCGCCGGAGCCTGCACCGGAACCGGAGCCTGAGTTCGAGGACGAAGAGGACGAGCCGGAATTCGAGGTGCGCAACTTGCGTGATCCGAGTTTCGACGAAACCCGTCCGATGGCCGCGCAGAAGCCTGCACCGCGACATCTGGTCAGCACCGTCGAAGACGATGATGACGATGACGCGTTCGCTGATCTGCGCGATGAATCGCTGGACGTTGCCTCACAACCGGTCGCCCGCAAGGCGACTCCGAGCGTGCCACAACACAGCGCCGTGCTGGCGGTACAACTGGGCTCACAGGAACAACTGCGCCGCTTGCCGCGGGCACGCCTGGAAGAATTGCAGGAGCGTTATCGTGACTGCCTCGATCAGGCTGCTTCGCTGTATCAGGGTGAAATCGAGACCCTCAACGACGGCAGCACGCTGATGCTCTTCCACACCGAAGACAGCGGTGACGATTACCTGACCAACGCAATCTGCTGCGGCGAGTTGCTGCGGGCCTTGGGTCATCAGTTGCAGATTGAAGTCGCGGACAGCGGCATCACCCTGCAACTGCAGCTGGGCCTGACCTTGGGCGATGAGTTGTTCGGCTTGAGTCAGATTGATCTGCTGCTGACCGATTCGGCGCAGGATGCGCTGGCCTTGTCGCAGCACAGCCGCAACCTGTTGCTGGTCGAGCGCAAGATCAGTGACGATGCGCTGATTCGTCAGCGTGCGCGGATCCGGCCGATCGCCAGCCCTGAAGGCGCTTGCTGCGTGGAGCGGTTGATGGAGCCATATCCGTCGATGCTCGAGCGGCAACTGGCGCGGATGCATGAGCGTCGGGCTTAAGCCTTAGGCCTGAAACACAGAAGCCCGCAGACGAGTGATTGTCTGCGGGCTTTTTTGTGGGTGACTGAAAAGCCCCTCACCCTAGCCCTCTCCCCGAGGGAGAGGGGACTGACCGAGGTGTCTGACGCGATACATCGACCTGACAAATCGAGTCGATTATGGATTCACAGCAGGACGATCAGGTCGGCGTAACTCTGCAATATCCCCCAATCGGTCCCCTCTCCCTCCGGGAGAGGGTTAGGGTGAGGGGCTTTTGATCCTCTAGCGCCCAGACACAACAAAGCCCGCACAAGGCGGGCTCTGTTCTGACTCGATCCAGCTTAGAAGCGGAACACTTCCATATCCGTCCGAATCGGCGAAGCCATCGGAATCTTCGGCTGCTTCTCGGCTTCCGCCGCTGGCGCGGCCGGTTTCGGTGCCGATTTACGTGGTGCCTCAGCCACCGGTGGCTGATTGGCCAAAGGCTTCAGCGCTACCGACAATTGCTCGGCCAGACGCTGCAGCAAAATGCCTTGGGCCTGAACCTGCGAAGCGGTACTGCCGGCATGCAGTTCTTGCAGATGAACGATGCGGTTATCGCGCACCTGACCACGACGGTCGATCAGACGCCATTGAGCATCGAGAATCGCCGGTTGTTTCTGGCCAGAGTCCAGACGCGTGATGGTCAGCAACACCTGCACATCCGGAGTGAACCCCGTAGTGGCCGGTGCCAGCACTACACGCTGGCTGTCCAGATGGCCAGCAACCTGACGCATCAGCAACTGATCGATATCCGACGAAAGGCTGCCAGCCCAACGACCGTCTGTCGCTGCCTGCAGGCTGCCATCGGGTTGACGTTGCAGCAATGTCTCACGTTGCAGGTAATCGGCTACGACTACCGGACCCAAAAGAACCGCCATGCCCGCGCTTTGCGCAGGCTGAACCGGACTTCCGCTGTCCAGTTGATACAGCGACACCGGCTGGTGAACGCTGCAACCCGCCAGGCCCAAAACGCCGGCGAGCAGGAAAATAAGGGGGCGCAGAGCAGTCATCATCCCGTCCAGGTGGCCGCCACAAGGCTGACCACAGTGAAAATACTCAATAAATATGAAGAACGCTCGGCCACGCCGGCGCTTGGAAAGGCCATATCATCCGTGAATATGCGTTCCGACTCCAGCGCCAAAGCGTCGATCTACGCGTTAAATCGTAGATCCAACGCTCTAGGGCGCCTAATTGAGGTTTTCGACGAGCAGCGCATCCACTCTCTGGAAGCCCCTTGGCAGCTTATTGCCACGACGCCCACGCTCACCTTTGTAGTGTTCGAGGTCATCGGCCTTCAGCGACAGGGTCCGTTTTCCGGCCTGCAGCACCAACGTGGCGCCTTCCGGAAGGACGGCGATGTCCGTGACATATTCTTCGCGACTGGCCACACGTTCACCGGAAATACCGATGATCTTGTTGCCTTTGCCCTTACCTAATTGTGGCAGATCGCTGATTTTGAAGATCAGCAGGCGACCTTCGGTCGTGACCGACGCCAGCCAGTTGTGCTCACGATCGGCTACCGGGCGTGGCGCGATCACTTTGGCGTTGTTCGGCAGGCTCAACAGGGCTTTACCGGCCTTGTTCTTGGCTTGCAGATCTTCGCCCTTGACCACAAAACCGTAACCGGCGTCGGAAGCGATCACGTACAACGCGTCGTCTTCCGGCATCAGCACGCATTCGAAGCTCGCGCCGGGCGGTGGCGTCAGACGACCGGTCAACGGCTCGCCCTGGCCCCGAGCCGATGGCAAGGTATGCGCGGCCACCGAGTAGCTGCGGCCGGTCGAGTCGATAAACACCGCAAACTGGTTGGAGCGCCCCGCTGCCGAGGTCTTGAAGCCGTCGCCGGCCTTGTATGACAGGCCGGTGGCGTCGATGTCATGACCTTTGGCCGAACGGATCCAGCCTTTTTCCGACAGCACCACGGTGACTTTTTCGTTCGGCAGCAGATCGTGTTCGGTCAGCGCCTTGGCCTCAGCGCGCTCGACGATTGGCGACCGACGGTCATCGCCGTAGGTTTCGGCGTCTTTCAACAGCTCGGTGCGCACCAGCTTCTTCAGCTTGGCTTCGCTGCCCAGCAGGGCTTGCAGCTTGGCTTGTTCCTTGAGCAGTTCGTCCTGCTCGTCGCGCAGCTTCATCTCTTCCAGTCGCGCCAACTGACGCAGACGGGTGTCGAGGATATAGTCGGCCTGAATCTCGCTGAGGGCGAAACGCTCGATCAGCTTGGCCTTCGGATGCTCCTCGGTACGGATAATGTGGATCACTTCATCCAGGTTGAGGTAGGCGATCAGCAAACCGTCCAACAGGTGCAGACGACGCTCGACCTTGTCGAGACGAAATTGCAGGCGGCGACGTACGGTCAGCACGCGGAATTCCAGCCACTCGACCAGCAGCGCTCGCAGGTTTTTCAGCTGCGGCTTGCCGTCCAGACCGATGATGTTGACGTTGACCCGGTAGGTCGACTCCAGCTCGGTGCTGGCGAACAAGTGCTGCATCAGCGCTTCATGATCGACGCGGCTGTTGACCGGGATGATCACGATGCGGCACGGGTTTTCGTGGTCGGATTCGTCGCGCAGGTCAGCGATCTGCGGGGCTTTCGACGGCTTGGCCTGCATCAACGCGGCGATCTGCTCCAGCACCTTGGCGCCGGACACCTGATGCGGCAGCGCGGTGACGATGATGTCGCCGTCCTCGACGTGGTACACGGCGCGCATGCGCACCGAGCCCTTGCCGGTTTCGTACATCTTCAGCAAGTCGGCGCGCGGTGTGATGATTTCCGCTTCGGTCGGATAGTCCGGGCCCTGAATGTGTTCGCAGAGCTGCTCGACCGTGGCTTTCGGCTCATCGAGCAGACGCACGCAAGCGGTGGCGACTTCGCGCAGGTTATGTGGCGGCACGTCGGTGGCCATGCCCACGGCAATACCGGTGGTGCCGTTGAGCAGGATGTTCGGCAGACGCGCCGGCAGCACCAGCGGCTCTTGTAAGGTGCCGTCGAAGTTCGGGCCCCAGTCGGCAGTGCCCTGGCCCAGTTCGCTGAGCAGCACTTCGGAATAACGCGACAGGCGTGCTTCGGTGTAACGCATGGCGGCGAAGGACTTCGGATCGTCCGGCGCACCCCAGTTACCCTGACCGTCGACCAGCGTGTAGCGATAGCTGAAAGGCTGCGCCATCAGCACCATCGCTTCGTAGCACGCCGAGTCACCGTGCGGATGGAATTTGCCGAGCACGTCACCGACGGTACGCGCCGATTTCTTGTGCTTGGAGTCGGCGTCCAGCCCCAGCTCGCTCATGGCGTAGACGATACGCCGCTGTACCGGTTTCAGGCCGTCGCCGATATGCGGCAGAGCACGGTCCATGATCACGTACATGGAGTAGTTGAGGTAGGCACTTTCGGTGAAGTCGGCCAGCGAGCGGCGTTCTACACCGTCCAGGCTGAGATCAAGGGGGTTGCTCATGCAGGCCTCATCGGTTCGTTGTCTGGCGCAGCAGCATGGTGCCACCGCGCTGAGTAAATTCAAGTTTGTTCAGGGCGCTCATTCCAAGCAGCACCTGATCGCCATGCAGCCCCGGCGCCACCAGTGCGCGGACGTCGCGCAGCACGATGTCACCGAGTTGCAGGCGGTCGATTTTGGTTCGATAGCCCTGGCTCAGGCCATTGGCCGTGCTCAGGGTCACACCGAAACCTTCTTCCAGCTTCAAACGCTTGGCCAGATCCGCCGGGATCGCCACATCGGTTGCGCCGGTGTCGAGCATGAACTCGACCGGTTCGCCGTTGATCTGACCGCTGGCGACAAAATGCCCTTGGGCATTGCCGGCCAGCTTCACCTCGATAAACCCTTCGCCCTGCTCCGAACTGACCACGACGTTCGGATTCTGCTGGCGCTGCTCCCACTGGCCAAAAAACCGCGTCGCCAGAAACAGCGCCGCGCACCATGCCAGAATCATCAGCACCCGACCGGCGCGTTTGCCCGGGGGTTGCTGGCTCAAGGCTTGGCGCTCCAGCCGCCGTCAGGCGCGGCGAAGCGCCAGACGATCGGCCGAACCTCACCGTCGGCCCGTGGGCCGAAATTATTGTCGACGCCGACCCACGCACCATCAGCGTCAACGATCAGCGCCTCTTCCAGCCCGAAGTTCTGCGAATAACGGCGGTTGGCCTGCAACAATTCAGCGGCGTACGACCAGCAACGTTCGACCTTGGCGGTCTGCGCATCGCGCCGACAAATCTGAAAGGCGTTGCGCTCAAGGGTAAACAATTTGCCGTTAAACAATGAAAGGTCGGAAAAGTCTCGGTCGACCGCTCTGGCCTTCGGGAACTGCGGCGGCTGCATTTCCTTGCCGCCCTCGCTGAGCAGCACGCAACGACCGTCGCAATTCCACACCGTCTGCTGGCGCTTGATCAGCAGCAAGCCACGGCTTTGCCGCTCGGCAGCCAGCCACATCTGATCGCCCGCCGGATTGATCGCCAAGCCCTCGAAGATCGCATTGAAATGCAGGAGCATGCCGCTGGCCCGCGCTTCGCGAACCATCATCGGCGAGATCTTCAGCCAGTTGACCGGGCCGCTGACGGGCACCTGCAAGACCGCCGCATGGCCCTCGCTGACAATGTAGCGATTGCCGGCGCTGTCGCAGCTGATGCCTTCGAAATCCAGGTCGCCACCGCGCACGAACGATGCGGCCCAATTGCGCGAGCGCAACCCCCACGGCAGACCGGTCTCCGGCACCAGAGGCACGTCGATGTGCAAGGCTTCGGCCTGCCAGACCTGATCGGCGGTATTGAGCCGATAGATCTGATCGTCATCGCGGTCCGACACCGTCCACAACTCGCTGCCACACATGGCCAGCCCCGACAGGTTACCGCCGCGCATGCCGTCGACCGGGTGTTCGGAGAGCACGCGCAACTCCTGCAACGGCTCGGCCGACACGCTCATCGCACTCAGCAGCAACGCACCCGCCAAGGCCCAGCCAAACCGCATCAGGCCAGCACCTCGGCGAGGTTGCCTTTGGATTCGAGCCAGGTCTTGCGGTCACCGGCGCGTTTCTTCGCCAGCAACATGTCCATCATTTCCGAGGTTTCGGCGAAGTCTTCACCCAGCGTCAGTTGCACCAGACGCCGAGTGTTCGGGTCCATGGTGGTCTCACGCAACTGCGGCGGGTTCATTTCACCCAGACCTTTGAATCGGGTGACCTGTGGTTTGCCGCGTTTCTTCTCGGCGACCAGACGGTCGAGAATGCCGTCGCGCTCGGCTTCGTCGAGGGCGTAGTAAATCTCTTTGCCCAGGTCAATGCGGTACAACGGCGGCATCGCCACATAGACGTGACCGGCATCCACCAGCGGACGGAAATGCTGAACGAACAGCGCGCACAGCAGCGTTGCGATGTGCAGACCGTCGGAGTCGGCGTCGGCAAGAATGCAGATCTTGCCGTAACGCAGCTGGCTCATGTCCGCCGCACCCGGATCGACACCGATGGCCACGGCGATGTTGTGCACTTCCTGGCTGGCGAGTACTTCGCTACCGTCGACTTCCCAGGTGTTGAGGATCTTGCCGCGCAACGGCAGGATCGCCTGGAATTCCTTGTCCCGCGCTTGCTTGGCGGAACCGCCGGCGGAATCACCTTCGACGAGGAACAGTTCGGAACGCATCGGATCCTGGCCAGCGCAATCCGCCAGTTTGCCCGGCAATGCCGGACCGGCGGTGACGCGTTTGCGCTCGACTTTCTTGCTCGCCTTGAGACGACGACCGGCGTTGTTGATTGCCAGTTCCGCCAGGGCCAGACCGGTTTCCGGGTTGGCGTTGAGCCACAGGCTGAACGCATCCTTGACCACACCGGAGACGAACGCCGCCGCTTCACGGGACGACAGACGCTCTTTGGTCTGGCCGGAGAATTGCGGCTCCTGCATTTTCATCGACAGGACGAACGCGATGCGCTCCCAGACGTCTTCCGGCGCCAGCTTGACGCCGCGCGGCAGCAGGCTGCGGAATTCGCAGAACTCGCGCATCGCATCAAGCAGGCCCTGACGCAGACCGTTGACGTGAGTACCGCCCTGCGCCGTCGGGATCAGGTTGACGTAGCTTTCCTGCACCGCGTCGCCACCTTCCGGCAGCCACAGCAGGGCCCAGTCGACGGCTTCTTTATTACCGGCGAAAGCACCGCAGAACGGCTCGTCCGGCAGGCGTTCGAATTCGCTGACCGCATCGACCAGATAGGAACGCAGACCGTCTTCGTAATGCCACTCGACTTTCTCACCGGTGCCTTTGTCTTCGAAGCTGACCAGCAGCCCCGGGCACAGCACAGCCTTGGCCTTGAGCACATGTTTGAGGCGGCTGATGGAGAATTTCGGTGAATCGAAGTACTTCGGGTCCGGCGCAAAGTACACGCTGGTGCCGGTGTTGCGCTTGCCGACGGTGCCGACGATTTCCAGTTCCGAGGCTTTGAAACCGTCGTTGAAGGTCATCTGGTATTCGTTGCCGTCACGTTTTACGCGCACACGGACTTCGGTCGACAAGGCGTTGACCACGGAAATACCCACGCCGTGGAGACCGCCGGAGAACTGGTAGTTCTTGTTGGAAAACTTGCCGCCCGCGTGGAGTTTGGTGAGGATCAGCTCGACACCCGACACGCCCTCTTCCGGGTGAATGTCGACCGGCATGCCACGGCCGTCGTCACTGACTTCCAGCGAGTGGTCGGCGTGCAGGATGACCTGCACCGATTTGGCATGACCCGCCAAGGCTTCGTCGACACTGTTGTCGATCACTTCCTGGGCGAGGTGGTTCGGCCGACTGGTGTCGGTGTACATGCCGGGGCGTTTGCGCACCGGGTCGAGGCCCGAGAGGACTTCGATGGCGTCGGCGTTATAAGAGCTAGCGCTGGGAGTGGCCATAGGGTCTCGTCGTCAGTCATTCATGAAATAGGGGCAAGACTTCACAATGCGGTGAAATCGATTGCCTGATACACATCGGCGCCAATGCCGGCAAAACTCAGCAACGCCGGCAATTGCCCGGCGAAACCCTGAAAACTGTGGTCGCCGCCGGCCTGAATACGCAAGGCGCAGGCGCGGTAATACTGCTGGGCGAGGCGATAGTCCAGTGTTTCATCGCCGGTCTGCAACCACACCTGATAACGCTGCGCATCCTGAGGCGCCGGCACTTCCAGTTCGGCCAGGGCCGTGACGTGGTCGTGGGTCAATTCCCAGGTTTCATCGGTATACAGGTTTTTCTGCGGGCCCAGATAGCCGTCGAACATCCGGTGCGGGCTGACCGCAGGGTTGACCAGCAGGGCTTTCAGGCCATGGCGCTCGGCCAGGTGAGTCGCATAGTAGCCGCCGAGTGAGCTTCCCACCAGCAGCGGGCTGCCCAGTTCGGCAATCGCTTGTTCCAACTGACCGATGGCTTCGCGCGGATGGTGATGCAGGGCCGGAACACGCAGTTTGTCGCTCAAACCCAGCCGCTCCATCACCGTCACCAGCTGACAGGCCTTTTTCGAGGCCGGGGCGCTGTTGAAACCGTGGATATAGAGGATCGAACCGGACATTTGAGCTCCCTGAGTGTCGGTTTGGATTTGCGGAGTTTACAGGGAGAGAAGATTGGATTGGGGGTGGTTTCGAGAAATTGGTGTGGCAACACGCGCTGCCCTCACCCTAGCCCTCTCCCGGAGGGAGAGGGGACCGAATGGGGGATATTTACGAACTACATCGACCTGAACGCTTTGCTGTGAATCCATAATCGACAACGCTGCTTCAGATCGATGGATAGCGAAAGACACCTCGGTCGGCCCCCTCTCCCTCAGGGAGAGGGCTGGGGTGGGTAAAGACCGGGTACATCCTTTACGTTTGAGACCGGGGACATGGTTTACAGGTATCAATCATGGTCAGGAGGTGCTGACCATGCCCTGGAAACAAGAGTCCCCAATGGATCAACGAGTGAA